>CAVQKH010000024.1:0-45623 GCA_963712995.1 uncultured Actinomycetota bacterium | reverse complement strand
GTGGCGCAGCTCGAACGGTGGAGGCGATGCGGTGCGTCGTATCGAGATGCCCAGGGCCTCGACCATGTCATCGACGGTGATGGCCTGCGCGTCGCGGTGCATCGCCAGGCCGCGCCGCGCGAGTTCGGTTGCCAGCTGGTGCTGGTGGTCATCGACCTGCTCGCCCCGGGCCGGGTCGCGGATGGCCAGGATCGGGTAGCGCCCGGCGTTGAGTGCAGCCAGCGCCGAACCGGTGCCGGCATGGCTGATCACGATGTCCGCCTTGCGCAGCGCTGCGGCCAACTCGGCCGCCGCAAGCGCCGGCGTGGCCTGAATGGGCAGGTCATCCACCGGGGTGTCGGCGCTCTGCCACAGCACCTCCACCGGGAGGCCGCTCACCCGGGCCAGTTCACCCTCGGGTGCCAGCAACGGGACCAGGTGCTCGAACAACCGGCGGAACGGATACTGGGTCGCCGCCCCCACCGTCACCACCACCCGGATCAGCGCATCGGGCTCGCGAGCCACGGCCGCGGATTCGTAACCGTCGAACACGCTGCCGGCGTAGCCCCACCGCTGGTCGGCCCAGCTCTGGTACTGGGTGTAGGTACGCACGCCGGGTATCCACCGCAGAACCCGTCCGGTCAGCGACGGCCCGCTCACCCGCGTCGCGCTCTCGATGTAGTGGCACTCCACCCCGCGGGCAGCCAGATAGGGCAGATACCCCAGCGCGATCCCCGACCCCGTCGAGACCGCTCTGGTCACCTTCCGACGCCTCATCAACCGGCGCGCACGGGGGATGCACCGGAGCACATCGGGCACGTTGCGCACCCCGACATAGGGCACGAACTCCACGTCCCGATCCGCCAGCATCGACCGGCTCTGCTCATTCGCATGGGTCACCCACACCGCACCCCCGTTGGGCGGGATCCGGCTGGCCAGGCTGTCGAGCTGGGTGAGGTGCCCACCTGTCGTAGCGACAAACAGCGTGGTCATTGTGCGTTACTCCCGTTCCACCTCGAACACTCACTGCTTTAAGCACCCACAGCGACGAATCGAACCCGCTCGGTCACATTCACCCTACCCCAGCATGTGGGTGAGCTCGACAACGCGACACGGCAAGCACCGGAGCGCGACACGCCGAGAGGGGCGGTACGGTCGCGGGCGTGAACGCGCCGCAACCGGAGACCGTGCTCGTTGATCCTCGCAGCGATCCGCGCTGGCGCCAGCTCGCGTTGGGGCCGCAGGGCAGCGTGTTCACCTCGCCCCCGTGGCTGCGCGCGGTGTGTGCCACCTACGGGTTCACCCCGGCTGCCACGGTCCGGCTCGACTGGGACGGCTCACCGCGCGCCGGGCTGGCCTGGGTACCGATCAGCGACCTTCGCGGCGACCGGTTGTCCAGCCTGCCGTTCTCCGACCGGGCAGAACCGCTCACCGATGACCAGGTCGACTGGAAGGCACTCGTCGAGGGCGTCATCACCGACACCGCTCCGCTCACACTGCGGTGCTGGGACACCGCGGTACCCGTCGGTGACGTCCGCTTCAACCAGGTCGCTGCGGCGGCCTGGCACGGTACACCGCTGACCACCGCTATCGAAGAACTCCGGCAGCGGCTGTCCCAGCACGCCCGGCGAAACATCGGGATCTCCGAGCGTGAAGGAGTCCGGGTCGAAGCCCGTACCGATCGGGACGCCGTGCGCCGGTTCCACGAGCTGCACGTCGTGCTGCGCAAACGCAAGTACCGGCTGCTGGCCCAGCCCGTCGAACTGTTCGAGCACATCTGGGACGCCTTCGCCCCCGACAACGCGATCGTGACGATGCTCGCCTACGCGGGTGACCAGTTGCTCGCCGGTTCGGTCTTCCTCGCCTGGAGCGACACGCTGTACTACAAGTTCGGGGCGTCACTGCATGAGCACCTGGCCCTTCGCCCCAACGACGCGATCTTCTGGGCGGGGCTGCGCTGGGGTGTGCAGCGGGGAGCCCGGCTGCTCGACTGGGGCCTGTCCGACCTCGATCAACCAGGTCTGATCGCGTACAAGGGCAAGTGGGCCACAGAGCAACGGCAGATTGTGACCCTGCGCGCCGGTGGCGAGCACGCGCGCAGCAGTCCCGAGGCCGGCCCGATGCTCGGTCAGCTCACTGCCCTGCTCACCGAGGACTCGGTGCCCGACGAGGTGAGCCGGAAAGCCGGTGCGCTGCTGTACCGCTACTTCTGCTGACCCCTTACTTCCTCTGCCTTCCTCTGCTTCGGTATCCGACTGGTCGACACCGCCCGACCGTGCGGCGTCTTGCCCCACGGCTTGACCACCGAGAGACCCGTCGCCACCAGCAACAGCGTGAGCGCGAGCGATCTCCCGATCAGCATCTCCATCCGGACCGGCTCAGCCTCGCCACCCACGACCTGATGCAGCCGAGGCAGCATCAACACCAGTCCGGTGACGGTCAGCGCAGCGGCGATGCCGCACTTGATGAGCACCCACCAGTACCGGGCCAGACCCCACGGGGTGGACAGTCCCAGGACCAGCCCACTGGCCAGTGCAGCGAACACCACGGGCATCAGCACCCAGACGATAACGGTTAGCGCGAGGGCTATCCCGGCCCGCTCACTCGGATCACTGGTGCCCAGGCCGACCCCCTCCAGCGCCACCAGCGCTCCAGTAAGCCCGAGCCACCCCACCGACACCGCGACGTGCACCGTGAGCAGAGCGGTGCGAGCCCGACGCGATAATCGAGGGACCGCGAATCTCGTCGTAACACTTTCCTCCAAGGCCGCTCCTCCCCCCAGCTGCCGGAAGACGCTCTATTTCCTCCTGTTTCCTCAGCGCGCGCCCTGCCCCCGAAGCAACGTCGGGACGGTGCGCAGCAAGATCCACAGATCCCTCCAGAAACTCCAATCGCGCACATAAGCGAGATCGAGCTCGAGCATCTCCAGCGTGCCCATCGTGCTGCGCCCACTGACCTGCCACAGCCCGGTGAGTCCGGGTGGAACATCAAAACGCGAGGAGAAACGGTCCGGAAACATCTCCGCCTCCCAGTCCAGACAGGGCCGGGGCCCCACCAGAGACATCTGGCCCCACAGCACGTTGAGCAGTTGAGGAAGCTCGTCCATGCTGGTGCGCCGCAGGAAGGAGCCGACCCGGGTCACCCGCGGGTCACGATCGATCTTCCAGCTGCCGTCGACCGAGGTGTTCTCACCTCGCAGCTCGCGAGCAATGAGATCGCGATGCTGCGCATCGGAACCACCCACCCGCATGGTGCGGAACTTGTACATCGTGAACGGCCGGCCACCCCGGCCTATCCGCTGCTGGCGATACAACGCCGGACCCGGGCTCCCCCACTTGACGGCCGTCGCGACGCACAGCATCGGGATCGCGAGCACCAGCAAGGCGACCACCACCACTGCGAGATCGACGGCACGCCGAGCGATGGGTTCCCATCGAGCAGGCAAGCGTGCCTGTTCAACGCCGTTGGACACTGAGCCTCCCCATGGTGATTCCCAACAGCATGAAAAGCAGGTCTCCGGTACCACGCAGTGTCAGATGTGGATCAAGGACGGTGAGGATGAGCACGAACCACCAGCACACCCATAGCGCTGACGCCGCCGCACCGACGGCACCCGGTTGCGTCATGAGCTCACGCGTCCGGCGCAGCACCACGACCGAGAGCCAGATGAATGCCGCCAACAGCGGGATCCCACCGACCCAGAGCAGCTCCAGGTAGCCGCTTTCCAGGTAGATGACATCTCGCCATCTCTCAGGTGCCTCCAGGACCGAGTCGGGTGAGACCCCCAGTAGGACGTTGGTGACGTCGAACCTCGGTAGATAGAAGTCGGACAGGTTGTTCCAGCGACCGAGCCAGCTGCGGGGCACGCCGAACTCGCCGAAACCCTGCAACCGGCCGATCAACGCGGGTGCACCGATCGCGAGCGCGACCGGAACCAGCCACAGGAACCGCAGCGAGCCGCGACGCACCGTGGAGAAGCGCCACAGGATGAGCGCGGCCGCCACGATCGCGGAGATCCAGGTGGAGAACTGGCCGGTGGCGAGCACTCCAGCACCGAGGACGAGCCCCAACCCCAGCCGCTCCCGGCGATCCAGCAACCCCCTGATCCCGCAGCAAACGATCAAGGTCAGGCAGATGATGACGTAGTCGCCGGTGGCGATCGGCGAGGCAAGCGTGGTCGTGCCCCGCTCAGCGAGCGCCAACGCGTTGCTGTCCGGTGTCCAGACTGCCTGCAGCATCGAGACGACCGGGCCGAAATGCAGGGTCTGCAGGATCGCGATCACCGCGACCACCGCACCCGGCCAGATGATCAGCCGGAAGCACCGCACCAGTTGGGCCTCGGTGGTGACGCTGAAACGGACCAGTAGATAGATGGCAACGAGCTTGCAGATCGGCAGCACAGCTGCCAGATCGGAGACCACGGGCGTCTGCCCACGCATCATCAGCGACAGCAGCGGCCAGGCCGTCGAGGCCAGCATGAAGACACCGAGCGGAATATCGAGCTGGTTGAGCTGCAGCGGAACCCGTTCGCCCCGGGACCATCGGAGATAACCGCCGACCAGCGCTCCGAGCAGCAGCACCACCAGCAGCGCTTCGTTGGGACGCACCAGCGGGATAAGGTGCCCGCGGTCGATGCCGGCGATGATGGGCAGGGTGCCGAGGTAGGCGTAGGTGGCGAAGACCGGTCGGTAGGCCGCCGCTACGAACAGCCCGACCAGGACCAGCACCCCGATAGCACTCAGCACCATCAGCGGGCCGACCGCCACCGCGAGGATCCCACCGGCTATGGCGCAGCCGGCGGCTCCCAGACCCAGCCAACGGCTGATGACCGGGGTCGGCGGACCACCACCGGAAGGAAGCGAGCCGGACCCACCAGCAGCGGGAGGAGAGCCAAAACCCGGCGGGAGGGTTTGGGTCATGTCCCACCACCTATCCGTCGCACTGCGACACGGAGCACCAGGACGTAGACCCCGAGCGTCACGACACCGCCCAGAGACAGCAGGGTGAGGTCGGCGAGCCGAGTGCCGGAACCAAGCTGGTGGATCCACCACATGGCGACGGCCACTGGAACGATCGCGATGGTGGCTGCCAGCGCGGCGGCCAAGCCTCGGGTTTCGAGGAACCGCTCGGGCCGGATCGCTTGACGCAGCCTGGTCAACACCGTCCCGGCGGCGGCGAGTTCACCAGCCAGGATGGCCGCCACCAGCCAGATCAGCCGGGACGAGTCGGCCGGCAACAGCAACGCCACGGCGGCGGCCACGAGTATTACTCCGAAGGCCAGCTCGCTGGCCCGGCGTGGGATGCGGTCGTCGAGCCGAGCGAACAGCGCTCGCCGAGCGATGTCGTGCACCCCACCAACCAACTGAGCCACCGCGACCAGCACCAGGCAGGCGGCGAGTGGTCCGATCAGATCCGCGTGCCGCAGCTCGCCGTTGGCCAGGAGGTTCGCGATCGGGACGGCGAGCGCCATGAGCAGCACCAGCAGCGGCAGGCTGGCGATAACGGCATAGGACAGACCCTGCCGCCACGCCGACCCGAACGTGGCACCGTCCTCATGATGCGCGGCGTGCGCCAGCCCGGGCAGCGCCGCCATCGACACGGCCCTGGCACTGATGTAGGACAGCGCGAAGAACACGGAATAGGACAGCTGCACGACGAAGGTGCCACCAGGTACCGTGCCGGCCAGCGCGAGCAGCACGAACATCGCTGCGGTCGGCCAGGCCGCCACACCGATCGAGCGCAGCAACCTGCGGGTGATCGCGCGGGCGTCCGGGTCCTGCCGCCAACCCATCGAGGGCCGGGCCAGCAAGCCCACCCGGGCAGTGCCGAACACCTGCAGGGCCGCGTGCAGCGCGACGGCCACGGTGCTGCCCAGCCCGAGCACGATCACCAGCTCGATCGGCACCTGCCCGACGTCCAGCCCGGTGCCGTAGTACCAGCCGGCCAGGACCACGGTCAGGATCAGGATGCCGTTCTCCACCACCTGCGCGCCCGCCGCCAGCGCAAAGCGGCCACGAGCCTGCTGAGCGGCCATACCGAGATGCAGCAGGACGTAGAGCGGAACCTGTGGTGCGACGAGCAGGACCAGCAAGGTGGTGATCCACAATCCCCGGGTCTGTGCACCGGCATCGGGGATGCCGAAGGTCAACGTCCAAGCCACCACCGGTGACAGGATCATCAGCAGCGCGACGACTGCGGCGGAGACCGCCATCAGCCACCCATTGACCCGGCTGAGCACCTCCCGGGCCCGCTCCACGCCGCCGGCTCCGGCGGCGTGGACCAAGCCGGGTACCACCACCATCGCCAGTACCGGCCCGGCGATCATCGTGAACACCATGTTCGGGACGACGTAGCCGGTCTGAAAGGCGTTGGCGAAGTAGGTCGGCCCGAGCACCGCCCCGATCACCACCACGCGAAGCAGCCCGGTGACCCTGCTGACCAGCGTCCAGAAGGCAACGGTGGCCGAGTTTCGAGCTGTACTGGTAGGTGCGGGGTCCTCAAGTGCTGTCACCGTCGCGGCAGCCACAACCGGGACCTCAGGACCTCGTCCGGCGCCGAGCACCTACCGCGACCACGGCACTGGCCACAACCAAACCGACCAGGGCACCGGTGCCAGCCGCGATCAGCGGCTGCGGGAAAACCGGGTCAAGCAGCGTGTAAGGCGGCGTCAACAGCTGGACAGGCGGCCCCCCTTCACCCCGGAGCTTGGACTGGTTGATCTGGTTCTGAACAGCCTTCTCCTGCTCCTGAGACGCGGTGAGCTCCACCCTTGCGTCATTGAGGGCGGCCTGGGTAGCGGTTCCCGCCAACACCGCGGCAGTGAGTTGCGTCACACGAGTCTGGATCTCCTGGGTGCTCGCTTGGGCGTCCGCAAGCTGGGTCTCGAGGTAACGGGTCGTGCCGGTGGGCTGGCTGGCCAGCGCCAGATACCCGTCGATCACGGCTTGCAGCGTCTGCATCGCCGCCAGCTTGGTGTTACCGTTCGCCTGAACCTGGATGACGTTGCTGTTCTCAACGACCTGCACATCGACTTCCCGATCGAGATCCTTGACCAGTCGGCCTTGTTTGCGCGCGATGTCGCCGAGCAGTCGAGGGCTCTTCAACAACACCAGTTGAGTGGACAGCTGACGATCCTGCTTCAGCGGGTCGCCCCCCTGGTCTTGGCCGATGGAGTAGAGGACTTCCGCGCGCGCTCCGTATGTCTTGGGCAGCACGAGCGCACCAGCCAACCCGGCAGCAGTGCCGAGCAGGATGATCGTCAAAGCCAGCAGCACCAGGCGCGTCGTCAACAGACCACCACCGCCGTCCTCGGGTGGGACCTCAAGCCGGTCACCAGAACGCGGTGGCGGCACCTCACCGGTCACCGGAGACTTCTGCAGTTGCTCTTCGTAGCCCATCGAATGTCCATTCGACTCGCTGGCCCCGTACTGGAAGACATTGGAAACGTTGGTCACAGCGCACCTCCGAGCACATCGCAGACCCGCGCAACCTGCTCAACGCTCAGGGTCGGGGACATGGGAAGGGACAGGATCCGGCCAGCCGCATGCTCGGCTACCGGCAGTTGCTGAGCATCCGGCGCCACCTCGTGGAGGGCGGCCAGGGCCGGTTGCTGATGGCACGGTATCGGGTAATGCACACCCCACCCGATACCGGCTGCGCTGAGCGCCGCACCGACCTTGCGGCGGTCGTCGACCTGGATGACCGCCAAGTGATACACCGGTTCGGCGCCAGGCTGCACAGACACCGGCGTGCAACCCTGCGGCAGCATTTCCCGGTAGGCCGCCATCGCCAACGTGCGCCGGGCATTGCCAGCGTCCAGGCTCGGCAGTTTGGCCGACAGCAGCGCCGCTTGCAGTGTGTCGAGCCTGCTGTTGCGCCCGGACAGATCGTGCAGGTACCGATCAGTGGTGGACCGCCCGTGATTGGCCATGCTGCGGATCTTCTCGGCCAGCGCCAGATCGCTGGTGACCACCGCGCCACCATCGCCCAGCGCGCCGAGGTTCTTACCGGGATAGAAACTGAACCCGGCCGCGATACCCACACTGCCCGCACTGGCGCCCCGGTGCCGGGCACCATGGGCCTGCGCGGCGTCCTCGATGAAAGCAAGCCCGTGCGCGGCCGCGATCGCCGAGATCGGTTCGGGGTCCACCATCTGGCCGTACAGGTGCACGGCGATGATCGCCGCAGTCGAGCCGTTGATCGCCGCTTCCACGGCGGCGGGGTCGATCAGCAGGGTGTCGGCGCAGACATCGACGAACCGAGGCCGCGCACCGATCGCGCAGACCGCCTCGGCGGTTGCGATAAAGGTGTTCGTGGGGACGATGACCTCGTCACCGACTCCGATTCCCAGACCGCGGAGGATGAGTTCCAGTGCGTCTGTCCCGTTGGCCACACCGATACACGCCTTGGCGCAGCAGTAGGAAGCAAGGTCGCGCTCGAAGCGTTCGACCTCAGGGCCGCCGACGAAGTGACCGTGATCCAGCACGGCCTTCCATGCCAGGTCGAACTCCTCGCGCAACCCGTTGTTGACGCCCTGGAGGTCGAGAAAGGGCACCCGAGATGGGATGCTGTCGCCGGTCATGACGCCACCTCCCGCATGTGATCGACGCCGGAGGGATCGATGCTGCCGGAGACGAACGCGGGGCGTCCAGTGGCCTCGGCAACGTCGGTGGCGGCCAGCACCCGGACGATGTCCAGGCCGCGCTCCCCGGGCGTGTTCGGCTTGCCGCCGGTACGGATGCATTCAATGAAATGACTGTCCTGGACCAAGAGCGGCTCGTTGAATTGAATAAATGGAGAAACGATGTCTCCGGTGCGATAAGAAACGGGCATGGCATGCGACTCGCTATGCTCGTCGGGGTCGGCCGTGTCAACGCCGATATCGTAGATCCGAATACGCTCGTTGTCCGACATGTCGTTGTAAACGGCCATTTTTCGTTCCCCGACGACGGTGACCCGCCGAACCTTGCACGGGTCCAGCCAGCTCACGTGCACGAATGCATGGGTGGCCGCCTTCTCGAAGTCCAGGCGTAGGTAGGCCACGTCGGCGTGACGATTTCCCACGTGCCGTTTGGCCCATACCCAGGTGGTCCTGGGAACCTCGTCGAGCAGGAACGAAGCGATCGAGATGTCGTGCGGCGCGAGGTCCCAGATGACGTTGCAGTCACGCTGGTATTTGCCCAGACTCAGCCGAGCGGCGTCGATGTAGAGAACTCTGCCGAGCTCACCCGAATCGATGATCTCCTTAAGCTTCCAGACGGCCGCGTTGTACTCGAACGTATGTCCCACCATCAGGTGCACGCCGCTAGCCGCCGCCGCGTTGACCATCTCCTGCGCGTCCTCAACCGTAGTGGCCAGCGGCTTCTCTACCAGCGCATGCCGCCCCCGGCGCAGCGCCTCCAACGCGACTTCGGCGTGCGCGGTCGGCGGGGTCGCGACGACTACCGCGTCGACCCGTCCCAGGACGTCGTCGAGATGGTGTGCCGCTTCCGCCGCTGGGTAGGCCCTCCTCGCCTCAGCGATCCGCTCGGGATCCTGCTCGACGATGGTCACCTGGACACCGGGCATGCTGCTGAGCACTCGCATATGCTTGGAGCCCCAGTAGCCATAGCCCACCACCGCCACGCGGATATCAGGACCGACGGTCATAGGACCTTCGGAAGCGCGAGCGGGGTTTCCTGCGGGTTGGGTGGTACCTGCAACGAACTTCATCGAGACGGGCCCCCTACCGTGACTCGAGATGGCTGCCGATAACTAACTGGCTGTTGCGAAACACACACGGACAGTGAGTACGCCTGGTCGGCCTTAACCGCCCACTTCGACCCGTACTCACCCTCTCGTACAGTGGGTTCGCCCCTCCCCACAGTGCGTATATCTACTGCCCACTGCCAGTCGTTACCCGGTTACTGTAACACCTGCGACTTTCACCCGAATGGTGCAACCAGGTTTCGCAGCGTGTTGGACGCAGATAGTCACCAACCGAATACGCAGCGGAGTAACCGGTGCTCTCAGGCTGATCGGCAGGTCCACCACAACCCCGTCAGAACCGTCGCACCGTCAGACCGTCGACCTGTTCAGACCCTCGCGGTGAGCTTGGCCAGCCGCTGCGGCGTCGGCCAGCGGACGTTCCACACCCAGCCGAACTTCTCGAACAACCAGATCACCCGGGCCGAGATGTCGATCTGCCCTCGGAGCACGCCGTGCCGGGCTGAGGTCGGATCGGCGTGGTGCAGGTTGTGCCAGGACTCCCCCGCCGACAGGATCGCCATCGGCCAGAAGTTCGCGGCCTTGTCGCGCGAGGCGAACGGCCGGTTACCGATCATGTGGCAGACCGAGTTCACCGCCCAGGTGACATGGTGCAGGAACGAGATCCGCACCAGCCCGGCCCAGAACAACCCGGTCAGCACGGCCCACCAGGACCAGGTGACCAGCCCACCGATGATCCCCGGCAGCACCAGCCAGATCGCGGTCCACAACCAGAACAGCTTGCTGACCCGCACCATTGTCTTGTCCGCCAGCAGGTCCGGGACGAACCGGCGCGGATTGGACATGTCGCGGTTGAACAGCCAACCCATGTGGGCATGCCAGAAACCCCTGGCCACCGCAAGCGGGGAGGTACCGAACAACCACGGCGAATGGGGATCGCCTTCCTTGTCGGAGTACGCGTGATGGCGCCGGTGGTCAGCGACCCAATGCAGCAGCGGCCCTTGCATCGCGGTGCTGCCCAACACCGCCAGGCTCACCCGCAACCACCGCTTGGCCTTGAACGACCCGTGCGTGAAGTGGCGGTGGTACCCCACGGTCACACCGAGCAGGCTGACGGAGTACGTGATGACGAACAGCACGATGTCCACCCAGCCCAGCCCCCATCCCCAGGCGACCGGCACCGCAACCATCAGGGCCAGCATGGGGGCGATGACGAAGACGTACACCAGGATCTGCGGCCCCCACGGTCGCTGACCCGAGATAGCCGGCTCAGACTCCGTGCGCTGTTGGTCGGCATGGGCGCTCAGCGTCATCGGCCGGTGCTCCTCATCTCGGCAAACGCGGCCGGCTGCCACGCCGCAGCGGTGCCAGCATGCTCGCACCGTGGCGGAACCGCAGGCGGCACTCGTGGCATAACTAACTGAACCGTAGATTATCGACCCGATGTCCGCACGGCTCATCGTGCTTGTGATGGGCGTGTCGTGCGTGTCGGCACGGGATCAGCGGCCGTTCAGGTGAGAGGTGGGGGAGGGTTGCGCTGATGCGAGCGCAGCGCCCATGTCACCATGTGCCCGTGGGCCCTGGCCCACCCATCCGCCGTAGTGTAAAGGCAGCACCTCGGATTTTGGTTCCGATGGTCCAGGTTCGAATCCTGGCGGCGGAGCAGCGTGCCAGGCCGTGGCCCACGTAGGATCCGCCCTGTCAGAAGCCTTAACAGTTCGAACCAGAATGTATTGAGGGAAGGACACCACCGATGCTCCCAGACGGGAGCCTCACGACGGCGATCGTGCTGGCCGCCGGCGAAGGCACCCGGATGCACTCGGCGATCCCCAAGGTGCTGCACCCGTTGGCTGGCCGGACCCTGGTCGAGCACGCGTTGCGGGCTGCCGCCGGGCTGCACCCCGAGCACCTGGTCGTGGTCATAGGTCACGGCCGGGAGGCGGTCGACGCCCACCTACGTACGGTCGCGGTGGCGCTGGGCCGTGAGGTGCGTGCCGCCGTGCAAGCCCAGCGGCACGGTACCGGTCACGCGGTCTGCACGGCCTTGGATGTCCTGCCCGCACTGTCCGGGACGGTACTGGTCAGCTACGGCGATGTGCCGCTGCTGGACACCCGCACGCTGGCTGAACTACTCACCGAGCACCACCGCGCCGGGCATGCGGCGACCGTGTTGTCCGCGGTCCTCGATGACCCCACCGGCTACGGCCGGATCCTGCGGGAGCCTTCAGGCGCGGTCACCGGCATCGTCGAGCACCATGACGCCACCCCAGCACAGCGGGCCATCCACGAGATCAATTCCGGGGTGTTCGCCTTTGACGCCAGGGCGCTGCGCGAGGCGCTGAGCCGGCTGCGGCCTACCAACAGTCGAGGCGAGCTGTACCTCACCGATGTGCTGAGCCTGGTCCGCGCCAGCGGGCAGCCGGTCGGTGCGCACCGCTGCCCCGATCCGTGGCTGGTGGCCGGCGTGAACGACCGGGTACAGCTGGCCGCGGTGGGCGCGGAGCTGAACCGGCGGCTGCTGGAGCGCTGGATGCGAGCCGGGGCCACCATCGTCGACCCGGGCTCGGTCTGGCTGGACGCCGACGTCGCGCTCTCTCCCGACGTCGTGCTGCATCCCGGAGTGCAGCTGCATGCGGGCACCGTGGTGGGTCCGGGTGCGGCGATCGGGCCGGACTCCACGTTGTCGGGCTGCACGATCGGCGCGGGAGCCACTGTGGTGCGCACCCATGCCATCGACGCGGTGGTGGCCGATGGAGCGCAGATCGGCCCGTTCGCCTACCTGCGGCCGGGCAGCCGGGTCGGCGAGCGGGCCAAGGTCGGCACCTTCGTGGAGACCAAGAACGCCGAGTTGGGGCCTGGCGCGAAGGTGCCGCACCTGAGCTACGTCGGGGACGCGACGATCGGCGAGGGCAGCAACATCGGCGCCGCCAGCGTATTCGTCAACTACGACGGGGTGGCCAAGCACCGCACCACGGTGGGCGCGCACACCCGGACCGGGGCGGACAACATGTTCGTCGCCCCGGTCACCATCGGTGATGGCGCCTACACCGCAGCCGGCTCGGTCATCACGCAGGATGTGCCGCCGGGCGCGCTGGCGGTGGCCCGCGGCCGGCAGCACAACGTTGAGGGCTGGGTGAGCCGGCGCCGCCCGGGCACTCCGGCGGCAGACGCCGCGAGGCAAGCCCAACAGCTCGGCGGCGAGACGACACGGCCGGAGTGATCATGAGTTTTTCCACCATGTCAGCGATTCCCAAGAAGAGCCTGATGCTGCTCTCCGGTCGCTACCACCCCGAGTTGGTCGACGAAGTGGCCAAGCACCTCGACGTCGCCGTCACCCCGCAGTCGGCCTACTCCTTCGCCAACGGTGAGATCTTCGTTCGGTTCGAGGAGTCGGTCCGCGGCTGCGACGCATTCGTCATGCAGGCCCATACCGCCCCGATCAACGACGCCATCATGGAACAGCTGATCATGGTGGATGCGCTCAAGCGCGCGTCGGCCAAGCGGATCACCGCCGTGATGCCGTTCTGGGGTTACAGCCGCCAGGACAAGAAGCACCGCGGGCGCGAGCCCATCTCCGCCCGGTTCGTCGCGGACATGTTCAAGGTCGCAGGGGCGAACCGAATCATGACGGTGGACCTGCACACATCACAGATCCAGGGCTTCTTCGACGGCCCGGTGGACCACCTGTTCGCGCTGCCGGTGCTGGCCGAGCACATCAATCGCACCTACGCCGGGCGGGAGCTGGCCGTGGTGTCACCGGACTCCGGCCGGGTGCGGCTGGCCGAGCGCTGGGCAGAGACTCTCGGCGGTACGCCGCTGGCGTTCATCCACAAGACCCGCGATCCCGGCCGACCCAACCAGGCGGTGGCCAACCGGGTGGTCGGCGACATCGACGGCAGGCTCTGCCTGGTGATCGACGACATGATCGACACCGGTGGCACGGTGACCAGCGCGGTGCGGGCGCTGCACGATGCCGGGGCCGCCGACGTGGTCATCGCGGCCACTCACGGGGTGCTCTCCGACCCGGCCACCGAGCGGCTCTCCCGCTGCGGCGCCCGCGAGGTCATCCTCACCAACACCCTGCCCATCCCCGACGACAAACGCTGCCCCGGGATGACGGTGCTGTCCATCGCGCCGCTGCTGGCTCGGGCGATTCACGAGGTCTTCGACGACGGCTCGGTAACCAGCCTCTTCGACGGCAACGCCTGAGGCTGACCTATACTGCACCGGTTGCCCCGGCGAGGGAGAGTGTGCGCTCTTCGTGATCGACGCGGCGGTGTCGCTCTCGTGGTGTGTGAGAGGGGGCGCGCCCGTACCGGTCACGAGGGCGGGTGCCGCCACCGCCGAGGCTCGATCCCGGCGCCACGCCCGCCCCGACGTCGCGCATCGCACCGCTTAAGGAGCCCACCGTGTCCGAGGTCCATCTGGCCGCTGAGCCGCGCACCGAGTTCGGCAAGGGTGCCGCCCGCCGCACCCGGCGGGCCAGCAAGATCCCCGCAGTGCTCTACGGGCACGGCAGCGACCCGCAACACCTGGCGCTGCCCGCGCTGGAGTTCGCCAAAGTGGTGCGCGACCAGGGCAGCAACGCCGTGCTCAGCCTGGAGCTCGGCGGAGCGCTGCAGCTCGCGCTGACCAAGACCGTCACCGTGCACCCGATCCGGCGCTACATCGAGCACGTCGATCTGCTACTGGTCCGGCACGGCGAGAAGGTCGTCGTCGACGTGCACGTGGTCGTCACCGGCAACGCCGCACCGGGCACCCTGGTCACCCAGGAGCTGACCAACCTCCAGATCGAGGCGGACGCGCTGGCGATTCCCGAGGAGATCGAGGTGTCCGTGCAGGACGCCGAGGTCGGCGCCCGGGTGCTGGCCGCGGAGATCCCCCTGCCGCCGGGCGTGGTGCTGCGGACCGACCCGGAACAGCTCATCGTCAACATCGTCGCCGCGACCACCGCCGAGGTCCCCGAGGACGAGGAAGCTGCCGAGGACGAGGCGGCGGTCGCTGCGGGGTCCGCCGGTGAGAACGCCTGACGCGGGCCACCTCGCCGGTCGTGACCGCCGAAGGCAGTACCGACCAGGTCAGCGGTGAGATTGCGCTGATCGTGGGGCTGGGCAACCCGGGAGTCAGCTACGCCGGAAACCGGCACAACGTCGGCTTCATGGTGGTCGAGGAGTTGGCGCGCCGGGCGGGTGGGCGGCTCACCTCGCACAAGGCCGGCGCGGACGTCCTGCCAGGGAGGCTGGCCGGGCGCCGAGTGGTGCTGGCCCGGCCTCGCTCTTTCATGAACGTCTCGGGTCCAGCTGTCGCCGGGACGGCGCGGTATTTCAAGATCGCACCGACCGACGTCGTGGTCGTGCACGACGACCTCGACCTCGATCACGGCGTGCTCAGGCTCAAGCGTGGCGGCGGTGAGGGCGGGCACAATGGGTTGCGCTCGATCTCGGCGTCCCTGGGTAGTAAGGACTACCTGCGGGTCCGGTTCGGGATCGGCCGGCCACCGGGCCGGATGGACCCCGCCGATTTCGTGCTGCGCGACTTCTCCCCCGAGCAGCGCCGCGAGCTGGACCTACTGGTGGACCGCTGCGCCGACGCCGTCGAGCAGCTGCTCACCCAGGGCCTGGCCGCCACCCAGAACCAGTTGCATTGAGTAGCTGGTTCAGTGGTCGCGCGGGCAGCAGACGGCCAGGAGCGCCTAACAGCTGGCCCACTCGCTGCTGAGAGGTTTCACGGTGCCGTCGGCTTGAATTTCGCTGATCACGTACTTGATCGAGCAGGGCTCACCGGCGTCGGCGAACTCCAGCGGCCCGGAGGGGCCGTCGTAGTCGATGTCCTTCCCGTCTTTCACGAGCGTCATGCAGGCGGCAAAGCTTGTGCATTTCTCGCCGGTTTTCGTAACGTCGTTGATCTCCTTCGCGATGGCAGCGGGTTCGTCCGTGCCGGCGACAGCCGCCGCCAGCACGGTGATCACCACTGCGTCGTAGGCCTGGGGGGCGTAGGTCAGATCCTTTAATCCAGGATTGGCCTCCTTCAGCCGTTTTACGAACGCTTCGCCCCCAGTATCGGGCAGGATTCCCTTCATACCCGACAAGACACCCGGATCCTGCGGATTGACTTGGCTGGCCAGGGTGTTGGTCATATTAGAGTCCGAGCCGTACACCCGTTTGCTCTTCGGGCCGATACCCTCTTTGGCCATCTTTGCCAGGATTTGAGCGCTCTCCGTGAAGCCGATCAGGACGATCGCGTCGGGGTTTTTAGCCTTGGTCCGTTGGACGATCGTATCGTCCTCGCGCGCGTTCGGTTCGTAGCTAAAGGAGTCGAGTACCTGGCCTCCGAATTTTCGAACCGCTTTTTCAGTCGCCTCGCGTAAAGGGTTGGCGTACGCGTCGTTGTACGATACCACCACCGCTGTCGAGTTGCCGTCATGGACTATGAGTTTGCCGAGCAAGAGGGCTTCGAGCGCGTTTGATGGCGCGGTGCGGAAGAAGAGCCCATGATCCTGGTACGTGGTGAACACCGGCGACGTGGTCCCGGGCGCAAACATGATCTCCCCTGCGCAGACAACTTTGTCGATCACTTTGAGGGCTGTAGCCGACCTCCCGGTACCAATGATCGCATCCACTCCGGCAGCCTTTAGCGCATCAGTCGACTGGTTGGCGGTGTCAGTGGAGGGATCGCCCTCGTCGTACTGATTGGCTCCATCGAGCGTCACGGCGATACCGGGGATGCCGCCGGCGTCGTTGATGTCCTTGATCGCCAGGTGTGCACCAGCATCCATCGCTGGATTTGTGTAGACGAATCCGCCGGTCTTCGGGAGTAACGTCCCAGCGAGAGCACACCGTCGGCAGACTTAGCGCTCGGCGAGCATGGAGGCGGGGGCGCAAGCCCCGGCACCACGACCAGAATAATCACCGCCAACATCACTGCGGCCACCAGGCAGACCTTAACCAGCAGGCCCGAGCGTCTTTTACCCGTCAACGCCTCGGCAGGAACTGCCCGAAGAACCTTGGCAGCGGCTGTCCGGACAACAGGGTCGGCATCGCCGCCACGCAGGCTGAGTAAGGTTTGTCTCGCTGTGCGCTTCTCTCCTCCCGGATGGTCACCATGTAGCAGATGCCGTAAACCCTCGACCGCCCACAGTCGCTTTTGAGTAGTATTACTTTTTAAAGCTTTTTCAATTATGGGAGACAGCGGCGACGGCGCGTGGGGATTCTTCGCCAGATAGAGCTGACCGCACATTCCGTCCGCTGACATCGTCGGCGTTTGGCCTTGCGCGTTCTGGCGGACCTGATCGTGCACGTACTGATATAATTCGCAGACCGAGACCCGACCGTCGCCATCGAGGGACGCGGTACCGGTCTCCAAACCTCGGACCACGGCATCAGTGAACTTCGACTCGTAGGCGAACTCCGCCTTGCCCGACGCAGTGATGACCATGCGACCACGGCCACTGAGCTGCTCAAGGATCTCCTCCTCGGCGCCGGGACCCCGACGCAGGAGACTTCGGGTGAATGCTCCGCTGTAGCAGCAGTCGAGCAGCAACACGATGCACTGCGAGCGGCTGTGATCCATCCGCTCCTTCACCCATTGCGCCGAGATCCCTGTCGAGTCGAGCAGCTGCTTATTTGTCTCGTGCGCAACGAAGTACAACTGCCTATTGGAATCCAGCACTCCATGACACGAGAAGTAGAGCAACAAGAGATCATCGGGTTTGCGGTCGGCAAAGAATTCCTCGATCTTGACTTTGATCGCGCTGGACTGGTTGCCGAGCAACGTGTTTACGGTGAAATCACCAATCGTCGGGTCGTTGAGCACGCGCGCTAACGCCTCGACATCTTGGTTTGCCATCGGCAGACGGTGGAATCCCGAATCCTCGTATTCAGCCCGCCTCGCATCCGGCCGTTTACGGCTGGTTCGCGATCAGTGATCGACGTCAGGGCAGATATTCCGCGATCCGGTCCCGGACCGCACCACGGCGCAACTTGCCTGATGGGGTCTTGGGCAAAGCGCCCGGAGGCAATACCACCACGGTGCCCGGTCGCAGGCCCACCGCATCGACCACCCGGGAGGTGACGTGACTGCGCAGGACGTGCTCGGCCTCGGCGTCCCCCGCTCGGTTGGACTCGACGGCCACCGCGAACGACTCCCGCCGCGCGCCGACGTCGAGGCGGACCGCCGCCACGTTGCCCGGCCGGACCCCGTCGACCCGGGCTGCGGCGCGCTCGATATCGATCGGATAGATGTTGCGCCCGCCCATGATGATGACGTCCTTGCGCCGGCCGCAGACCACCACATCGCCTTCGGCGAGGTAGCCCTCGTCGCCGGTGTCCAGCCACCCGTCGAGATCCAGGGCGGGAAGGGGTCCGGCGGTGGTCAGGTACTCGCGGGTCACCGACTCGCCGCGTAGTTGGATCCGGCCGACATCGCGCTCACTGAGCGGGCGACCGTCGTCGTCGACCACCTGCACCTCGATACCGCGCAACGGCGGTCCCAGCAAGGGGAACGCCCGGACCTGTGGCGCGGCGGGGTCGGCAGGATCGGCCCGGCGCCGGGTCTCCAGTGAGTCGGCATCGACGGTGTCCACCTGCATGCCGACCCCGCACGGCGCGAAGGACACCCCGAGGGTGGTCTCAGCCATCCCGTAGGCGCACACCATGCAGGTCTCCGGCAGCCCGAACCGGGCACCGGCCGCGGTGAAGGCCCGCACCGCAGCCGGATCGATCGGCTCGGCGCCGTTGAGCGCGAAGCGCAGGCTGGACAGGTCGAAGCGCTCGTCGGTGTTGGCCAGCCGGCGGGCCAGCAGGGCATAACCGAAGTTCGGCGACGCGGTGATCGTGCCGTGGTACCGGCTGATCAACTCGGCCCACAACAGCGGGTGGGAGATGAAATCCGCCGGAGTGACCTTGACCAGCTCCAGGCCCAGCGCCATCGGGATCGTGAAGAACCCGACCATGCCCATGTCGTGGAACAACGGCAGCCAGGACACCATCACGTCGCCGGCCGGATCGAGGGCCGCAGCCTGCGCCATCGCGATCATGTTGGCGTAGAGGTTGCCGTGGGTGATCCGGACGGCCTTGGGTTCGGCGCTCGAGCCGGAGGTGAGCTGCAGCAGGGCGGTATCGTCCTCGCCCACTGCTACCGGCGCGCCCGGTGCCCGGACGGTCGGGCCATCGAGGTCGGTGAGCATCAGGTAACCGATCCCGCGCTGATCCAGCAGCGGAGCGAGCTGGTCGAAAGGCGCGCCGAGGAGCACCAGCTTGGCATCGATCATCCCGAGCGTCCGGACGGTGTCCGCCGCCCAGCCGGCCAGATCAGCTCGGGGGGTGGGTTGGTGCAGCATGGTCACGCTCCCGCCGGCCAGCCAGACCCCCTGCACCGCGGGAGCGATCAGCGCGGGGTCACCGGCCAGCACCGCGACGGCGTCACCGTGCTGGACACCGGGCGCAGCGATGCCGATCAAGGAGCCAGCGGCCCGAAGGGCCCTCTCGTGTACCTCGGTCCAGAGCATGCGGCGTGGCAGGCCGGGCTCACCGGTGGTGATTCCCCGGTCGGACCGGGTGGGTGAATCCGTCGCGCAGTGCGCCACCAGGGTGTCGAGAAACCTGCTCACAACCCGTCACCCTACGGCGGTACTGGGCGAACAGCATCTCAACCGGCGGCGTCGGCGACTTCCAACCAGCGGGTCTCCAGATCATCCCGAGCCGCCAGTACCGCGCGGAGCTGCCCGTCCAGCTCCCGGAACGCAGCGGGATCGGCGGCCCGCGCGACGATCTGGCGCTGCAGCTCGGCTTCCCGACCCGCCAACCGCTCGAGCTGCGCGCTCCAGCCGGGCCAGTTCCTTTCGCGCAGCCCGCTGCTCGGCGGCGTGCGTAGGCGCCGGCGCTGCGGCCCCGGTGACAGCGGTGACCGGGGCGCTGGGGCGCCGGGCGAGGTACTCCTCGATACCACCGGGCAGGTGGGTGATCCGCCCATCGCCGAGCAGTGCGACCACCGTGTCGCAGACCCGTTCAACCAGGTAGCGGTCGTGCGACACGACGACCATGGAGCCGGGCCAGCCATCGAGCAGGTCCTCCAGCTGCTGGAGGGTGTCGATGTCCAGGTCGTTGGTCGGCTCATCGAGCAGCAACACGTTCGGCTCGGACATCAACAACCGGGTCAGCTGCAACCGGCGCCGCTCCCCGCCGGAGAGCTCAGCCACCGGCGTCCACTGCCGCGCCGGCGGAAACCCGAGCCGCTCAGCCAGCTGCGAGGCGGACAGCTCATATCGGCCGACCACGATCCGGTGGGCGATCTCCTGCACCGCCTCCAGCACCCGCAGTGACTCAGGTAGCTCCGCCAGCTCCTGCTGGAGGTGCGCCAGCCGGACCGTCTGGCCTTGCACGCGGAGCCCCGCCGCCGGCTCCAGCTCTCCCGCGAGCAACCGCAACAGCGTGGTCTTGCCCGAACCGTTGATCCCGACCAGCCCGATGCGCGCACCGGGACCTATCCGCCAGGTCTGCGCGTCCAGCACGTGACGGTCACGGCCGGCGAGCGTGACAGTGACCGTGACGTCCTCCAACTCCAGCACGGTGCGACCCAGCCGGCGCCGGGCGAAGGCGAGCAGCTCGACGGTGTCCCTCGGCGGGGGCAGCTCGGCGATCAGCGCTTCGGCGGCCTCGATGCGGTAGCGCGGTTTGGAGCTGCGCGCGGGTGGCCCCCGGCGCAGCCACGCGAGTTCCTTGCGGGCCAGGTTGCGCCGCCGGTCCTCGGCGGCCTCAGCCAGCCGGGCCCGCTCAGCGCGCGCGTAGATCCAGTCCGCGTAACCGCCGTCGTAGCCGTCCACCCTGCCGTCGGTGACCTCCCAGGTCCGCGTGCACACGGTGTCCAGGAACCACCGGTCGTGCGTTACCACCACCGCGGCGCATCGCCGGGCCAACAGGTGCTCAGCCAGCCATCGCACACCCTCGACGTCGAGGTGGTTGGTCGGCTCGTCGAGCATCACCAGGTCCAGCTCTGGAATCAGCGCGGCGGCCAGCGCGACCCGGCGCCGCTCCCCACCGGAGAGGCCGGCCACCGATCGGTCCAACCCCAACGCCGGGATACCCAGCCCTTCAAGTATTCCGCGCACCCGTGGGTCGCCGGCCCACTCGTGCTCGGTGCTGACCCCCAGCGGCGCCAGTACCGCGTGCCGCACGGTGGCCTGCGCGGGCAGCTCGGTGCGCTGGGTGAGCACCGTGGCGCGCAGCCCCCTGGACCGGCTCACCCGCCCCGTCTCCGGTAGCTGGAGCCCGGCGAGCACCTCCAGCAGGGTGGTCTTGCCGCCCCCGTTGAGCCCCACGACCCCGATCCGATCGCCCGCCTCGACGCCGAGCGAGACGTTGCGCAGTAACGGGCGGACCCCGTAGGACTTCGAGACCGCCTCGAGGTTGACCAGGTTGGCCATCAGGCGCGTGCGAGCGGTTCGGGGGGCGGCACCGGGCGCGACTCCTCCACGATCCGGGCACCGGGCACCGGGCCACTGGCCACCCGGACAGTCCGGCACACACCGGCACCGGCCAGCTCAGCGGCGACCCGGACCGCGGCGTCGGAGTCGGTGCACAGGAACGCGCAGCTCGGGCCCGATCCGGACACGATGCCGGCCAGTGCCCCCGCCTCTACGCCGGCCCGCAACGTGCGGCGCAGTTTGGGGCGTAACGACACCGCGGCGGCCTGCAGGTCATTGCCGAGCAGCCGGGCGAGCCGTCGCGGGTCACCGGTGGCCAGCGCCTCGAGTAGCGGCTCTACATCGCCGAGCCGCTGTAGCTCCGAACCCCGTAACTCCGGACCCCGTAGCTCCGAACCCCGTGGCTCCGAACCCCGTGGTGGATAGCCCTGGGCTCGAAGCCGGTCCAGCTCCTGGTAGACCTCCGCGGTGAGCAGGCCGGGGTTATCCAGTGCGATCACCCAGTGGAAGGTGTGCCGGGCCAGCACCGGCACCAGGGACTCCCCCCGCCCGGTGCCCAGCGCGGTGCCACCGCACAACGCGAACGGCACGTCGCTGCCCAGCTCGAGCGCCAGGCCGGCAAGCTCCTCACGGCTGAGGTCCAGGCGCCACAGGCCGGACAGCGCGACCAGGGTGCCTGCCGCGTCAGCACTCCCACCGGCCATCCCACCAGCTACCGGGATCGCTTTGCGCAGTACAACCCGTACCGCGGGCTGGCGCCCGACGTGCTCGGCGAGCAGTAACACCGCTCGCCAGGCGAGGTTGCGGTGATCGGTGGGCACTGTCCCGGCACCCTCGCCGTACACCTGCACCCCGGGCTCATCGGTGGCTGCGAGGGTCACCTCATCGACGATGGACACCGCCTGAAACACGCTGACCAGCTCGTGGTACCCGTCCCGGCGCAGACCTCCGACGGCCAGGTGCAGGTTGACCTTGGCGGGAACCCGCACCGTCACCGGTTGCGGCACGACAGCTAGCACCGTACTAGGGTACGGGGCCTGTGAGTGACGATCAGTGACATGACAGGTGTTACCCGCTCACGGCCGCGATCCGCGCGAAATCACCGATGCTGAGCCGCTCGCCGCGCAGGCCAGGATCCACCCCGGCGGCGCGCAGCACCTGCTCGGCGTGGGCAGCCGAACCCGCCCAGCCGGCCAGGGCGGCCCGCAGGGTCTTGCGCCGCTGCGCGAATGCGGCGTCGACCAACGCGAAGACCTGCTCCCTGGGCACCACGGACGGCGCCGGGCGACGCCGCAGCGCGACCAGACCGGAGTCCACGTTGGGCACCGGCCAGAACACCGTGCGGGGAACCTGCCCGGCACGGCGGACCTCGGCGAACCAGGCCGCTTTGGCGCTGGGGGCGCCGTAGCATCGCGAGCCCGGCGGTGCGGCCAGCCGGTCGGCCACCTCGGCCTGCACCATCACCAGCCCGTGACACAGGCTGGGCAGTTCGGCCAGCAGGTGCAGCAACACCGGAACGCCGACGTTGTAGGGCAGGTTCGCGACCAGCGCGGTCGGTTCCAGCCCTCCGGCCGCCTCGACGATCTCCGCGTGCCGCACCCGCAGCGCGTCGGTGTGCCATACCCGCAGCGCCGCAGCCCGGCCGGGGGCACGCTCGGCCACCGTGGCAGGCAGGGCGCCGGCCAGCACTGGATCCACCTCTACCGCCAGCACCCGGTCGACTGTGTCCAGCAAAGCCAGAGTGAGCGACCCCAGCCCAGGCCCGACCTCAAGAACCACGTCATCAGCGGCCAGCTCGGCCGTCGCGACGATCCGGCGCACGGTGTTGGCGTCGTGCACGAAGTTCTGCCCGAGTCGTTTGGTCGGTCGCAGCCCGAGCCGATCAGCAAGCTCGCGCAGTTGCGCCGCCCCCAGCAACTCGACCCCCCGCTCCGATGCAGTCATGGAGCCGTATCGGGGTCGCGAGACGGTCGATGACCCCGATACGGCTCCATGACAGACGAAACTAGGACAGGCCCATCCGAGAGGAGCAGGTGGGCCAGGCGCGGTAGTTGCCGCGGGCGTTGCGGACCCGTTGGGCGACGGCGATCTGCTGCTCACGGCTGGCCTGGTGCGGGTATGGGGCGTACTGGTTTCCGCCGTTCGCCCGCCAGGTCGTCTTGTCGAACTGCAGGCCACCGTAGTAGCCGTTGCCGGTGTTGGCAGCCCAGTTGCCGCCGGACTCGCATCGAGCCAACCGGTCCCACACCGAACCCTGGGCGACCGGAGGGCTCTTCACCGCACTCTTCGTGCCGACCCGGATCCGGGCCGGCCGGGCCGGGCTGATCTCCTGGACGGAGAGCTGCTTGCGGTCGGTTTCCTTGCCATTCGCCAGGGTGACCGCGTAGGTGACGATCTGCTCGCCCGGTGCACCAGGATCCTCGACGACCACACTGCCGATCGGTACCCCAGCATCCTTGATCTTCTTGACTGGGGGCTCGATCAGGCGCCGCTCGCTGCGTTGTTCGCTGCGTACCCGGGTGACGTGCACGGTCATTCCGGGTAACACCGGCGAGGTGCGTCCTGGGGTGACCGTGTCGTACTCATGCAGCGGCGCGCCCAGCTGAGTGAGCAGATCCCCCACCGACAGGGCGGTGGATTGGAGCTCCTTCGGCGGTTGGCCCCCGTCGAGCAGGGTGATCGGCTTGGTGATCCGGACCACCAGGGCCATGCCTTCCAGCGGGATGCGCCGGGTGGGATGCGCGGAGAGCTCCATGTCCGGGGACTGCATCCCCACTTGCCGCAGCGCGGTGTCGACGGTCAGCGCGGTGGTCCAGACCTCGTGCTGCGCCCCATCGACGGTCAGCGCCAGCGGCCGGCCTCGGGAGAGCACGATCCGGCTGCCGTCCTCGATGGCGCTGCTCGCGCCCGGGGCCAGTGCATCCTGGTCACCTACCTGCAATCCCGCGGATTCCAGCGCCCCCGCGACCGACGAAGCGAACGTATGAATGGTCCGCTGCTCATCGTCCACCGTGATGGTGACGGTTTTGTCCATTGCTAGAGCGGCAGCAGTACCGGCTGGCAAACCCAGGCCAACAGCGACCAGGGCACCCCGAACGAATTTACGAGTGGTCACGTATGTCCAGTCGTCGCAGTTCCGGGCAGGGGAAACACGAGAACACAAGGCCCCATTCTCGTGCCGGTCACTACCCCATCCCGGCTGACGGTGACGGAACCGTAACGGGTCGTAGCGGAGTGTGCAAACACCTCGTCAAGACGTGTTGCCGACGAGACGTTCAGCAGCGGCCAGCGGTATCGGTCGCGCTGAACCCGAAGACCCGCTGCGCGGTCGCGGAAATCGCGGCCGCCAGCTCGGGCACCTGCTGCCCACGCAGCGCGGCGAGATCACGGACGGTGTAGGGGAGGTTGGCCGGCTCGTTGGCCTTTCCGCGGTGCGGATGCGGGGTGAGGAACGGGGCGTCGGTCTCCACCAGCAACTGCCCGTCCGGCACGAGCACGGCCGCCTCACGAAGCGCATGGGCATTGCGGAAGGTCACGATGCCGGAGAAGGACAGTATGTAGCCGGCGTCCACGCAGACTCGCGCCATCGCGGCGTCCCCGGAGAAGCAGTGGAACACCACTGTCGGCGGGGCGCCTTCCTGCCTCAGCACGGCCAGCACGTCGTCGTGGGCGTCCCGGTCGTGGATCATCAGCGTCTTGCCGAGCCGCTTGGCCAGGTCGATATGCCAGCGGTAGGCCTCCAGCTGCGCGTGCGACGGTGCGCAGCCCGGATCAGCTCGGGGCCAGTAGTAATCCAGGCCGGTCTCCCCCACCGCGACCACCCGAGGCATCGCCGCGAGCCACTCGAGCTCGGCGCGGTCGGCGTCGGTCATCGTCGCGGTGCGGGTGGGATGCAGCGCCACTGCGGCGAAGACCCGGTCGTCCCAGCTGGCCGCCTGCACCACCCATCGGGCCGACGCCATGTCGTCGGCCACCGTCACCACTGCGCGGACACCCACCGCCGCGGCCCGGTCCAGCGCCGCCCGAACCCCCACCGGATCAGTAGCCCCGCACGCGTCGAGATGCGTGTGCGCGTCGATCACCGTCGTCGCCAACGGAGGCGGCGCAGGCGCCAGCTCCCGCACGTGACCTCCTCTGCCAGCCCGCGCTGAGCGGACTCAGCGACCCTAAGCTATCGAAGGCGGGTGTTTACGGAACAGGGTCGGCAACCGTAGATCCACCCCCGAGTGGTCGTGACCACAGACGTGCACAAAGCCCGTTCGCCGATGCTCGGCGCACCCCAGCTGCGGGGTCTTATGGATGCTTGTGCACCTTCCAGACCCCCTGTGCGGGGTCTTATGGATGCTTGTGCACCTTCCAGACCCCCTGTGCGGGGTCTTATGGATGCTTGTGCACCCCTCACCCCCGCTCGGGCAAGAGGGCGGGGTGGCCGGCAGGGGGAGAGGGGATTGCGGGGTGATCCCGTGTGGGTGGCTGGTCCTGTGAGGTGTGTGACCAGCGTCAACGGGCACCCGATCGGGAGCCCACCGCAGAGCACGTGCTGCCATGCTCCTCAACAACCCTTCGCCCACATTCGCAGTCACGACACGCCCCCTCACACGATCTTCACGGAATCAACCATCTAGATGACCTTGGGTGGGGGTGGCAGGCTCACCGCCCTTGCGGACCCGGCTTGGCGACTGTGTTCGACAATTGCGTGACAATTGTCGAACACAGGTGGTACTCTTTGGGCCATGGCGACCACGATCGGCTTCCGGCCTACCGACGAGGACGAGCGGATCATCAAGGCTGCGATGCGCCCTGACGAGCGCACCAGTGACGTGATCCGCCGCGCACTGCGGCTACTCGAGCGCGAAGTATGGCTCTCCCAGGCCCGATCCGACGCTCGAGCGCCTCGCGAAGGAGGACTTGACAGGTGAGGCTGATGCGTGGTGATTCGCGGCGCGGTCTACCGAGTTGATCTGGGTGATGCGAAGCGTGGCCACGAGCAGCGCGGCAGGCGCCTTGGTCTGGTTTTAAGCCCGAGTTCAATGCCATGGAATGTCATCACGATCGTCCCCACCTCGACAACCGCGCAGCCCGCCGTCTTCCGCCCATCAATGGAGATCACCGGACAGCAGACCAGGTTCCTTGTTGACCAGATCCGCAGCATCGACACCGACTACATCATCGGCGACCCGGTGCACTACCTCGAACGCGACGAACTCGCCGAAGTCGAGCACGCCGTCGCTCGGTATCTCGGCCTGTGAGGAACTCACCGAAGTAGGCTCAGCGCCCATGGCCGCTGCCCACCACGTAGTCCGTTCCGCGACCGGCATCACCGCGCTGCTGCAGAGCGGCATCGACAAGCTATAAGTAGAAGTTCTCATGACCCCACATAACAGCCAGGCCAGCCTGTTCGATCGTGGTGATACTGAAGCAGTCGCTGAACGACCTGCAAGCGACGCCAAGTGCGGCTTCTGCGCTGCGCTCAGGTGTGAGGAGAAAGTGACATTGATTCACGAGAATGACCGCCTCATGTCATTTTGGATCACCGGCCACTGTTCCATGGGCACGTACTGTTAATCCCGAAGATCCACGTTCTCCTGCTGAGCGATTTGCCGCGGACCGGGTGCAAGAATTCTTCATGGAAGCACAGCGGCTTGAGCGGGCGGTTGAAGCGGGCCTTGAAGCGGATGGGTCGATGATCCTCATTAACAATGTTGCGAGCCAGTCCGTCCCACATCTCCATTTGCACGTGATCCCGCGGCGCAAGAAAGACGGGTTGCGGTTTCGACTGGGACCTCGTCACCCCTATAAATAACTCTGAGCATCCAGCAGAGCTCTACGCTCAGCCCAATAAGCTCTAGCTCTTCCTTTCGGGGATTAAGGCCATCTTACACTCGCCAAAATACCTGCTGTCCAACCAAGCCGAGGCGAGACTGCATCGCGCAGGGCAACGTAGTCCACATCGTGACATTCGTTGTATAACCCCTGCAATAGGGAACAAAAAAGTCTGTTGCATCAGAGGTCCCCCTCCGCAATTACCGCCGTAGTCGTCACAATACAAGCGGAACCGCAGGCACACAAGGGCGCATCTTTCAACTCGCTCAGGTTGTGCGCCGCAGCGCCGCAGCAAGGAATGTCGAGATCATGGTCCGGCGTCAGAAGTCGCCGTGCTACGTCGTCACGCCGATCGCGGTCAGGTAGCTGGCGACGTCCTCCAGGCGCGGCACCCGCTTGCTGGTCTCCCAGTACGAGACCACGGAATGGGAGATACCGAGCCGGCGGGGCAACCTCGCGCACGCTGACTTTGGCCGCCTCGCGCGCCTGGCGAAGCGCTCCAGCTAACGCCCGGGCGCGGGGTGCGCCACCGGGTTCGGTCACGCCACAACCCTAGTCGACCGCCGGTTACGCACAGTACCCCGATAGACCAGTTGCACAATTGGTCGCCGTCCGCGAAACCGTTGTGAAACGGAAAAGCCCTGGCAGCCCCCGGCCCGCACGCTGAGTCGGGTCGACGTCTGACCAGCTGGTTGTTGAGCGACCGGCAGTGCCGTAGCGTCGGCTTCGTAATCGAAGAGTGGCTCATGGCCTGGAGCCGCTGGGGCGGCCATCGCTCCGTTCAGTTTGTTCGCGTGATATTGATACTCACAATTTCACTAATGCCATCGGGAAGCTTGTCCATTCCTTTACTCTCGCGTTGAACCTTAGCGATCTCCCTACGAGCCTCAGCCGTCGCGGTGGCGAGAATAATAGTGAAGTAGTGTTTTTCTGAAATTTTAACCGGACCTAAGCCAATGGTTGAGTTCCATTGCCCATTATTTTGGGCAGATACGCCATAGGGGTAGTAACCTGAGGTAGCAGTCGTGACAATACAAAAAAGCTCCACCGGCGAAGCGCCTTGATTTTTTCCCTCAACCCGATATCGCCCAGCATCGGCCGGATCTAACGCTATCACGTCATTATTACGCAGGTTAGTGAATTCCGCCTTTAGCGGCAGGGAAGATGACCAGTCTGGCATGCTTAGGACACCAAGTATTAAGGTAACCATTAAGGTAATAATCGCAATGATGGTACCCATTTTAGTCCAATAGGTTTGTTTCGCATCATTCTGAGTGACGGCGCGAGGGCCGGCGCGATAAACCCGACGACGCCGGTGCGGGCGCATACCCAACGCTACTCCTGATTACAAATAGTGCCGCCGCAGCGAGACATTCAGGCATTACGCTGTCGCAGTCTCACGGGCTATCTTAGCCTATCCCGCACTTCGCGATCGCGTCCGCGCGTTGCTGCTCTTCCCCTGCCACCGGACAGCAAGCTGTTCTGACGATCCTGATCTGCCGCCGCGTCGGTGGCGGCGGTGACCCAGGAGTTCTGCATCGGGTGGCACACCACGATGGCCGCGGTCCGCGAGCACGCCACACCGCGAGCCGATAACCCCCACCCGGCTGGCGGGGGTCGAGGCCCAGGGGCTGGATGAGACCGCAGTCCAAGCTGCCTCGGCCAGACGGTCGACCAGCTTTGTGGCCGGCATCGTCGATCTGACCCGCCGCTGGGACGGCCCGGCGCTGCTACTCGACGTGGTCGACGACCGCAGCGCATCGACCCTAGTCAGCTGGATCAACCAGCGCGATCCTCTAACGAGCTCACCAAAGCGATTGCTGGCCGGAAGGTCGTCAGTGGAGACTGGCCGACGCGCACCCTTGGGCGGTGACCACAGCTCGTCCAGTCGGGGTGAATGTCAGTGTCGGGCTGACGAGTTCTAGGAGTCCCGCACCGCCCGGTGACCGTCGTCGACAACACGCCCTCACGGACGAGCCGGACAGCGCTCAACCCCCGGCCTGACGATTGAGGTGGCGAGGCCGTGCTCGTTTTGGATCTTGGGTCAGCGGGGGTCGAATCGGCCTCGCTTGATCTCGCGGAGGAATGCCGGCATGTCGCCTACCAGGAGCACCGAGCCTGCGGGGTCCTTGCTGTCCCGGATGGCACCCGGTGGGTGCGCCAGTTCGACGCAGTTGCTTTCTTTGCCGCTGTGGTTGGATTTCCGCCAGGCTAGTTCGACGCAGTTTTCATATTCTCCGCTGCGGCTGGATTTCCGCCAGCGCATCTCGGTCATGTCACAGCCTCCAATTCGTGAGCTGTCTGGGTGATGAGGGTGCGGGAGTCAGCCGGGCTCATCGCCAGCTGGCGGATCCTGTCCACCGCGGTCTTGTATATCGCCACGTCATCCGGCTCGCTGACGAACGCGCTGGTCCGGTGGTGTTCGAGCAGGACGATGGACGGCGCGCCGTCGAAGTCGTAGAGCACGAACGGTCCCACCAGTCCGGGATGCCAGCCTTGGTAGGACCGGATGACCTGAACGGTGATCGTGTCCGACTCAGCGGCCCTGACCAGGTGGCGGAGCTGGTCGGCCATCACCCGGGGTCCGCCGATCATCTCGTGCAGGGCGGCCTCGCCGAGCAGCGCGGTCAGCCGGACCGGGTTGCTGCGCATGATGACGTCGCGCCGTCCCATGCGCACCAGCACCCGCGCCTCGACCTCGCCAGCGGGAAGAGCGCCGCTACCGATGATCGCTCGCGCGTAGTCGGAGGTCTGGAGCAGGCCGGTGACGAGGTGCGGCGACCAGTCGGTGATCGCCGCGGCGGACCGTTCGCACTCCATGGCTCCGGCGAGTGTTTGAGACATGCCGGGGATGCCGACCGCCAGCCAGTTCTGGTCGCCCGCGTGCCGGCCCAGCTCGAGGATGGCTTCGCGTTCGTCGCCGGTCACGCCGATCGCGGTGAGGTAGCTGGCGACGTCCTCCAGGCGCGGCACCCGCTTGCTGGTCTCCCAGTACGAGACCACGGAATGTGAGATGCCGAGCCTGCGGGCGACCTCGCGCACGCTGACTTTGGCCGCTTCGCGTGCTTGGCGAAGCGCTCCAGCTAACGCCCGGGCGCGGGGTGCGCCACCGGGTTCGGTCACGCCACAACCCTAGTCGACCGCCGGTTACGCACAGTACCCCGGCCGCGCGGTTTGCATTTCGGTCGCGACCATTGCATATTGGTCGCGACCGTACATCGGGGCTTCGTTCCCGGTGGCCCGAACTGTACTCCGGAGGGCTGGCGTGGCCGATGGCACCGAGTGGGCGGTCGAATGCGAGGACGTGGTTGGCCGATCTCGACTGGTGGTCGTCGGTGTGGCCGACCGCCGAGTCTCGCTGCGCACCCCACCCGGAGAGACCGCGATCATGACCTGGACCGCCACCGAAGAGCTGCGCAGGCTGCTCGCTTTCGCGGTCGCGAGAGTGCTCCTCGATGAGACCACCCGACCAGAATGAGGAGCTGACTGCGGCCCTGGGAAAGACGCTGGATGTGGACATGGCAAAGGCAAAACACCGACTCCTGAGACGTCGACATCGGCTCACCCCGCAGCGTCGCCGTCTCGTCGACATGGTGGACATCCGCTCCCTCGTGATGCACCTGTTGACACCCGACGCCGCCGCGGCGGGCCTGCGTGGCAAGGGCCGGTACATCGCGCTGTGCGGGGCTGAGGTGATTCCCGCAAGCTTGACCGAGCCCGGACGTTTCCGCTGCGAGCCGTGCCTGGCGGAGTCCGCCTCGGTCCCGAGCCAAAGGTCCCGTTCGTGAGGTTGGGGTCTGGTCGCGCTCGAGGGGCAGCGGCCGGGTCGCAGCCCTGAGATTCCGGCCGGGTCGCCGAGGTCGAGCCAATTCCCCCGTGCGGCTCCCTCCTGCGACCCGGCCGGTTCCCACACACAAAGGAGAGCGAAGTTGATCCTGCCGGCCGAGGACCTCGACCCGTGGATCGAGGGTTACCTGCTGTTGCGTCAGGCGATACTCGACGGCCACACGACGACGGAGGCCGAGATCGGCGCCTACGCCGCCGAGATACGACGCGGGCTCCCCAAAACCAGCCCACCACCAACATCCACGGCATTCATCGCAGCGGACATCAAGATCACGTTCCCGCTGCTGGCAGACGGGCTCTGGACACCGTGATCGTGACGGGATCCCGGCTCACGGGCTCATCGATCACGATTGGATGGGTGACCAGGCAGGGCCGGTGTCTCCCAGCCCGGGGTCCAGTTTGGCGAACAGAGGGGTGGGTTTAGCGAGGGGGCGGCCTGGCTCGATGGGAACGCTGGTCCAGCGGGCCTGCTCGGCGGCGTAGTCCCCGGTGATCACCGGGTAGTCCGGGCCGCCCTCCGGCGCGATCTCGCTGACCTGGTGGATCTCCGGCTGGGCGGACCACACCCCGGTTCCGCCGAGCTGTTCGTGCACCCGTTGGGCGGCGTGCGGCAGGAAGGGCGTGAGCAGGGTGTTGGCGTCGGAGACGACCTGCAGCGCGGTGTGCAGGATGGTGTCCCGGCGCGCCGCGTCGTCGGCGCGCTTCCATGGTTCCTGCTCGGAGAGGTACTTGTTCGCCGCGCCCACCACACGCATCGCCTCGCTGATCGCAGCCTTGACCCGGTTGCGTGACAGCAGGTCCCCGATAGTGTCGAAAGCGGCCCGTGAGGTGGCGAGCAGCTCGGCATCGACGGTCTGCAACGCGGCCGGACGCGGGATCGCCCCGACGTTGCGGTGCGCCATCGAGATCGACCGGTTGACCAGGTTGCCCCACTCGTTGGCCAGCTCGAAGTTGACCCGCCGAACGAACTCCTCCCAGGTGAAATCGGTGTCCTGGGTCTCGGGACCGGCCACCGAGATGAAATAGCGCAGGGCGTCCGGGCCGAACTCGCGCAGGAAATCCCCGACGTAGATCACCGTGCCCCGGGAAGTGGACAGCTTCGAGCCGCTCATGGTCAGGTACTCGCTGGACACCACCTCGGTGGGCAGGTTCAGGACGCCGAACGCCCCGGGCTCGCCGCCACGTTCCCCTGCGCCGTTGTGGCCGAGCAGCATGGCAGGCCAGATCTGTGAGTGGAAGGTGATGTTGTCCTTGCCCATGAAGTAGTACGAGCGGGCCTGCGGGTCGCACCACCAGGCCTGCCAGGCATCCGGGTCACCCGAGCGCGCCGCCCACTCCACCGACGCGGACAGGTACCCGATCACCGCGTCGAACCAGACGTAGAGGCGTTTCATCGGGGCGTCACGCCAGCCCTCCAGCGGGACCCGCACGCCCCAGTCCAGATCGCGGGTGATCGCCCGCGGACGCAGGTCGTCGAGCAGGTTCAGGGAGAACTTGAGCACGTTGGGTCGCCACTCGGTGCGGGTGGACAGCCACCCCCCGAGCGCCTTGGTGAACGCGGGCAGGTCGAGGAACAGGTGCTCGGTCTGCACGAACTTCGGGGTCTCACCGTTGATCCGGGACCGCGGATTGATCAGGTCGGCCGGGTCGAGCTGGTTGCCGCAGTTGTCACACTGATCGCCCCGGGCGCTGTCATAACTGCAGATCGGGCAGGTGCCCTCGATGTAGCGGTCGGGCAGGGTCCGCCCGGTGGAGGGGCTGATCGCGCCGAGCGCGCTGCGCGTCAGTATGTAGCCGTTGCGGTACAGGGCGCCGAACAGCTGCTGGACTACCCGGTGGTGGTTGGCCGTGGTGGTCCGGGTGAACAGATCGTAAGACAGGCCCAGACCCTGCAGGTCCCCCACGATCAGCCGGTTGTACTTGTCAGCGAGCTCGCGGGGGGTGACGCCCTCGGCGTCGGCCTGCACCTGGATCGGGGTTCCGTTCTCGTCAGTCCCCGAGATCATGAGCACCCGGTTGCCGGCCATCCGCTGGTAGCGCGCGAAGATGTCCGACGGGACACCGAAACCGGAGACATGGCCGATGTGCCGTGGCCCGTTGGCATAGGGCCAGGCCACCGCGGTGAGCACGGGTGCATTCATGCCGCCCAGCCTATGGGGCAACCGCAACACCGTACCCCGCGGGGATCTCCAGCTCGACCTACCGTGGCGCGGCGTAGATCGGCGAGCCGAAGGTGCCGATCTCGGGTGCGGTCTGGTGAGCAGAGCAGACCCTCAACCACTCGATTGTGCTGGAATTGGTCAACGCAGCGCGCGCCACGAACCAGATCACGATCAACAACGTCACACGTAAACTGAACCCAACGCACCGGTGGAGAATTACAGAATTGCGGGGACGAGAGCCGGGCGACGAACACCAACAGGGCTTCGTTCATCGCCGGACGGAGATCACCAGCCAGGCCTCACTTTACACGCGTATCCCGACTAGAAACTGACCGATTCTAAAAAAACATTATTGAAAATACAGACGAGAAGCTGCCGCAGAGAGTGCATATCGACATGCAAGAAATAAATTTTGCCGAGCAGTGAGTATTCGAGTCGTGACTGGTTCGCGGATATGCTACGCCATCCGGGTGAAAAATTCCGATATTAGTTACACATCCGACGAAATGACGATTGTCATTATACGTGCACAAACCACCCTGTGGAGCTAAAGCACGTATGCAGTGCTTATGATCGGTCGGACTCGACGCGATCTCACAATCAAGCACACGTAGGTCATCCGAGCCGGTCGGACCTCCAGGGAAGGGGAATTACGATCACAATCAGGAGCGATGCGATCCGAAGCATGCTCGCACCTGCGAGAACAACCATAGGCCACATGCGAAAAACCGCATTCGAGAAGCGATAGCGCCCTGGTGCGACGATCGGCGTCACGTGAATCGGAGAATGGGTTCCCGCGGCAAAAAATCGACAAGACGTTTCTGCCAAGGAGGAGGGCGGACCATGGAAGAGGAAACGGTGATATGACGACACCGATCAAAGTGGTGACAGATTTCGAATAACCGGCGGATCCAAATATTTCAGCGAACGCGTCCCTAGTTCCATCAGCGCGCCTTCGCCAATCCGCAGGGCCCATCTGGGCTTCTCCAAATGTGGAACTGGGCACCGAATTGGACCTGAATTCATCATGAGATTCTTCCCGAAGGCTGCGAAACAGAGAGAGAGGCATGAGGAAATCGATGCGCGTTCTTGTAGCGGGCGGTGCAGGCTTCTTAGGTTCCCATCTTTGCGACAGTTTAATCGCGGACGGAAACTCGGTTACATGCGTGGACAATCTGTCGACGGGGCAGATCTGCAATATCACTCATCTGTTTTCCGAGCCTCGATTCCGATTTGTTGAACAAGATGTGAGCACCGATGAAGAACTACGCGGACCTGTCGATGTCGTCGTCCATCTTGCTAGCCCCGCAGCGCCACCTGACTACAATCGCCTACCGCTCCAAACACTGGCCGCAGGAAGCCGTGGAACGGAAAATCTCCTACGTCTCGCACATCGGCGAAATGCCCGTTTTATTCTTGCATCGACTAGCGAGATCTATGGAGATCCGTTAGTACACCCACAGCCGGAGGACTACTGGGGAAATGCAAATCCGATTGGACCCAGAAGTGTCTACGACGAGGCCAAGAGGTTTTCCGAAGCCTTGACCTTCGCATATCGGCGCACCTTGAATCTCGATGTCGGCGTGATCCGCATCTTCAACACCTACGGACCCCGCATGCGGCCGGACGACGGGCGTGTCATCACGACTTTCATCGGGCAGGCTCTTAGCGGTACGCCGATAACGATAAATGGCAACGGCACGCAGACCCGAAGCTTCTGTTACGTCGATGATCTGATCCGAGGAATCCGTTCTATGATCGACTCAACCGAAGAGGGGCCCATCAATCTCGGCAATCCCGATGAACGGTCTATTTCCGAGCTGGCAGAACGGGTTTTGCAGATAACCTGTTCAACCTCGTCAATCGAGTGCCAGCCGCTTCCGATCGACGACCCGCTGCGGCGACGCCCGGTAATTACTAGAGCGCAGAAATTCCTCGGATGGCACCCAGAAATTCACTTCGAAGAAGGGCTGCGCCGTACGGTCAATTCATTCACGGAGCAGCGTAAGAACGCGATCACACCTCTCATTGAAACATGCAAGACAGCGAAAAATTAGCCCGCTGAACATTCACGACCGCCGCGGCCACCCATGCGCGGCACTTAAACCATAAGAGTGTCGTGAACCTTACACCTACCCGACACTTTTTCAGATTCGAAGCCCGAAAGGAGGCCGTTGCACGCTATTTTTGAATCCTCGACATTCGCAGAATGTTAAGAGAACGCCGAGGATTCCATGCAACGACATAACATGAATAAACGACGCGAGAAAATGCGGCAGGCTCGTTCAAGCCATTGGCGGGTCCAACTTGCAATTATCTTCGTCGTTTCTTCTGCGGCATGGTATACCCCTTGGTTAATCTTGAATGCCGATTATGAACATCCATTGCTGTCCGTTCCCTTCATCGTCGCCTTTCTTTATCTCGTCGTCCAGGTTCACGTCAGCGCGTTTAACAACTGGCAATGGATGCCCTCCCCCACAGTTGAGGTCCCTCGCGGAGCCGAACCTCCGGTGGCAGTAATAGTGCCTACCTGCGGCGAGCCTCCAGATATGGTTCGACGAACTCTCGTTTCGGTCCTCAAGCAGGACTGGCCAAATGACGCTGTCGTCATAGTGGTCAGCGATGATGCAGCAAGTCATGACATGGAATCCATGACTTTTTCATTAGTTGACACGTATCCAACCGCGACCATCCGCTATCACCGGCCACCGATTCGAGGATCGAGTGATCGTCGAGGAGACGCGAAAGCGGGCAATCTGAACTCCGCACTTGATCTTCTAGGCAAAGAGTATCCCGACATTCAGTATATCGAAACGCGTGATGCAGACGACGAGGTGGGAGACCCCTTATTCCTTCGCAGGACGCTCGGTCCGCTCCAGGCCGATGCAGGCGCCGCATTTGTTCAAACTATCAAGGAAGCGCGAGTCAGCCCCGGTGATCCCTTTAATAATCAAGAACACCTCTTCTACCGAGGCGTAATGCGCGGCCGCCATGCAGCCAACGCGGTCTTCCCGTGTGGTTCAGGAGTCGTCTGGCAACGTCGAGCCCTTGATAATATCGGAGGCTTCCCGTTCTGGAATCTTGTTGAAGATCTGCAGTCAGGCATGGAAGCACTTAAACGTGGCTGGCGAGGGATCTTTGTTTCCATTGTTGGCGCTAAGGCTCAGCATGCACCTGAAGATCTGGGAAACTTATACAAACAACGTGGCACATGGGCGCTCGACACGATGCGATTACTTATCTGGCGCCCCATGGAAGGGATGAAATTACGTCAGAAGCTACAATTTCTTGACATGGCGATGTTCTATTGTCAAGGATTTTCGATGTCGATTCTCTACATCATGTCAACGATCTATGTCGTCCTGGGCACGGAGCCGGTCAAGGCTACCCCATATGAATATTTTATTCATTTCTCTCCCTATGTTCTTTCTATAGAATTGTTCATCTGGGCGATGGCCAAAGAGTCTGGTACAAAGAATTTATTCGCGATCCGTCGAATGTGGCTCGGCTTGATGTTCGTGTCCATGAAGGCAGTACTGAAAGCAATTGCCTACGGTCCGCATCGCAAGCCGGTGTACCGGGTAACGCGGAAGAACGACGTCCACCAGTGGTATTGGCGTGCGACACTTCCTCACATCTTAGTATCCTCAATCCTTATCGCGGCGTGCCTGTACGCGACCGTAGTTCGCGGCGTGCACAGTATTCTGCGTCCAGACATCATCTACTGGATACTCATAACCGTGGTATTTTTGGGTTCTTTTGTGCCACTCGGCTGGCACGGTATCAACGTCCGCCAGGCGATCAGATCACTGTTCCGATTATCATCTCAACAGGAACTCGAAACGTTAGCCCCCGCGACGGAGCCTACGGATCGGATTGCGACCGAACGGTAATCACGGAGCCTTGCCCAATCAGCCTTTTGATGACCACGTCATCGCTGACCGCGTGAACCCTGTTCTGCCGAATGAAAATTATTGCCGTGGGCCAGGCGGGCAGACTATGTCCGCCTCGATTCCTGGGCGGGTTCCCGCCAGCATGCGCGTGACGGTAGCGGTCGCACCGGCCGAGGACGTGATTCGCCAGTCTCGTTCTTTATCGGCATTAAAAAATACCACTGCGCGTATCCTGCTATAACCGTGCGATCCCAAAAGCTCCCGCAACCATCCAGCCTTATCCCCACCCTCTTCAGCTGAGCCTACCTCGGTCAGCCACACAGCCTGAGGCCCGATTTTAGTGAGGCGCTGATACGGACGCAGCATCAATTCATCTACGTCCTTCCAGCGTTGCTCACCGAGGTGCACTGAATTATCATTTTGCACACCCCAGTTATAGGCGTCAAAGGCAAGGATGTCGACATATTCCTTGCCGGGATAATACGCTTCAAACTTATTTTTTTCAGGCACATCCAATGCGTATGGCGACCATACCCAACGAACGTTTCTTACCCCTTCTCGCCTGAAGATATCGTGCATATGACGCCATGCTGCGATATAATCCATGGCACTATTATTATTGACCCCTCCGCCCGCCCAGGGATACCAGTCGCCATTCATTTCATGCATGGGACGCAAGTACACGATGCCCGGGAAGTCGCGGAGGCCGTACGCCCATGATCGCATATAGGAGTCGTGCATTCCTGCCGCAAGATTAGCCAAGCTGAAATTTGGCTGGTTCACACCTTGAGATTGAACCCACGGCTCCCATGTTATCAAGACTCGGCGATTATCGGCGGTGGCCAGCGTCAACTCCCGAATAGTCTGATCATGGTATCGTCCCCAGGGATCTCCCCAGGACTTGTATACATGAACCAGGTCCAACCTCCTCCCGATGCTGCGCTCCAAGTTGCGCACAGCATCCATTGACTCCCATGGCGCCGGTGGAACATAGGCGCCAATCCAGATTCCCCGCTGTGCCAGTGGAACAGCTGATACTTCCGAACCGCCGCATGCCACCGTCATAAGCATGAGAGTCGTCGCGAGCACGATTTGCGATTTTTTTCTCCGCGGTACATTCTTGACCATCTGGTTGCTGATCCCGAGTTGTTTTTCATCTCACTAAACCGCTCCGTTGTCACCTGTTGACCATACACCAACGCTCTCGACTCAGAGGCCGAACTAGTCACGTCAACCCCAGCTCGGATGCGGACGGCGGACCTCGCGGCGCCGTCCTGCCAGGTGATCCGCAGCCGACCATCGGCGGTGGCTAACTGCGCGCCGAGAACGTCAGACCGCACTCCTCCGGGTGCAGGATCAGCATCTCCCGCACGCCGAGCGAGGCAATAGAGGTCGCTCTTCTTGTAGGTCTGTCGCGCTCGGACTGGATCTCGACGTCGCAGTGGGGCTCTCGATCGCCGCAGTCGCCTTCGGCATCCGCACCTTCCAGCGAAAGCGCACCTGAGACCTGGAGCTCGTGTGATCAGAGGCTTGACTAGGGGTCAGCAGTTGACGAGCCAGCAGACTTCTCAGCGGCTACCGTGAAGGAGCGTGCCGGGTGCACGTCGCCAGCCGATCAGCCGAAGGTGAGGACGCCGCGGATGGATGACCCGCCGCACGTCCGGGTGGCGATCATCGGCTCCGGGTTCGCTGGGCTGGCCATGGCGATCCAGCTCAAACACCACGGCCTCGAGGACTTCGTGGTGCTGGAACGAGCCGAGGACATCGGTGGTGCTTGGCGAGACAACACCTACCCGGGCTGCGCCTGCGACGTCCCGTCCACGCTGTACTCCTTCTCCTTCGCTACCAACCCGGGCTGGACCAGCAGCTTCTCCCCACAACAGGAGATCCACCAGTACCTGCACGACTGCGTGCACCATTTCGGGCTACGCGGCCATCTGCGGCTGCGCCACGAGGTACTGGCGGCAGGCTGGGACGCCGGCCGGGCCCGCTGGTCGATCGAGACCTCCGGCGGCGCATTCACCGCGAGCGTGCTGGTGTCGGCGACCGGCCAGCTCAGCGAACCCGCGTTCCCCGCCCTGCCCGGCCTTGAGCGCTTCACCGGCGCGGCCTTTCACACCTCCCGCTGGGACCATTCCCTGGACCTCACCGGGTCCAGGGTCGCGGTGATCGGCACCGGCGCCTCCGCCGTGCAGCTCATCCCGGCGATCGCCGACCGGGTCGCCGCCCTGCACGTCTTCCAGCGCACCGCGGCGTGGGTATTACCGCAACGCAACCGGCTGCGCGGCCCTGCCGAGCACCGGGCCCTGCGGAGATTCCCCTGGCTGCAGAGTGCGACACGAGCCGGGCTGCACTGGGGACGGGAATGCGCGCTCATCGGCTTCACCCATCCCGGGATCATGCGGGCGGTCGGGCTGCTCGCCCGCTGGCACCTGCGGCGGCAGGTGCCGCAGCCGGTCCTGCGCGCGGAGCTGACGCCGACCTACGCCATGGGCTGCAAGCGGGTGCTGCGCTCGAGCACCTTCTACCCGACGCTGGGCCGCGAGCACGTCGAGTTGGTTACCGAAGCGATCCATGAAGTGCGGGAGCGCTCGGTGGTCACCGCCGACGGTACCGAGCGCCACGTCGACGCCCTCGTCTTCGGCACCGGGTTCCGCGCCACCGAGATGCTGATGGCGCGGCGCATCCGAGGCCGGGACGGCCGGATGCTCACCGACGATTGGCGCCGGACCGGCGCCCAGGCCTATCTGGGCACCACGGTCGCCGGGTTTCCCAATCTGTTCCTGCTCGCCGGACCGAACAGCGCGTTGGCACACAACTCGGTGCTGCTCGGGATCGAGAGCCAGACCCAGTACGTGCTCGAGGCGCTACGACTGATGCAGACCCACCAGCTCGCGGCGGTGGAGGTGCGGCCGCAGGCGCAGGAGGCCTTTGTGCGCCAAGTCCAGACCCGGATGGCGCGCACGGTGTGGGCGCGGGGTGGCTGCCACAGTTGGTTCCTGGACGATGCCGGCCGCAACACCACCGTCTGGCCATGGCGCAGCGCCCGCCTGCGCCGCCTGACCCGCCGCTTTGACCTCCACAACTACCTCACCTCGCACGGCAACGCGGTTCCTAGGCCGCATTCCAGTCAAGGAGTTGGACGATAACGCCGTTGGGATCGCGGACCTGGAAGGCGCGCTCGCCCCACTCCTCCGCGGTGAGTGGCATGGTGATAGCCACGCCCTCGTCCTGCAGCCGGGCCAGTTCCCCTTCGAGATCGTCGACGACGAAAACGAGGATGAGGCCACGGGCGTGGTCATCGCGCTGGTCGGCGGGCAGGGTCGGCAGACCGCGGCGAAGGAACACAACGTTCATCCCGGCATCCGGGCGGCTCAGTGAGGCGAATCCGTCGGCTGCCATGTCCTCGTGGAACCCGAAGTGCTCGACCAGGAAAGCGCTCGCTGCTGAAACGTCGTCGGCCCGGCGCAGGGTGACCGGTGCCAGGCCGGGACGGCCCAGGACCAGCCAGACTGCCGTTCGCAATGCCGACCGCGTCGCCGACCAGTCCACCGCGCTCGTCGATCTGCCGTGGGTCGACCACGGTGTCGGACACCGCCACGGCCGGCCGCAGGTGCATGGCGCCCGCACGGACCCGCCGCTCCAGACCCCAGGTGCGGAGCAGCTCCATCGTCCGGGTGCTCACGCTGGTGGCCTTGGGAAACGGGTGTGCCCTCGTGCCGCTCGACGACCAGCACGTCGATGCCGTGCCGGGCCAGGGCGCCAGCGGTGGTCAGACCTGCCGACCCGGCGCCGACGACGAGAACGGCGCAGGTGGTGAGGTCGGAATCGGCGCGGTGCGCAGGAATTCAGCCGGCTGCCCATCGTCGTCCACGATCACCCGCAGCAGTGCACAAAACCCCCAGAAGGCCAGCGGTGCAGCCGAGGCGTGCCCGCGCAGCCCGGCCATCCAGCAGCGCATCGGCCCGCGGCAGATCGTCTCACGCTCGCACCCGGTCGGGCCGCTCGACGTGGAGCACCGCAGCCAGCGCGCTCAGCGCAGCCAGCTTAGCCCGGTAATAGACCCACGTGCCGCGGCGTTCACCCTCGATTAGCCCGGCTTCGCGAAGCACCTTGAGGTGGTGACTGATAGTGGGACCGGTCACCGTGAACCCACCGTCGGTCAGCTCGCAGACGCACGCCTCGCCGCCCTCGTGACTGGCGATCATGCTGAGCAGTCGTAGCCGGATCGGGTCACTGAGCGCTTTGAACATCCGAGCGAGCCGCTCGGCCTCGTCGATCGCCAACGGCTCGCGGGTCATCGGTGAGTAGTACGACACCGGTAGCTCCACCTGCTTCGACACCCTTTTTATCTTGACAAACATCAAATTGAAGTTCAACCTGACAGAAATTTTGATGAATACCGAAACGGGGCGTTTCGACTTCGGAGTGGGCGCCATGCCGTATCCGTGCACCATCGCTGGTCCCGACCAGGAGAATCCGGTGCACGGATACGACGTGACCGCACACTGTGCGAGATCGCCCGCGCCAGAGCGTCGAGGCGTCATCAATCGCGGGAGTGATCGTCAGGTCATGACCCCATTTCCCAGGTCAATACCTCGTTGAGCACATCGATCGCTCGGCCATCGACCCGACGTTCCACCAACCCATCACCTTGAATAATCAGGCGCGATCTCCGCTTTCGCAATGCGAAACAGTCTCGATTGAATCCTTCGATGTGGATGAGGTCCACCCAGCTGTTGCTGACCCGGTGTCCCACCAGAGGACCGTCCTCGCCCGGCGCAGTTCGCTGGAACTCGAATCCACATAGCTTGGCATGGTCGAGCAGCCGCTTTGCGATTACCAGATCTGGACTGTCAGTCTCCACAGACACCACCGGATCTCCAGCCAGGACAGTCATCTCTCTCAATACCGACACCTCCGATCCGCGCGAAATTTATGAAGATTCCCCAGGAACAATGAGAACAAGGTACGTAATCTCTTTGCCATTGGCAACAAATGAATGATACATCAGAAAACGCCCAAAAGTTAACTGGCCACCAGTACGAGTACGCACAGCGGGAAAAAAGGTATCCGGGGACCCCCCCTGGTCAGTAACCAGGAAACATTGCGCGCCAGTCAGGGTTCATCACGTTGTCTCGATACCCGATCCACGACATACCGTCTTCGTGACCGACTCGACATCTCGAACGCCCACATGCGCCAGCCAGTTCTCCGGGACCTGTTGAGCAAACGCTCGAAGGCGAAGTTTGAGACAGCAACGGCTGGATCCTCCAGCGCGATGAACCTACCTACTCGTTGTACGCGATCTATCGCTGCGCGAGGCGTACGGCGTAGGCAATGTCTGACAATTCACGTCGCGCCTGCAGGCTGAGATCCGGATCCACGGCAAGCTCTTCGAGCATCTTGGCCGTGGCAGCTCGCAAACGGGGATAACCACTGAGCAGGGCGGGATGGGCGAGCAGCAGCGACCACACCGTGTGCAGGTCGAGTTCAACATTCCCCGAACCAGGACGCAGAATTTCCAGGAGGTGCGCCAGCAGGCGACCACCATTCCAGGATTGTGGATCGATACGACCCATGAACTCATCATCAACCTGGACGCCGTCGATCTCACCCACCCAGTAGGCCCAGTAGTTGAGATTCGCCTGCTCCAGTCGGTTGGTGGCCAGCGCATGCCGCAGGAATGCCCGCAGCGGGTCGCGATCGCCACCGTTGGCCAATGCGACGGCAGAGGACCGAACGACCACCCAGGACGGGACTTGATCGGTGCGCCCGGCATCCCGCATGGCGCGAGAATGCTCGACGCGCAGCCATTCAGCCGTGCTCGCCCGCGTATCGAAACCGAGCATGTAGATGGATTGCCGACGGGCCAGCGCGGTGTCTTCACGAGGGGTCGCGTCCGCGGTCACGAGGAGGTGATCGAAGAAGCTCTCCTGCACATCCGCAGCGAGGGCAGGCCGGTCCGGGACGGGTCCACGACGCACCCGCACCGTCATGAGATCCCGCACCGATGTGGGCACTATCCCCGTGAACGGCCATGTGATCAGATTGCTCACCGTGCACTGATGAACAGTCGCACCCAGCGGGTGCCCGTCGGTATTGCCCAGCCGGCCACCCCCCTGCACTGTTTCCGCGATAACCAGATCCGCATGGATGGCGTCCTCCAGCGTCGCGAGCAAGGTGGGTTGCGCACCGCGTTGCAACAACCGGACCCGTAGCCGCACCAGATCCGCGGCGCGCAGAGCCGCCAGCGGCCGGCGTCCGCTCTCCCACCCCTGCACGCTAGCCACATCCACGCCGAGCTGCTCGGCCAATTGGACCTGGGTGAGCCCTGTCGATTCCCGGATCAACTTGAGCAGGAATCCTGATACCGCACCGAGGCACCGCGACGCGCACCGACTATCGCGCAACGTTCCACGATCGCTGACCATCAGGCGCCCGTCTACCCTTTCTCTGACTGCAAATAGTCGCGATATCCCGAAGGGAGAATTAAAAGGAACAACAACATGAGACCGGCTACTATCGGAATTAGCATATAAGTAATGCTATGATAATCTTGCCCACTGGAGAGCGACTGAAATCCGCTGGGACATGCAGCGGAACTGCCAGCCACTATAGCCGACTACTGCCTGTACTGGCTACGATCTCGGTGCTGGGGCTGAGTGATCGCGATGAACCCGGTGTCATCACGCCGTGATCCCCACCACACAGGAGCGGTCCGCTCGTACGGGAGCACCCGGAAATCCAGTGCGATGCCGTCAACGCATCAGCTGGTGAGGTGGCGCCAGAGGAATTCGTAGGCCAGCGCGGACATGAAAGCGGCCTGCTCGTTGTCTGCGGCGCCGCCGTGGCCGCCTTCGATGTTCTCGTAGTAGCTGACCGGCAGGCCGTACTCCCGCATCCGGGCCACCAGCTTGCGGGCATGGCCGGGGTGCACCCGGTCGTCGCGGGTGGAGGTGGTGAGCAGCGTCGGTGGGTAGCGGCGCTCGGCGCGCAGCTGGTGGTACGGGGAGAAGCGCAGCAGGTGCTCGCGGTCGGCCGGGTCGTCGGGATCGCCGTATTCGGCCATCCAGGAGGCGCCGGCCAGCAGCGTGTGGTACCGCAGCATGTCCAGCAGCGGAACCGCGGCGACGATGGCGCCGAACAGCTCCGGGTAGTGAGTGAGCATCACGCCCATGAGCAGCCCGCCGTTGCTGCCGCCTTCCGCACCGAGGCGAGCATGCGTGGTCAGGCCGCGGGCGACCAGATCCCGGGCCACCGCGGCGAAGTCCTCGTAGACCAGATGCCGGTTGTGCTTGAGCGTGGCGGAATGCCAGCGCGGCCCGTACTCTGCGCCGCCGCGGATATTGGCGCTGACAAAGCAGCCACCGCGGGCCAGCCAGGCCCGGCCGAGGGCACCGTGGTAACCGGGCTGCAGGGATATCTCGAAGCCGCCGTAGCCGTACAGCAGCGTCGGCCACCCGCCGGGCGGCACCGGCGAGTCGGGTGCCACCACGAAGTACGGGATCCGGGTGCCGTCGTCGGAGACCGCGAAGTGCTGGTGCACGAGCAGGCCAGCGGCGTCGAAGAAGGACGGTGCCTGCTTGAGCACTTCCACCGGACCGGCGCCCAGGGTCCCGATGGCAGGCCAGGGTGGAGGGGGTCAGGAAGCCGTTGACGTTGAGCAGGTACTCGTCGTCGACGTCCGGATCGGTGCCCGCGGCACTCACGCTGGACAGCGGCGGTGTGCCAGTCAACGACGTGGCACACCAGTCCTGCGCCGGCGTCAGCACCGAAAGGTGGCTGACCACATCGTGCATCATGTCGAGGATCAGGTGGTGACGGGTCCAGCTGTAGCTGCACAACGAGGTCCGCTCATCGGGGGTGAACAGCACCCGCAACCCCGCGCCCTCGGCGCCCCGCGCCATGAACTCGTCGAAGTCGGCCACCAGCAGGCACCCCGCCGGGTAGGTCTGCCGAGGAGTCCATTCGCTGCGCAACTCGATCAGCAACCACTGCCGGTGCACGCTGGTCATCGCATCGTCGGGCACCTCAACGCGGCGCAGTTGCTCCCCGGAACGCAGGTAGAGCTCGCAGCGGTAGAACTCGGGTATCCGCCCGACGAAGTCGCGCTCGAAACCCTCGGTGTCGTCGTGGTAGGCGTAGACGCAGATGTCATCGGGCTTACCCTCGTACACCGGCTCGGCCTCGGCCAGCGGCGTGCCGCGCCGCCATAGCCGAACGGTGCGCGGATAACCGCTGGTGGTGAGCGTCCCGGAACCGAAGTCGGTGGCGACGTAGAGGTGGTCGGCATCGATCCAATCGACGCTGGACTTCGCTTCGGGAAGCTCGAAGCCGTCGGTGACGAACTCGCGGCGCTCGAGGTCGAACTCCCGTACCACCGCCGCGTCCGCGCCGCCCCGCGAGAGCGTGACCAGCGCCCGCCGGTAGTCCGGCCGCAGGCACTGCGCGCCGTGAAAGACCCAGTTCTCGTCCTCGGCGCGGCCCAGCGCGTCGATGTCGAGCAGGATCTCCCAGTCCGGTTGCTCTTTGCGGTACTCGGCGAGCGTGGTGCGCCGCCACAGGCCGCGGGGGTGCTCGCGGTCCTTCCAGAAGTTGTACCGGTATTGGCCGCGCCGGCTGATATAGGGGATACGGTCGGTCGAGTCGAGCACCTCGCGGATCTCGGTGCGCAGCGCCTCGAACCGCCCTTGGCCGGTCAGCTCCTCGACGGCCTCGGCGTTGCGCTCCCGCACCCAGGACAGCGCCTGCTCGCCGGCCACGTCCTCCAGCCACTGATACGGGTCGTCCACG
>CAVQKH010000023.1:0-12145 GCA_963712995.1 uncultured Actinomycetota bacterium | reverse complement strand
CCCGCCTGCCCGTTCGCTCCCCTGGCACGCACCTGCATCCCTTGTTGCGCCGCCCGCCGCTGACCGGCAGCGTGGCAGGTGAGAGCCGATGAGACGGTCCGGCTCAGCCGCTCACCCCGATGAGCTGGGTCTGCCCACGGTGGTGGAGGAGATGCTCGTCGACGTGGTCGCCGAGGGGTTCCTGGTGATCAGAGTGCCCCCGTACCTGCTCCGCGTGCTCGACGCGGTGCCGGGCGGTGACTGATGCCCTCGACACTGCCCACCCAGCGCGGTATCGACCCGGCCACCACTTCGCCGATGTCCAGAGTGGAGGCCACCCTGCACCTATCGGCTCCGACCGTGGCCTGGCTGGCCGAGCGCCCCCTGGCCCAAGTGATGGTCGATTCGGTGTGGGAAAGCCTCGCCGAGCTGGAGCGAGCGGGTCATCATCCGCGCCTGCTCGCTGCGTTGCGTTTCGTGCTGGTGCACCATGAGCCCACCTCGGCGGGTCGGTGCCGGGCTTGCCGCCGGGTGAGGTGGCGTGGTCTGTGGCGTCGGCGCCGGTTTCCCTGCGTGGTGTGGCGCCAGATCCGCGGCGAGCTGCTGGGACCCCTCGGAGTCGGCGGTTTACACCGCCTCCGAGTCGACAGCAGCGGAAGGGCCCAGTGACTGACACACCCCACTGGATTTCTGGGGTGCATGCCCCATGGGTGAATACTCCCCGGTGCGCTGCGGGCTCCTGCTCTGAGTGCACTGGGAGGCGATATGCCTGCTGGTGATCTCGGTGTGGAGTGGGATGCTGAACGTCGTGGCGCGACCGCGGCGGGTGTTCGTGAGTCATACCTCGGAGTTGCGGCGGCTGCCCGCGGGTCGGTCGTTCGTGGCGGCGGCGGAGCGGGCGGTGTCCCGGGCCGGGGACGCGATCACGGAGATGGCCTATTTCGGGCCGCGGGATGAGCAGCCTGCGCAGGTATGCCGGGACGCCGTGACGGCCTCGGACGTGTACGTGGCGGTGGTCGGGTTTCGCTACGGCACGCCGGTGGCCGATCACCCGGAGCTGTCTTACACAGAGTGGGAGTTCCAGGTGGCCGGCGAGGCGGGCCTGCCGCGGCTGGTGATCTTTCTGGATGAAGATGCCGAGGGCCCGAAGGACCTGTTCGTCGATGTGCGCTACGCCGCGCGGCAGGAGGCGTTCCGAGCCCGGCTGGCGGAGGGCGGGCTGACCACGGCGACGGTCCGGACACCGGAGGAGCTCAGCGAGGTGCTGTTCGCGGCCTTGCGGGACCTGCCGCCGGCCCGGTCCGAGAACGGGCGGGTGTGGAACGTGCCGGCCCGCAGCCAGGTGTTCACCGGACGCGAGGAACTGCTCGCCGCAGTGCACGCCGCCGGGTCGGTGCTGGCTCTGCACGGGATGGGCGGGATCGGGAAGACGGCACTGGCCATCGAGTACGCCCACCGTTACGCAGCCGACTACGACGTGGTGTGGTGGGTTCCCGCGGAGGAGCCGTCGCTGGTGGCCCACCGGATGGCCGAGCTGGCCCGTGCCCTCAGGGTGGCAAGCGGGACCGAGCCGGTGACCGTGGCGGTGGTACGGCTACTGGGGACGCTGCAGGAGCGGGACCGCTGGCTCCTGATCTTCGACAACGCCGAGGATCCCGCCGCGCTGGCCCGCTACCTGCCCAGAGGCGGCGGGCGGGTGTTGATCACGTCCCGCAACCCCGGTTGGCGCGAGCTGGCCGGCTCGATGGGCGTGGAGGTGCTCGACCGGGATGAGTCGATCATCCTGCTGCGTCGCCACGCCCCGCAGCTGACCGACGGCGAGGCGGAGCGGGTCGCGGAGGCCCTGGGGGATCTGCCGCTGGCACTGGCCCAGGCCGGGGCGTACCTGGCCGACTCCGCGATCGACGTGGCGGGCTACCTCGCGCTGCTCGCGGAGCGGACCACGGAGCTGCTGGCCCAAGGCGCCAGCGCCACGCATCCGGTGTCGCTGGCCGCCAGCGTCCAGCTCGCCCTCGACCGGCTGGCCGCCCAGTCGCCGGCCGCACGGGTGTTGCTCACCCTGGCCGCCTACCTGGCGCCGGAGCCGATCCCGCTGACTCTGTTCACCGCCCACGTCGCTGTGTTGCCCGGCTCCCTCGCGACCATGGTCGCGGATCCGCTGGCGTTCGCTGAGCTGACCCGACTGCTGCGCCGGCGCGGGCTGGCCCATGTCGAGTCCGCCACTCTGGTGCTGCACCGGCTGCTCGCGGCGATCCTGCGTGCCCAGCCCCACCAACAGCAGGACCTGCCCGCCGTGGCGGTTCGGCTGCTGCGCGCCGCAGTTCCGGATGACCCGTGGGACAACCCACCGGCCTGGCCGGTCTGGCGCCAGTTGCTCCCGCACGTCCTGGTCGCCACCGACCCCCACCGCATCCTCGCTGGGGTCGAGGAGGACGTCGACTGGCTACTCCACCGCGCCGCCACGTATCTGCACACTCGGGGGGAACCCGCCACTGCCAGGCCGCTGTACGAACGCGCCCTGGACTTGCGCCGTTCCCGGCTTGGTGCGGATCACCCCCTCACCATGAAATTGGCCCACAACCTCGCCCTCGGTTTGTGGATGTTGGGGCGATTCGAGCCGGCCCGGCGACTCGCTGAGGACACCCTCACTCGCCGTCGCCGTGTCCTGGGCAATGACCACCCGGACACCCTGATCTCGGCCGGTAATCTCACCTTCATTTTGTGGACGCTGGAGAAGTACGAGCCTGGTTGCCAGCTCGGCGAGGACACTCTCACCCGGTGCCGCCGAGTCCTCGGCGACGACCACCCTCACACTCTGCAATTAGCTGCCGGTCTTGCCCTCAACCTGGGGGCACTGGGGCACCACGAGCGGGCCTGCCAGCTCGCTGAGGACGCCCTCACCCGGTGCCGTCAGGCCGTGGGCGACGACCACCCCCTCACCCTGCGCTTGGCCGACAGTCTTTCCCCCAACTTACGGGCGCTGGGCCAGCATGAGCGGGCCCTACGGCTCGGCGAGGACACCTTGACCCGTATGCGGCGGGTCCTCGGCGACGACCACCCCAACACCCTGCTCTCGGCATACGGCTTCGCTGACTACCTACGGGAGTTGGGGCAGTACGAGCGGGCCCGTCAGCTCGCCGAGGAGACCCATACCCGCTGCCGCCGGATCTTGGGCGACGACCACCCCCTCACCGTGCTCTCAGCTCGGAGCCTCGCCGCTGTCCTGGCAGATCTGAGTGATCATGACCAGGTCCGTCCACCTGGTCCTGTGTCGGCGCAACCCTGATCGGCCCGAGACCAGGCCCTCGGTGCTGACGAGAGCCTGGCGGTGATCTCGGAGCTGCTGACAACGACAAGCTGATCGGCAGAAACTGACCGACGGCGCCCGGGCCGTTCGCGACAGCAAAGACTCCTCTGGGCCCGCCCTGCGGTTCGCCCCGCCGAGTGGGCCGCGTTCACCACCGGGATCCGCAACAGCGAGTTCGACTGACCCGACGCCCCCCGGTGGCTGCCCTCGGCCACCGGGGCGCCCTCGTTGCACCGAGGCTGAACGTACTAGGCTCCTGCGCGTGACGGTCCAACCGGACTTCCCGCGCAAGGTCAACCAGATGCGCCATGACCTTGACGACCTGTACGAGCTGATGTCGCAGGTGAACAATAGTCAGACCCGTATCTCAGGTGTTCTCCTTCGTCACAACAATCGGTTCGAGGAGCTGCAACAAACCCTCGACCTGCACAGTGGCCGGCTGGACCGGATCGAAGACAACCAGCGTCGGCAGTTCGAGCATCTCTCCGCTCAGATGGCCAAGATCCTCAATGTGCTAGGCGGCCCAGCAGCAGCCGAACCAGCACCGGAATCCGAGCAGTAGTCCCGGGCGCTACTCGTCAGAACAGACCGAGGACGAGCTGTAGCGGCCAGCACCGTGGACAGGACGAGCGCGTCGGTCTGCATGATGACGGACTCACACAAGCTCACGGGCGGCAACGTGCTCGAAGCCTGAAACCCACCGCAGACATGACACGACAGAGATTGGCATGCTGTGAGCATGCTAGTCTAGGGGTATGGGTGCGATCCAGGTCAAGAACGTGCCAGAGGATCTTCATGAGGCGCTGCGGAGCAGGGCCGCCCGCGAAGGCATGGACCTGCAGAGTTACCTTTTGAAGATCATTAGACGTGATCTGTCGCTGCCCAGCGAGACCGAGTGGCTCGAGGAGTTGCGCACCCAGCCAACAGTGACTGGCCTGCCCCCAGCCGTGGAGATGTTACGGGCCGGCCGGGAAGACCGAGGACGCCACCTGGGCGAGCAGTGACGATCGTCGTTGATGCCTCGGCGCTTGCCGAGGTCGTCGCACGGAGTGAGCGGGCCGGCCACGTCGAAGAACTCTTACGCGGACATGTCCTGATCGCCCCCGATCTGATCAACAGCGAGGTTCTCTCGGTGTTGCGGGGCTGGCTGGCAAGATCGCTCGTTGACGAGGTTTGTGCAGCGCGAGCGGTGCGTAACCTCGTCACCGCGCCCATTCGCCGATTCGCCACCTCGTCGCTGATCGACGAGATGTGGTCCACCCGGCACAATCTCACGCCCTACGACGCCGCCTACGTCGTGCTTGCACACCGGACTGGCGCTACCTTACTGACTCTGGACAAGCGCTTGATGCACGCACCAGCCTTGGGCGTCCCTCTTCTCACGATCCGCGACGAAAGCGTCACCGCGGAATAAGAACCCTTACATCAATAGTCAATCGCAGGGAGCAGGAGGTTACGTCGTTCCTCGGCGCTCAGTTCCTGGAAGGTACGACGGTGGGCCTTTGCCACAAGATCCTCGATGGTGATCGTCGCATCCCACACCCGGACAATGCCGTCCTGTGACGCGGACGCGATTCGCTTGCCGTCCGATGACCAGGACACGCTTTCGACTCCGTGGCCGTGGACACCGATGACGACGATCTCGGCAGCGGACCCGGCATCCCAGGTCCGAACTGTCCGATCATTCGACACGTTGACAAGGCGTTGGCCATCAGGTGACCATGCCACGTCCCGAACCCAGCCATCGTGGCCGTGCAGTGTCGAAAGTTCGCTCCCGGTATCAGCATCCCAGATCCGCGCCGTCCGATCACCGGAGGCAGTGGCCAGTCGGTGCCCGTCCGGTGACCACTTCACGCTCCGAACCCAATCATCGTGGCCGCGCAGGATCGCCAGCTCGCTGCCGGTGTCGGCGTCCCAGATCCGGACCGTCTGGTCGCGTGATGCGGTGGCCAGTCGCTCACCGTTCGGCGACCATGTCACGCCCCGGACCTCGTCATCGTGGCCGTGCAGGACAGCGCGCACGGTATTGCTATCAACGTTCCAGATCCGGGCCGTGTGGTCAGCCGACCCGGTGGCGAGTCGTTTTCCGTCTGAAGACCACGCAACGCTCAGAACGCTATCTTCGTGGCCTCGCAACACCAGGAGCTCGCTGCCCCCGTCGCCGTCCCAGATCCGGGCTGTCTGATCTCCTGATCCAGTCGCCAACCGCCTACCCTCCGGCGACCATGCCACTGCATGAACCCCGCGACCGTGGCCGTACAAGGCGGCGAGCTCGATACTCCCTGAGGTGTCCCAGATCCGGGTCGTCCAGTCATGGGACGCGGTGGCGATCAGTTGATCGTCCGGCGACCACGCCACTCCCGCAACGGTGCCCTTATGACCGCGGAGGGTCACGAGTTGGTAGCCGGTTTCGGAATCCCAAATTCGTGCAGTTCCGTCGTTCGACGCGCTGGCCAGCCGCTCCCCGCCAGACGACCACGCTACTCCTCGTAGCCCACCATTGTGGCCTCCCAGCGTGACGAGCTCGCCGCCGCTATCGGCGTCCCAGATTCGAGCTGTGCGATCACTCGACGCAGTAGCAATTCTGATCCCGTCCGGTGACCATGCCACTCCGCGGACCTCATAGCCATGACCGCGCAGTACCGCCAGTTCGTGGCCGTTTGTGGTATCCCAGATTCGGGTCGTGCAGTCCCGTGAGACGGTAGCCAGCCGCCGACCGTCCGGTGACCATGCCACTCCCCAGATCGCATTGTCGTGGCCGTGCAGTACCGTGAGTTCATGACCGTTGTCAGGGTTCCAGATCCGGGTTGTGCAGTCCCGTGACGTGGTGGCCAGCCGCCGACAATCTGGTGACCATGCCACTCCCCAGATCGCATTGTCGTGGCCGTGCAGTACCGTCAGTTCGTGGCCGTTTGCGGTATTCCAGATTCGAGTTGTGCAGTCATCCGATCCCGTCGCGAGCCGTTTACCGCCTGGTGCCCACGCCACCCGTCGAACCACATCATTGTGGCCGCGAAGCACGAGGAGTTCGCTGCCGCTGTCGGCGTCCCAGATTCGGGCAGTGCAGTCATCCGACACGGTGGCCAGTCGGCTTCCTTTTGGTTCCCACGCCACCCCCCGAACCCAGCCGTCGTGACCACGGAGCACGATCCGTACCCGGGAGGCGACCAACGCCGCGGTCAATGCCCGGATGGCGAGTGTCGTGGGGGCGCATTCTTCGTAGGCGGCGAGTGCGAGCAGCAGGCTGTGGTCAGGATCATGATCGACAACTCCGAGTGCCTGCCGGGCGATGGTTTCCGACAGATGCTCCATGGTGGCGCGGTCGGCTCGATTGGAGCGGTCCAGAAACTCCGCCACGAGCCCAAGGTTGGCCACCACTTCGCCGTCTGAGGTGGTCCAGCGCTGGACGGTCTCGAGTCGTTCGTCGCGGAGTAAGTAGGCGTCTTGGCGGCCGGAGTTGTCCCAGTCGCGGGCCCAGCGTTCCAGGTCGGCGCGCCAGCGGAGTTGTTCGGTGGATGCCTCGATGGCCTGTTGCAGGGGAGCCCAGTGCCGGAACAGTGCCTCGTGGGCGACCTCGAGGATGGCGTCGTCGTTGTGTGTGTGGCTTGTCAGCAAACGCGCGGCGATGAACGCTTCGGCTATCCGCCACTGGGCCTCGGTCAGCGTGCCGCGGGACACCCGGCGGCGGGTGGGCTCGGTCTCGCCGATGGTGACGAACCTCAGCAGGGTGGGCAGGATCGGTCCATCGAGGCCACCGAGCTCGGTGGTGACTTTGTCGGCTTGGCGGGTCAGCACTCCGGTGACTCCGCCGATGCGCTGGTAGGCATCGCCGGTCAACACCCCGCCTGGCCCTGCGGTGAGGCAGAGCTCCTGCAAGGCGTAGGCGAGCAGCGGCAGCGCGTCGCCGCTGCCGGCGTCGGTGGCCATCCGCTGGGGCAGGGTCGGCGGGTCGAAGGTCAGTCCCGCTCGCCGGGCGGGCTGTTCGATCACCTCGACCAGCGCGGCGTGCCCCAGCGTCCCCACGATGACCGGTTCACGGAACAGCCGAGCATGCTTGGTGCCGAGAAAGGTGGTCAGGAACTCCGACCGCAGGATCATGACGATCCACAGCCGCGGGTCGGCATCCAGCGCGCCGGCCAGTAGGTCGAGGAAGGTGTCGCGTTCGGCCGGTCCGGCCAGGGTGATCAGCTCCTCGGTCTGGTCGACGATCACCAACACCGGGGCGCTCGGGTGGCTGTGCGCGGCGCGAAGCTCGTCGGCGAAGCGAGGGTCGGGCAGGTCCTCGATGGGTCCGGACCGTGCGGCCGCGAGGCTTCGGGCGAGGCTGCGCAGCGGATGATCCCCGGGCACCACCGGTGGCACCACGATCCAGCCGCCCCGGCGCTGCCGCAGCCGAGGCACCACACCGGCCTGCACCAGCGACGATTTCCCCGCACCTGACGGGCCGACCACCGCGATCAGCCTGTTGGCCTGCCCTGGGACCACCGGATGAAGACGCTCGAGCAGTTCGGTGATCTCGGAGTCACGACCGAAGAACACCGCCGAGTCCTGCTCGGTGAACGCCTCCAGCCCCGGAAACGGCGAGCGGTCCGAATCCCAGACCGGACGAGCCGGCACCGCCGAACGCTGCTCGGCGCGATGCTGCCAGGCCATCACCCCGATGATCAGCAACACGATGACGCCGGCCAGCGGCAACGACTGCCGCCGCACGAACTCCAACCCCCACGGAAGCGCACCCGGACTGTTGTTCAGATTCCCGGTGGCGATCCCCAACATGGTCACCAGCAGGAACAGCAACACCTGCACCACCAACGGCGAACGCCTGCGGGACACACCGTTGAGTCTCCCAGCCTCCCGGCGTGTCGGGCTGCTGCGTCCTCTGTGTCGGGATGGTGCGCACGCTGTGTCCGGTTCAGCTGCCCCGACGTTCGAGGGCTCGTAGTCGATTGATCAATCACCGATCGGTGGCAGCATGAGGTCGCGACGTTCCTCGGCGGTCAGTTTCCGTGACGCGCGGCGGTACGCGTCAACTACGAGGTCCTCGACGCTGACCGTGGCATCCCACGACTGCCACCAGCGGTTTTCTGACCTGCGCTGATCTTGTCGCACCCTCTCTGAGCTGCACCGTCACCGTTTGGCCGCGTTGGTCACCGTTGGCATTCTTCGGACGTCTTGCGGACACCGTGCGGACAGCTGGAGATCATATGGGGTGGTGGCCGGCCCTCTGTGACGCCGGTGTCCCTCCGAGGCCCGAATCCGCCACCGCGCGGCGGGTTCCCGGCACCGGCGTTAGCCTTGTGTCACCTCTTTGCCGAGGTTCCGCCCCGGGGTAGCTCCCCGGGGCATCGGCAGGGAGTCCCGGCAAGGAGAGGTCTAGGTCTGGTAGTGGACGCTGAGGAAGCGCGGACCATCGGCGCGCGCGTTGCCATGATCCGACGTCGTCGCGGGTTGAGCCAAGAAGTGGTAGCCGGCTTTGCCGGTATCACTGCGGCCTACCTGTCGATGTTGGAAAACGGGCTGCGCGGGTTCAACCGGCGCGGCCTGATCGAGGACCTGGCCGAAGCGCTGAGCTGCTCGGTGGCCGACCTGACCGGACAGCCCTACCCTGCTGCATCGGACCGCAGCACTGCCGAGGTGCTGGCGAGCCTGCCGGCGATCCGGCTGGTGCTCAACGACTTCGGCCCCATGGACGTGCCGGACTTGACGCCGCGCCCATCGGAGGAACTGGCGAGCCTTGCTGACAGGGCCAGTGAGCACTGCGGTCAGGCGAACTACTCCCTCGCGGGTCACGGCCTGGGTGACCTGCTCGCGGAATCACAGGCCAGTGCCTTGACCGTGGCAGCGGACGAACGGGACCAGGCGTTCACTGCGGCCGTCACCGCATGCTTTGTAGCCGGCGTGGTGTCCAGCCGCGCCGGCTACATCGACCTCGCAGCCACCGCAGCGGAGCGTGGTTACGACCTCGCGCAGCAATACGAAAACCCTGCCCTGGTCGGGTTCGCCCGCTGGTACTGGGCGTGCGAACTCACGAGCACGGGAGCACGCACCAGGGCGCACGCTGTGCTGTCCGAAGGGATCGATGACCTGACACCAGCAGTGCATCTCGCGAGTGCGGACACACTCCCCGCTGAGCTGGTCGGCATGATGCATCTTCAGCAGGCGCGAGCCGCGGCACGGCAGAAACGCTCCGACGATGCGCATGCACACCTAGACGAGGCAGCGCAGCTGGCAAGCCGGGTGGGTGAGTGCAACGGGATGCGGCAGCACTTCGGACCCACCAACGTCGCCGCGTGGCGTGTGTCGATCGGGGTGGAGCTTGTCGAGGGAGCCCGGGTGTACGAGGACGCCACGGCTGCCCCGATCGATATCAATGCGCTGGGCAGCAGGGAGCGATCGTCCTCGATGCATTTCGATCTCGCCCGTGTGCTCGCGCAGGAGGAAGGCCCACGTGACGGGGAGACGATCCGGCACTTGGACACCGCCGACCGCATGGCACCGCAGCGCATCCGTAACGACCCGATCGCCCGGGACCTCGTAGAGGCCCTGGACCGGCGTGTGCTACGTCGGCCGTGGGAGTTGGACTCGCTGGTTAACCGGTTCGGCGTCAGGAAGCGCTAGGCCTTAACACTTTGTTAGAAGCCGGGCGCGATCTACACCACATCCTCTGTCGGTGACTGATACCACAAACACTCAACAGGCGCGGATTGCGCAACAGGTGAATGGCCAGGTGGCCGCGATCGCCGCAGAGACACCGACCGCTAGCCGCACAGTGATCCACGCGACCTGTATCCGCCACGGCGGTGCTCGCGGGTTCACCAACGTCGTGATGAGCAAGCGGGAGGGCAAGATCACGCTGGATCCGCACGCCACTGGTGCGTGTGTGATCGAGCTGGATGAGGCTGAGGCCACTGCGGTGTGGGACCAGCTCACGGAGTGGCTGGGGTGAGCGCGCTGCCTAGAGGTGTGGTTGCTGTGCAGGCCGGGCGTGGTGGCCGGTGAGCGGGCAGGCAGCCCGACTGGCTGCTCTCGTGGAGGCGTCGGTGGTTGAGCAGGCCGGGCGGCCTTTGCCGGTGGGTGTGTTCCATCTGGTGATCGCTGATGATGATCTGGTGCACCGTGCCCGGCAGATGCGGTTGACCGTGTGTGGGGCGGTGGTGGCGCCGTCGGGTCTGCCGCCGTCCTGTTTCCCGGAGGGGGGCGAGATCGACCGGGATCCCCGGTATTGCCCGGAGTGTGTGATCGAGGCCGTGCGCTGGTGTGCTCAGGCGCGGGGGGTGGCCGGTGAGTGAGGGGAATGACGCAGCTGTGGGCGGGTGTAGCGTTTTTCATTTGATCTCGTCCCATGAGATTGTGTTGAGGTGGCGTCTCACCCCGAAATACGTCGCTTTATGCGGCGCGCTGGTGGAGACTTCCGACGGTCGGACACCGGCTTGCCCGAACGAGTGCGAGTGCGTGGTCGTGCACTGCCCGGCGTGCCTGCACGCGGCCATGGAGTGCAACCGGGAAGCCGGGAGTTCTGCTCCAGCCCTCGAATTCGGCATGCGCGTGCCGGATCGGTGACGTTGCCAGCAGTGGCCACGTAGCGCTGATCCCGCGGCGTCCAGGGCGAGGCGTATGGATCCGAGGCCGAAAGTCCGCAGCGCTGCTGCGGACTTTCGGATCTTGGTCGGCCCTACCCGACCGGGGCGCGCCAGCGGAGCTGGTCGGCGCAGATCTCGATGGCCTGTTGCAACGGCGCCCAGTGCCGGAACAGGGCCTCGTGGGCCACCTCTAGGATGGCGTCATCGTCGGCCTTCTCACTGCTCAGCAGACGCGCGGCGATGAACGCCTCGGCGACCTGCCACTGCGTGTCGGTCAGTGTGTTGCGCGGCACCCGGCGGCGGGTGGGCGCGTTCTCGCCGATCGTGACGAACTTCAGCAGGGTCGACAGCATCGGCCCGTCGACCCCGCCCAGCTCGGCGGCCACCTTGTCGGCTTGCCGGGTCAGCACCCCGGCGACCCCGCCGATGCGCTGGTAGGCATCCGCGGTCAACGCCCCACCCCACCCCGCCCCGCGGTCAGGCAGAGCCCCTGCAACGCGTATGCCAGCAGGGGCAGCGCATCCCCGCCGCCGGCCTCGGTGGCCATCCGTTGCGGCAGTGTCGGCGGGTCGAAGGTCAGCCCCGCTCGCCGGGCCGGTTGTTCGATCACCTCGACCAGCGCCGCATGGCTCAGCGTCCCCACTGATCCACAGTCGCGGATCCGTATCACCCCGATCATCAGCACCACCGTGGCGCCGGCCAGCGGCAGCGACTGCCGCCGCAGCAGCTCCAAGCCCCACGGCAGCGGACCCGTGACACTGGTCAGATTGCCGATCGACACCCCGAGCAGCGTCGCCAGCAGGAACGACAGCACCTCGACCGGTAACGGTGAGCGCCTGCGGGACATGCCCAAGCCTCCCAAGTACCCGCCCTGCCCGTCAGCGCCAGACACCTGGCATGATCCACGGCCATGCCGGGCGCCACCGACATCACCACTCCGTTGTGGCGCGGCGTGGTGGTCTTCCGGATCATCACGGCGGCCTTCGCGATCGCGGCGATCATCGTGCATCACGATGGCTTCGCCCGGCCGGACCTGGGTTGGGCGGCGCTCACCGCGATCTTGATGTGGACCGTGCTGACCTGCCTGGCCTACAGCTACGACCGCACCCGCCGGATGGACGTCATCGTGGTGGATCTGCTGGTCACCCTGCTGTTGATGGGCGCCTCGGTGCTGGTGCTCTCCCCCGGGCAGCTCACCGAGGTCACTCAGCGCGCCCCGTTGCTGCCCACGGTGTGGGCGTGCGGGCCGGTGGTCGCCGCCGCCGTGCACGCCGGCCGC
>CAVQKH010000022.1:0-440249 GCA_963712995.1 uncultured Actinomycetota bacterium | reverse complement strand
AGACTCACCGTTAGGAGTCCGGGCAGCCCTCGTGTCGCCGAGCCCGGCGCAATGGCATCCCAGCACGGGACCTGGCCACCTGAAATCCAATGGTCACCCCCCGGCCGGACGTTCAGCGTGCCCGCCGAACTGCTTGCGCATCGCGGAGATCAGCTTGCCGCCGTAGTCGCCTTCGTGACGGGAGCTGAACCGTTCGTAGAGCGCGGCGCTCAGGACGTTGGCCGGGACACCTTCCTCGACAGCGGCCAGCACCGTCCAGCGGCCCTCGCCGGAATCGGAGACCCGGCCGCTGAACTCCTCCAGATCCGGTGACTCGTGCAGCGCGCCGGCGGTCAGATCGAGCAGCCACGAGGCGATCACGCTGCCGCGCCGCCACAGCTCGGCGACCTGCGGGATGTCGAACTCGTACTGGTAGTAGCCGGGGTCGCGCAGCGGTGCGGTCTCGGCGTCGGCCGGATGGTCGTGTGTGCCGATGCCGGCGTGGCGGAGCACGTTGAAGCCCTCGGCGTAGGCGGCCATCAGCCCGTACTCGATGCCGTTGTGCACCATTTTCACGAAGTGGCCCGCGCCGGGCGGACCGCAGTGCAGGTAGCCGTGCTCGGCGGTACCGTGCTCGCCGTCGCGGCCAGGAGTGCGGCCCGCGGTCGCCACGCCCGGCGCGATCGTCCGGAAGATCGAGTCGAGGTGTCGATCGGGTCCGGGTCGCCGCCGATCATGAGGCAGTAGCCTCGCTCCAGGCCCCACACGCCGCCGCTGGTGCCGACGTCGACATAGTGGATGCCACTGGGGGCCAGCGCGCGGGCACGGTCGATGTCATCGCGGTAGTAGCTGTTACCGCCGTCAATGATGATGTCACCCGGCTCGAAATGTTCGGCGAGTTGCTTGACGACCCGACCGGTCAGCGCGGTCGGAATCATGATCCACGCGGCCCGGGGGGTGTCCAGCGCGGCGGCGAATTCAGCCAGTGAGCTCGCACCGGTCGCGCCTTCGCCGACCAGTTCCCGGACTGCGGCCTCATTGACGTCGTAGACGACGCAGTGATGCCCACCGCGCAGCAACCGCCGCACGATATTCGCGCCCATCCGCCCCAGACCCACCATCCCCAGCTGCACACCACCACCCTGGCACACACCGCCCGAACCCGGCGCGGGCGGTGTGTGGCTGCTAGGCGATGGCGGGGTGGAAGGGTTCGGTGCCCAGGGCCAGGGCCACGGCGCCCAGGCCGCCGTGTGCGTTGAGGTAGTTGAGTTCGCGGGACAGGTCGCCGATGCCGTTGCTGCCGGCCAGTGGTGCCACCGCCAGCGAGGTCAGCACGCCCAGAGCCGTGCCGTCGTGGGCGAGCACGGCACTGCCGGAGTCACCGGGGATCCCGGGTGATGCCGTGTAGCAGGTGTGTGACCAGCCATCGCCCTGGTCTCCCAGGCTGATGCCCTGTTTCGGGGACAGCTGGGTGACCCCGCCCCGCAACGGCGAATTGCCGTAGGTGAAGACCTTCTCCCCGAACGTGGTCGAGCCCGTGGAGATACCGATCGGTCCTCCGAAGGCCGGCAGGCTCGGGTTGATCTTTCCTGCGTCCGCCGGATCGATCTTGACGAGGGCGAAGTCGTTGAAGCCGCAGGCATTGGTGTCCTGCTCACCGAGCTTGGCCATGGTGATCCAGGAGCTGTACACCAGCGTGCCCGGCTTGCTGGCGCCGCTGATTTTGACCGGGGTGCCCAGCGGCTCCGTGGCCGCGGTGCAGCCGTTGGTCTCGGTCGCAGGTCCGGTGCCGGCGCAGTGCGCGGCCTGCCCGATGAACACGTCGGTGGCGTTGTAGAAGATGAAGTTGGCGGTGCACTTGCCGGCGCCCTGAGTCTCGGTGAGCACCCCGGGGTGAACGGTGGCCTGCCCAGCTGGTGCCCAGACCGGTACCGCGGCTGCGGCGGTGCCAGGCACCGCAACAGCGACCAACACCACCGCTGCGGCGGCGGTCAACGCCAGCGACGCGGCTCGGACCATGCGGCGGGGACCCTTCACGACGCGGTGGTGCATGCCGGTGTTCCTCCCGTGTGACGTCGGTTCCAGACTTGCCACCCTCGGCCTCCCGCCAGCCGGCACGTCGCGTGCGGCAACCGAGAGAGAGCGAGGTTACACAATGGGTGTCCGTGCAGCGCCCGGCGACCCAGGCGCCCCGAGGCCTCGCCGGCTCAGGATGTGCGCGTACTCCTGGATCAGCTCCACGCTCACCTCGCCAGCCAGCACGCCCTGCGCGGCGAGCCGGACCAGGTCACGGCACGGCTCGCGGTGCTCGTGCTCGGCACTGCGGGCGTATACGAAGATCGACGTGTCATTGGCGGGATCTTCATGACAAAAACTCTTGTGAAAAACGCCGACAACGGGTTACGTCGTAAGGGATGAGTCTGCGAGAAGCTGTACGAATCGCGTTGCGGGGATTACGCGCCAACCGGTTACGGTCCGTGCTGACCATGCTCGGCATCATCATCGGTGTAGCGGCGGTGATATTGCTCGTCGCTATCGGTAACGGAGTGCAGGCCGCGGTCAATGATAAAGTCCAACCGCTGGCCAACTTGATCACTATTGTGCCCTCGACCGGTAACGTGCCCGGAGGTGGCGCCCCGAAAGACCTGATCGACGGCGACGTCACCGCGCTGCGAAGACAGGTCCCCGACGCCGCTGTCGTGCTCCCGGCCACCACCGGTGAGGCCCTTGCCGAGACCGCGAACACCCAGTTCCGCTCGCGGGTCATCGGCTCCACGGAACGCTGGCTCGAGGTGAACAACCGGGACCTTCAGCGGGGCTCGTTCTTCGACGAGGCCCAGGTCCGTTCCACCGCCCGGGTGGCGGTCCTGGGGCCCACCGTCGCCACCACCCTGTTCGGTGACGTCCAGAGTTCGCTGGGCCAAACGGTTCGCCTCAACCGCCAGAACTTCAAGGTCATCGGTGTGATGCAGCCGGTGGGTCAGCCCGGTGACGACTTCGTCGTCATGCCGCTGAGTTCGGTGCGCCGCTACGTCTTCGGCGGCGGGGACAAGCTCAACCAGATCACTGTTCAGGTCACCCAGGCCGACGCCGTGCCCGTCGCGGAGAACGACGTGATCCAGACCCTCAGTGACCGGCACCGGATCCAGGACCCGGCCAAACGGGACTTCGAGGTCCAGTCGCTGCGCAGCCGTTTGGAGACCTTCCAGCAGATCCTACGGATTCTCACCCTGTTCACCGCCTCCGTCGCGGCGATCTCCCTGGTCGTCGGCGGCATCGGAGTGCTCAACATCATGCTGGTCTCGGTCACCGAGCGAACCCGGGAGATCGGCATCCGCAAAGCGATCGGCGCCACCCGCCGCGCCATCCTCCAGCAGTTCCTCATCGAGTCCATCGTGCTGGCCGGCCTCGGCGGGGTGATCGGCATCCTGATCGGGGTCGGGCTCTCGTTGCTCGGCGCGGAGATCGCGCCGTCGCTGGGTTCCACCTTCGACACCTTCGCACCCCGGGTGACCATCCCCTCCATCCTGCTCTCCTTTGGAATCAGCCTCGCGATCGGACTCATCGCCGGCGGTTACCCCGCCAACCGCGCCGCCCGGCTACGACCCGTCGAAGCCCTCCGATACGAGTGAGGCGGGCGGTTTTCCGTGTTCGTATCCGCCGGTGGCGGGTACCGATCGGTGGTATCAGATCGGCTCCGGTGGGCCTCTGAAGGCTGCCGAGTATTCGGCACGCTCAGAGAGCGGAAGGAGATCGCGATGTTGACGTCCCAGTTCTGGCAATTGTCGCTCGAACGAGCCATTAAAACCTTCGCCCAGAGCCTGGTGGCGATCCTCAGCGCCAATGGCATAGGGCTTCTCACCGTCGGTTGGGGTCCAGCGCTGTCGACCGCGGGTGCGGCGGCCCTGCTGTCGGTGCTGACGTCGCTGACGTCGGCGCCGGTGGGCGAACCCAACAGCCCTAGCCTGCTGCCGGCTTCGCCAGCCGCGGGCCAGACATCCGTCACGGCGTCCTAGGCCACCGGGTCGCCTGATCCGCCGATGCTGCGGCAGCGTGCCGAACAGAGCTCGAACGGCGTACGGGTCAGCTCAGGCTGGAGATGATCGATTCGAGGTGGGCGATGCGCTGGTGGGCGGTTTCGAGCTGACGCTCCAGGCTGACGATGCGGATGGCGGCGATCAGCGGCATGTTCACGTCGAGCAGTTCACGCACCCGTAGGGCCAGGGTGAGCTCGGCGCGGGAGTAGCGGCGCTGCCCGCCGGTCGAGCGATTCGGGGTGAGCAACCCGGCCGCATCGAGGCTGCGCAGGAAGGCTGGTTGGACGCCGAGCAGATCCGCGGCCAAGCCGATGGTGTAAGCCGGGTAGTCGTCGTCATCGAGTTTGCTCGACCTGCGCCGGGGTTGCCTCACCTGATCTCCGGGTGCTGGATGGAACCATCTTACAGCGGCTGATCAGGATTTTCCTCCTCCGGGGTGCCGTGTTGCCGCTGCCCGGTGAAGGTCTTGGCTCCCCCGCTGGTGGACCACAACCTGGTGGACCACAACACTGTCTACGCAGCTTCCAAGCGTACTTGAGCCAGTAGTTAGCAAGAAAAATATGCCGATGGGAACAGTGTTGCGCCTCCATCCGTTGGGGAGAGTGTCACTGCGTTGCTACAGCAGTGCGGAGAAGATCGCGTCGTGACGACGCCTTGGAAGGAGAGACCACGATGCTGATGCGTACTGACCCGTTCCGGGAGCTGGACCGGCTGACCCACGCGTTGTTCGGCACCAACGGCACCAGGTCGCACCCGGCGATCATGCCGATGGACGCCTACCGTCAGGCCGGGCAGTTCATCGTGCACTTCGACCTGCCCGGGGTCGACCCGTCCTCGATCGACCTGGAGGTGGAGCGCAACGTGCTCACCGTCAAGGCCGAGCGCAAGCCGAGCTACGGCGAGGACATCGAGCTGCAGGCCAGCGAGCGGCCTCGCGGGACGTTCAGCAGGCAGCTGTTCCTGGCCGACACGCTGGACACCGACCGGGTCGAGGCCGACTACGACGCCGGGGTGCTGACCCTGCGTATCCCTGTCGCCGAGAAGGCGAAGTCCCGCAAGATCGAAATCGCGGCAACCGGAACGCCCAAGGAGATCAACGTCTGATCCAGTGGGCGCTTGACGCGGGGGGTGCTCCACTCCATGGGGCATCCCCCGCTCGCCAGCCACGCTCCACTCGACTCGCTGTCCGGGCGTGACCCCGCCGGTATCAGCAAGAGCGCACGGTGACTCTGTTCTACAGAGGGTTGACGTTTTACAGAGCGTTGACGGAGAGGAAAGACGAGTCCCTGCGATGAACATGCCCGTGCGGAGCACTGCGCCGGATCACGGTGGGCCGAATCACGGTGGGCTGGATCACGGTGGGCCGGATCACGGTGGGCCGGTCCGCACGACGGTGCATGACCTGCGGCCGCAGGCGCGCGACGTGGCGGGTACAGCGGGTGGGGCGAGGTTCCAGGTACTCGGCCCGATCTCAGTGCGGTTGGCCGGCCGGCCGGTGCGGCTGCGGGGAGCGCGGCACCGCGAGGTGCTGGCCCGGTTGCTGATCGCCAAAGGCCGGGTGGTCCCGGTCGACCGGTTGATCGACGACCTGTGGCCGGAGCAGCCGCCCCAGCAGGCGCTGGCGGCGGTACAGACGTTCATCTCCCAGTTGCGGCGCTCGCTCGAGCCGGACCGGGCACCCCGGGCACCCGGTCGGATGCTGATCACCGAGCCACCGGGCTACGCGCTGCGCGTCGAGCTCGACACCGTCGACGCCTGGCTGCTGGAGCGCCTCGTGCGGGAGGCAGGCTCGCTGCTCGACGCCGGGCAGCCTGCCGCGGCCCGCGACCGGGCGGACGCTGCTCTCGCCCTGTGCCAGGGCCCGGCGTTCGCCGAGTTCGGCGACGCACCATGGGCCCGCGCCGAAGCCGACCGCGCCGAGGAGTTCCGGCTGCTCGCCCTCGAGCGCCGAGCGCAGGCCGACCTGCTGCTGGGCAGGGCGTGGGAGGCCACCACCGACCTGGCCGCACACGCCGCCGAGCACCCGCTTCGAGAGGAAGCGTGGCGGCTGCTCACCATCGCGCATTACGCCTCGGGCCGCCAAGGCGACGCGCTGGAGGTGTTGCGCCGGGCGCGGCGCACGCTGCGTGACGAGCTGGGAGTCGATCCCGGTCCCGCGCTGCGCCGGTTGGAGCAGGAGGTGCTCGCTCAGGTCGAGCACCTCCTGCCGACCGCGGCCGGCGCGCCGATCCACCTGTTACCCGCACCACTGCCCCCGCGCCCGGACGGCTTCGTGGGGCGCGCCGCCGAGCTCAGCGCACTGCAGGCGGCCTGTGATGCGGCAGCGGGTGGGCGCGGCAGCTTGGTGTTGATCTACGGTGAGACCGGGGCCGGCAAATCCGCGCTGGTCCGCAGGCTGGTGTCCACTGTGTCCCGGCAGGGCTGGTGGACCGCCGTCGGGCGTTGCTCGGATGACGAAGGTGCGCCGGCCGGCTGGCCATGGGTGGAGATACTGGGCGCCCTGGCGGGTCTCCATCCACCCGCGGCTGAACTGGCCGACCCGCTCTACCGGCTGCTGAGCCAGGGTTCGGCGCCGGTGCCGGGTAATCCCGCGGCAGCGTGGTTCCGGCTGCACCGGGCGGTCGGGTCCTACCTGGCCGGGGCCGCCCGGAAACGTCCGGTACTGGTCGTACTCGACGATTTGCATGACGGGGACGACCAGACGCTCACCTTGCTGGCCCAGCTCGCGCCGGAGCTGGCCGAGGTGCCGTTGTTACTGGTCGCGACACTGCACGAAGGCGAAGGATCGGACCGGCTCAGTGATGTGCTCGCTGAGCTCGCCCGCAGGCTGCCCTGGCGCCTGCGCCTGCACGGACTCGATGATCACGCGGTGGGCGAGCTGGTGCGGGCGGTCTGTACCCGGCCGGTCGACGAGCAGACGATCATTTCGGTGGCTCGGCGTACCGGTGGCAACCCGTTCTTCGTCACCGAGACCGCCCGGCTCCTGGAGGCCGAGGGCTTGACTGCGGCTACCACGGTCGTTCCGGATGGCGTGCGCGAGGTGCTGGCGCGGCGGATCGCCCGGCTGCCTGACACGTCTCGCACCATGCTCAGCCAAGCTGCGGTGATCGGACCGCGGATCAGTGTCGATGTGCTCATCGACCTCGCTGATGGTGACGCTGACGCCGTACTCGAGGGCATCGAGCCGGCGTTGCTGGCAGGCCTGGTGGTCGAGCCGGAGGCCGACCGGCTGGAGTTCGCCCACACGCTGGTCCGCGATGTGCTCTACGAGGGGTTGTCCCGGCTGCGCCGGGCGCGGCTGCATGCCAAAGTGGCGACCGCGCTGGAGCGCCAGCACCCTACCGAGGTCGTCGTGCCTACCGAGGTCGTCGTGTCTGCCCAGGTCATGGACTAGACGAAGATGTGGAGGTCCACACCAAGCAGAACAAGAGGCCAGAGAAACAGCGCCAGGATGAAGTTGAGGAGCTGAGCAAAATCAGTGATCGCGTAGCCAACACTGAGTGCTACCACCAGACCGATGATGATATACACAAGGCTACCAAGAGAGATTCCGCGCCGTTCGACGACGTACCACATGATCACTCCTCGACATGGATACCCGGAGCACCGCCCGCGTAACGGGATGGCCTTGAGTACCCGAATCCTGCAGATTTCATGCGTGCCGGTGTCTGCGCTCGGCTGTCTGCGCTCGGCTGTCTGCGCTCGACGGCCGCGTGCGGAAACCACCGCGCGACCCACTAATCAGCTCCGCCCAAGACCAGCAGTCGCATGGTCTCATTATTCGCGGCGTACTGAACAGCACTGTTCAGCCGTTGTTCAGTGACTGATCGCATCCTGGTTGCCGAAGCCCATCAGGAAGGACGAGCCATGATCACACAGTCGAGTGTCACCCCACGCCGGCGGGGTGATCCACAGGTGGACCACACCCTGGTGCTGCTGATACATCGCTCGATGCTCGTCGACGCGGCCCGTTTCACGGTGTTGCTCACCGATCTTGCCCAATCCTGCACGCCGATCGAGACCCGGCGCGCCGCCGCGATCCGGGACTACCTCGTCATGTTCGGCATCGAGTTGTACGAGCACCACAGTTGTGAGGACGACATCGCGTGGCCGATGATCGCTGCATCGGCCGGTGCCGCGGTCGGCCTGGCGCCGCTCACCCAGGAGCACACCGCGCTCGCGCCGCTGATTGACACGATGATGCGGGTCGCGGATGCATTCGCCGCCGACCCGGCCGCGCATGTTCAGTGCCTGGCGGTCAGCCTGCGCGAGCTCTCCGGACTGTTGTACGAACACATCCCCGGTGAGGAACGCCACGTTTTTCCGATTATCTCCCATTACGTCTCGGTCCCGGACTGGGAAACCGCTGAGCGCGTGATGCTCTCCGGGCTGAGCTTGCGGCACCTGGCGTGGTTGTGGCCCTGGATGGAGCGTTTCGCCAGCTCGGAGGAGCTGGATTACGTGCTGGCCAAGGGTGGGCTGGTGTTCCGGCTGCTGCTCACGTTGACCCGCGGCGGCTACCGCCGCCGAGAACGGTTGATCTTCGGTCCGGGCGCGCTCCAGTAGGCAGCGAGTTCTGCGCGGTAGCTCGGATTTTGGCAGGATCGATACTGTGCGGACGCTGCTCAATATCATCTGGTTGCTGCTGTGTGGTTTCTGGATGGCGCTCGCTTACCTGCTCGCCGGGATCGTGTGCTGTTTGTTGATCATCACGATTCCCTTCGGCCTGGCCTCCTTCCGGATCGCCAACTTCGCGTTGTGGCCTTTCGGCCGGACGATTGTGCGACGCACCGACGCGGGGGCGCCGTCGGTGATCGGCAATGTGATCTGGATCATCTTCGCCGGCATCTGGCTGGCCATCGGCCATGTGGTCACCGCCGTCGCACTGGCGTTGACGATCATCGGCATCCCGCTGGCCTTGGCGAACCTCAAACTGATCCCGGTGTCGCTCACCCCGCTCGGCCGGGTCGTCGTCCCGATCGACGCCTGACGTTCCGCCTCAGCCACTCAGCGCCCGGTGGGCAACCTCAAGTCGGTGGTTCTCCAGGTTGGCGCGCTGGCTCTCGGCGCGCTTGGCGAGCCCGGCCAGGTCGACTGCGGCGAGCTCGGCGTGCGCGGGACTCACCTCGATCAGAGCGTGCCACATCGATGCCTTACCTTCGATGCCCAAAGACAGCATCTCGAATTCCAGCAGGCGCTTCAGGTCCTGGTCTCCGGTCATCGCCTCGCTGAGCTTCAGCCTGCTGACCTTCTCGGCGATCCAGCTGGTGGCCTCTTTGATGGGGCTCCGCTGGATTCCGAGCCGATCCATCAGCTCCTCCAGCGTCACCTTGTCCTGTTCGATTTCCCGGGCCAGCTCGGCGAGGAAAGGACCGAACGTGGTTTTCGCGTACTCGGAACTGATTTTTTTCGCGAGCTCGACGCCGATGGCGGCGCCACCGAGGTGATCGCTGAGATAGGTCTCCAAGCCTTTGTTTGACGCCATGGTGATGCTCCTTTGAACGTGAGGAATGGTCGGGATTCTCCGAAACTAGCGGGGGTCGATGGTCGCGACGAGATCGTCGCGGGTCATGGTCGAGCGGCCGGGGATCTGCTGTTCGCGGGCCCGCCGCCGCAGCTCCTCGGTGGTCAGCGCGTCAGCCTCGGCACGTGTCGGTGCGCTGCGTTGCGCCTTCATCGCCTCGAATCGCTCGGCCCACTCCTCGCGCGTGGCGGCGTCAGTGGCCGATCGCACCTGGGGGAACAGCTCAGTCTCTTCTTCTTCGGCGTGGTGTTCGACGCTCTCCATGAGCACGGTCAGCTTCGCTACCCACTCGGGATCTCCCGGGTTGAGCATGCGCGCCTCGCCGATCAGCACGTCAACGACGTGGTGCTCCTGCACGCCTTCGTCGACGACCTCGGCCAGCTCCTCGCTCAGGTCGTGTACCGCCGGGTAGCAGAGCTCTTCCTCGATGGCGGTGTGCACCTCAAGCTCCTCGAAGATCTTGCCAGCGAGCTCGTCCATCAGGGGCGTGTCGGAGTTCTGGTGGGCGTCCCGGAAACGGGCGAACAACCCGCGAACCCGATTATGGTCAGCGATCAACAGGTCAAGACCGTCCATGGTTCCTCCAGGTAGTCGTTCTAGCGGCCCCACCGGGCCTCAGGTTACCGATGCAGGTAACGCCGGGTTCCCCGTTGAGCTCTGGGCTAATCATCCGAAGTTTCCCCGGGCATCCTGGCTTGGTTGGCGAACGGGTGACGTCCCAGCTGTTTCGGTTCAACAGTAGGTGTAGTGGGTAATCCATGAGTTCAGCAGAATTTCGGCCCTAGATGAGGAGTGCCCCATGGAAGAAGAATCCTCCATACAGATCGACAGCGTTCTTCCGAACCGGGTGTCGCCCGGCCAGTCTGTGATCGTCCAAGGTGACAACTTGGAGACCACGGAGAAGGTTTTTGTTGAAGACCAGGAAGTTCCATTCGATACCGATGGCGGGACCCTGGTGGTGCAGATCCCGGATGCCTCCGGCCCGGCTGAACTGACTGTCGAGGGAGGAGATGCTGGGAGCGACACCTCCAGCCTCACCATCGACTAGCGCCGATTGATCCCCAGTTATTCGCGCTCGCCGGAGCGCTGGCGCTCCCCTCTTTCTGTTGATCGCCCATCGCCAGTTCGAGCAGGGTGTGGACTTCGCGAGGCCGCTGGGCCGGTCAAGATCTTGACCGGCCCAGCATCGGTGCGCAGCCGATGGGAGAAGTTCTCGATGTCGAACTCGCCGACGCAAGCGGCGAAGTGCTGGCCGGCTCAGCCCTCGGCGTGTGCCCGCAGGGTTAGCTGCTGGATGCCGGCCGCGCCCAACGCGTTGCCCATCGCCCCACCGCCCGGCGCGGACGCTATGTAGACGTCATACTGTCGCTCATGCTCGCGGGCGTTCTCATCCGTCCAGCACGCCCAGCCGATGTGCCAGGCATCGTGACACTGTTCACCGCCGTCGCGGAGGAACGCGACAGCATCGGCACTGAACCCGGCTTCGACGTCGCCGAACGCCAGTCCGGCATCCTCAGATCAATCGAAGAGGCGGCTAACTGTGTACTGGTTGCCGCCGTACAAGACGTCGTTGTGGGCAATCTTGGCATCCAAGTGCGGCATCGCCAGGGCCCGGGCTCACTCCGCATGCTGGTCGCCAGGCAGCACCGTGGGCAGGGTATCGGCGGTCGGCTGCTGGACGAGAGCTTGCGCTGGGCGCGCGAGTCAGGCCTGCACAAGGTAGAGCTGGGGGTGTGGCCCCACAACACTGCGGCGATAGCTCTCTACCGCTCCCGCGGTTTCACCGTCGAGGGCCGGCTTCGCCGCCAGTTCCGTCGGGCCAACGGGGAACTCTGGGACGTAGTCACCATGGGCCTCATGCTCGACACGCAAAGCCCCGGCTCGCCCTATCCCGATGCTAAAGATACCACCGCACCGCCACCATGATCGTATCCGGCGGGAACCGGAACCCCGCGAAGCCAGACGCTGGGCGCTGGCACACGAGCAGCACGCATCGGCTCAGCCTGCTCATTTCTCGCTCAGCGAGCCGTTCGCGGGCGATGCCATCTGCGGGTGTGACGGTAGGCGAGCGCGCTTGGGTCGCTGAGCTGGACGCGACTGGCTTGCCGCTGGACTGGCGAGCGAATGGGCCAGCGCACCGGTCTTTTCATGCCTCGTCGGTGGGGCGAGGTGGAACGCGCCGCCGTGAGGTTGGCCACGACGCTGCGGGCGGGCTTCACCAGCCAGGATTGGATCGTGGACGACCCCGACCGGGTGCGCGCGTCCCCACCTTCGGCGAACCAGAGGAATTCACCGGGAGCCTGGCGGCGTTCACCGCCGACGAAGACCTGAAGATCCTCATTGAGGAGGGGCGGCGCGCCCTCGACCGGCGCCCGCCACGGCCTACGAGCATCTGCAGTCGTTGGGAGAGGGTGAGGAAACCGTACGAACGCGCCTGACAGTGCTGCGCGATGCGGTCTTGCTGGAAACCCTCACCGCCTTACTCCTCGCCGTGGCATGGCCGTTCACCCTCTAACCTTCGGGCTGACGCCCGCGACAGACTCCCGAGCGCGTGGAGGCGCATCGTGCCTGGCCACCGTTCAACACCCGTTGACCTCCCACTCAACGTGCTCCAATCGCGCTCCTGCGACAACCACGACGCTGCCCAGAGCCTTGTCGAACCCACACCAGCCACCTCTCACCAGCCCCGATGCCGGGTTGGCTACGATCAGCGCACGGGGCCGTTAGCTCAACTGGCAGAGCAAAGGACTTTTAATCCTTGGGTTCTGGGTTCGATCCCCAGGCGGCCCACAAGATCAATATAGGTGCTGGCCTGCGTCTTCGGTCATCGCGGTCGATCTTTCCCAGTTCAGGTGATCTTGTACGGGGCCGACCTGTGGCCATAACAACCAGTTGCCAATGCTCACATCGCGTGATGTCGCTCCAGGCTGGCCGCCCCACCGCCCGTTTCTCATTCTTCTGCTGGGCGCCGGTGATGGCGGCCGTTGTGGCCATTGCGGATGGCACGGGAGGTAGTGCTGGCGGAGGTGAGGATCAGCCGTGCGGTGGCTTCGGCGGCGTGATGGGCGAGGTCGGGCAGCACGCTGGTGTAGGTGTCGGCGGTGAGCACGATGCTGGAGTGGCCCAGCATCGTTTGCACGGTTTTGAGGTCATTACCGGCGGCCAGGGACAGGCTGGCCGCGCCGTGACGCAGGTCATGCAGCCGGATCGGGGGCAGGCCGGCGGCGCGGACCAGGCGCTGGAACAGCTCGCCGAGCCGGTCGGGTTTGATCGGGTCGCCACGCTGGTTGGTGAAGACAAATCCGCCTACGTGGCCCTCGAGTTCGGTTGTGACTTGGTGGCGGTGCAGCACGGTGACGGTGAGCCGGTCGAGTGCGATCACGCGAACGCTGCCAGCGGTCTTGGTGTCGCAGACGGTGAGCTCCCCGGCGTGCTGCTGGAGTTGCCGGCAGACCACCAGCGCCCGATTCTGGAGGTCGATGTCGCACCAGCGCAGGGCGCAGGCCTCGCCGCGGCGCAGCCCGACCAGGGTGATCAGCCGGAGCAGTGGGTAGAGGCGGTGCTGGCGGATGTGGTGAAGGAACTGTGCGCTTTGGTGGGCGGTCCAGACCGCGACGGTGGGGTGGTCGCCGGTGGCGCGCCAGTGCGCCACGCGTGCCGGGGTCCAGACCACCACCTTGGGTCGTGAGGCTGGGGGCAGTTCCACGTGGCGGGCAGGGTTGGTGTCGATCAGGCCGCGGCGCATTGCGGCGTTGAGCGCTATTCGCAGGGTGGCGCGGATGCGATGCAGGGTGGCCGCGGCGCGGGGCCGCCCGTAGCGAGTGCGGGTGCGGGCCAGGATCGCGAAGGTGGTCTGCACATCATCCAGGCACAGCTCGCGCAGCAGGATTCCACCGAGGTGCGGGATGAGGTGCTGGTGGATGTGCTGGTGGTAGCTGCGCAGCGTGGCGGGCCGGGGTCGAAGACGGGTAGCCAGCCAGTGCGCTAGCCACTGCCCGGTGGTCAGCAGTTGCCGGGACGGGTCGGCGGGATGCGGTGGGCGGGATGCGGTGGGATGCGTAAGCCGGTAAGGGCCCGGTGGGCCTCGGCGCGGGTGCGGTAACCGCCTCGCCGCAGTCGCCGCCGCACCCCAGTGGGTCCGGCAGGCAGCTCGACGGTCAGATACCAGCTTCCGTGACCTGTCCGGGACAAATAGGGGCACTGGACTCCCCACGGCCGCTGGGTACCGGGATTGAGGCATCCACAGCGTTTGTACACACGTCCGGCAGTAGACATCACTACGTCCTTCCCGGGCGGGCACTCGCCGCCTGTCCGGGAGTGACCTGCCACGATCCACTCGATCTGGTTATCCGCCACCGTGACACCCCAGGTCTTGGGCGTTGCGGCAGATCGAGGTCAAGGGTGGCTATCGAGAACGACGATGAGCGGAAAACCTCGTTGAGAAGGGCGCGATCCAAGGCGCGCTTACTTGGTGTGTCAGGTGCTTTGCCGTGCGTTGCCCTTCATGATGGCCGAGGACGGGTGGTACCTCTTGGGCGGTGGCGCAGGCTTCGCATTGAAGGAGCGACGAGGGCTCCGGAGCCCCGTTGATGGACCTGATGCGGTCAGGCGGCGACGGTGGACCAGCTCGGAAACGGTGACGCCCCTGGGCCGGGCGGGAAGCGCCGACCCAGGGGGTGGTTGTGGGTGGCCGGTGACCCGTCGACGTCTCGGTCGGGGCGTGGACGCTCGGTAGGGTCACCGGCCACATGCTGGCTGCTCAGCCGTCGTGGGTGCGGGGGAGACCCACGACGTTCGGCGAGGCCCGCCAGCTTTCTGGAGTGAGCGTTATGTAGTTGAGAATCAGACCAGCCCGTGACACCGTCCGGAGGATTGACTCCAGGCTTTGATCGGGCATCTCGGCGTACAGTGTCGCGGAACTCACCCCGTTATGGGTGTGTGCTGAGCCCAGCGGACGCACAAGGACAGGGAAACGGCACACGCTGATCGGCAGGGCGTAACAGGATGGTGCGCTCGCGCCGTGCGGTGCCCCGCTCGGCGCTATCAAGTTCGGTCGAGCAGGGGACTGAACTCGGAGTGTTGGGAAATCCACAACCTCATGATCGGCCGTCGCCGCCGTGGGATTGTCCAGCAGCCCATCCCCATACGGGCCTCTCCGCGCGACCTGCGCCCGGACAGCGGCAGTAGCGGACGTTGCATCTGGCCGCGCCTCTGGATAACTATGTGTTGGCTTGCGGATGGCTTCCTGAGCGGAGCGCGCTTTGATCGCCACTCCCATGACGAGTTGTGGCGGTAGTCCGCCGCGATGTCTTACATGCCCGAACCGGCGTACCAGTAGGGGATCCGCTCGCGGCACACACCGGCGGATCGGGTGAGCGCGCCGTTAGCGGTGTCAGTCCGAGTCATCGCGGACGCGCCGGTAGCGCTCATAGATCACGCGCGAGCCAAACGTCCTGGTCTCGATCAGGTCGAGCGGGACGTCTTCGGTGACCGGCGGCATGAACGGCGTGCCGCCACCGATGACGACCGGATTGCGGAACATGCGCAGCTCGTCGACAAGGCCGAGCTCGATAGCCGCCGCGGCCAGGCCGGCGCCGCCGATCGAGACATCCTTGTCGGTCGCGTCGAGCGCAGCAGCGGCCTCGTCGGCCACCGACGCCTCGGCGAGCCGGGCGTTGCCCTGGACGCTGTCGAGCGTGCGGCTGAAGACGACCTTCGGGATCGCGCACCAGACGTCGGCGAACGCGGCCCAGAGCTCGTTGTCGCGCATCGACGGATCCGTCTCCCACGGCAGCATCGTCTCGTAGAGCCTGCGGCCGCACAGATAGCCGCCAAGCTCGCGTGTCTGCGCGGTGTGGAAACGAAACTGCTCCTCGTTGGGGGTCGTCCACCCGAACGCGCCCTCGCGGTCGGCGATGAAGCCGTCCACCGAGACGCTCATCGAGTAGATCAGCATGGCTTCAGACCATCGGGCCGGAGCGACCGATGATGATCGGTGATGAGGTCCACCCTTAGGCTCGACACCGGGCTCTCCTTCCTTCTGCCGTGTGCTTCGCCGTTAGTGACTGATCGCGAGACGAGAACTCATCGTCGTGGGCGCTCCAAGCGATCGTATGGCCATCCCCAACCGGACATTCTTGGGTGGTCGGGTTCCTCGGAGGCCCACACGAAGGACGGCGACATCGGGCCGTCCAGCCCGACTGTTATGTCGCTCTGGCTAACAGCGAGCTAGCTGCGGACCCGATCAAATAGCCGTGTCCGCGCCCCGGCGCTGGTGGAGCGGGCGGTCGCCGGTACCACGTGGCCGTCCAACGTGGGAGTCGATCGTCCCCCGCACGACACTTGGAAGGAGTTTCGGTTACATAATAATAAGCGTCGCCACCTTGGTTCCCTCTTGTCTTAATGTTTTCCACGAAGCCGCTGTCCTTGTCGACAAAGAAAGCGTAGAGGTCAAGAGTGGGCTCGTCGACGTTCGGTGGAACCTCATCCCCTCCAAAAAGAGCGAGGCATACCAGATGCGCGTGGTCAGCCTCGATCCGGACACTATCGCGATTCTGACTGCCCACAAGCAGTCGGTGCAGCGAGGCTGCACCGAACTCGGCACCACGCTTGACGACGACGCCTTCGTCTTCTCCTACGCACCCGACCACCGGCGACATTGCGATCCCGACGGCGTCACTCACCGGTACACGAAGATGATTGCTGATCTCGGCATTGATACTCATCTACATGCGCTGCGCCACTACAGCGCCACCGAGCTGATCGCGGCCGGGGTCGACGTCCGCACTGCGGCCGCCGGCTCTGGCACGGTGTGGGAGAGCGACAACGCTTCGGGTCTATGCGGCGTGGCTGGCCGTCACCGACAAGAAGGCCACCGGGCTGGTGGGCCTCGCGACTGCCAAAGCCACCGCAGTCCTGGTCTGGGAGCTAGTGCAGCCACGCCGTCAGCGTCGGTAATCGGTGGCACTGTTGGGCAATCCGAGTCGGTCATTACCGCCTACGTTTGCGCGGAAGGCCTGAGAGAAGAATGGTCAACTCCGAGCCTTAGCTAATTGTCGTAAACTAACGCACCGGAGATCGAGGTTAACCCTCGACTTCCTCGCTGCGGACTAGAAGTAGCTACTTGCCATCGAAGCGTTCTGGCGACCATGATACATCGAGGACTACGAGACCCAAAGGGCTGCCAACAACCACTGTTGACCTGCAATTTGTCGCCAGGGCCACCACCTCAGACTCCAACTCAATCTTCTTCGCAATACTGGAGGTATGGCTTGGGCGGTCGATGATGAGGGTGCTGCCGGCGGCGAATGCAATGCTATCCTCCTCAAGTAGCGCAGTAGAGTTGATCGGTGCTCCGTGGAAGGCAATCGTCTTTGAGAGCGCGCGGCCGGTCGAAAGATCCCAAGTCCATCTGGTTCCGTCGCGGCATCCTGTATGGACATGCACGACATCTCGTCGTTGTTGCACGACTGCTGTTAGAACGGGTGCTGAATGTCGCAGGCGAACGGCACGCTGAATGTCTCGTATTGGTCGTCCTTTCTCGAGGTCCCATAACCGCACTGTGGCATCGTCGGATCCGGAGATCACCACCGAGCGGCCGTCCAGTTCAGCGACCGTCACCGTATTCACCGGCGCTGTATGACCGTTGAACGGTTTGCCGATCAGGCTGCCGCTGGCTAGCTCCCACACCCGTACTATGCGATCCCAGCCAGCGGAAATCACTATTGGGCGGCCGTCCAGTTCAGCGACCGCGACCGCATTCACCGGTGTTATGCGACCGGTGAAGAGCTTACCAATCAACATGCCAGTTACCAGTTCCGACACCTGTACTGTGCCATCGTCGGATCCGGAGATCACCACCGAGCGGCCGCCCAGCTCAGCGACCGCGACCGCATTCACCGCCGCCGTGTGACCGATGAAGGATATGTCGATCAACGTGCCAGTGGCTAGCTCCGACACCTGCACCGTGCCATCGTCGGATCCGGAGATCACCACCGAGCGACCGCCCAGCTCAGCGACCGCGACCGCGCTTATTGACCTGGTATGGCCGGTGAACGGTTGACTGATCGATATGCCTGTGCGTGGCTCCCAGATTCGCACCGTGGCATCCCGGCTGCCGGAGACGACCACTGGGCGGTTGTCCACCTCAGCTACCCCCACCGCGGTCACCCAGCCGGTGTGGCCGTTGAACGGCTCGCTGACCAACGTGCCGGTGGCTAGCTCCGACACCTGCACCGTGCCATCGTCGGATCCGGAGATCACCACCGAGCGGCCGCTCAGCTCAGCGACCGCGACCGCGCTTATTGACCTGGTATGGCCGGTGAACGGTTGGCTGATCGATATGCCTGTGCGTGGCTCCCAGATTCGCACCGTGGCATCCCGGCTGCCGGAGACGACCACTGGGCGGTTGTCCACCTCAGCTACCCCCACCGCGGTCACCCAGTCGGTGTGACTGTTGAACGGCTCGCCGATCAAGGTACCAGTCGCCAGCTCCCAGACCTGCACAGTGGCATCGTCGCCGCCCGTGATCACCACCGTGCGACCATCCAGCTTGGTCGCCGCCACCGCCGTCACCGATCCAGTGTCGCCGGTGAATGGTTTGCCGACCGACGCGCCAGTGGCTAAATCCCGCACTCTTACCGTGGCATCGTTTCCTCCGGAGATCACCACGGTGCGGCCGTCCAGCTCGGTCACCGCCACCGTGCGCACCGGTCCGATGTGACCGGTGAATGGTTTGCCGACCGACGCGCCAGTGGCTAAATCCCACACTCTCACCGTGGCATCGTTTCCTCCGGAGATCACCACGGTGCGGCCGTCCAGCTCGGTCACCGCCACCGTGCGCACCGGTCCGATGTGACCGGTGAATGGTTTGCCGACCGACGCGCCAGTGGCTAAATCCCACACTCTCACCGTGGCATCGTTTCCTCCGGAGATCACCACGGTGCGGCCGTCCAGCTCGGTCACCGCCACCGTGCGCACCGGTCCGATGTGACCGGTAATGGTGTGGTGCGGTGGCTGATACCGCCAGGAAGCCCACCGTGCCGACCAGCCGCCGGGCCGGAGGTAGGCATCCAGTACGTCGGCCAGGATGGGTGCTTGGCCGCAGCAAGCGGTCAACTGTAGGTATGAGGCGTGCTCGCGGTCGGATTTGCTGCGCAGATGACCTGCGAACCGCCGGTAGATATCAGCGGCTACACGGCCGGATGGCGAGTCGGCGGCTTCCAAACTGGCGAGGAGTTGCGGGCGTGAGGCGGCCAGGAGGAAGCCTGGTTCCGCGAGCAGGGTGTCGAGGTGGCGGGCTCTGGCGGCGTGAGTGGCTAGATAGGTGCGGGTATAGGGGTGCGCTGCAACCCAGTCACGCTGCCCGGCGGCGCGCACCGGGATCTGAGCAAGGAGGGTGTCAACAATGACTCGCTGATCAGCGGTCTGATCGCGGCCGTCCCGCAGGTGCTCTACTAAGGCCTGATGGTATAGCCGGTAGACCGAGCGGCCGTCGGCGACGCCTTCGACGGCGTAGGAACCGGCGGCCCTACGTAACCAGACCAGCTCGTCGTTGCCGTATCCGTGGCCGGGGGATAGTGCATTAGCCAGCCGAGGCCAGATATCTTCCCAGGGCATCCCGCCGCCCTGCGAGTAGGCGAGGGGCAGCAGCAGATGCGCCGCCTTCGCTGCATTCTCGCTTAGTCGTACCTGTAGATCGCGCCGCATCGCTTCCCCGGCGCGGCGCGGCAGACTCGCCCGCCAGGCAGGGTCGGCAGGGCAGGGCAGAGTAGTGGCAGTGGCCTCGGTCGTCGCGGTGATCCGGGCGACCAAAAACGATTTCCCGGCCGCCTCACCCAGAGCCTCGGTCACACCGTCGATAATTGCTGCTGGTGCCGTCCAGTAAACGCCCGAAGGAGTGTAGGCGCTATCGAGCGAATCCTCAGAAAGCAGGATCCGCCGCGCGTAGCCGCGGATGCTATCCGGGTCAGCATAGGTCGAGTCGTCGAGGTCGATGAGTTCGTAACGTCCGCTGGTGGGGTTGCCAAGCCAATTTACTGTCAGCAGCCACGGCCGGGTGCCCACCAGCAGTCGGATGCTGGCGCGGCAGTATTTGACTAGCGGGTTGAGCAGACGGGTGACCAAGCCAGTTGGATCGGCGGCCTCATCTAGGGCGTCGACCAGCACCACGATAGGTGTTGCAGGGACATGCTGGTTGAGTCCCTCAAGGAGTCCTTGCTCAGTCTCGACGCGAAGCCCAGCGGCGGCAGCGATTCGGTCACGGACCTGTTCTGTAGTCAGGGTGCCGGCGTAGATTGCAGTGGTGATCGCGCTGTCCGGGACCATGAAGCCGGGCGGTAATCCCTGCCGGGAAACGCCAGGAGCATAATCGGGGTCGGATAAGGCCGCAATCAGCCCCAGCAGGGCGGTCTTCCCGGAACCAGCATTGCCAGTGATCACACATAGGGAGGAGCCGGGGCCGGAGGCATAGAGCCACACAGCTAGATCATTCAGGGCACGATGACGCCCAGTGAACCATCGCGTCAAAGGCAGGAAGCGTTCCCTGAGTTGTCCGGCGTGGCGCAGTCGCTCTTGGGCTAGCAGGTCCAGGTCGACTGGCAGTTCCCAGTAGCGGGGATTGGGCAGAAACTCCGGCTCGTCGGCGTTCATCCCAAGCTGATGCCACACTGGTGACTGTGACGCTGGCATGTTCGAGTCCGCCCTCATTACATCGATCAGGGCTCCTACTCGCAATGTTGGTGGGATGAAACCAGCAGTCGCAAACGACCGGGCCGCCCGATCCAAGCACGTGGTGAATGCTCCCGGAAATGCTTCCTTGTAAGGATGGGTCGTAGCTATCAAAACAACGCCACGACCGCTGGCCCCACCGGTTTGCTCACCGGGCAGTTCGGGTTGGTCGAGGCGCCTGAGCGCTTCTCGTACGAGGTCCTCACCACCCCTACCGGCGTAGCAGGTGTCGAGCAGGAGCAGCAGACGTCGTACGCGGGTGCCAGCCAACGCACGCTTCACGATCTCCGATGTGGGCACGGTGCGGTGCAGCAAGTCCGAGGGTTGGGTGTCGGAAGTCAACACGACGTGATCCCCCTCATCGAGAATCTCCCCATGTCCGGTCAGGTACAACACCAGGTAGTCATCGACGCGACGGTCAGAGCTGACGCAGAACTCACGTAACCGATCAAGGAGCTCTACCGACGTTGGGCTGTCCCCGAGGACGTCGACGTGCTCATATCGGTCTTCCGCCCGCAAGAAATCGCCGCACAACAACTGCACCACCCGATGCACGTCTTCGGAGAGTTCTTCTCGATTCCACTCCTCACAGTGCTGGTAACGAGTTATCGCGCAGGTCAGCAGGTACCGGCGTCCAGCCGCTTGGCTCTCCCTGACGACGCTCACGATGAAGCTACCCCCCATCCAGTCCTATGAGGATCGCACGCCCGGTTTCCACCGCGGTTAGGTAAGGCTTGACGTCGTGGGCGTGGGCGCCGTTGTCAATGATCCAGCCGTCTAGTTGCGGTCCGAACGCTGGGCGTAGGTCTTTGACTAGGGCCACCAGGTCACCCTCGTCGGCTATGTTGCTCCAGGCGCAGCCTTCCCGAGGCCAGTGACCCCGAACTCCCAACCCTACGTCCATCGCCGACCGGGGCCTCGGCTCTACACGGTCGAAGATTAAGTTCGGGATCCCCAGCGGTGAGCCGAGCGTGACCAGCATCCGGATTGGCCAGTCTGGGTTCGCACTCAACGCCTCGTAAGCCACCACCGACCCCAACGAATGCCCGAGGAGCACTTCGAGTGTTGTCCTCGACGGCTTTCGCTACCCGCTTTCTGGCTTCCCGGCGGACTTCAGGTTTGTGCAGGTAATCGCGGACCTGTCGTAGGTCGCCCAGGAGCGCTCGCTCACCGAGCGCCGCGAAAAACCGCGAACCGCTCAATGCACGCAACGCGGCTTGCGAACCCCGCGGCGCCCGCGCCAAAGTCCGCGCGTCCGGGGCGACAACATTCGGATCGGTCCGCGCCGCCTCAGCCCACCACAGTTCGAGCAGATCTCGCTCGAACTTGTCGAGATTCTCCGCGCGTTGCAGCGGATCCCCGACCGCCAGGGCCCGACCTGGCAAGCGGAACAGATCTCCGTAGGCCGCGCAGCGCACCTCGTGCTCTCCCAACCGGTCACCGGCCAGCTGCACCCCACCACACAACGCCGGTGCCCACCCTCGATGCAAGGTGGTTTCAGTCTCGCGCTGCTGACCTACCCCATGTACGCATACGACCCTCGCCACGCCTTCTCCCTTGCCGAATCTACTCATGGCGATCAAGGCCACCTGCGGCGGCGGACGACCGAGTGGTTAAGATATCTGCGGTCCGGCTGCGCCGTCGAGGATGATGATGTCGGTCGATAGTTTCGGCCGTGGCGAGTCGGGTTGATTCCGATCGACGCCATCACCGTTACGAGGGCCTGATAGGACGCGGGCGCCTCCAAAATTACAGAGACGGGAACTGCGGGTTGGCCGACCGCACAGCTATGGCGGCAGTTGAGACGTCTTGAGCGCACCAAGCCACTCCTGGGTGGTTAGGGTGTCCGGACGGTAGCGCCGAGCACCCGCACCCGGTCCGTTAAAACTAACGGTACTCCGTGATGCTGCGTTGAGATCCCCGCGTTTCCGCAGGACATCTGCCAGCTTGTGACGGGCGATCATGGTGTTGGGGTGGTCGGCTCCGAGCCAGTCGGTCTCGGCGGCCACGTGGTACTCGGCTTCGGCCTGCTCGAGTTGACCTTGTGCCTGCAGGACGTCACCGAGTCGGTACCGGTTGAGGACTGTGTTGGGGTGGTCGGTGCCGAGCACCCGCACTCAGTCGGTCAGCAATTCGTGGTACTACCGCAACGCAGTGTCCAGGTTCTGGACCGACCGGTGTAGTAGCAATGCTGGCGCGGGTGGAGAGCGTGCTGGGGTGGTCGGTGCCGAGGAGCCGTTCTTGGTCGGGTAACAATTCGCGGTACAACCGCAACGCAGCATCCAGGTTCCCGGCCTGACCGGCGCAGCGGGCAACCTGGTAGCGGACGGTCAGGTTGTCGGGGTGGTCGACTCCGAGCCAATCGGTCTCGGCGGCCAGCACCACGCGGTACTCGGCTTCGGCCTGCTCCAGTTGACTTTGTGCCTGCAGCACGTCACCGAGTCGGTACCGGTTGAGGACTGTGTCGGGGTGGTCGGCCCCGAGTACCCGTTCCTGGTCGGCCAGCAATGCAGCAGACGAGTCACCATTGTCCTCAGTGTAGTAAGCAATGCTGGCGCGGGTGGAGAGCGTGCTGGAGTGGTCGGTGCCGAGGAGCCGTTCTTGGTCGGGTAACAATTCGCGGCAGAACCGCAACGCAGCATCGAGGTTCCGGCCTGACCGGCGCAGCGGGCAACCTGGTAGCGGACGGTCAGGGTGTCGGGGTGGTCGGCTCCGAGCCAATCGGTCTCGGCGACCAGCACCACGCGGTACTCGGCTTCGGCCTGCTCCAGTTGACTTTGTGCCTCAGCACGTCACCGAGTCGGTACCGGTTGAGGACTGTGTCGGGGTGGTCGGCTCCGAGTACCCGTACTTGGTCGGCCAGCAATTCCCGGTACAACCTTAACGCAGCGGATGGTTCCCCGACCGTCTTCGGTGCTTACATAAGTAATGCTGGCGCGGGTGGACAGCGTGTTGGGGTGGTCGGCTCCGAGTACCCGTTCCTGGTCGGCCTGTAATTCGCGGTACAACTGCAACGCAGCGTCCAGGTCCCCGGCTCGGCCGGTGTAGTAGGCGACCTGGGTCCGGGTGGACAGCGTGTTGGGGTGGCTCGGTCCGCATCCCGTTCCTGGTCGGCCTGTAATTCGCGGTACAACTGCAACGCAAGCGTCCAGGGCCCCGGCCTCGGCCCGGGCCAGGTACCTGGCCGTCCGGGTGCTCAGGGGTCAGCAGGATCGGTCTTCGAGGAACTCGGTCGTCGTCCCGGCTAGCACTTTGCAGTTAAACCGCACTGTAGGGCCGGGTATTCGGTTTTATTGGTGTAGTAAGTATGTCTGGTAGACCAGAATGGCGGTTGGGGTGGCGGCGGCCGCAGCGACCGGCTTCCAAACGCTTGGCGAGTGAACAAGCTTTCGAGGTGGGCGGTGCCGAGCATCCGTTCCTGGTCGGCCAGTAATTCGCGGTACAACTTCAACGCAGCGCCTAGGTCCCCGGCCCGGCCGGTGTAGTAGGCGACCTGGGCCCGGGCGGATAGGCTGTTGGGGTGGTCGGCTCCGAGTACCCGTTCCCTGGTCGGCCAGTAATTCGCGGTACAATCTCAACGCTGTGCCTACGTCCCCAGCCCGACCGGTGTAGTAAGCGATCTGATAGCGGATGCTCAGCGTGTCGAGGTGTTTGATGCTGAGCATCGGCACCATACGGGAGCGGGGTTGCTTTTCCCCGAACATCAGCTCGGAGATCGCAGCAAAGAACGCCTCGGGCTGGGACAGATATTTGATCGTCTCCAAGTCCTGGTTCTGCGCGGTCGACTCTATTTTCAGCGTGCCGTAACCGAGCAGCCGCCCGGCCCTCGGCCGCAGGAGGTTCATGTCGGTCACCTTTCCGACCGGCAGCATGGAGCATTTAGTTGCGATGATTCCGCTATTAATCATGAATCGCTTATCGGTGATGATTACAATCTCGATCCACCACTCGAGCACCTTAAAGGCGAAACGCAGCACCGTCCCGAGCGCCACGTACCAGAGGAATGACTGCGCCAGCCGAACGTCGTCCGACGCGGGATTGACCAGTTGGGACAGCACAAATGCCCAAATCAGGATCCCGACGGTCTGCAGATAGCGGCTTGAACAGCACCACCCAGTGCCGTCGTACCCGGATCACCCGCCGCTCCATGGCGGGGTTGAGCAGGAAGTTAGAATGTCGACCGATCATGTCAGTCCGGGCGCTCGACGGAGCTGTCCACTTCGCCGCTGCTATGCACCTGCTGGGCTACCGCCACGTTTCGCCGCCTTCTGGTCAATCTACGACTCTACCGCACCAGGCATCGCTGACACCGTATACGTTACCCTAGCCAGTACCAGCAAACCTGACGCCAACGATGCCGCCTATGCCCTCCACTACGCAGTCGCAGCGCTGAGCGTCAATTCCTTGCAGATTCCTCGTCCGGGGCCTCATGCCTCCATGGATTCTTTAGAGGACTTCCGATTTTCGGTGTGACTGGCTACGAAAACGGGATCGAAAAAACTCGTTACTGGCAGATTGTGGAGAGCAAGTTTATTCTGATTTATGACTACGTGAGATCGACGGCAAATTTTTATCGAGATCCGCTTGATACGGGGGTGCTGACCTGGCTGCGCTCCTCGTCACCGCGGGGTCGCCTCCGACGGTTCGGAGGATTATTTAAAATGAATAAAATTGACATTCAGCCCGTTGTGGCTGGTAATTAGCCAATCCGATTTCCCGTCACAGTGCCGCGGTTAGCGGAAGGTGGTTACGAGGGTCGTAATGCGCCGGCGCTGGCGGGCTGAGCCGACCTGTGCCGCGAGTCGGGTCGCGTGGTCGGTGTGGGTGCGGGCTTCGTCCTTGTGGCCGTTGGCGGCGTGGGCGGTGGCGAGGTCGACGCGGAGTGCGGTTTGGGCGCGGATGAAGGTGGGGTCGAGTTGGTTGAGGGCGTTGGTGAGGGTGGTGATGGCGTCGGGGTGGCCGAAGCGGGCTAGTGCGTGGCCGCGCCAGCGGGCGAGGTGCACGGTGTCGAGCGCGACGTAGGGTCGATCGTCGGCTGGCTCGTCGGGGAGGAGTTCGGCGGCGTGGTCGAAGGCTCGGAGGCTGGCGGTGTGGTCGCCGTGGGCGGCGAGGGCTTCGCCGTGGGCGGCGGCGAGCCAGGATCGCAGGGTGCGTGGTGCGGTGGCCTCGGGCGCGGCGTCGAGCGTGGTCGAGGAGGTCGACGGCGTCGCGGGTGGCTGCGGTGTCGATGAGGACGAAGGCTTGTTCGGCGGCGGCGTGGGCTTGGTGGGGGACGGAGTCGGATTGGGCGGCGGCGGCACGGGAGTGTTCGTAGTGCTGCCAGGAGTCGAGCAGGTCGCCGAGATCGAGTGCTTGCCATCCGGCGAGGGTGTGCATCTCGGAGAGCAGACCGGCGAGCGGTTCTCGGGTGCCGGGAGCGAGGCTGTGTGTGGTCAGCCGTTGGACTTGGTGGATCTTGGCGTTGAGTTCTTCGCGGACGACGATGGCGCCGAGTTGGCGATCGAGTCGGCGGATGGCGTCGAGTTGCTGGCGCAGGAGTGTGACGGTGGCGGGGTCGACGCGCCGGGCGGCGTCGAGTAACTGGCGTAGCTCGTTGCCGGGATCCCGGCCCTCGTCGTACGTGGTTTTCGGGGGTCCGAGCAGGATTGTGATGGGTTCGCCGAGGAGGTGTTCGAGCAGTCTCGCGGTGGCTGGTCGAAGCGCGCCGAGGGGTTGGCCGCTGGTGAGTCGTTGGAGGTGGCGCAGGCTCAGCGTGCCGGTTTCGTGGTGGTCGCGGGTGAAGGTTTCGGCGTGCTGGACGAACTCCTCGTAGGTCATGTGTTGCTGCCGGATGCGTTGTTCGAGCAGTGTGCGGGGCTCTCGGCCGGTCAGACCGTGTTCGCCTCCTTGGCTGGCGTGTGTGTGGCGTGCTGTTGGCGGGTTCGTGTCGTTGTCGCTGATACCGCGCCAGGGTCAGAATTATTTCAGCTCGTGACGTTCGCGAACGAGCAGGGTGACCCGGTGCCGTGCCCGCCCGAAAGCGCTGCCGGGCCCCCCGTCACGGCCGGGAGCCGCAGTGAATCCCCGTTCACACCCCCGGCTCCCGGCCGTGAATCCAACTGGTCGCGGACGCATGGTGCGCAGCGGGAGCAGAGGTGGTGCCTGATGGTGGCTGACGGCCCGGATGTGGTGATCGCCAAGCGCCTGCTCGACCAGCTCAAGCTGGATGGTTTTGTGTTTGCGCGTATCGCACCGGGTGAGGACGGGCCGCTGGTGGGAAATCGGGTCACCGATGACTACGTGGACATGATTCACCTCGAAGGATTCAGCCGCGATTGTTTCGCCTTGCGTCAACGGAACTCGTCACTGATCGTTCCCGGGCGCGGATGGGTGGAACGTCAAGCCGAGGGAAATGCCCTGCATGTGCTCAATGAGGTCCTGATCTGGGGGTTGACCTCGTGAAAGCAGCTTTGCCGATCTGGGTCACGTCAGAGGCGGACCGTCTGGACCACGCAGTGACCCTGGATGCGATGGAATCAGCGCGGATCACCGGGCGGCCGGTGGCAAATTGCGGGGCGGACCTCATCCCGGCGGCGCTCAGCGCGCCACCCGGGCGGCGGTGCCCGAGCTGTGTGGAGCTGCCCGCGCAGCGGCAGCCCGATCACCGGAGCGGGGGACGACATGCGCGGCCCACTCTCTGGCGACGGTTTCGTGACCGGACCCGTCACCGCTGAATCGACATCCGACAACTACCCCGCCAGGCGCTGCTGGTGAGGGAGTGTGACGATTTCGGGCGACCCGTCACACCCGTCGCATCCGGTGTTTATCCTGTTCACAGCTCTGCGCAACCCGTCACGGGTGTGTGACGGGTTGCGCAGAGCTGTGACGGGTTCCTCCTGGTGCTGTGACGGGTTCAGACGAGATCGTCATCGGGCTCGTGACCGCGGCGCAGGGCTTGCTCGATCGCGGCCTGGATGTCGGCGACCAGGTAGCCGCGAACAGCCGCTTTCACCGTGCCGTTCGTGTCCTGACCCGGCCGGGCCGGGGGCGGCATCCGAAGTCGCCCATCTGCCGCCCGAACGTGGTCGGCTCGACGCCGAGTGCCCGACCAGTTCGGCAGTCGGGACGAACTCCCGGCCGTCATCGTCCAGGTCGTCGCCGAGGTAGGCGACCACGGACGCGAGCGGTTCGGGCAGCTCGCCGGGTGGCTGTTCGCGTGCCGGAGTCTGGCTCCGGCGCCGATCGCGCGCGCCACGGCGGCGTGGTCGAGCGCGGGGCGGTGTCCTGCGCCGGCCGCGTGCCCGGTCAGCGTCCCGGCCGCCTCGCGCAGCGCCCGGCCCTGCTCGCAGATCGTCTGCCAGTCCTCGTTCGGCATGTAGTAGGTCCGGACCGTCATGGCGAGCACATCGGCCCCGGCGGCGGTGTCGCCGTCCGGCCGCAGGATGCCCACGCCTTTGTGCGAGGGCAGCAGCCGGGAGCGAGTCGAACCCGCGGGTGTTCATCTGCTCGCCGAGCACGATGTTCGAGTCCCGCCAGTCCATCACCCGCAGCGCGAACCGCGACCCGAGCACCGCCCGCAGCCCGGACGGGATCGTCTTCGAGTCCGGCCGCTGCGTGGCCAGGACGAGCACGATCCCGGCCGCCGGTCCCTTCTTCGCCAGCCACGTCAGCAGCTCGCCGACGTACTCGCCCGCCGTGAGCTTCTTCCCTGCACGACAACGGGTGTCCGGTCCTCCAACGGAACCTGGACCTCATCGATGAAGATCGCCGTGATCGGCATGTTCAGCGCTCTGGTCCCGGGACATCTCCGGGGGTCACCTTCGACTCCGGGCACGTCAGGTCGTCCAGTTCCCGCATCCGCCGGAACCGGCCCTGAACCTCGGCGACCAGCTCGACGAGCCAGTCCACCAGCGCCAGGACGTGTTCCGTTTCGTCGCCGGACATGAACCGGTGCGCCACCTGCCCGGCCGCGTCCCAGTCCTTCCCGGCCTTGAAGTCCGCCACGTACAGCCGGACCCACGCGTCCAGGATCAGCCCGGCCGCCGCGAGCCGCGCGGCGAACGTCTTGCCCTGCCGGGGAATCGCACCGACCAGCAGCGACGTCCACACCAGCGGCAGGTCGATCCGCCGGTCCCGCGCGTCCCGGCCGAACGGCACCGGCCGCCACGCGTCCCACCGCGCCGCCGTCGAGCAGCGGCGTCCGCAGCGGCGGCGAGGCGTACGGGTCCTCATCGGCCACCCACATCGACACCCGCCCGGCATGCCCGCCGTTGCCGCGCACTCGCTCCACGATGAGCTGGACCTCGTCGACCGCGAGCGCCGACGCGAGCGCGTCCCGGTTCTTGACCACGTCGGCGGCCTTGCGGGTCGCCGGGAGGTCGACGGTGACCGCCCAGCCCTTGCCCGACCGGTGCGCCCGCTCGACCAGCCGCAGCGTCTCGTCCTTGCCGATCAGCTTCGCGTCCCGGAACGCGTCCACCAGGACCTGCGGGTCCATCGTCCACGTCAGCGTCCGCGGACCGGCCAGCGCCGGCTTCCGCCCCGGGCTGCCGTCCTTGCGCCGACCCGGATCGCCAGCGCCACCGCGCAGCACGCCGGCGAGCGATCCACAGCGACCGCGCCGTACACCAGTGGCCACGACCGCGACCCCGACGCCACGACGGCCACGGCACCGGTGACCTTCCACCGGAACAACGTGAGTGCGCGGATCTCGGTGAACTTGTCCGCCAGCTTCTCCGACTCCTCGGCCGCCTCGCGGTAGTCCCGCACCCTGACCCAGCGACGCCACCACCGAACGGCCAGCACCAGCCCCGAACGACCGCGCCGAGGTACCGCCACGGGCGCAGTCACCGACGGCCGCATCCTTGCCGCCTGGACCGCCGCGGCCGCTCTTCAGGAACGAGGGCATGCGGGGTGAGTGCAGGCACCACGGCACGATCCGGCGTGGGCCGGGGCGCGGCGGGCCGGTCATCCTCGACCAGCTCGGCGTCGTGCACCGGGTCTGCGACGACCAGGTCTCGCCGGTCACCGCTCTCTCCTGAGGTGCCATCACCGCCGTCCGCCCTTCTGGGCGAGGGGCGGATCTCCAGGTGACGGTGAGCGCCTTGGTGACGACGTACGCAGCGAACATCGCCGGGGCAGCGAGGACCACCAGGAGCAGGGTCGTGTTCGTCGCGAGCGTAGGTGATCACCAGCCACTGCCCGCCGACGATCACTCCCCCGGTCACCACCACACGACCGGCCAGGGACACGGCGCGCGTTCCGACGCGAGCGATCTCGACGGCTGGAGCCGCCGCCCGGTGGAGGCCGGCACGCGCCTTGACCGCGATCCACAGCGCCCGCGAGCGCCGCCATCCCGCCGAGGAACATCTCTCAACTCCGCTTTCTCAGCTCGATCCCGTTCACTCCCTCATGCCCTCCTTCCCGGTCTCGCTCGGCCGGCACGGGCACCCCGGCCAGACGGCGTGGAGTGCCCGCCGGTCGTCCTCGCTCAGAGCCGCCCCACACGCCCACCCGTGTGCTTCGCCGGCGGTGCGCAGCTCGAACTCCAGGCACTCGCGCCGCGCACGGCGCAGCCGGCGCACAACCGTGCCGCGAGTCGCCTGTCGCTGGGTGCGCAGTCGTCCCAGTCCGGCTCCTGCGTTGGCCACAGGTACAGCCCATAGAGCATCACCACATCCCTCGAGTACCTCAGTCGGGACGTCTCGCCACCGGTCAAGCCCGGCGGCAAGGGCCTCGTAGTCCAAGGTGTCGTCGTAGTCCGGGGTGTCGTCGTAGTCCGGGGTGTCGTCGTGATTCACCACCGCGCACCCCCACTCACGCGGGCCACCTCGCGAGCGGTGCGCCGCTGCGCGGCCATCGCCGCCACGTCCACACACCCGCCGGACTCAGCCGCCTCGATCATCAACTTCTCCAGCGCGACCGCCGGGATGACGTAGCGGGTGCGGATTCGTCACGGCGGGGAAGGCGTCCTCCCTGATGGCGCGGTAGAGCGTGGCCGGGGTCACCCGCAGGATCCGGGCGGCTTCCGGGACTGTGTAGAACGCCGAGCCGGCGGCGCTGTTGTTGGTGCTGTTCATAACTCGACTCCTGATCGAAAGCATGATGTCATCGGATCAATGAACTGATTTCAGTGCTTGATGGTGTGTGGAATTACCGAAACGGCGGTTGGGGTTACTCTTCGGCGCTCAGGGCGGAGCGCGGAGGAATAGGTGCAGCAGGACTGGGCGGCGGTCGCCACAGCGATCGATACGAGGCTTACCGAGCTCAATTGGCGGCAACGCGAGTTGGCCGAACGGGCTCAGGTATCGGTCGCGATCGTGCGCGAGTTGCACCGCAACACCACCCAGCGCCGCCGCAGCGCCCGCACGCTCGAAGCGCTCTCGCTGGCCATGGGCTGGCACCCCGACGCACCTCGACGCCGTGCTGCGTAGTCACACCCCGCCCGAGCACGGTCAGCCGGCCACCTCGCCGGTGGATCCGGTCACGGCCCGGTTGACCTCGATCGATCGGCGCCTGGCCGCCATCGAACGGCGCCTGGACGAACTGGCGACTCGCGATGGATAGACCAGCTGGCCGGCGTCCGTTCGTGGTGTCTGGGTTTTCGTGCATGGCACTACGAAACCCCGAACAGGTGCCGTTTCGTAATTGTCACCGGTTAACGACCGGACCATTAACCACCATTAACCACGCAGCTCAGGGCCAGTTTATTCGACGCGTGAGTCGCTCGATGGTGACCGCACTTCAAGCCGTGCGTCGGCAGCTGGGTTACACCGCGGCCCAGGTGATCGATCTCCTCACCCTCCGCGCCGCTGCGCTGAACCTGCCCATCGCGAACCAGGCAAGCATGAAAACCAAGCTCTCGCGCTGGGAGAACGGGAAAGAACAACCCAGCGAGATCTACCGTCGGCTATTCCGCGAGATCTACGGCCGCACCAACGCCGAACTCGGCTTCCCCGACGAACCCGACGAAGACCCCGAAGCCGCCGAATTACGGGCCCGGCTCGCCATGGCCCGCACCATCGACGCGGAGACCGTCGAGGTCGTTCCGCCACCAGGTCGACCACGCCCGACGCGTTGACCGCCGCTTCGGCGGCCTCACCCAGCTCGAACAGCTCCGCACTCAGATCGACCAGGTGTACCGGACTCCTGACCTACCGCGCCGCGGCCGCCAGCGACCCGCGCTGGCCGGGGTGCTGGTCGAGGCGTCCACCCTCGCCGGCTGGCAAGCCCTCGACCGCGTCGACCACGGCCAAGCGTGGACGCACTACGAGCGCGCCAAAGCACGCCGCCCGCGAAGCGGACTCGGCTGCCCTGCTCGCCCACGCCACCGCTGAACAAGTCTTCGTGCTCATCGACCTCGACGAGACCACCGCCGCCGTGGATCAGCTCGCCCACGCCCGCACGATCGCCAGTGGCACGGCCACGCCTCTGCTCCGGGCGTGGCTGGCTGCCGCGCACGGCGAAACCCTCGCCGCCGCCGGTCACGCGCGACGACGCCCTGCGAGCCTTCGACGACCGCGTCCGCACCTACTCCCCGCCGACCCCGTCGATCCCGACGCTGCCGTTCCTGTTCCTCGGCGGCTCCCACCTCGACCGCTGGCGCGGCAACGCCCTCGCCCATGCTCGGCGACACCCGAGGCCATCGACCAACTCACCGATGCCCTCGCCCGACTCCCAGCGGTCGTGGGTCCGCGCCCGCGCCGGCCTGCTCGTCGACCTCGCCTACGCCCACGCCGCCGCCGGCGACCGCGACGCCGCCCTCACCTACGCCCAGCAGGCTCGCCGCCTCGCCGCAGCAGATCAACTCCGACCGCCAACTACGGCGACTCGAGCCGACTTGTCCTGCCCTGCAGCGGCGGCACGGGCCGCGTGACGCCAGGTAGTAGAGCAGCGCCGACCAAGCGTCCCCGACCCGATGCAGTTCCTGCACGCTGCGCCAACTGCGGTCACCCGCGACAGCGGCACCCACTCCACCCGCCCGGCCTCCTCAGTATCAGTCGGCTCGCCGATCCGCTCTGCACTCCGCCACAGGATAGACATCGACCGGCGCCGTGACGTTGCCCGGCAGCGGCTCGAAGCTGATCAGCTTCTCCGGCTCGCCGACCGGACGCCCACCCGCACTCCTCCACCGCCTCCCGCGCCGCCGTCGCCGCCGAGTCCTCGCCTTCATCGACCAGACCGCCGAGCAGCTCGATACCCCCACTGCTCCGTGGCGAACCGGTAGCGCCACAGCATCAGCACCTGTCGTCCTGCTCGTTCACGATCAGCGCGATCGGCGATCCGGCCGAGGTGCACGACGTGGTAGTCCCACCGCTCACCGTTCGGCGCCTCCACGTCGACCAATGCCCAGCCGCACCCACCGGTTGTCATAGATCGTCTTCTCGCCGAACCTCCGCCACCCGCCGCGCGCTTCAGCCATGGAAGCAGCTTAGGCGGGGCCACGTACTGGCTCGGAGGTTTACACGCGCTGGAACGGCCAGGACCTAGCGCAGACAACCCGACCCAAGGACAGACGATCGTTAGCGGCATCTATGCCTACCTTCGCGTGCCCAATACACTTGACTAGTCTGGGTAAGAAGTCGAGATAACACAGCAATGATCCCCGCTGGACTCTCGGTTGCTTCAATAGCGGCAGCTTCGGCAGCCGGAGCGGACGTATATGCTATCCCAGAAACTTGATCATCTCCAGAACCGTGCTCGTACTCGCCCATAGTCACATCAACCGGGCAAATTCAAGCAAATCAACTAAATACCACCAATCGTGCTATACGGATAATCCAAACATAACGGAGCCTCGCCCACCACTGGCCGGCGCTCGGCGAGCCGAGTCTGTTGCCAGGCTGGTAAGCGCGATAAATTGACCTTGACGACTACAGCGCGTGCGTTACGCTACAACCATGGTGTCGGGGGTGATCTGCCATAACCCTCATTAGCATGAAGATCGATGCTACAGAAGTGACATGGAGGCCGTCATGACAGCCCCTCTCGCGCATGGGCAGATCGACGCTCCTGGAAAGGCTGCTCCCCTCCGTCTCGCCATCGCCCAGCTCAAGTACGTGCCGAACCACAAGCCTGTCGGTGCGGGTGTCTTGCCCTTGGCACAGCAACCATTGATTCCACTTGGATCCCTCAAGCCTCCCCACGAACTAGAAGCGCTTCTCGTTAGCGCTCACCACGAGCAGCTTCGCGCGGCACTCCGACGCTCCGGGCGTGACATTACCGACTCGCATGAGAAACAACGAATCGACAACCTAGATAAGAAATTGCGTCAAGTTCTTCGATATTGCCACCTGAATGATGTCGACATACTTGTGCCTCCCGAATGCTTCGTACCAGCGCAGATTGCGACCACACTACTGGGCTTCAATCTCAGTGTTTTTGCCGGAGTAGGTCTACTACGGCAGCCAGATATCTCGATTCTGGCAAATGCCGGGTTTCCTGCCGACGAAAGCTTAATCGGCTGTAAACGCTGCAGTTTGCTAGCGGCGCTGACCGCACGATTGTTACGAAAAAATACGGTGCCCAAGGGGAGGATATTGAGACAGGGTCAGGCGTCGCAGTTGCCCAAGTCAACAGCTCGACAGTTCTGCGAATCGTAGGACTAGCGGTATGCAAAGACTATCTCCGGGACATAGAAACCTTTAGAACTGCGCCTGCCGAAGGTAGCCGTTTACTCGCAACTATGCTGACTCCAACTATCACTGATTTCGGCCTCTGATCCGCCGCGCGACTTTGTACGCGCTTTCAGCAACTGGGCGTTCGACGGCCAGAGCACGTTCTCTGCGCCATCGATATCAGGAGTGTTTGGTCAATGGACTGGAACAGAGCCAGTACCTCCGGGCCAGGAAGCGGTCGTGATCATAGACTGGGACTTCTATCCCACGGTTCCTTCGCCGCGAATCCTCCGAGAAACCGAGTTGTTAGGTACGCCTCGATACTAGACGTGGATGACAGCGTCGACGGAAGTCGGATAAGTGACACTATAAAGGCAATGTCAAGTTGGACCATCGAAGACTATCGACGCGGTATCTACGGGGATTCGCTTCGACTACTGAGCGAAGCCCTAGGGCCCCGTGATAGTAACATTCTCGCGCAGGCGATTCAGATTCTTTCCCAGCAGGATGACTACGGTGCAAGTCTTACGAAGGACGACTTTGCGGTATTGACGTCACATATTGTCCTTGAAGACGTCCTTAGGGAGGAGGAGCTTCGCTACCGCCTACTTGAGGACCTGATCGAGCGTTGGCATCGTGATCGGCGCACCTTTCCTAGTGCCGATGCTGGCCTCTTCATGGCTGCCGCTGAGGCGCAGCGCCGAGAGCTTGAAGAAAAAATCAGAATTCGGTACCGCAGTAACCGGCAAATATCGCCAGGCGTTGGCCTGAGGCGGAAGCTGGAGGAAGGTGCTCGATCCCCGGTTGCCCGCGACATTCTACTCGGCTCGCCTTGGACAGTATGACATACAGAATGCCGTCGAAACGCTACCTCGTCAGCTTGACCTACTACGAACGATAGCCACGTCGAAGACTAACGGGGTTGCACCCCAGCCCGACGAGCCATGCCGTGGTCGGCTTCCGCTTTTAGGCCAGGCTCACGCAGGGACCCGCGGTCAGGGGCGACCGACCGCCGCCAATCCGCTTCGCCTAGATGTGTTGACCATGACGCGAAGTGCGTATGTGCAGGTCAGGTGCGCTGTCGTTGCGCTGTGGAGCGAGCGCCATCCACGATACGCCCATCGGATCCGGCCCGCGAGCACCAAACTTGACTCGATCTTACCAACTTCGCCGTCCTAGCCGTCTAGCAGCGTATGCTTGCATACCGGATATCCACCGAGTTAAGCCCATCAGAAGATCTTGTTCCTGTATTCGACGTATTTGCCGCTGCCATAGGCGAGACAGAAAATTTCGATGAGCTGTTGGCGGGTGTTGGTGAACAAATTGGAACCGTCTTTACGAGTGGCTACAACATCAGTGGTACCGGTCACTCTTATATTCCCCAATCGGAATGGTTTGCGGCAGCCTGTTCTTCCCCGCGGGCTACATACCCGCTGTCAATGATGACTGGGCGCCACTTGTAGATTACTTAAGGAGTTTACCATTTCCGCTTCAGGTGCAGATGACGGTCTCACCTTCGCTTCGGCCTTCGCCACCACTCTAAGTTACCACATCCTCGGCGAGCCTCTGGGATTCCTTTCCGATGTTGAGCAGGCCGCAGCCGCATTCTTCACCCGTGCGGGACGCGTAGAACATGAGTCTGATTACAATCTTGAACTCGCGGTCCATGTTGGTGCCGCTGAGGAAGTGCCACCTGCGGTGCTGCGAACCATCGCACAGTGGCTCTTGCGTACTGATCGATGGACAGCAGATGTTAGCGAACGTGCCCGCGATTCATTGATCGAGCCAAGCGCGGACGCGGGAACCGCGGTCGTCACTCCTGCCCAAGCTATTCGAATCTTTCACCCTCCCTATGGAAGAATGGCGGCTCGGGGATTAAGTGGTGAGCAAAAAACGGATATCCCATTGTCGGCGCGCTTCATCTCGACGTCCGGTATTGAGCTTGGAAGTGCTCGTATAGCTTCGCCGAAAGCGGACCGACGTATCGCTGTTCATCTGAGCCCAGCGTCACGCAAGCACCACCTGTATGTTCTAGGGCGCTCCGGTTCGGGAAAGACGAATCTATTGAAGAACCTTGCCCGGCAGGACATTACTGACGGAAATGGGCTAGCCGTGATCGATCCACATGGAGACCTCATCGATTATCTCGTTGAGCATGTGGCCGGCCGAGAGGAGGAAGTTACACTCCTCGATTTCGGCAACCGGGAATACCTGCCCGTGCTTAATCCACTGGACCTCGACATTCGTGACGATTTCGACCTGACTCTTGCCGTCGAAGAGTTCATCGATCTAGTCGAGCGGCAGTCCTACCACGAATTCTATGGACCTCGCTTCCAGGATCTCGTCCGGCTTGCAATTGAGTCAGTACTGGACGCGGGATATCCGCTTGAGCACCGATCACTAGCTGGACTTTCCGCCAATTCTCCGGAGCGAAGATCGACGGGCCTGGCTCCATGAGATTTTGACTAGTAACGATCTCAAGAGCCGGTGGAGTCAATTTGAGGCTGTAGCCCCCACAGAAAAGGCCGAGGTCTTGCACTGGGCGCTAGCAAAGTTCAGTGAATTGACGAAAGACAACATCTTGGGTCAGGTGTTGGGTGGCGGAGCCTCCTCCGTGTCCATCCGGTCTGTCATTGAAAGAAACGGAATTCTTCTAGTTAAGGTTCCTGAGTGGGAAATGAGCAGGTCCGCTGCCGGGTTCATTGGCGCGTTTGTTCAGGAGCGCATCCGGCGCGCCATCTTTAGCCGGTGGCGTCAGAGCATTAACACTTCCAGTATTCCGCCATTCAATCTCTACGTAGATGAGTTTCAGGCGTTCGCAACAACGAGGTTTGAAGAGATGTTGGCTGAGGCGCGGAAGTTCGGTTTGTGCTTGACCTTGGCAAATCAGAATGTTCGACAACTTGAGCAGTTTTCCCGCCACACGGGTGGAACGTCTTCCTCTCTACTTGAGGCAGTCTTTGGCAATGTGAGTTCTCTGGTCTTCCTTGGCGGGTTGTCAAAGGGGACGAGAAATTTTAGCGCCTGAGTTGGGCATGTCTAGCGACGCGCTAGGGCGGCTGCCCCGCTTCAGTGCCGCCGCGCGCATACTGTTCGAGTACGAGACCGCGGTCTGTACCTTGGATTTCCCGCTAGCCACTGCCGTTGCAGGTCTGCCAAGATCGGGAGATGCAGTGCGGGAAGACCTACCTTACAAGGGATTCTGGCTAAGGCGGGATACGCTGCGGTCTAGGCTTGAAGCGCGGTTCGATCGCATTGCTGAGCTCGTGGCTGACGCGGCACGAGTAACGCCGGAGGGAATCGGATCAATTACTGGTTATCCTGACTCGGCAGACGTGAATCTTAAGAAGAGCGACGAGTCGCCGCATGAGCAGGATGACCTAGACAGAGATCCCCCAAATCTAAACATATCTTGGCCGTGTCCTGATGCTAACAACTTGAGCGGCATCTCATATTCGCTATGTAACGGAATGTTTCATATTGTTGTGAAGCCGCAGAATGAAGGCTTCCGGTTCGTTAAGAAGTGGGTGAAATTCACGCGGGGCATCGACTACCGCGTGCTGAAGATTCGTCATACTGAAGGCTCTTCGATTTCCCGGAAAATCGACAGATTGCCACTCATAGTGGCGGTGCCGTACGAGGAGGGCGCTATTGAGAAGGTGAAGTACACTCTTGAGAACGGTGCCATTAATCTCATCTATAGTTTCGCGTCTTCTGCTTCGGTATTTGTCCCCGAGCAAGTGACGTTCCGCAGGGGTAGCGATCCGTGTGCCCAGAGCTGAGGTAGGTAACACTGAGTCGTGTGTTGACCTGCCTATCTTCTGGCAATGCAGGTTTTGTGCGATGAATGGAAACACGTTTGAATAAGCGTGGCGACGGCGGGAGGTTTAATGATCGAAGGTGACTATGGAGTTTCTGTTGTTTATCGCCGGTGTTCCAGTCGGTGTGCTTACATCACTGTTCTCTTGGTGGCTGCTGTGGCGTGTCCTGAGCCCCAAGGGAAAGTTCTCTGAGCTTATCGCTGCTTCCCCTGATCCCTCTCATAAAGGTAAGACGAGGTATCGCGCAAAGTTCCTTTGCACGGGCCGTCGCCCCATGATGGATGTTCAATTTCACATGGTTCTCTTTATTCCCGATATCGAGCCAGACGGAAGTCAAGCTCTAATAAATATTCCCATATTTGACAGCGTGACACCGAGGATAGGGGGGCGCCGGCGACAGTCGGGGAGACGCGCAAGACCCGACTCTCGTCATCGAGTCATAACGCTACGTCTTTCGGAAATCTCTCGATGGCAGCTTGCGCGACTACGGAAGGATGCACGCGACCAGCTTGCTTACGCCGCTCCCGGGTCGTTAGAATATGTTCTTGGGAGCTATCCAGGCGCAATGATACAAGCAGTTTGCACTGCGTCCGACTCTCTAACTGGCGCAAGGCGCTCATTCGCGTCGGCACCGTATACGAGGTCTTGCGTAAGACGAGGCGTGTTTCGCCGTGGTCCAAGTATGGAGCTAGTTGAATTGAGATGAGGCGGCTTTATGCGGGGATGGGGATCGGGATCGGAGCGATTGCGGAATGTGAGGAGATGGGTGTGCTCCGCAGAGGCGCAGGCGACAGCACGCTCGCCAGCGGACTCGCGGTTGAGCCGCCGTCGGGATCGCCAGACTTACGGCCCGGTGGCTATTGACCTCCCACGCCGTGTGGTGTCCCAAGGACATCGCCAGCACAGCAGCCAGGCTTGCGGTCGGGCCCGCAGCGGGCTCGCCTATAAGCTCACGTATAGACTCGCAGGCGGCCTTGGCAGTCGGGCTCGCATACGGATCTTCAATGTCTACCGTTCGCCGTGGCCGCGCTATGCGATCGCTTGCCTGCTGCTGGCCCAGCGGGGTGACCTGCCGCAGCGACCGGCGGTGATGTTGGGCGGGACCTACGACGCCGGGTTGATGCGGTTGTCAGAGATCGCAGTGCGGTTCCGGCACCGAGAGTTCAAGACTGGCTGACCACCCGCGATCGGGAGACTGCACGTCCCGTAGCACTACCGCCATCGACCACTGCCGGTGCCAGGCGCCGCGCGGGTAATACTCACGCCACCTGGCCTCCACTGTGGATCAATCTTGTCCATTGGGCTGTCCATTAACTCCAGTCCCTTGGGTACTACGGGTAGCTCGACGGCGGAACCAGAACAGAGAAAGTCCCTGGTAGTGCTCCCCTGAATGGGTGAACTCGCGACTTTTAATCTGTAGGTTCTGGGTTCGAGCCCCAGGCGGCCCACTGTTTGACCTGGTGGAAGCCTTCCGGGCGGTGCCGGATCAAGATCACGGGACACTTTTGAGTCACTTCGGCGTCGAGGTCACTGCAACCAGTCAAACTTCTCCAGCACGTCGGCGGTCTGCCGGTCGGTCAGCTTGCGCCCAAGATAGCGATCCTGGGTCATGCTGACCCGGGAGTGCCCGAGTTGGTCGCTGATCTTGCGGGTGGGTACGGCGGCGGCGTCGAGAAAGCTTGCCACGGTCTTGCGCAAGATATGGCTGACGAGACCCTTAATACCAGCGTCGCGGACGCACCTCACCCGTCGCACGTTCGAGGGGTCACGCCAGCAGCCGAAAGTGTCAGGGAACACGGGTTGCACCAGCCGATCGCCAGGCATTCTCCGATGCGGCAGCCGGTCGCGAGCATCATCAGTGACAGGTCGGTAGATCCCGCAGCTGCGCGGCCTCGCTGGTCTCCAGCGCGTCAAGCCATTGCTGGCGTTCATCGGCCGTGAGCGACTTGGGCTTGGGCCGAGAGGGGGCTTCGATCCGGCCGACTTCGCGGACCGGGTTGACCGTCACCGCGCCATGCCGGGCAGCGAGACGCATCATTCCCGAGATCACGATCCTGGCTGCGCGGGCCCCACTGACGGTCTTCTGCTCGATCCCTTCCAAGACTCGATCGACAACCGGGGTGTCGATCTCCCAGACTCGCAGTGCACCCAATGTCGATTCAATGTGTCGCCGGTAGATCGAACGGTAGGTATCAAGAGTCCCTGGGCTCTTGGTGCCTGCTTCGGTCCGGTCCAGCTCCGCTTGCTGCGGGCGGCCTGGCGGCCGTGCTCGCGCGGACCGGACCGGCGGGCGCTGTGCGGGCAACAGCACCGAGCCCGTTAGCTCCATAGGCTCGCGCCGATCTCAGGCGGCCGGCAAAGATCCCTTTTCCGGCTGCGAGCGACGCGCTATGTCACAGACCTCTGAAATAGCTTCTTGATCGAGCTCTGACCGGGGGCGTCCGTGAGGCGTTCGCATGAGAATCTTGTGAATATCATGGGCCTGCGAAGGGCCGGTCTGGGACGTGAGATCACGGTTTGGGTGCCTCAGGTGACATGTCGTGTCACTTTCGGCACCGAAACCGTGATCATGAGCGTAGTGCCGTCCTGACGTGGGCCACCACCGCCCGCGGGTGGGACGTTGTTCGCCCGCTCCTACCGCATCGCCTGCTGAGGTAGCGCCCGGTTGATGGGGGGTGTGCGTTCCACACGAGCTGGTGGTGCGCAGGCGGGACGACGGGCAGATGGCGGCTCGCCGCCAACGAGCGCCGTATCGATCGACGTTCATGACCTACTTCAGGAGGTCTGAGTCCGCCCCGGCCATGGACGCGGCTATCCGGATGGGGCCTCCTGGGTGAGTGCGAGAAAGTAGGGGCCGTGTTCTCCGGCGGCGGCGATCGTCGTAGACACTAAGGTGAGGTGGGACAAGTGGGCTGCGACACGCAGTGATGTGAGTAGCGCGCCGGTGGCCGGATCCCAGATCCGCACCGTCTTGTCGTTGCCGGCCGAGGCCAGCCAGGACCCATCCGGGGCCGCCACCAACGCCCGCACCCCGCCGGTGTGGCCGATCAGGGCGTGGCGGGGGACGCCGGTGATCGGATCCCAGATCCGCACCGTCTTGTCGTTGCCGGCCGAGGCCAGCCAGGACCCGTCCGGGGCCACCACCAACGACCGCAGCCAGTCGGTGTGGCCAGTCAGGGTGTGGCGGGGGGTACCGATGGCCGGATCCCAGATCCGCACCGTCTTGTCGTTGCCGGCCGAGGCCAGCCAGGACCCATCCGGGGCCACCACCAACGACCGCACCCAGTCGGTGTGGCCAGTCAGGGTGTGGCGGGGGGTACCGATGGCCGGATCCCAGATCCGCACCGTCTTGTCGTTGCCGGCCGTGGCCAGCCAGGACCCATCCGGGGCCACCACCAACACCCCCACCCACTGGGTGTGGCCGATCAGGGTGTGGCGGGGGACGCCGATGGTCGGATCCCAGATCCGCACCTCCCCGTCGTCGCCGGCCGAGGCCAGCCAGGACCCATCCGGGGCCACCACCAACGCCCGCACCCAGTCGGTGTGGCCAGTCAGGGTGTGGCGGGTAGTGCCGGTGATCGGATCCCAGATCCGCACCTCCCCGTCGTCGCCGGCCGAGGCCAGCCAGGACCCGTCCGGGGCCACCACCAACGCCCCCACACCACCGGTGTGGCCGGTCAGCACCCGGGACAGCGCCGGGTGGGGTAGATCTGGCAACGCGGTGATGGCCCGCAGATACGGCGTGGTCAACCCGACAACCAGTTGCTCGGCGAGAGCGTTGGCCGGACCCTCGCCAGGCAGACGGGTGGCCAAGGTGGCGGCCAGTGACCCTGGGGGTTGCAGCGGACCGAGAACATGGGCGTTCTGCCGCACCGTGGTCCCCAGCGCTCTGGACAGTGGGTCATCGGAGAGAGCGAGATCAGCTTCCAGCCCAGCCGGTCCGACCTGTTCGAGTTTCCCGACCAGCCACCCCGGATGGTGTACACACGCCTGCAGCTCACGGTCAAGCCCGCCACCGTGCAGGTGGGTGGGCAGCCATGCCCACAGATACCTCTGCTCCGGCGGGAGTTGCCACCACGCGCTCGTCCCGCCCTCATCCGGGACGAGACCGCGGTGGGCGTCGAGCAGTGCGCGGTCCAACTCCCCGCACCGATCCCGGGTCCGCTCGCGCAGATGAGCGCGGATCACGTCATGCAGCAGGAGCCGGTCGGAGTCGCGGCGATACTCGCTGATCAGCGCGAGATCGGCCAGTCGCAGACAGAACCTCCGGGTCTGAAAACTCGACCACCCTGCGGTGTGCTGCCAGTAGCGGGCCAATACCTCACCCGGGATGGCGATGTCCTCACCGAACACCGCCAACTCCAGATACCGCTCCCGCTGCTCACCGGTGAGCCGGGCCAGGCCGACCTCGATCGTGCGAGCGACCGCGCTGTGCCGCTCGTCCTCATCCTGAACATCCAGAACTGACGGGCCAGCCGTACGCAGCTCATGCAGGATCTCTCGCAACGATTTCTCAGCATCACCCTCGGCAGCCACATCCGCAGCGACGGCGCCGTTGACCAACGCAAGCAACACCGGCCAGTAGCCCGTGACCTGCAACGCCGCATCCACCACCGACGAGGGAAGATCTACCAGACCGGTGGTGAGCAGCTGGCGGGCCTCCTGGCGGGCCATCTGGTCGACCCGCACGGTCTGCGCCGACCCCGGCAGCCCCCCCCCCGAACCCGAGTGGTAACAAGCCGAACCGCCCGGCCTCCGCCAATCAAAAACGGCTCGACCTGCACCTTCGTCCACACATCATCCACCACGACCAACATCCGCCGATCACCCAACACCCGCCCCAATTCAGCTCCCGCCACCATCGGGTCGGTCGAGGGCGGCCGGACCCCGGTCAGCAGCGACACCACATTGGTGATCTTCTCGGCCAACTCAGGACCGACCACGTTCTCCCCGACCGTGACCCACACCGCCCCGTCCGGGAACTCCTCCCGCACCTCCGGGCGGTGCGCCACCACCCGAGCCAGCGTCGTCTTCCCGAAACCACCCGCACCCCACAGACCCGTCGTCACCCCTACCGTGCCAGCCCCGGGCCGCAGCACCGCCTGAGCCAACTCCTCCATCAGCTCCGGTCGCGCGACCTCATCACCCCGCAGCGGCGGCACCGCCCACACCGACCCCCGCACCCCACCGGAGCCAGTCCCCGCCACGACCAACGCCTGAAACAGCGCCGTCTCCAGCGCATCCGGGCTCGCCACCATCTCCGTAGTCAGTCCGCTACCGGCTAACCGCGCTCGAAACGCCTGCTGACGGGGCCCATACACATCATCGGCAAGCAACTCCCGCGAACCAAGTGTCTGCTCGTCCAACACAAACACCAACCGCGGCATCCCCGCCTCAGTCGCCGCCTGGAACTCCACCTCGGTGTAAGACAACTCCGGCTCGTCACAAACCAGCGACCCATACCGGAACCCCGCGATCAGCACATACACATCCGCCGCACACACCGCATCACGACACACCTGCGCAGGCAGCTGATCCCGCGCACCGAAATACTCCATGTCCACCACCACACACCCGGCGCGACTCACCGCCCGCTCAGCCGCAGCCACAAACGACCGCGGACCGGGCAAACGCCGCAGCTCCGAGGTGTGACTCAGGAACACCGATCTTCCTGGCGTCATGACGCACAGCATCCCAGCCCATCACCCACCCCGCGATAGCCCCACTCCCCGGTCACGAAACGTCCACGCTGACCCCCAGATACAAGCCGAGCCACCCAACACTCATGAAACCTCAACCAACATTCCAACCGCACTTCATCAGCAAACGCAACACAGCCCCAGCGCCATCGGGTGGGTCTGACCAGCAAGATCGATTGGACAGCGGAAGCCACGGGACCAGGCTGCGCGGGTGCTCCATGCCGGCACGGAGCAGCAGTTCAGCGATAGCAGCCTTGCGACAGGCTACGGTTTCATCGCGGACGAGAACGTAGACGAGGAAGAGGGGAGCATCCGTGACGCACAGCCCACCTCCATACCGGGAGGAACGGCTTCCGGATATCGACACCACCAGGGCGCACACAGCTCGGGTCTGGAACTACTGGCTGGGCGGCAAGGACAATTACCCGGTCGATCGCGAGGTCGGCGACCAGGTTCGCATCGTTCTGCCGGACATCGTCGACGCCGCGCGCGCCCAGCGGGGGTTCCTCATCCGCGCCGTCCGCCACCTGGCCGCTGACGCGGGGATTCGCCAGTTCCTCGACATCGGCACGGGGCTGCCCACGGCCAACAACACCCACGAAGTCGCCCAAGCGAGCGCGCCGGAATGCCGCATCGTTTACGTCGACAACGACCCTTTAATCATGGCGCACGCCCGTGCTCTGCTCACCAGCACGCCTCAAGGCATCACCGACTACATCTTCGCCGACCTGCGCGACCCTGACGCGATCCTGCGGGAGGCTGCCCGAATCCTGGATTTCACCCGGCCGATCGCGCTCATGCTGCTGGGGATCATGGAACACATCCTGGACACCGATGAAGCGCAAGCGATCGTGAACCGACTGCTGGACGCGCTGCCCTCGGGCAGCTACCTGGTGCTGTGCGATCCCACCACCGAAGTCCGCCCGGAAGTGATGCGGGAGGCTGTCCGGCAGTGGAACAGTAGCGCCACACCTCCGATCAAGGCCCGCAGCCGCCAGGAGTTGATTCGTTTCTTCGACGGCCTCGAACTGTTGGAGCCCGGCGTGGTCTCGGCTTCGCTGTGGAGACCCGAGGCATACGAACTCGGTACGCTGGTCGAGGTATTCAACTTCAGTGGCGTCGGACGAAAGCCACGATCAAGACCGGAGGGAACCAGCTTGTGGTAACGAGCAAGAAGATTGATGCCTCGGCCCAACGGAAACCCACCGTCTTCATCGGCAGCTCATCCGAGGCCCTTCCGATCGTGAATCGCCTCGTGGGTTTCCTGGGTTCCGATTTCGACGTGCACCCATGGAACCAGTCGTTCCCCCCGGGTGAGTACACATTGACTGCGCTCTTTCAGCAGGTCGAACGAACCGATGCCGCGATCTTCATCTTCGCCAAGGACGATGAGGTCACCATCCGCGGAGAACTAGGTCACTCGGCCCGAGGGAATGTTCTCTTGGAGTACGGCCTTTTCGTGGCTCGCCTCGGCAGGGAACGTGTCCTCATTCTCGAGGAAGAGGGTGTCAACTTGCCGTCCGATGTCTTCGGGATAACAACCGCATCCTTCCCGGCGACACCGGGAGTGGCACGGAACGCCGCCTTGGCGGTTTTTGCGGAAGAGGATGTCCTTCCGAAGTGGAGAGAGCTTCGTCCGCGGCTTCGGAGCGGTGATGATGCCATGGACACGAACCTGGGTTATGCGAAGACAATTCGGCAGGAACGTCGGAATCTCGACGAGATCGCCGGTGCTCTCAATGAATTCTCGGCCTCGCCGGCGTCAACCACTCGAAGTCCGATCCGGTTCGGGTCCACGGCGGCGCCGATATCCACATACGCCGAGGCGCTCGGTCGCGTAGAAAACGATTCTGGACTACGACGTTCCTGTCGTCCGGTTTCTGGACGCGGCCTCATGGTCAGGTTCTTGCCGCCAACGAGGAGATGCTGAAGCGCATCAAGAAGAGCGAGGGTCAGGCGCGGCGCCTGTTCCTCCTCGACCAACCTCCTCATCTTGTTGTGCAGGAGTACAGGGACCATCGCATCCTCCAGCGGCAACTGCAGAAATACGAAGAGTTGGAAATGCTTCAGGATGAACATGAATATCTGAAGAGTAGTATGAAATCTTTACTCCAGCAGGGTTTCGAGGTGGGGGTTGTCTTCGACGACACCAAGGCGCACCGAAACCTACCCCGTGGAATGCTGCTCGACCCGAAGGATTCGGAGCTGGCGATCTACGACGACTTCCGCGTGGACGTGTTCGAGGGAGGTCGTCATGGAATCATTCACACCGTAAGAAGCTACTCCCCTCTTTTTCAGTATTTCCCGGCCTACTCGAAGGCGGCCATCGACTACTTCGAGGAGCTGTGGAACAAGGCCGATCCTATGGCGGAGTTCATCGAAGACCTGCAAGACGCCGTAGACTACACCAGATCGAAGATCGACTATGAATCGAACTGGCTGGCGATTTATGAATACGCACTCCCCCAGGAAGACGAGAGACTGAAGACGATAGAGCTCGCGAGAGTGGAGGAAGTCTTACGGGAGGAGATCAAGGAACGGGGTGTCGAGATAACCCGGTATCTGGATATCGGCACGTGCACCGGCCGTTATCCTATTCAACTGCGTTCCTGGGTGGCGCCGAACGGCAAGATCCTCGGTGTGGACGAGGACTATGACTGCATACGATTCGCTCAAGCGAACGTGGAGCGACGGTGTCCGGATGAGAAAAGGATCGAGATCTCTCAGCACGAATTTGTCGCTCGCGAGGTGAACATCAGGGGGAAGTTCGATCTCATCACTTGCATGTTGGGCACCCTGTCCCATTTCGGATGGGACCGTTCGCGAACTTATGAAGACCGCCTCCAGAAGGCGTTGGTCAGGATGGCGACACTACTGAGCGACAAAGGGTTATTGTTATTGGGAACATGGTCGGAGTATGCGTGCAAGAACCATAAGATGCTCGGGATCTACAGCCAGGGAGACCGGGAACGCCTTGCGGGGTGGTCACCGGACACAGCGGAGTTAGAAAAACGGCTCACAGCTGCCGGCTTGAAAGTGGTGGAGCGGGTGCAGCCGGAGCTGCGACTCGACCTGACGTGGTGTCGACGCGCTTAGCTCGACCCCGAAGCCGATGAGCGCAGCCCCGGACAGGAGTCCAGCGGTGGCCGTTCGGGTTCACGCGGCACACGGTGATTGCAGGGTTGGGGTCGTGCCGGACTGGTTTCGGGTCGGTACTATGTCGCGCCGTGGCTGACTCACTGCCTCCGACGAGTTCGGGGCTCATCGACGTGATTGCCGGGGTGCTGGCCGAGCACGGGCCGATGACCGAGGACCAACTCGTCGCCGTGGCAAGTCGGGGTGTGGACCTCGGTGACGACCCCGATGACGCGCTGGCCGAGGCGTTGGACGACGGCGATGGCCTGGTGGCGGTGCTGGCCGATGAACGGTGGGCGTCGTTGCCGGTCCTGCTGGCCGGCCGGATGTTCACACACCGGCTGAGCAGGCCGGAGCTCGAACACGACATCCTCCTGATGGGCTCGGACCTCAAACCGGTCGACATGCTGACCGAGCGCGAGCCCTACCAGCGGCTGGCAGACGGTTCACCGGTGGTCGGGGTGCTCATGCCCTTCGACGCCGACGCTGTGGCAGCGCGGGGTATCCCGCTGGATGTGGTTGACGAGCTCGGTGCTCTGCTGCTGCCGCCCGGCTATCTGCGGGGAAAAGGGCTCAGCGAGGGTGATGTCATCGCGCTGGGTCTCGCCGCCGAGGACGGGTTGCTGCTGGAGTCCATCCCGGAGCCGGTGGTGACGGCGGAAACGGTGGCCACACTGGGGCAGCGGCTGAGCACGGTCCTGGAGACCGAGTCGGACGAGCCCACGCCGCTGGACGTCGCGGTCTGGACGGCGTGTGCGAATGATCCGACGCTGTTCATCGAGCCGCTGCCGCCCCTGGGGGAGGCGCTGGATACCTGCGGGCTGGCTCATGACGGTGAGTGGCTTGCCGCGCAGGGGTTCGACTTCCGGCGCTGGCAGGTGGATAAGCGGTGCGCGGCGATCACCCGAGTTCATGATCTCAGCGACAACGAAGCCCTCGCGGTTTTGGCCATGGTCATCCTGTATGACCAGCTCGTCGAGTTGCACGCCGCCGCGCTGGCCCTCGATGAGGATGGGGGTGAGACCGCGCTGGCGGCCTTCGTCGCCGAGCTCACCAGGCCGGGTCCCTCACCGGCCGACCCGGGCCGTGCACACGATGAGGCAGCCACGGTCAAGTCCGCCACAGTGAGGGCCACCACGGTGTACCTGGCCGAGCCCGCGGTGGCCGAGGCGGTCCTGGCCGAGACCATCGGATCCGGTATCGACGGCGCTGCGGTACTCGGCCTGTTCGCCGAGACGCTCGAGCCGCTGGCGCTGCCGGCCGCTCGCCCGGCCTTGCGGTGGTTGCGCGGCAAGGCCCACGAGCGGCTCGGCGACCTCACCCAGGCCGAGGCGGCCTACCACGTCGTCGAAGCGGCCGACCCGCAATGGTCGCCCGCGCTGGTCGACCTGGCCAGATACGCCAGCGACCGCGGCGACGCCACCCGAGGGCTGGCGCTGCTGCGCCGGGCGGGAACCCCGGGCGATCACCCACTGGTCGAGCTGCTCGAACATTTCCAGGCCATGCCCCGGCCCGACCTCGGCCGCAACCAGCCGTGCTGGTGCGGATCCGGCCGCAAGTACAAGAAATGCCACCTCCACCACGAGCAACTCCCGCTCGACGAGCGCGCGGCGTGGCTGTATCAGAAGGCGGGCATGTTCCTGGTCGACGGTCCCTGGCGCGGCGCGGTGATGGAGGCGGCGCAAGTGCGGGCACAGTTCGACGAGGCCGCCGATGCCCTGCTCGGCGCGCTGGACGCCCCGCTGGTCACCGACGCGGTCCTGTTCGAGGGCGGCGCGTTCGCTGAGTTCGTGGCCACCCGAGGTGTGTTGCTGCCCGAGGACGAGCGGCTGCTGGCCGAGCAGTGGCTACTCATCGACCGGTCGGTGTACGAGATCGAGCACGTCCGGCGCGGCGCTGGTTTCACGATGCGCGACGTGCGCACCGGCGACGTCCACCAGGTCCGGGAGCGGACGGCCAGCCAGATGCTCAAGGCCGGTGCGTTGGTGTGCGCCCGCGTCGTGCCCGCCGGTGACACCACACAGATCTTCGGCGGCATCGAACCCGTCGCTGCGCACGAGCGCGACGGGCTCATCGCGCTGCTGGATTCCGAGCCCGACCCGCTCGACCTGGTCGGCTTCCTCACCCGCCCCGGTGACACCACACCCGCCGACGAGGACCCCGCGCACGAGCGCGACCCCGCCGTGGCCGCGGCCGCGCTCGCCCGATCCATCCGCGACTACGAGCAGAAGTGGCTCGACCAGCCCATCCCCGCCCTGGCCGGGCGCACCCCCCGCCAGGCCGCCGCGGACCCCACCCGACGCGGTGACCTGATCCGGCTGCTCGACTGCCTCCCCGCACACGCCGACAACCCCGGGACGATGGACCCCGACCGGCTCCGCGCCGCGCTCGAACTGCGGTAACGAACCCGATCGATAACTACTTGCCCCCAGCGCGGGCCTGGCGTCACTGAAGTACGGCCAGGTGCACCCATGATTCAGGGTGATTGCAAGATCGCCGAGCGCGCGCCACGTTAGGATCCCGCCGTGACCGGTACATTCCCGCCGCGGGATGAGCAGGCCGCTGTGCCGGTGCCGGGTCAGCTTGTCACGGTGCGGCACCGTCAGTGGGTGGTGGCCGACGTGTCGCGAGGCGAGGTTGCCAGTAGCGACCCGCACGTACTCACCGGCCGCGCGCCGCACCTGGTGAGCCTGGCCAGCATTGAGGACGACGCTCGTGACGAGGAGCTGAGCGTGGTCTGGGAGCTGGAGCCCGGCACCGTGGTGCACGACATCGCCGTGCTCCCGAGTCCCGAACACGGCTTCGACGAACCGGGCGAGCTCGCGGCATTTCTGCACGCGGTGCGCTGGGGCGCGATCGCCTCGGCCGACACCACCGCACTGCAGGCACCATTTCGCTCCGGTATCCAGATCGAGGATTACCAGCTGGACCCCGTGGTGCGCGCGCTGTCCATGCCGCGCACCAACCTGTTGATCGCTGATGACGTCGGTCTGGGCAAGACCATCGAGGCCGGGCTGGTGATGCAGGAGCTGATGCTGCGGCACCGGGCGCGCACGATGTTGATCGTCTGCCCGGCCGGCCTGACCCTGCAGTGGCGCGACGAGATGCTCGACAAGTTCGGGCTGGATTTCCGCATCGTGGACGCTGAGTTGCTGCGGCAGCTGCGTCGTCGGCGCGGCCTCTACGTCAACCCGTGGACGCACTACCCGCGGCTCATCGTCAGCGTGGACTGGCTCAAGCGCGAGCGCCCGATGCGGCTGCTGCGTGAGGTGCTGCCGGCAACCCCGCGCTACCCGAGGGCGTTCGACCTGCTGGTGGTGGACGAGGTGCACAGCTGCGCGCCGTCAGGTCGCGGTCGATACGCGGTGGATTCCCTGCGCACCAAGGCGATCCGGGCGCTGGCGCCACACTGCGAGCACAGGCTGTTCCTGTCCGCCACCCCGCACAACGGCTACCTGGAGTCGTTCACCGCGCTGCTGGAGCTGCTGGACGACCAGCGCTTCGCCCGCGGTGTCCGACCCGCCGAGGAGGCGCTGGCCAGGGTCATGGTGCGCCGGCTGAAGAGGTCGCTGCCACCACGATGGGACGGCACGCCCCGGTTCCCCCGGCGCAACCTCGACTATCTGGAGGTCAGCTACTCCGAGCCGGAGCGCCGCGCGCACGAGTTGCTGAACCGCTATGCGGCCAGCCGCCGGTCCTACGCCGCGGACAAGCCCGCCAAGGCCGCCGCCGACTTCGTCACGACGTTGCTCAAGCGACGGATGTTCTCCTGCCCCAAGGCGTTTGCCCAGACGCTCGATGTCCACCTCAAGACGATGACAGACCGGGAGCTGCCCGCCACGCCGGTTGCCGAACGAGTGCTGCGGCCGCTGATCGAGCAGCTCGACGAGGCCATCGACGACCCGGCCGATGACGGCGCCTACGCCCAGGTCGAGCTGGACGCGCTGGCCGCGGCCCGCCGCTGCGCGCCCGCGCTGTCCAGCGCGGAACGGGCGATGCTGGCCGAGCTGGGCACCTGGGCGAGCGGCGCGCAGGATCGGCCGGACGCCAAGTTCGCCGCGTTGCGGGGCTGGCTGGATCCGATCATCCCGCCGACCGGTGACTCGACCGAACGCGTGATCATCTTCACCGAGTACCGGGACACCCAACGCTGGCTCTACGAGCGACTGCTCGCCGTGGGCTACCCGGCCCGCCGGCTGGCGTTGCTCTACGGCGGGCAGGACGAGCAGGACCGGGAGCACGTGAAGAACGTCTTCACCGCCGACCCGGAGCTCGACGACGTGCGCGTGCTGATCGCCACCGACGCCGCCAGCGAGGGCATCAACCTGCAGTGGCACTGCCACCGGGTGCTGCACTGGGAGATCCCGTGGAACCCGAACCGGCTGGAACAGCGCAACGGCCGGGTGGACCGGCACGGGCAGCGTGCCCCCGAGGTGCAGGTACGCCATTTCGTCCCGGCCGGCTGGCAGGCGGCCACGTCGTTCACCACGGGGTCGCTGGAGGACGAGCTGGACTTCCTGCGGATCGCGGTGGAGAAGGTGGATCGGATCCGCGAAGACCTCGGCAGCGCGGGTGAGGTGATCTCCGCGCAGGTGGAGCGCAAGATGCTGGGCCGCCAGGCCGAGTGGCTCACCGCCGACGCGGAGATCGACCGGCGGGCCAAGCGGGCCCGGCTCAAGGTCGAGCGTGACCTGGCGCGTGACCTGGATCGGCTGACTGAGACCCTGGCCGCCAGCAGGGCCGAACTGGATCTCACGCCATCCACGGTGGAGCAGGTGGTGCGGACAGCGCTGGCGCTGGCGCACCGCAGAGAACTGCGACCGGCCCAGTCGCCGGACGGTCTGGACGCGCCGGTGTTCCGGCTGCCCGAGCTGCCCGGCGCGTGGGCCACCGCGCGCAACGCGGGCCTCTACCACCCGGTCACCGGCGCGGAACGCCTGGTCACCTTCGACCACAACGCGGTGGCCGGCCGCTCGGACGTCGTGCTGCTGCACCTCGGCCACCAGCTGGTGCAGATGTGCTTGCGGCTGCTGCGCGCTGAGCTGTGGGCCCAGGCTCGCAACTCCGGTGGTGCCGCCAAGCTGCGCCGGGTGACCGCGCGGGTGGTCCCCGGTGACCTGCTGCGGGTGCCGGCGGTGGTGGCGCATGGCCGGGTGGTAGTCACCGGTGCCGAGGGCACCCGGCTGCACGAGGAGGTCATGACCGCGGGCGGGCTGATCGAGCAGGGCCGGCTGGCTCGGGCCACCACCGATGAGGTCAGCGCCTGGTTGGCCGCGGCGTCTAATCAGCCGGTTCCCCCGGACGTGGGAGATCGGCTCCGCGGGCTGTGGCCGGAGCTGTCCGATCCGTTGAGCAGGCTGCTCGCCCGCCGCGCCGCGGACCGGACCCGCAGCATGCAGGCCCTGCTGCGCAACCGCTGCGAGGAAGAGGTCACCGCGGTCGCCACGATCCTCGACGAGCTGGAACGCTCGATCCGCGCGGCCCTGGGGGATACCGAGCACTGGGAGCAGCGCAGCCTGTTCGAGATAGACGACGAGCGCGACCAGCTACGCGCCGATCACGAGGCGCTGCTGGCCCGGCTGGACGCCCTGCCCGACCAGCGGCAGGACGAGACCGCCGCGTTGCGCCGCCGCTACGCCGACCCCACCGCGCGCTGGTTCCCGGCCGCGGTCGAGTTCCTGGTCCCGGTCGCGATCGCGCGGGCGGGCCGCTGATGCCGGCGGCGCGCAGGACGGCTCAACGGCCACCGGCGGTGCCCTCGACGGCGCAGCAGCACGCCGAGTGGCTGGGCCTGCTGCGCCCGGAGGGGCCGTTTCTGGCCCTGCCGGTGCTCACTGCGGCGCTCCCGCAAGGACTCGACGTCGTGCCGGGTGACACCCTCGCCCGGATCCGGCAGGCCTGGGCCGAGGTGTCCCAGGCGCCGGACCTGCTCGGCCCGGCGTGGCAGGAGCTGATCATCGGTGAGCTGCTGCGCTACCCGGCGTCCGTGGTGCGCGAAGGTGCCGCGCTGGCCACCGAGTTCCGTGACTTCCGACCGGATGCGGTGGCTGGGCCCGATGGGTCGGTAACCCGGCTGCACGTCTACCGCCGGGGCTTCGACGAGCCGCTGACCGGCTCGGTACACGGGGCGTCGGCGCCGGCCGAGCGGGCGGCCCAACTGTGCCGGGACACCCGGGTGCCGCTGGCGCTGCTGACCAACGGCCGGTTCTGGGTGCTGGTGCATGCCCGGCCGGGTGAGGCGACCAGCACCGCGGTGTTTGACGCGGACCTGTGGCTGGAGGAGCCGGCGCTGCTGCGCTCGTTCGCCTCACTGTGTTGCGCCTCGCGCGTGCTCCCTCCGCCGACCTCGGCCGACGGTGCGCCGTCGGCCAGCCTGGCCGGCCTGTTCGCCCGCAGTGCCGCCGAGCACTCGCACGTCACGACGACCCTGGGCTACCAGGTGCGCCGGGCGGTCGAGCTGTTCGTCGCCGAACTGGCCCGGCTGGACCGTGAGTCGGGTGGCGCGCTGCTGGCTTCGGTATCCGAACGGGGCCTCTACCGGGGCGCGCTGAGCGCGTTGCTGCGCCTGGTGTTCCTGTTGTTCTCCGAGGAGCAACGGCTGCTGCCCGTGACCGACCCGATCTACGCGGACGGCTACGCGGTGTCCACGCTCTACGAGCAGCTCGAGGCGGACCGCGGTCGCTACGGCGACGAGGTGGCTGACCGGCGGGCGGCGGCGTGGCCCCGGTTACTCGCCCTGTTCCGCGCCATCCACGGCGGCTGCGAGCACCCTGATCTGCGACTTCCGGCTTACGGTGGCTCGCTGTTCGACCCGGAGGGCTACCCGTGGCTGGATGCCGCGGTCACCGACCGGGTGGTCCGGGAGATGCTGGACGCCCTGCTGGTGCTGCGGCACAAGGGCAAGGCCGCCGAGCGGCTGAGCTACGCCCGGCTCGGGGTGGAGCAGATCGGGCACGTGTACGAGGGTCTGCTGGAGTTCTCCTGTCGCAAGGCGTCCGAGCCTTTCGTGGGTTTGACCGGCAAGGCCGAGCCCGAGGTGGCCCTGGCCGAGCTGGAATCCGTCGCCGCTTCGGGCGAGCTTGCGCCGTGGCTGCGGACCCGCTGCGACGCGACCGAGAAGCAGGTGGACAAGTGGCTGGCGGCCTGTCCTTCACCCAACCAGCGGGCCGTGCTGCACGCCGCATGCGACAACGACGCCGGATTAGCTGAGCGAGTGGTGCCGTTCTGGGGCCTGCTGCGCACCGACCTGCGCGGCCTGCCGACGGTGTTCCCCGCCGGATCGGTGCTGTTCACCCAGGTCGGTGATCGCCGGGCGACCGGAACCCACTACACGCCGCGGGAGCTGGCCGAGGAGGTGGTGGAACACACCCTGACACCGTTGTGCTTCGCCCCCGGCCCGGCCCAGGGCGCGTCACGGGGTGTCTGGCGGGCCAAGACGGCCGCTGAGCTGCTGGCCTTGAAGGTCGTGGACCCGGCGATGGGGTCCGGCGCGTTCCTGGTGTCGGCGTGCCGTTACCTGGCCGACCGAGTGGTGGACGCCTGGAATCGGGACGGCCTGCCCGACGATGTGATGGGTTCCGACGGTGACCGGGAGGAGCTGTTGCTGGCCGCGCGCCGGCTGGTCGCCGCCCGGTGCCTGTACGGGGTGGACCGTGACGACATGGCGGTGGAGCTGGCCAAGCTGTCGCTGTGGCTGGTCACTCTGGCCAAGAACAAGCCGTTCGGGTTCCTCGACCACGCGCTGCGCTGTGGTGACTCGCTGGTCGGTTTAGTGTCGGAACGCCAGGTGGCCGCGTTCCACCTCGACGTCGACCGTGGCTGGTCGGTCGGCACCGACCTGTTCCGGACGCTGAACCAGCGGATCGACGCGGTGCTCACCGACGTCGCGGAGCTGCGGGAAGAGATCGAGTCGACCGTCGTGCGGGACGCCCGGCACGCCGCTGAGAAAGCCGAATTGCTGAGCGATGCGCAGTGGCGGACCCGCAAGCTCCGGTTGGCCGCCGACGCTGTGGTCGGCGCCGCCTTGAGCACCGCGGTCCGGCACGCGCCGTGGTACGAGCGCGACGACGAGGAAGAGGATCTCGACGACCGGTTGAGCGCGATCGCCGACGATGTCGACCTGCTCATGCGGGACGGCGCGGATCCGTCCCTGGAGGACCGGTTGCGGGAGACGGTCGACGGCTGGCTGCGCGGCGGACGCGTTGACCCGATCCGGCCACTGCACTGGCCGCTGGAGTTCCCCGAAGTCATGCGCCGAGGCGGGTTCGACGCCGTGGTCGGCAACCCTCCCTTCATCGGCGGCCAGCGGTTGACTGGCGCGATCGGCAAGGACGTCCGCGAATACCTGGTCGAGCACCTGAGCAAGGGCAAGCGCGGCAGCGCCGATCTGTGCTCCTATTTCCTGCTGCGCAATCTGGACATCTCCTGGCGCGGCCGGGTCGGCATCATCGCGACGAACACCATCGCCCAGGGCGACACCCGTGAGGTTGGTCTCGACCAGGCAGTCGGCAACGGCGTGAGCGTCTATCGTGCCGTGAAGTCCCAACCCTGGCCCGGCACGGCGTCCCTGGAAGTCTCCCTGGTCTGGGTCGGCCATGCCTCCGACGGCGAACCGCGCACCCTCGATGGCCGCCCGGTCCGAGCCATCACGCCGTCACTCGACCCGGTATCCCGGGTCACCGGCAACCCCCACCGGCTCGCCACCAACGCCGACCAGTCATTCCAAGGATCGAACATCCTCGGCCTCGGTTTCACCATGACACCTGATGCCGCGCAGGCGCTGATCTCGAAGGATCCCCGTAACAGGGACGTGCTCTTCCCCTATCTCATCGGGGACGACCTGAATTCACGCCCTGATTGTTCCGCCAGCCGGTGGGTCATCAACTTCCATGACTGGCCAATCGAGCAAGCGCAACAGTACGAAGACTGCTTCGCAATTGTCGAAAAGAAGGTCAAGCCGGAGCGCGCCAAGAACAATGATCCTCGACGTCGCGCTATCTGGTGGCGCTTTACCCGACCGACGATCGAACTGTATGAGGCCGTCACCAACCTCGATCGGGTGCTCGTTATCGCTCTGGTCAGCAGGACTGCGCTGCCGGTGTGGGTGCAAACAGGCCAGGCGTTCTCACACAAGCTAGGAGTGTTCGCGACCGATTGGGCTGGGTATCTGTCACTCCTTTCGAGTTCGGCGCACATTTTGTGGGCATGGAAGAGATCCTCCACTATGAAAGCCGATCTCAATTATTCGCCGTCGGATGTCTATGACACGTTCCCGCAGCCCGAACTCACTGCACGGATGGATCGGGTGGGGGAGGAGCTGCATTCGTTTCGCCGGTCGGTGATGCTGGGACGGCAGTTGGGGCTGACCAAGCTGTACAACCTGGTGCACGATCCGGCCGTCCCCGACCAGGAGATCCAGCGGCTGCGGGAGATCCACACCGAGATCGACCACGCCACCGCGCAGGCGTACGGCTGGCACGATCTGGAGCTCGGGCACGGGTTTCACGAGACCCGCCAGGGCCGCCGGTTCACCATCGCGCCGGAGATCCAGGTCGAAGTGCTGGACCGGCTGCTGGAGCTCAACCACGAGCGCTACGCCGAAGAGGTCCGCCAGGGCCGGCACGCCAAGAAGAAACCCAAGGCCAAGCGCCCCGGAAACGTCGTCCACCGCAGCCCGGTCCAGCCTGACGAAGGGTCCCTATTCTGATCGGGCGGCAGCTTGGCTGGTCCACGGCGGGGGCTGAGGGCCGCCGGGGCTGGCAGGATCGTGCGCCTGGTCGAGGTGCACCCGGCCGCCGGATGCTGTGACCCGGTCACCACGCCGGTCCCCGCGCGCTCGACATCGGCACCGGTACGCTGCCGGATATGGCCCAGCCGAACGACCTGGAGGCCCGCGTGGCCGCCCTGGAAACCCAAGTCCAGGAGTTGGCCAACCGGGTGCGCACCAGCGAGCAGGACGCGGCAGCCGCCCGCGTGCTGGCCGGCGGAGCCGACCGCGACGTTGCGCAGCTCCAGGAAGAGATCCGCGACTTCCGGCAGGCGACCACGTCCAGCTTCAACGCGATGCGTGAAGACCTGACCGACCTGCGTGAAGATGTGACCGACCTGCGGACGAAGGTCGACAACGGCTTCATCGAGATGCGCGGCAAGCTCGATGCCACCGCCGCCGGCCAGCAGCAGATCGTCGGCCTGCTGAACACGCTCATCACCCAGCAGGGCGGACAGCCCAGCGACCAGTAGCCCACGCGCACCCGGTCACTGCTGGCGGGCGCGGATGCGGCGCAGCAGTTCGGTGATGAGCTCGTCGTTGGCGGCGTGGTTACCGCTGTCGGCGTTGGCCAGGAAGTGGTCGTACAGCGCCTGGGCGGCAGTGGCTTGGCTGGGCATACGGTCGCCTGCGTGGAGTCCGGCTGGCCGCCAGGAGCGTCGGGGGTGCTCGACCGGCGGCCAGCCGGCGTCTGGGGTGGAGATTCGGGCCGGGAGGCGGCGTCGCGGTCCGGTGTCAACGGGGCCATGGCGCACCGACCGGGGTTGGTGCTCGGCCATCAGGCATGACGCCGAGCCCGAGTTCGCTGGTCACGGCACACGGCCGCAGAGTCTCCTCGGGTTGGAGCAGCAGCCAGTAGCGAGCCCTGAGGTGAATCCGGCAGGGTCGGCGTCGCGGCCCGATCATCGCGCCGGAACGCCGGCAGGGCCGGCAGCGGCTCCGCTGATCGAGGGGATGATCGAGCAGCAAGGCGTACAGCACGGCAGCGGCCCGGTACTGGATCGAGTCGGATCCCCCGGCGGGCCGATGGCTGGTCTGCTCGACGGTCCACTCCCGGGCTGCTCGGACGCTGGATCCTGCCCGCGTTAACATCAGCAGATTCCTCCTGGCAGACAAGGCCTCACTATCACTGAAATGTTTCAGTAAATATGGAAAATACCTACGCTGATGCGGGGTTCCAACCGGACTGTTTCGATTCAGGTCAGAGCGTGATTCGGCGAGCAAGAAGATACTGCAGATGCCAGGTGGCGCTGGTCCGACGGTCCGGGCGCGGCGGTTGCGCCGGGAGCTCAAGCGGCTGCGCAACGACGCCGGGCTCAACGTCGACGATGCCGGTCGGCGAGCCGGGCTGTCCGGGCCGACGATCAGCCGCATCGAGAGCGGCAAGCGCGGCATGACCGTCGATGAGGTGGAGAAGCTTCTCGACACCTACCAGGTGCCGGTGCCTCAGCAGCGGGAGTACCTGGAGATGGCCGAGCGCGCCGCCGAGCGGGGCTGGTGGCAGGCCTACGGCTCGGCGCTGACCGACGCCACCCAGACCCAGATCGCCCTGGAGGAGGACACCACCACGATCACCAACTTCGAGCCCGTCGTCGTGCCGGGCCTGCTGCAGACCGCCGCCTACGCGCGTGCGGTCATCAGCACCGCAGTGTTGGATGTCACGCCGAGGGAGGTCGAGGCCAAGGTCGCCGCCCGGATGGCGCGGCAGGCGATCCTCACCAAGCCCGACCCACCACAGCTGATCACCATCCTGGACGAGGCCGTGCTGCACCGCGAGGTCGGCGGTCGCGCGGTGATGGCCCGCCAGCTGCGGCAGCTGATCGAGGCCGCCACCACCCAGCCCAACGTGACGGTCCGGGTGATCCCGTTCACCGCCGGCGCCCACGCGGCGACCGAAGGACCCTTCGCGATCATCGAGTTCGGGATGGAACCGGGTGCGGTGCTGCTGGAGGGCAAGACCGCCGACCTGTTCCTGGAGGAGCCCGACGAGATCGCGGCCTACCAGGACACCGCGCGTAGACTGCTGCGGTCGGCTCTCGGGGCCGACGACTCGGTTGCCCTGATCGAGCAGATGCTCAGGGAGATGACATGAACCGCGACACCCACCTGGACTTGGGCGTGGACCCCGCGCCGGCCGGGTGGCGCAAGAGCAGCCACAGCTCCGGCGGCGCCAACTGCGTCGAAGTCAACCTCGGCCAACCCGACCTCGTCCGCATCCGGGACAGCAAGGACCGCAGCCGCGGCCCGACGATCACCGTGACCTCCCGCCAGTGGGCCGCGGTGATCGACCAGATCGCCTCCACCACGCCATAGCGCTCAGCACGCCAGCCCTGGTGTCGCCAAGTTCGACACCAGGGCCGTTCGTTCACCCTGAAGAGTTCTGGTCGTGCGTCTGTGTCACGAGGTGCTCGATCGGGTGAATCGGTTCTGGCGGTGGTGGGCGAGGGCCGGTTCTGTCAGGGGTCGAACATATGGTCGATCTCATGGTGGCAGCGGTGGTGGCGGGCTCGGTGGTCTCCGATGAGGAGGCCACCGACGAGCTGCGCGCGGCGTGGGCTGCGGTGTCGGCCGGTTATGCCCGGTGCTGGGCGGCGATGGCCGAGGTTGCCCGGCGCACCACCACCGGGTGGGAGAGCGCCGAGATCGCCGCGGCGTTGACGTTCACTACCCGCCGGTCTGATTACGAGCTCACTTGCGCCCAGACCGTGATCGAGCACCTGCCTCGGGTGTACGCGGCGCTGGCGGCCGGTGAGCTGGATCATCACAAGGCCCGGGTGTTCACCGACTATCTGGCCGACCTCCCACCCGCCCAGGCCGAGCGGATCAGCGCCCGCATGGTCCCCCTGGCACCAGGCTGGACCACTGGGCAGCTGGCCGCCCGGCTGCTGCGCGAGGTCCAGGCCATCGACCCCGACTACACCCGCCGCAGCTACCAGCAGGCCGTCCGCGAACGGGGCGTGCATGGCTATCTGGACCACACCGGCACCGCGGTGCTCTCCGGTGTCGGGCTGCCCGCTGATGAGGCCGCGGGCGCCGCGGCCCGGCTGGAGGCACTGGCCGATGACCTGCGCGCGGCCGGCTACCCCGCCACCCTCAACCAGACCCGCGCCGATCTGTTCCTGCGCCTGCTCGATGGCAGCCTCGACGGGCAGGCCCGCGAGCAGATCCTGGCCACCATGCTGCACCTGGGCCCCATCACCCCCGCCGACCACGACCCCAATACCCCATCCAGCGCAGCGCCCACCGGTCGCGAGCGCGACCGCCAACCCGCGCCCGCCGAGCAGTCCGCGCCGACCCAGCAGCCCCCGACCCAGCAGCCCCCGACCCAGCAGCCCGCGCCGACCCAGCAGCCCGACCAGCCTGAGTGGCCCGACCAGCCCGCACCCGCCGAGGCGCCTGTGCCAGCCGAGCGGCCCGAGCGGCCTGTGCCGGCCCAGCGGCCCGAGCAGTCCGGAGGCACCGGGCAACCCGGCACGAGCGGTCCCGGTGACACCGAGCCAGGCCACCAGCTCCGGTATGGCATCGAGGTGCGAGTGCGGCTGTCCACTCTGCTGGGCCTCGACGAGCATCCCGCGGAGCTCCCCCGCTGGGGCCCGATCCCCGCCCCGGCCGCGCGGGACCTGATCGCCAGCCAGCACCACGCGCAATGGCGCATCGCCATCGTCGACACCGAGGGCTATCTGCTCCACGGTGATCTCACCCGCCGCCGACCCCACCCACCCGACCCGCGCGAGCACCGCAGTGACCGCGCCGGCGGAATCGTGGAGATCGCCGTCCCGGTCTCGATGCTCGACCAGCTTCCCGCGCTCGCCGCCGAGCACCCCGACTGGGCCCGGGTGCTGCACGGCATCGCTGGCAGCTGGGCCCACCGGGAGCAGGCCCGCGCCGCGCTCGATGCCCACCCGCACCGGCGCTTCGCCCACGCCGCGCTACGCCGGCACATCCAGATGCGTGACCGGCACTGCGTCGGACCCGGCTGCCGGCGCTCCGCCGCCACCGCCGATCTGGACCACACCCACGACCACGCCCACGGCGGGCTGACCGTCAGCACCAACAGCGGCCCGAACTGCGGACGCCACCACACGATGAAACACCAGGGTGGCTGGACCCTGACCCAGCTGCAGGCGGGGCATTTCACGTGGACCAGCCCGCTCGGGCAGGCCTACCACACCCGCGGCGAACCGGTCATTCCCGATCTGCCCCAGCCCCAGCCCCGCGACCCCGACCCACCGGGTCTGCCCATGATGGACGAAGGACCCATCCTGCACCTCGCCGAACCATCCCCACCTCAGCCAGCGCGACCACCACCCACCGAGCTGCCTGACGAACCGCCATTTTGATCAGACCACCCCACCGCACCCCGGCGGGCGGCCGACCCTGCTCGCCGGACGACACCCGATCCAGTCTGGTACCGCTGGCGTTGTCAGGCCGGGCGGCTACGGTACGGCGCGTGACCGTAGAACCTGTGCTGGAGCTGCCCCGGGAACGGGAGATCCGGGACGAGCTGCAGCGGCTCGTGCTGGCGGATCTGCACGGACCGCTCGGCGGTGACGACGAGGAGTTCTCCGGCGAGAACCCCATCGACCGCTACCCGTTGGGCCGCCTGGCGCCCAGGGGGGTGGTGCTGGAACCGGACACCCACGACGAGCTCGCCGCCGCCGACGCGGGTGATCCGAGCGAGGCCGACCCGGAACCCAGTGCGCCCAATGTGCCCAGCCTCAACCCGTCCGCGGTGGGTTTCACCGCCCACATCGACGGTGGGGCATCCGAGCTGCAGCTCAGCGCCAAGTGGGCGCGTTACGAGCTCGGCACATCCGAGCGGGAGGAAACACTCGGCCGGCGCCTGTGGCAGCGCGCGCAGCAGGGTGGAGCGGTCCGGCTGCGGCTCACCGAGGGACTGCTCCCACCGCTGTCCCCCGATCCCGATCAGCCGGACGTCGTCGTGCGCGGTCGCGCTCGCCGGTATCACGGGAACTGGCTGATCTCGGTATTCCTGGAGAACGGCCAGAGCCAGCCCCACCGCGCCCGGCACGCACCATCCTGGATCTTCCAGGTGCAGCTGTCCGCGACCGGCGTCGAGGACCGACCGGTGTTCCTGCCGCGCCCGGAGCGCCCGAACGGCGGGGACCCCGATGATCTCGCCGAGCAGCAGCGGCTGGCCATGGCCTACCGGTTCCATCCCGAGTTCGCCTCCGGCAGCGGAGCCGCGGTGCATGCCGTGATCGATGAGAACAACCCGTTACGGGCCTCCCAGATCCACATTCGCACGGTGCCCGACTACGAGATCCCGGCGACCGACGTGCCGAGCGCGGACACCGATCCCGACCTGGCTGAGCTCGCCGAGCTGGAACTGGAGATGAAGCAGCTGGCCGAGCTCGCCGAGACATCGGCCGATTCGCTGGCCACGGCGCTGCGACCGCTGGTACTCGGTTACCGCGCCTGGATCACACGCCGGGCCGCCGACATCGACGATCCCGGCGAGCAGCTGGCCGACTACGCCGCGCTCGCCCGGGACAACCTGGCGGCAGCGACCCGCGCCGCCGATCGCATCGAGGCCGGCATCGACCTACTGGTCCGCGACGACATCGCCCGGCGGGCATTCGGCTTTGCCAACCAGGCGATGTATTTGCAGCGCGTGCACACTCAGGTGGCCGCGAAGCGCCGGGAAGACCCCCAGCGCGGCTTGGATGACACCGTGAACGAAGTCGACGCGGCAACCAGCCAATGGTGGCGACCGTTCCAGCTCGCTTTCGTGCTGCTGAACCTGGCGGCGCTGGCCGATCCCCGGCACCCTGAGCGCTCCGAGGACAATAAGCAGGCGATCGCGGACCTGCTGTGGTTCCCCACCGGCGGCGGCAAGACCGAGGCGTATCTCGGCCTGACCGCGTTCACCATCGCGGTCCGCCGGCTGCAGCCCCGTTACGGCGGCCTGGATGCCGCCGCCGGGATCGCCGTGATGATGCGCTACACGCTGCGGTTGCTCACCATCCAGCAGTTCGAACGCGCCACCACGTTGATCTGTGCCGCCGAGATCGTGCGCCGTGCGGACCCGTCCACCTGGGGTGATCTGCCCTTCCGCATCGGGATGTGGGTCGGGGCGCGGGTCACCCCTAATACCACCGACAAGGCGCAGGAGTGGCTCAAGCAGCGCAGACGGGCCCGAGGTCCGATGGTCAGGGGCCAGGGTTCGCCACACCAGCTGTCCAGCTGCCCGTGGTGTGGCAGCAGGATCGATGCCGGCCGGAACATCGTGGTGCACAAGGCCTACCGGCGCACGCTGGTGCTGTGCCCGGACGTCTCGTGCGACTTCGGGACGGTCGTGTTCGCCGACGGCGGCCCGGACGCCGAGGAACGCCGGGGCCTGCCGGTGCTGGTCGTCGACGAGGAGATCTACCGGCATCCGCCGTCGCTGCTGATCGGCACGGTGGACAAGTTCGCCCAGCTGCCCTGGCAGGGCGAGACGACCATGCTGTTCGGCCGGGTGACCAGCCGATGTGAACGGCACGGGTTCGTCACCGAGGATCTGCTGGCCAAGGACTGGGAACGCGAACGGCACCAACCCACCCCGGACGCACCGGCCGCCCGGATCGTCGGAGTGCCCATGCTGCGTCCGCCCGATTTGATCATTCAGGATGAGCTGCATCTGATCGCCGGCCCGCTGGGCTCGCTGGTCGGGCTCTACGAGGCGGCTGTCGACAAGCTGGCCACCTGGCGGGATTCCCAGACCAACCGCAACGTGCGGCCCAAGGTGATCGCCTCGACGGCCACCGTCCGGCGTGCCAATCAGCAGATCGGGTCGCTGTTCAATCGCACCACCGAGGTGTTCCCGCCGCCCGGCCTGCACGTCGGAGACAATTTCTTCGCCCGGCAGCGAGACACCGCCGCCACACCGGGCCGGCGCTACGTCGGCATGTGCGCGCACGGCACCCGGATCAAGTCGACGTTGATCCGGGTGTACGTCTCGGTGCTCGGCGCCGCGCAGCAACTGCACGAGCGTTATGGCCGCAACCGCGTCACCGACCCCTACATGACGTTGGTCGGGTACTTCAACAGTTTGCGTGATCTCGGCGGGATGCGCCGGCTTGCTGAGGACGACGTCAGCACGCGGCTGACCCGGGCCGATGAACGCGGTCTGGCGAAAAGGTTCGACCCAGAGATCAGGGAGCTGACCTCACGGCTGTCCTCCGACCAGATCCGGCCGCTGCTCGATCTGCTCGCGGTGCCGTTTCCCCGCGGCGCGGGCCGCGACGCCCCCCGTCCGATCGACGTGCTGCTGGCCACCAACATGATCGCGGTTGGCGTCGACGTGTCCCGGCTGGGCGTGATGGTGGTCTGTAACCAACCCAAGTCCACCGCGGAATACATCCAAGCCACCAGCCGCGTCGGGCGCGCGGCGCCGGGACTGGTGTTCACCGTGTACAACTGGGCCCGGCCACGGGACTTGTCGCACTACGAGAGCTTCGAGCACTTCCACGCCACGGTCTACCGGCAGGTCGAGGCGCTGTCGGTGACACCGTTCGCGGAGCGTGCGGTCGACCGGGGCCTCACCGGTGTGCTGGTCTCCCTGGTCCGGGAGTTGGAGCCGGCTTACAACGGCAATTACCGTGCGCAGGAATTCAACAAGAGTTTCCAGCTTGCTGATCACGTGGTCCGGTACCTCAAGCGGCGCGCGGAGGAGGTCAGTGGACGCGACACCAGCCGTCGGGTCGAGGACGAGCTGGAGGAGCGGTTGGCCAACTGGGACCAGCAGCGGTCGATGGCAGGCCGCAGGCTGGCCTACTCCCAGCCGTTGCGGGCCGACGACGTCGCCGGTTTGCTGCACCGGCCCACCGAAGGACCGTGGCGGCAGACGACCTGCCCCACGTCCCTGCGCGACGTCGAGCCCGGCATCCCGCTGCTGTTGGCGCCGCCCAGCGGCTACTTGGTCGCCGAACCGCCGTTTCGCCCCGCGGGCGGCTCGGAAAGCGCCGGCGCGGAAGGCGACACGTGATGACTGCCGCGCCAGAGTCGCACCCGCTACGGGTCGGTGGACTGCGACCGAACCAACTGCTGCACACCTACGGCGTCGGTGCCATGGCAGACCTGCCGAACCTCTCGGTGGTGATGCTGGGGTTGGACTTCTGGAACCTGGAACGGTCCAGGACAGTGCTGGATGAACGGCTGCTCGCTGCGGTACGAGTGAAGTTGGGTCAGCAGGTCGACGCGCTGCGGCTGCCGCCTTATCTCGCCGAGACGTCGGACCCGTTTGCCGAGTGGACCAGGGTGGGGGTGCCGGTCGGCTTATTCCCCCTCTGGCTGCGGTGTTCGCGCTGCAATCGCCTCGGACGAGCCGACGGCGGTTTCTTCGAGCTGCTGAAGGACTCGGTGCAGCCGGACAGGATCCGCTACGTGCATCCGTGCTGGGGCCGGGGTGGCACGCGGCCGGTCGCGGTACCTGCCCGATTCGTGCTGGCCTGCGACGAGGGGCACCTGGACGACTTCCCCTGGCTGTACTACGTACACCGCAATTCCGAACCGGAATCCGGGCATTCCCTCAAGATGACCGAACGGGGCAGCACCGGGGAGGCCGCCAACGTGTTCGTCTCGTGTGACGAATGCGGTGTGAGCAGGCCGATGTCGCAAGCCTTCGGTGAGGACGCTGAGCTGAGCCTGCCCGCGTGCCGTGGTCGTCACCCGCACCTGGGCACCTTCGAGCCGTGCGACCGGCCGACCAGAACTCTGGTGCTCGGCTCCACCAATAGCTGGTTTCCCCTACAATTGCGGGCGTTCACACTGCCCCGCGAGCGTAACCCGCTCGACCATCTGATCGTCGAATTCTGGCGGCATCTGGAGCCCCTGGCCGGCCTGCCGGAAGGGACAGCCAAGCAGCTCATGCCGACCCAGACCTGCTGGCCGGAACTGGAGACCTACGGGCCCGATCGAGTGTGGCAAGCGATCCGGGCCCGCGCCGCTGGAGCGGGACCGACCCGACAGCAGCTCACCGGACTCGATCTGCTCGCGCCCGAGTGGGCAGCTCTGAGCAGCGAGAAGCCGGTGAACCTGCCCGATTTCACCACTGACCACGAGCCGGTTCCCGCTGGCGCCCGCTCCTGGCTGGCCGGGGTGGTGCTGGTGTCTCGGCTGCGCGAAGTCGCGGCGCTCTACGGCTTCACCCGGATCGACGCCCCCGAGTGGGAAGTGCAGGAGACCCAGGACAATCGGCGGGCTCCCCTGTCAGCCACCGAGCCGATCTGGGTGCCCTGTGCCGAGATGCGGGGCGAGGGGGTCTTCCTGCGCTTCAACGAGGACTCGGTGGCTCAGTGGGAGCGCACAGCGGCGGCGCTCCAGCGTGAGCGGACCCTGCTCGTCCCGGCCCATCGATCCTGGTGCGAGCAGCGGGGCCTGGACACCACCCGGTGGCCCGGTCTCCGGTATGTCCTGCTGCACACGTTCGCCCACACCCTCATCCGTGAGCTGGCGTTGGACTCGGGCTATAGCGCGGCCGGGATCGGCGAACGGATCTATGCCCGTGCCGGGGAGGCGCCGATGGCCGGTGTGTTGATCTATACGGCGGCTCCGGACAGTGAGGGCACGCTCGGCGGTCTCGTCTCGCTCGGTCGCAGCGACCGGCTCGGCAGGCTCATCAACCGCGCGCTGGAGGCCGCGCGGCTGTGCAGCTCAGATCCGCTGTGCGCCGAGCACGATCCGGGTGTGCACGGGCGGCTTTATGGTGCGGCGTGTCATGCTTGCTTATTCGCCGCGGAGACGTCCTGCGAGCGGGGCAATCAGTATCTGGATCGGGCGCTGCTCATCGATACGTTAACGACAACCGGTTGCGGGTTCTTCGATTCACATAGCGCCTAATCGCGTTTCGGAGGGATGGTCTCGACACTGGAAACCCGGCTGATCTCGAACTGGCGTCCAGTGTGCCGTAGCTCGCCGACCACCCGCAGCGGACGTTGGGCACGGTGCGCGGAGAGCGCAAGGTCATAATCCCGGAGTGTAAGCCACATGGTCACTCGATCTTCGTATTGCTGGCCAGCCGCTTCCACTGTCCCCTCGACCTGCACCTTGCCCAGTCGATCTGTCGGAGTTCGGTGCAGCTCCACCACCCTTCCCACGACGGTCGCGTTCTCGGTGACTGGCAATTTCCTGAGGTAGCGAACACCCGCTCGTAGCGTCTTGATCAAAGATCGGTCGAATCGCATCATCGGGGTAACCAGATCCACGGGTGCTGCCGACGCCCACGCGAATCGAATTTCGAAAGCATTTTGTCGTTGACCACCGATGTCCACCAGCGCCTGGCACAGGTTGGCGGAGACTCCATCCCCGACTCGGCCAGCGAACGCTGTGAGGTCGCTATCCCTCGCGTCGCGAGCGGCGGTATGCGCCGAACTGGTCGCTTGGTAGAGATACAGCAGCACTTCGCGAGAGGACACCGGTGGCGTGATGCCGGGGGAGGGCAGCGGAGTCTCCACCCGCAGCACGTAGCTGCCCCTGCCGGTCTGCCCCAGTCGTACCTGGTCCACGAAGCCATGCGCCTGCGGAGGCTTCTTACTGGGCAGTACCGCCGGCCGCTCCGTTGACACCGCGGATGTAGCGGCCGCCAGGAACAGGTCGTGCACCCCTTTGATCGCGAGGTAACCCTCGTGCAGCGGCGTCGAGCCGCTCGGCCCGTCGGGCATCATCCGGATGTACTGCACATCGAGCCATGCCGAGCGCAGATCTTGCAGGATCTCCAACACCGGCCGCTGCTCGACCGTCGAGAGTGTGCCGACCAGTTCTGCCAGCCGGATCGGGTAGTCGCGCAGCTCTCCGCTGACCGGCACGAGTACCTCGAACTCGGCGCCGTCCACGGGCCGCGTCCAGATCACCGCTCGGCCGTAGCCGCCCGCCTCGCGCCAGCCGGACGCCTGCAGGTAGGCGACGATTCCAGTGGGCTCGATCCCGGCCATCGCGTCGGCTGTCATCCCCATCAGCATCACGCCCCCGCCCGTGCCGAGGCAGCCGGCGCCATCAGCGTACGCAGTGCGTCCACGGTGAGCAGGTTGTCGATCGGGACGTCCACGGGGACCTTCGCATCCGGCGCCCCGTTCACCGGCTGGCGATCCCGCAGCGACAGCCAGTAGGCGGCGTGTTTCAGCTCCGCCACCTCGTGGCGAGTTGTCGCATAGTCAGCACAGTCATCGGGCACGATGACCAGTACGAGGAAGCGTGGCAGCGCGAAATCCGTGCCGGCCAGCTCGTTGAAGTGCCTGCCGTGCATCCGGTACTTCCAGTGCCCGTCCCTGCGGATCGGCCGGGACCAGGACTTGACCTGAATGTCGATCTTGGGGTGGCGGGTCGCCCCGGAGACACCCTTATGGCTGATCGTGAAGTCGCAGCCGTCCACATCGAGCTCGGCTCTGGACACGATTAGGCCAGCCGCCGACGCCAGAACCCGGACGAACGACTCGCCGAACAACCCCTGGTGCTGGTTTGGGTCCAATCCCATGATTCACCACTTCGGTTCCGGTACGGATTAGACCGTAGGTGATCGTCGAGCGGCGGCCGGCATCGACCCGCCCGGCGGAGGAGTCGATCAGGCCAGCCGCCGACGGCGTGGCTCCATCACCCCGTTCTCCCTTGCTCGTTTAGCTGGGCGCCCGCGCACCACGGAAGAGGGAACGCCAATGCTGGTCCTGCACGGCTTCTGGTCCGCCTCGAACGGCTTGTGCTTGTGGGCTGAAGATTCCGATCTCACGGTGAAGAGTCCCAGCCAGGCGCTGCGCTCGGCCCGGCCACACCCCTTCGCCGCGCCCGCCGACGTGATCGCCGGGGTCCACGCGGGCAAGCCCGGTGCCACGGTCCTGCTGTTGCCCTCGTTGCGCTCCGCGCCGCTGGACTCGCCGGAGCTGTTCCGGATCACGCCGCGCCCGGTACCACGAACGGACCCCGCTCTGCTGCCCTGGTCGATTCCGGTGGTCTTCCTCGATGCCGCGGCGGCGCTGAGCGCCCTCGGCGAACCCGTCGCGGATGTCCGGTATGGCGCGTCCATCGCCCATCTCGCCGATGTGGCCGCCTTCGCGCAGCAACTTGTCGCGCGCGGCCGGGTACTGCCCGCGCTCGCCCGGGACCGCAACGGTGCCGTGGCGTTCTGGCGTCCGGTGGTGCAGGGGCCGGATGTCGTCGCGATGAACTCACTGATCGCCGCGATGCCGCCGGTGTGCCGGGCCGAGCAGGGTGAGCACGACGCGCACGAGCTGGTCTCCTCGGCGCTGCAGGCGCTGCTGGACGCGGCCGTGCGCGCGGCGTTGCCGCCGGGGATCGATCTCGTGGCGCCGCGGCGCGGTCCTCGCCCGAGACGTCTGCCGGCCACGGAAGCGTGGCTGGCCGCGCTGAGCGCTCCGGACGGCCGGTTCGAGGCGGATCCGGACGAGCTCGGCGCGCTGCTCACGTCGCTGCGCCCCTGGGAGGAGGTCGGGGTCGGCACGGTGGGCCCGGCCAGGGCGACCTTCCGGCTCAGCGAGATCGAGATCGGGACCGAGGAAGCCCGGACCGGGGAGACCTGGGCCGAGGAGACGCAGACACCGGCCGGCCAGGGCTGGCGGCTGGAGTTCCTGCTGCAATCCATGACCGACCCCAGCCTGCTGGTTCCCGCCGAGCAGGTCTGGACCGACGACGGGAGCCTGCGCCGGTGGCTGAACAGCCCTCAAGAATTACTGCTGGCCGAGCTCGGCCGGGCCAGCCGGATCTACCCCGAGCTCGTGTCCGGTCTGCGGACGGCATGTCCTTCCGACCTCCATCTTGACACCGATGGCGCCTACCATTTCCTGTCCACCGCCGCTGGGCTGCTCGACGAGGCCGGGTTCGGCGTGCTGTTGCCGTCCTGGTGGGACCGGCGCCGCAAGCTCGGGCTCGCACTGTCGGCGTACACGCCGGTCGACGGTGTGGTTGCCAAGACCAGCAAGTTCGGTCGCAATCAGCTGGTCGAGTTCCGCTGGGAGCTCGCGGTCGGCGACGACACCCTCACCGAGGAGGAGATCGCCGCGCTCTCCGAGACCAAGGCCCCGCTGATCCGGTTGCGCGGCCAGTGGGTGGCGGTGGACCCGGAGCAGCTGCGTCGCGGGCTGGAGTTCCTGACCCGCAAACCCACCGGGCACATGACGGCAGCCGAGATCCTCGCGCTGGCCGCCAGCCACCCCGACGACCTCGACACCCCGCTGGAGCTCACCTCGGTGCGGGCCGAGGGCTGGCTGGGCGAGCTGCTCAGCGGAGCCGCGGCGCAGTCGCTGCAACCACTCGAGCCCCCGGACGGGTTCACCGCGACGCTGCGCCCCTACCAGCAGCGGGGGCTGTCGTGGCTGGCGTTCCTGTCCTCGCTCGGGCTGGGTAGTTGCCTGGCCGACGACATGGGCCTGGGCAAGACCGTGCAGCTGCTGGCCATGGAGTGTCTGGAGCGCCACCAGGATCCCGGCACCGGACCCACATTGCTGCTCTGCCCGATGTCGCTGGTCGGCAACTGGCAGCGGGAGGCCGCGAAGTTCGCTCCCGGCCTGCGGGTCTACGCCCACCACGGCGGCGAGCGTCTGCACGGCGATGTGCTGCGCAGCCACCTCGAGGACGTCGACCTGATGGTCACCACCTACGCCACGGCCACCCGCGACATCGACGAGCTCGCCGGATACGAGTGGAACCGGGTGGTGCTGGACGAGGCGCAGGCGGTGAAGAACAGCCTGTCCCGAGCAGCCAAGGCGGTACGGCGGCTCGAAGCGGCCCACCGCGTCGCGCTCACCGGCACCCCGGTGGAGAACCGGCTCGCCGAACTGTGGTCGATCATGGACTTCCTCAACCCCGGCATGCTCGGGTCCACCGAGCTGTTCCGCACCCGCTACGCGATCCCGGTCGAACGCCACGGGCAGACCGAGCCCGCGCAGCGGCTGCGCGCGATCACCCGGCCCTACGTGCTGCGCCGGCTCAAGACCGATCCGACGATCATCGACGACCTGCCCGAGAAGATCGAGATCAAGCAGTACTGCCAGCTCACCACCGAGCAGGCCTCGCTGTACCAGTCGATCGTCGACGACATGCTGGAGAAGATCGAGAAAACCGAGGGGATCGAGCGGCGGGGCAACGTGCTGGCCGCGATGGCCAAACTCAAGCAGGTCTGCAACCACCCGGCGCACCTGCTGCACGATCGCTCGCCCATCGGCAGGCGCTCCGGGAAGGTGATCCGGTTGGAGGAGATCCTGGAGGAGATCCTCGCTGAAGGCGACCGGGTGCTGTGCTTCACCCAGTTCACCGCGTTCGCCGAGATGCTGGTGCCGCATCTGGCCGCACGCTTCGGTCAGGACGTGGCCTACCTGCACGGCGGCACCCCCAAGCAGCGGCGCGACGAGATGGTGGCCCGCTTCCAGTCCGGGGACGGGCCGTCGATCTTCCTGCTGTCGCTGAAGGCGGGCGGTACCGGATTGAACCTCACCGCAGCCAATCACGTGGTGCATCTGGACCGGTGGTGGAACCCGGCTGTGGAGAACCAGGCGACCGACCGCGCGTTCCGGATCGGGCAGCGGCGCAGCGTGCAGGTGCGCAAGTTCATCTGCACCGGGACCCTGGAGGAGAAGATCGACGAGATGATCGAGGAGAAGAGGGCGTTGGCCGATCTCGTGGTCAGCGATGGCGAGGGGTGGCTGACCGAGCTGTCCACCCGCGATCTTCGCGAGGTGTTCGCGCTGTCCGCGGGGGCCGTCGGTGAATAACTGGACGGTGCCTAACTGGTTTGGACCGCGCTCGCGCCCGCGCGCCGTCGAAGGCGGGCTCAAAGCCAGCAGCACCCGCGGTGCGATCGCCCAGACCTGGTGGTCCGAGCGGTTCATCGAGGTCCTCGAGGGTATCGGCCTGGGGAACCGGCTCCAGCGCGGGCGAAGCTACGCCCGCTCCGGGCAGGTGATCTCACTCGACGTCGGTCCGGGCTCGGTGACCGCGGCGGTGCAGGGCAGCCGGGTGCGGCCCTACCGGGTGCGGATCGGGATTGCCGCGTTCGGCAAGTCCGAGTGGGTGCAGGCCGAGGGCGCTCTTGCCGGCAATGCCTGGTACACCGCGAAGCTGCTCTCCGGCGAGATGCCCGAGGACATTGAGGACGTCTTCGCCGGGCTGGGGCTCTCGCTGTTCCCGACCACCGCGCGGGAGCTCTCGCTCGACTGCTCCTGCCCCGACCAGGCAGTGCCGTGCAAGCACCTGGCCGCAACGTTCTACCTGCTCGCCGAGTCCTTCGACACCGACCCCTTCGCCATCCTCGCCTGGCGCGGGCGGGCGCGGGACGATCTGCTGGCCAACCTGCAGGCCGCCCGCTGCGAGGGCCCTCCATCCGCCGACCGCGCCGAGCAGTCGGGCCGCCCGCTCGCCGACTGCCTTGACTGCTATTTCACCCCACAGTCCGAGATCCGGGTGCCGAGCCCGCCGGCGACGCCGTCCACGGCGCTGCTCGACCAGCTTCCCGCCGTGACGGTCGCGGTACGCAATCGGGCACTGGCCGACCTGCTGCGGCCCGCGTACCTCGCCCTCGGGCACGGTGCGGCCGCAGAGCCGGTAGCCGGGTTGCGCTGTGAAGTACCGGATAGCACCACGGGCAAAGACTAGACCCGGTTATACAAGTACTTCCGCTCGCCAAGTACCGGTCAACAGAGCACTATAAAATCTATGTGGGGACTCACGGGCAATGATCAATTTTTTCCGGGTGGCTCAGCCGGCGGGACAGGCGCGCAGCCAGTGATCGTGCGTCGTCCGATGCGCCGGCGGTGGACGACTGCCATGATCGTCACCGTCGCGGCCCTCATGCCGGCGGCCTGCGCGTATACCGGGCTCAGTATGCCCGCGGTCACTGCGGTCGCCCTCCAGGGCGAGGGGACGCTCACCACCCCGGCTCCGGGTCTGGTGGCCTACACCTACAACACGGCATTAGCACCAGCGGGCGCTCGGATCATGGCGACAATGACCCCATCGGGCGAGTCGACCATCGGCGAGCTGACGGTCTCTGGGCTGGTTCCCAATCGGGGTTACGCTGCGCATGCGCACACCACCGCCTGTAATGTGAATCCCGACTCAGCTGGGCCGCACTACCAGAACCAGCTCGATCCCGCCGCCACGTTGCAGGCACCATCGACCAACCCCGAATTCGCCAATCCGAACAACGAAATCTGGCTGGACTTCCGCACTGACGCGTCCGGTTCGGGCACCTCACGCACCACGGTGCCTTTCGTCTTCACCGGCCGGGGACCCCGCTCGGTCGTGGTGCACGAGGCGCAGCAGACCGCAACGGGTCCGGGCCAAGCGGGTGAAGCGGGTGCCCGGATCGCCTGCCTCACGCTGTCCGCCGTGGGACGGCAAGGCTTCGACCCGTTCTGAGCTAACCGCACCGGTCAGCCGATGCGATCAGCCACGCACCCTGCGCGCCAGCCCCCACGCGGCCTGAGCACCTATGGTGGCACAGGATCAGTTACCCGCGAAGGGCACCCAGCATGGGCAGCGACCACCAACACGGTCATCATCACCCGCCTGACCATGGGCACGGTCATGGCTGGTGGCATCGCCTAGCACACCTGGTCACGCCGCACTCGCATGACAGCGCGGACAAGGTCGATCCGGCGATGGAGACCTCCCGCGACGGCATACGCGCGCTGTGGATCTCCCTGGCGGTCCTCGGTGTCACCGCCGCCGTGCAGGCTGTGGTGGTGGTGCTGTCCGGGTCGGTGGCGCTGCTGGGCGACACCCTGCACAACGTCGCCGATGCGCTGACCGCGGTGCCGTTGGGGATCGCGTTCCTGCTCGGCCGCCGGGCGGCGACCCGGCGCTACACCTACGGTTTCGGCCGCGCGGAGGACCTGGCCGGCATCGTCATCGTGGGGATCATCGCCGCCTCCGCGGCGCTCGCCGGCTACCAGGCGATCCAGCACCTCCTGCACCCCGCTGAGGTCTCCCATCTGTGGGCGGTCGCTGCCGCGGGGTTGGTCGGGTTCATCGGCAACGAGGCCGTGGCCCGCTACCGCATCCGGGTCGGCCGGCGGATCGGCTCCGCGGCGCTGGTCGCCGACGGGCTGCACGCCCGCACCGACGGGTTCACCTCGCTGGCGGTGCTGCTGGGCGCCGGCGGGGTGGCGATCGGCTGGGGGTGGGCCGACCCGGTCGTCGGGCTGGCCATCACCGCCGCGATCCTGCTGGTGCTCACCGGCGCCGCACGTGAGGTGTACCGGCGGCTCATGGACGCGGTCGATCCCGCGCTCGTCGACCAGGTCGAGGCCACGTTGCGGGCCACGCCCGGCGTGGTCGGCCTCGGCGCGGTGCAGCTGCGTTGGATCGGCCACCGGCTGCGCGCTGAGTGCGAGATCGTCGTGCCCGCCGACCTGACTGTCAGGGCGGCACACACCATCGCCGTCGAGGCCGAACACCGGCTCATCCACGCCGTGCCGCGGTTGACCTCCGCCATCGTGCACACCGACCCGCACAGCCACGACGGAGCCGACCACCACGCCGACCTGGCCCACCACCGGGCAGGCTGAAGGCGTGAAACTCATCGCGTATCAGGGCAGCGCCGGTGCGATCATGGCGCGAGTGCTGGACGGCGGCAGGCTGGCCGCCCTCGGTCCGGTCGAGGAGTTCTGGTCAGCGCCATCGGCGGGCCTCGCGGCCGCGTGCCGGGCCGTGCCCGGCTCGGTCACCCTTGACCAGGTCCAGCAGCTGCCACTGGTCCCGCCGACCGCTCACGTGTTGTGCGCCGGCCGTAACTACGCCGCGCACGCAGCGGAGATCAACGCCTCCGTCCCGCCGAACCCGGAGCTGTTCGGGCGCTGGCCCTCCACGCTGACCGTCAGCGGTCACGCCGTCCCGGTCCCGCCCCGGGAGGACCACCTGGACTGGGAGGGTGAGCTGGCCGTCGTCCTCGGCGGTTACCTGCGGGACGCGACCGTCGAGCAGGCCCGGTCGGCCATCCTCGGTTATCTGTGCTTCAACGACCTGTCCGCGCGTGGCTTCCAGCGGGCCGGCCGGCAGTGGCTGCTGGGCAAGAACGCCGACCTCTCGGCCCCCATCGGTCCGTGGCTGGTCACCGCCGACGAGATACCCGAGCCCGATCGGCTGCGCATCGTCACGCGCGTCAACGGCGAGGTGGTCCAGGACGGATCCACCGCGGATCTGATCTTTTCGGCACCCGAGATCGCTGCCTACGCGTCGGGCTGTCTGACCCTGCGCCCCGGTGACGTGATCGCCACCGGGACGCCTGACGGCGTGGGGTTCGCTCGGCAGCCCCCGCGGTTCCTGCACGCCGGCGACACCGTCGAGGTGGAGATCGACCAGATCGGGTGCCTGGTCACCCCTGTCGTCGCTGCCCTTGCCCCCCAACCCGGGTAACCGCGTCCTTCATATGATCAGCACGGCGCGGAAGTCGTTGACGTTGGTCAGGGTGGGTCCGGTCACGACCTGATCGCCCAGCGCGGCGAAAAAGCCGTGCCCGTCGTTGTCGGCCAGCGCTGCGGCGGCGGGCACTCCGAGCTGCTCGGCGCGGCGCAGGGTGTCCGGCCCGGCCAGCGCTCCGGCCACCTCCTCCGCCCCGTCGACGCCGTCGGTGTCGCAGGCGATCGCGTGGATGCCCTCCGCCCCTCCTAACGCCAAGGCCAGCGACAGCAGCAGCTCGACGTTGCGGCCGCCGCGGCCGGTGCCGCGCACGGTCACGGTGGTCTCGCCGCCGGAGAGCAGCACGCACGGCGCGGGCGCCGGCTGGCCGTGGCGGCGCACCTGGCGGGCGATGCCGGCCAGCACGATCCCGACCTCCCGGGATTCGCCTTCCAGCGAGTCGCTCAGGATCACCGGCCGCACGCCCGCCTGCTCGGCCACTGCCGCGGCGGCCAGCAGGGACTGCTGCGGAGCTGCGATCACGTGGTTGGTGACGCGAGCCAGCCGCTGGTCCTGCGGCCCCGGGCAACCCGGGGTGGACTCCAGGTGCGCCTGCACGGCCGGCGGCACCGGCACCTGGAAGGCCGCCAGCGCGGCCAGCGCCTGCGCCGGAGTGGACGCCTCGGGCACGGTCGGCCCGGAGGCGATGACCGCGGGATCATCGCCGGGCACGTCGGAGATCAGCAGACCCACTGTGGTGGCCGGAAACGCCGCGGCCGCCAGCCGACCGCCCTTGATCTGCGACAGGTGCTTGCGCACCAGGTTCATCGTCGCGATCGACGCCCCTGAGCGCAGCAGCGCGGTGTTGATCGCCTGCTTGTCGGCCAGGGTGATCCCCGGCGCGGGTAGCGCCAGCAGGGCCGAACCACCACCGGAGATCAGCGCCAGCAGCAGGTCGTCCGCGCCGAGCCCGGCGGCCAACTCCAGGATCCGGCGGGCGGCCCGCTCACCCGCGGCGTCGGGCACCGGATGCGCCGCCTCGGTGACCTCGATGTGCGCGCAGGGGACCGCGTGCCCGTAGCGGGTGACCACCAGCCCGCTCAGCGGGCCGTCCCAGGCCTGCTCGACCGCCTGCGCCATCCGCGCGGACGCTTTACCGGCGCCGACCACGACCACCCGCCCGGCCGGCCGGGCCGGCAGGAAGGGCGCGACCCGTCGCACCGGATCCGCGGCCGCCACCGCCGCGTCGAACATCGTCCGTAACAGCGCACGCGGATCGGCGACCACCGCTTTCAGGACCACCGCTCTCAGCTGGGTGGCCGGGTGGTCGCTGCCAGCGCGGCGAGGTCGAGCGTCACCGCGATCGGCTCGGTCATCACCAGCGGCTGACCGGCATCGACCCTGGTCACCTCGGTGTAATGGTCCCGCTCCAGCCGGTAGACGAGGGCGCGCGGGCCGGCCTCGTCCAGCTCGATCCGTAGGTAATTCGGGACGCCGGCCTGTGCGTAGAGCTGTGGCTTGACCGCGCGGTCGACCGCTGCGTTGCCCGGGCTGGTGATCTCCACGACGAGGACGACGTCCGCCGCCTCGCACACCGTCAGGTCGAGGCCGGGCACGGTGACGACCGCGAGGTCCGGAATCAGGATCTTTCCGGGGCCTACCCGGACGTTGATCGCTTCCAACACCTCGAGGCCGAACGGGATCGCCGCATCGAGGGCGGCCCAGAGTCGCGAGGACAATCGCTGGTGCCGGACACGCGCGCTCGGGCTCATCAGCAGAGCCCCATCCAGCAGCTCGAAGCGCCGATCCACCGGTAGCGCGAGGAACTCCGCCTCGGTCCATGGATCGCGGTGTTCGAACACCTCGGGTACGGGTGCGGCCATCGCCGCATCACCTCCACACTGGTCGTCACGGACATGGTCGCATCGTTGCGCCCCACCCCGACAGTCTCCGGTGCCCGCCGGCAGCGTCGACCCAACGAGATGCAGTGATCATTGCGCGCTGCTTACGCTTCGCTCCTAATGTGATCGACAGTACGTCCGCGGGTCTGGAGCTACTTTCGGGGGCTATTGATTTCCTGGATACCAGTTCATGGCCGTTCTCGGAGGTGACACCTTGGATGCTGTAGCGATGTACTTGTTCGTGGTCGTTCCGGATCGCACCGTGGTGCGCGGCACATCCAGGTTCCTCGGATGAAGATTCTTGTCGTGGACAGACATCCGGTGATGCGTTTGGGTCTCATAGCGCTGCTCAACGCAGAAGACGATATTCTGACCATCTGCGTGGCGGAGAGCATGAACGATGCGGCTGAGCATTGTGGCGACCGAGCGGCCCGATGTCGTGGTTCTGGATTTCATCCTCAAAGGCCAGCAGAGCGGCACAGAACTGTGCCGGCAGATAAAGTCGGTACCTGACCCGCCCGGCGTCGTGGTCTACACCGACAACGACGCGGAAGTAGATCTGTTCTTGTGCCAATTGTCGGGCGCGGACAGCTATGTACACAAAGACGAAGAACCTGACCGGCTGCTCGAAGCGATACGAGCGACCCACGCAGGAAGGCGGGTGTGGTTCATGGGCAGCGAGGGAACGCCCGACCCCAACCGTCAGCAAACCGTCCGCCAGCATGCCTGCTTGACACCCAGGGAGCGGCAGATCTTCTCGTTCATGCTCAAGCGGTACACAAACTCGCACATCGCCAAGGAACTGGGAATAAGTCCGCAAACCGTGAAAAATCATTCCTCCAACGTGCTGCGCAAGCTCGGCGTCAACCGCCGCACGGACCTACCCTGCGAACAGCCATCAGGGCCGCACGACCCTCCGGCCCGCCGTTTGCTGGTCTGACATCAGGTCATGACCACGGCTGAGAACGGTCCCGCTCCCCGGACGATGCGCCGCGTCGTCGTGTTGTTCCGGCCCCACCGGCGCCGGCTGTCGGTGGTCGCGCTCATCGTGATCGTGACGGCCGGGCTCAGCGTGGTGAACCCGCTGCTCATCAAGCCGATCTTCGACGACGCGCTGTTCTGTGGCCGAGGCTGTCCGAACCTGCCGCTGCTCTCGTGGTACGTCGGGGTGATGATCATGATCCCGATCGTCACGAGCGTGCTCGGCGTGGTACAGAACTACCTCGCCAACGTGCTCGGCCAACGCGTGATGCAGGACCTGCGGAACAAGCTCTACACCCACCTGCAACGCATGCCCCTGCGGTTTTTCACCGAGACGAAGACCGGCGAGATCCAGTCCCGCCTCACCAACGACGTCGGCGGCGTCCAGAACGTCGTCACCGAAACCGCCGCGTCGATCCTGTCGAACACCGTGATCCTCGCCAGCACAGTCGTCGCCATGCTCATACTCTCCTGGCAACTGACCATGCTGTCATTCGCACTCATGCCCATATTCATCTGGCTGACGATCCGCGTGGGCGGTGCACGACGCGCCGCCACCTCGTCCACCCAGGAAACAAAGGCCGAACTGTCCACCCTGTCCCAGGAGACCCTGTCGGTCTCGGGAATCCTGCTCTCGAAATCGTTCGGCCGCCAACCCGAGGAGATCGCCCGTTTCCGCGAGAACAACGCCCGGCTCGCCGACCTGCAAATCCACCAGCAGATGATCGGCCGGGCCTTCTTCGCCGGTGTTGGCGTATTCTTCTCGGCAGCCCCCGCGCTCGTCTACCTCGCCGCAGGTGTATTCGGCACGAGCAGCATTCTCACGGCAGGGACGCTGGCGGCGTTCACGAGCTTGCAGGGCCGGCTGTTCTTCCCCATCAGCTCGCTGCTGCGAGTATCCACCCAGGTGCAGTCATCCCTCGCGCTGTTCGAACGGGTCTTCGGCTACCTCGATCTGCCTCACGACATCGTCGATGCCCCCGACTCGAGGGAACTCGCACCGGATCGGGTGCGCGGCGCGATCAGCCTGCGCAACGTCTCATTCCGCTACCCCGCAACCAACGGGACCACCTCAGACCGCTGGGCATTGGCCGACCTCACCCTCGACATCGCGCCAGGACAGCTCGCCGCCGTCGTGGGCGCCAGCGGCTCAGGCAAGACCACCCTGTCCTACCTGCTGCCCCGCCTGTACGACGTCACCCACGGCGCAGTGCTCATCGACGGCCACGACGTGCGCCGGCTACGCCTGCACTCGCTGGCCCGGACCATCGGCACGGTCACCCAGGAGACCTACCTGTTCCACGCCTCGGTCCGCGACAACCTGCGCTACGGCGACCCGCACGCCACCGACGCCCAGCTCGAGGCCGCCGCCCGCGCCGCCGCCATCCACGACCGGATCCTCGAACTCGATGACGGCTACGACACCCTCGTCGGTGAACGCGGCTACCGCATGTCCGGGGGTGAGAAGCAGCGGCTCGCGATCGCCCGCGTCATCCTCAAAGACCCGAAGATCCTCATCCTCGACGAGGCCACCTCAGCGCTCGACACGGTCAACGAACGGCTCGTCCAAGAGGCGCTGGCCCCGCTCATGGTCGGGCGGACCACCGTGGCGATCGCGCACCGGCTGTCCACCATCCTCGCCGCCGACGTGATCTTCGTCCTGGACCGCGGACGGCTCATCGAACAGGGCACCCACCAGCAGCTCCTCGACCGCGGTGGGGCCTACGCCCAGCTGTATGCCCAGCAGTTCGGCGCCGGCACCGTCGAGACCCGCTGCGCCGACGGTGTGGTGCTGCGGTCGCGAGCAGGCAGCGCGCACGAGGCCGGGGGGCTCCCGCAACGAGTCGCCGTGAGACGGAGCCCTTCGTCTGCGCTACCGGTCGTGCTCCGGCCCTGAGATGTTCGTGAGCAGCGCGGTGATCTGCGCCATGCCAGTGGACAGCGTGGCGAAACCCGCACGCATCTCCTGCCGGAGGCTGACGATCTCCCGTCCCTGTTCCAGCTGGGTCTCTCGCAGTTCCAGCTGGGTCTCCCGCAAAGCATTGAGGCCCTGAGCCAGGCGGGTCTCGATGTCGTCGGAATCCGGCACAGCCGCGAGCCTATCTGGTGAGACCGCTGGGACGTTCGAGCTGCCGGGGCTGATCACGCCACATCACGGGCAGGGCGGGCGGTAAGGCAGATCCGGCGACACGTACTGCTCCCACTTCTCGGGCGCGGTGTCTGCCGACCGGCGGTGGCAGCCGGCGTCGGCGAAGATGCCGAGCAACTCACCTTGGATCTGGTGCCAGACGATGCAGGGGAAGCGGCGGCGCCAGGTCACCCGGCGGCAGGTGCGGCATCGACCCGTCGAGGTGGGCTGGTGGTGGGTGAGGACACGCCGCAGCGCGGCGATGGGACCGGGGTGTTGCCCGGCTCGTTCCAGTTCGGTGAGCGTGTTCCACACCGAGTCGACCAGCGTCTGGGCGAGGGGACGTTCAGCCAGGCAGGCCATGGTCTGGGCGGACAGGTGCAGCGTGGTGTCCACCCTGGGCGTGGGCATCACCGCAGCAGACATGGTGTGTGCCTTCCCTTTCACGGGTTGGGTTGGGAACCGGCTGGCCGCTGGGAGCTCAGCGTCGGGGGCCGCTGGCTCAACCGGCGGCCAGCCGGAGATCATGTGTTCGGGTAGACGCGGTGGCGCACGGGGCACGGTCACCGCGGGGGGTCGGCAACGCGGTGGCCAGGCGGGCCGCCCGCACACCGGCGCGGCCTGGTGCCGGGGGTTGGATGGTCATCGGACGTTGCCGGGCGCGGGGCACGTGCAAGCGTGCCGGTGCCGGGTAGACGCTGGTGGGCGCGTCGGGATGCGCCGGGTGCACCAGATCGAGCAAGGACCGCAGTGCCTGCTGCGGCGGGCCTTCGTAAGCCCAGACTACGAACTCGGGAGCGAAGATATCCACCCTGCCGTGTCTGGGCACCCTGGCCGTGATGACCCGATCGAAATCCCGGATGGTCAGCAAATCGATGTACCGCTCCCATTCGTAGCAGGCGAGCAACGCATTCGGTGCCGTCTTCGGGCCACAGCAATAGAGCGTGAAACCGTCACTGTTCACCTCGGCGAGGAGCTCTTCCACCACAGCGGGCAGGCCCACCTCCCGCCCACCGTCGACAGACGCCGCTGACGCGAGATGCCTCATCTACTGCCGCCTCCCTGGCCGCAATGACTGGCCACCGCCGGGCGGCGTAGCAGCGGATGCAGGTGCGTGCCAGGCGAGCGAACCGGCAGGCTGGCAACCTCGCTGCCAGCAGCGCCCGCGGATGGCTGCCCGCATCGGGCGCCGCCGGGTGCGTTCTGGACGTACTCGCTGGTCATGCTCCCTCTCCCAAGTCCGTATGCCTCTGGAGCAGCTAACGGTCTTGGCAAGAAAGGAGCTTGCACATGGCTTACACAGCCCGCTGCGCGGACATGTATGCGGTCTACGACCAATCTCTGTGTGCAAGACTTCGATGCATGACTGATGTCGACAATGGTGGCTCGCGGGTCGCGCAGCTGCGCAAGACGCGCGGTCTGACGCAGGCGGCGCTGGCGCGCCGGGCCGGGATCTCGGTAAGCCTGCTGTCGAAGATCGAGGTCGGCGACCGGACACTCACCCCGGCAATCGCCGTGACCATCGCCCGCGCCCTGCGGATCTCTCTCGACACGCTGCACGGAGAGACCGAGGTCACCGAGGACCAGAGCGGGCTGCTGAAAGACCTGCGCACCGCGGTGCGCCGCTACGACATCCCCGACCAGGCGCCCGTGCCCGAACCCGCCCGGTTACGCGCCGAGGTGGACCAGGCCATCGCCCTGATGGGGCAGGCCGACATGGCGGGGCTGCTGCGGATACTGCCCGATGTGCTCACCCGGGCCACCACCTACGCGCACGCCGCAGACAACCCGCCGGGGTGGGCGCTTTTGGCTGAGGCGTACTACGTCACCTACTGGCTGGCATCGCAGCATCGGTGGATGGACCTGCTCGAGGTCGCACCCACCCGCCAGGCCTGGGCCGCAGCACAGCAACCGCTGCCGACCGCTGCGGCCGCCACGCACCGTGCTAGCACCTTCCGCCACTGCGGGGACTTCGCCAGTGGGCTCGCCGTGGTGGACCGGGGCATCATCGCCGCCGAAACAGCACTGACCGGTCCGGAGAAGGCCGTCGCCACCGGCACACTGCACCTGACCGGCATGACCCTCGCCGGGCGGCTGGGCGAGCGGGCCCAGGCCCAGCGGCACATGCACGCGGCACAGACCGCAGCTGAGGAGTTCCCGCACGACCTGCGCCTCCAGGCCATCCTGTTCGGCCCCGCCCACACCACCACCAAGGTGCTGGACACCGAAGGAGACCTCGGCCGCCCCCGCAACGTGATCCGCATCTCCGAGGAACTGTTCCGCACCGACACCGGACTACCCGCCAACCGGATCTGCTCCTCCCACATCAGCACCGCCCGCGCCCACCTCGACCTCGGCGACCGAGACAGCGCGGAAGTCTCGCTGCTCCGCGCCTGGCACACCGCACCCCAACGGGCGAAAACCGAACCGACGAGCCTCGAAGTGCTCCGGGTCCTGATCTCGCTACACCGGCGCAGCAACCCCCAACTGGTCACACTCGCCAAACAGGCAGGCCTCACCGTATGAAGAGTTCTCCCGTGGTAGCCGAGCGGGTAGCGACTGGTTCGTCAGCCCGGTGATCAGGGTCTGGTTGCGGTAGATGCCGTCGAGCCATTCCGATCGATCATCAGGACCGGCGCCCTCAACTACACGCCAAGGCGCTCTCCAGTCCTGAGGATCGTCCTGGATATAGAACCGCGGGACGAAGATATGCCGCCAGGTGTATGAAGATTTCATGCCACACGTCGCTGCGAAGATGACCAGATGCGCGCAACTCCTCAGCAAGGGGCGCCAGCCACTTTTGGGCATTATTCTCGTCAAGCACACTACAAGGGATTCTCAACACTATTCCATCTTCTTGCGGACCCAGCGAGATGATGTCAGCGCACACCCATGACCCCATCAACCGGGCGCTACCTCAGCAGGCGATGCGGTAGGAGCGGGCGAACAACGTCCCACCCGCGGGCGGTGGTGGCCCACATCAGGACGGCACTACGCTCATGATCACGGTTTCGGTGCCGAAAGTGACACGACATGTCACCTGAGACACCCAAACCGTGATCTCAAGTCCCAGACCGGCCCTTCGCAGGCCCATGATATCCACAAGATTTTCATGCGAACGCCTCACGGACGCCCCAGGTCATCAGAGCTCGATCAAAAAGCTACTTCAGGAGGTCTGGGTCTGGCCCGGGGCCAGATAGCGAATCGGCGCCTGCCTATCCCTACCGCCGCAGATCTCAGCGCAGGGCCGGTCGGCCGAGAGCAACTGCTGCGTTGATCAGCAAAAGTGTGCTGTAGCCGGTCAGAATTGCCTGGCTACAGCACACTTTCAACGATCACTGCTGCGTCCGGTAACCAGGCTGAACTGCCGGTGCCGGCTCAGCCCGGGACAATCCGGAAGATCAGTCAACAGTCTTGGCAAAAGCTGAGTTTGCACACTGTGCGCACAGCCGGCTCGATGAGCCTGTACGAGGAGGAATGCGGGAGATGCGCACGTGCGACACTCGGGCCATGAGCACTACTACTGGTACTGCTGCCATTGGTGGGGCACGGGTGGCACAGCTGCGCAAGACGCGCGGTCTGACGCAGGCGGCGCTGGCGCGCCGGGCCGGGATCTCGGTGAGTCTGCTGTCGAAGATCGAGGTCGGCGACCGGACGCTCACCCCGGCTATCACGGTGGCCATCGCCCGAGCCCTGCAGATGTCTCTCGACGCGCTGCACGGGGAGACCGAGATCGCCGAGGACCAGAGCGAGCTGCTGGCAGATCTGCGCACCGCGGTGCGCCGTTACGACATCCCGGACCAGACCTCCGTGCCCGAGCCCGCCCGATTACGCGCCGAAGTGAACCAGGCCATCGCCCTGAAGTCGCAGGCCGACATGGCGGGGCTGCTGCGAATACTGCCCGATCTGCTCACCCGGGCCACCACCTACGCGCACGCTGCGGGCAGCCCACCGGGGTGGGCGCTGCTGGCTGAGGTCTACTACGTCACCTACTGGCTGGCTGCGCAGCATCGGTGGATGGACCTGGTCGAGATCGCCCCGATCCGCCAGGCCTGGGCCGCAGGCCGACAACCGCTGCCAACCGTTGCCGCGATCGCCAACCGTGCCGGCGCCTTCCTCCAGCGCGGGGACTTCGCCGGTGGGCTCGCCGTGGTGGACCGGGGCGTCATCGCCGCCGAGACGGCACTGACCGGCCCGGAGAGAACCTTCGCCACCGGCAGGCTGCACCTGACCGGCATGACCCTCGCCGGGCGACTGGGCGAGCGGGCCCAGACCCAGCAGCACATGCACGCGGCACGCACCGCAGCCGAGCAGTTCCCGCACGACCTGCGCCTCCAGGTCATGCTGTTCGGTCCCGCCCGCACCACCACCGATGTGCTGGCCACCGAGGGAGATCTCGGCCGCCCCCGCAACGTGATCCGTATCTCCGAGGAACTGTTCCGCACCGACACCGGCCTACCGGCCAATCGGATCTGCTCCTCCCACATCAGCACCGCCCGCGCCCACCTCGACCTCGGAGACCGGGACAGCGCGCACACCTCGCTGCTCCGGGCCTGGCACACCGCACCCCAACGGGCGAAGACCGAACCGATGAGCCTCGAAGTACTCCGGGTCCTGATCTCCTTACACCAACGCAGCAACCCCCAACTGGTCACACTCGCCAAACAGGCAGGGCTCACCGTATAGCGGTGTGCCACAGCGGCTCGGGCGTTGGCAAGGGCTGAGCTTGTACGTCGTGTGCACCGCCGGCTCGGTGAACCTGCGCCAGCAGGCGGATGCGGACGGGTGGCGCGTGGAAGACTCGGGGTTATGGGTAGTGCTGCCACGGGTGGGGCGCGGGTCGCGCAGTTGCGCAAGGCCCGTGGCATCAGCCAGGCCGCGCTGGCCCGCCGGGCGGGGATCTCGGCGGGTTCGTTATCGAAGATCGAGATCGGGGATCGGGTACTCGCCCCGGGTATCGCGGCGGCGCTGGCCGGTGCCTTGCAGATGTCACTGGGCGCGCTCTACGGGCAAGCCGAGATCTCCGCGGACCAGGACATGCTGCTGGAGGATCTGCGCACCGCGGTCCGCCGCTACGACATCCCCGACCAGGCGCCGGTACCTGAACTCGCCCAGCTGCGTTCAGAGCTGGACCACGTCATCACCCTGCGGTGGCAGGCCGACCTGGCGGGGCTGCTGCGGACAATGCCCGGCCTGCTACCCCGGGCCATCACCTACGCGCACGCAGCAGCCAGCGCGCAGGGGTGGGCACTGCTGGCCGAGGTGTACAGCGCCGTCTACCACCTGGCCGCGCGGCATCGGTGGATGGACCTGGTCGACATAGCCCCCACCTACCAGGACTGGGCCGCCAGCCGGCAAGGCGACTCGATGGTGATCGCGCTCGCCGCGCGCGACCGCGCGGGCACCTTCCTGCACAGCGGGGACTTCGCTGGAGGACTCACGGTGGTGGACCGGGCCATCGCGACCGCGCAAGCGGCACTGACCGGTCCCGAGCAGGCCTTCGCCACCGGCACCCTGCACTTGCGGGGCATCACGCTGGCGGGATGGCTGGGTGACCGAGCCGAAGCCCAGCGGCACATCCACGCGGCGTGGAACGCGGCTGAGGCATTCCCGACCGACCGGCAGATCGACGGTCATCTTTTCGGCCCCGAGAACACCGCCACCCATGTGCTGGCCACCGAGGGAGACCTCGGCCGCCCCCGCGAGGTGATCCGCCTCGCGGGGGAGCTGACCAGTCAACGACACCGGGCTGCCGCCCACCCGGCTTGTCGAGGTCCATACCAGCACCGCCCGTGCCCATCTGGACCTGGGCGACCGCGACGGTGCGCAAGCCGCCCTGGCACAGGCATGGCATGTCGCTCCGCAGCAGGCGAACGTTCACCCGATGAGCCGCGAAGTGCTCCGAGTCCTGATCTCGCTGCACCAACGCAGCAACCCCCAGCTCATTACCCTCGCCGAACAGGCAGGCCCCACCGGATAGTTGCCAGCAAACCCTGGTTAGCCGTCCCTCGCCAGAATCCTGTCAGTGTCACTCGGGGGTGTTCTGAGCGAGGACGACTGACTGCGGGTTCCAGGTCGCCTGGACCTGATCACGATCACGAACCCACCCAGAGCGACCAGACCGATCACGCTGACCAGCCACGGATCGCTCGGCCGACCGCCGAGTCCGCGGTCGATGATGTGTGACACTCCGTGAAGAAGCGAGCCGGCGGCCACCCCGGCGAGCACCGCAGTCAGCGAATCGGACAGCAGCAGGGCGGCCAACGCGGCTACCCCGAGTCCAATCGCGAACGCGCCCCCGTCATGCACGAGATGCTCGTTATACGGCGGGTAGGTCGCGATGTTCTCGGCAAACGAGCCCGGCGCAACGAACGCCCAGATGCCGAACGCGAGGTAGAAGGCCGCAGCGAGGGCGGCGACGACCTTGGCGGCGGTGGGCACAGGTGCCTCCTGCAGTCGGTGACGCAGCGTGAATGAATCGCCTCACCCCCCGCAGGGACCGTAGCAGGATGGTGCGCATCCTGCAGAGCGGGACCCGGGCCGGTCACCCACCCAGAGCAGGTGCGACCCGGGCGCGCCGCCCGCTCGAAGCCGGCCGCCTTGCTCGCTGGCCGCCGCGACCTCCGTAACCTGACCCCGCACGCCGGACCCGACGCAGCTGGTCAGTCACCCCTCTCGAGGACAAGCACGTCGGGATGGAACGAAGCCAGCTAGAGCTTGTAGTCGTAATAGATGCCGGGATTGTGGGTGGGGGCGATGAGAACCTGGATCAGGGCGGTCAGGGGGGTCTCGGCCAGCCCTAGCAGCCCATTGACCGCGTCCACATGAAAGCCCAGCTGGGTGTGGCAGCCGAGGCCGAGCGCGGCGGCGGCCAGGTAGAGCCGTTGCACGATGATCCCGGCTTCCATGTTCTGCACCCGGTACCAGCGGTCGCCGTAGGCCTCCAGTCTCGGGCCGTAGTTCGCGACCGGGAAGAAGCAGAGGTTGATCTGGAACATGTTGAACATCAGCGAGGTGATCGCCGCTTGCAGCTCGGCGCGGAGCTCACCCGAGCGGAGCTGCTCGAGCGCATGCCGGGCCGGGTCGTAGTAGTAGACGCCGGACTCGACGCCCTCGACGTCGTGGACCGCGCAGCAGAGCATGGTGTGCCGGATCGCGGACTCGTCGTCGCCGAGATCGCTCGAATAGCCCCGCATGCTGCCCGCCAGCAGCGCAGACAGCTGGGCACGGCTCAGGACGCCCGGGCGGAAATGCCCCTTGGAGGAGCGGCGGCGATCCAGACCGTCGAGCAGGTCCAGCGACGCCGCAGGCAGCGGCACCGAGCGGATCGGCACCGGCGCATCGGCCAGGACGGGGGGCAGGCCCTCGCCTTTGGGCCACGGGCCGCCACCCTGGTGCATCGCGGCCTCGTGCAGCTTGGTGGGCAGGGGATACAACCCGATCGACTGCGGGTGCGGCGGGGCCGGCTGGCTGACCAGGCCGTTCGACCAGGCCCGCGGCGGGTCAACGGCCGGTGCCGGGGCGAGCGTGATCACGGCGTAGACGCTCTCGTTGGCCGGATCGAGCCCGAGGAGCCGATCGAGTTCGGTATCGGAGAACTGGAAGTGCACCCTCGGGTCGAGCGCGTACCGGGAGGCGACCGCGAGGACCTGGCCGACCAGGACGCCGGCGTCCAGGCTGTGCAGCCGGTAGCTGAACTCACCGTACTTGAACACGTTCTTCCAGAACGCGACACTGACCAGCAGGCTCAACCCGGCCTCCGGCGCGGTGTCACGGAGCACGTCGAGGCCATGGTGGGCGGGGTCGTAGTGATAGACACCGGCCGCGACGGGCTGGTCCGGGCCGGCGAGCAGGTACAGCTCGCACGGGTACCGGGCGCCGCCGGCCGGGACCGGGCGCAACGTCGTCGACCCCGAGGGCGTCGGGCGGGCGACGGCGCGGCGACGGCGCCCCCGTGCGGTCACCTCGGCCGGCGCGCTCCAGCGCTGCCGGGTCAGCCCGTAGACGTCGCGGAGAAACCGCCCCAGCGGGAACTGCTCCAGCGGCCCCTTCGGGTGATCGTCGGCGGGACCGTCCAGCGCGACCTTCGGGCCGCCGCGGTAGAGCTTGAACTGGCTGGGGGCGTTGTCCCAGTCGACCGTCCTGGGGATCGGGCGGCTCTCGCCGACGCGCACGTATTCCCGCCCGACGCTGCCGTGCACCGACGGGCCGCTCATGACGCGGTGACCAGCTCGACGGCCGAGACACCGAAACGCTCCTCGACGGTTTCGGACACCAAGAACCCGAGCAACGACCGCTCGAACGGCCGGATACCCAGACGCGTCAAATGCAGGTAGCAACAGTTGACGATCACCCGCCAGGTGTGGAACCGCATGCTCGTCCGCATCATCTCCAGATGCGCCGGGTTGTTCGCCAACGCCCGGTGAAAAGCGCTGTGCTCGATCACCTCGTCGGTGAACCATCTGCCGGGCTCGGGTACGGACAAGGTGATGGCACCATCAGTGATCAACGACTGAGCGCGTTTGTACAGACGGTGCACGGCGTAGACCCACTCCCGGACGAACGGGACATCGCCACCCGCGCCGTCCACGGTGTCGAGTACCTGCTGGAGACGCTCGAGGAGCGCGGGCGCGCGAACGCGGTACTGCTGCTCGAAAAACGACCGCAGCGCAGCCGGGTCCGGGGCGCTCATGATCTTCGCCTCGGCGTGCGACCGGTAGGAGACATACCCCGATGTGATCGTCCCGGCGGAGTGGGCGGTCGCCCACATCAGATCCAGCGCCAGGTTCATCCGGGAGGTGCCGCCACGAATGCATTCGAGCATGGCGAACGTCGCCTCGGTGGTGTCGAGGTAGAAATCCTCCAGCAGAGCGGCGGCGGCCTCGCTGCCCAACACCTCGATCCGGCGGTCGCAGGGCAGGTACTGGATGGAGTTGTCCGGGTAGAGCGGGGACAGCGGCCCCGGCTCGCGCTCCTGCTTGGCGAGCCATTCGTGGCTCGCCAACAAAGCAGTCTCGTCCAGACGCACCGTCGAGGGATGCGCGGCCAGCCAACCGCCCACCGCCTCGGTAACAGCAGGTCTGACGACCCGGTCGAAGTCCTCAGCGCTGGTGTGGAACCGCAGCCGCAGATGCGGGCCGCGCAGCCAGTGGCGGAGGAAGAAGCTGGGCCGGGGAGCGAGGCTCGCCAACAGCGGGCGGACACAATCCAAGATCAGGTCGTCTCGACGCTCGCCGTCGTGGTAATAGATCTGGACGTTGTGCCAGCCGGCCTCGTCGGTCATCGTGAGTCCTTTCCCCCGGTGATCTCAGTGAGCGTGCGGTGCAGCAGGAACAGCAGGTAGGTCTCCTCGGCTACCGTGATGCCGAGCCGGTTGTTGTGCTTGTGCAGGCACTGGAACAGCAACGGCACGAGGGCCAGCCGCGCCTCGGTGAGCCGGTCGCGCAGGCAGGACACCGACGCCACCCACCGTGCGCTGACCGCGTCCAGGCGCTCGCCCGCGCCGGGCCGGGCCTCGTCCAGCAGCCGCCGGCCCAGCTCGCCGAGCTGGGCGCGCTGCCGGTCGTAGGACTGTTGCCATCCCGTCTCGTAGCGTGCGAGGCGAACTTGGTCACCGGCGGTGTACCGGGCAGACCAGTCGCGGTAGCTGTACCGGAAATACCGCGCGAGCCGCTCGCGGTCGGGCAGGACCACTGCGGCGGCGAGCAGCATCATCGCCAGCGCGCGACCGGTGCGCCGCTGCTCGCTGGGGTTGGCGTCGATCAGCTCGAGGGCGAGCGCGGCGGAGTCCATGAAGTGCGGCTCGAACGCCGCCACCCCCGCCGGGCCACCCAAGCGGTCCTCCTCCGGGACGTAGGCGACGTAGCGCAGGGAGTTGTTCGGTTGCAGCGGCTCAACCGCGGCTCTGTCAACCGTTGGTCTGTCAACCGTGCCCGCCTGACCGAACTCGTGTTGTGAGAGCCACCCGGCGCTGCGCTGGTAGTCCTCGGAGCGCACGAGGGCCTGTGACGGGCAGCGGGTGAAGAACCGGCCGATGCGCTCCCCGATCACACGTTCGACCGGTCGCGCCTGCACCTGATCGGCCAGCAGGACGCGAAGGCGCAGGTGCGGGCCGCCCTGCCAGTACCGGATGAAGAAGAACCCCTCGATCAGCCCACCGGCGGCCAGCTCGCCGACGAGCGGGCGCACAGCGCAGCGCAACAGCTCATCGAGCGCGTCGTGGTAGTACAGGTGAGCGCTGACCCAGCGGGGGGGACAGGCGCGCTCAGCGGTCGAATTCGACGACGCACTCGCTGGCATAGCCGGCGTTCCCGTCGGTGACGAGCAGGTCATCATCGGTTGGCAGCACCTCCTGGAAGACGAGCATCAGATCGGGCTGGGCGGCGAGCTGCCCGAACACCCGGAGAAAGACCTGGTTGGAGAAGTCGATGTAGCAGGGCTTGCGGTTCTTGCCCAGGCTGGTCGGGGTGCCGGCCGCGGTGGCGGCCCGGACGAAGCACTGCCGCGGGATGCCGTGCTCGGCCAGCCAGGCAGTCACCCTGATCAGATGGGACAACGCCGGCTCGTTCTTCTCCCGCAGCGGGGCATCGCCGGAGCCGACCACCCAGCTCGCGCGGGCGATCACGACCTCGCCCAGGCACAGCCGGGGGAGCCGGCGCACACCCTGGCCAGGTGTCAGGAAGGACAACCCCGACAGTCGTTGCGGGAGCTGGCAGAACGTCGATGAGCCGAACGCCTGCATCAGCAGCCGGTAGGTCCAGGGCAGCGCCCAGTCGACCAGGATGCCCAGGTGCAGCGGGAGGACCTGCACTCCGCGGGAGCGCCAGACCAGCTGCAGCCGGCCGGTGGTCGCGTCGTGGACGACGTCCAGGTCGCTGAGGTGGATCTGCTCGGACTCCGGGCGGTTGCTCACGCTGCCGGGGTAGGTGATCTCGTAGGGGGCGGGCGAGCTCCGCAGGTTCAGGTTCGAGCCGCCGATCGTGGCCACGTCCGCGTACACCGCCCCGCTGACCGCGGGCAGCCCCGGTATGAGGTGCGGGTCGCCGTAGGCCCGTGCGGCGCAGCGTTGCAAGCGGGCGTGCGCGCGCCGGAAACCGGCATCGGTGTTGTTCAGCACGAAGGACGGCGTGCCGTTCCTGATCATCGGCTGGCCGTAGAACGCGACCGAGTCACGGGGCACCGCGAATTCCGGCAGCGCCGCGACGAACTCCGACAGCGCGCGGCGGTCGAGCCGGCTGATCCCGGTCTCGTCGACCGGGGCCGTGCGCATCTGCGCGGTGATCTGCCGGCGCAGCTGCTTGATCTGCTCCAGGGTGTCCAGGCCGGCGGTGGTCACCAGCCACGGCTGGTGCAGGATCGTGCCGAGGTCCGCGCCGGAGCGGCGTGCCTCGTCGCCCACCGCACGACACCATGCGAGGAATCCGACCCTCGAGCCGGGCCCGTAACGGTCGGCGAAGAAGGCAGCCAGCGCCAGGCGTGGTGGCAGGAACCGGTCATGCAGACCGCTCAACCCCGCCAGCAGGCGCAGGTCCTCGAGCACCCCGGCCCAGTCGGGCAGCGCGAAGCGGTAGTCCAGGCCCGCCACGACGGTGTCCTCGAAGACCGCGTGCTTCACCGGCACCTCGAGACCTTGCCGGGTCCAGTCGAGCTGGACGTACAGCGCGTGCAGTGTCTCGCCGACGGCGCCCGCCGAGGTGTGCCGGTCCTGCGCTCCCCCGCAGTCGGCCAGGCGCGCCAGCTGCGCCCGCAACCTCTCCAGCAGCTCGCGGAGCGCCTCGACGCGGGGCCCGGAGCAGCCGCTCAGGGCGCCGGACAGCTCGCCGAGATGGTCCAGCGACTGGTCGGCGACGTCCAGTTGCGCCTCCAGCAGCCCCACGTCGATCAGATGGTCGAGGTAGCCGGCGACCTCCCCGGTGCCCGAGGTCGGATCAAGCGCGGCGATTCCCGCTGCGACCAGGGCGTAGCAGGGGTCGGGTGCGGCGCGGATCACCTCCAGCACCCGCCGCAGGGTGGGTGTCACGGCCACCTCGACCACCGCCTCACCACGGCGGCAGGACAGGAACCGCAGCACCGCGCCGTCCACCGCGGCGCTGGGGTTGACGCGCAGCCGCAGGTGCGGGCGCACCTGCGGCCAGGACTCCAGTTCGCGGCGTACGTTCAGCGCGATCCGCATGGCCGGCTCGACCGAGCTGCAGCGCGTCCAGGAACCGGCGCAGCGCACCGGGTGCAGGCCGCCGGGCATCCAGCGGCCCTCGGCGAAGCTGGTGAAGGTGCTGTACGGGGTGGTCTTGGCCGCCGCTCGGCCCAGGTATTTCGCCAGGCTGGCCTCGAGTGCCTCATCAGAACGCGCCCCAGGGCCAACGGTCAGCCACTTGACGAGCTCGGCGTAGAGATCCGGGCTGGCCAGGACCAGGCCCCGCTGGAACCCCTCGTCGCAGGCGACCTCGGCCAGCGCCCAGCGCTTCGCGTCGGACTCTTCCCCGTAGATGGCTTCGGCGTGGGCGTGCAGCGCGTCCCGCTGTGCCAGGCTCTGCTGCCAGGTCTCGATCCGGGGGGCGAGGTCGGCGGGCAGCGCTTCCCACACGCCCTCGTCGAGAACACCTGGTCGCGGCGGCCGGGCCTGGTGCACGCAGCGTCGCAGCGCGAGCAGGCGGCGGCGCACCGCGCGGTCCTCCACCGCGCCGACGACGTCATAGAGCGCCTGGGAGAGCTGCTCGCCCTCGGTGTGCAACCGCTCCTGGAGCTCCAGCAGCTCCTCGACCGCGGCGATGGTCACCTCGCAGCGCAGGCGACGCAGCACCTCCATCGGCAGTCCCGCGACCCGCACGACGAAGTTGGGCACCACCGTCAGCGCCCGGTCCGCACCCTCGGTGTCGGCCTCGACGAGCGGGGGTTGCACGCCACGACCATCGGCAGATAGCCCTTGCCACCACCACGCCAGGCGGCTCACGTCAGAACAGACTTCGTGTCAGCGCGTAGCTCAGATCTCACAACTCCCCCATGGCCGTTTGCGCTCCGCTACCCGCTCTTACCCAATCTGCACGCTTTGCTGGCAGCCACACAGCTACGCGGTGTTGCACTCGCACGCAGATTCGGTACAGCTCGCATCGCAGAATTCGTCGGTACACGCCTGGTCGGGGGGGTTGCAGGTGGTGCAGGATTGACCAAAATCGGTTGATCCGTGGCCCATCCCGAATGTCTCCAGACCGCCATTCAGGCCGACCGCGGCAACGTCGAGACGTTCAACTTCCAATTCCCCCAGGTCGAGTCGCAGTTTGTGCACGATCCGCCTCCTCGTTTTCCGGCCGCCGTTACCGGTAGGCTCCAGTAACCAATTGGAAGCTATCAGCATCTTTTTTGGCGGACATCACCGTCGCCGTACCGTTTTCGACCATTTCACAATGGGCCGTTCTAGTACTTTCAGTACTGGTTGATGCCAAGATGCGGCTCACGGGAATGGGTGGGGGTGGGGGTTGAGCTCGGCGTGGGTCAGCGGGCGCGGGTGGTAACCCAGCTCGTGGCCGACGCGGTAGAGCCGGTCGAGGCCGTGGATGCGCCGGTTGTCGTAGCCGAAGACCATCGGCACGGCGCCGGGCACGATGACCTTGGCGCAGGCGAACTGCTCGATCGCGTGCTCCGGGCCGGTCTGGTCGACGGCGATGACGTCCAGCCCGGTGTCCAGGTAGCGTCCGATCGTCTCGTGCAGGTCGGTGGACAGGTCCGCGCTGGGCTCGTGCCCGCCGCGGAACGCCTCGCGGAACGTCTGCCGCCGCGGCGTGTCGAGCAGGAACGCCAGGCGCTCGAAGGACTCCGGCGCGTAGTAGAGCGGCGCGTGATCGGCCATCTCCCGGACGTTGGAGGGGTCGGCGACCATCGCCAGGATCCGGTCCCGGTCCTGCCCGTACCCGTGGCAGGCGTGCTGGAGCTGCCGGGCCAGCTCGAGCAGCGCACCCTCCAGCGCCCGCTCCGGATCCAGGTGCGCGCCCGCGGCGCACACCATCTTGGGTTGATCTTCCCGGTCCCGCTCGTCGACGGCCATCACCCACACGCACGGGATCCGCTGTTCCATCGTGGTGTTGAAGATGTGGATCGTGTGCCCGGTGGTGTGCTCGATCCGCTCGATGATCAACGCCGTGGTGCGGCCGTGGAGCGAGGCGACCTCGATACGGGGCACCGGCAGCCTGGCGTACCAGGTGAGCAGGAACGCGTCGCGCTCCGCCACCTCCAGCAGGCCGTACAGGATCGCCTCCTCCAGGCAGCCACCCAGCGCGCACCCGTTGGAGTTCTCGGACACGAACGAACGGTCGGCCGGTTCCCGGTGGCGTATCGCGTAATAGGCGTAGCGCTCGGGGACCAGCAACGGGCACTGCCGCCCGAACGAGTAGCCCCACACCCAGTTCAGCGGCAGATCGTGGTGGTAGCGCTGGTAGCGGTAGCCGGGCAGGGCGTACTGCGCCTCGGAGTGCAGACCCAGGCTGGTCGGGTCCAGCGCCTGGTCCCCCAGCTGGGCGTAACTGGCCCGGACCACGGTGCGCTTGCCGCAGGGGGCCAGCCCACCGTAACGCTCGATCGCCTCGGTGACGGCGGTGATCTCGGCTGACTGGGTGTCCAGCGTGCGACCGGAGCCGTTCGACCGGTATTCCGAACGGCGTAACCCGACAGGCGCCCGAGCGCCCGGGAACATCGAGTCACCGTTTTTGGTCAGGCTGGGCAGGACCCCGACCTGGGCATCGACGTAGCGGCTGAGCAGCCGGTCGCGGTCCTGCGCACCCGACAGCGGCCGGACACGGTAGCCCGCCGGCGAGGCCTTGGGTGCCGGCCTGGGCACGATCCAGGCGGCCTGCTCGGTGTCCTCGGGCAGGCCACCGCATTCCTGGCACCAGGGATCAGGCAGGAACGGGTGCACGCTCACCACCAGGGTAGCCAGGTCCACGCGCACCACGGCATTGCGCGTGCGCGCCTGCTGCGGGGCGGCCCTCAGGCACGCCAGCTCATCGGCCACCAGTGCGGCGACCAGCTCCGCGCTGCACGTGGTCAGCCACGACCCGGACGGGGTGGCGAACTCCGCAGCGAACCGCTTGGCCAGCTGCGAGAGCTCCGCGGGGTCCGTGCGGGCGGCGTGCCGGCGCGTCTGAGCGCACACCGCACAGCCGGCCTGCCCGGGCAACGTGCACGGGCCGATGACCGCATGCCCCCGCTCGATGGAGACGGGCAGCCACGGGAGCGCCCGCGCCCGGCACTGGGCGTTGAACACACTGTGCACGCTGGGGTCCCACCCGTCACTGGCGAGCACAGCGACATCGCAGCGGTCCATGCCGGCATGGACCGTCGCACCACCCGGAGGTGGGTCCAAGGGCACCTCGAGCAGCAACACCGGGCAGGCGCCCACCAACTGCCGGGCCAGCGTCGCGTGCACCAGACCCTGACCTGCCAGCCCGACGGTGTCCACGCATTCGGGGATCGCACGCTCAAGCTCGGGGGATACGGTCGTCATGGGATCACCTCGGGCTCCACGACCAGGTTGACGAGGTAGGGCAGGACCTCGGTGAGGGCCGGGTCGTGGTCCAAGGGGACGACCACGACCCGGTGACCCCGCCGCGTCAAGGCCTCACCCAGCCGGCGCTGCTGGTGGACCCAGTCGCCTGGGCTGCCGGGGTGGAGCAGGGTCGGGCGCACTCCGCGGGCTCGGTGCGGCAGGTCGGCGACGTCGGGAGGCGCGTAGTCCGGCTGGTGATTGACCCGCGCCTGCACATACGCCACGGTCTGCTCCAGCCCGCGGCGCAGGGCGTCCCGCACGTCGACACCGCTTCGGTAGGCCACGGTGGGAGCGGACGCCGCCTCGCCGGCGCAGAACGCGAAGGTGGGGACCTGTAACGTCCCGGTGACCTCGTACACCGCGACGGAGACGTCCCAGGCGCGCAGGATCTGCACGTAGCGGGCACTGTGCTCATCGAGTATCCCGGCGTCGAGGTCGACCAGCGGGAACGGCTCGCCATCGAAGTCCAGCTCAGCCACGGTCAGCTGCTGAGCCACCGAGGCCAGCGCGGTGGCGAGCGCCCCGGCCCAGCTGAACCCCGACGCCAGCCACGGGGCGCTGTGCCGTGAGGGCGCCAGGCCACGCAACGTGGGAAAGACCGACGCTGCCGGGACCTTCCGGGGCCGTTGCTCAACCAGGTCGAAACCCCACACCTGCGCGCCCTGGCCGTTGGCCTGGACACCGGTGGCCTGGACACCGGTGTCGTGGACGAGTCGCCGCTCGTCCACGACACCGGCCGCGTAGAGCTCGCAGGCACGTTGCGCGGCCCGCCGCCGCGCCATGCCCATATCGGTGCCGAGGCCGACGGCGGTGAGCGGCTCGTCGGGTTCGGTCAGCAACGCCGGGTTCGAGATCGTGACATGGCAGACGTTCAGCGGCAGCTGCTGGAACTCACCCTCGTCGAGGAAGGTGAACAACCCCAGCTGCTCGTCGAAGCAATCCCGCACCTGCTGGGAGAAGGACTGCTCCTCGGTTGACTCTCCGGCGGCCAGCCGCTCGACGGTCCCGGCCAGCGTCGCCGAGCTCGGCGCGGCGATCTGCGCCACCGGCACGCAACTCGGGTGCGGCCGGAACCGGTGAGCGCTGGTGCGCAGGGTCTCCAGGTCCACCCGCAGCAACTGCTCCCGCGTCTCGGGCACCGGAACCCCGGTCAGATGCTTGAACACCTCGAAGCTTGCGTGGTTGGCCACCAGCGCCGCCGTCGGCGAGGTCAGGTACTGGCTGACCGGCGCGGTGGGATCATCGGTGAACGCGAATCTGCGCCGCCCGGCCGCCGGGCCGGTGCGGGTGGCTTGCAGCCGGCGCCAGGCGCTCTCCCACCCTCCAGCCTGCTCGTCGTCAGAGCCGACCAGTGGACCGATCCACGCCTGATCGCCCACGACCACCGCTTGCTGGAGCACCGTGCCCTGCGCCCAGCAGAGCCGGTCCAGCATCCTGGCACGGGCCAGCATCGGCCGGTCGCAGATGTGCACGACCGCGTCGAAGGGCTCTAACGCCGCTCGAACGGCCGTCTCGTCACCGTCCCAACCGGTCACCCTCTGCACGGTCAACATCTGATCGGGATCCCGCCGGCGCGCCGTCTCAAGATGCTGATGGAGACGGTCGAGGTCGGTAGGGCACTCATCGGTGACCAGCACCTCGACGTTGCGCAGCCCCACGGCCAGGTTCGCCGCCACCAACGCGGTCAAGGTCTGACCGGACCCGACCGCGACGACCCGAGCGTGCCGGAATTCCTGGAACCGCGCCGCGGCGGAATCACAGAAGTAGTCGATGAACGCGATCTCAGCGGCGTAGGCGTCGGTATCCGCAGGGTTGAGCGTGTGCGATCGATCAGCTTCGACGTCCTTGACGAAACCGGCCCCAGCCAACATCTCGATGAGCTGATCGACCATCTCCGCCCGGTCGGTGGACAGACCGTCGGTCAACTCGGCCAGGCTGCGGTTCCCGTCCAGATGCGGCGCCAACCGATCGACCCACTGGTACACCTGCTTACCCGGGATCCTCAGCACCCGGCGGTTGTTCTGCAGATAGACACCCTCGGATGTCGGGACGTATTTCGTGTCACCACGCAGCTTGGGTCTCACGACTCCCCCATCGTCGTCAATCTGACTACTCCCCATCCCCATCCCCATGCCGACAGGCCGTTTCAATCACCGTAATCAACGCAGACGGTCAGCGACTAATCGGACATTATCAGCAGAGTCTGCAACGATCATCCCCCTGGCCGTACCGATTCCGACCATGCCGGAACAGGCCAGATCCAGTACCAAAGGTACTAGTACCTTTGGTACTAGCTGGTTATCGTCGAGCTCGGAGAACCGCACTGCGGGTGGGGAACAACGTGACGGTCAAAGCGCAACGCTGCTCCCCCCCGATTCTACCTTCGTGTCGGCAGCCGATCAGCTGCCGACACGAAGGCCACTGGGCGGTGCGACTTAGCCACTCGTACCTTCATCACAGTCGCACTCAGTGTCGTTACAGCTCGCGCCGGTCCCGTTAGACGTGGAGCAGGCACACGTGTCGGGGCCACAGGCCCCCTCGCAGGACTGGCCCAGCTCGGTGCTTGCGTGACCCATCCCGAATGCCTCCAGACCGCCATTCAGGTCGGCCACGGCGATATCGAGACGTTCGACTTCCAGAGTTGCAAGGTCAAGCCGCAGCTTGTCCACGATATACCTCCTCGTTTGTTCGCTCACTGTCACCGGTACGCTCGATGCCATGCAGATCGAAGGTCTTCGATCACACAGCTTTCAAACCCTGAGCGACCGATTGGACGCTATCAGCATCTTTTTCGGCGCGGCATCACCGCGGCCGTACCGAGTTTGACTATTTTACATTGGACCGGCCCGGTACTTTCAGTACTACTCTCCCGTCACAACCCAACTCCCGGGGCGACGTATCTCAATCACCGATAGTAGACAGTGTCGAAAGCACCAGAAGACTTATTCAGTGATTTTGATCGACGATCGACCATCTGCGCCCGGTCGGTCGACAGACCGTCGGTCAACTCGGCCAGGTTGCGGTTCCCATCCAGATGCGGAGCCAACCGATCGACCCACTGGTACACCTGCTTACCCGGGATCCTCAGCACACAGCGGTTGTTCTGCAGATAGACACGCTCGGGTGTCGGGACGTATTTCGTGCCACCATGCAGCTTGGGTCCGGTCGACAGACCGTCGCCATCACCACGATCAGCGTAGATGGTCGGCGACTAATCGGACATTATCAGCAGAGTCTGCAACGATCATCCCCCTGGCCGTACCGATTCCGACCATGTCGAAACAGGCCAGTACTAGTACCAAGGTACTACCCGGTTATCGTCGAGCTCGGAAAACCGCACTGCGGGTGGGGAACAACGTGACGGTCAAAGCGCAACGCTGCTCCCCACCCGATTCTACCTTCGTGTCGCCAGCCGATCAGCTGCCGACACGAAAGCCACTGGGCGGTGCGACTTAGCCACTCGTACCTTCATCACAGTCGCACTCAGTGTCGTTACAGCTCGCGCTGGTCCCGTTATCCGCGGAGCACCCGCACGTGTCGGGGCCACAGGCCCCCTGGCAGGACTGGCCCAGCTCGGTGCTTGCGTGACCCATCCCGAATGCCTCCAGACCGCCGTTCAGGTCGGCCACGGCGATATCGAGACGTTCGACTTCCAGAGTTGCAAGGTCAAGCCGCAGCTTGTCCACGATATACCTCCTCGTTTGTTCGCTCACTGTCACCGGTACGCTCGATGCCATGCAGATCGAAGGTCTTCGATCACACAGCTTTCAAACCCTGAGCGACCGATTGGACGCTATCAGCATCTTTTTCGGCGCGGCATCACCGCGGCCGTACCGAGTTTGACTATTTCACATCAGACCGGCCCGGTACTTTCAGTACTGTTCTCCCACCACAACACGCCCCCGCCCGCCGGATGATGTTCTGTTAGCACCTGATCTGACTGTTTCAGCGCCGCAGTGCGGGGCATAGCCACCACCAGGCTCGAAGCCGACAAAGGCCGCTTGACAACCATTCGGCCTGCCAGCGGAGATAGTGCACAAGCCAACTCCTGGAGCGGCGTATCTCAAATCGCCGATGGTAGACAGTACCGAAAGTACCAGATCAACCAATTGCGAAATGGTCAAAAACGGTACGGTCACGGTGATGTCGCGCCGAAAATGATTCGGATAGTGTCCAACCCATCCGGCACGACGCGAAAGGACGGGACCTTGTCCGGAGAAGAAGTGCGCCGTGCGGAAACGCCCACAGCGGAAACGCCCACAGCGGAAACGCCCACAGCGGAAACGCATAGTGTGCCGGTGCTGATCGTCGGCGCGGGGCCCGCCGGGTTGACCACGGCTATCACGTTGGCGCACCAAGGCATCGGATCGTTGCTGATCGAGCGACGGGCCGACCCCTCGGAGCTGCCGCGGGCCACGGTGATCAGTACCCGTTCGATGGAACTGTTCCGCTCGTGGGGTCTGGAATCGCAGCTCAACGCCGGGTCGGTCAACGTCACGTCCGCGGCCTGGGTGACCCACACCCTCGCCTCGGCGCAGGGCAGCGTCATGCCGGTCGGGCTACCCGACCGCGCCCGGGCCGCCGAGATCAGCCCCACCGGGCCGGTCTGGGCCCCGCAGGACCACCTGGAGTCGGTGCTGCTCACCCACCTCAGGACCCACCGAGACGCCCCAGTCCGGTACAACACCGAACTGGTGGCGCTCGAGCAGGACCAGGGCGGAGTGCGCGCCACAGTGCGCCATCAAGCAAGTGGCGCACACGCAAGCGGCGTCATGACGACGGTCTCGGCCCGCTTCGTGGTGGCCGCCGACGGCGCCAACAGCACGGTGCGCGACACCCTCGGTATCCCGATGCACGGCCCGGCCCCGCTGCTCGAATCCCTGACCGCGCTGTTCGTGGCCCCGTTGTGGGGCGTGGTCGGCGAGCGCCGCTACGGCATCTACACGGTCGGGCAAGCCGAGGCGAGAGGCGTGTTCTACCCCTCCGGTGGCGATCGCTGGACCTACGGGCGGGTGTGGGAACCTGACCGGGAGCGCTTCGCCGACTATCCCGCCGACCGGTTGATCCGGTTGATCCGGCTCGGAGCCGGAGTACCCGCGCTGATGGTGCGACTGCTGCGGGTAGGCACCTTCACCTTCGCCACCAAACTCGCCGACCGCTTCCGGGACGAGCATGTCTTCCTGGTCGGCGACGCGGCACACCAGATCACCCCGGTGGGTGGCACCGGAATGAACACCGCGATCCAGGACGGCTACGACCTGGGCTGGAAGCTCGCCTGGATGCTGAAAGGCTGGGCCGGGCCTGCGCTGCTGGACACCTACGAGGCTGAGCGACGGCCGATCGCGGCGGCCAACGCCACCCGCTCGGCGCAGGAGAGCGGCATCGAATGCACCGTCGAGCAAGGCCTGGCGATCGACCTGCGCGCTCGCCTGCCCCACGCCTGGCTACCCGCCGCTTACCCTCCCGTCTCCACCCTCGACCTACTCGGCCCCGGCCTGACCCTGCTCACCGACCAGAGCGGGCAACACTGGTGTGAGGCCGCCGACACGGTGCGCTCGCCGGCCCCGCTGGCCAGGTATGTCCTGGACGGCGCCACGGCCGCGACCGTGGGTATCGAATCCGGCGCAGCGCTGCTCGTACGACCCGACGGGCACATCGCCGCGCGCTGGGCCGGCGCCCGGAACGACCCACCGGCCGCGCTGCGCACCGGGATCCGGCACGCCACCGGATCAAGCCCTGATTGAAGGCATCCTGAATTGAATGCACCCTGATCGAATGCACCCTGATCGAAGTCAGGTGTCAGGGCACGCCGAACTTGTTGGCACGTGCCACTGCCAGGGACCGCCAGAGTTGGTCCTCCATCGAGTCGAACACGTGGTCCACCAACCTCAGGGCAGCGTCGCACCCCGGCGCGGACAGCGGCGCCGGCGGGACACCGTCCACCTCGCCACCGGTGTTCGTGCCCGCCTCCGGAGCGTCGTGCCGACCGCTCAGGTAGTCCAGGCGCACACCGGTTGCCTTCTCGACGGCGAGGGCCAGCGGCTGGGTGTGCGCGAAGAACTGCTCGCCTGTGGACTCCAGCGCGGCCATCATCCACCATCGCACAGCCGGGTCACTGTAACGCAGGGCGAGCTTGGCGAACTCGATCAGGTGCTCGCGATGGTGGTCCATGTCCTGGTCGAGGAACAGGAACTCCAGCGTCTGGCTGGCGGAGTACCCGAGCATCTCATCCAGTTCCAGCGCGTCCCAGTCGGAAAGGAACAGGCCGCTGTGCGCGGAAAGTCGCCTCGCCCAGATGTTGATCGCCCGCTGAGCCGGATCCTGCGGGTCGGCGTAGGTCATGGCGTACTTGTTCAGGTCCCGGTAGCCCAGGATGTCCATCACCCACATCGGGATGAACCGCCTGAGCTTCTGCGCCGCCGAAAGGCCGTTGTCCTTGCGCACCCAGGCGTAGAAGGGGTGCGCGGCAACCTGCGCCTTGCGTTGGATGAGCCGGTGCGCGACCTCGATGTCCCGCCGGTCACTCGGCTTGATCTCCAGCGGCGGGGCGGTCCACTCGACTGGCACCCGCGTCGGCTCGACAGGACGCCGGGGAACCGTCTTTGTGTCCACGTAGGTGTTCGCGTAGTGTAAGAAGCCATCGAAGATCTGCTCGAACAGGTCGAACATACGGTCGCACAGTTCCTTGCAATGCGCGCGGCGGGGCGCGTCGAGCACGGCTTGTTCGAACACACCCTCGATGTTCGCAACGTGTCCGGACTCGAGGTCGAGGTGGTACGGACCGAAATACCGGTAAGTCAATCCGGTCTTATCAGCGAGGGGCACGGCGACCTTAGCCGTGTTGCTGAGAAAGACATGTCCGGCGGCTTCACCCGCCTCGGAATGACCGAACCGGATCAGCGCGTCGCCGGCGTCCTCGACGGCCAGCGAGATGAACTCGATCCCGCTGCGCCGGAAGATCTCCTGGTCCGGAGACAGGAACAGCCACCACAGCACGTCGCTCGCCCGCCAGCGCAGATGCTCGTCGATGTCCAGCTTGTGCCAGTCCTCGAGGAACATCCGGGAGTGTCTCTCGTCCTCCTGGGTGCCCAGGTTGATGATCCACTCGAATTCGTCCCGTGCCTGGGGAAAACGCAGCACCCATCGGTTCATGTCCCGGAACTGCATGATGAAGAACGCACCCATCGGTGCGAACCTCAGGCGATCCTCGATCGCCACACGGTCATCGTGCAGCCACTCGAAAAACGGATGCCTGCTGATCGAGACCTGCCGGCTGTCCCGTAAGAACATTATCTCTTCCACGCAATCAGCCACCCTCGCCTGGAATCATCCCGGCACCCCACCACAACCCGCCCGGAACCCAAGAGGTATTTTCGAGTGGCGAGATTTTGTCGAGATCAGTTTTCGACCAACGGCTATCAGACATTACCCACACCGTTTTCAACGGTCATCACCCTTACAGTACTGATCTGGACTAGTTTCCAATAGACCGATCCAGTACCTTCGGTACCATCGCCCCTGCCGGACTCGGCGCCCCCACCGGCCAATGGGTACACCCGCGGGCGTGCCCACGGACCCGCAGCAGGCGGTCGACCAGTCGAGCACACCGCGCTGAAGGTGCGTCGACACCTGCCGGTCGTAACCCGTCGACCCACATATCAACGCCCCTGCACGGCGGCGCATCTCTAGCACCGATCGGGAGTACTGAAAGTACCAGATCGACCCAATAGAAAATAGTCGAAATCGGTACGTCAATGGTGATGGCCACCGAAATGAGTGGCGATATCGTCCAATAGAAGCGCTGACAATCGAAACGCACTGCCAGTCTCGAAGATCGCACGCCACCCAAAGGTGACAACTGAGCGACTGCCCGCGGAGGCGAGGCCAGACGGGGGAGAGATCACGACCCGCGTCCCATCACATCTCCCCAAGACATAGGGACAGAAATTGTCGAGCGAATGTGAATTCCTTAATTTTGTCAACGAGCGCAGGGTGGTCATCGCCATCATCGGTCTTGGCAACACCGGGCTCCCAGTCGCGCAGGGCTACGTCGATCGCGGTTTCCGTGTACGCGGCATCGACATCAATGCCACCAGGGTGAACGAACTCCGCAGCGGCCGTTCCTACCTGTCGTATCTGTCCGATCAGGAGATACAGAACCTGATACTGAAGGGTACCTTCTCAGTAGGGACCGATTTCTGCGCGGTGGCGGGCGCCGACGTCGTCATTGTGTGCGTACCGACGCCGCTGGGAGCCGACGGGGATGCAGAGCTTTCTTCGGTCGGTACCGCCTTCGATGCCATAGCTCCGTATGCGAACCGTGGAGTGCTCGTAATACTGCAGTCCACCGTGCCGCCGGGCACGACCGACGTCCTGGCCACCCGCCTCGCCGCCGAATCCGGGCTCGCACTGGGCACCGACCTTTTCGTCGCGTTCGCCCCCGAACGTATCGATCCCGCCAACACCGCGGGCTGGTCGGTGATCACTACACCCCGTGTCGTGGGAGGAGTCACCAGGGAGTGCGCACGGCGGGCCAGCGCGGTCGTGGAAGCCCTGTGCGCGAAGGTCGTGACCGTCTCCGATACGCGCACGGCCGAGATGACGAAAATCGTCGAGAACACGTTTCGCATGGTCAACATCGTTTTGGCCAACGAGATCTCCGATGTGTGCCGAGATCTCGGCGTATCGGAACGCGAGGTCGTCGAGGCCGCGAGCACTAAACCGTTCGCTTTCCTCGCGCACCGGCCTGGTCCCGGAATCGGCGGCGACTGCATTCCGATCGTCCCAGCGTTCCTCCTCGCCAACGCCCGGCGCAGCGGGATCACGATGCCGATCGTCGACACCGCATACCGTCAGCTCGACCAGCGGCCACACTCCGTTGTCGCCCGGCTGATCGAAACCCTCGCGCGAGCGGGTCGCTGTATCGAAGGATCGAAGGTGCTCGTGCTCGGAGTCGCCTACAAGGAGAACGTCAACGACACTCGGAACGCTCCCGCCCGCCGTGTCATCGAACGGCTGCTCGAGCTCGGAGCCACTGTCGCCTACCACGATCCACTCGTCCCCGCACTCACCGTGGGCGACCACAGTCTCAAGAGCCAACCCTGCGAACCCTCCGATGCCGTCTCCTACGACTGCGCGGTTCTCATCACCGCCCATTCGGAGCTGCTCGAGCGAATCGATCCGACACCATTTCCGATCGTCCTCGACACCCGCCATGAACTGCGCCCAGGAGGAAACGTCGAATGGTTGTGAGCAGCCTCGGGTACGTGTTCGACAACAACAGCGTCCACTCCCGGGACCAGCATCGATGCCTCGCCGCGATGCTCGATCCGATGACCACCGCGCGGCTCGCCCAGACGGGTGTGACCGACGGATGGCACTGCCTCGAGGTCGGCGCGGGCGGGGGCAGCGTGGCCAGCTGGCTCGCGCAGCGGGTCGCGCCGTCGGGCAGGGTGCTGGCCACCGACATCAAGCCCAGCCACATTCCCGCGAGGGCCGGGTTGGAGGTGCTCCAGCACGACATCGTGCGCGATCCGCTGCCCGAGGCCGCGTTCGACCTGATCTGCGCGAGGCTGGTCCTGCTGCACCTCCCGGAGCGCCGCGCAGTGCTCGACCGGCTGGTCCAGGCGCTGCGGCCGGGTGGGTGGCTACAGCTCGACGAGTTCGACATCACCTACGGCCCTGCCCTGCTCATGCCGGACCCACGGGCTCGACACCTCTACGAGACCTTCTTGGCGGCCAAGGCCAGGTTATTCGATAAGACGGGCGCTGACGGAGCATGGGGGCAGCACGTCGCCCAGGCGATGCACGACGCCGGACTGGTCGACATCGACCCGCAACCTCATCTCCAACTGTGGCACGCCGGATCGGCCGGTGTGCACCTCCAGATCCACCACACCTTCCAGCTCCGGGACCAGCTCATCGACGCAGGCATGACCGACCAGCAACTCCCGGAGCTACGACGTCTGCTCGCCAACCCGAGCTTCAAAGCCACATCCTGCGTGATCTACTCGGTACACGGCAGACGCCCCATCGAAAAAAGATGAACGGATAGGTGCATTCGCATCCAGAACGCACCTATCCAACAAAGAATTCCACATAGGTCATCACGGCCGAGAAGAATCCATTTTAGCAATCAAGCAGATTGCCGGGAATGAGAGGAGGTTGCCGTCGGGTAGCGGTACCCGAGAATGCATATTCAACTCATCAACGAATTGGATATTCCACCCTTGACCCCGATATAAATCAATGAGATCGGCAGTCGAGAAATCATTCGGCACGAGGCCGTCTCCCGGACCTTGAAGCATCGCCGCCTGCCGCTCATCGAAACGTTTCATCTCCTGAACCAGCTGGGAATATTTCTTCGACAACTCGAGGTCGAAAACACTCCCTTTCCGCCCGGTCAAGATCTCCAAACTTCTCAGCGCGTGAGGCCAGTCAGCGGGCATCATGCCTTGCAGGACACCTCGAACGTGAACGTTGGCGTCTCCAAGCCGTGCGTGCAGGCGCTCGGCACCGACCGTGTCGGTACCATTGAGCCGCTCATAGTCGACCTTCGACCCTTGGTTGTCCCGCCGAGCCTTTGCTATAGCCGCTGCGGAGATATCCGTGCCGACCACTACGTCGAAATAATCGGTGAGATGCTCGGTGAACGAGCCGTCACCGCAACCGAAATCGACCAGAGGAAGGCGGGAGTCGAAGCTGTCGGTAATTTTTTTCAGGTAAGGCGCCATCGACTCGAAAGAGTCGAAGTTACTCTTACCCCACAACACCTGAGCAGCGGGGTCCGAAAATACATGATGCCAGTAACATTCCCATGATTCGGCGTCGTTACGTTGACCTTGATAAAGATTCACAGCCGCCTCCCTTGTATTGCTTAGATCCAAATTTTAGACCACGGGCGCATCATGAGCTGCGAGCACAAACCAGGCATGGACCGCCATCGGGATTCTCTCAAGAGACCGTATGATCCACCCCTTCCTCGCCCGCTCGATAACTCCAGTTCTACGCAAATCGAAGGCTCTAGCCCACGCAGTCGTATGATACTGACAGCAAGCGTCAACAACCGGTGACCTAGTGGATATTATCAGCATCACTGTCCGCAGACATCAATCCGGACGTACCGATTTCGACAATTTTACAATGGACTGATCTGGTACTTTCGGTACTGTCCTTCTGGAACTGAGCGAGGACAATTTACTGACCCACGGCGCTCGGCTCTGAACAAACGGGCCCGACCCTGCCTCATGACGACCGTGCTGCGTCCCCGCAGTCTGGCCCGCTCGCGGGGCCGGCGGCTCGGCTGACGACAGCAGGCTGATGCCCCCACCCAGCTGGATCGGGTGGGGGTGTTCAGCATGTCCGGGAGTTCACGCCTAGAATCCCGCCCATCTGTTCCCAATGCGGCTTTCCCGAGGTCAGCCAACGCCGGACTGGACGCCGACGGGTCCTCGCCCTGCTCGTCGCTCTGGCCCCCATGGCTGCCCTGCGTCAGGATCTGTCCCACGCCCAGGCCCTCGGCGACGCCCAGACCGTCGCCATCACGAATGTCACCGTGATCGACGCCACCGGCGCTCCGGCACAGCCCGGCATGACGGTGATCGTCCAGGGAGACCGCATCACGGCCCTCGGCGCAAGCCGGCAGCTACCCGTCCCGCCAGGTACAACGGTGGTCGACGGTGCGGGCAGGTTCCTCATCCCCGGGCTGTGGGACATGCACATCCACGCCTACGACGAGGACTGGCTGGCGCTGTTCCTGGCCAACGGCGTGACCGGTGTGCGCGTGATGAAAGGCGATCCGGTCCACCACCACTGGCGCCAGGACGTGCAGGCAGGCAGGATCCTCGGCCCCCGGATGGTGATCGGCAGCAACCTCATCGACGGGCCTCACCCGATCTGGGCCGGATCTGTCGCCGTCTCCGATGGGGCGCAGGCCCGCCAAGCGGTGCAGCAGGGCCAGCAGAAGGGGGCCGATTTCATCAAGGTCTACTCGCTGCTGCCCCGGAAGGCGTACTTCGCCCTGGCCGACGAGGCCCACCAGCGGCACATCGTCTTCGCCGGGCACGTCCCTGACGCCGTCACCGCCACCGAGGCCTCCGACGCCGGCCAGCGAAGCGTCGAACACCTCACCGGCATCATCGAAGCCACCTCGGCCCGCGAGGCGCAGATCCGCGCCGAGCTGGCACAGACCCCTCGCGCGAACGATCCCACCCACCACCGCAACGCCCTCCAGCTGCAGGCAGCCCGAAGCTACAACCCCGAGCGTGCCCAGGACCTGTTCGCCCACTTCGCCCGGAACGGGACGTGGCAGGTACCCACCCTGACCATCCTGCGGTCGCTGTCACGGGTCGGCGACGCCCGCTACGGCCAGGACGAGCGGCTGCGCTACATCTCACCGCAGCTGGCGAAATTCTGGCAGCGGGACCCCCGGGCTTCCCGCAGCCCGCAGGAGCTGGCCGATCAGCAGGAGTTGTTCCGTCACCAGCTTGCGCTCGTCGGCGAGCTGAACCGCGCCGGTGTGGGGCTGCTGGCAGGAACCGACACCCTGAACCCCTTCTGTTTCCCGGGCTTCAGCCTGCACGACGAGCTGGAGCTGTTCGTCGAGGCGGGTCTGACGCCCATGCAGGCCCTGCAGGCGGCGACCCGCAATCCCGCCCAGTACCTGGGCGAGCAGGACCGGGCAGGCACGATCGCGCAAGGCAAGCGCGCCGATCTGGTGCTGCTGGACGCTGATCCGCTCGTCGATATCCGCAACACCCGCCGGATCAACGCAGTGTTCGCCGCCGGAGTGTTCCTGCCCCGGGACCGGCTCAACGCCATGCTGAGCGGTGTCGAGGCGCGCGAGTCTGCGACCGGAGCCAGAGTGCTGGTGCCCTAGCAGCGCCGATCCCTGGTGGCAGCGGTCAGTGCCCTACGGTGCATCCAGGCTGGGCGCTCGCCAGCCGGACGAGGGTCTGGCGGCAGACCTTGTCGGTGGGGCCCAGCGGCAGCTCGGGCAAGGCGAGCAGCAGCTCGGGCAGCTTTCGGCGCTCCAGGCCGCGTTCGCGCTCCAGGAACGCGTTGAGCTCGGGCAGCGTGAACGGTGGGGTGTCCGACCGCGGGACGACGCAGGCGCACAGCCGCTCACCGAACTCGGGATCGGGCACGGCGACGCAGGCGACGTCGGCGATCGCCGGGTGCGCGTTGATCTGCCGTTCGACCTCGGCCGGGCTGATGTGGTACCCGCCACGGATGACGATCTGCTTGAGACGGTCGACCACCCGCAGGCAGCCATCAGAATCAATCATGCCGCGGTCCCCCGTGCGGACCCAGCCGCCCGGTGCCCGGTAGCGGGCGTCGAGTTCAGGGGCGTTGACGTAGCACAGCGGAGTCATCGGCCCGAGGGACCAGATCTCGCCCGTCTGGCCCTCAGGCACCGACCGGCCGCGCGGGTCGACGATGCGGATATCCGCGACGGTCGGGTCGGGCCGGCCCGCACATCCCGGCGCCGGCGTGCAGTCTCCCCTGGCGGTGTGGCAGTTGACGCCGTCTGCCGACCCGTAGATGTTGATGACGGGAGCACCGAAGCGGGTCAGGCATGCCTCGATGGTGGCCGCAGGCAGCGCGGCGCTGCTGGAGACGAGGGCGCGCAGGCTGGATGTGTCCTCGCCGCAGGCTCGGAGCCGATCGGTGATCCGGCGCAGCATGATGGGCACACCGAACACCTGCGTGGGCTGGTGAGCTGTGATCATGCGCAGCGCCGCAGCGGGATCGAAGGCGTCCAGGAGCAGCAGGGTGCCACCGTGGCGGGCGAGCATGACGATGCCCAACGAACCGTACGAGGAGGCCAGCGGCACGAGGATGAGGCTGCGCATGGGTGCCGATCCACCGCGCGACCCGCCCGGACCACCACGTGACACGCCGGGGTGGTGCAGGGCGCCGAGGTAGTTGCCGCGGCCACCGGCCATCGCGTTGTGGGCGTAGGCGACCATCTTGGGCTCGGCCTCCGAGCCGGACGAGACGAGGATCCGGGCCGGCGCCTCCGGGTCGACCGGCTCAGGACACCACCCTCGTTCGGCGTCCTCCTCGGCGAGCCACCGGTCCAGCGGCTCGCACCCATCCGGGGCGGCGCCGAAGACGAACACCGAGCGCAGGTCGGGCAGCTCAGGACGCAGCTCGGCCAGGTTCGCGGCCAGCGGCACCCGCCCTGCGACGTCGGCGACGATCGCGGCGCTGGCCCGGGAACGGCCGAGCAGGCTGAGGGAGTCCCGGCGCCCTCGACCGGCGGGGTAGGGCAGCGCCACGGCGCCGACGGCCGCGACGGCCAGCTCCGCGGCGACGGCGCGCCAACTGTTGGGCAGCTGAATGCCGATGATGTCGCGTGGACCGAGCCCCGCCGCGGCCAGCGCGGCAGCGATGCGGCGCACCCGGGTGTCGAGGGTGGCGTAGTCGATCGCGCCGGCCGCGTCGATCACCGCGGTCTGCCGTGGATGGGCCCGCACGTGCTCGCGCAGCAGCGTGTAGAGATCACGGTCGGGGCAGTAGCCCCGCTCGACCCAGCGACGCCGCAGCACGGCGGGCACCAGGTCGCCCAGCACGATCCCGTTGGTCGAGGTCCAGGTCATGGTGGTAGCGGTCTGGGTCATCAGGAGAACTCCCAGGGTGGGCGGGTGAAGGTGCAGATGTCGTGCTGCAACGCAGCAGCGAACCGGGGGTCCGCGGCCAACGCCGCGAGGTCGGTGCACACCGGGACAGCGGCCAGACCGGCGGCGGAGAGGCGCTCGACCCAGGTGCTGCTCGGCTCCTGACGAAAACGCGCGGTGATGGCCTCGACGCTGGACCCGACTACCCCGCCCGCTGCGGTCACCCGGACCAGCTCCGCGCGGGTCCTGGCGGGCAGCGCCAGGTAGCCGTCGGCGGTGGCCAGGGGGCGGTGCAGCGGGGTCCAGACCGCTCGAGCGGTGCCCGGCCCCGTCTGCTGGAGCACCGCCTTCTGGCGCACCGCCTGCTGGAGGACCGACTGCTGGAGGACCGTGGCGGCAGACAGCAGCGAGGAGTCCACCCGCTGGCCGCACCCGGATCGGATCCGGGCGAACAACCCGGCCAGCACACCCTGCGCGCAGACCAGGCCACCGAGCACGTCGGTGAGCGTCATCAACGACGGCGCCGGCGGCTCGCCGGGGGGTCTGACCATGGCGGCCAGGCCGCTGTGCGCCTGGACCATGAAATCCGTGCCCAGGGGCGGTGCGGCGCCGAGCGCGTCACCCCACCCGGAGGCGTAGGCGTAGACCAGCCCTCGACGCACCGCGGCGAGGTGCCCGGCGTCCAGCTCCAGCTGCGCGGCCTTGCCCGGTGCCCAGTTGTGCAGGAACACATCGGCCCCCGCCACCAGCTCCAGCACGGCCCGCCGCCCGGCCGCGGACTTGAGGTCGATCTCGACGACGTCCTTGCCGCGGTTGAGCGCACGGAAGCGCGCCGAGCAGTCGCCGGCCATCGGGGGCATGCCGCGCAGCAGGTCGCCGCCGGGCGGCTCGATGCGGATGACCCGGGCTCCCAGCAGCCACAGGACGTGACCGGCGAGCGGGCCCTGCAGGCGCCGGCCGGCCTCGATGACCACAAGACCCGCCAGCGGCAGCTGCGCCATGCTCGGCAGGCCGGGCGGCGGCACCGCCCGCGTATCGTCGGCTATCGCGGTGATCCGCCAGGGTGCCAGGTCCCAGGGTGCCAGGTCCCAGGACGGCAGGTCGCCGGCGAGTTCGGTGCTGCGCTCGGCCACCTCGCGCAGCCGCAGGATGCTGACGCCCGTGTCGGCCGCCGCTGCGGCCGACACGGCGAAGCGGCATCGACGGGCGGCCTGATGCAACTCGTCCGGCAGCGGGCAGGTCGCGGTGGCGTAGCGATGCTCGAATGGCCGCCAACCACGTTGCACGGCCGTCTCGTCGGCCTCGAGCAGTGCCCAGAAACGCTGCCAGCAGGCCGCGTCGAACACCTCGATCTCGAAGCGCACACCATCGGCCGAGGTGAACGGCGGCCCTCCGGGACGCATGGATTCGACCCAGTCATCCTCGGCGGTCGCCGCCGCCAGGTACTGCATCACGCTCAGCAGCGCTGCCTGGGCCACCGAGGTGGTGACACGGCACAGGTCCATGCCGCGCAGCCGGCCGACCAGCGCCGCCAGCACGCCCTGGGCGGCGAGCACACCGGCCGTGACCGAGGCGTAGTCGACCGCGAGGGGCTCCGGTATGCCGGATTTGCGCCCGTGCACATGCATGATCCCGCAAGCGGCCTGGACCCCAGTCTCATCTTCCAGCGGCACCTGGACGGGCCCGGCCCACCCGATCGCGCAGCCGACCCGCAGTGGGCGCCTGCCCTCGTCGGTCAGGCTCAGGTGCAGGTCACCGGCATCCGCAGCATCGGTCCCGCTTGCGGGGCTGCTGGTGAACCCGCACCCGAGTGCCCGCAGATGGTGTTCGGCGACGTCGGCGGCCACCGACCCGCCCCGCCGTGCCAGCGTCCATCCCTCCAGGGGTGGTGCGGCGGCGAGCCGTGGGGACGCGGTCATCGTGGTGTTCCGGCATCGACGCCGGCAGCCGGTCGCAGGCGGGTGGCGACCGCCATGCGGTTCCAGACGTTGATCGCCGCGATGGTCCACAGCAGGTGAGCGAGCTCGGTCTCGTCGAACTGCTGGGCGGCCCGCTGGTAGACCTCGTCCGGGACATGCCCGGCGGCGAGGAACGTGACCGCCTCGGTGAGCGCGAGGGCGGCCCGTTCCCGATCGTCGAACAACGGTGTCTCACGCCACGCCCCCAGCGCGTCCAGGCGCTGCTCGCGCTCCCCCGCCGCGCGGGCCTCCCTGGTGTGCAGGTCCAGACAGAACGAGCAGCCGTTGAGCTGCGAGGCGTGAACTTTCACCAGCACACCGATGGCCGGGTCGAGCTGGTCCTCGGCGGCTTGACCGAAGGCCACCATCGCGCGGTGGACATCGGGAGTGGTCATGGGCAGGTTCACCCGAGCGGCATCAGTCATGGAAGGTTCTCCAACGCGTGGTAGCGACCGTGCAGGAAGATCAGGAGCATGCTGGCCTGCTGCGTCCCGGCGGCCAGGACCTCACCGACGACCATGGTGTGGTCGCCGACATCGAAGCTGCCCCACAGGACACACTCCAGCCAGCTCGGCACGTCGAGCACCAGCGCCCCGGTGTGGTGCCCCGGCGAGGCGCACAGCACATCGATGGCGGCGGCGCGGGTGGCCCGGTCCTTGGCGAACAGACGGGCGAGGTCGGCGGCGCCGCCGTCGAGAACAGAGACCGCCCAGGTCTTGGTCTCCAGCAGGTCGGCCAGGAATCCGGAGTCCCGGCGCAGGCACATCGAGACCAGCGGCGGGTCGAGCGAGACCGAGGTCAGCGAGTTGACCGTCACCGCGTCATGTCCAGTGGCCGGTGCCGTAGGTGGCGCCGACGTCCGCCAACTGCTCGCGCAGTGCCAGGCGCCGGACCTTGCCCGTCCCGGTCCGGGGAACCTCGTCCCAGGTCAACACGATCGGCTCGTCGAGTGCCGGCAGGTCGTGGACGGCAGCTCGCCAGGTGGTGGCGTCCAGACGGCCGTCACCCGTGACGACCACCGGCAGCGGGGGCCGCCCTGGGGTGCCCAGGACGACGCATTCGAGAACCTCCGGAATCCGGTCGTCGATCACGTCCTCGAGCTCGACGCAGCTGATGCCGGGGATCTCGTCGACCTCCCGGTCGAGGAACACGACGCTGCCGCTTCGGGTGAGGATGCCGATGTCTCCGGTGTTGAACCAGGGACCGTCGGCCTTCGCATCCCATCTCTCCTGCTCGCCGAGGTAGCCCAGGCACCGGGCCTTGGTCCGAGCCATGATCACCCCCGGCTGCCCATGCGGGAGGGCACGGAAGGTCTTGGGGTCGACCACGCGCAACCTGGTCCTGCCGGGAACCGGCAGCCCCTGGTTGCGGGTGGTCGGATGCCGGTTACCCCGGGTGGTGAGCGCTCTGCGAGTGAAGATGCGGAATGTCAGCGGCCCGGTCTCGGACTGGCCCCAGCCGTGCACGAACACCGCACGCGGTCGCTTCGAGGCGGCCAGGAACGCCCGCACCGCAGGAGGGTGGATCGCGTCGTAAGTGCTGACATACATTCGGACGTCGCGGAAGGGGCTGTCCGGCTTGGCGGCCATCGGCTGCCAGCGGATGAAGGTGGACGGCAGCCCTTCGAGGATCGTCGGGGGATGCGCCCGCAGCACCGGTTCGGCGCGAAGCGGATCGTCGTCGCTGACGATGACGACGTGACGTGGCGCGATGGCCAGCGCCACGGCGGTCCAGCAGAAGGTCCGGCCGTGCGAGAAGGCGCTGGCACTGGCCACGGTGTCCTCGGGCCGACCGCCGAAGACCGGCCAGCGGCGGGCCTCGAACTGCGCGAGCTGGCGGATGATGGTGGTGGTCGAGTGCAGCGCCAGCTTCGGGATACCGGTCGTCCCGGAGGTGGGGCAGACGACCAGTAGCTCGTCGTCGCCGCGGCGGTGCGGCGGTGGCGGCGCCTGGCCGCGCACGCTGTCCAGGGACAGCGCGCCAGGCGCTGGGCGGTCGATACTGAGCGTCGTCTTGGCCAGAGCGGCCAGGTCCACCCCCGCGCGGCTCGCCGCGTCAAGGGTCTGGGCGGTGGTGACGAGGACGGCGGGCTCGAGCCGCTCCAGCAGGATCCGGATCGCTTCCGGGGGCAAGTTGTTGCGGATCTTGGCGGGGACGGCGCCGATGCGTACCGCTGCGTAGGCGAGCACGTCGCTGTCCCAGCTGTTGCCCTTGACGATGGCGACGCGGTCGCCGGGGCGCGCTCCTGCGGCGGCAAGCCATCCCGCGGCCTCGGCAGTGAGGATGGCCAACTGCTCGGCGTCGTAGGTGAGCCCACCGCCTGGAGCGATGTCGAACGGCCGGTCGAGATGGAACAGAGTGGCGCCGCGCTCGGCGGCGTCCTCGAACAAGGTGCCCGGATTGATCGTCCGCACGCTGGCTCCTTCCTCACGAAGAGTCGAAACGGTCGGGCGGCGATGCGGTGTGCGGTGTGATCGGTGATCGGTGATCGGTGTGGGGCAGGTCGTTCATCGCGAAGCGATAACGTCAAGCGAAAACTACCCTTGCCTCTTTTAGCTGAACATCACCCTTACCGTACCGATTTCGACCCTGTTGCCGTGGGCCGATCCAGTACCCCAGGTACCATCCATTTCCGGCGAAATTGAATTCGGACCATCGAGATCATCTCCCGCATCGCCATCCGGCTGAAATTCCCCGATACTGCTGGGCTTCATCCCAGACACGACGAGCGTGGCGGCGCAGTCTGCCGCACCTGCGCATGACCTCCATGCCGAATCGGTACCGGGCGTAAGCTCACTTATCCCAACACCAGACAGCGCGGTTTTCACCGAGCGCAACTCATACTTCGGAGATCTAGTTGATCTAGCCGGGCTTCGCCCCATCCCGACCGGGCGTGTTCCCTGGCTGGCTTGCCCGGAGGTATCGTCCGTGAACGTGACACGACCGACGTTTTCGGGCGCTCACATGTCGCTGGTGTCGCGTTCACGGCGTGCAGCACCGGCTCACATGCCCGCCATCGCCCGGGAGCCGACTCCAACTCCACAGTTGACTCGAAATTGACGGCGGGGCCGTCTAAGCCGTCTAACCGGCTAATCCCCACTGGTCGACGATCGCGGCAGCGGGCTGAGAGCGCTGGTGCGCACACCGCCTCTCTTGTCAGACCCGCCTCTCTTGTCAGACCCGCCTCTCTTGTCAGAACCGTTGCTCTTGCCAGCCCAGTCCTGGTTCTGGCTCACTAAGCCGTCCCGGAAGTACCCCCAGGGACCGGTCACTGCACGGCGGATCTCGTCCGCGCCATTTCTGAACAGATCAGACCCGAAGACTCGTAGCGCACTGAGTCCGGCATTGAAATAATCCTCCCGGATGAACTCCGGCGACTGGTATCTTCCCCACAGTATGAGCCGGAGAACACGTTGCGCCGTGGCAGCCCCGGCCGGGCACCGGTCCGCAGGATTCAGCAGCTGCCACGGACCGGGACACAGCCTGCTCTCCGCGAGCAACCGGTAGATGTTCCTCGACGCCTCGGCAGGCGAGAGCAGCTGATCGCGCACCGCCTTCATCTCTGACACCGCACTGGTGAACAGCTTCCAGTAATGCGGGTAGTCGATCGCTTGAAGCCCACGGTAGGGATGGCACTCAAGCTGCTCGAAGACCGCCGGGTCGCGGTGCTCCTCGAACCGTACGAGCGCCTGGATCACGGGGTTGCCGCTGTACAACGTCCCGACCATCCACACCCGGTGCCAAGCGTTCCAGAGCTCGAAATCGCGAAACGCGATGTAGGAGCACGCCACGAGCTGATCGTAATAGGCGAAGACACGTTTCACCCAGGTGTCGACATACTCGAATTTCTCGGTCGTGAAATCCTTCTGCCGTGCCGCCTTGATGAGCCGGTGAGCCAGGGCGTTCACGGCCATGGCAGTATTTGTCAGGCCACTGGAGAAGAGCGGATCCACGAAATCAGAAGCATGCGGCAACAAGCAGAAGCGGTCGCCGACCACTCGCGTCGAGGAGAATTGGAGGCGGCTCGTGCGCACCCAGTTCCGTACCGGGGTGGCGTCCCGAAGGTGCCTGAAAATGCCCGGGAAACGTTCGACGATGCTCCAGAACTCCTCCTCCGGTGCAAGGTCCTGCTCGGGGAACTCCGCGAGCTCCAGGACGAGCCCCACGCTGCAGAGCTGGTTGGTCGACATCGGGTGGTTACCGAAAGGAATGATCCACATCCACCCGCCCTTGAAGATGTGATGCAACGTCCCCTGCGAGACCGGGGTGGCCATCCCGTGCGCTCTGCACTCCGGCCCTATCTGCTCGTAGAGCGGAACCCCTACCATGTGGGTGAAGATCGCTCGTGAGCACGTCTCATACGGGCACGGATCCTCACGCAAACCCAATATCCTGGGAAGGATGGCGCCCGGTCCACCGGCGTCGACCACGTACTGCGCGTGAAATGACCCTTTCTCTTTTCCCTTTCCCTCCGCTTCGAGCCGGACACCGTCGCGATCGAATTGCACGTCGATGATCCGCGTCTCGGTGTGGCACACCGCACCGTAGGAGGCGGCGAGCGAGAACAGGTATGCGTCCACATCCTGGCGGAAGTAGTGCATATCGGGACCGAGGGGCGGCGCAAAGGTGGGGAACTGGGTGCACTCCTGCGGATGGTTGGATTGCCCTGCGCGATGGTGCACGAAACTGAAGCTGCGCTTCACCCCGCTGGTGGCTGCGACATGCTCCCGGATATTGCGGTAATTGCTCAGGTTCCGCAGCTCGGGCACACCGTACCGGGCGGCCAGAACGCGCATGCCAAGGCTCGAATCGGGAACGGTCGCCTCACCGATGGCGAAGCGGGGATGCGATCCGCCCTCGAGACAGAGCACCCTAACGCCGTTTTTCGCGAGGATCGTGGCGAGGATCGTGCCCCCGATTCCTCCCCCGATCACCGCGACGTCAAAACTCCTACTCGCGTCCATGAGACGCCCCCGCGACCTGCCGCATTTCTTGATCGTTATGGGCCATGACCCGCCATACGGCCAGGTCAGCCGAGCGGGCGGCACCCTCACTGCTGGGGCGCAACATCAGCCAGTCACCCGCGTAGTCGATGGTGCGCAGGGGGCGGCGCAGGAACTCGGCGCGCAGCCGCAGGGCGGCCGGGGTGGCCTCCGGCAATCCGTGGCGGAAGCGGTGCACGAAGTGCGCGCGAGTGGCCTGACGCAGCCCCGGCAGGTACCGCTCGCCCCGCACGACGATCCGGTCCACGATCTCGGTGTCGGTGGCGTCGATCAGCTCGCGGGTGGCCCGGGGGCAGGTGAGCAGCGACACCAGGCCGCAGCCGGTGGGCGCGCGGCCAGGCGCCTTGTTGTGGTCGACGGTGATCGCGCCCAGCAGCGAGTCCTCCACCTGCGGGATGAGCACAGCAGAGGTGGACCGACCGCCACGGGGCATCAGCGGCCGGTCGAGCGCGAAGCTCACCCTGAGCATGGGACCGTAGGTGCAGGCCGCCAGGAAGCTCCGCTCGTCCTGCGGAACGTTCGCGTGCAGCTCCAGCGCGACGGGAGCGGGCACGCACAGCACCACCGAGCGTGCGGTCAGCTCGGCGCCGCCGGCGACGATGCGGGCCATACCGGGCTCGGAGCTGACCTGCTGTACCTGGCATCCGGTCGTCACGGGCACCCGTTCGGCGAGCCGGCGGGCCAGGGTGTCCATGCCCTCGCGATAGGTCCGCCAGTTGGCCGTGTTCCGGATGGCCAGCAGCAGGCTGACGAGTGCGGCCGCTGCCGATCGGTCCGCCTGCCAGCCGAAGAACCCGCCGGTCAGCGGCTGGAACAGGTAGTCGGTCAGCTCACGACGGTAGCGGCTGGCGAACTCGGCGACACTGATCTGTCCCAACGGGGTGCGCTCGGGATGGTCGGGGTCGAACGCGCGAGACCACATTGCGATACGGGCGTTGAAGCGCATCAGGTCCAGCCGGCCGCGAGCGGACAGACCCGCCCCGGTCAGCAGGCCGAGCGGGCGGCCCACGTAGGAATACGCGCGATCCCCACGCCACATCGAGACCGCGCACGCGACGCGGGGCACATCCACGGCGGGCACGCCCAGCTCGCGGATGAGCCGCCAGGTGGCCGGGTACCCGTGGGGCGCGATCATCTCCGCGCCGGTGTCGATGAGGTAGCCCTCATGACGCAGCGTGCGCATCCGCCCGCCGACAGCCTCGGCCGCCTCGAATACCTGGACCGATCGGCCGGCTTGCCGCAGCGCATAGGCGACGGACAAGCCGGCGATCCCGCCCCCCACCACGGCGACATCGAGATCGGGTGTCATGACGCACCCAGCCCAGCCACCAGGTTCACCGCGACGAGCAGCACGACCGTGCACCGATGCGTCCGGATCCCCAGCCAGCGAGCCCGCAGGATGTCCCCCCGACGGAACCCGATGTAGTACTGGAGGGCCCGCAGCGCGATGGTCGGGAGCATCGCCAGCGGGAACCACCACGGCGCCACGCCGAGCACCGCCGAGCCGACGATGATCAGGGTCTCGGCCAGGGACACGGCGGCGATGTAGACCGCGTTGCCCCGGCGCGACAGGACGGTCGCAGCAGTACGCCGCCCGACACTGGAGTCCCCGGCCCGGTCATTGGTGTTGGAGTACACACCGAACAGCACCGGCCCCAGGCCGAACACCAACGCCTGGACGATCACGAAGCCGCCGGCCGTGCCGGAGAGCAGACCGTAGGGAGCAAGCAGCCAGCCGGCCGCGACGCCGGCGAGCACCACCTCCGCCCAGCCGTGGTAGCTGAGCTTGGCTCCCCACGAGTACTGGATGAACGCCGCCCCGCACACCACCGTCACCGCGATCGCCCAGCTGGGATGGTGTGGTGCCATCAGCACTGCCGCAACCGAGGCCCCCACCGCGGCCAGCGTCGCGATCCAGCCGAAGCGCACCGCCTCGGCTGGGCTCAGCGCTCCGGTGAGCAGGGGCTTGCGGCGCAGCTTGCGGGCGGGCGCGTCCGGCCCGTAGTTGGTCGCGTCGCTGCCATCGCGGTACCCGGTGACGTCGTCGAAGGCGACTGTGGCGGCGACTACGCACACCTCGGCGACCAGGAAGACCGCCAGTGTGAGCAGGCTCCGGACGTCGAGACGGTCAGCTGCCGGCAGCAGGGACCAGACGATGAGCAGGCCCAGGTAGTAATCGAAGATGTCGAGTTTGGCCAATCGGGCGTACGCGCGCAGCTTGGTGGGTGGCACCGCGACGGCGGCAAAGCCACCCAGCTTGCTCGTCATTGGCGTTCTCCTGTCTCTCGGCCGGCCGGTGAGAGGGCGAAGTCGCAGACGGCGTCGGCGATGTGCTCGACCTGCGCGTCGCTCAGGTGCGGGTAGACGGGGATGGCCAGCGTGCGGGCGCTGGCCTGCTCGGCGTGGGGCCACCGCCGGCCTTCGGCGGCGAAAGGGGCGAACGCGGGCTGGCGGGGCAGCGGCGAGGGGTAGTACACGTGGCTGGCGACCCCGCGCTCATCCAGGTGCGCGGCCAGCGCGTCGCGACTCTGCGCGAGCAGGGAGTAGACGTAGTAGCAGCGGCCGTTGCGTCCCGGGGGCGGTGCGAGCACCCCGCGGTCCCGCAACGGCGCGAACCGTTCGGTGTAGTAGTCGGCGATCCGGGCCCGCCGCTCCAGGCGGGCCGCCAGGCCCGGCAGCCGGTGGAGCTGGAAGGCCGCGAGGATCTCATCGAAGCGGCTGTTGTAGCCGATGCGGTGGTGCAGGAAGCGTTGCTTGCCGTCCTGGCCGTGGTTGCGCAGCATCCGCACAGCGCGGCCGAGCTCGGGGTCATCGGTCACCACGGCGCCGCCCTCGCCGGCGGTGCCGAAGGTCTTGACCTGGACGAAGGAGAACACCCCCGCCTCGCCCCACAATCCGGCGGGCCGCCCGTCGAGCACCGCGCCCTGCGCGACCGCCGAGTCCTCCACCAGGCGCACCTGGTGCCGCGCGGCGATCTCGCGCATCCGGGGCATGTCGGCCATCACCGAGAACATGTGCGCCGGCATCAGCGCCCGGGTCCGCGGGGTGATCAGGCGCTCCATCTCGTCCGGATCCGCGACCATGGTCCACGGGTCGATGTCGGCGAACACCGGCGTGGCACCGAGGTTGCACACCGTGCTCGCCAGCGGCGCGCAGCCGAACGCCGGCACCACGACCTCGTCCCCTGCTCCCACACCCATGGCGTGCAGGACCATGGTGAGCGCGGTCGTGCCGCTGCCGCACGCGATCACCTCCGCCGCACCCAACTCGGCCCGCAGCGCTTCCTCGAACCGGGCCGTGTGCTCACCGAGGATGAACCGCTGCGTCGGCCCGACACCGATGTCGTGCACGATGTCGAGCAGCACGTCCCGGTCGGCCTCGAACAGATCGGGCGGGAAGAACGTGATCATCAGCGCCGGCTCCCTTCATAGAAGCGGCGGATCTCCTCGCACACCCGGTCGAGGGCGCGCAAAGACAGGTCCGGGTACAGCGGAAGGGCGATCGCCGCCTCGCAGGCCGCCTCGGCATGGGGGAAATCTCCCCGCGCGTAGCCGAGGTCGGCGAAACACGGCTGCAGGTGCAGCGGGGTGGGGTAGTACGTCTCGGTCTCCACCCCGTGGTCGGCCAGGTACACCGCCAGCTCGTCCCGGCACTCGACCTCGATCAGGTAGACGTAGAAGACGGGGTTGCTCACCGCGCTGCGGGGCACGATCGTCGGCAGCCGCACGATCCCGGGGACCCCCTGCAGCCGCTCGGTGTAGGCGGCGGCCAGCTGAGCACGGCAGGCGATGTCCGCATCGACGCGGGTGAGCTTGGCCGTGAGCACCGCCGCCTGGATGTCGTCCATCTTGCTGTTGGCACCGGAAAGAGCCGTGGTGTTGGAGATCAGGGCGAAGTTGTCGAGAGTCTGGCCGAACCGGCCGTGGTGGCGCAGCGCCGCCGCCGTCTCGGCGAGCTGCGGATCGTCGGTGAGGATCGCCCCCGCGTCACCGATCGCGCCCAGTGTCTTGCTGGGGAAAAACGACAGCACCCCGCCGGCGCCGAGCAGCCCGGCATGGGTTCCGTCCCAGCGCATGCCGAGCGCTTCGGCGCTGTCCTCCAGCACGGTCAGCCCGCGGCGCGCCGCCACGTCGAGCACACCGTGCATGTCGGCCATCTGGTGAAACAGGTGGACGGGCATGACCATGCGGGTGCGCGGGGTCACGGCCTGGGCCAGGGAGCGCGGATCGATCGCATAGCTGAGCGGGTCGATATCGGCGAAGACCGGCCGCCCGCGGGCGAGCACCACCGAGGACGCCGTCGCGACGAAGCTGAACGCCGGCACGATCACCTCATCCCCGGGTTGGAGGCCGCAGGCCCGCAGCAGCAGGACCAGCGCGTCGGTACCGGAGTTGACCCCCACCACGTGCCGGGCACCGGTCCACTCCGCGAGCGCAGCCTCGAACTCGGCCACCTTGCGCCCATGGGAGTACTTGCCGCGATCCATGACATCGTTGAGGTGCTCATGGATGAGCGGCCACAGTGACTCGAACGTCCGCGCTTGCGTGAAGAACGGCACCGAACAATTCGCGGCGCGGTCTCGGACCTCAGTTTCTTGAACCTCGGTATCCGGCAAACAGGAGATGTCCTTCATTCCCCCTCCTTTGATGAGTAATAATCGTGTCGAAGGTCAGCGGGGCCTGTCAAGGTTTTTCCTGCAATGATTTTCGACCCGGTACTCGAGGTACTGGGTCGGCCCATGGCAAGCCAGGTCAAAATTAGTGAGACAAGGGTGATGGCCACCAAGAAAGATAACGGTAGCATTCGAACCCAGGGCAAGTTCTCCAAGGCCTCGAAAAAGCAATCCTCCAAGGTGTTTTAAAAGAATTCAACGCGATCGATCGAGAGGATTGTCGTGTTCCGATCGTTCATTGTCGGCCTAGGCCGCTCCGGACGGGGCCTGCATCTTCCGGTGCTGTCCCGAGCGCGGGCCATGCAGGCCTCGACGCACTTGTTCGATGCCCGACCGATCATCGCGTTCGACCCGTGGGACACCCGGGGCGGGCTTCCCGGCGCGATCCTCGTGGTCCGGTCGTTGGAGCAGGCCAGCGAGATGGCCGACCCCGACAACACAGTCGTGCACCTGTGCAGCCCCCCGGCCACCCGCATCGAGCTGCTGGAACAACTCGCCCGGTGCGGTTTCCAGAAGATCGTCGTGGAGAAGCCGCTCGCGGTTGATGACCAGGAGCTTGCTGAGATCACTCGGCTGCGCCAGAGCCGGCACCTCGACATGGTGGTGGTGGCGCCGTGGCTGGCCAGCTCACTCACCCACCGCATCCGCCAGACCCTGCACAGCGGCGAGCTGGGTGCGCTGCAATCGGTGTTCGTGGTCCAACGCAAACCCCGTTTCACCCGCTCCCTGGCCGGCTGCGGCCACCCCTGCGCATTCGACGTCGAGATGCCGCACTCCCTCGGCGTCGTCCTCGCGATCGCCGGTAACGCCACCGTCTGCCATGCCCAGCTGACCGACATGAGATTCGAGGACGTGGTGTTTCCGCGGCTGGGCAGCGCATGGCTCTCGCTCGACCACGACAGCGGGGTGAGTACGGAGATTCTCTCCGACCTGACCTCACCCACACGCGAGCGCCGGATCACCCTCAAACTCGAACACGGCACGCTGATCGGCCACTATTCGAACAGCGAAGCCGACCACACCGCGCAGCTGATCACCACTGTGCGGGGGCGTGAGACACGGTTGGTATTCCACGATGACGCGCTGACCATTTTCATGATCCAGACATACGAGCACTTCGCCGGCGCTGGGCACGCCAGCGATGACTTCATGCTCAACGCCGAGGTGGTCCGGTTGCTCAGCGAGGCCAAACGCATCTGCACGGCCAACGACCAGATCGGGATCGGCCTGCTCCCCAGCCGCTGCGACGGGAACGGTTGGGGGGGCCGTGCCTACTGAGGCAGCAGCGCCGACGATCGCCTATGCCGGAATCGGGGACGAAGCCGGCGTAGGCCTGCGCGCCCAACTGGACGCGCTCGCCGAGCTGGGCTGGAGCTGGATCGAACTGCGCACCGTCGAGGGCACCGCGGTCGCGGACCTCGACGAGGCGGCCTTCGCCCGGCTCGCCGACACCCTGGCCGCCCGGGGGCTGACCGTCGCCGGTGTCGCCTCGCGAATCGGTAACTGGGCGCGACCGGTCACCGGGGACTTCGACCAGGACCTGGACGAGCTCGCCGTCCTCGCCCCCCGGTGCGCCGCTCTCGGCACCCGCTACATCCGGGTGATGTCCTACCTCAACGCCGGCCTCGACGAGCACGAATGGGGACGGCGAGCGGTGTACCGGATGCGCGAGCTGGCCGGCCGGGCCGAACGCGCCGGCCTCGTCCTGCTCCACGAGAACTGCACCGGGTGGGCCGCAACGAAAACCGAACGCATGTTGACGCTGCTGGACGCCGTCGACAGCCCGGCCCTGCGCCTGCTCTTCGACACCGGCAACGGGATCGCCTACGGCTACGAGGCCTACGACATGCTGGCCGACATCCTCCCGCACGTGGCGCACGTGCACGTCAAAGACGCCGGAGGTGACGCGACCGACCCCGTGTACACACTGCCGGGCGCGGGGCGCTGCCGGGTGGCCGAGTGCCTGGAGCTGCTGCTGCGCAGCGGGTACACCGGCGTGTGGTCCATCGAGCCGCACCTGAGCCTGCGACCGCACGGATCAGGGCCCTCGGCGTCCTCGGGCGGCCACGAGGCTGAGCAGGGCCGCCACGACGGTTTCCGCGCCTGCGGGCACGCACTGGAGCAGTTGGTGCGCGACCAGGTGCTGCCGGCCGTCCCGAGATGGAAGGTGGTCCCCGGTGGGCTGCGCCATGCCTAACGGTTACAGCCAGTCGTGCGTGCCCGTCATGATGCGAGCCGAGCTGCTCGAGGCGGATCGTGACCTGTTGCTGCGCCTGCTCCGGCTGCCCACCGCGGGGCCGCTGGAGACCGGGCCGGCGGGCCCGGTGCCCCGGCTGTGGGATGCGCAACAGGCCTACGCCGAGGCCGCTGCCGAGCTGGGGTTCGTGCCCGTCCACCACGCCGCGGTGGCGCCGGAGGCACTGCGACGCCGCGACGTGCCACTGGCCGTCACCCAGGCGCACGCCGAGATCCCCGGTTTCCTGGACGACCAGCCGAGCCTGGTGCTGCGGTTGGGACCCGCATTGCCGCGCGCGGCGACCGTGATGTTCAACGTCCATCTGGACACCGTCTCGGGCCTGGAGGAGGCCGGTTTCGACGGCGTGCGCTTCCACGGCCGCGGCGCGATCGACGCGAAAGGACCCGCCGTCGCGCTGCTCGCCGGCATCCGCGCCGCGCTGGCCGCCGAGCCGGCGCTCGGGACTGACGTGGGCGTGCTCATCCAGGCGGTCTCCGGCGAAGAGGGCGGCGCGATGGGCACGATCGGCACCCGGCCGCTGGTCGAGCGCGGGTTCGTCGGCCGCCTCAACCTCTTCTGCGAGCCCACCGGCCGGCGCTACCTGCCGCGGGCCACCGCGGCGGCCACCGCCCGGGTGCGGGTCGAGGGCCGCGACGCCATCGACGACCGGCCCGCGTGCGGGCACAACGCCACCGTGCTGCTCGGCTTCCTGGCCCAGCACCTGGGCCTGGCGCTGGCCCCGCACGCCGCCGACGGCGCGGTCTGCATCGCGGGCCTGCACACCGGTCACCTGCACAACCGGGTGTACGGGACGGGTGAGCTGCTGGTGAACCTGTCCTACGCCTCGCCGCACGCGGGGCGGCGCCTGGAGTCCGCGTTCGCGGCGGCACTGCACGGGGGCCTGGCCGAGTTCGCCCGGCGATTCGCCGCGACGCGGGAGTTCGCGCTCACCGCGGCGCAGGCCGCGTCGGTGACCCGGCTGGAGTGGCTGAAACGGGGCCTGCCCACCCTGGCGAGCGCCGACCCGTGGTGCGAGGCGCTGCTCGACGGTGCCGGGCTGGCCCGCTGGCCGGCTGATGAGCCCGCCTTCACCTGCGACGCGATCTGGATGGACGGCGTGCCAGGGACGTTCACCGCGGTGTTCGGACCGGGAGACCTGGCGGCCAATAACGCACACGCCCGCGGCGAGTTCGCCGACCTGGCGGAGTTGGAGGGCTTCGCCGCCGACGTCGCCAGGGTCCTCGTCGGTTTCTCCCACAACCAGGGAGGTACGTCATGATCGTGACCACTTCCGTCCGGGTGCGCTATGAGGCGCTGTGCACCTTCGTCGCGCAGGTGTTCCTCGCCCGCGGGGTGCCCAGCGACCGGGCCGCGGCAGCGGCCGAGGCGTTGTGCTACGGCGACCTGGTCGGCCTGCACTCGCACGGCCTGGTCAACCTCACCCGCCTGTACCTGCCCCTGTTCGACGAGGCACGGGTCGACCCGCGTGCCGAGCCCCAGGTGCTGACCGACCGCGGCGCCGCCGTGCTGGTCGACGCGCAGCGGGCGCTGGGGCTGTGGGCCGCGAGCGAGGCCATGGACCTGGCGACCGAGCGCGCCGCCACCTACGGCATCGGGCTGGTCTCGGTGCGCTCCGCCACCCACTTCGGTTGCGCCGGCCACCACGCCGCCCGGGCGCTGCGCCGCGACATGGTGGGAATCGTGGCCGCCAACTGCGGCCGGCAGCGCATCGCCCGGCCGCCGGGCGGGCGGGTCGCCATGCTCGGCACCAACCCGCTCAGCATCGCCGCACCGGCCGGGAACCACCACCCCTTCGTGCTGGACATGAGCACCACTGCGGTACCCACCGGCCGGGTCCGGGCGGCAGCCAGGGCCGGCCTGCCGGTGCCGGAAGGATGGCTGACCGACGAGGCGGGCAACCCGGTCACCGATCCGGCGGCCTTCGACCGCGGCGAGGCGCATCTGCAGTGGCTGGGCGGCTCCGGTACCGGCGGGTACAAGGGGTTCGGCCTGGGCCTGATGGTCGAGGTGCTCGCCGCGCTGGTGCCCGGCGCTGGACTCGGCCCAGGCATCGAGGCGCTGGCGGGCGACGGCGGACCGTCCGGGCGCGACGACGACATCGGATTCCTCGTCGCCGCGATCGCGCCGGGTGCGCTGCGCCCCCCCGGGGAGGTGCGCCGCGACGCCCAGTCACTGTTCAGTGCGCTGCTCGCCTGCCCGCCATCGCGCGAGGACGCACCTGTGCGCTATCCCGGCTGGCACGAGGCGCAGCGGGCGCGGGCCCACCGCCGCGACGGGGTACCGCTGACGCAGCCGCTCTATGCGGAGCTGCGCGAGCTCGCCGCGACGTTGGATTTGCCGATCTGCGACCCGATCGGCGCCTGCTGATGCGGCCGCGGCGCATCGGCGTCATCGGCTTGGGCGTGATCTCCCGCTGCTATCTCGCCGCGATCGATCGGATCCCGTCCCTGCGGTTGGCGGCCGTCTGCGACACCGACGAGGCGGCGCTGCGACCGTTCCACGACCGGGTGCCCTGCCACCTCGACCACCACCAGCTGCTCGCCCGCACCGACCTCGACGCGGTCGTGGTCACCGTCCCCAACGACGCGCACGCCACCGTGAGCCGCGACGCGCTGGAGGCGGGGTTGGCGGTCTGCCTGGAGAAGCCGCTCGCGACCCGGCTCGCCGACGGTGAGGCGCTGGTGGACTGCGCTCGCCGGGCCGGGGTGTGCCTGTTCACCGCCTTCCACCGCCGGTACAACAGCGCCGTCCAAACGCTGACCAGGCGGCGCTCGGCGCCGATCGAATCATTGACCGTGCGCTACCTGGAACGCATCGAGGACCACATCGGCCAGGACCGCTGGTACCTCGACCCGGTGCGCTGCGGCGGTGGCTGCGTCGCCGACAACGGTCCCAACGCCTACGACCTGGCCCGGCTCTTCCTCGGCGAGCTGCGGGTGATCGACGCCGACATCGACCGGGACGCCCACGGGATCGACCGGCAGGCGCGGGTGGAGCTCCGCGCGGCCTCGGGCGCGACGGCGCGGGTGGAGCTGGACTGGTCCTATGCGGGTGAGCGCAAAGACGTGGAGGTCGTCCTCGCCGACGGCAGCGTCCACCGCGCCGACATGCTCCGCGACTATCCCGGATTCACTGGCTTCCCCGGGTTCAAGGACTCGCTGTGGCACGAGTACCTGGGCATCCTGCGGGACTTCGAGCATGCGCTCTCCGATGGTGGACACCGGGTGGACGGCGGTCTCCCCGCGCTGGCGCTGGTCGACGCGACCTACCGCGTTGAACGCAAGCGCGGCTCCGCCCTGACGACGAGGGAGGCAACCTGATGCAGGAGAACGGGGCGAAGCGGCCGGTCACCGGCACGCTGGTGAAAGTGCTGCTGCACCGCAGGGATGACCGGGGGATGGAACTCGAGCCCTATGCCAGCCGCTGCGTGCGCCAAGGAGAGGTGCACGAGCTCGTGACGACCGACCACACCCAGACCGCGCCCGGTACCCGCATCGACCGGGTCGGTTTCCTCGGGTTCGCCGAGATCGCGCACGCCGGTGTCATCGACCGCGGCGACGAACTCTGGGTCAATGGGCACCGTATCGGCACCGTGCTGGGTTTCGACGCCTGCCATTTCCCCAACCACTACAACGTGCTGATCACCGCCGAGCGCCCGCGCAGCGGCGGCGACCTCGCACTGGAACCCGAGTCGACCATCCAATTCACGCCCGCAGCATCAAGCCGCTGAGCCGCGTACCTTAATTAAAGGAATATCTCATGAAGCATCCCGCCTACGCCGTCCTTCTAACCTCCATCACTGCCGGCCTCCTTGTCGTAAGCGCTCCCCACGCTTCCGCAACCGAAGGGAGGGTACTGGTATTTACAACCGAGATATCGAAAGCGACGGTGTACGAGAACCCAACTGGATGTACCGTATTCCCGCCAGCTGCCCACATAGTCGTCAACCAGACCAATACCCCGATCAAGATCTATGCGGGCCCTTCGTGCATTGGCCCATCCATCCCCGTTGAATCTGGTTGGGGAGGCCATATCTCCCCCGTACCTGGGACGAACAGTTTCTTGGCGTAAGACGAGTGGACGCTGACGACAACGCGGATACGGTCGGTGGGCGGCTGCGTAGATCCACCCCCGCACGGATAAGTCGCTGGTCGTGATCGCCCTCGGCACGAACATCCTGATCGACACCCACTGTGCCGAACTGCGCTGCATGCGACCGCTCGCACCCGCCTCACCGAGCCCGATCCGAGATACCGGGGCACTGCCGCGAACCGATCAGATCGCGGTCCCGGTGACGGTGAGGTCGCCGGCAAAGGCTGCCTGCAACGCTTCATCGCCGCCACCTGCGTTCGCTAGCGCCACCAGCTCGGTCACCGGCACGCCCTGCACCCCGGCCATATCACGCAGACGCGCCGCCTGATCAGGTCACAACAAGATCTGCAACCGCTCCATCGCCATACACACAGCCTACACACTCGCCCAGCCAGTGGGGTCCCGTTCACGCCCAGATCGTGCAGATCGGCGCCGCCACGATCCTGTCGTCGAGGCGGTAGACGTGCCGGCCAGTGTGCAGGACGACGCCGCCGAGGAAGGTGTCACCGAGCTGGTCCCGTAACCACACCAGGTGCCTGGCGGACTGCGCCGACGGCGCGGACCGGGCCTTGATCTCCAGCCCGATGACCCGACGCACACCGAGCTCAGCGATGAGGTCGACCTCACGGGTGCCACCTTCTTGGCGAAGGTGGTACAGACGCGGTGGGTGATCATAGAGCGGAAGCTCGGCACGCAGCTGGGCGAGCACGAATGTCTCGATCATCCTGCCGAGAATGTCCCCGTTGCGCAGCACGCCGTCGGTGTCGACGTCGAGGACAGCGGCTGCGAGTCCGGTGTCGCGCAGATACCGTTTCGGTGCTCGGACGAGTCGCTTCAGCAGATTGGTGCTCCACGCCGGCACGACATCGACCAGGAGCAACGCCTGGAGCAACCGCTCATAGGCCTCGGCAGTCCTGCGGTTGATGCCCGCTGCCTCGTAGAGGGCACGGTCGCTCACCTCGCCTGCGGTGTTGAGGGTGTACGCCTGGAAAAAGCGCAGCAGGCGCGCCGGGTCGCGGGTGGTGTCGACGTCGAGGGCGTCGCGGGTGAGCAGCCGATCGAGGTAGCTGAGCTGCCATCGGGCCCGGCGGGCAGCGGGTATCCCGAGTACCGGATCGGGATACCCGCCGATCACCGCATGCTCGACGTAGCCCCGCAGGTCAGGTGGATCCGGCGGCGCCACCAGACTCTCGACACCCCGCTCAGCGATCCGACGCAAGAACGGCGCCGCGGTCAGGTCACCACGTTGCCTCTCGCGCACGGTCAGTCCCGTCATCTCCACCCGCACCAGACGTCCGGTAACCGGCCAGCTGGACCGCAGAAGATCATCACGCACGGATCCGGTGACGATGAAACGGCCACGCCGCGGCGAGCTGTCGATCGCCCGCTTGACCGCGCCCAGCACCTGCGGCACTGCCTGCCACTCGTCCAGCAGCACCGGCTCGGGCAGGCCAGCCAGTGCCACGTCGGGGTCAGCCCGGAACTGCTCGGCCTCGATATCCTGGTCCAGGTGGACGATGCTCCTGGCGTGTCGCCGCGCGGTAGTCGTCTTTCCCGAGGCCCTCGGCCCGACGATCAGAAGTCCGGGCAGGTTGACAAGGAGATCCGAGATCAGCCCGTCCATCAACCTCGGCAGGTACGGATCAGCCACGGCACCACAGTACCGCTTTCCTGGCCCACCCAGTGCACATCTCCACGACCTCTCGGTACCGCTTTCATCATCGGAGAGGTACCCCGACATGGAGACATATCGGGTCTATGAGCGCCCACAGCCCCGATACGTCTCCATGTCGGGGAGTAGCCCGCAGTCCTTATCGGGGGATGTGGAGCTGGTCGCACCGTAGGGCCAGCTCGCCGTCACAGATGTCACGTGAGCTGATTAAGCCACTGCCGATCACCTGGTTGATCGTGTCCAACGTGATGAACACCGGCGGTACCAGCACTGCGCGTACCTTGCGGCCTCCGGTGGAGTCAGTCTCGACCATCGGCGCCATGTTGTCGGCAGCCGCGCGATCGTTTCTCGCCAGTGCCCCGGCGAGCTTCGCCGCTACCGTGGCCTGCTGGTCGATGGGTATGAACACCGTCATGAACTGGTCACCGCGCAGGATCGCCTTGAGGGTTTCCGGGGTGGCGCCCAGGCCTGTCACCCGGACTTTCCCGTTCAACCCTTTCTTTCGTAGCACCGCGATCACCGCGCCGGCCACGCCGTCGTCGGTCGCCAGCACACCGTCGACGTGGCCGCCGTTGGCGGTGAGAAGCTCGTTGTTCGGCGGCGCAGTGACCAGTACCTTGACCCCGTCATTGATCATACGGTCGGCGATCGCAGCGAACTTCGTCGCGTCGCCTTCGCTGTTCGCCACCTCGGCGTCCAGTCCCTCGGCGCTCATGGCGTCGTGCAGCAGCGGCTCGTCGACCTCCTTCCACCGCGCCGAGCCCGCGGGATCCGACACGATGACGCCGACCTTGATCTCAGGGCGGGCGGAATCGTCGCCACCGGTGCATCCGGTGATGGTGACCAGGAGTCCGATCGCCGCGGCGAGCGCGGTCCGGCTGGTCCTAAGACCCATCATCCCCATCGTCGCTCCTCGTCATCCACCACGTCGGAATCAGCAGGCCGGTCATCAGGTGTCGTCACCCTCAGCGTCACACGTTTTCAGCGGGGCACTCAGTCACGACGCCCGAGTATTGATCGTACTCATGACGTATGGTGAAAACGCCCAGTGGACTGTTGCCACCAGTCCCGACCGTCGCTGCTATATTCCTGCCGGGTGTAGAAGATTCTTCGGGGGGAATCAGTGAGCCGAGTGATGCTGGGCGGGATCAGACCTGTCTTGCGACAACACATCGCAATCGCATTCGTCGTCCTGTTCCTCATATGCGGATGCACGTCACGGAGTGGCGAGAACGACTTCGTCACGCTTCCGGTGGGTGCCGCGCTGCCCTCGGGCAAGGAATGCGCGGCAAGAATCCATCGTGACCAGCGGGAACCACGGCCTGAGAACACCTCGGCCAACCATGTCGTTCCCGGCCGGGTGGTGATGCCGATCTGGGATGACTTCACCGAGCAGGCCAACCGGCAATTCGTGCCCAGAATCGACGGCGATTTCACCGGCACCACCGGCGAGATCCTCGCCTGGGGTGCCTGCAAGTGGGGCCTGGACGCCGACATCCTGCGGGCGGTCGCGGTCCAGGAGAGCCGCTGGCGTCAGAACACCGTCAGCGACAAGTCGGACAACGCAGGAGACTGCGTCGGCGGCGCAAGGCCACCCTGCCCGACCAGCTTCGGGATCATGCAGCTCAAGCACATCTACCTGCCTGGCTCCTACCCGCTGTCCCAGCGAAGCACCGCGTTCAACGTCGACTACTACGGTGCCCGCACCCGGGCCTGCTACGAAGGCTGGGTCACCTACCTGGGCAACGACTACGGTTCCGGCGACATCTGGCACTGCGTGGGCTGGCACTGGTCGGGCCAGTGGAAAGATGCCGGCGCGGAGCGCTACATCCAGCGGGTACGTCGCTACCTCGACCTCAAACCCTGGCTGAACTGGACCGACGAATCCGTCTAGCTTTCCTTGCCCGGGACGGGCCATTCACACTGTAGGCCTCACGGACCGGTCAGGAACTCGGTGACGGCTGCGCGGCCCGCCGCGCCGTTGCCGTTGTTCTGAGTGATGTGTCCCGAGCCGGGGATGACGACAAGGTGACCACGGGGGGCGTGGGCGGCCTCGTGCTGTGCCCACGCCAAGGGCGTGATCAGGTCATGGTCGCCGACCAGCAGCAGCGTCGGCACCCCGCGCCGCCTCATGCAGCGCGGCCGGTACGCCGCTCAGCCGTGGTGCGCCATGGGTTAGCCCACTGAGAATCCCGAGCAGCCGGGGGCCGTCATGGCGGACCGCGATCACCGCAGAGAGGTCCTGTGCCGGATCGGTGCCACACCGGGTTTCCGCGCACACCATCCGCAGCACATCCGCGGTGCGGTTGAAAGCGGCGATCTCCAGCGGGTCGAAGGTGTCGTGCGGTACGACCGAGTCCAGCACCAACCGTGATACCCGGCCAGGATGGGTGATCGCGTAGCGTTCGGCGACGAAGGTGCCATAGGAGGCGCCGTCGAGGGTGAGCGTGCCCACCCGCAACGCTTGACGCAGCATATCCAGGTCAGCGACGGTGTCGGCGGTGGTGTAGAACCGGCGATCAGCACCGATGGATTGCGCGCACGCCTGCACGGCGCTGGGCGGGGGCACGGCCTGATCCGAATCGGTCCATCACCTGCTGCAGTGTGGGCATCGCAGCGCCCCGGTACCGGTGCCGCGCGCGGAGAACAACACCAACCGGTACTCGCGCAGCACCGCCGGGTCGAACTGGTGGGCGATCGCAGCGGTCAACCCCACTCCCGGTACACCCGAGCCGCCGACCAGCCACACCAGCACACCACGCGGCGCGGTGGTGTTGTCGGCCATCACGACCTGCAGCGAGAGCCGCCCGCCCTGCTGGGGAGCCGCCCACAGCCCGGCATGATCCAACGGCACGGACAGCGTCGCGCAATTGAACGTGACACCCCCAGGACCCCGGAACACCCCGCCGGCGCCGGCACCGGTCGCGGTGGCACCCAGAGCAGCCGGATCGCAGGGATGGACGTCAGCCAGCGACGGGATCAACCCGGACGCCGATCCCCGAGGCTGGGTACCACAGCCACCCACCCCGACACCAAGCAGCACGGCTACTACCAGGGTCAGCAGGCCCAGCGCGCTCTTCGACATCCCGCCCCGCCACATCTGTTGGTTGTGGGGAAAGCGGAGACCCTACCGCTGAGCTCACTCGTATCTAGCTGAGCTCACTCGTATCTAAGAGCCTCGATCGGGCGGAGCCGGGCGGCCCGGTTGGCCGGGTAGCCGCCTGCGACGAGTCCGATCGCGAGGCTGATCACGAACGAGATCACGATGGAGGGGATGGTCACGGCGGGGGCGAACGTAGCGAAGGTGGAGCCGAAAGAGGGCGCGATGGCGGCGCCGAGCACCGACAGGCCGACCCCTAAACCAACACCTATCAACCCGCCGATGCCGGCCAGCACGATGGACTCGATGAGAAACTGCTGGAGAATGGCGCGGCGAGTGGCGCCGACCGCCTTGCGGATCCCGATCTCGCGGGTTCGTTCGGTGACCGAGACCAGCATGATGTTCAGGACTCCGATCCCGCCGACGAGCAACGAGATCGCCGCGACGGAGGCGGTGAACATGGTGAGGATGTCGAGGATCTGGTTGAACGATTTGATCCGGCTACCAAAGGACTGGATCTCGAAGTCCCTTCTCGCGGGCTCTTTGATCCGGTGCCGGTCGCTGAGGATGTCGGTCGCCTGAGTGCGGGCGGCCGGCACGGTGGCGGCTTGGGTGGCTTGCACGAGGATCTGGTTGAGTTTGTCACTGGCACCGAAGACGTAACGGCGTGCGGTGGTCAGCGGCATGATCACGGTGGTATCGGCCGGCTCGCCAGCGGAATCCAGTACCCCGATGACGGTGAGACTCTGGTGGTTGATCCGGACCCGCTGGCCCAGCGCGGCCGAGGGCTCCTCGCCGAACAGGGTGTCCGCCGTAGTGGGACCGAGCACCACCACCCGTGCAGTGGAGCGGACATCGGATTCGTCGAAGAACGACCCGGCCTGCAGCTTCCGGTTGCTCACCTCGGCCCAGCGCTCGGTGGAGCCGACGAGGAACGTACGCGAGTCGACACTGTCGAACTCGACCACCGTGTTGCCGGTGCTGGCCGGGGTGACACTGGAGATATCGGGGGCCCGGTCAAAGTTCTCCAGCGCAGCGGCGTCGGCATCGATCAAATTTTTCGCAACACCCCCGGGGACGTTACCGGCCGTCGGCACAATGGTGATGAGATTGGCCAGCGGCTCGACGCGCTCATTGACCGAAGTCTGCACCCCATTGCCGACCGCGACCAGCAGAATCACCGCCGCGACTCCGATGATGATGCCGAGCATGGTCAGCACGGAGCGCAACCGATTGGCCCGTAAACCCCGAAGCGCGATCCGCACCGCCTCCAGCAGGTTCATTCTTCAGCCCTCGTCCCGATCGGTCATCGATGTCAACCACAAGCTAGACAGGTGGGCGTAACCCTGGCGCAATGAGAACGACACGATCGGCCCAAACCCCCAGTGGCTGGACACCATTTTCGCAGCACTTGCGCCAGACTTACGCCTCGCTCCTACGGTAGCGAGGCGGCGGTACTAGCCATTCCCGTTTCGGAGTAGCGCAAGATGGAGAGCCGCGGTCTCCGCCGCAGGGTAGACACCCAATTCTTTGGCCAGCAGCCGGCGGCAGCGATCATATGCACGCAACGCCTCAGCCGGATTTCCCGCCGCCGTGTGTACGCGCATGAGCAACTGGTGCGCCCGTTCCCGAAACGGTTCGAGCTCGATCGCGTCCTCGGCGGTGCGCACGGCAAGTTGGTACCGACGCCGCTGCGCGTAGCCTTCGCTGAGCACACACAGCGACCACAGCAGTACCTCGCGCAGCCGGTCGCGCACACCCTCGACCCACCGCCCCTTCGCGTCGAGAAGGAACGGCCGCACCGCGACCGTCCGAGCGTACTCCGCGAGTGCCACCGCCCGCGCGGGATTGCCCTCGTGCAACATCTGCTCCGCTGTTTCCACGGCAGAACCGGCGAACTCGATATCGACCACCACGTCGGCCGGTAGATGGAGCTGGTAGGCACCGAAGCCGTCATACGCCGCCGCGCTCTCCGAGAACCCCGCAGCAGCCAAGAAAGCGCGAACCTTGCTGACCACGCCACGCAGTGCGGCCGCCCACGTGCGAGGTAGTCCGTTGGGCCACAGCGCCTCGGCGAGCTCGTCACGAGGGACCGGGCGTTCCCGCTCCACCACCAACATCACAAACATATGGCGGGCTTGACTTCCATAAAGCAACCGCTCATCGACCTTTGTGTGCGTAGATTCTACTGCCACCCGGCCGGCCAGCTGGATCCTCATAGGGGTGAGACTGAAACCTCCATCAATACGGCTCACGATCGCCGACTCGGAATTTTTCATGATCAATTGACCCACTTGATTGCCGCCCACCAGCGCCTCCCCGGCTCGCTGCGCACCGACTTCTCAACCGTAAAACTCGACATATCAAAAAGTAAGTCCCCCATTAGGCTTCACGTGAGAGTAATGCAGTGACACAGAGTCGAGGCCGGCGGGACCGAAGGCGGTAATAACGGGCAGATCGACGTGACACCGAACTTCGCGGATCGAGGCGTCGACATTCGAGGGTCGACACCGTGCTTTTGCGGTTACGCCTGCAAGCTACAGTGCACTTACAACGACCGACAACGATCCGTCACATCGCGACTATATCTGTTGATTACTTAGGACAACTCAGTGACATCGAGCGCTATCCAGTGCTACCTCATATTGTCACAGCCGCATGCTGCTCTCCGCCTGGGATGAATCCATCGGCGGCGATGGACCCGGGCTCGAGCCAGCAGATGAACGAGCCGTCGGACTCGACGCAGTCCTGGCACCTACCGGCGGCGCGACAGCGGCCGGGTGGCGTCACCACCACCATCCCGGGTTTGACGCCAGCGCCTCCTTGAGTAACGTTCAGTCACTGAGGGGGACCTTAGCGCGTTGAGCCGTCCTGGTGACACTGCTGCTGAGGCCTTCGGACCGGGGGAACTCCTAAACCTACGGACGCCACTCCTCACCGAAACCGTGGAAAGGGGTCGAGATGCAGTTGATCAACGACGTGATGGCGACGTCCCCCATCGTCGGCGCTGCCTGGCAGAAGAGCCGCTACAGCAACCCGTGCGGCAGCTGCGTCGAGCTGGCACAGCTGGTCAACGGACGGATCGCCGTACGGAACTCCCGGCACCCGGGTGGGCCGATGTTGATCTACTCCTGCGCTGGTATGGCCGCGTTCATCCACGGGGTGAAGGTAGGCGAGTTCGACGGCGTGGCCAGCGAGAACACGACCTGAAGCGGATGACGTTGGGGGCAGCCGGCGCCGCCACCTTCTCATCACCCACAGGTTCCAGTGTTGCTCCAGTCGAGCTCTTAAAATGGCACGACCGGACTAGCGTGAAAAAAGAATGTGGGGACAAACCCTTGGGACTCTCTCAACCACACGGCGACCCGCAACTCGGCTATACACCGAGCGCGGGCACGACCCAAGCGCCCACCGGACCCACCGTCCGGCGGATCTCACTGGGCACCCAACTACGTCGACTCCGGGAGGCACGCGGAATCACCCGTGAAACCGCCGGGGACGCGATCCGCGCATCCCACGCCAAGATCAGCCGGCTCGAAACGGGGCGAGTCGGTTTCAAGGCACGCGATGTCGCCGACCTGCTCACCCTCTACGGCGTCACCGACGACCAGGACCGAGAAGCCTTCCTCACCCTGGTCCGACACGCCAACGAACCCGGCTGGTGGCACCAGTACAGTGAAGTCCTGCCCAACTGGTTCGAGACCTATCTGGGCCTGGAACAAGCCAGCTCGGTGATCCGCACCTACGAGGTCCAGTTCGTGCCCGGCCTGCTCCAAACCGAGGACTGCGCCCGCTCGGTCATCCAACTCTGCCAACTCCACAGCTCCCCCGACGAGATCGACCGCCGCGTCGCGCTGCGCATGGCCCGTCAAAATCTCCTCACCCAACCCGAGGCACCCGACTACTGGGCCGTCGTCGACGAAGCAGCACTACGACGGGCACCGGGCGGCCACGCCGCCCAGCACACCCAGATCCGGCGCCTGATCGAGATGGCCGAACTCCCCAACATCACCCTTCAGATCCTGCCCTTCCACACCGGGGCCCACCCCGCGGCAGGCGGACCCTTCACCATCCTCCGATTCGCCGAACCGTACCTGCCCGACATCGTCTACCTCGAACAACTCACCAGCGCCGTCTACCTCGACAAGAAACGGGAAACCGACAACTACCTCCTCGTCATGGACCACCTGGGCGTCGAGGCCACCTCACCCACCGACACCACCCACTTCCTCACAAAACTCCTCACCGAGATCTGACCCGATCTGACCCGACGACGCGCCGCTTACACCAGGCTTGCGCTGCCTTCCTTAAACTGGTAGCCAACTGGGGAGAACATAGGCATTGGACAGCGGCCAGTCACTCGGGGACGTATGTGGCACTGTCAGCCCTGACCAATCGGGTGCACACAATAAATGGCCTGAATCGGGAGTCGTCCGGAACTCCAGGCACCCGGGTGGTCCGGTGCTGACCCACTGCTGAGCCGGGATGGCCGCCGTCATCCATGATGCGAAGGTGGGCGAGTGCGACGGCGTGACCGGCGGGAACATGACCTGGAGCCTAGGACGTCCGGGCCAGCGACGATCCTCTTCTCGTCACCCACAGGTTCACTGTTGATCAGCCGAGTCCCTCCGAACGGCACGATCGGAGTAACGTGGAAGAGAATAAGGGGGAGGAAGCTTTGGAATTCGCTCAGCCACACTGCGACCCTCGACTCGGCTATGTTCCGAATCAGGGTCTGACCCCGCCATCCTCCGGACCCACCGTCCTGCGGATGGCACTTGGCACCCAACTACGTCGACTCCGGGAGGCACGCGGAATCACCCGTGAAACCGCCGGGGACGCGATCCGCGCATCCCACGCCAAGATCAGCCGGCTCGAACTGGGGCGAGTCGGTTTCAAGGCACGCGATGTCGCCGACCTGCTCACCCTCTACGGCGTCACCGACGACCAGGACCGAGAAGCCTTCCTCACCCTGGTCCGCCGCGCCAACGAGCCCGGCTGGTGGCATCAGTACAGTGAAGTCCTGTGTAGCTGGTTCGAGACCTATCTGGGCCTGGAACAAGCCAGCTCGGTGATCCGCACCTACGAGGTCCAGTTCGTGCCCGGCCTGCTCCAAACCGAGGACTGCGCCCGCTCGGTCATCCAACTCTGCCAACTCCACAGCTCCCCCGACGAGATCGACCGCCGCGTCGCGCTGCGCATGGCCCGTCAAGAACTCCTCACCCAACCCGAGGCACCCGACTACTGGGCCGTCGTCGACGAAGCAGCACTACGACGGGCACCGGGCGGCCGCGCCGCCCAGCACACCCAGATCCGGCGCCTGATCGAGATGGCCGAACTCCCCAACATCACCCTCCAGGTCCTGCCCTTCCACACCGGGGCCCACCCCGCGGCAGGCGGACCCTTCACCATCCTCCGATTCGCCGAACCGGACCTGCCCGACATCGTCTACCTCGAACAACTCACCAGCGCCGTCTACCTCGACAAGAAACGGGAAACCGACAACTACCTCCTCGTCATGGACCGCCTGTGCGTCGAGGCCACCTCACCCACCGACACCACCCACTTCCTCACAAAACTCCTCACCGAGATCTGAACCCGTCAGAGCTTTCGGCCCACGCCGCCGAACGCATCCACCTCGGCAGGGACCCCAAAGGGGTTCGCTTCGGGCCGCCAACACGGACACGAGACCACGCCGGGTGCCACGAGTTCCAGGTCGTCGAAAAAACGTGCGATCTGCTCGATGCTGCGCAGACAGTACGGGGCCGAGCTGGCCTGGTTCCAGACCTGCATGGCGTCGTTGAACTCTTTTCCGCGCACGACGTTGGTACCGTCGTTGAGCGCGAGGTAGCTGCCGGAGGGCAGGACATCCAGGAGTCGGTTCACGATGGCATAGGCCTCGGCGTCGTCGGTGATGTGACCCAGGATCCCATTCATCATGAGTGCGACCGGTTGGCCGAAATCCAGCGTTCGAACGGCCGCCTCCAGAATCGTGTCGGGTTCGCGCAGATCTGCGTCGATGTACTGGCACGCGCCCTCGGGGGTGCTGGTGAGCAGGGCCCTGGCATGCGCCAGCACCAAGGGGTCGTTATCGACATAGACGATGCGCGAGTCCGGTGCCACCCGCTGGGCGACCTCGTGGGTGTTATTGGCGCTGGGCAGGCCGGTGCCGATGTCAAGGAACTGGCGAATACCCGCCTCACCGGCCAGATAGCGGACCGAGCGCGCGATGAACGCTCGAGAGGCGCGGGCTACCAGGATGATGTCCGGGAAGATCTGACAGAACTGGTCACCGACCTCACGGTCCACCGGATAGTTGTCCTTACCGCCCAGCCAGTAGTTCCAGATCCGGGCTGACTGCGGCACGCCGGTGTCGATGTTGGGCAATCCCTGGCCGGAAGTGGCCGAGCTGTCTGTCACAGTTGCACCTTCGCTTACGGCGTTCTCCCCCGCGGATTCGTCTGGGGTTGAGCACAGTTCACCACGTGGTCGGCACCCAACGACGATCCGAGTGGTTCAAATCGACCACCGCTCGGGCCGGGGGTGCTCGGTGGCCAGGCCACGGTCGGGGCCGACAGGTGCAGGATGGCCGCCATCCTGGACATCGGCGTGGTGGCGGCTGGGTCGATGCCGCGCTGAGTTGGCAGCGTCGAGGGCATCAGTCGCCGCCCGGCACCGCATCGAGCACTCGCAGCAGGTGCGGGGGCACGCTGATTACCAGACCGGCATGTCGGACTTCCAGGGCGCGACCCACTACACGCTGGCCATGGCTGGTAGGGACCCAGGCGTGGCCATGCGGGCGGTGGCGTTGTTGGGCCCCGCCGTAGACGGCTTCGGCCCCAGCTACGCCCGGCTGCAGGCGCTGTACCTGCCAGATCTGGCCGGCGCCCACGCCATCGCCGGCGACACCGATACCGCGGTCAGGGTGGGCCACCAGGCCGTGGACACCGTCACCGCGCTGCACTCACCCCGCGCCTACGACAAGCTGCGCGTCCTCAACACCGTGCTGAACCCACTGCACACCAGCCCAGGAGTCGCCGAGCTACGCGACCGGCTGACCGCCACCGCCGTCTAGGAGCGGAACATGAGCAAGGGCGACAAGCCGAACAAGCACGATGCCGACCGTGATGGTCAGGGCGTCTACCAGCCGGACAAGACCGAGACTCCCAAGCGCTACGGTCGCGGAAAGCATGAGAAAGACGAACCGGACGAGGACACCGAGAAAGACGAGCCGGACAGGGACGACTAGCGGAGTGCATCCCCGCATCGACTGGCAGGATTTGATCGCCGAGGTTCCCCGCGATCCGTTCATCCCCGGCACCATCTGGGTGGACATCGACGCCGGCCACCCCCATTCCGGGTTCGTCTCGCTGTCGCAACGGGATGATCCGCACCGCTGGGCCGAGCTGGTCAGCGGGAATGAGCCGGTGATCACTCAAGTCGACGAGGGCCGCACGAGTGTCGGTGAGATCGGTTGGTCACCGTCGAGCTCGTGCAGCAAGCCCTCGATCGTGGCCAAGATGCTCGCCGCACTGGAGGTGCAGTCCGGACATGCGGTGCTGGAGATCGGCACCGGCACAGGATGGAATGCCGCGCTGCTGTGTCGGCGAGTCGGCTCCCGGGGCCGGGTGGTCAGCGTCGAGGTCGACCCGGTGATCGCCCAGGCAGCGCGGGAGGCCCTGATCCGCGCGGGATACTCACCCCTGGTGATCACCGCAGACGGCGCCCGAGGCCACTGGGACGCCGGCCCTTACGACCGGGTACTCGCTACCGCCGCGGTCCGGGAGATCGTGCCCCGCGCCTGGCTGGAACAAACCCGCCCCGGCGGCCTGATCGTCACACCGTGGGGAACCGACTACTGCAACGGCGTCATGCTGACCCTGCGGGTCACTGCCGAGGGCACCGCGAGCGGTCGCTTCGGCGGGGATCTCGCGTTCATGCGGCTGCGCGCGCAGCGCCGCCGGTACTACGAGCCCGACGACGCGCAGATCCAGGATGCCCAGGTGAGCACCACCGAGGTGCATGGATGGGATTTCTTCCGCATGATCAACAGTGATCAAGCCGCGTTCACGATCGGGCTGCGGGTGCCCCACTGCGCGCTCACCGTCGAACTCGACAAGTTCGGCGAAGATCACCACGTCCTCGAACTCGACGACATCACCACCCGATCATGGGCACGGCTCTACGCCGACCTCACCTCACCCGACCGGCTCGTGGTGCGTCAACTAGGCCCGCGCCGGCTGTGGGACGAAGCCGAAGCCGCCTACGACTGGTGGTACGAGCCCAGTAAACCCGGCCTCACACGATTCGGAATGACCATGACCCCCACCACCCAGACCGTGTGGCTCGACGAACCGAACGCCGTCGTCCGCACCTCGTGATAGATCACGGATTCCTTCCCGGGGGTTGACAGACCCGCCAGGCCAACACCCGGCGGTATCCGTGCTCATGACGGCCACCAGCTCGGTAAGCGCTCGGGGGGCGGTGCCATACGGACTGACGTAACGCAGCCTCGCAGCAGCAGAATCGCTCCCGGGACAGCGACACGCACCATTCGCACCAGCAACCCCGGTGGAAACCGGCCAGCGTGCCGTGCCCCACGTGCCGGTCGACCTCGGACCGCGTCAGCTGCGGCGCAGTGCTGGTGCGGGTGCTCCGACCGGCCAGCGCCCGGTTGGGCGACCCAACATCAGCGCTCACGACGAAATCCCGGCCCGCCTGTCCCTCCCGCGCGGTCACGCCTGCCGCGAGGGGGGACATCGCACCACCGGATCACCTCCTCCGTTGCGGATCAGACGGCCAGGCCAGGCACGGCGAACTAGGACCAGTGCGCTAGGCGGTTTCGCTCTGGTGTGACCGGCCGCAGCGTGATAGGCACACGGTGCGCAGTGATCACCGCTGGCGCCGGAAACACACCAAGAGGGGACTGCACCGTGCTGGAAGCCCTGCACACCAGCGCGGGTATCGCCGAACTGCGCGACCGGCTGACCGCCACCGCCGCCTAAGGACACCTCCAGCGCCACATTCATCACAGACGCCTCTTTCGCCCCAGGAGTGACACCGTCAGTTACAGTCGTCTTACTCCGGGTTTGCGCTGACGGCCTAGGTTGTGATCTTGGCGGTATGTCAGCCGGTCGGGGACACGGCCGTTCTGGTCTGCGGCGGGGACAGGTCTGTTGACGAGATCGTGCATGAACGGGTAAGCGATGGCCACGATCCTGGGGGCGGGTGTGATGATCGAGGGGTGGATAGTTCTGCCGGATCGGCCGGACGTGCAGCGGGTGGCAACGAAGTGGCCATCGCAGTCCCGGTGGGCGCTCGCTCATGCGTCGGGAAATTCGTGGCTGCTCGGCAGCCTCGACCAGGAGGTCACGCTGGCGTCGGTGGGGTCGCTGCGGGTGGCGGTGATCGGGACGTGCCCGGTCACCGCCACCCGGTTGACCGATCTGATCACCGGCGTGCGCACGGCGGCTGAACTGGACGCGGTGGCACAGGTGCTGCCGGGCTGTTTCCACCTGGTTGCGTCCGTGGGCGGTGCGGTACGAGTGCAAGGCAGCGTGAGCGGGATTCGCCGGGTGTTCCACACCCGGATCCAGGGGATCCCGATCGCCGGGGACCGGGCCGACGTGCTCACCAGGGTGTCCAATGCGGGGACTGACGAGCAGGCGTTGGCGGTGCGAGTGGCCGGTTGGTGGACGGTGCCACCCCCGCGGGATGAGCGCAACCTGTCACCGGAGCTGCGAGCGCTGTCCCCTGACCACTACCTCCGGATCGATTCCAGCGGCACGGTCGGTGAACTGCGGTGGTGGCAACCACTCAAGCATGGCACGGCCTTGACCGTGGTCGCAGGAACAGTGCGCTAGACCCCGAAAACGGCGGTCGCCACACAGCTGCATGAACGTTGCTCGACCCTGCCTGCACTCGAACAACCAGGGCAGCGTTAAACGCGGACACGTCCATGGGTGCCTATTTTGATACGGCATCACGCCCTCACTCGACACCGTCAAGAAGATAGTGAATTTCACAATGACCTCTTGCGCAGCGCTTACGCCTTACTTGCACTTCCCATCTATGTTTGTAATTGACGAGATCAGCACCTCGTCTTCCGGCCGGGTCGCGGCCCAGCCGGCAGGAAGAAGCGATGAAAGGAATGGATTCGCGCGACCGCACGACTGGCGCATCGCGTATCAACCGAATCGAAAATCAGCCGATTCGGCGCATTATTCCCGGCCCACTGGGGGCCACTGTGAAGAGGAGTCGGTATGTCTGACGCAGTGAGTTTTGCCGAGATCGACGAGCAGCAGGTGGAGCTGCTTCCCGAGCGTACCGTCATGTCCACGATCTTCATGACCGACGGCGAAACCGGCGGTGCCGGCGGGAGCGGCACGGGCGGCATCGGTATCCCCATTCTGAGCGGCCTCGGTATCCTGGCAGAAGGGACTTCCTCGGCCGGCGACGGCATCGGCGGCGCCGGCGGAGCGGTCAACCCCGCACCTGCTGGTCCCTGATCATTGCCGACGGCTGTCTGTGTCGGTGCCGCTCCCTAGCTGTGGCACCGCCATGTGAGTAGCTACAAATGGTGGGGTGGCCGCGTTGCGGCCACCCCACCAGCACTATGTCACGACAAACTATCAGTTGAGCAGCTCCAGCATCGCTAGTCCGCACCTAATCCCCCGTGTCTGTCGGCTGAATTATTCCGGGCGGTGTCTTCGGCGGTCCTGGCGTCGTAGCGCACGAAGGCGGGTACCAACAATGCGAGCAGCGCAATTCCGGCAAGACACGCGAGACCGCCGGAGACGACCGACACCCGCGGAGTGAAAGCGGCCGCGACCGCACCTGCTTCGAGATCGCCGAGCCGCGGGCCACCCGCGACCACCACGATGAACACCCCCTGAAGCCGCCCCTGCATCCCTGGCGGGGTGGCGACCTGCAGGATCGTCGAACGGTAGACCGCGCTGACCGTGTCGGCCGCGCCGGCGACCGCAAGCAGCGCCAGCCCGAGCCACAGCGTTGAGCTCAACCCGAACAGCGTGATCGCCACCCCCCACACCACGATCGAGGACACCACCCCCAGCCCGTGGCGGTGCACCCGGGCGATGGCCCCGCCCAGCACCGTGGCGAGGACCGCCCCCACCGCGGGCGCTGCGTAGAGCAGTCCGGCAGTGCCCGCTCCGCCGCCGAACTGTCCCTGCGCCAGCGCGGGGAACAACGCCGCCGGCATCCCGAAGACCATCGCGATGAGGTCGGCGACGAACGTCATCAGCACCACCCGGCGGCTCACGAGGAACCGGAGCCCTTCCACCACCGAGGCAAACCCGGCGCGTTGAGCGCCCTCACCAGGCGGCAACGAGGGCAACCGCACCGCCGCGTAGAAAGCGCCTGCGAACGACACGACGTCGATCGCGTAGGCCCACTCGAAGCCACCGGCGGCCACCGCCACCCCGGCCAGCAGCGGGCCCACGATCATCGTGAGCTGCAGGCTGCCGTAGCTCAGCGTGTTGGCCGCAGGCAGCTTCTCGACCCGCACCAGCTGCGGGATGATCGCCCGCCGGGCCGGCGAGTCCACCGCCGCGAACGCCGACTGCACGACGACGCAGCCGAACAACACACCGACCCGATTGAACTGAAGCACCGCCTGGACCATCAGCACGACGCTGACCAGCAACGTCCCGGTCGAGGTCACCAGCACCAGCTTGCGACGATCGACCGCGTCGACGATCGATCCGCCGTAGAGCCCGAACACCACCAACGGCACGAAGGCGGCGAGCCCGATGAGGCCGACGTCCAGCGACGACCGGGTGATCGCGTACACCTGCAGCGGTACCGCGACCCGCGTTACCTGCGTGCCGATCTGCGAGACGGTCTGACCGGCGAACAACCGCCGGAAGGCCGCCGACTCCCGCAGCGGCGTGATGTCCGAGACAGCCGCGCGGATAGCCCGACCGATCAGCGCGGCCAACCTCACGGAGGCGGGCGCTCCGCGACCCTGCTCCCTTCTCCCCGACGAATCCGATCAATGAAATGACTGGTCACGCCCCTACCTCCGGTCGTTCATGCGTGCGACGGATCGTCTCCAACCACACTCAACCACGGCCCGAAGTCCTTCAGGAGCACCCGCAGCGAACAGGCCAGGCGGGCCAGGTCCTGATCCAGCAATTCGACTGGTGAACCAGGTCATGTTGCTGGTGCAGGGTTGGCGTACCGACAGCCCGGGCATCGACATACCGCCTGGTGAGATGCGGTGCAGCTACCCACCCTGCTCGCAGTAGACGCCGTTGCCGCGCTTGACGGTGACACGATGGCTTTCGTGGACCTGATGCGGATGCTTCGCACGTTCGCCACCTCAGCCTTCCGCCTGGAAGCCCGCCAGCTCTACAACACTGACGGCGAAGCAGCCGCATTCGCCGCTTGGATGCAGTTCGGGCGCATCCCAGATGCCGCCGATCCGCTGATCTCTGACTGGACGGAGATCGTACGGGCACGCGTGGAAGTTGGAGCCGTGATGCGCCGAGTACGTGGCAGAAGCAGCGCTGGCGTGGTCCTTGCCGGTAGTGATCAGCTATGGCCGGAACAACGCCAACGACTGGTTGACACTGCCCTCGGCGAGCGAGTGCAGGAATCGGGGGGTGGAGCTAGTGGCCAGTGATGAATGCTGGTGGGGGTGTCCAGCCAGACTCGTTGCTGGTCAGGGGTCACGGTCAGGCCGAGGCGGTCCCAGTTGGGTTGTCCGAGTGTGGTCCACAGGGCGTGGGCGTTCTCGATGATTCGCCACACTCGGCGTGGTCCACCTTCCTGGACCTGGTGGGTTCCCTGGTCTTCGGTGAGAGTGATTTCCGCCCAGGATCCGTCACCTATGGTGATGGAGGTGACAGTGGGGTTGCGGTTCTGGTCGGGACGGCCGTAGCCGACTGCGATGTCAGCGCCGAGATCGAAGCTGGCCAAAAACCACACCACCAGAGACTTCCAGGGTGTGCGGGGGTCGAGCGTGGTGGTGCGCCGGTCGGGCTGCGCGTCGGGTTGTCTGCGGGGTCTGGGTCGCTGCGGTGCGTGGGCGGCGGGGTGGTGGCGCAGGTCCATGAAGGCGGCGTAGGTCGGGTCGAAGTGCCCCTCGGCGCGGTCTGGGTAGCGGGTGAGCCGTACCAGGCTGCCCGCGCCTCGGGCGGGTTTGACATCGGTGAGGATCACACCGCCGGGGCTGGTCTGTTCCACCCAGGCCCACGGCAGGGCCGGGACGGCGCAGGTGGAGATGATCCGATCGAACGGGGCGTGCTCGGCTAGCCCGGCCGCACCGTCGGTGGCGACCAGGGTGGGGTGGTAGCCGATCCGGTCGAGTCGCTCTCGGGCCAGTTCGACGAGGTCTGGTTCGATGTCGACGGAGAACACGTTGGCGTCCCCGAGTCGGTGGGCGAGCAGGGCCGCGTTGTAGCCGGTTCCGGTGCCGATCTCCAGCACTCGGTGCCCCTCATGCACGTCGAGGGTTTCCAGCATGCGGGTCATCAACCCCGGCATGCTGGAGGACGAGCGCAGGCTGCGAGGTCCTGGGCCCTCAGCCGCGGCGGTCAGCAGGGTTTTGTTGGAGTACACCTGCTCCAGCCAGTCCCGTTGGCCCTGGGCGGTGGTGGTGTCCAGCTGGTGCCACGAACCGTCGGGGTCACGGCGCAGCAGGTCGGGGACAAGCTCGTGGCGGGGTACTGCGCAGATCGCCTCCTGCCACGGCGCTGACCACAGCTTGCCCGCTGCGACCAGTCCCCGGGCGAGCTCGCTCGCTCGGCGACGCCACTCCTCCGCGAGCACGGTCACGGGTGTGCTCCTGCGGCCAGGACATCACAGAGGGCATGGGTGATCGGCGCCCCGGTATTGGCTTCAAGCCAGAAATACTGTCCCGCACTATTAGATTCCAGAAAAATCCAGCGCTGATCAGCGCTGATGGCGAAGTCGATCGCGGCGTAGGTCAGGCCCATCGTTGCCATATAGGCGCAGAGTCCTTTTTCTATCTCAGGTGGGGTGTCGACCCATTCGTAGCTCAGCGACGGATAGTCCGCCCGCCAGTCCACCCGAGAGTCCGCTGATCCGGCGCGAATCAGGATGGTGAACATCTGTTCGCCCACACAGACGACTCTGGCTTCGTGAATCTTGCTCACCCATCGCTGCACCTGCGTCGCGGTAGCGTCCACTCCGGACAGATCAGCCAGGTCAGCAGACGTCAGCCTGTGAGTGAAGGCCACGGTGACCGTGTCGCCCTCGGTGACCGTGTTGGGTCCCAGCGACTTGCGCACCACGCCCGTGGGGCTTGCGATGGCGAAGCGCCGCACCGCCTCCGGGCTGTTGGTGATCAGGGTCGCGGCAGTGGCCAGCCCGCAGCGCGTCGCCACCGCTAATTGAACCGGCTTATAGGCACTATCTGCCGACCGGTTGGGATGATTGACCCACAACACATCCAAGCTGGCCAGCACACCACCAAGACCAAGGCGGGCCTCCCGGTGGGCGTAAGCCCGCTCAACGTCGGTCATGCCCTCAGCGAAGGAGAACACGCCCGGATGACGGGACCAGATTGATCGGATATCGACCAGATCCACCGTGCGGTGCTTGGTCGCCAGTATTCCGGTCCAGGTGCCATCGCTGTCGAGCTGCGCCTCCAGCACTAATGAACGGGGAAACCAACTGGTATCCGCACGAAAGACGGGAACATTGCGCGCCGCGAGCTCACGAACCACGGCATCGACAGGGATGTCGGCTTTTTCCGAGAAGATGACGACGGTCACTGCTCTTCCCAGCCCCAGGTGTCTTCCTCCTGACCCTCATCACCGTCACTGTAGGTCTTACTCTCCCATTCCTTCCCTTGTTCTTCCTCCCAGCCCATCCGCTCGATCAGCGGTCGACCGACGTCATCGACAGCGACCTGCTGCTGGTGGCAGTAGTGAACATCCGGACGTACCGGAATCGGTACAGCCCGAGCGAAACGAAGCCCAAAGGGACGGCTCTCGTGAGGTCCTGGCCCATCGGCACCGGCAGCTTTCGACAAGCTATAACGCACACTGGCCGAGGACAGCGGACTGTCCACAGAGACTTCGGGACACGGCTCAGCGCCGCTGGACTTCACAGCTGGCAGCTTAACGACAGGATCGTCCCAGCTCAAGGGGTCAGACGCGCGTCTCCCCGCTCTCTCACCGCAGCCCATAAGCCGTTAAACGCTCATCGAGTGTGTGAACGGCGGCAGTGTCCTGCCAGGGTTGCAGACTGGCGCGGGCGTGTTCCAGTCGCTCGATCAGCCGGGCGGAACTGTTGCGCGCCGTGATGTCCCCGGCATCACCGAGCAGCCGGGCCGCTTCGTCGATCTCATTGCACTGCGTATATGCCTCACCGAGGTCGACGATAGTCATAGCTAGCCCTCGAGCGCGTGACCGGTCCAGGAGTTTGAGGGACTGTTGTGCATAGGAAATAGTGCGGTCAGCCTCACCGAGTGTGAGGTGGCACCCGCCGCGAATCGAGATGTGTATCGCTTCGTCATACGTGCTATAGCTCGGGGCCTGGTCATCGGCCCTCGTGAGGGTGGTATGGGCGGCGTCGAGTGCTTTCACGCAGGCGTCTCGCTGCCCGTCGGCGGCGTACGCCCGTGCGGCCACGCCAGCAGTGTAGGCGCGCAAGCGCATGTCATCGGTGCGATCGGCCCACTGACCGGCGGCGACGGCGTGGTCGATGCCGATGCGCGGCTTGCCCTGCCAGGTCGCCAACGCGGAGATCTCGTCCGGCCTAGCCGCCTGCGGCCGGGTGCACCTCACAGTCCGGGCCCGGATACATCAGACGCTCGTGGCCGTCGTCGAATCGGACGAGATAGGGCGGCTGACCATCCGGCCCCCGCACCTCCAGCACATCTCCCATGCGATCCGGCCGGTCGACGGTACGGCCATGCACGCACAACCGGTCACCGATGCTCGCCCGCATGTGGACCACCTCGCTGCTCTGGTCGGTTGTCGCCCTGACCCGACGCTAGGCCGATCGGCGGGGAAGCTCAACCGCTCACCGGGTCAGAGGTCGGCACACGGGGCAGGAGGGGGCGATACGCGGGAGGTGGGGGAAGGGATGATGGAGGCGTGGCTGTGGGGAGAGAACCGTTGCGGATCGGGCCTTACCGGGTCGACCCGCCGGTTGTGCTCGCGCCGATGGCAGGGATCACCAACGTGGCGTTCCGGCGGCTGTGCCGCGAACAGGGCGCCGGGTTGTTCGTCTGCGAGATGATCACTAGTCGGGCCCTGGTGGAACGGCACCCCAGCACGTGGAAGATGATTGATTTCGATGCGGCGGAACAACCCCGCTCGATGCAGCTCTACGGGGTCGATCCGGCGACGATCCGCAAGGCCGTGGAGTTGGTCCGCGACGAGGATCTCGCTGATCACATCGATCTCAACTTCGGCTGCCCGGTCCCTAAAGTCACCCGGCGCGGCGGCGGCGCCGCGCTGCCCTACAAGCGGGCCCTGTTCGGCGAGATCGTCCGTGGCGCCGTCGAGGCCGCCGGGCGCCTTCCGGTCACGGTGAAGTTCCGGATCGGCATCGACGACGAGTACCGCACGTTCCTCGACGCCGGCCGGATCGCCGAACAAGCCGGAGTGGCCGCGGTGGCACTGCACGCGCGCACCGCCGCGCAGCGCTACTCGGGCAGCGCCGACTGGGACGCCATCGGTGCACTCAAGCAGGCCGTCACGTCGATCCCGGTGCTGGGTAACGGGGACATCTTCGCCGCTGCGGACGCGATCCGGATGGTCGAGCACACCGGCTGCGACGGGGTCGTGGTGGGCCGCGGTTGCCTGGGACGGCCCTGGCTGTTCGCCGAGCTGCAGGCGGCCTTTCAGGGCGTCCCGGCCCCGATGCCACCGACGCTCGGGCAGGTGGCAGCCATCCTGCGCCGCCACGCCGGGCTGCTCGCCGAGCACCTCGGTCCCGACAAAGGGCTGCGTGACCTGCGCAAGCACGTCTCCTGGTACCTTCATGGCTTCCCGGTCGGCGGCGATGTGCGGCGGGCGCTGGGGATGGTGTCCAGCTTCACCGAGCTGGACACCGAGCTCGCCCGGCTGGACGCCGCCGCCCCGTTCCCCGCAGGGGCCGACGGTCCACGGGGACGCCAGGGTTCGCCCGGCCGAGTGGCGTTACCGCAGGGTTGGCTGGATGACCCCATGGACCTCGCGATTCCGGACGCCGAGCTCCCGCACTCCGGTGGGTGAGCCCAGACCCGGAGCCGACCACCGGGCGTTCACCTCCGGTTCACATCAACGCCCAGACGGAGTGAAGTCGCACCCGTACCCTGGCGGCAATGCGCGAGAGCTTCCATACCGAGCTGGACAGCCTGATCCGCGACATGGCCAGATCCGTCCGGCTGGCAGGCCAGATGATGACCACTGCCTCGACTGCGCTGAGGCAGGCCGACCTGGGACTCGCCGAGCTGGTCATCTCCGATGAGAGCGAGACGAGGGCGCTGTGTGAGGACATGGACCAGCGCTGCGTCAAGCTGCTCGTCCTGCAGGCACCGGTGGCCACTGACCTGCGGGTGGTGGTCGCGGCCATGCACGTGGTGGGCGACGTGGAACGCATGAGCAACCTGGCCCAGCACATCGCCAAGATCGCCCGGATGAAGCATCCGACCGTACCGATTCCGGACGACGTCCGCCCGGTGTTCGCCCGGATGGGGTTACTCGCCACCACCCTCGCTCAGGAGGCCGCGACAGCGATCGAGAACCGCGACCCGATGTCCGCTCAGCGACTGGCCCAGGCCGACGACGAGGTGGACGAGCTGCGCCGGCGCATCTTCCGGATCCTGTTCGCCGAGAACTGGTCACATGGCGTCGAACCGGCGGTGGACGCCGCCCTGATCGGCCGCTATTACGAACGTTTCGCCGACCATGCGGTGGCGATCGCGGGCCAGGTCAACTTCTTCGTCACCGGCCTGCCCGTGCAACGGTGATTCCTACCTACCCGCCAGCCGAGCGCACCGGCGGTGCGGACGAAGGGTCGATCAGGAACTCCACGTCGATGTGGTGATGCGCAAAACCCAGCTTCTGGTAGGTACGCAGCGCAGCGGCGTTGTCGGAATCGACGTAGAGCATCGCCTCCGGGGCCCCCCGCTCACGCAGATACACCAGCCCGGCCACGGTCAGCGCGCTACCGAGGCCGGTGCCCTGCGCGTCGGGGTCGACCGCGAGCACATAGACCTCGCCCAAGCCGTGGGGATGCATCTTGGTCCAGTGGAAGCCGAGCAACCGGTCAACCGGGTCGACCGCCAGCAGGAAACCCTTGGGATCGAACCACGGCTGCGTTTCCAGGACCGTGAGCTCGCGGGTGTCCAACCGGCTCTGCTCGGGATGCCAAGCGAACGCGCGCCCGTTCACTGCCACCACCGCGGCCTCGTCCTCCCCCGGCACGAACGCCCGCAGCGCCACGCCCTCGGGCAGCGGGCGTACCGGGACCGGATCGGCCAGGCCGCGACGCAACTGGAACAGCGCACGGCGGCTGACCAGCCCGGCCCGTTGTCCCAGTCCCCGTTCCAAGAGCCGCAGCGCGGCTGGATGCTCGCCGTGCGCCCACACCCACAGCGGGCCGTGGACACGGTCGAGCAGCGCCGCGAGCAGCGCGCCGCCCACCCCACGGCGCCGGTACCGCGGGTGCACCACGAACTCGGCGGTGCGGCGCACGGACCGCTCGTCCAGAGCCGCGTAGCCGACCAGCGTGCCGGTGGCATCGTGAGCCAGCAGGTGCACCCCGGTCGGCGAACTCGAATTTCCAGGACGCAGGCGCAACATCGCGGCTTCGGAGATGGCGTGCACACCGTCGGCGGCCTCGGCAGCATCCAGCAGCGTGACCGTATCCGCGATCTGACCGTCCGACGGCCGGGCGAGCCAGGTCAGCACCAGGGTCATGCCCTGGTCAACTCCGCTGCGCAGGCAGTGCGCGTGACCCGACCGTCCGGAGGTCAGCCGGATCGGAATCGGCCCACTCCGAATCGGCGCCCTCCGCGGCCCCGGCTTCCTGCTCGGCGGCGCGCTCCTGCTCGGCCCGCTCCCGGGAACTCATGTTGCGCACCGGGCGGACGAACTTGTAACCCACGTTGCGCACCGTGCCGATGAGCTGCTCGTGCTCGGGGCCGAGCTTGGCCCGCAGCCGCCGTACGTGCACATCGACCGTGCGGGTACCGCCGAAGAAGTCATAACCCCACACCTCCTGCAGCAACTGCGCCCGGGTGAACACCCGGCCTGCGTGCTGCGCGAGGTATTTGAGCAACTCGAATTCCTTGTAGGTCAGATCCAGCGGCCGGCCCTTGAGCCGGGCGGTGTAGGTCGCCTCGTCGATCACCAGCTCACCCAGCACCAAGGCGCTGCCGCGACCCACGCTGGACTCGGTGGCACGCCGGGCGACCAACAGCCGCAGCCGGGCGTCGACCTCGGCCGGGCCCGCGGTGGGCAGCAGGACCTCGTCGGACCCCCAATCAGCCGATAACGCGACCAGGCCACCCTCTGAGATCACCACCACCACCGGGACGTCCAGCCCGGTGGATCCCAGCAACCGGCACAGGCTGCGCGAACCGGCCAGGTCCAGGCGCGCGTCGACCAGCACCGCGTCGTAGGGGCCCGCGTCGAGCAGGGCGGCGACCTCGGGGGCGGCCGAGCGCACGCTGTGCCCCAACAGGGCCAGCGCAGGCAACACCGAAGCCGGTCCGGGATCCGCGGTGAGCAACAACAGCTCCATGCCCGCTCCCTCCTGCCGTTGGAGGCCGGTAAATCTCATTACCGGGTCGCGACTTACCAGGCTTTCTGCGGAGAATACCGTGCCTGCCGCAGGATCAATACGAAACGGACAGGACGGTAGAGCTACGTGCGCAAGATAATCATCACATTGCTGGTGATCGTGGTCCTCGCGGTGGCGGTGGATTTCGGTGCCGCAGCGTTCGCCGAGCACACGGTAGCCCAGCAGGTGCGCCAGCAACTGATGCTGGCCAGCGACCCGTCCGTGCGGATCAACGGCTTCCCGTTCCTGACCCAGGCCGTGGCCGGCCACTACTCCTCCATCGACGTGCGGGCCAGCGCGGTCCCGGTGGACCCGCTGCGCGATGTCGACGTGGAGGCGACGCTCTACGGCGTCGACGCACCATTGTCCGAGGTGAGCGCCGGTGATATGCACTCGGTGCGGGCCGCCCGGGTGGACGGCCGGGTCCGGATCAAGGACACCGACCTGGGGCGAGCGATCGGAATCGAGGACCTCCGGATTCAACAACCCTCTGACCAGGAGATCAAGGAACTGCTGCCGGCGGGCACACCGGTCGGCGATTCCCCCAGGGGTAACCGTGCGCCGGTGCGGATGCAGGCGAGCACCGATCTCGTCGGAGCGCGCACCGAGATCGTCGGGATCGGGCTGATCGAGCTCACCGGTGGGGTGGTGCGGATCACCGTCTTGGACGTCCGGCTGGCCCGCGACGGCGTCGGCAAGGTGGGCCTGCCGCGGATCGTGCGGCAGACCCTGCTCAAGACGCTGAGCACCGATGTGAAACTCGGGGAGCTACCGTTCGCCGCCACCCCCACCAGGGTCTGGGTACAAACCGGGGCAGTGATCGTGGAGGGCACCGCGACCAACGTCTCGATGCGCCAAGCCTCGATGCGCCAAGCCTCGATGCGCCAAGTCGCGGCCAACACCGGCTGACCCGGCATCGTGTGCCCAGCAAGCCGCCACCGAGACCTCTGTAGCCTGGAGGAGCGAAACCCTGGGACGAACCTGCACCGTGGATCGAGGATCGCTGGCCGACCGATCCAGCCACGGTGCGTTCCATCGTGCTGGTGTTGCACGGGGGGCAGGCCCGCAGCCTGACCACCGCTCGGCGGCGAACACAACTGGGCTATCTGCGAATGGTCTCTTTCGCCCGGTTTCTCCACCGGCGGGATGGCGGGCGCGGAATGTCGGTACGCATCCTGCGATATCGCTACCGGGGATGGAACGAGCCGCAGCGCCACCCGGTGCAGGACGCGAGGTGGGCATTGACGCAGCTGCGGGATCAGCACCCGCACGCGTCGATAGCGCTGCTGGGCCATTCGATGGGCGGGCGGGCGGCACTGCGGGTGGCTGACGACCCGGCTGTGACCGCGGTGTGTGCGTTGGCGCCATGGACCACCGACGATGAGCCGGTGCACCAGCTCGCCGGGCGGTCGGTGCTCATCGCCCACGGCGACCGGGAGCGCTGCACTGACCCGCGGCTGTCCTACCAGTTCGCGGTGCGCGCCAAGCAGGTCACGTCCCGGGTGTGCCGTTTCGACGTGCTCGGCGAGGGCCACGCGATGCTGCGTCGCGCACACGACTGGTCGGCGCTGGCCGCCCGGTTCGTGGAAGCAGAACTGGGACTGCGCCCGCCCGACACGCTGATCGAGGACGCGATGCGCCGACCGGTTCCAGCGGGACTCCGGGTGCCGTTGCCCGCCATGACCCGAGGTAGCAGGTCCGGTGACGACGACTTGTACCTCGGCGCCGACCGGAAATTCCGGTAGTCTCGCCCTCGTGCACTCGCTGCTGACCAAGCGCAGGGTGGTCGATTTCTGCCGTATGCACAGCAGCCTCTGTCCTATGCCCTGACCGGCGGTGATTCGCTCACGATCTGCAGGTGCAGCTGGTGAACAACCCGGTCAAGGGCTGTGCCGTGGTAGCGACCCACACCAACACCGAACGAGGAGCTGTGGCATGAGCCGCGAGAACGTCCTGGTCACGCCAGACTGGGCAGAACAGAATCTGGACACCGATGGCGTCGTGTTCGTCGAGGTCGACGAGGACACCGCCGCCTACGACACGGGGCACATCCCCGGCGCAGTGAAGATCGACTGGAAGACCGAGTTGCAGGACCCGGTGATCCGCGACTTCGTGGACAAGGGCGCTTTCGAGAAGCTGCTCTCGGACAAAGGCATCAGCAACGACGACACCGTGGTGCTCTACGGCGGGAACAACAACTGGTTCGCCGCTTACGCCTACTGGTATTTCAAGCTCTACGGGCACGGTGACGTCAAGCTGCTCGACGGCGGGCGCAAGAAGTGGGAACTCGACAACCGCACCCTGACCACCGACGAGGTGAGCCGGCCGGCCACCAGCTACACCGCCGCGCACGACCAGGACACCACGATCCGGGCGTTCCGCCAGGAAGCGGTCGACGCGATCGGCAGCAAGAACCTGGTCGACGTCCGCTCACCGGACGAGTTCTCCGGCAAGATCATGGCGCCGGCGCACCTACCGCAAGAGCAGGCGCAGCGACCCGGCCACATCCCCACCGCGCTGAACGTGCCCTGGTCCAAGGCCGCCAACGAGGACGGCACCTTCAAATCCGACGACGAGTTGGCGGCGCTCTACGGGGCGGCCGGGCTGGACAGCAGCAAGGCGACCATCGCCTACTGCCGGATCGGTGAGCGCTCCAGCCACACCTGGTTCGTGCTGCACGAGCTGTTGGGGCACTCCGACGTCAAGAACTACGACGGTTCCTGGACCGAGTACGGCTCGCTCGTCGGCGCCCCCATCGAGCTCGGCAGCAAGGGCTGATCGCCGATGTGCGGAGCACCGGAACAGACCCAGGAACTGCCACCCGGGACGGATCTGAGCACGGCCACCGTGCTGGCCGGCACGGTACGAGCTGCCGGCGAACCGATCGGAGGTGCCTTCGTGCGCTTACTCGACGGCACCGGGGAGTTCACCGCAGAGGTGGTGTCCTCCGCCTCCGGGACCTTCCGGTTCTTCACCGCGCCGGGCACTTGGACCATCCGGGCCCTCCACCGATCCGGCAACGGCGAAACCACCGTCACCGCTAACGGCCCCGGCCTGTTCGCCGCGGATGTCGCCGTGTCCTGAGCGCATCCAGCGGGCTGGGCGGGAGTTATCAGGCATTCGATAACCCCGCCCAGCCCGCTCATTGCGTACCCTCAAGGGGTGTTTCCTCCTGGCCCGCCGCTGCCGGCAGTGCTGCAGGCCGGGCTGATCTGGCTGGACCCGATCCGCTTCGTGCACAGCTGCCACCAGCGTTATGGCGATCTGTTCGCCGTCCGGATTCCCGTGATCGGCACGCTGGTGTTTCTCGCCGACCCGGCGGACATCCGGACGGTGACCCGGGGCGACCCGGCGATCTTCCACGCCGGGGAGGCGGCCGCCCCGCTCGCCCCGGTGGTGGGGACCAGATCGCTGCTCGTGCTCGATGACGACAATCACCGGCGCAGCCGCGGAATCATGCTGCCGGCGTTTCACGGTGACTCGGTGCGCCGGCAAGTCGCCGAGATGATCACCATCACCGCTGAGGAGGTCGCGCGGTGGCCGGTGGGTGAGCAGTTCCCGTTGTACCCCCGGATGCAGCGGCTCACCCTCGAAGTCATCCTGCGCACCGTCATCGGCGTGCACGACGAGCACCGGCTCAGCGCGCTGCGCACGACGCTGCCGCCGATGCTGGAGATCGGCTCCCCGATGGAGCTGATCCCGCCGCCGCGGGTGCTGCTCCGGTTCGGCATGTGGCGCCGCCGCGCGGAGCGCCGGGCCGCCGCGCTGGCGCTGCTCACCGACGAGATCACCCGCTGCCGCGCCGATCGGCGGCTCGAGGAACGGACCGACGGGCTGGCGATGCTGGTGCGCGGCATCGACGGCACCGGGGCGTCGATGCCCGACGGCGAGCTCGTCGACCACCTCGTCACGCTGCTGCTCGCCGGGCACGACACCACCGCAACCGCGCTGTCCTGGGCCTTCGAGCGGCTGACCCGCCACCCCGAACTGCTGGCGCGCACCGCGCAGGCCGCGGCGGAGGGAGACGACGCCTGGCTCGATGCGGTGTGCCGGGAGAGCCTGCGCGTGCGCCCGGTGGTCTTCGAGTTCGGCCGCAAGCTCACCGCCGCGCTGGAACTGGGGGGCTATCACCTGCCGGCCGGCGTCATCCTGGCTCCCAGCATCAACCTGGTGCACCACAGCAGCCGGCATTACCCCGACCCGGAGGAGTTCCAGCCACAGCGCTTCCTCGACCAGAGACCCGACCCTGCCGTCTGGCTACCGTTCGGCGGCGGGGTGCGCCGCTGCCTCGGCGCGACCTTCGCGCAGGTCGAGATGCGCACCGTGCTGCGGGAGGTCCTGCGCCGGGTCGAGCTGGTCCCGACCACCGCGCCGGACGAACCGGTACGACCCCGCCACGTCACCATGGTGCCCCGCCACGGGGCGCTGGTCACCGTGCGCCGCCGGATCGCCGCCACCGACCGCGTCGCGACCGCGTGAGCTCACGTGAGGCCGGCGGCGCCGGACTCAGGGCAGGCGCACGACGGCGAGTTCGCTCAGGCCGGCCAGGCGATCGAAGTCGCGGTCATCGTGCAGCAGGGGCAGCCGCTCCCGGATGCACACCGCAGCGATGAGACAGCCGGTGAGAGCGCGGATCGGGGTGCCGACCGCGCGACCGACCCGATACAACGCCGCAGCGAGCCGAAAATCCTCCAACGACTCCAGCTGAGCCACCTCGAACACCCCGAGATAGTTCTCCAACCTGGCCAGTTCTTGATCATCACGGGCACCCCGCAGCAGCTCGGTGAGCACGATGTCGGTCAGCCCGATCGGCTCCCCCCGGCGGATCCGCTCGCGCAGGTTCAGCGCCTGCCAGGTGGGCTTTCCGGCGAGGAAATCGATCCACACACTGGAGTCGATGATGACCGAGATCACTCTGAGCGGCTGCGCCGCATCTCGTGCAGGTCGCCCTCCCAGTCGAAGTTGCCCCACAGCTCGAGGACCCGCCGCACCTTGTGCTGCCGGATGAGCTCCCGCAGCGCCGCCTCCACCGTCGATTTCTTCGTCGTCGTGCCGGCTATCTGCGCAGCCTCGGCCAGCAGTTCGTCGTCGATATCGATATTCGTGCGCACCGCCCCCACCTCCAAGATGTGCATCAGTATCCCACTGTATACACATGATTAAGGTCATGGCAGGCTAAGCGCCCTTGCACAGCCGGTAACAGGGGAGGTAGGCAAGTGAGTCGGGTGGCGATTCTGGTGGCGGCGGGCGCAGTGGCGGTGGGTGTACTCGCCGGCTGCGGGAACGAGGCCGGCACGGCGCCCAGCGGTGCGGCAGCGGGGGCAGCACCCGCACCGGCCGCACCCACCGTGCGCACGATCAGCGTCAAGGTCCAAGGCGGCAAGGCCAGCGGCGACGTCGGCCGGGTCGCGGTGCCCCTGGGTACCCCGATCGTGCTGTCGGTGAGCAGCGATGTGGCTGACGAGATCCATGTGCACGGTTACGACCGCAAGACCAGGGTTCCCGCCGGCGCTACCGGGTCGGTCGCGTTCACCGCGAACACCCCCGGTGTCTTCGAGGTGGAACTGGAGGACGCCAAGCTGCAACTGCTGCAGCTACAAGTGGGCTGATGCCGGGCCGGCCGTTCTATGATCTCGGGCGTGGCAGCCCCCGATGATTCCAGCAGCGACGACGCCCTGCGAGTGGCTGCGCAGCGCGCGCAGCACACCGGTATCCGCAACATTCCCGAGTTCACCGATCTCCCGGTTCCCGGTGACACCGCGAACCTGCGTGAGGGCCCCGAGCTGCACCCGCGCTGCCTCACGTTGCTGCCCCTGGTCGGTGTCTGGCGAGGCACCGGAGAGATCGTCTATCCGACGATTGACGGGCCGTACCACTTCGGTCAGCAGGTGGTGTTCTGCCACGACGGGCGGCCGTTCCTGCGTTACGAGGCGCGGGCGTGGCTGCTCGACGAGGCCGGCAACGTGATCCGGCCGGCGGCCCGGGAAACCGGGTTCTGGCGCCCCCAGGCCGATGACACCATCGAGGTGCTCGCCGCGCACGGCACCGGCATCGTGGAGCTCTACTACGGGCGGCCCCGCAACCAGACCTCGTGGGAGCTGTCCACCGACGCCGTGGTGCGCAGCGCCTCGGCCAAGGAGGTCACCGGCGCCCACCGCCTCTACGGCATCGTCGACGGCGACCTAGCCTACGTAGAGCAACGCGCCATGGTCGCCCAGCCCCTACAACCCCACGCCTCCGCCCGCCTCCACCGCGTAGCCGGCTGACCCACCCACTCCCCCACTTACTGCGTTCTGGGGACAGACTGCAGTAAAACTGTGCTCGATTACTGCAGTCTGTCCCCAGAACGCGCCCCGAACAGCAGTCAGCCCCCGGGATCTGCCGCTGGGGGCGGCAAGTCTGAGCGGGACTGGGGCTCAGACGATCCCGGGGGCTGGGTGACTGCCTTGGATTCGCCGGCCGCCTCTCGCAGTCCACACCGTCGTGACAAGACGGGGTGCCAGGTGGAGGTGGCCTTCCACGGCCGTCGGCGGCTCTAGCTGGCAGCCACCTCACGAGTCCTATAGCCGTTCAACGCTGGACCACCTCCTTTCCCGTGTGCTTGCACGCTAACCGCGCCGCGGTGGGTTCGGCAACGTTAATGCGCGGCGGCGGCAATACCCGCCTGAGTGCGGCACCCAGCGCTACCATCATGGTTGTGGACACCAGCCTGCGGCGCACCCTGCATGAACGGGGGATGCGGATGACCCCGCAACGGCAGCTCGTGCTCGATGCGGTGCGCGAACTGGAGCACGCCACCCCGGAGCGGATCTGCGAGCACGTCCAGCGCGTCGCGCCCGCGGTCAACATCACCACCATCTACCGCACCCTGGAACTGCTGGAGGGTCTCGACCTGGTGCGGCACACCCACCTCGGACACGGCGCACCGAGTTACTCCACCCAGGCGCATGATCACGTCCACCTGGTGTGCCACCGCTGTGGCGAGATCACCGAGGTACCGCCGGCGGAGCTGATCGAGCTCACCGCGCGGTTGCGAGAGCGGTTCGGGTTCGTGCTGGATCCCAGCCACCTGGCGCTGTCCGGGCGCTGTACCGAGCACGCCGGAGTCACGATGGAGAGCACCGTCTCGTGAGCTCGCCGCTGCTGGAACTGCCGGGCGCGGTGCCCCCGCCTGGGGACTCGCCCGACCCCGGGGTGGCCTGGCACCACGGCGACCCGCTGGGTGAGCAGCGCGCCGCCGAGCGCGGCGCCGCTCTGGTCGACCGGTCGAACCGCGAGGTCATCGCCGTTCCCGGCGAAGACCGGCTGGGTTGGCTGCACACCATCACCTCCCAGCACCTGCTCATGCTGGGCGAGGGCGAGCACACCGAGGCGCTGGTGCTGGACCTGCGGGGGCACGTCGAGCACCACGCCGTGCTCTCTCACGTCGACGGCACGGTATGGCTGGACACCGAGCCAGGGCGGGCGCCGGAGTTACTGGCCTACCTGAACTCGATGGTCTTCTGGTCGAAGGTGACGCCACGGGATGCGACGGCGGAACTGGCCGTGCTGTCCCTGCTGGGCCCCGATGCTGACCAGGTGATCGCGCGGGTCGCCGAGCTGGGCGGGTTCGTGCGCGCGGTGGCGGGCCGGACGGATCTGCTGGTGCCGCGCGAGGAGCTCGTCAGGGTCTGGCAACGGCTCGTCGAGGCCGGTGCCACCCCGGCCGGCAGCTGGGCGTACGAGGCCATCCGGGCGGCGGCGCTGCGCCCGCGGCTGGGCATCGACACCGACGAGCGCACCATTCCGCACGAAGTCGGCTGGATCGGTCCCGCGGTGCACCTGGACAAGGGGTGCTACCGGGGCCAGGAGACGGTCGCCCGGGTGTCCAATCTGGGCCGCCCGCCCCGGCGGATGGTGCTGCTGCATCTGGAGTCACCCGAGAAGGCACCCATCACCGGTGACCCGGTACGGGCCGGTGAGCGTGTGGTCGGCCGGGTGGGCACCGTGGCCACCCATCACGAGCTGGGCTCCATCGCCCTGGCCCTGCTGAAGCGCTCGCTGGACCCCACCACCCCCCTGCTCGCGGGCGAGGCCGCCGCGGAGATCGACCCCGACTCCATCCCCCCCGACTCCGGCGAGCCCCCCGGCCGCGCCGCCCTGCGCCGCCTGCGCGGCTGACCGATGGTGTCAGGATGGTCGGCGTGATCGAGATACGTCCTGGTGGGCGTCGGCGGATCGATCGGGTGCTGGACCCGGCGTACGTCGCGGACCTCGGCGAACTCGAATTGGGGGACCTACGGGCGCGACGGGACCTCGCGGCGCAGGAGGAGACCGACCTGTCCTACCTTCGCCGGCTGTTGCACGCCCGGATCGACATCGTGCGCGCCGAGCAACGCCGTCGTCAGGAGGGTGGCAGCGCCCCCGTCATCACCGAGCTGGCCCGGATCCTGGCGGAGAACGCGGTGGGCCCGGCCACCGGCTCAGGCCGCCACCAGACGCTGCTGCCCTCGCAAGCAGAGGCGCACCGCCGCCACGTCGAGGCGCTGGTCGCCGATGTCGACCTGTCGGACGTCTCGGCGCTGCCTAGCGACACGCTCGACGATGCCCTGGCCGCCTACCAGACGGAGGAGACCTCGGTGTCCCAGCGCCGCCGCGAAGTGCAGCACGTGGTGGACACCTGCAACGCCGAGATCGGTTCCCGCTACGCCAGCGGGAGCGCATCGGTGGACGACCTGCTCGCCGAGCAACGCCGACTCACCGAACCGCCGACGGCGGGAACCACCGGAATCGAATGATCAGCGACGCGGATCCACAACACGGCACAGACGCGATGGTCAGGGGATTGCTTGTTGGTATAGCAGCTCGTAGCGGTGGGCACCTTTGATCAGGATCGACGCTTCGACCGGTCGATGCTGGTCGGAGTAGATGACGCGGAACTGGCGGATGACGGGCACGTCGCCGGGTAGTTCCAGGGTTTCGAGTTCCTCGGTGGTGGGCAGTCGCGCAGACAGGCGATCGGTGAAATTCCGTTGCGGGTAGCCGAGCGTGGCGAGCACATGCGGGGCGCCACCGGAGATCCTGGAGCGTCCTGCCAACGGGCTGCCGGTAGCGATCTCGGCTGGGTAGTACGAACTGGACAGCTCTACGGGGTCACCGTCATGCAGAAGCAAACGTTTACGCACTACGGCCCTACCGTCGTCGGTCAGATTGAGAGCATGGGTGATCTCGGCAGGCGGCTGACGTTCGGTGACGTCCAGCAGCCGGTAGCTATAGCCGGTCGGGCTAGGGGCGAAGTAGGAGGCGACCTGCACCACGAAGGGCTGCTTGTCGCGCACGTAGACGCCCTTGCCAACCTGGCTATAGACGAAGCCCTCGTCCTTGAGCGCCGCAAGAGCGCGCTGAATAGTGGCGTTCGCTGCGGCGTACCGCTGGACCAACTGCTGGGTCGACGGGAGCTGCGCTCCCGGCGCTAGATCGCCAGACATGATCTGCGCTCGTAAGTCGGCGGCGATCTGTTGATGCCGAGACCGACCGTCGCGTGTCCTAGACATAGCAGCCATTCACGGTTCTTCGCGGCACCCAGTGAGCTGGTACTACCACGTCGGAGATCTCCGGCAACCGCTGCTCACCGGATCGGCCATGCTGGGAGGTCTCCTGGCCCAAGGCGTCCAGCTCGCGCGGCGAGCCGGGCCTCGGGTGGGGGGCCGGAATTCGCACCCACTCAGCTGACCTCACCACCCGATCGACTTCCCTCCTCAACCACTCCGCGCCAGTCGACAACAGCGGTTTGACCTAGTCACTCTACTGGCAAGGCAGTAAAGTCAGCGACCGAACCTTGCTGCGATACATGAAAAGTGTTATTGTTGCATGCGCGTCTCCCGGACGTCAGTGACGTACGTTTGATGCCAGCCATCGTCAGACGAACGTTGCGTTGCGGGCCGATGGGTATGACCTGAGAGGACACCACTAGATGACACAGCTCGGCTGGTACGGTGTTGATCCCTTGATGGGACCGATTGATCGGTTTCCTCTCATCACTCGCGGGACACCCGAGGATGTACCGACCTCTCCTCGGGCGCGACCTCTGGGTGTCCGCTTGGCGCGGATGCCAATGAGGATAGACGGAGCACCACCTCAATGCGGCCAGCACTCCAAGACTTACACCATCGATATAAAGAAAGAAAACACCAAGATTATTATTGACGGAAAAAGAGGAGAACCATGAAGACACGAATGAGGTCGAACGTGAGATCGATTGACATTTGATCATGATTCTGGTTCTTACCAACGCCAACGATCGAACCGCAGACCGACTTGTCGCCGAGCTCACTTGTCGGGGCGAAACGGTGAACAGGTTTGATGTGGCGGATTTTCCAGTTCACTTGACCGTCAACGCCGAGTTGCACGGCAAACTCGGCTGGCGAGGCTGGCTGAAGGCCCAGAGCAGTCAGGTCTCACTGGACCGAGTGAAGTCTATCTATTACCGACGCCCCACTAACTTCGTTTTTCCGGATGACGTGATCGGCAGCGATCTCACATTCGCCGTCGCCGAAGCACGACGAGGATTCGGGGGACTCTTCTTCTCTATAGTCACCCGCTGGGTCAACCATCCCAGCAGGGTGGCGGATGCGGAGTTCAAACCTGCACAACTAAGCGCTGCGGCGAGCTGCGGACTGACAACTCCGCGTACGTTACTGACTAGCGACCCAGATCAAGCTCGCGCCTTCTGCCAGGCTGCGGAACAGGGCGTTGTATACAAGCCCCTATCAGCAGCGAATATCGTCACCGGAGACGAGCTGCAGTTAGTATTCACAACTAGAATCGCGGCTGCCGATTTCAACAATGCTGATCTTTCGTTGACAATGAACCTCTTCCAAGAATGGGTTCCAAAACGTTACGATGCGCGCGTAACCGTAGTCGGCCAACGTATTTTTGGAGTGGCGATCCACGCGACTTCACCAGACGCATATCTGGACTGGCGGATCGATTACTCCTCACTCCGCTACGAACCGGTCGAACTGCCCGCATGTGTATCCAATGGAATTTTGGCCTATATGAAACATTTCGGTCTCCTGTACGGCGCTTTCGATTTCGCAGTCACTGACGACTATTGGTATTTTCTGGAATGCAATGCGAATGGTCAGTTCGGGTGGATAGAAGCGAGAGACGGGACTCCCGATAACTGCCGCGGTGGCGGATTTACTGGCCGAGGCGTCGGTGTGAGGTCACCCATTACTACAGCTTGGCAGGAGCGCGCTAGGGCGCTCGCGGACAGCCTTGCCGAGCGCGGTGTTCTCCGTAGTGAGGTATGGCGCGCGGCGGTGGAGCAAACCCCTCGTCACCTGTTTGTTCCGGCCGGGACCGACGTGACGGATTCTGACACGGTTGCCCCGGAGGCAGATGTCAACGCGTGGCTGGATCGGGCGTATTCAGATGTGACGCTTGTCGTTCAGCGTCGTCCACACCCTTTGACACAGGCTGCTGATGGTCCGGGTGCTGCGTTACCCACAAGTTCATCGACGATGCCCAGCCTCATGATCGAAATGTTGGAAGCACTGGATCTCCGCGACGGCCATCGCGTACTGGAGATCGGTACTGGCACGGGGTACAACGCGGCGTTGCTGGCCCACCGTCTCGGCGGGAGAAACGTCGTCAGCATCGATATCGATCCAGATCTGGTACACGCGGCCAGGCAACGACTCGACGAACTCGACCATTCTCCGATGTTAGTGGCCGGCGACGGCCTGGCTGGCGTCCCGGGCCACGGCCCTTATGATCGAATTATCGCCACCTGCGCGGTCCCGGAGATTCCCCTGGCGTGGATCGAGCAATTGGCACCCGCGGGGGTGATGCTCATCAATCTCCGTGGTGACGTTGCCGGCGTGCTGTGCCTGCTGAGCAAGCAAGACGACGATGATGACGACGAGGTAATCGGCCCTGTCGTGCGTTGTGGTGGCAATTTCATGTGGCTGCGACGACAGCTGAGCAGTCCGCTTCGACATGAAGAGTCCTCGATCGTGGTCGGCGCGAGAAAGGTCACCAGAAGGATGACCTCATTATCTCCCATCGATGTTCTGAATGACGATTTCTCCTGGTTGCTTCAACTGGAACTCCCCGGGCTTCACATGATCTGCTCGACTGAAGTTTTCGATCCGATGGAGAAGATTAGCCGACCGGGACTTCTCATGTATGCCGGGGACGGCGCGCACGCTCAAGTCATCAGCGAACCCGAGACCGATGGATACTATCGTGTTATTCAGGGCGGATGCCGTCGACTGTGGGATACCGTCGAGACCGCTTACGAGTCGTGGAACCGGTTGGGGAATCCGGACGCGCGTTGTTTCCACGTAGTAGCGAACTCGACCATCCAGTTCGTGTCACTAGGCAGTGACACGAACTGGATGCGCTGGCCGCTTCCGCTGGTTTAGCTGTGAGCTGCCTGTACGGTGATCACTGCGTCAATGGTGGCCGTTACGGTGCTCCCGACGGTGGTGTCCCCAGAAGGAAGGCGATGATCGTGGTGAGCGACATGGACGCGGCACGGTGGTATGAGCGTCCTGAGGTGCGGACCGCCCTGGCTGCTCGCGATGTCAGCGCCGTGTATCGGCTGTTGCAGCAGGACGGGGTCGGTCAGCGGGAGATCGCCCGGCGTACCGGGCAGTGCCAGTCCGAGGTGTCGGACATCGTGCAGGGCCGCCAGGTGCGGGACGTGACGGTGTTGGAGCGCATCTGTGCGGGACTGGGCATCCCACCGGCGTACCTGCGCCTCGCGGGCCACGCTGAGGACGGTGATGGCGCCTACCCTGGCAAAGACGACGAGGACGCCGACACGCGAAAGGAGGTGGACGAACAGATGTACCGTCGGGCGCTGCTGGCCACCGCCGGGGTATCCGTCGTGGGTCGGCCGGTGCACAAGCTGGGTGAGCTACTGGAGCTGCCCGAGCCCGATCCGGTGCCGCTGCCCGACCGGATCGAGGGAATACACGTCACGCAGGTGCGCAACCTGACCTGGCGGCTCGGCGCGGCGAGCAACGCCGGAACCGCCCCGGAGGTGCTCAGCGCCGCCGCCGCGTGGGCCGAGCCGCTGCTGAGCGTGTCGGGTCCCGAGCCGATCACGCGCGCGCTGAAGGTGGCGGTGGCTGAGCTGCACCTGGAGGCCGCGTGGGCCGGGTTCGACTATTGGCGCCATAACCGGGCGGTGCACCACTTCAGAACCGCGCTGGACCTAGCCACCGAGGCCGGGGACGCCTACTTGCAGGCCGAAGCCCTGATCCACGCCGGACTGGCCATCAGGGAATTCGGCCACCCCGATGACGGACTCAAGCTGCTCCAGCTCGGGCGGGTTAAGTCCTGGGACATCCCCGCCGACGAGCCGCGCGCGGTGGTGGTCGGGGTGATCGGGAAGGCGGCCGTGGAGGCGGGTGCGCGGGAGGAAGCCGCGACTGCCCTGGCCGACCTCGGTCGACTCGACGCCGCCGAGGTCGAGATGGCCCAAGCGCGGGAGTTGTGGTCGGCCACCCGTGCCGACACCTACGGCGACCTGGACCGCCCGGCCGCACTGCTGGCGCTGCGCCGGGGACAGCTGGATGTCGCGGAGCCGCTCGCCGCGGCGTCGGTGCGTCGGTGGGAGGGCATCAACCAGCGTGGCCACGCCATGTCCGGCATCGTGCTGGCCACCGTCCACGTCCGGGCCGGGGAGCCGAGCGGTCTCCCCCTGGCGCACAACGCGATCGCCGCCGTAGACAAGCTCAACTCGGTCCGCGCCCGCAAGCGACTGCAACCACTGGCCATCGCACTCGCGGCCCGGCCGAGCCGCGACGCGCGGGACCTCTCCCGGCTGGCCAAGGCCGTCGCCAGCACCGATCGCCGATGACACGCCAAGGGCCACCTGCCACGTCGCACCCACTTCACGGAACCCTGTACGGTGGTACCAACGGATGTTGTCGAGCGAACGAGGCCGCCGATCCCCCGGCTGGCCCCGTCCCTGCGTGCGAGGGGGTCGAGCCATGGGGCGCGGCCGGGCCAAGGCCAAGCAGACGAAGGTGGCGCGCGAGCTCAAGTACAGCTCTCCTGTCACCGACCTCGAAGCTCTTCAGCGAGAGCTCTCGGGCGGCAACGGTGAGAGCCACAGCGACAGCTTCGGTGACCGGGATCGCGGCGAGGACACCTACGCCGACGAGTACGACGAGTACCGCCGCTGACACGCCCACCATCCACCGGGTCAGAACCGTGGGTGGTCACCATTGAGCAGCGCGCGAACGGAGCCCTTCCCGGCACCATCGAGGGCGACATCGCGGGACTTGCACACCTCGCCGAGTACCCACGCCGGGACATGACGCGCGGTGAGCACGGCCAGCACACGATCAACCTCGGATGGGTCGACCACGGCCACCATCCCGACGCTCATGTTGAACGTGCGCTCCATCTCCGCGCGCTCCACCCGACCCAGGCGGGCGATCAGCGCGAACTCCGCGGCCGGTGTCCAGCTGCCGCGGTCCAGCACGGCGACCAGCCCGCGGGGCATCACTCGCGACACGTTCACCGCTAACCCGCCGCCGGTGATGTGCGCGAAGGTCCGTACCTCGGTCTCCGCGACCAGGGCCAGGCAGTGCTTGGCGTAGATCCGGGTTGGTTCGAGCAGCTGTTCCCCCAGCGTGCGACCGAACTCCTCGACGTGACCGTCCAAGGGCATCCGAGCGATGTCCAGCAGCACATGCCGGGCCAGCGAATAACCGTTGGCGTGCAGCCCCGAGGAGCCCATCGCCACCACCGCGTCACCGGGCCGGACGCAGTCGGGCCCGAGCACGCCGTCGGCCTCGACCACGCCCACTCCGGTCGCGGACAGGTCGTAGTCGTCGTCGTCCATCATCCCGGGGTGCTCGGCGGTCTCCCCGCCCAGCAGGGCACAGCCGGCCTGGAGGCAACCGTCGGCGATCCCCCGGACGAGCTCCGCGACCCGCTCCGGCACGACCTTGCCGACGGCGATGTAGTCCTGCAGGAACAACGGCTCCGCTCCGCACACCACCAGGTCGTCGACGACCATCGCCACCAGGTCGATCCCGATGGTGTGGTGGGTATCCATCGCCTGCGCCACCGCGATCTTGGTGCCGACACCGTCGGTGGAGCAGGCCAGGACGGGCTCACGCCAGCGGTCCGTCTTGAGCTTGAACAGGCCGGCGAACCCGCCTATCGAGCCCAGCACCTCCGGGCGACGAGCCCGCTCGGCGTGCGGTCGCAGCGCGCTGACGGCCCGTTCCCCGGCAACGATGTCCACCCCGGCTGCGGCATAGGTGGTGCGTAGGCCGTCGATCTCGGTCATGGCAGGCGCTCCAGGACACAGGTGACAGTGACGCGAAAGATGCCCCCGCGAGCTTGTAACAACCACGTTACCTGGTCGGAGTCGGGCCCGGTCCAGGTTGCGTGCTCAGGGCCGGCGCAGAACATCCTCGACGCCTGCCCCCACCGGCAACACCGGCTCCGTGTCCCCCGCAACTCCCCGCTCCACCACGTCGAGATCCTCCAGCAGATACTTGCCGATGGATCCGGACGAGGGCAACGGGATCGGATAGTGACCGTCGAAGCATGCCATGCACAGCCGGGAAGCCGGCTGCTCCGAGGCTGCGATGAGGCCCTCCAAGCTGACGTAGCCCAGACTGTCGGCTCCGATGGAGCGCCGTATCCCGTCGATGTCGGCGCTGTTGGCGATCAGCTCGGCGCGGGAGGCGAAGTCGATGCCGTAGAAGCACGGCCAGCGCACCGGCGGGCTGGCTATCCGGACGTGCACCTCGATCGCGCCCGCCTCGCGCAGCATCCGGAACAGGGCGCGCTGGGTGTTGCCGCGAACGATGGAGTCGTCCACCACCACCAGGCGCTTGCCGCGGATCACGTCACGCAGCGGGTTGAGCTTGAGCCGGATGCCCAGCTGGCGGATCGTCTGGGAGGGTTGGATGAAGGTGCGCCCGACGTAGGCGTTCTTCACCAACCCCTTGCCGTAGGGAATTCCCGAGCCCTGCGCGTAACCGATCGCGGCCGGGGTGCCCGACTCGGGCACCGGGATGACCAGATCAGCCTCGGCAGGGTGCTCGAGCGCCAAACGGCGGCCGATCTCCACCCGGGTGGAGTGCACCCCGCGTCCGGCGATCGTGGTGTCCGGGCGGGCCAGGTAGACGTACTCGAACACACAGCCCTTGGGATCGGGACTGGCGAAGCGGGAGCTGCGCAACCCGCTGGCGTCGATGGCCAGCAGCTCACCCGGCTCGACCTCTCGCACGAAACTGGCCCCGACGATGTCCAGCGCCGCGGTCTCGCTGGCCACCACCCAGCCGCACTCCAACCGGCCCAGCACCAGCGGCCGGACACCGTGCGGATCTCGCGCGGCATACAGCGTGCCCTCGTCGCAGAAGACCAGGGAGAACGCCCCCCGCAGCTGGGGCAGCAGGAGCGGGGCGGCACGCTCGATGCCGATGTCCGCCGCGGTGGCGGCGAGCAACCCGGCGATCAGATCGGAGTCGGTGGTGGCGCCGTTGCGGGTGGGCGCGCGGAGCTTGCGAGCCTGGACCCGCAGCTCGGCGGTGTTGACCAGGTTGCCGTTGTGCCCCAGCGCCAGGCCGGACCCGGTGGCCGTGGTGCAGAAAGTGGGCTGGGCGTTCTCCCAGGTACTCGCACCGGTAGTGGAGTAACGGCAGTGCCCGACCGCGATGTGCCCGGACAGGCTCGAGAGCACCTGCTCGTCGAACACCTGGCTGACCAGTCCGAGGTCTTTGAACACCAGCACCTGCGAACCGTCGGACACCGCGATGCCCGCGGCCTCCTGGCCCCGGTGCTGCAGGGCGTACAGACCGAAGTAGGCCAGCTTGGCGACATCCTCGCCGGGGGCCCACACCCCGAAGACACCGCACTCTTCGCGGGGCCCGGCATAGTCGTCTTCATGATCGGGGTCATGTCGGGGCTGTTCAATGCCCACTGCGACTCCACGGGAAAGTGTCGAGCGGTTGTGGGAGATCTGGGTCGACACCGTCCAGTCTACGGGGATGGATTGCGGGACTGCGCTACACCCGGCGTCCGAGCAGCGCCAGCAGCCGGGTCTGGGTGTCGGCGTCGGCGTTCACCACGACCGGTGGCGCAAACAGTCCGGTACCGGCCAGCTGCTCGACCTGGGGCTCGACGAACATCAGCACGTCGCGGAGCAGCGCCTCCTCAAGCCGCTCATCAGCCCCGATGGCCCGGGCGAGGTCCCACGCATGCACGGTCAGGTCCAAGGTCATCTCTTGGCAGTAGCCCTGCGCGGGTCGGCTCCCGTAGGACAACTCCACTGATCGCCGCAGCGCGCCCGGAGCCCCGAACGCCTCCCGCGCCTCGGCCGCGGCGCTCGCCCACGCCGCCACTGGGTCAGCACCGAGCTGATCGCCTTCGAAGCGGTCTCCGACATCGTCGATGGTGGCACCGTTGAGCAGCAACGGCGCCCACAGCTGCTCGGTGACCACGTGATTCACCAGCGCTCGCACATCCCATGCGGCGCACGGCGTCGGGTGCTGCCATTGATCACTCGCCACACTCCTGACCCGCCGATCGAACTCACCCATCGCCGCGTCAAACCACTCCACCGTCACCTCCCCATCATGCCGTTGGCCCACGGGCAGCCAAGCGGAGAGGTCGGCTCGGGGGCCCGACGCCCGCACCCGACCGTCCGTGATCGCGTCGGTCCAGGTGAGTCGGGAGGTGGCTAGTTCCAGCCAGGTTCGGGGGTCGGTTTCCACCACGTTGGGCGGAGTGCCTCTGGTGTGGCGAGGGCCCGCTCCACACTGCACCGCGGCGAACGGCGGTACCCGTACCTCCACGGCGGCGCCGGGCGCGAGCCGTGCCAGTGCCCGAAGGCTGACCCGTACCGCTCCCGCCAGCTCCTCGCGCGCCGGCTCCGGCCCCTCCCCGTCCAACCACGCCCCCACCTCACCGGGCATCCGTCTCTCCTTTGTCGCGTTCTGGGGACAGACTGCACTAATTCACGGGCTGATTAGTGCAGTCTGTCCCCAGAACGCGGGGAAGGGGTGTCGAACAGGGCGGGGAGGGTGCGCTCCCAGGTGGTACGCAGGTCGGTTAGGGGGAGGGGGGTTAGGGGGGGGATGTGCAGGGTGGGGGTGGGGTGGACTTCGCCCAGGCGGGTCACCGGGACGCCGTGGGCCGAGCACAGGTGGGCGACACGCGAGGCATGGGCGCGCGACACGCCGAGGAGAACGCGGGCTGCGGACTCCGAGAACAGCGCGATGAAGGGGTCCAGGTGTGCGGGGAGGGTGATCTGGGCGCCGTGCCCGCTGAGCAGGCAGGCTTCCACCAGGGCTTGGGCCAGGCCGCCGTCGGACAGGTCGTGGGCGGCGCTGGCCAGGCCGTCACGGGACGCGGCGGCGAGCAACCCGGCAATCGCCTGCTCGCGGGCCAGGTCCACCGCAGGCGGGCGGCCACCGAGGTGTCCGTGCACCTCGTGGGCCCACTCGCTGCCGCCGAGCTCTTCCCGGGTGTCGCCGAGTAGCCACACCTGATCACCGACCTCGCCCAGACCGGTGGGGATCCGCCGGCGCACGTCGTCGATCACGCCGAGCACCCCGATCACCGGGGTGGGCAGCACGGCGGTGTCCCCGGTCTGGTTGTAGAAGCTCACGTTCCCGCCGGTGACCGGGATACCCAGGGCAGCGCAACCGTCAGCCAGCCCGCGGACGGCCTGCTCGAACTGCCACATCACGCCGGGGTCGGTGGGCGCGCCGAAATTGAGGCAGTTCGTCACAGCCAGGGGGGTGGCGCCGGTGACCGCGACATTGCGGTAGGCCTCAGCCAACGCCAGCTGGGTGCCCAGGTAGGGATCCAGCGCGCAGTAGCGGGCGTTGCAGTCGGTGGCGAGCGCCACCCCGCGCTGAGTGGTCTCGTCGATGCGCACCATGCCCGCATCGCTGGGTTGGGCGAGCACGGTGCCGCCCCGGACATAGCGGTCGTACTGGTCGGTGACCCAGGCCCGCGAGCACAACCCGGGGCTGGCCACCATCCGCAGCACCGTGGCCCGCAGCTCATCCGCAGTGGAGGGCCGGGTCAATCCGTCCGGAGTGGACACCTGCAGGGAGTCCTGAGTGGACGGCCGCTGCACCGGGCGGTGATAGACCGGGCCCTGGTGCGCGACGGTACGCGGTGGTACGTCCACCACGGTCGCACCGTCATGCAAGATCACCAACCGGTCACCGTCGGTGACCTCACCGATCACCGTGGCGGTGACCTCCCACTTGGCGCAGACCGCCAGGAAAGCGTCCACATCGGGGGGACGCACCACGGCGCACATCCGCTCCTGGGACTCGCTGCACAGGATCTCGGCCGGTGTCATGCCCGAGGCCCGCAGCGGCACCGCACCGAGATCCACCCGCATGCCGCCGTCGCCGGCGCTGGCCAGCTCGCTGGTCGCGCAGGACAGCCCGGCTCCGCCGAGATCCTGGATGCCGGCCACCAGGCCGGCATCGAAGAGCTCCAGGCAGCATTCGATCAGCACCTTCTCCGCGAACGGGTCTCCCACCTGGACGCTGGGCAGCTTCTTTCGCCCAGCGCCTTGATCCCCGGAATCGGCGCTGAAGCTCTCGCTGGCCAGCACCGAGACCCCGCCGATGCCGTCCAGTCCGGTACGCGCGCCGAACAGAACAATCTTGTTGCCGGCTCCGCTGGCGTGCGCCAGGTGCAGATCACTCACCCGCAGCACGCCCACGCACAGCGCGTTGACCAGAGGGTTGCCCGCATAGGACGGGTCGAACGCCAGCTCGCCCCCGATGTTGGGCAGCCCCAGGCAATTCCCGTAGCCACCGATCCCCGCGACCACTCCCGGCAGGACCCGGGCGGTGTCGGGCGCGGCGGCGGGCCCGAAACGCAGCGAGTCCGCGATCGCGATCGGCCGGGCGCCCATGGCCATGATGTCGCGCACGATCCCGCCGACGCCGGTCGCCGCCCCCTGGTAAGGCTCCACATAGGACGGATGGTTGTGAGATTCGATCTTGAAGGTGACCGCCCAGCCGTCGCCTACTTCCACGACGCCGGCGTTCTCGCCGATCCCGGCGAGCATCCGCTCCCGCATCGCCTCGGTGGTGGTTTCCCCGAAGTAGCGCAGGTGCACTTTGGAGGATTTGTAGGAGCAGTGCTCGCTCCACATCACCGAGTACATCGCCAGCTCGGCGGCGGTAGGCCGGCGCCCGAGGATCTCCAGGATCCGGGCGTACTCGTCATCGGCCAGGCCCAGTTCGCGGTAGGGCTGCTCAGGGTCGCGCACCCGTCGAGGGTATGCGGCGCTCTAGACTCCACCCAGTGCGGAGGAGGCCACAATGACCGAACCGGTGCTGATGATCCCGGCCGGCGGCTGGAGCGTCGATGACCTCGACGCGTTCCCGGAGAGCCACCACCGGTACGAGCTCACAGATGGAGCGCTGACCGTGTCACCCTCGCCGTCGAGCCTGCATCAGGCCGTCGCCGCCCGCCTGCTGGTCCGCCTGGAAGGGAGCGCGCCGGAGCCACTCGCCGTCACGCAGGCCGTGGAGATCCGCTTCGGGCGCCAGCTGACCCGCATCCCCGACGTCCTGGTGATGCGCAGCAACCAGCCGGGACGGCACTGGTTCGCACCGTCGGAGGTGCTGGTGGCCATCGAGATCGAGTCGCCGGGCAGCCACCTGGAGGACCGCGCGACCAAGCCTGCCCTGTACGCGAGCTACGGGATCCCGCACTACTGGCGGATCGAGCTGGGGCCGCCCCTGGTCAGCACGTACAGCATCGGACACGGTGGCTCCTACCAGATGACCGGCACGAGCCCACGACTATCCGTCAGCGAGCCGTTCGCCATCGACCTCGCGGTCGCCGAACTGTTACCGGGTTGGGCAGGCCGCGGAGAGGGCCCCAGCGTCCCCGAGCAAGGCCTTTAAGAGCGCACCGAGCCCAGCACGGCATCAACAGCGGACCGGAACAGGTCCAGCCCGTCAGTCGACGGGCCGGTGAGCGGGTCGATTGCGTGCTCGGGGTGCGGCATCAGACCAACCACCCGGCCATCGGCCGAGGCGATCCCGGCGATGTCGTTGGCCGCGCCGTTCGGATTGATCCCCAGGTAGCGCAACACCACCCGGCCATCGCCTTCCAGCTCGGCCAGCGTGGACGCGTCGGCCACGTAGCGACCCTCCATGGACTTCAGTGGCACGACGATCTCGGCCCCAACTCCGTAGCGAGTAGTCCAGGCCGTCGCGGTGCGCTCCACCCGCAGTCGCTGATCGCGGCAGACGAAGTGCAGCCCCGCGTTGCGCACCAGCGCGCCAGGCAACAGCCCAGCCTCGCACAGGATCTGGAAACCGTTGCAGATGCCCAACACCGGGACGCCACGGCCGGCAGCGTCGATGACCGCGCGCAACACCGGTTGGTGGGCCGCGATCGCGCCGGCGCGCAGGTAGTCACCGTAGGAGAACCCGCCGGGCACCACCACCGCGTCCACCCCGTGCAGGTCGTCATCGGCATGCCACAGCGGCACCGGTACCGCCCCGGCGTAACGCACAGCACGGGCGGCATCGACATCATCGAGCGTGCCGGGAAAGGTGATGACGCCGATCCGAGCCGTGTTCATCCGAACCGTGTTCATCTGATCTGGGTTCATCTGATCTGGGTTCATCTGATCTGGGTTCACAGCCGCCGCACTGTCCAGTCCTCGATCACCGGATTGGCCAGCAGCTCACCCGCGATCCGATGCAACGTCTCGGTATCGACATCTTCCTCGACGTCGAGCTCGAAATGCTTACCTTGCCGCACCTCGAGCACCCCGTGCACGCCCAGGCGAAGCAAAGCACGCATGATCGCTTGACCCTGCGGATCAAGAATTTCCGGTTTCGGGACGACATCGACGACCACTCGCGGCACGCAGGAGAGGCTACCCGTGATCCATCGGCTCGTGGCACGCTGCTCTCCGGGGGTAGCGCTGAGGGGATGAACCCGGAGGAGGTACCGCCCGTGCAGATCGTCCATCTGGGACAGTCCTGTGTGCTGGTCGAGACCGGGACTGCTCGGCTGCTGCTGGATCCCGGTGTGTACTCCACCGGCTTCGAGGTGCTGACCGGGCTGGACGCGATCCTGGTGACCCACCAGCATCCCGACCACTTCGACCTCGACCGGCTACCCGCCCTCCTCGCCGCCAATCCGGCAGCAGAGCTCCTCGTCGACGTCGGCTCCGCTCCTGCGCTGGTCGACGCCGGCATCCCGCACCGAGTGGTCGATCCTGGGCAGCGACTGGAGCCGGCCGGCGCGACCGTTGAGGTGATCGGTGGTGAGCACGGCGTGATCCACCCGGATATTCCGATGGTCCCGAACAACGGCTACCTGATCGACGGTGCGGGCGGCACCGTCCTGCACCCTGGGGACTCGTTCAGCCTGCCTGGTCGCCCGATCGACCTGCTGCTGCTACCCACCGCCGCACCGTGGCTCAAGGTCTCCGAGGCGGTGGACTACCTGCGCGCCGTCGCACCGGCCTTGGCGGTACCGATCCACCAGGCCATCCTCGCCAAACCGGAGAAGTATTACGAGCTGTTCCGCGAGCTCGCGCCCGCTGCCACCGACATCCAGATCGCCATCCAGGGAAACCGGCTCACACTATGACTCAAACAACACCGGACTCGATCAACACGAAACCAAATCCGGGGCGCCGACCTTGATTGGCCGGCGCCCCGAATCGGGAACAATGCTGAAGAAATCCTGCAACTACTTCGGAGCAAGCACCTGACCGAGGAGGTCGCCGGTGTCACTCAGCACAGGCAGACCCTCGAGCAGATTACCCAGAACCGACGGGAGCTGAGTAGTGGGCAGTGCGGGCAAGGCCGGCAATCCGAGCGCGGAGATCTGTGGAAGCAGATCGAACGCGGGGAGTCCCAGCTGTGCCGCCGCGGGATCCTGACGGGCCGACGCGTTAATCATTTCCCGCATAACACCAGCGTTACCGCCGTTGAGAAGAATCGGGTTCTTCTCAATCGAGTAGGCATTGCCATTGACCGTACCTCTGAACCCAGCAGTACCCACGATGTTGCTGATGACCGTGGTGTCGGCATCGATGGCTCTTTGCAGACCTGTTGATGTCGTCGGCCTGGTTCGTGACTGTCACGACCCGACTTCTGATGTCATACACGTTGTCCAACGTGGCGGCCAGCTGACCATCGATCGAGTGCACCGAGGCATTGATCGACCTGGCATTACCCAGAACGGTCGCCAGGTTCGGCGCAATCGTCTTCACCGCACTGTTGATCGTCAACACCGAAGCATTGATCTGCTTCGCCGACTGGTTGATCGTAGGAACAGTCTCACCCACGTTCTTGAGACTGGTGTCGATCCTGGCCGCGCTGTCCGAAATGCGGCCGATGGTCGGGCTCAGATTCGCAGCTGCCTCGCGGATCTGCACGGCGGTATTCTGAACCTGGGTAAGGACCGGGACGGTGTTGAGCTTACTCGAGATAGGAGTCAGCGAACTATTGATGATGCCGACCCGACTCTCGATCCGGTTAGCCGCAGCCAGAATACCGGTCAAGAAGATCACCGCGGTCAGTGCCCAGAGGATCACGATGACGAGCATGATCCCCGGTAGAGCCGTGGATGTTAAACGTCGCATCAGTCACCTCCTACGGGCGGCACTTGAACGGAGGCAGCAGGGACGCCACAGGGGAACTGCAGATGTTGACCAGGTGCTTCTCGGCCTCAAAGAGCTGAAGGTTGATGTTGAACAGATCCTGCTCAGCACCGATGAGGGAGTTGTTGATGTCATTCACCTGCGGAACCACCAGGGCGGTACCACGACTGTCAGCGTTCTGGATGGACTCCAGGGTGCCATCAATGGACTGAGCGAGGCCCAGCACGTTGAGCAGCACATTGGAGGTGTCGATCAGGGAGGTCGAGATGGCTGCCGCGGACTGCGAGGCACCCACCAAAGTTCCCGAGGTGTCAACCAGAGAGTTCGACGTGTTGACCAACGACCCCGACGTGTCCTTCAAGGATGCGTCGATGTTCTGTGCGGTGCCCTTGATGGACACCAGGGAGGCACTGGCGTCGGCCACCTGACCGCGGATCGGCTTCAAGGAAGTGTCGATATCGGTCAGTGCAGCGTTGATCGTCTGGATGTAGTTGGGCAGCGGAACGACGTCACCTGTAGCGCTCGTCACCGAGCTCGATGCATTGAACAGACCGTTATCGATCGACTCGAGCGCCCGAACGATACCGATCAGGAAGCCGATGACGACGATAACGACGATCAAACCAATGGTGGTGAAGATCCACAGGAACCGAGCAAACGAACTACCGGCAGCAGAAGGTGCAGCGGTTGACGACCTTGCGAATTCCGTTGTTGTCATCTTCCATCCTCCTAGCAAGCCGGAACCGGCGGGTTGATCAGGTTGAGACGTAGCTTGGCATCGATGCACCGAGACGTGAACTCAATGTTGATCGCCTGGTTGAGAATGTTGCTGGCGTCAATCTTGATGTTCCTGGCGATGACCACGGTCCGAGCCAGGGCGTCATTGATGTTCGCTGCGTCGACGTCGATGCGCTGCGCGACATCGAGGATGGCTCCAGCCCGACTGTTGATCCCGTTGGCGGTGCTGTTAATCGTGGCAGCGGTGCCGTTGATCGTCGTCACGTTGCCGTTGATGTCACGAGCGGTGCTGTTGATCGTGGTGGCGGTGCCGTTGATCGTGCCGGCGGTGCCGTTGATCGTGCCGGCAGTGTTGTTGATCGACTTCGCCACGCCGTCGATGTCGCGGGCTGTGGCGTCGACCGTGACCAGCAGACCCTGCAGCGGCTTCGCACTCTGCAAGATCGAGGCGGCCACCTCGTTGGTCCGATTCAGCTGAAGGACCGAGTTGGTCGAGACGTCGATACTGCCGGCGTTTCCGGCGATGCTCTGCGCCTTCTTATCGATGCTCTGCGCCGCTGCCAACGTCCGGGCAAGCAACGCGGCCGCTATGCCGATGACCAGGACACCGACAACAAGTATCACGACACTAATAACGTTGAACAGTCCAGCTCCTCCCGATCCGCCGGATCGGGCATCTGTTCTAGCCAACTCCACCACCGCTTCCTTAGTGCAGGATTGTTCATGCAGGAAAGCGTGCTGGGCGGGGAGTCGCGGCGGAGTGAGATCGAGTATCGCCGCAACGGCCGACGCCGCTGGTCGGCCTCCTTTCTCAGCACGCCTCCCCGGGGCAGCTGCTCCCGTCAGGTATGCGGCAGCTTGGAGGAAGTCGACCAAGAAAGCAAGTGGGTGACACGCGGGACGGAGCGTAGTGGCGTTCTGCGCCTCCACGTCCGTTCATGCCCGGCTAGGACCTCAACTTACCCTCTCCACGGCCGGAACGGCACACTTCTTATGATCTTCTCAGGTTCCAGCAGAACCTAGCTGACCTGCGTGAATACGAATCCTCCCAGGACTGCCGACCAACGCCCACCAGGCGTTGCCAACCCCGCGGCACGGCCAGGTAGCAGCCTCACAGCCTGGTCCGAACAGTCACCTACCGTCACTATCACGGCCGGTAACCGGCCCGTTACATACCGAGGTCGGGCGTCATTCTGGGACAGTAATTACCCTAAGTTAAATATTCACTCTAGTGGGTGGAGATTGGCTCATTCACCCGGAACGGTCGTCGGGCAGGGCTCGGCAGACCAATGGAACAACCGGTAATCAGCACGGGAAGAGTGACTCGAGACGGACGGTCGCAGAACGACGTGGCAGGCGCTGCTGACCGACTCAGCCGCCGATGCGTCGCACCAGACGTACCAGCACCCAGGTGATGAAGAGCCAGATGACGGCAGGCACACCGTAGTCGACGGCGACCTGCACCTTGGCGTTCTCGGGGGTGAACAGACCGCGGAAGCCCAGGTGTAGACGATCCGCCCAGGACGCCACCAGTGTGGTGATGCCATTGGTCGGGTTCGCTTCCCCCAACGTGAGCGCTATGTGCGCCACCAGGATCAGCGCGGCGACCCAGCCCACGATCCGGATGAGGATCACGAGGATGTCGGCCACCCTGCTGCGCGTCCTGCGGACCGATGTGCGACTAGACCCCATGCCACTAAGTCTGCCACGGGTATCAACCGCGCGCAGGGTGATACCCGTGGGTCTCAGGAACCGAATCCTCCCACTATCCGGGAGGGTGGTTGCGGACCGGACGGTGACCACGGTTACGGTGATCGCGTGGCACGCGCTCTCCTGCTTCGCTGCCGCGACGGGGTCTGACACCGACCGGCCCCCCGTCGCGGAGTCGCTGCGCGCATCCGCCGGTCGGATCTCCCGACTAGCCCAGAGCTCGAACCGGGCTCCAGGAATTAAGGCGCAGAAGCAGAAGATGACTCCTCACTCCACCGACGCCGGCCCCAGCGCGTTCGCTGCGGGCGCTACCAGCCGCATCCGCCGGCCCGACGCTCCCCCACCCGTCGACCAGGCCGGCTGGAATCCCCAGCGTGGCAGCTCGATGCCCATGCACCGATACCGGAGTTTTGCCCAGACCGTGGAACCGGTTCACCTGCCCGATCGCAGTTGGCCCGACGTCACGATCGGCCGGGCACCGCTGTGGTGCGCGGTCGACCTGCGAGACGGCAACCAGGCCCTGATCGACCCGATGAGTCCGGCCCGCAAGCGGCGCATGTTCGAGCTCCTGGTCCAGATGGGATACAAGGAGATCGAGGTGGGGTTCCCGTCGGCCAGCCAGACCGATTTCGACTTCGTCCGCGAGATCATCACCGAGGATGCGGTACCCGATGACGTGCGCATCCAGGTCCTGTCCCAATGCCGGCCCGAGCTGATCGAGCGCACCTTCGAGGCGCTGCAAGGGGCCAGGCAGGCCATCGTGCACATCTACAACTCGACGTCGATCCTGCAGCGTCGGGTCGTGTTCCGGGAGGAGCGGGAGGGGATCAAAAAGATCGCCACGTCGGCGGCCGAGATGCTGGTGGAGTATGCGGGCAAGTACTCCGACACCGACTTCCGCTTCCAGTATTCACCGGAGTCCTACACCGGCACGGAACTGAGTTACGCCGCGGAGATCTGCAACGCAGTCACCGAGATCTGGCGGCCCACCCCGGAGGCGCCGGTGATCCTGAACCTGCCGGCCACCGTCGAGATGGCCACCCCGAACGTCTACGCCGACTCCATCGAATGGATGCACCGTAATCTGGAACGACGCGACGCGGTGGTGCTCTCGTTGCATCCGCACAATGACCGGGGCACCGCGGTGGCAGCCGCCGAGCTGGGCTATCAGGCCGGTGCGCAGCGCATCGAGGGTTGTCTGTTCGGAAACGGGGAGCGCACCGGCAACGTGTGCCTGGTGACGCTGGCGATGAACCTGTTCAGCCAGGGCATCGATCCCCAGATCGATCTCTCCGACATCGACGAGATCCGCCGCACCGTGGAGTACTGCAACCAGCTGCCGGTGGCCGAGCGGCATCCTTACGGCGGCGACCTGGTCTACACCGCCTTCTCCGGCAGCCATCAGGATGCGATCAACAAGGGCCTCACAGCGATGCACCTCGACGCCGCGCAGGCCGGCGTCGAGGTGCACAACCACCGCTGGGAGGTGCCGTACCTGCCGATCGACCCCAAGGACGTCGGGCGCAGCTACGAAGCCGTGATCCGGGTGAATTCCCAGTCGGGTAAGGGTGGCATCGCGTATGTCATGAAGGCCGAGCATCAGCTGGATCTGCCCCGCCGGCTACAGATCGAATTCTCCCGGATCATCCAGCAACACACCGACACCGGCGGTGGCGAGGTGTCGCCGCAGCAGATCTGGGACATCTTCGCCGAGCACTATCTGGACCGGCGTACGCCGCTGCGGGTACTACGGCACCGCCTGTCCGACGACGGCGAGGGTCACCACGAGATCTTCGCCACCGTGCTGGTGGAGGACGAGGAGCACCCGATCACCGGCTCCGGCAACGGCCCGATCGCAGCCTTTGTCGACGCACTGGCCGCGCTGGGTTTTGACGTCCGGGTGCTCGACTACTCAGAGCACGCGATGTCCGCCGGCGACAACGCGGCGGCGGCGGCGTATGTCGAGTGCACCGTCAGTGAACAGGTGCTCTGGGGCGTCGGCGTCTCGGGATCCATCGTCACCGCCTCACTCAACGCGGTGGTCTCCGCAGTCAACCGCGCACTGCGCTGACGCTTGCGTTGTGATCAGGTGGATCCATTTGGCTTGTGGGTGTTTATAATTTTTCTCATATCAATAAACACCCACAAGTCGACAACAAAACCGGGTCGACTTAGAAGTCGAATTCGCCGCCCTTTACGCCGGAGACAAAATCTGCCCATTCGTGACTGTCGAACGTGAGTGGTTCACGGGTGCGGTTCTTGCTGTCCCGCACGACGGCTCCCCCATCTGGCAAGGGCGCCACTTCCACACATCCCCCTTTGCTGCACCGGCTACTCGTCCGGAACAGCAGCGTGGAGTGGTCCTCAATGATCATTTTTCCTCCTGGTGGGTGTGCTAGTTTTCCTTCAACGCGCCTGCGATGAGCTTGGCGGACTGTTCAGTGGTCAGACATTGACCTACTAGGACGTCGAAGAGCTCTTCGTAGACCTGCACATCGTGCTCCTTCTCGAGGTAAAGATCACCCACGTGACCCTCGATGTATACAAGATCGTTATCGTCGGTGTCCGCGAACGCTAACACCACGAACGAACCGGACACAGCACGGTGTGCTCCGATACTGAACGGCAATACCCGCAGCGTGACGTTGGGCCGCTGCGAGTCGGTGAGCAGCCGCGTCAGCTGTCCGTTCATCACCTTCGCGCCGCCGACCGGACGGTAGAGCACCGCCTCGTCGAGCACCATGTGGACGATCAGCGGATCCTCGTCGCTGTGCAGCCGCCGCTGCCGCTGCATCCGGAGCTCGACGAGGCGATCAGTGGCGTCGGAGTCCGCAGTGGACAGCGTGTTCAGCAGGGCGCGGGCGTAGCCCTCGGTCTGCAGCAAGCCGTGCAGCACGATCGCCTCGAAGCTGCGTACCTCACTGGCGTCCTGCTCGAGAGCGACGTAGCGGCTGAGATTGTCGGGCAGTAACGGATCCTGCGGATCCGGGGCCAGCACGTCGGAGAAATCGTCCCACCAACCCTGCCGGTTGCCTTCACGAACCCAGCGCATGAACCGCTCCCGGCGGGCCTGGTCGGTGATCCCGTAGCGGTCGAGCAGATCACGGACATCGCGACGGTACGGGATGCCCTGGCCGGTCTCCAGCCTGCTGACTTTGGAGACCGAACAGTCCAGTCCCTTGGCCACCTCTTCGATGGTGAGTCCAGCCTCATCTCGCAGCGCTCGGAGCTCAGCTCCGAGCCTGCGCCGGGGTACCACTGGCCCACGTCCTGGGGACATCGCATGCCTCCGCCCGTCATCACCCGTATGAGCAGGATGTCCGACTACTCACGGGGAGGGAAAACCGACACGCTACGCCTCTTCGGTGAATCACATCAAGAGATCACACCATGCAATTGCATGGACACCTTGCTTCATGCACGCTACTCCCATGGCGCCAACCGCGCCGAGCACCGTGGCTCCGGACGATCTCCCAACCACACCGCTAGGACCAGCAGTAGCTGATGAGGAAGGGGAAGGCGCTCATGTCGACATCCCATCGGAGCGCGACACGCCTCCCCGGGCCTCGGCCCTCGGGTCGTTGCCAGGGAAGGACACGTCGCGGCGGGATACACCGCAATGCACGGTGACCCAGGAGGTGGTGGGCTGGATCCTGCTCGGCGCAGCCATGCTCATCCTACTTGGACTACTGCTGGGATGGGCCTGGACCACCCAGGCCTTACAACCCAAGCTTGACAAACAGGCCCAGGAGCGTCGAAAGCTGAACGAGGAATGGCTGGCGATCCGGACCGCCCGCAGACAGCGGAGCGAATGCCCGCGCTGCGCGAGCCCACTGTCCGATAAGGACTGGTACTACGCACCCACCCTGGTGGAAGATCCACCAGACGATGACTAACTGACGGGGGGCGTTGGGGGCCGCCTGGATGCTTGTGACCACTCGCACGGCGCGCGCGAGTGTCACAAGCATCCAGGTGAGGAAATGCAGTGTCGAACAACCCCAGTGTCGAACAGCTCGGTATTCAGACAGCTCGACGACCCGACAGCGCGCGGCCCAGCGTCAGCTCGTCAGCGAACTCGAGGTCACCGCCCATCGGCAAGCCGGAAGCGAGTCTGGTCACCGACAGACCAGGGAAGTCCCGCAGCATCCGCGCCAGATAGGTGGCGGTGGCCTCACCCTCGGTGTTCGGGTCCGTCGCGATGATCACTTCGGTGATCTCGTCGGCACCGATCCTGCTCAGCAGTTCCCGGATCCGCAGTTGGTCGGGACCGACACCGGACAGCGGATCCAGCGCCCCGCCGAGCACGTGGTAGCGGCCGGTGAACTCCCGGGTGCGCTCCACCGCGAGCACGTCCTTGGGCTCTTCGACCACACAGACCAGCCGGGGATCGCGGCGGGGATCAGCGCAGATCCGGCAGGTCGGTTTCTCCGCGACCGTGCCGCAGACAGCGCAGAACACCACCCCGTCCTTGACCCGCTGCAATGCCTCCTGCAGCCGGGTCACGTCAGCCGGATCCGCGGCCAGCAGGTGGAAAGCCATCCGCTGCGCACTCTTGGGCCCCACGCCGGGCAGCCGCCCCAACTCGTCGATCAGGTCCTGGACGACTCCCTCGTACACCAACCCATCATGCCGCATCCCCGGTGCAGGACCACCCTGCGTAGGTCACATGCCAGGCAGACCGAGACCCCCACCCGGACCACCCAGCGAGCTGGCCAGCGGACCCATCTTCTGCTGGGTCAACTCCTGCAAGGCGTCGTGAGCCTCGGAGAAGGCCCCGATGATGAGGTCCTGCAAGGTCTCCACATCGTCGGGGTCGACCACCTTGGGGTCGATCGTCACGCTGCGCACCTCACCGGAACCGGCCAACGTGACCGTAACCAGGTCGCCACCGGCCTGACCGGTGACCTCGGACGCAGCCAGCTCGGCCTGCGCACTCATCAGATCTTGCTGCATCTTCTGGGCCTGCTGCAGGATCATCTGCATGTCAGGCGCTCCACCGGGTTGCACCGCGGCTCCTCTCATCGCGCCCGGACTCACTCGAGGTCACGGGCTCGGGTGGCCAGGTTAGCAATGGCTGAGGTACTCACCCACGGGAACGTCGGATACCGATGCGGTCCGGCCAGGTTGGCCGTAGCGTGGTGCCGTGCAGCTCACTGGGGCGTGGCGCGGCCATCGAGATGCTGTCCAGCGGCTGGCAGCGAGCTATCGAGCGATCCCACCAGGTTCGCCGGTACGGCTGGCCAAGCGAACATCGAACCTGTTCCGGCCGCGAGCGGCCAGCGCGCACCCCGGCCTGGACGTCTCCGGGCTGACCGGGGTGCTGGAAGTGGACCCGGTCGGCCGCACGGCCGAAGTGGCCGGGATGTGCACCTACGAGAACCTCGTCGCCGCCACCCTGCCCCACGGACTGACCCCGCTGGTCGTCCCCCAGCTCAAGACGATCACCCTGGGTGGCGCGGTGAGCGGGCTGGGCATCGAGGCCACCTCATTTCGCAACGGCCTGCCGCACGAGTCGGTGCTGGAGCTCGACGTGCTCACCGGCGCCGGCGAGATCATCACAACCACGCCGGGTGAGGAGCTTTTCGCCGGATTCCCCAACTCCTACGGCACGTTGGGCTACGCCACCCGGATGCGCATCGAGCTGGAACCGGTGCGCTCCCACGTCATGCTGCGGCACGTGCGGTTCGACGAGCTGGGCGAGCTGGGCGCCGCCGTGGCGCAGATCATGGCGACCCGGCAGTGGGACGGCGAGGACGTCGACTATCTCGACGGTGTGATGTTCTCCCCCACCGAGTCCTACCTGACGCTGGGCGCTCGCACTGACCACGGTGGGCCGGCCAGCGACTACACCGGGATGCAGATCTTCTACCGCTCGATCCAGCAACGCCGTCAGGACGTCCTGACTACGCATGATTTCCTGTGGCGGTGGGATACAGACTGGTTCTGGTGCTCAGGAGGCCTGGGTGCCCAGCATCCGGTGATCCGGCGGTTGTGGCCGGCCCGGCTGCGACGCAGCGACGTGTACTGGAGGATCGTGGCGCTGGCGACCCGATTCGACCTGGAGAACCGGTTCGAGGTGTGGCGCGGCCGACCACGCCGGGAACGGGTGATCCAGGACGTCGAGATCCCGCTGGAGCGCACTGCGGAGTTCCTGCGCTGGTTCGCCGAGAACGTCCCGATCGAACCCGTGTGGCTGTGCCCGTTGCGGCTGCGCGGTGCACGTGACTGGCCGCTGTATCCGCTGGAAGTAGGCCGCGACTACGTCAACGTCGGGTTCTGGTCAAGCGTGCCGATCGCCCCCGGCGGCACGGGTAGCGAGACCAACCTGGCCATCGAGCACCAGGTGGACGCGCTGGGCGGGCACAAGTCGCTGTACTCGGACTCCTTCTACTCCCGGGCGGAGTTCGACGCCCGATACGGCGGCGAGCGTTATGCCGCGCTCAAGGCGCGCTACGACCCGGATCAACGACTTCTGGACCTCTACGCGAAGGCGGTGCGACGTCGATGACGACCTTCCGGCGCCCCGGCCCGGCCACGGCTCCGGTCACAGACGACCGGTTGTCCCTGGCGGGGATCGTGGATCTGCTCTCCGACGGCGCCTTCCCGGTCCGGTTCACCGCCTACGACGGCAGCGCCACCGGCCCGCCCGACTCCGAGCTCAGCGTGCACCTGGCCACCCCGCGCGGAGCCACCTATGTCTTCACCGCGCCGGGCGACCTCGGGATGGCCCGGGCCTACATCGCCGGTGACCTGCACGTCTGTGGGGTGCACCCAGGAAATCCCTACCTCGCCCTGCGAGCGATGGCCGACGAGCTGCGCTTCCGCCGCCCGGCCATGCCCGAACTGGCTCTGATCACCCGCTCGCTGGGCTGGGACCTGCTGCGGCCGGTGCCGCCACCACCACAGGAGTACCGGCCCCGGTGGCGCCGGACGATCGAGGGCCTGGCGCATTCCCGGCACCGGGACTCCAAGGCCGTGCACCACCACTACGACGTCTCCAACCGGTTCTATGAGATGGTGCTGGGTCCGTCGATGACCTACACCTGCGCCGTGTTCGACCATCCCGAAGCCGGCCTGGAGCAGGCCCAGGAACGCAAGCACGAGCTGATCGCCGACAAACTGGGACTGCAGGCCGGAATGCGGCTGCTCGACATCGGCTGCGGCTGGGGCGGCATGGTGCGCTACGCGGCCCGCCGCGGGGTGCGCGCGCTGGGCGTCACGCTGTCAGCGGAGCAGGCCCGTTGGGGGCAACAGGCCATCGTCGCGGACGGTCTGGACTCGCTGGCGCAGGTGCGCCACCTGGACTACCGGGACGCCCCCGGAAGCGACTACGACGCGATCTCCTCGATCGGGCTCACCGAGCATGTCGGGGTGCACTCCTATCCCTCCTACTTCACCCAGTTACTCGCCAAGCTGCGCCCCGGCGGGCGGCTGCTCAACCACTGCATCACCGTGCCGGACAACCGGGCCAAGCCGGGCAGCGACGCGTTCATCGACCGTTACGTGTTCCCGGACGGGGAGCTGGCCGGCGCCGGTAAGATCATCTCCGAGGCGCAGGACGTCGGTTTCGAGGTGCGTCACGTGGAGAACCTGCGGGAGCACTACGCGCTGACGCTTCAACACTGGAACTCCAACCTCGTCGCGCGCTGGGATGAGTGCGTGGCCGAGGTCGGCGAGCCCACCGCCCGGGTGTGGGGCCTGTACATGGCCGCCTCCCGGTTGTCCTTCGAGCGCAACGGGATCGAGCTGCACCAGGTACTGGCCGTCCGCCCCGACCACACCGGCGACGCCCACGTACCACTGCGGCCGTGGTGGCGCTAGCTCGCCACTCACGGGGCATCTACAGTTTGGTCAGCCCGAGGATTCAGCGCAGAGCGGAGGCACTCGTGAGTGAGGGCCCGCCCGAGGTCGAACCGGAGCGAGTTCCGGATTTCGACATCAGGGTGCCGCATTCAGCTCGGGTGTGGGACTACTGGCTCGGCGGCAAGGATCACTATCCGGCCGATCGCAAGGCCGGTGACCAGATCAGTGCCGTCATGCCGGGCATCGTCGACACCGCCCGCGCCGTCCGGGGTTTCCTGATCCGCGCGGTCCGGTACGTGGTCGGCGAGGCGGGGATACGCCAGTTGCTCGACATCGGTACCGGCCTGCCCACCGCCGACAACACCCACGCCATCGCCCAAGCGACCGCGCCGGAGTGCCGCATCGTCTATGCGGACAACGACCCGCTGGTGCTGGCTCATGCTCGCGCCCTGCTCACCAGCAGAACGGAGGGAGTCACCGACTACATCGACGCCGACCTGCGCGACCCTGAAAAGATCATCCGGGAAGCGGCCCGCACTCTGGACTTCAGCCAGCCGATCGCCCTCATGCTGCTCGGGATCTTGAATCACATCATGGATACCGACGAGTCGCACAGGATCGTGAACCGCCTGCTGGACTCATTGCCCTCGGGCAGCTACTTCGTGATGTCGCACTTCACCTCACTGATCGACACCGAGATCGTGGAACACGGCATGCGGATCTACAACGAGAGCGGCGGAACCCCACCGGTGCGGGGCCGCAGCCACCAGGAGCTCACCCGTTACTTCGACCGGGTCGAACTCCTGGAACCCGGTGTGGTCCAGGTATCACAGTGGCGGCCGGGATTCAGCGACTTCGGTACCCCTGCCCAGGTCTACGAGTTCTGCGGAGTCGGACGAAAGCCCTGAGGTAGCCCGCACACTCAGATCTCCTGGAGGGTGCTCTTGAGGAATCTGGTCGTCTCGGCTGGGGATTTAGCCTGGACGCACAGGCGATCCATGACGAGTATGTAGTGCTCGACATCCTGGATCTTGTCGAGGTAGAGCGCGTTGGTCAGCTGCTCGAGATACACGATGTCCGGTAGGTCCGGCTCGGAGAAGCGCAGGATTCTGAACGGACCGCCTACACCCGCGTGCGCACCAGAATAGATGGGAATGACCTGCAGTGTGACGTTGGACAGCCCGGCGATATCGATCAGATGCTGCACCTGCGCCCGCATCATCGCGCGGGTGCCGAGCCGCCACAGCGCTGACTCGTCGATCACAGCCCACAGGCTGGGCGCCTCGGGTTGGGTGAGGAGCTCCTGACGTGTCACTCGCAGGGCGATCCGGCGCTCGGTATCGTCGGTGGAACCGCTCGGGTTCCCGAGCTGGATGAGGGCACCGGCCACCTCACGGGTCTGCAGCAGATCGGGTATGAGTTGCGGCTCATAGGTGCGGATCATCGAACTGGCCTGCTCAAGACCGAGGTACATCTCGAACCAGTTGGGCAGGATATCGCTGTAGCGGTGCCACCAGCCGGGCTCATTGGCCTGCCGGGCCATGGTCAGGAACGCGGCTCGCTCCGGTTCACCGGAAATGCCGTACAGGGTGAGCAGATCGGCCACATCACGCTCCTTGAAGCTCACCCTCCCGAGCTCCATGCGGCTGATCTTGGCGTAGGACCCACGGATCGCGTATCCGGCCGCCTCGGCGCTGATCCCACTCGCCTCACGGAGCCGACGTAGCTGAGCGCCCAGTGCGATACGCAACACGGTCGGCCCCTGCGGGCGGACCCGAGTCCGCTCGACGGTGGACTCCTGGCCGGGAGTTTCCTGGGCAGGAGTTTGTTGGGCGGGGGTTTGTTGGGCATGGACTTGTTGGGCAGAGTGAACCGCCTTCACCGCTTCCCCCTTCGGGTGAACCTACTCGCAACTACCACACCCTAACCCGCATCAGGCACAGCCGCACCAGAAGTCTACCCCCAGCGTGTCCCCAGCAAGGAGGCCGTCCTGCCCGCACATCAACCCCGAATGCACATGCAGATGACTATGCATGCGCATTGGAATCCACCCTTGCATCAGTGGATGGCGTTTGGTACTAGTCACAGGGTGGCAAGGGAGCCACCTGGTGCAGAGGGGAGGCTGCCGTGTGAGACCTACCGTTCCTGGTCGCGTAGAGCCGTACACAGCCGGACGAACCGTCCTCACCCGAGCGGGTAAATTACACACCCCGCGGATACGAGAGGTGATCGATCCGTGAGCCTGTCACCATCATCGGAGCAGCCTGCCGGCGACGAGGAGCGCCTGCCACCGGAGGTTCAGCAGCTGCTACTCGAAGCGGTCGACGAGGGGTTCGCCATGTACTGCTGTGGGCCCAAGTCTGCGCCGTTCGCTCTGGTCGCGGCCTACCAGTGGGATCACTACGTCGATCTCGTCACCATCCAGCGCTTCGACCGGATCACCACCGCGAGAGTCGTTGCGCGCCACCACAATCAGCTCGATGTGTTCTCCCCCGAAGTTGTGGTGTGGGCCTACGAAGGGCCACCACAGTGCGCGCTGCGGGCGTTGCTCGACCTGGTACACCCCCACCACGTCGACGCCCCTACCAGCGCCTACCCGGCACCGCCCGGCCTTCGCATCCCCCGCTCCAGGCAACGCCCGATGTCGATCCAACTCCCGCCGCCGGATCGGGTCGGAGCGCGAGCCACCCGCCTCGCCGCCGCGATGGCAGCCGAGGTCGCGATCTGCTCCTGAGGCGAACGGGCCGCCGTCGCGAAGGGGCCGTTACCGGTCGTCGATGCGGCGGGCGCCGAGTTGCTCGGCGAGCAACGCCAGCGCGGCTTTTTCGGGGTCCTGGCGGATGGAGGGTTCCCGGCTCATGCTGGCGGCCTCGACCATCATCGCCTCGTCATCCCGCGGAGCCGGCGGACCAGGATCATCGGTATCCGAGGGTTCGGGAGGTGGCGGGACGCCATCCTCGGGGGGCTGCGGCACTGCGGGGCGCCTGCTGGGACGCTCCGGCTGGCGTTGCGGTGGGCGGGCGGTGGGCTCAGGGGGCCGCTGCTGCTGGGCGCCACCGGGACCTGCATGGCCACCGGCGTGCTCGCAGCGCACCTGCCAGTCGACACCCAGGACGGCGCGCAGCGCCTTTTTGATCATATCGACGTTGCGGTCCTCGCCCAGCCGGCGGGCCAGCGGGGCGGTGGGCAGGTTGAGGATGAGGGTGCTGCCCTCCACCGCACTCGCGGTCGAGTTGCTGAACAGGACCTGGGTGGCCCGACTCTGCTCGCGAACCGCGTCCAGCAGGGCCGGCCACGCCTGCCGTACCGCGGCGGCGTCGAGCTGACCCGGCGCGGGTTGGCGTTGCGCGCTCACCGGCTGGGCTTCGGCTGGCGGGGCCTTGGCCGGCGGGGCTTTGGCTGGCGGGGCTTTGGCTGGCGGGGATTCGGCAGGCTGGGGCTTGGCGGTGGGCTGGGGGGCTGGGCGCCGCTCTGGGGCGGCCTGCGGCTGGGCGATTGTCTGCTGGTCTGCTGGAGGTTGGGGGGTGGACGGCTGGGCGATGGTGAGTCGCCGTTCCAACCGTTCCAGCCGATGCAGCATGGCACTGTCGTTCTCAGCGGCAGAGGGCAGCAGCATCCGGGCGCACAACAGCTCCAGCAGCAGGCGAGGGGCGGTGGCCCCGCGCATCTCGACGAGCCCGTTGTGGGTGATCTCGGCGAACCGGGTGAGGCTGCCCACGCCCAGCGCCTCAGCCTGCGTGGTCATCGTCCTGAGCTGATCCTCGGGAGCGTCCACCAGCCCACGGCCGGCCGATTCCGGAGCAACCCGCAGCAGCACCAGGTCGCGGAAGCGCTGCAACAGGTCGGAGGCGAACCGGCGGGGATCGTGTCCTGCCTCGACCAACCGGTCGATGGTGGCGAACACGCTGGCCCCGTCCTGGGCGGCCAGCGCGGAGACCACGTCGTCGATGAGCGCGACGTCGGTGACGCCGAGTAGCGCCACCGCGCGGGCGTAGGTGACGCCGTCGGTACCCGCCCCGGCAAGCAGCTGGTCCAGCACGGACAGCGAGTCCCGGGCGGAACCACCGCCGGCGCGGATCACCAGGGGGTAGACCGCAGGCTCGATGGTGACGCCCTCGGCGGTGCAGACCTGCTCCAGCAATCCGCGCATGGTGCTGGGCGGCAGCAGCCGGAACGGGTAATGGTGGGTGCGGGAGCGGATGGTCGCCAGCACCTTCTCGGGTTCGGTGGTGGCGAAGACGAACACCAGGTGCTCCGGCGGCTCTTCCACGATCTTGAGCAGGGCGTTGAAACCCTGCGTGGTGACCATGTGCGCCTCGTCGATGATGAACACCCGGTACCGGGACTCGGCCGGGGCGTAGAACGCGCGATCCCGCAGGTCACGGGCGTCGTCCACGCCGCCGTGGCTGGCCGCGTCGAGCTCGACGACATCGATGGACCCCGGGCCCTCGGGCGCCAGCGCCACACACGAGGGGCAGGCACCGCACGGGTCCGGGGTCGGGCCCTGCGCGCAGTTCAGCGAGCGGGCCAGGATGCGCGCGCTGGAGGTTTTCCCACAGCCACGCGGGCCGGAGAACAGGTAGGCGTGGTTGATCCGGCCGGCGGCCAGCGCGGTGCGCAGCGGTTCGGTGACGTGGCCCTGACCGATCACCTCGGCGAACGACGCCGGGCGGTACTTGCGGTAGAGGGCCAGTGCCACGGCCGCGAGGCTACCGGTGCGCGCGGCCTACAATTTCCAGGGCCTGGGCTGGGGCGGGGTGTCGGCCCGGTGCTGCGTCACGACACGAGGTGGACCTTCGGCGATTCGCCGTCCATTTCTCTGGCGAGCCGCCGATCACAGGTCCACAGCGGCACCCGGAACCGCTCTGCGAGGGCGACATAGTGGGCGTCATACGTCGCCGGCAGACCGCGCTCATGAGCGATCTCCAAGGCCCGGGAATGCAACTGCGCATCGCCGTGCAATTCGATAGGTAGGTATAGGACGCGCCGCAGCCCGTCTTGAGCCGTCTCCGCGGTGATCTTCGCTAGGCGCTGCTGCTGGTGCAGTGCGTTGGCCACCTCATAGGGCAGCAGGCTTGGGGCGATCAGCTCACCGCCCGACTGAATCAGCCGCTCCCAGACGGCCATGGCGGCGGACTCCCCGTCGAGGACCCGGACTACGAGGCTCGCGTCAATGCACCCGGCCGTAACGCTCCTCGTCCCAGTCGTCCCTACCGACACGGATCGCCCCCTCCACGTTGAAGTCCTCGAGACGCTCGATCGCTCCCTCGGCCCGCAGCCGCTCGTGGTACTCGGCGAGCATCGCGTTGGCCTTGGCCCACTTATTCCCTCGACCAGCGCACGCTGCTTCCCAGTCCTCGACGGACACCACCACGGCGACCTCCTTCCCCGCCCGTTCCACGAAGACGACGTCGTGGCGCGCCGTCACGCCGTCGAGCAGCTCACCGAAGCGCACCCGAGCCTCGGTGGCACTGACCCTGCGTTCCGTCCTGGACATACCAGCCACCCATCAATCCATCGATGGATGGATCGTATCAGGAACCAGACACGTGGGCTGCTGCTTTCGCTCGGTCCCAGAAGCCCTTGACGTACAGCGCGCTCCGGTCGATTCCGCGCTCGTTGAGCAGGTGCTCCCGGATCCGTCGCACCGTCGGGGTATGCCCCGCCAGCCAGATCCGGCCCTGCCCGGGCGGCAGCTGCGCGGCGCGCAGCGCGTCGTCGAGCAGCGTGGAGCTGCCAGGCTCCCGGTCATCACGGTGCAGCCAGTACACCGTCGGGCGGGCGGGGCCGGGCATCGGCTGCTGCTCAGCGGCGTCGGCGACCTCGATGTAGAGCAACACGCGCGCGCCGGCGGGCAGCATCGCCACGTAGGCCTGGATCGCCGGCAGAGCGGTCTCATCCCCGGCGAACAGGTGCCAGTCCGCGTGCGGGTCCGGCCGGTAGCGGCCACTCGGACCGAGGAATTCCAGCATCTCGCCGGGCTGCGCCCGCCGGGCCCAGTCAGCTGCAGGCCCCGCGCCGTGCAGCACGAAATCGACGTCCAGGCTCGGGCCCTCAGGATCGACGTCGCGCACGGTGTAATCGCGGGACACCGGGCGGGCATCGAGCAGGTCCGGAAAGTAGACCTTGATCGTCTGCCCGGGGACCGCAGCCATGCCGGCCAGGCTCTGGCCAGTGAGCCGAACCCGGGTCATCCGGGGAGTCAGCTGCCACACCGAGGCCACCGTTACCGCGGTGCTGGCGACACGTCCACGCTCCGAGACCGGAGACCCCATCCGCATTCCTTCCTCGACGCCAGCCGAATCCAGGCCGGCAAGGATGGCGGAAGACGATCTACGTCGCCGGGTCAGGCTCCAGCGGCACCCGAAGCGGCGGCGAGCTTGGCCTCGGCATCCTTGACACGAACCCGCAGCTTTCGATACTCCTCGTTACCCTGCAGCCTCGCTTGGACCTTCAGGTCGAAGACATCCGGGGACCGGTACGGTGAGCCCCACTTCCGGTCCACCTCGTCGGCGGTCTCCTGCCTGATCACAGCCATCCGCTCGCGCAGTTGCGTCAGCTCCTGCTGCACGGCATCGACGCCACCTTGAGCCCCCGCACCCTCGTCGCCCACGTCACGTCCGCCTTCCATCAAGCTGCGAGCATCATTGCCGCTGCATAAGAGGACCCCGCGCACCCGCCAGAGCCTGCTGACCCTTGCTGCCTTCCGACCCTGGGGGAGTTCGCAAGATGGACGCCGCGCGGGGTCCATCGACCAGTCTAGGGGTTACCCGCCACCGAAGCACGACACCCTCAGCGCCACCGTCGTGCCGGTCCCACCTGCCGGTCGACGAGTGCCGCTACCAGCAACTTTGGTCGGCAGCAACACAGGCGGTAACCTCGCGGGCGGAGGATTCGCCTAGTGGCCTATGGCGCACGATTGGAAATCGTGTTGGGTGTTAAAGCCCTCGCGGGTTCAAATCCCGCATCCTCCGCCACCTACCAGCACCGCGATACGGCCGACGCCTCAGCACAGCCAGACAACTACCAGGATGCGACACGGCGGAGCTCATCCAGGCTGCTGCCGTGACTGGTCATCTGTGGTGACCGTGTACAACGCGGCTACAAGCCCAGCCGTGCCTTGGTCCGCGGCAGCGGTTCGTCAGCCGGGATGTCCTCGCCGGCCAGCCTTGCAGCCGCCCGGCGGTACATGGTCCGGTGCGCCTCGGGCCCACTCACCGCGGTCAGCCGCGCCACCCGCCGCCAGGACTCCAGCGTTGCCAGTACCTCGGACAGGTCCAGTGTCTCTGTGGCCGTGGCCATGACCTCGCGCCACTGCTGGTCGAACTCGGCGGCTTCCTCCGGAATCAGCGCGGCACGAACCTCGGCCGGAGTGGCGTCGGAGAACAACGGTCCACTGTGGCCCTGCCGTGGTCCGGATGCTGCTGCGGCGGTCACACCGCAAACCCTAGCCACCCGGACGGACAACGCGACATCAGGACGGGGCGCTGAAGGTGGCGTTGCTGCGCGATCTGCTACCCGCCTCTGGCGTGTTCACTGACCTCACCGTCGAATGGTGGGAGGACATCCACCTGAGCGGCGGGGAGGAGCGTAAACGTCGATCATCATGATCACTCGGTGCTCCCTACCGAAACAGCCCCCGATGGCGGTCAGCCTGACCAGGCGCCGAGCAGGTCGCTCGGGCCGAGCCGCACCACCCCGCCGAGCCCATCGACGAAACCGGTCCGGGACACGGCCACCAAGTTGGTCGCGTCATTGGCGCCTGGCACGACGGCTGCGGCCCGGCGGAGGTTCGCCGCGTCGGCCGTCGAGAACGGCTGCCCATCGCGCCACTTGACCGATCCGACCGCAGCAATGTGCTGCACCCGCCGGCGATCCGCGACGCCGACCAGATCCACTTCCACGTCGTTAGCCCTGTTCCAGTAGCCACCGAAGTCACGCGCCGCGCCGAGTCCAGGAACCGGCGCCAGCCGCTCGAGGGACTGCCTGATCAGCGGCTCGACCGCACGCCCCCGATAGCTCGACCAGCCATCCTCCGCCCGCGTCACCGCCAGGTCGGCCCGGCCGCGTTCGATGTCGGCCAGCGCCGGAGCGACGAACCGCAGCCAGAACCGTAGGTAGGGGTCGATGACGCGATAGCGCGTGGCGCGGCCACCTCGCGCGGTCGACAGCGGGTCCTCACCCTCGATCACCCGCTTGCTGCGCAGCAGGGCCAGGGCCCGGTGCAGGGATGTCCCGCTCAGGCCACTCCGATCGCTCAACGCGCTGAAGGATCGCTCGCCGTGTCCCACCGCTTCGAGGGCCGCACGCGCGGTCTCGGGATAGGGGAACTCGGCGGCCAACATGCGCTCGCCGATCACCACGAGCGCAGAGGTGGGATCGCTCAACCCCTCGCGGAGGAACTCCCGTCGTGACGTTCCTCGCACCCAGGACAACAGCACGCGCGGGAACCCGCCCACCGTGAGGTAGGCGTCGACCGCGTCAGCTGCCTCCAGCCCGAGCATGTCGGCGACCTCGGCGAGATTGAGCGGCTGGACCACCCGCTCCAGGCGAACCCGGCCGTAGAGCGGGCGATCGTAGCTGCTCACCGCCTCCATTGTCGCGAGATCCGACCCGACCACGACGAGCAGCACCGCTCGGCCCGCCAGCGTGTGATCCCATACGAGCTGCAACACCGATTCGAACGATGGATCTGTACCAGTCAGATAGGGCAGCTCATCCAGGACCACTACCACCGGCGCGTCAGGCGAAGCGCTCAACGCTATCCACTCGAAGGCCGACTCCCAGGTGGTGAACTGCAGGCCGTTGCGGACCAGTTCAGCACCGGCGAGATTCGACCGCCCGATGGCGTCGGTGAACGAGGCGAGTTCCTCCCGAGCCGGCCGGCGAGCCGCCTGGAAGTACACCGAGCGCGCACCACTGCGGGCCAGGAACTCGGTGATCAGGCGCGACTTGCCGACCTGGCGCCTGCCACGAAGCAGAACGAAGTCGCCGCCCGACCCTGCAGCGAGGGCGAGCCGGGCGGACAACTCCCGGAGATATTCCGTCCTGCCGATGAACCCCAGATCAGCCACCGATCAATACTAACATTCGCGAAAGTTTCACTAATGTGAGTTTCCCTTCGCAGATGGGCTCAAAGCACTGGGGTGACTGTGACCGCGCGGTGTGCCATGCTCTGTCGATCCCGGGTTTGATCCGGGGTCTTCCGGGTGGATGGAGCACGGTATGCGCACGCGGATCTTCCTGAGTTGGTGCCATCAGGATAAGGCGCTGAAGGTGGCGTTGCTGCGCGATCTGCTCCCCGCCCTGGGCGTGTTCACCGACCTCGACGTCGAATGGTGGGAGGACAGCCACCTGAGCTGCGGGGAGGAGCTGACTGCGGGCATCGTCGACCGGCTGGACGAGGCCGATTTCGGGCTGCTCCTGCTGAGCACCCGCTTCTTCGGCCGACCGTTCATCCGGCAGCATGAGCTGCCGCGGTTCGCGGGTCCGGGCGCCGACAAGGGGTCGCTGCCGGTCGCGCTGAGCCCGCTGCCTGCGTTCGGTCCGGAGCTCGACCTGGGTGGCGTCGAGCGCCAGCTCGTCTTCACACTGGACGCCAAGAGCTTCGCCGAGTGCTCCGGCGCCCGGCGAACGAGATTCGTCAACGACCTGGCGGCGGCGATCCGGCGGCGCGCCCTGTCCTTGAACGGGTACCGCGCGCTGTGACCGCTCGACTGGGCCGTGACGAGGTCGCCCACCATCTCGCCGCTCTGCAGCAGCGGTCGACGCTGACCGCGCTGCAGTCGGCCCGGCTGAGCGCCATCCTCGACACGCTGGCCGAGGACGGGCGGTTCCTGCTGCGGGCCGCCCTGGACGCCGCCGAGTTCCCGGCGGGTGATGCTCGCGGCCAAGATGCCTTCCAGGATTTCCGTAAGCGAGTGAACCAGGCCGCGGCCGAGGCCGGTGTCGACCTCCGGCTCGAGCTGGACTCCCGCAAGGCGCCTCCGGACCAGCGCCACGGCTGGTTCACCGGGGGCGATCTGGTCGATGCGGGCATCGCCTCGTTCACCGGGCAGGCCGCCGGGCGGACGGGGATCGAGCATCCGGTTACGCCGGAGGTCGCCGAACTCGGGCGCTCCCGGCGGACCCGGGTTTACGTCAGCGTCCCCCCGACGGACAAGACCATGGCTCGGAAGGTGGATACCCTGCTGCGGCAGCTGCGCGAGGCGCTGGCCCTGGACCGCGAGCAGTCGTGGGAGGTTGCCGACTCGGGCTCGATCGGGCTGGGAGAGGACCCCGAGGCGGCGCGCGACCGGCTCTGCGCCCAGGCCGACGTCCGGCTGGCGCTCATCAACCCCGGGTACCTCGCAGCTGCCGCGTCTGAGCGTCGCCGGACGCTGGATTCGCCCGGCCGGGTCGTCGCGTTCGCGCTGAGCGGCCTGCCGGAGGGCCCGCTGGATCTGGGCCCGCTGCGTCTGCACGACGTCCGGCGCCGCAGCGAGCCCTGGGACGAGTTGACGCGCACCGACCAGCGCCGGCGCTACGTCGCCGACGTGGTGGACGAGATCCGGCGCGCGCTGCGATCACCGCGGGTCACCGCCGAGGACCGGATGCCCGACGACCCGCTGACCCAGTGGTCCGCGAAACTGGCCCGGAGCAGGCGGGCCGGGGACAGCGCAGTCCTGATCGAGCCTGAGGGGACCGAGACCAGCCTTCGGGAGTCCCGGCTGGACACCTCGGCCTCGGCGCACGGCCCAGCGCTGCCCGCGGTCGACCGGCTGGTGGACTGGGCCAGGGCCGAGGGGACGGGGGCGCCACGGCTGTGCGCGCTGCTCGGCGATGTCGGCATGGGCAAGACGACCACCGCGAAGCTGTTCACCCAGCGGCTGCTCGAGCTGCGCGACGGCGGCACTCCCGGCCCGTTACCGATCCTGTTCGACCTGCGCGACGTCCGGATCACCGGCCTGCTCGCCACGATGACGCTCGACCACATCCTGGACGGCATGCTCGACGCCAACCGACCGGCGGGCGTCGGGCGAGACCGGCTGTCCGCCGACGTCGTACGCAGGCGGCTGCACCAGGGTGACGCGGTGGTCGTGTTCGACGGGCTCGACGAGGTGCTGGTCCACCTGAACCCGCACGACCAGCAGTTGTTCACCCGGCAGCTGTGGCGAGCGATCGGCGAGGGAACGGGCGCGAAGATGCTGCTCACCTGCCGTACCCAGTACTTCCGCACGATCCGCGATGAGATCACCTACTTCACCGGCGAGGGCCGGGCGGGCCTGCGGGGCGAGGACTACCTGGCCCTGCTGATGCTCCCGTTCCGGGAGGATCAGGTGCGGGAGTATCTGGCCGCCAACCTCGGCCGCGACGCGGCCTGGATGGAGGGGTTCCTCGACACCATCGGGGCCGTGCACGACCTGCCCGATCTCGCCCGCCGCCCGCTGACGCTGCGGCTGATCGCCGACCAGGTGGAGTTCATCGAGACCGCCAAGCTAGCGGGCCGCACGCTGCGCTCGGTGGACCTCTACGGCGAGGTCGTCGAGCGCTGGCTCTCACGCGACAGCGGCAAGCACACCCTGATTCCCGAGCACAAGCAACTGCTGATGGAAGAGATCGCGGCCGGGCTGTGGCGCTCCGGGCGGAACTCCTGGGAGGCGGCGGAGGTCGACGACTGGCTGCTCGACGTGCTCGAGCGCCAACCCGAGCTGCAGCGCCACTACCGCGAGCGGGTGCCCGACCTGTGGAAGGCCGACTTCCGGACCGCCACCTTCCTCAACCGCGAGGACGACACCTTCGCGTTCGGCCACCGCTCGCTGGCCGAGTACTTCCTGGCCCGCCACCTGACTCGGGTCCTGATCGAGGCCGGCTCTGGGATCCGCTCGACCCCGGCCAGGACCTCGACGTGCTCGCGATGCCGGTGCCCAACCCGGAGACGCTGGACTTCCTCGGCCAGTCGATCGCCGGAGCACCGGCCGGGCACCGGTCCGCGGCGCTGGCGGGGCTGGACCGGATCGGGCGCAACTACGTGCCCCAGGCTTCGGAACTCGCCCTCGCCTACGCGCTGCGGGCATCCGAGCGCGGGCATCCGCACCAGTCCCTGGTCGGGGTCCACCTGGCGGGCGCCCGGCTGAGCGGCTGGGCCATCGGCATGGCGGGCCACGACGACACCCTGCTGCGAATGGCCGGAGCGGACCTGACCGGTGCGGACCTGCGACGGGCGAGGTTCCACCGGGTGGACCTGCCCGGGGCCGACCTGAGCGGCGCCGACCTGACTCTCGCGGAGCTGCACAACTCGCGTCTGGAATCGGTGCGGTTCGTCGGCGCGCGGGCGATCGGGACCACCATCCGGGAATGCGCGCTCGACGGTGCCGAGATCGTCCGCGCCGCCACCTACCGGACGCAGATCCTGCGGTGTACCCCGGCGCCGGCACCGGCTCCCGGGCTGCTGATCGCCCCGCTGCCCGGCGGCGGTAGGCAGGCAGCCAGCGGTGTCTCGCCGCTACGTCCATTGACCGGCCACACCGACGTGGTGGGGGCGGTGGCCTGGTCACCCGATGGCACCCGCCTACTCACCGGCAGCGACGACAACACCGCCCGCATCTGGGACGCCACCACCGCCCAACCCCTCCACCACCTCACCGGCCACACCAACTGGGTGCGGGCGGTGGCCTGGTCACCCGATGGCACCCGCCTACTCACCGGCAGCGACGACAACACCGCCCGCATCTGGGACGCCACCACCGCCCAACCCCTCCACCACCTCACCGGCCACACCAACTGGGTACGGGCGGTGGCCTGGTCACCCGATGGCACCCGCCTACTCACCGGCAGCAACGACAACACCGCCCGCATCTGGGACGCCACCACCGCCCAACCCCTCCACCACCTCACCGGCCACACCAACTGGGTACGGGCGGTGGCCTGGTCACCCGATGGCACCCGCCTACTCACCGGCAGCAACGACAACACCGCCCGCATCTGGGACGCCACCACCGCCCAACCCCTCCACCACCTCACCGGCCACACCAACTGGGTGCGGGCGGTGGCCTGGTCACCCGACGGCACCCGCCTACTCACCGGCAGCAACGACAACACCGCCCGCATCTGGGACGCCACCACCGCCCAACCCCTCCACCACCTCACCGGCCACACCGACTGGGTGCGGGCGGTGGCCTGGTCACCCGATGGCACCCGCCTACTCACCGGCAGCACCGACAACACCGCCCGCATCTGGGACGCCACCACCGCCCAACCCCTCCACCACCTCACCGGCCACACCAACTGGGTGCTGGCGGTGGCCTGGTCACCCGACGGCACCCGCCTACTCACCGGCAGCACCGACCACACCGCCCGCATCTGGGACGCCACCACCGCCCAACCCCTCCACCACCTCACCGGCCACACCGACTGGGTGCGGGCGGTGGCCTGGTCACCCGACGGCACCCGCCTACTCACCGGCAGCACCGACCACACCGCCCGCATCTGGGACGCCACCACCGCCCAACCCCTCCACCACCTCACCGGCCACACCGACTGGGTGCGGGCGGTGGCCTGGTCACCCGACGGCACCCGCCTACTCACCGGCAGCAACGACAACACCGCCCGCATCTGGGACGCCACCACCGCCCAACCCCTCCACCACCTCACCGGCCACACCGACTGGGTGCGGGCGGTGGCCTGGTCCCCCGATGGCACCCGCCTACTCACCGGCAGCAACGACAACACCGCCCGCATCTGGGACGCCACCACCGCCCAACCCCTCCACCACCTCACCGGCCACACCGACGGGGTGTGGGCGGTGGCCTGGTCCCCCGACGGCACCCGCCTACTCACCGGCAGCAACGACGGCACCGCCCGCATCTGGGACGCCGCCAGCGGGCTGCCCGTCGGGTTCACGATCGTCACCCTGCCGGGGGGCGAGATCGCGGTCTTCGACGCCATCACGGACCAGCTCGTCAGGGCCAGCGCGGGGGCCTGGCGCTGGCTCGGCTGGAACGTCGTCGAGGACGGTCGGCTCACCCGCCTGCCGGCCGAGTCCTTCGGGCCCCTTCCGCCCCTGCATCTCACCGCCCGATCGGCGGAGCCGGCCTGAGGGGGTCCGGGCCCGCGGCGTCGACCTGATCGTCTGGAGGGGGTGCGAGCCGTGCGAGGATGCCCGTCGATTCGAGTGTCGCCGGCTGAGATCGCCGCTGCCGTGGCTGGTTCACCCCCTGGCGCACCGACCACAATAGGTAGTCTTTTCAGGCGCGATCGGAGGAATGTTTCGTGGTGGCACTGGTGTTGCGCCAGTTTGCGGAAACCGGTGGGAGGGGCAGCGGTGGCGGCGCCGAATGATCTGCTTTGGGAGGCGCGGCAGCGCACCGCCTCACCCGCCTGCCCTGATGATTGCCTGACCCGCCAGGAGCTTGCTGAGCTGGTCAACACCTGGGTGTGGGACCATCACCACGAGGTGATGGATGCCAGCGCGAATTACGTGGGAAAACTCGAACGGGGCACTATCCGCTGGCCGGGTAAACTGTATCGAGAAGCCTTCCGGGCGGTCCTGGGCGTCACCACCGATGCCGCGCTGGGGATTCGTCAACGGCCGTCGCGCGGCAGTCAAGCTGGAGAACGTGAACCGCAGACAATCCCTCCGCACCGCCCTCGGCGTAGGCGCCATAGCCCTGGGGGGACCACTCGCGGCACTACTGGAGAGCACCCAACCCACCCCGATCCCCCGCCGGGTCGGCGCGACCGACATCGAACAGATCCACACCGCATCAAGAGGGTTCTCCAGCTGGGACTTCACCTACGGTGGTGTGCTGACCAGGGATGCCGTCATGGCGCAGCTGCGCTGGTCGGCCCAGCTACTCGACGCCACCTGCCCAGCCCGGCTACGCCCGGAACTGTTCTCCGCAGTAGGCGATCTCGCTGAGACCGCTGGCTACATCAACTTCGACGCCTACGCCCACGAGGATGCTCGCCGCGTACTCAGCTTCGCGTTGGTCTGCGCCGAGCAGGCCGACGACTGGCACCTACGTGCCGCAGTCTTGTCGAGTACGACAGCGCAGGCGATCCGGACCGGGCATCCGGATAAGGCACTCACGCTCGCTGACCACGCTCTGGTCCGGGCTGACCGGCTCACCGAGACTGAGCAGGCGATGCTGCACACCGACCGAGGCCGCGCACTGGCCAAGATGCGCCGGAGCAGCGAGGCACTGGCTGCCATCGGCACCGCCGACGACCACTTCGCACACGCTAACCCGTCCGACGACCCGCCATTCATGGCTTATTACGGCACCGCTTTCCACGCCGCGAAAACCGGGCACGCCTTGTTTGACCTGGCAATGATCGATCGTAACCCCGCGCAGGCCACCGATCGGCTCACCGCAGCAGCCAGCGACCACAGCGCCGGACATGCCCGCTCCGGAGCGATCTGCCTGACCAAACTCGCCAGCCTGACCATGGCCACCGGTGACCCCATCCAGGCCGCCACCCTCGGACACCAGGCGCTGGACGCCGCCGGTGCCGTCCGCTCCCGCCGCGTCACCGACGACCTGCGCGAACTGGCCCGCTACGCCGCCACCCACCAACACCTCGACGAGGTCTCCCACCTGCGGCGCCGGATCGGCACCCTGTTGGTGCGGACCGACCACCCGTAGAAACCGGGCGAATCTTCCCGTTCTTAGCTGTCTGTATTTGCATGCTTGGACTCTGATTCGGGGATGGTCCAGTCGTAGCGGTTGCCCCAGTTGGACATCCGCACGCCGCTTGTGAGGAGTAGGAGTCCCAGCCGACTCGAGAGTTCAGCGGCGAGGGCGCTTGTATCACCGATCTTGCCATACCCCAAGTTGGCGCCGGACTGGAGTTGTAGGGCTAAGCTTGTCCAGTCCGCATGGGGGACCGAAAGCATGTCGGCTAGTTCGTCTCCGGCTAGATGACGGATCAGGGTGGGCGGCGCTCCGTCGAGGGCCGATCCTGGCAGAGTGTCTTGCATATACTGGATGAGAGCCTTGGTCACCACTCGCCCGGCCTGCGAGGGTGCCCATTGGCGGGTCAGAATGGTGTCCATCAGCGCTTCCCCGCCAGCGAAGTCGTGAGGATTGAGTCGTTCGTCGACGCCCATCAGGTGGCCGATTATGGTCCAGACGTGGAAGAAGGCGTCGCGGTCCTGTTGGGATAGATCGACGCCCAGCTTCGCCAACCCGCGTGGGACCACCACCGAGAAGCTGAAGATGGTGGCGGCGAGATCTTCCTGATTGACGGGAAGGCCTCGGCTCATGTCCCAGCCGTGGCGCAGGAAGTGACGGATGGTGGCATGCAACAGGCGGATCTTCTGGGCGGAGCGTCGCCCCCGACCCTGCGGCCCTAACCCTCCATGGTCCAGCGCGTCGACCACGAACTGAGCGGTCTCCATGATCCGGCGGAAAACCTGGCCATGGATGCGCTTCGAACGATAAAGGACCTCCACCCCCTTGGCTCCGCCGTAGCAGACCGGCAGGGAACCACAGTGCAGGATCGAGGCCACATGTGGTGCATACCGGCCGAACACGTCGCTGCCGCGCTCTATGCGAGCCTGATCAGCCCACACCGGCAGCGCCGAGCACTCCTGGAGAAAGCTCCTCAGCAACGGAGGGAAGCCGTCAGGAACAACATCGCCAGCCTTGTGCAAATCGCCTAACAACTCGTTGACGCGTCCAACCTGCCCCAGTTCAAAAACCTCAGAAATCGCCGCGTCCGCGATCGGGTCCCCCGCATAACGCATCGATTCCAGGAACTCGTCAGTCCAACGACTATCCATCCTCGCCATCGATCACTCCTCCACGTTCAACGACGAACGAAACGGCTGGTGGCACGTCGTTGTCCTGCTGAGAGTTCCTGGCTTGTCACGGTCAGGGGACGGCGTGCGCGCTGCCAGGGTATGACGAGCAGTGGGGGGTTGAGGAGGTACTGGTGGCCCGGGTGCGCCGGCTCGGTCCCGGCGGGGTCGGCGTGGGCACCGCGCGCCTGGCGGAGGTGCGAGCCATGCGATCATGCAACCGGTTCGGGTGTCGCATGCTGGGCTGTCGCCGGTTCGCTCTCCGGCGCGCCGACCACGATATGTAGTTTCTTGAGGCACGATCGACAGGAGTAGTAAGTGATGGCACTGGTGGTGCGCCAGTTTGCGGTATCCGGTGGGAGGGGCAGCGGTGGCGGCGCCGAATGATCTGCTTTGGGAGGCGCGGCAGCGCACCGCCTCGCCCGCCTGCGCGGAGGATTGCCTGACTCGCCAGGAGCTTGCTGAGCTGGTCAACGCCTGGGTGTGGGACCATCACCACGAGGTGATGGATGCCAGCGCGAATTACGTGGGAAAGCTTGAACGGGGCGTTATCCGCTGGCCGGGTAAACTGTATCGGGAAGCCTTCCGGGCGATCCTGGGCGTCCCCACCGATGCCGCGCTGGGATTCGTCAACGGCCGTCGCGCGGCAGTCAAGCTGGATGACGTGAACCGCAGACAATCTCTCCGCACCGCCCTCGGCGTGGGCGCGATGGCCCTGGGGGGACCGCTCGCGGCATTGCTGGAGGGCACCCAACCCACCCCGATCCCTCGCCGGGTCGGCCGGACCGACATCGAGCAGATCCGCACCGCCGCGAGTGTGTTCTCCAGCTGGGACTTCACCTACGGTGGAGGGCTTGCCCGGGATGCCGTCATGGGCCAGCTGCGCTGGTCGGCGCAGCTGCTCGACGCCACCTGCCCGGAAAGGTTGCGCCCCGAGCTGTTCTCCGCGGTCGGTGAGCTCGCCCACCGTGCCGGGTTCATGGCCTTCGACATCGGCGCCTATGAGGACGCCGACCGCGTGTTGAGCTTCGCGCTGTCCTACGCCGAGCAGGCCGGCGACTGGGAGCTGCGGGCCTATGTCCTGGACGGCATGGCGCTGCAGGCGATCTGGACCGGGCGGCCCGACGAAGGGCTCACGCTGACCGAGCAGGCCTTGGTCCGGGCTGATCGGCTCACCGAGACCGTGCAGGCGATGCTGCACACCGATCGGGGCCGCGCGTTGGCCAAGATGCGCCGGATCCAGGACACGCTGAGCGCGGTGGGCGCGGCCGAAGACCACTTCGCGCAGTCCATCCCTGCCGAGGACCCGGCCTTCCTGGCCAACTACAACGCCGCCTTTCTGGCCGGGAACACCGGGCATGCCCTGTTCGACCTCGCGATGACCGGTCACCACCTCACCCAGGCCACCGACCGGCTCACCGCCGCAGCCGCCGGGCACACCGCAGACCACGCCCGACCCCGGGCGATCTGCCTGACCAAGCTGGCCAGTCTCACTATGGCGACCGGCGACCCGCTGCAAGCCGCCAGCATCGGACACCAGGCGCTGGACGCCGCCGGCACCGTCCGCTCCCGCCGCGTCACCGACAACCTGCGCGAACTGGCCCGCTACGCCGCCACCCACCAACACCTCGACGAGGTCAACCACCTGCGGCACCGGATCAGCACCCTGTTGGTGCGAACCGACCACCCGTAGAAACCGGGCGAAGCCTCCCGCCAATCCGCCCTGGGCACGCACACGATCACGTCCACACCGCGCAGCACTCCCGCGACCACCATCTCCGAGAAAACGCGGTGGTGTCAGGCTGAGTTGCGGAGTTCGTGTTCGACGGCGCGGCGGATCCACGAGGACAGTGACCGGTCATCGGCCTCTGCCCGACGGCGGATTTCGTCCAGCAATTCGGGTGGGAACCGGACGGGCACCATCGCTGACAGGCGCTGCTGCTGCCGACGTCGTGGCGGTCCCTGCGGCTCCTGGTTGTCGGGTCGGGAGTAGAACTCGTATTCCTGTTCGGGGGTCATCGGGGTCTTGGTCATCGGTTCCTCCGGTAGTGGGTCGCGAGGCTCGCCGACGCCGCATAGCAGCCGATCGGGCGACAGCGGTGAGGATCGCCACACCTCAGCCAGTGCGCTCGACGGCTATGCATCCTCCGAGAAGCGCGAGCGATGCAACCGTCCAGGTCTGGAACGCCACCAGCGGGCTGCCGGTCGGGTTCACGATCGTCACCCTGCCGGGGGGCGAGATCGCGGTCTTCGACGCCGTCACCTGCATTCCGCCGCCCGATCGGCGGAGCCGGCCTGAGGGGGTCCGGGCCCGCGGCGTCGACCTGATCGTCTGGAGGGGGTGCGAGCCGTGCGAGGATGCCCGCCGGTTCGACTGTCGCCGGCTAAGTGGTCGCCGCCGGAAGTCCATCGGGAGTTGACTTGACGGCAGGTCAGCTGCGCAGCGACGGTGCGCGCCGTGAACGAGACATCACCGACATCCTGGGCGCGAAAAACGTCGGTGACGTCTCGTTCACGGCACCCGACGGACTTCCGGAGCCGACCACTAAGATCGCCGCTGCCGTGGCTGGTTCACCCCTGGCGCACCGACCACAATAGGTAATCTTTTCAGGCGCGATCGGAGGAATGTTCCGTGGTGGCACTGGTGTTGCGCCAGTTTGCGGTATCCGGTGGGAGGGGCAGCGGTGGCGGCGCTGAATGATCTGCTTTGGGAGGCGCGGCAGCGCACCGCCTCGCCCGCCTGCGCGGAGGATTGCCTGACTCGCCAGGAGCTTGCTGAGCTGGTCAACGCCTGGGTGTGGGACCATCACCACGAGGTGATGGATGCCAGCGCGAATTACGTGGGGAAACTTGAACGGGGCGTTATCCGCTGGCCGGGTAAACTGTATCGGGAAGCCTTCCGGGCGATCCTGGGCGTCCCCACCGATGCCGCGCTGGGATTCGTCAACGGCCGTCGCGCGGCAGTCAAGCTGGATGACGTGAACCGCAGACAGTCTCTCCGCACCGCCCTCGGCGTGGGCGCGATGGCCCTGGGGGGACCGCTCGCGGCATTGCTGGAGGGCACCCAACCCACCCCGATCCCTCGCCGGGTCGGCCGGACCGAGATCGAGCAGGTCCGCACCGCCGAGAGTGTGTTCTCCAGCTGGGACTTCACCTACGGCGGTGGGCTTGCCCGGGATGCCGTCATGGGCCAGCTGCGCTGGTCGGTCGGGTTACTCGAGGCCACCTGTCCGGCCCGGTTACGCCCCGAGCTGTTCTCCGCGGTGGGTGCTCTCGCCGAGACCGCCGGGTACATGGCCTTCGACGCCGGCGCCCACGACGACGCCCGCCCCCTGTTCCAATTCGCGCTGGCCCGCGCCGAGCAGGCCGGTGACTGGAATCTGCGGGCCCGTGTCCTGACCAGCATGGCGCTGCAGGAGATCCGGATCGGGCACCCCGACGAGGGCCTCACGCTGGCCGAACAGGCTCTGGTCCGCTCCGATCGGCTCACCGAGACCGCGCAGGTGATACTTCACACCACCAGGGCCCGGGCGCTGGCCAGGATGCGCCGGGTGCAGGAGACGCTGAGCGCGGTGGGCACCGCCGAGGACCACTTCGCCCACGCCACCCCGGCCAACGACCCGCCCTTCTTCGACTACTGGAACGCCGCCTTTCTGGCCGGGAACACCGGGCAGGCCCTGTTCGACCTCGCGATAGTCGGCCACCACCCCGAGCACGGCACTGACCTGCTCACCACAGCCGCCACCGAGCACCGCCTCGCCGGCCACTTCCGCTCCGGAGCGATCTGCCTGACCAAACTCGCCAGCCTGACCATGGCCACCGGTGACCCCATCCAGGCCGCCACCCTCGGGCACCAGGCCTTGGACGCCGCCGGCGCCGTCCGCTCCCGCCGTGTCACCGACGACCTGCGCGAACTGGCCCGCTACGCCGCCACCCACCAACACCTCGACGAGGTCAACCACCTGCGGCGCCGGATCAGCACCCTGTTGGTGCGAACCGACCACCCGTAGAAACCGGGCGAATCTTCCCGTTCTTAGCTGTCTGTATTTGCATGCTTGGACTCTGATTCGGGGATGGTCCAGTCGTAGCGGTTGCCCCAGTGGGACATCCGCTTTTGAGGAGTAGGAGGATCCTGTCGTCCCGACCAGTGGGAACTCTGCTGACACTGAGGGTTCTCCCGGTTCAGTGGGTTGCTCGGCTTCGTTTCTGCGGTTCTGTCGGTGTGGTGCATCCGGAGGTCGAGGCATGGATGCGGACTCTGGACGAGAAGACCACAGCGTGTGTGTTCGCCGCGATCGACGCTCTCGCCGAGCATGGGCCGGCTTTGCCGCGCCCACTGGCCGACACGCTGACCGGCAGCGTGGTGAAGAACCTCAAGGAGTTACGTCCGGGATCGTCGGGGCGCAGCGAGGTGCGAATCGTGTTTGCGTTCGACCCAAGGCGGCAGGCGGTCTTGTTGGTGGCCGGCGACAAGGCGCGGGAGTGGACACGCTGGTATCAGCGTGCTATCCCGCTGGCCGAGCGGCGGTTCACTGAACATGTCGCAGCCTTGAAGGCAGGGACAGGAGATGACTGAGATGATCCCGTGGGAGCAGGTCCGCGCCGAGGCTCTGGAGTCCGGTCGAGTGACCCACGACGCCCTTGTGCGGGCCCAGGTCGAGCAAGACGCCTATGTCGCCGGTTACCGGTTGGCGGAGCTGCGCGGTAAGGCGGGGATGACCCAAGCCCAGCTCGCTGAGGCGATGGGGGTGAGCCAGGCGCGGGTCAGCGCGATGGAGCGCGGCGAAGTGGACAGCCTGACCGTGGCCAGTGTGCGCGGCTACATCACTGCGCTGGGGGGGACGGTCAAAATCGTGGCTTCTCTGGACGACACCGACGTCACCCTCCGGCTACCCGGCGATCCACACACCACGGCAGCCTGACCGCTCACGACCCGCGCACCTCCGGCACCGGATCAGCACCCTGTTGGTGCGAACCGACCACCCGTAGAAACCGGGCAAATCCTCCCCCAATCCGCCCCGGGCACGCACCTGATCACGTCGTCCTCGCGCGTGCCCGAAACCGGCAGGGTTACCGCCACGCCCACCCGCGTCATCAGCTTGATCAGGGTGGCGATGAACAGCGGCGACCTCCGTCCGATCCCCCGCCCGGGCGGGGGTCGTCGCTCTCACCCACGCGAGAGACCTGGGAGATACCCGTGGTGAACCGGGACGACGCTGTACGGCCGAGCGAACAGTTGCTGATGCCCGCCGATCTTGTCGGTGTTCCCAACCCGGACGAGCTCGATCCGCTGGTGAGCGTGCCCATACCCGAGTTACCGGTAATGAGCGCGCAAGATGCTGGGAAAGTCCTGTGCGAACTGTTTCTGACCAACGCCGAGCGGGGCAACAACGCCGTCAACGACGAGTTGGTCGCCGAACTGGTGCACCGGATCCGCACTGCGCAGCACTCCCGTGACCACCACAACAGCCCACCCCCACCGAGCCACCCGACCGCTCCCACTCCCACGGGAAGCGCTCACCATGACTGAACAGATACCTGTTTCGACGTGCTGCAAGCCCTGATCCCTTGATCCCCGGCCGTCACCGGTTGAGCGCGTGTGTCCCCCGGCTCACCGGCTCCCGGTGGCGGCCGGTCCCACCACCACGACAACACAGGAGCCCCCCATGGGCCGACACGGCAAGGTCAGGCACCGCAACCAGCAGGCCGCACCCACAGGCATGGTCGAGATGGTGGACATCCGCACCGGCGACAACCACCTCCTGACACCCGATGCCGCCGCCGCAGGCCGAGCGGCCCCCCATCGCTACCTCGCCCTCTGCGGCGCCGACGTCCTCCCCGCAGCGCTGGTCGACCCCGGAACGGGCTACTGCGGGCCGTGCCGATCCAGCACCATCCCCGCCCCACGAGCCAGGAAATGACAGGCCCCCGGTCAGGCCGCCGGTGGAGCACAAATGATCTTCGGTCGCGCTGAGGTATCAGCGATAGCCAGTGACGTCGGCGGGTTTGCCTGGCTCCTGCACTTCGGTGAGGTACCTCCAGCAATCGGGCCGGCTGCCGTCGAGATCGGTGAAGCCGTAGATCTTTGCCAACTGCCCGCTGGACAGCGACTGTCCGTTCCAGCGCGACACATCGGGATCTTGTGCGAGCGCCGCTACCGCCCGACCGACGAACGCCGGACTCTCGGAGATAGCGAAATGGGGCTCGCGCAATGTTGCGTCACGCCAGTTCGATTCGGTGACACCGTAGACCTCGAGCATCATCTCCGACCGCAGCCACCCGGGAGTCAAAGACAGCGCCGTAGCGCCATGCGGACCCAGCTCGTCGGCCTGCACCAGGGCCAGGCGAATGGCGGAGACCTTGGCCAGGTCGTAGTACAGGCCGACCGTTCCGCGATAGTTGACGTTGTACTCGGCCGTGCCGTCGGTAATCTCCACGACCAGCCCGCCCGGCTTCCTGATCAGAAGCGGCAGCGCGTAGTGGCTGGTGATGATGTGCGTATCGACCGCCAGCCGCAGCAGCCGCAGCCCCTTGTCCAGGGAGTGTTCCCACACGGGCTTGTTCCACTCGGCGAGCGGGTCGCCACCCCACACGTCGTTGACCAGCAGATCGAGTTGACCCTGTTCGCGGTCGATGCGCTGCACCAGTTCCTGCACCTGCTCCGGCACCAGGTGATCCACCTGGACCGCGACGCCCCGGCCGCCGGCTTCATCCACGAGAGCCGCGGTCTCTTCGATCGTCTCTGGACGGTCCATCTCCGAGCGCTGCGCTCGCGTGGAACGTCCAGTCGCGTACACCGTCGCCCCCGCCGCGCCGAGCTGTACCGCAATCCCTCGCCCCGCGCCGCGTGTGGCACCCGCGACCAACGCGACCTTGCCCATCAACGATCCACCCATCTCCACGATCCCTTCCACGCCTGGCCGTCCAAGCAACTCCGTCTCCAGCCCCCTCCGGCGCACCGAGACCTCCCGACCTACAGGCCCGTTGCGCTCATGCGCTGGCGCGGGGGTGGATAGCGTCGAGGACGGACCCGAGACGGTCGCGTTCGATCTCGAGGTCGTAGCGGCCCTGGAGGTTCATCCAGAAGCGCTCCGAGGTTCCGAAGTAGCGTGCGAGACGCAGCGCGGTGTCAGCGCTGATACGCCGCTTGCCGTGCACGATCTCGTTGATCCGGCGCGGCGGTACATGAATGGAAACAGCTAGCGCATGCTGGGTGATGCCCATCGGGGCGAGGTACTCCTCAGTAAGGATCTCGCCAGGGTGGATGGGCGCTGCCGACGCGACGGTGCTCATGAGGTTCCTCCTTCAGTGGTAGTCGGTGATCTCGACGTCTTCCGGCCCTGCGGCGCTCCATCGGAAGCAGATGCGCCACTGCTGGTTCACCCTGATGCTGTACTGCCCCGAACGGTCTCCGCGCAGCTTCTCCAGTCGGTTACCCGGCGGGATCCTCGCGTCGTCGAGGGTCTCTGCCGCGTCGAGGATCAACAGCTTGCGCAGTGCCGCGCGTTGGGTGTTCTGGTCGAGCCGACGTGAGCGCTCGCGTCGCCAGACTCGTTCGGTGTCCTTGTCGGCGAAGGAACGCAGCACGAGGCCAATATAACGCAACGCGTTATTACCGCCCCACGTTACGCGCCTACCAGCGACGACACGCTGATCGCAGCCTGCCCCCTGGTCCGCGGGCTGCCGCTGACGAGGATGCGGCGAGGCGACGGCGGCGCGCACGACCGTAAGGCTGGACTACCTGCCCGACGAGTGGTTGGCCGCGCCGCCGATGCACTACGCGAACTGGGCTACCCATAGACGCTTAAGCTGAGCGGGAGGACTTCGGGACCGCCGTAGGCGAGCTGGCTGCCCTCGAGCTGGTCGTGCTCCGTGATGCCGAAGTCGTCGTCTGGATTTTTGCGGACCCGGAACGGTTGCACCGCCGAGCGCCGTGCGTCGCGCAACGAGATAATCAAGTGCCAGGCAAAAGATGGGTTGTGCAGGCGGTAGTCGATCAGAGAGAAGTTCGCCGGCTGACGCCGATGGATATGGAACGGGGCTACGATCTCGCTGACCGGAGTCTTCGATCGCCCGGCAGACATGCAGTAGTTCGGTCGGATCAGCGACGAACCCGGCGTCATCGAACTCCCGGAAGTATTCGCCCTGCGCCTCGAAGGCGTCGCGTATTCCAGGAGCGTTGCGGTGGTTCGTCCGCGGATTGAGAAAGACCACGTCCGTTGGGTGATACAGATACCGCGGAGTTCCGGGCTCGGCCAGTAACAAACCGAACGCCTTCAGCCCGGCACAGTGGTCTCGTTCGGCTTGGTCCAGTAATCTGGCGAGTAGTTCTGCCGGCATCTGCACGGCCTCCGCCGCATGGCAGTCACCCTCACCCGACACGATTGCGCTCGAGGGGTTCCATCTCCTGGAGTCGGCGTGGTAGGACACCTCGCCGACAGAGGCTTCGTTCGTCATGGTCATGCCTTTCTCGAAAGTGCGATTCTCTGCCGCATCGCATGTGCGATGAGTTTGAGTCCTCGCGCCTCAGGGCATGCCCAAAACCGACCCTACTTCACTGATCGGCCCACCTGGTCGGCTCTGACCATCGACACCTCTGGGCTGCCGCCTATGGCCCAGTGCTCCGGTTAACTGTGACCGTGACAATCCCACCCATCAGGTGGTCGACCCCCATCCGGCTGGTGATCACCCAGCTGGCTACAGCAAGATCAGATCCCGACCGACACATCAAGATGAGCACGGATCTCGCAACGTTAATACACCCTTCACGGAAGAGCCAGCGAATAAACCTCGACCACTGATCATGTCCGAATATCGAAAAAGGGTGATCACTACCAGAGACGGCCAACCTGTTCCATCTGGCTGACGCCATCCCAGCGTTCCCCTGCGACGGCCGCCGGTAGCCCCCACTCCTGGGGACGCGGCGAAGGGGGACGCCTCTTGGCGGCGGAACGGGTGGATCGGCTGGTGGTCCTGCCGGCACCAGCGGCCCTGGTGGTGTGAGAGACGGGTACCGCTGCGGCCGCCGGCGGGGCTGGCGCGCCGGCCGGCGGGACGATGGATGCCGGATCAGCGGCGGTGTCTGCGTGGCCAAGGTCGGTGCCGTGCTCGGGCGCCGGGATGGCGACTACCGGGGTCGCGGACTGCGAGGTCCCGACGCCGGCCTGGCTGCTGGGACCGCTTTGAGAGATCACGAACGGGGCCGACAACCAGACCGCAGGGAAGGCGAGAACGAACAGGCCCACCGTGGCCAACCGCTTGCGCCTGCGCGAGCCGCCGCGACGCCGCCGGAGCTCGGAGGTTTCGGTGTCCGAGGGGATGGTGGCCGGAGTCGATCCTCGAGGACCCGCCGATCAGCAGCATCGCGGCGAGATCCTCGGCGCTGACGCCGGCGGAGCGCAGCGCCCGGCGCAGCGCCTCGACGGTCTCAGCTATCTGGGGATTGACCCGGCTGTCGAGCTCAGGATCACCGGGCCGCTGATCCTGAGGTGCCGGCACCGGGGTGGCCGCCTCAAGATCAGCTGAGGGCGCCGCACCGGCATGCTCGGACTGGGTCAACAGCTCGGCGAGTTGATCTATCGACACGTGCAGGGCGCGCGCCAGGTTCGGTCGTATCGACGGGAGTGGCTGGCTCTCTCCGGCCTCCCACCGGATGACGGTGGAGCGTTCCACTCCCAGACGCTCAGCGAGCGATTCCTGGGTGAGCCCGACAGCTTTGCGGCGCTGGGATAGCTTCTGCCGTCTAACCGCCATGTCGCCACCTCTCGCTGGAGAACGTTTCCGCAGCTGAGCACGCCTCGTGCAGCACTGGTGCATCAGCGATGCCACGGTGGCGCTCTGGCCGCAGCCCGTTACGCACGGTTGTCTTCACCATAAGGCCTGGATCATTACACACAGCAACAGAGGTACTCACGCGATGAGTTGCCATCCGAGCTAGGCCGGCTCGGCGACAGACCTCCTCTGGTCGTCGTGTATCGGCCTTCCCACCCTGCACGGGGCCGCGCTGTGGCCCCGTGCAGGGTCCAGGAACGCTGTATATATCCATGAGAGATCAACCGGCCAACCACCCCGGCGAGTTCGCTGAGTTCGGCGTCACAGGGATACTTGAACAAAGCCCTGTCGGGCGGCTCCTGCGCGAGGGATCATAGGTAGACCTGCTGTCATCGGGAGGGACTGATGAAGGTCGAAGAGATCCTGAAGTCAAAGGGCCGGACAGTCGAGATGATCGATGCCGACGCCAGTATCACGGAGGCGATAGGCCGGCTGAACGGACCCCCGCAGATCGGGGCACTGGTCGTGCCCGACGAACTGGGGCAGCGACCGTTCGCCGGTACACTCACTGAACGTGACATTATTCGCGCTCTCGGTAAGTACGGTGCCAAGCTGTTGACGATGCGGGTCGGTGACGCGATGTCACGCAACGTTCCCATCTGCGCGCCACAGGACAGCATCGCGCGGTTGATGCAACAGATGACCGCCTCCCGTCACCGCCATCTACCGGTAGTGGATCATGGCAAGCTGGCCGGTCTGGTCAGCATCGGCGACGTGGTCAAAGCCCGGGTCGCCGACATGGAGCTGGAGACCGGCCTGCTCCGGGATCTCTACATCGCCCGCAGTTGACGTTCCTCACCCGGAACCGGCGACAGTGAACGCCAGAATCGCTCCCGGATTGGCGAGCTGCTCGGTGGGTGGCCCGAACTGGGGCCCGGCCAGACCCAGCCGGTCGGTGGCGATGTAGACGGTTCGGTGGTCCGGGCTCAGCGCCAGATCCCGGTAGCGGTTGGTGGTCTTGAAGAACTGGGTGATGTCGCCCTGCACCGAGCCGCCGTCCTGAGTGAGCCGCAGGCAGTAGAGCGCGCCGTTTTTCAGGCTCGTCACCAGCAGGGAGTTGCGCCAGCCCGCGAATGCGCCCTGGTCGGCCGGTACGTAATCGATACTGGAGGGCGCGATCGAGGGCCAGCAGATGTATGCCTGGTCACCACAGGCCTGGTCACGGAAGTTGTACCCATTGGGCACGGTGTACAGCGTCTTCAGCGGCTCCACATAATCCGGGCTGTTCCAGGCCGTCTCCCGCTGCTGCGGGACGAACGGCGGGATCTCGAAATTGTCGTAGCGCAGGCCGGCGCACGGTGGGTTGGTGACCGCGGACCAGTTCGCATACACGTAGGACTCGTCGTCCCGGAAACCGGACACGTAGGGCCAGCCGTAATTCTTTCCGGCCTGAATCAGGTTGATCTCGTCATCGGATTTGGGACCGTGCTCCGCCGACAACAGGCGCCCTTGTGGCCCGAAGACCAGGCCCTGCGGGTTGCGGTGCCCGTATGAGTACACGTGGCTGCGCACGCCCTTGATAACCGGATTGTCCGCCGGGACGCCGCCGTCGAGGTCGAGCCTGAGCGTCTTGCCGACGTAGGTGGCCCAATTCCGGTCCCGGACATCGTCTGCGGTGGGGAGATCCTGCGCTCGTATCGGGTTGCAGAAACGTCGGAACTGGTTGTTTCCCTGGTCCCCGATCGAATAGTAGAGCTTCTGATCGGCACCGACGAGCAGGCGTCCCGAATTGTGGTCGGTACTCGCCGGCAGACCCGTGATCACATCCACCGGTCGGCTCACTGTGTGCGCTGCCGGGTCGTAGGTGTAGCGGGCTATTTTGGCCCGCCGGTCGACCTCGGGGCCCGGGTCGGCATCGTAGGTGTAGGCGAGATAGAGGTCATTGCTGCCGTGCAGGAAATTCGGCGCAAACGCCATGCCGAGCAGGCCGTCCTGGCTCTCGGTGGAATAAACCTCGGCGATGGTGGCCACGGTGCTCTTCGATCCATCCGCCGGATTCACCCTGGTCACCCGCTTGCCCGTCTTCTCGGTCACCCAGAGAAAACCATCAGGGCCCCAGGTGATCTCGTACGGATCCGCCAGGTCGGTGGTCACGACGCGAGAGGTGAACCCTTCGCCTGCCCGCGGCGCGCCCGGTGGCTGTTCTGGAGCGGCCGTACACCCTGCCGCCGCCAGCACAGACAGGGCAGCCACGGTGACAAGGCGGAACTTCGCGCGCCGGGCTGGGCGGGGATGTGGATGGTGCGACACCCCGCCATCGTGCCCGCATCCGGTGACCATCGAGCTACCGGGGGTGACCACCAACCTGGGAATCCGCGGGGTTCGCCGCGTCAGTACGGATCCGCCATCGCGTCGCGGCCACCTTCGGCGGCGCGCATCAGCAGCGCGACCAGCACCCCCGCTAAGAAACCGAGCACGTGCGCCAGGTAGGCGACCGATCCCGCCTGGGAGATCGCGTAACCGGCGGTGTAGACCCACTGCAGCAGAAACCACAGGCCGAGCACCAGCCAGGCGGGCAGTCGCAGCGGGATGAACAACAGCACCGGCACCAGGCTCCAGACTCGAGCCCTCGGGTACAGAATGAGGTACGCACCCAGCACTCCGGCGATGGCGCCGGAGGCCCCGATGAGGGCCTCGGTCGAGTCGGGATTGGCCAGGGCGAAACCGTAAGTGGCGAGCGCCCCGCACCCCAGGTAGAACAGCAGGTATCGCAGCCGGCCGAACCGATCCTCGATGTTGTTGCCAAAGATCCACAGGAACAACATGTTGCCGAGCAGGTGCAGCCAGCCACCGTGCAGGAACAACGACGTCATCACCGACAGCCCTGGGGTCTTGCGATAGCCCGGATCGGTGAGAACGCAGCCGGGACCGCGTTGATCCACCCCGAGCCGCCCGTCCGCGACCAGCTCCAGCGGCCGGTTGTGCACCAACTCGGTAGGAATCGCGGCAAAGCGGTCGAAGAACGCTTGCTGCTGGCAGATCTGCTGCAGGCTCGCCGAACCCGTCACAGTGATCGCCGAGGTCGGTATGAGCAGGAAAACGATGATGTTCGCCGCGATCAGGAAGTAGGTGACCCACGGCGTGCGAAGCACCGGGTTGACGTCACGGACCGGGATCACCATGCGCAGGCGGCTTGCACGCTCAGGCGTCGTCGCGGCTGATGGCGATCCGATGCCGGTGCTCGTTGACGATCTCCTGGAGTTGGTGGGGGTTCTCGGTCAACCGGGAGACGTCCCGGATCAGCATGAGGTCCGCCCGGCCGGCAGCCACCTCCGCAAGAACCTCACGGCACCGCTGTGATGCGCGGGCACCGAGCGCGACCTCGGCCACCGTGTCAACCGCCTCCACACCAGCCCGGTCACACCAGTCCTGCAGCTCCCGAACCTGTCGCTCGAGCTCGTCACGACGTTGCGACCGGGCGTAGAGGATCGCGGTACGGGGCATACCAGCCAGTCTAAGATGACCCCTACGTCGAAGGTCCAAGAATTTGGCCGGCCCCGTCACAGGTGGGGCAGCCCTCGATCGTCTGCATTTCCTGTACCGCAGGATCCCCGTCCAGCTGCGCCTGCTTCCATTCGATGATCACTTGAGCACCGTTGCACTGCGGGCAGGTGTAGACCCGTCGCTGATCTTTGCCCATGAGGACTCCTCCCAGCAGTCGCCGGCTCGTCATCCCGGAGGGCGGGGAATTCGAGCTCGACTACTTATAAGAGTCCGGCAGACGCCAGACCAATACATCCTCGGCGCGACAACAACCGTGTGGGTGTCAGCTCATCCGAGTACCGCTCATCCGAGTACCTTGGCCAGGAACGCCTGGGTGCGAAGGTGCTTCGGGGAGGCGATCACCTCCCGGGGTGAACCGTGCTCGACGACCACACCCTCGTCGAGGAAAACCAGTGAGTCACCGACCTCGCGGGCGAAACCCATCTCGTGTGTGACGACGATCATGGTCATGCCGCCGGTGGCGAGTTCCCGCATGACGTCGAGCACCTTGCCGACCAGTTCCGGATCCAGCGCCGAGGTGGGTTCGTCGAAGAGCATGAGGGAGGGCTGCATGGCCAGCGCCCGCGCGATGGCCACCCGTTGCTGCTGGCCACCCGAGAGCTGCGAGGGGTAGGCGTCAGCCTTGCCCGTCAGGCCTACCCGCTCGAGCAGCGCCCGGCCTCGCTCCAGCGCCGCCGGCCGCGACTGCCCCCGTACCCGGATCGGCGCCTCGATGACGTTGCCCAGGGCCGTCAGGTGCGGGAACAGGTTGAACCTCTGGAAGACCATCCCGATCTGGCGGCGCTGGCGGGCGATCTCGCGCTCGCCCAGCTCGTGCAGCCTCTCGCCGCGCTGCCGGTAACCGACCAGCTCGCCGCCCACCCACAGCCGGCCGGCGTCGATCTTCTCCAGGTGGTTGATGCAGCGCAGGAAGGTCGATTTGCCCGACCCGGACGGGCCGATCAGGCACATCACCTCACCGGAGCTGACCTCCAGGTCCACCCCGCGCAGGACCGGCGTGCGCCCGAAGCTCTTCCACAGACCCTCAGCCCGCACCATCGGCTCGCTCACTGCTCACGCCGCAGGGACGAGCGGCTGATGCCACGCCCGACTCGCCGCTCGATCCGCGACTGCACCACGCTCAGCAGCGACGTGAGTACCAGATACCAGATCACGGCGACGATGAGCAGCGGGATCGTCTGGAACGTGCGCGAGTAGATCTGCTGCACCGAGGTCATGAGTTCGTAGTAGGCGATGACGACGACCAGTGATGTCGTCTTGAGCATCGAGATCGTCTCGTTACCGGTCGGCGGGATGATCACGCGGAGGGCCTGCGGGAGCACGATCCGGCGCAGCATGAGCGCCCGGGTCATGCCCAGGGCCCTGGCGGCTTCACTCTGCCCCTCGTCCACCGACAGGATGCCCCCGCGGATGATCTCTGCCATGTACGCCGCCTCGTTGAGTCCCAGCCCGAGTAACGCGGCGACGAACACCGTGATCAGCGTGTTGGTGCTCACCGTCACGAACTGCGGCCCGAACGGGATGCCCAGTGACAGCGTCGGGTACAGCGCTGCGAGGAAGTTCCAGAAGATCAGCTGAGTGATCACGGGGGTGCCCCGGAACAGCCAGATGTAGCCCGATGCGGCCCCCGAGAGCATCGGGTTGGGGGACAGGCGCATGACGGCGAGCAGCAGCCCGCCACCGATCCCGATGACCATTGCCAGCGCGGTGAGGACGGCGGTGTTGCGCAGTCCGGCGAGCACCGCCGGGTCGAACAGGTACTGCCCGACGGTCGACCATCCGAAGTTGGGGTTGGTGATCAGGCTGTGCACGAGCATCGCGGCGAGCACCAGCACCACGAGTGCCGCCACCCACCGGCCGGGATGGCGCACCGGCACGGCCTGGATCCGGGGCGGCGCCGGCGCGCGCTCGCCGGTCTTATCCACCGGTGGGGGCGGGGTCCAGCTCGGGCGTGGAGATCGCGCCGCTACGCGCCCCCCACTTCTGCAGGATCCTCCGGTAGGTGCCATCGTCGACGAGCGCCCGCAGCGCACCGAGCACGGCCTGGGGGTACTGCCCACTGTTCTTCGGAACGACGACTCCGTAGGGGGCCGTGGCGTAGGGCTGCCCGACGACCTCCAGCTGGCCGCGGGTCTGCTGCGCGGCGTAGTCGGCTACCGGTGAGTCAGCGAGCATCGCCTCCGCCCGCTTGGCGGTCAGGGCCAGTGTGACGTCGGTCTGGGACTGGAACTGCCGCACCGTGATCTCCGGCTGGCCGGCCCTGGTGCAGGTGGCGGAGCGCGCCGTGAGGTCCTCGACCTGGATCGTGCCCTTCTGCACCGCCACGCTCCGGCCGCACAACTTCTCGACCGAGAGCTGGTCAGGGTTGCCCTTCGGCACCGCCAACGCGGTGCCGGCCGAGAAGTAGGACACCATGTGGACTTCCTGGAGCCGATCGGTATTGATGGTGAACGAGGACATCAACAGCTCGTAGCGGCCGGCCGACAGGCCCGGGATCAGCCCGTCGAAGCTGCCGTTGACGAACCGGGCGGTGAGCCCGAGCTTCTGGGCGATCGCGGTGCCGAGGTCGACGTCCATGCCGATGATGGCCTGCCCGTCGGGCGCGGTGAATTCGTTGGGCGCGTAGGTGGCGTCGGTGCCGATGACCAGGATGCCGTCCGAGGCCACCGCGGGTGGGACCTTAGCGGCCAACGCGGCGTCGCGGGCCACGCTGGGGATCGCCGAGCCGCCGTCCTGGGGCGAGGCGGTGCCGCCGCCGGTGCCGCCGCCGCTGCAACCGGCGAGCATCACAGCGAGCACGGGGATCAGGGCAGCGCACATTCGTCGGGGCATGACGGCCTCCTCGGACTCGATCCCACCGCGAGCAACGATCTTGCCAGCTCGATTATCGATCAGGTGGCGAAGGTATGGATGTAGGCGATGGCGGCGTCCAGCGCGATGTGGAGGGGGGCGACGTCACGGCGGGTCTGAGTGAGCAGAAACCCACCCTGCAGGGCCGCCAGGGTAACCACGGCAAGCCGATCCGGATCGGCGTCGCCACGGAGCTCTCCGCGCGCGCGCATCGCGATCAGGCCCTCGCGGATCGCGCTCTCCCAGCGGGCGAAGCCGGCGACCAGGGCAACGCGCGCGTCTTCGTCGACGTCGGCCACTTCGCTGGCGAGAGACGCGATGGGGCAACCGCCGCGGCCATGCTGCCGCGATGCGAGGCCGACGAGCACCTCACGCCACGCCTGCAACGCCGCAAAGGAGTCCAGCCCGCTCAGCAGCGGCTGCTGGGCGGCCAGAACCTGCTCGACCTGGTAAGCGATCACCGCATGGGTCAGGTCGTCCTTGCCGGCGAAATAGTGGTAAAGCTGTGAGTTGCTGACCCCGGCGGCCTCCCGGATGTCCTCCGTGCTTGTGCCGGCGACGCCACGTTCGTACATCAACGCTGCGGCGGTCTCCACGATCCGCGCGCGGGTCGCTGCGCCCTTGACCGTCCACCGGCCACTGCGGTCCGGCGCATCCTCAGCCACCGTCATGTGACCAGGATATCCGTTCTGGCCTTGACAGGCCATTCCCGGTGGATAGGATTGGCTTGTTCATTCCAATATTGCGACGGCCATGGCCCTGCACCTGAAGGCCGGTCGCCGGGCCCAAGATCCAAGGAGAGTTCAGATGACCAGCACCTTCACCTCCATCGCCGACCAGGTCGGCGACTTCGAGGCGATCGCAGTGAAGCAGCTACCCGCCGAGATCTGGGCCACCTTCTCGGCGACGCAGGCCGCGTTGACCGCAGCCGGAGTACCAGCCCGGGTGGCGACACCGGGCACACGGTTGCCCGACGTGCAGCTGATCGACGCTGCGGGGGTATCGACCTCGCTGCACACGGTAACCGGCGGCCGACCTGTGGTGATCGTGTTCTACCGGGGCGCATGGTGCCCGTACTGCAACATCACGCTCAAGACCTATCAGGAGCAGTTACTACCGCAGCTGACCGAGCGCGGGGCCGGCCTGGTGGCGATCAGCCCACAGCGGCCCGACGGCTCGCTGAGCATGCAACAGAAGAACGAGCTGGCCTACCCGGTCGTCTCCGACCCGGGCAATGTGCTCGCCGGACTGCTGGGAATCCTGGCTCCCGCGCACAGCGCCGACGTGCGGGCAGCCCAAGAGCAGCTCGGTCTCGACCTCACCGCTGTCAACGCCGACGGCACCGACACCCTGCCCATGCCCACCACTGTGCTCGCCGATGCCGGCAACACCATCCGCTGGATCGACGTCCACCCCAACTACGCAACCCGAACCGAGGTCGCCGACATCCTCAACGCCCTCAGCTTGGTTCGATAACCCGGCAGGCCACGAGCTGTTCCATCGAAACGGGCAAACCGCACCTAGGCGTCCGCTAAATCACTTGCGCAGGTGCGATAGCCTCGCAGCAGGTTCGGTGCTCCGTATTGGACCGGCTCGTGGAGGATAGGACGATGGTAATCAAACCAAGTCGACACGGTTCTGCGGAAAACGCCATTTCGCTCTCATCCGGAGAAAGCCGTGTGGAGGATTCCACATCGGCTCGACTGGGACGGTGGGATCCGGTCTTCGAGTTGCCGAACGTGGCGATCCATACGAACGTGCTGCCGAACGGAAAGGTACTGTTCTGGGGACGGCGGGACCAGCCTACCGGCTCGATGAACGAGCACGAGTGCACGCCATACGTCTGGGATCCCAGAACCGGGGAACTGACCCCGACACCCCAGCCCGCGGGTGCGGACGGCACGAAGGTCAACCTGTTCTGCGCAGGCCATGCCTTCCTGCCCGACGGTCGGCTGCTGGTCGCGGGGGGGCATCTCAGAGACGGTGACGGGATCGATCAGGCGTTGCGCTACGACTACCGCAGTAACACCTGGACGGCCCTTCCCGTGATGAACGGGCGCCGATGGTATCCGACCGCCACAGCACTGTCGGATGGGACAGTGCTGGTGTCATCGGGCAGCTACATCGAGAACGGTACGGGAATCATCAACGATGTCCCGCAGATCTGGGATGGGCAGCAGTGGAGGGCGACCGTCGATTTCATCGGCCTCCCGCTGTATCCGCGCATGCACGTCGCTCCGGACGGCCGGATATTCATGGCGGGGAGCAATGCGAGGACCTACCTACTCGATACCGCTGGCTCGGGCACGTGGACCCCACTGCCCGAGCCGGGCGGAGTGCGACGTAACGGGGAGCGGCAGTACGGTCCTTCGGTGATGTATGACGTCGGAAAGGTCATCTACATCGGCGGCGGAAACGATGCGAACACCGACGTCCCTACCGCCGCAGCAGAGGTCATCGATCTGGGTGCCGATCCTCCGGTGTGGCGTGAGACCTCAAGTATGCACTTCCGGCGCCGCCAGCATAACGCGACGATTCTCGCGGACGGGAGCGTCCTGGTGACAGGAGGGACCAGGGGCACCGGCTTCAATGATCTATCCCCGGGCATGCCCGTCCACGTCGCCGAACTGTGGGACCCGGTGACGGAAAAATGGAAAGAGCTGGCCGCCGAGGATATCGATCGCTGCTACCACGGCACGGCCGTGCTACTACCGGACGCGACGGTGCTCAGCGCGGGCAGCGGCGAATTCGCGATCGGTGGCAGCACGCCGAACCCTCCTAGAGAAAGCCACCGCGACGCGCAGATCTTCCATCCACCCTACCTGTTCCAAGGCCCACGCCCGGAGATCACCTCAGCCCCCGAGGAGATCTCTTACGGCGAGACATTCTCGCTCGAGACCTCGGGACCGGACATCGGACAAGTCACCTGGATACGGCTTCCCTCGGTGACTCACGCCTTCGACCAGAACCAGCGTATCAACATCCTCGAGTTCAGCGTCGATAACGCTGACTTAACCGTTACCGCGCCCGAACGGCCGGAGATCTGCCCTCCAGGGCATTACATGCTCTTCGTGCTCAGCACGGCTGGAGTTCCCTCTCTCGCCCGGATCGTGCGGATCGGCTCGCCTGCGGCAGCGCCTCGCGCTGCGGTCGCGCCGGCTCTGGCCGAGGCTGGACTGGATACCGGCCCCGGAGGGATGACACACACCCAGGAACGGGACGAGACCGTCAGGACCGGATCGACCGGCACCCGCGTCACGGTCGGCCTGACCGCGAAGTGCCCCTACGGGCTGGGGGCATGCTGGGGTGGGGCGTACGAGGCGCTGAAGAAGCTGGAAGGAGTTGCGGCGGTGCGGCCGATCGCGAATGCCGAGAACTCCACGGCCGAGGTCTACCTTAATGATCAGAGCCTGCCGAACCTCGACAGCTGGCCCGAACAGATCGCCCGATGGGCAAACGGTAGTTACGATTTCCGCGGCGTAGAGGTGACCGTCGCGGGCACCGTTGAGGAGGAGGACGGCCAGTTGCGGCTGACCGGGCCCGCTTTCGACACTCCAGTGAGCCTGATGCCACTGAGCGAAGGTATGAAGTTGCAATGGGACCACCGAACGAGGAGCGTCAGAGACACCACGAGTAGTGAACGAGATGCCTACCAGAACCTGGAGGGAAGGTATCAGGACCTCCGAGGCGGGTACGAGCCTATGAGCGTCACCGGCCCATTGACAAAAACGGATACCGGATGGATGTTGTACGTTCGAGAATTCCAGACTCAACCACCTGCAACTCCGACAGGCTCAGGCTGACGGCGGCTTCTACGCGGTTGAGGTGTACCTCAGTCACGATATGCCCTCTGGTGGATGGACGCGGCCGACGCCCGATACGGCGTTACGGTCACACCACCGTCGGCATCCGGTGACATGGCCACAGAACACTGCATGCGCGCAGTCACCAGCACCGACAACCACGTGACCGAACACCGGGCAGCGGCCCCGCTAGGCTGGCCGGCATGGCCCAGCAGCCCGACCTGGAGGCCCGCGTGGCTGCGCTGGAGATGCACGTCCGTGAGCTGGCCGAACGCGTACGCCACAGCGAGCAGGACGCGGCCGCCGCCCGCGTGTTGGCAGGCGGAGCCGACCGCGACGTCGCGGAGATTCGCGGAGAGATCCGGGAGCAGAACACACGGCTGCTTAACACGATGCGCGAGGACCTCACTGACCTCGGGCAACGGGTCAAGACCGGCTTTACCCAAGTCGACAACGGCTTCACTGAGATGCGCGGCAAGCTAGACGGCGCCGCCGCCGGACAGCAGCAGATCCTCATCCTGCTGACCACACTCATCGACCAGCAGGATGATCAGGGTGGTCAGAGGTAACGATCGCACAGGCCGCGCGGGAAGGGACACGGCGAGCGTCCGCCAATGACCGGCGTGTCTACATCGAGACTGGCTCGCATGCTCCGGGCATCCCAGTCGGATCCGGAATCCAGGCGGAGCGCCCACAGCGCAACACCAGCCATGGCCCACCCGGCATTCTTGCTGCTAGGTGGCGGTAGCGGTGGGATTTGAATTTAAGGTAATGGGGGCCCGATCACGAGATCTCCCTCCCAGTGGCCAGGCACGGCGCGGTTCGGCGGGTCGGGCGTCGATGCTGGTCATGCCGACGATCCGGGCACCGGGACTGCTCGTGCGGCCGCGGCGCCGGCGCCGGGTGCGCCCGGTCCGCAGCAGGATCCCCAGCTCGGGACAGTTCGCCTTTGGGTAGGGCGTAGATCCAGGTGTAGATGGCCTCATGCGACACCTTCACGCAGCCTGCTTGGCCTCAGGGTGTTCATAGCGCAACCGGCCAGCGACCTGGTCCGGGGAGCCACCAGCGCGCAGCTTGTCCAGCACCCGCTGGCGCAGCCCGGGGTCAGCGTCGATCTTGCGGGTCTTGGGTCGCGACCGGTGCTCCGTGGCCGCCCGCTGGGCAGCCACGGCTCGATAACTCGTCCCGGCCGCCGTGCCGGGCGATCTCCCGAGATACCACGTTGGGACTTCGGCCGATCCGTGCCGCGATCACCTGCCCTTCCACGCCCTCGACGGTCCCGCAGGATAAGAAGAATGGCGGTAGCGGTGGGATGTGAACCCACGGAGGGCGTGAACCCTCACGCGCTTTCGAGGTCTGCGATCCACAGTTCAGCCCCGATCGTCATCAGTGTTTTAGCAGGTCAACAAGCCGGTTCGGTCCTCAGCGAACGCCCACGATCGTCGATGACTGAGACCCCACATGAGACCCTGAGCGCGGGCCTGCCACCGCCGTAGCACTCGGACGGGCGGCCGGTGACCAACCATCCGGACACCCAACCGGGACATGCCCGTTTCGCTGCCGGTGAGGCTTTACGATGGTGGCATGAGTGAGCAGCCGGTGAGCGTCTCGACCGACGGGTTCGAGGCGTGGCACGACGCTGTGCGCCGTGCCGAGAACGGCGAGACCGTCGCGGTGATCGCGCACGGCGAGCATGTGGCCGACGTGGTGCCCTCCGGTGAGCTTGATCGGTTGCGCGAGACGATCGAGGTGCTGTCCGACCCGGAGGCCGTCCAGGCCTTGGCCGACACCGAACCGGTGGTGTTCGGCCGCGACGCGATCCGTGCCCTGGTCGCTGAGCGGGTCGCCCGTGAGGGCCGGTGACCGGCCAGCCCTATGAGATCGACCTGACTCGCACCGCCCGCCGTGCCCTGGCTGAACGACTCCGCCTTGACGTGGTCATCGGCGCGTCGGAGTTCATCAATGGCCCCTCGGCAGACAATCCTCAGCGGGTCGGCAAGGAACTAGATCGACCATTCCACGGTGTGTACTCGGCACGAGTGATGCAGGAATGGCGCGTGCTCTACGTCATCGACGAGACACAACACCGCGTGACCATCCGAGACATCAGCCACCGCCGCGAGACCTACCGCGCTCACTAGTCCGTCATGCTCCGTATCCGTGGAGTTCGTCCTGCGCATCCGGAGCAAACACCGACCCGCTGCCCCCAGCAGAGGCGCCTGCCTCATGTGGTAAGGGGTGGTGAGGGGACCGTCTGGGCTGGTGAGGGGATCGCGTCCGCGGGCGCGGGCGGTGGGTGGCCTCGGTTGATGATCACGAGGTGGTCACTGCGGCGTGTCGGCGGGGGTAGAGGCAACGGAGCTCCGCTAGGACAGGGATTGTCTATGTCCCCTTTGTCCGGTTGGTGGCTCGTTGCGCGGTGAGTGTGTCAGCACTTCGCAGGCTGGTTCGCCCGGGGAGGCCGCGGTGGCGGTCTTGGTGGAGCGCGCGGGCGTGCTGGCCCGGGCCGGTGGTGGTGGCGGTGTGCTGGAGCGTTTCGCCGCGATCGGTGATCCGCGGTGTCGGCGGGGGATTCGCCACTCACTGCCGACGATCTTGGGGTTGTGTCTGGCGGCGGTGCTCGCGGGGCAGGTGAGCTTGACTGACATCACTGACTGGGTGTCGGCCGCCGACCAGGAGCTCCTGGCCCAGCTGGGCGCCCGGCAGGGGCCCTGATGGCCGGTACAGGCCACAGCATCCCGGCACCATCGAGCGGGTCCTGGGTGCGCTGGGCGCCCAGGGGGTGGCCGAGGAGGTGGGTGGCTATCTCGGGCGCAAGGCCGGCGTCGAGCCGGTCACCTTCCCGATCAGCGGGCCGGTGCTGGCGCCGGCGATCGCGGTGGACGGCAAAGCGATGCGCGGCGCGATCGGCCCCGACGGTGGGTCCGTGATGTCACGTTCCGCGAGGATGTGTCCCAGATCAAAACAACCGCCAGACCCCGCCTGATGGCCACACTACGTAACCCGGCAATCAGCCTAAGCCGACAAGCCGGCTACACGAAGATCGCCGCGACCATCCGGAAAATCCGCAACAACCCACACCTGATCTTCACCATCCTGAACCTGCACCGAACCCCTCAAATGGGTCGCGGGGGCGTCATCACAGCCTGACTCGCCAAAGATCACCGGCCACTCGTTGGAACGTGGGTCACGGTGATACCGAACTGTGTTGTTGCGGTACGCGCCAGGCGCCCGTCCGTAGTGACCAACGGGCATCGCAGGCTTCCAGCGAGGGCGGCATAGAGCGCGTCGTAGCCGGACATCGCAGTGACGAACCGGCGAGCCGTGGTCAGCAGCTCCCGGCAGGGAATCCGTTCGATCGGAGCGTCATAGAGCAGCGCGAGGCGCTCGTCCAGCTGTGTCGGCTGAAGTGCTCCGCCCTGTCCGGCGCGGACTAGCCGATGGAACACCTCGGCATCCAGCAGGTCGGGGGCCATCGTGTCCTCGAGCAGCGCCTCCACGGCCAACCCGGACGTCGAGCGCATGAGCACCTCGAGAAACGCGCTTGCGTCGATCACGATCACGATTGGCGCTGTTCCGGCAACGCCTCGAGGTCGCGCGCGGCACGATCTGCCCGGACGAGGTCGGCGGCGGATGCGCCGAGATCGAGTGGCTCGAGCCGACGAAGGCGTGCCAGCCACTCCGTCGCGGGCGGGCGTTGCTGGTCGTTTCGGATCAGTCGCAGCAGGTAATCCCGGATGCTCAACCCGTCCAGATCGGCACGACGCCGCAGCTCGCGGTGCAGGTCGTCCGGAACGTCCTTCACCTGTAGGGTTGCCATAGGCGTGATGTTAGCATGCTTTTTGCACCCACTGCGCTGGATGGCCGGCGTGTCAGAGGGCCGGACGGGAGGTCGTGGTCTCAGGGCGTGAAGTGGGTGTGCCTGATCAGGATCAGGGTGCGGTCGAGGAGTTCGTGCCGACAGGTGCGGATCCAGCGTTCCATGATTGCGTTCATGCGCGGCATGCGGATTCCGGTCGTGACGATGGTGATGGCGCTGTCGGCGAGGACCGCATCAAAAGCGGCGACGAACCTGCAGTCGCGGTCGCGGATCAGATACCTCACGCAGGCGCCGGCGTCCTGAAGATCCAGGACGAGGTTTCGGGCCATCTGGACCGTCCAGGCTGCGGTGGGGGTTGTCTTTGAGGATCTCCCACATGGTGGAGGGCGCCACCGTGATGCCCAGGCCGGCGAGTTCGCCGTGGATCCTGCGGTAGCCCCCAGTTCGGGTTCTCGTGGGCCATGCGGAGAAACGAGTACTTGGATGCTGCGCATCGTCCGTGGTCGGCCGGGTCGCTTCGGGCGGGATCTGCGGGCGTGGTGGCGGCGGAGCAGGGTGCGGTGCCACGATGGGTGATCCTGGCTTGCCTGTCCTGCAGCTCTCAGCGGAGCCCAAGAATCCGCAGCTTACGGCCCATGGACGGGGTTTTCGGCACCCACAAGGCTCACGAAGTTGACAATGCCCACTGACGTCTCCCTCGACCAGCATTGACAGTGAACATAGCAGCTTGACGAGTGAACGCTCTTCGCATTCGCGGAGACGATGTTCATCCCGAGCTGCCGAAACAGCTGAACAAGGGACAATTTGAGATGGCCATCATGACGCGCTGGGATGCCTTCCAGGACCTGCGCGGCGCACAGGACCAGATGAATGAGATATACAAGTTGGTTGCCCAGGTCCGCGGTCAGCCGGCGATGTCGTCGAGCACCTCGTCGAGCGTGGCCGCGAGCTGCTGGTGGACCGCGGCGGGATCGTCACCGATCACGAAGTGCGGTGTGTAGCCGTAGCCGCGCATCAGGGCGGTGAGCTCGTCCTCCGGGATGCGGGCCAGCACGGTCGGGTTGGCGATCTTGTATCCGTTGAGGTGCAACACCGGCAGTACCGCACCGTCGGTCACCGGGTTGAGGAACTTGTTCGAATGCCAGCTGGCCGCCAGCGGCCCGGTCTCAGCTTCCCCGTCACCCACCACACACAGCGCCAGCAGATCCGGGTTGTCGAACACCGCGCCGTAGGCGTGTACCAGCGCGTAGCCGAGTTCACCACCCTCGTGGATGGAGCCCGGCGTCTCGGGTGCGACGTGGCTGGGGATACCCCCGGGGAAGGAAAACTGCCGGAACAGCGCGCGGAGCCCGTCCTCATCGCGGCCGATCGCGGAGTAGACCTCGCTGTAGGTGCCCTCCAGGTACGCGTTGGCTACCAGGCCGGGCCCGCCGTGCCCGGGGCCCGTCACGTAGAGGGCATTCAGGTCACGTTCAGAGATCACCCGGTTCATGTGCGCGTACAGCAGGTTCAGCCCCGGCGTCGTCCCCCAATGCCCCAGCAGCCGCGGCTTGACGTGCTCGGCGCGCAACGGTTCGCGCAGCAGCGGGTTGTCCAGTAGATAGATCTGCCCGACCGACAGGTAGTTCGCTGCCCGCCAGTACGCATCGATCAGTTCCAGCTCGTGGTGACCGCAGCCGCGGGTCGACGTCGAGGCGGTGCGTGTCACAGGGCGGCTCCTCGACGGCGGGTGACGCAACACTCGCAGTGTGGGCGGTGTGTGTCACTACCGGAAGCCTTCCAGGCCGGCCGGTGATCTCGTCGGGGGACAGAAGGTGCTCTGCGGTGGGCTCCCGATCGAGTACCCGTTGGCCCTGGTCACACACCTCACAGGACCAGAAACTCACACGGGAACCCCGCAACCCCCTCTCCCACTGCCGCCCACCCAGCAGCCTCCTTGCCCGAGCGAGGTGAGGGTGCACAAGCATCCATAAGACCCCGCACAGGGGGTCTGGAAGGTGCACAAGCATCCACAAGACCCCGCAACTGGGACAAGCACGGTGCGCCGAGCATCGGGGAACGGGCTTTGTGCAGCTGTGGTCGCGACAACTCACACGATCTTCACGGAATCAACCATCTAGGCGCGCAGGGTTCGGGATGTCACCAGCTGTCCCCGGTCGGGGCGGAGTGGATACACTCCGTGCAGAACGATGGGGAGGACCCGTGCCCGAGATGACGCGACCGCTGCTCATCAGACGGTGTCCGGGGAGCGGCTCTCTGTCTGACTGTCCGATCCGTATGGCGGTATCTCGTACGTATTCAGAATCATGGCTATGAACTGGTCATGAATGGTCCTGCACAACGAAGGAGGAACCATGTTCGGCAGTTCGCTTTTGGGTCTCCTTTATATTATTATTGGTGCGGCGGTAGCGTACACTCATGGATACGTGCTCACCGGCATTGGCGAGCTCTTGTCTTTTATCTTGGCTATGCTCCTCTGGCCTCTCGTGCTCCTTGGTTTTAACCTCCATATCGCCATCTAGCCCATGAACCGGCCGGGAGCGGTCGCTGGATATTGCAGATGCCGTGTTGCGATCGAATAGGCGCAGCTGGCCGGGTCGAACAGCGCGGGTTCACGCTCTGCGGGCAGGGAGGAGGGCATGATCCGGCCCTCCGCTCTCCGGTATCGGGAGTCATCTGTGGGCCGCCCCTGCCAAACGTAGCCGCCGGGTGAGTACCTGACGCAGCCATCGGTGCGACTCTGCCCTGGGCGTCCGCGCCGGTACGGACGCCCAGCATCGCCCCGGGTCGGTTCGGCGGTGCTCAGCGTGCTGGACTGGTCGCGGTACAGGCGCGGACTTCTTCGCATCGCTCGCCGGGGTCCGCGTGTCAGAAGTCCTTCTCCGTGCCTGCGGGTATCTTGATCAGCCAAACGGGTTTACGACGTCATTACAAACGCCCCGGACCCCGGCCCACTAGAGTTCGGCGACTCGCGTCGAGTTCTGGCCCTTCGGGGGGTACCGATGCGCATTTTAAGTCTGGTGCGAGGTCTGTCGCCGCGGCAGATGACCCGGTTGACCTCGACTCGAGGTGACCACCCGGTGTGCTGGTACTCACCCGGTGCGCCGCGCTGTCCTGACCGGGGCCCTCTTCATTTGCCCACCTCCACTTGTGAGTGGCCCCGCCCACTCAAGAGGTGTGGAGGATCTTATGAACGCCATCGCCGCGATCATCGCGATCGCGCTGTTCGCGATCTGGTGTACCCGGCGGCGGCGCGGCGCCAACCGGCGGCAACGATTCGGACCCAGCTACGCAGGCGAGGTGCGGGCACAGGGCAGCGAACGTGACGCAGATCAGTTCCTCAGCGACCACAGCGCCCCACGCCGGCAGGCCGTGCAGACCCACTTCGTCGACCGCCCCGGAGCTGCGCCAGATGAGACGAACCAGCTGGTCACGGACGTGATGCACGACCGCGGCTACCCCGTCGAGGGACTTCGCCGAACGTGCCGAGCTGGTAGCCGCCGGTCACCCGAAGGTTGTGAAGCACTACCGCGCGCTGTTCGACGAACTCGCGCGGGAACGGTAGGCAGGCGTCAACGGAGCACAAGCGGAAGAAGATGACAATGAATACGCCTGGAACACCAGGGGAAGCCAGAACGCAGTCCCATGCGGATCGACAGCATTCTCCCGGACCTGGCCTCGCCAGGCCAGTCCGTCATCGTCCAAGGTAGCGAGTTGGGGACCACTGGGGAACACAGGAGGTTGAGGAACGGGCGAGATGGAGGTGGTCGCCGTGACGTTTCGCGTGCATCGGAAGCGAGACGGGTTCATTGCCTCTCAGGGGTCCGGCCACTCGGCCGGACCCCTTCCCTGTTGATGAACTGCGAGGTTGTCGGTCGGCCACCACGTGCCGGCCGGGAGCGTGGTGCTCCGTCCTCGCGGGTCTGGTGGGTCCGTTGGGTGCACAGATCGGCGGTCCAGTTCCACTATTGGGCCTTGGACACAGCGCTGCATGATCCACGGTGCTGGTCTGGGGGAGAACCCGCTGCCCACTGAACGAGTGATCACGCCTGCCGGCGCACCAGGTCAGGATTGGTGTGTTTTTCTGGCGTGCTGGGGCAGGCTGTCGAGGGTGATGGAGCCCTCGACGATGTTTCGGGCGAGGTCGCTGAGCCGCAGTCTGTTGTTGCGGGCGTGGGCCCGCAGCTGGGTGAAGACCTCGGCAATGGTGAGTCCGGTGCGTTCGGCGAGCACACCGAGGGCCTGTTCGATGATGACCCGGTTGTCCAGTGCGGTCTGGAGTTGCTGGGCGAGGATCTTGCTGCGGCGCAACGCGCGTTCCTGCAGGATCCCGATGGTCGCGACGTCGGCCAGGGCCTGACCGACCCGCAGGTCGTCTGGGGGCAGTGGACCGGGGTGGGTGCTGAACAGGTTCAGCCCGCCGATGATCTGTGTGCGCAGCCGCATCGGCAGCACGTGCACCGCGCAGAAGCCTTCGGCCAGGGCCCGGGGGGCGAACTGCGGCCATCGATCGGCGGTCTGGGTGAGATCCGGTGCACTGACCGGGCGGCCGGTATGGACACAGTCCAGGCAGGGACCCTCGTGGGCTTGGAGCTGGAGCAGCTCCAAGCGCCGGATCTCTTCGTTCGAGTAGGCCATTACCTGCAGCGCTGCGCGGCCATCGGACAGCAGTATTCCCGCGGTGTCCGCGGCGAGCAGCTGGGTGCAGGTCTCGACCAGGTGGTGTAGCAGGCTGATGACGTCGTAGTCGTCGACGAGGGTGTCGGCCAGTGCCACGAACGCCTCGAGCAGCGCGGGTTCACGCGCTGCGGGCAGGGAAGAGGTCATGATCGGGCCCTCCGTTCTCCGGGTCTCGGGAGTCATCGCTGGCCCTCTACCGGGAACCGTAGCCGCCGGGTGAGGACCTGACGAGCGATGTCATCCAGAGGTTGAGCGTGGGCGTAGGCGTAAGCGCGCAGGGTGGCCAGCGCCGATTCGGCCGAGATCCCCAGCTGGGTCATCACCATGCCGGTGGCCTGATGGATCTCCCGGCGCGCCAGGTCCGGGTCGCTCAGCCACCGCGGCGGCTGGGCCACCTCAGGGTCCACGCCGGTGCGCAGACCCAGCAGCACCGACCGCGCGACCGTGGCGCACAGCAGCGCCCCCGCCAGCTCAGCAATGCTCAGCAGGCCGGGCTGATCGCGGTAAAGGTCCAGCACCCCTACCGTGATCGCACCGATCTGCAGGGGCAAGGAGTACAGGGCCCGGGCCGGGGTCCGGCTGGCAGCCTCGGCGAACATCGGCCATGGAGTGTGACCCACCTCGCGCAGGTCCGACACCAGCACCGGGCCCCCGGTGCGCACGGCCTGGACGCCGGGCCCCTCACCCAGACTGAACTGCAGGGCCGCCAGCTCCTCGGCCACCTCATCGGTCGCGCAGACCGTCTCTTGGCGGTTCACCCCACTCATCGCCACCATCGCCGCCCCACTCACCGGCAACACGGTGGTGCATACCTCACAGATCCGCCGGGGCGTCGCAGCACGGCGATCATGCAAGGCGGCCAGGATCAGCTCCCACGGATCGCCCTCAGCCATCAAGGGGCGCCGCAACCACACCATAAAGTGCTGCCACGCCCATCAGACGCCCTCCGGCCCGGTCACCGTGCACAGTCGGCGTCTGGGTCGGCGCCCCCACCACCGGCAGGTACCGCGCACCCTACTCCCGGGCCGGACACCCCTCACGTCGCGTCGGTCGGCCCTGCCGAGCATCCCGGGTGGGGCCGGGCGCTGGCCTGCCGCAGGTCCACGCCCCTGACCGGCATTCCACTCAACCCCGGGCGGGAACTACCGGGCCCTCAGCGAGGAGGCCGGCCGGTGTCATCGCCTCGACACGGAAGGTCTCGATGAGCAGCAATCGCCCGCGCCGCCTCATGCAAGGCCTCATGAGTGTGGTAGGCGTGCCTAATGGCCGTGGACGGCGTGTCCAGGTCCTGCTGGCTGGCCTGCCGCCATCCTTCCCAGCAGCGCCGCGCGAGGGACATGGCCCGTTCAGCGTCCTGCCACTGCGCCAAGCACGCGATCATGGCACGGTGGGATCGTCGCACTGCGTCGACGGCTCTATGATCGTCTCCGTTCCCGCGCGGCGACTGCCGAATCCGGATCGTCGCGGTCGGAGCCCGGAGCGGTCAGTGTCGACACCCGAGATGACCGGGCCGGGCAGCGTCGCGATCACCGCATCCGCACTCGACTCGCGGCTGGCCAGCTGAGCCAGACCCGTGACGCGCAGCACTCGACGGACCGCGTCATGAGCGGCGCCGACGATGTGCAACTGTGTCCCCCGCGCCAGGGCCTGCTGGTACAGCCCGGACAGCACCGCCACTCCCCAACCACCCAGGACACTCACCCCACCCAGGTCCAACACGACATGCGGCGCTCGGTGCAGCTGCCTGCCCACCCGATCGGCCAAGCACCGCGCGGCCAGCCCGTCCACCGGACCGCTCACCCGCACGATCACCACATCCGGCCTCGGCGCGTGCAGCCGCAGATCCATCAACTCCGGCTCGCCGCGCCCACCTGCCCACGGCCCCCGACCACCCACCACCGACCCCGCCAATGGGCCGTTCCCCCGACCACGCACCGCGTCCCCCGGCACCCGCGGACGCGGCACGGCGACGCGTACAGACTGCGAGAGTGATGCTGCGGTGGGCCAGGACCCCGCAGACCCCGACACAGGGGCACAGTCCGCATCAGGTCGCGGACCTCGAACGCTGAGCTCCCCCGCAGGCACAGACACCCGCCCACCTCCATCACACGACACCCAACAGACGGCCGTCGGGGTCAAGGACGGAGCTACCCCCACTACATACCGACCAGCAACCAGGAACAACCGCCGTTCGCGTGAGCCAGCCCACCGTTCCGGCACTTCGCAGCGCAAGAGCGGCACCCGAGATTCCCGCAGCCCGGCACTCAGCGGCTATATGTCGATCACTGACACGGTGCCGGAGCCGGTGTTGGCCACGTAGACGTTGCGGGCGGTCATCGCCACAATTCCCGGGCCGATGTCGACTGAGGTCCTGGTGATCACCTCGCCGCTGGGGGTGTCGATCACCGACACTATCCACGCCTGGCCCGCCAAGTCCATGCTGCTCACATAGAGCTGGCGTCCGTTCGGGGCCACTGCCAGGCCGAAGGGCTCGCTTCAGGATCAACCACACCGTGCTGGGTACAATCGGGTAGCAGAGTCCGGCGAGTTCGCCCTGGATCCGCCGGCGAACCCGTCACTCCCGACGAGGCGAAACAGATCATCGACGAACACTTCACAGTCTCGGCCGAGGTCCGCCGCCGACGCCGCAGCACCAAACCACCAAGCAGATCCCCCAGCCGCGAGTAGGGAAGGCCCCTCACCAAGCCCACACAGGAGCATGACCAGTCAGGCACCCCCTGAGACTGAGGCGTCGACAAACGAGGCGACCTTCCCCGGCCCGATCCTGCGCGCACGAGCAGACCATGGTCAACCCCCTGCCAGGCTGAGCGGGTTCGGGCTGCCTGACCCAGGGACGGCAGAGGCTCGCGGGTCAAGGGCGGCCGCAGGCCGTCGCGCAGCGATGCGCAGCACCCTTGACGCGGGAGGGGCCGGCCCGTACACCGCGCAGCCCGAACCCGCGCCCCCTGGACACCCAATCCCCGATAGGGAATCAACAACCGTCCACGACAGACACTCAACTGGAAGAAACCAACCGAAGTCCTCAACAAATTCCTTGTCGAGACTGGTTGAAGCTGGTGGTGCGTTCGCTACTTGGCACCAAGCGGGCAAACCTGGACGGCCGAACAGTGGCTGAACCACTGGCTTGAAAACATCATCGCTCCGCCAGCCATCACCGAAAATGCATTCATTGCTTACGAAGTAGCCGTGCGGGTCCATCTCATTCCCGGCACCGGCGCGCACAAACTCGACAAGCTGGAGCCCGAACACCTGGAAAAATTGTACCGGAAGATGACAAAAGCAGGAGCCAAGCCGGGCAGAGTGCACCAGGTTCACCGCACCATCCGAGCCGCGCTGAACGAAGCCAAGCGAAGGAAGAAGATCACCGAGAACCCAGCGCTACTGGCCAGAGCACCGAAAGTCGAGGAAGAAGAAGTGGAACCGTACTCCGTCGCTCAGGTCAAGAGCATTCTTGAAGCCGCGCAACAAAAGCGAAATAGCGCGCGATGGGCAATTGCGCTAGCACTCGGGCTACGCCAAGGCGAAGCCCTAGGCCTCCAGTGGACGGATATCGACCTTGACGAGCTGCACGCTCATCGTGCGACGTAGTCGACTGCGCCCGAAATGGCAACACGGCTGCGCCGAACCGTGCGGTCACAAGTTCGGCGGATACTGTCCGAAGCGTGTGCCGCTGCGCAAGGAGACAGCTGGCACGAAGTCCAAGGCTGGTAAGCGCGGTATCGGGCTGCCCGACGAACTGGTCGCGCTACTCAAACTGCACAAGGCGGAGCAGGAGCGTGAACAGTTGACAGCAGCGCGGCTCTGGCAGGAGACAGGCTATCTGTTCACCACACCGACCGGTGGGCCGCTCAACCCGCGCACCGACTACACCGAGTGGAAGCGGCTGCTAGAACGGGCAGGAGTACCAGAGCGAAGACTGCACGACGCCCGGCACACGGCCGCCACCGTGCTATTGCTGCTGCAGATCCCCGACCGAACGGTGATGGCGATCATGGGATGGTCCAACACCGCCATGGCCGCACGATACCAGCACATCATCGCGGCCATCCGGCGCGACGTCGCCACCAGCGTCGGCGGGCTCCTGTGGAAGCCCACCGAACCACCCGCACCGGACGCCGGTGACGACACCACGGACGACCCCGCACCGGCCGCTTAACAGACAAATGCAACCACAAATGCAACCACACGCCGGAACGCCGATCATCGGCAAAGCCGATGATCGGCGTTCCGGCTGGTAGATGGCGGTAGCGGTGGGATTTGAACCCACGGAGGGCGTGAACCCTCACGCGCTTTCGAGGTCTGTGACCGGCAGTTCAGCCCGGATCATCCAGTGTGTTCCCGCAGGTCATCGCCCCTGTTCGGTCCTTGGTGAACGCCCACGATCCTGAGCGACTGAGACCCCAATTGAGACCCCTTTATTTGGATGAGTCTTCCAAGATCTATACCTTCTCTGAGGGCCGGATGCGGTCGGCGATCGACCCGTCTGGGTCGTACAGGGTCCACGCCGGTAGGCGGACGGCTAGGCGTCCGGCTGGTTTGCTGAGCAGTTCACAACGTTGAAGCATCTGCCGGAGGTGCCTAGTCGGGTCCTGGTCGGGCGGAACACCAGAATCGAGGACGATGGGGATAGGTCCGTCGTCAGCGTTGACTAGTGCGTCTGCGCGGTGCCCGTAAACACTCACGCCCAGTTCGGGAGGGCCACCGTAAAGGGCGGACAGTGCGCGGTACAAATGATCGGTCAGGTCTGTGTCGATTCCGGTAGCCGTAGTCGGAGTAACGGTGTGAGCAGCTCGCCGTAGTTCGGCGGCCACGCCTCCACGGCGTTCCCACAGCTCGTCGTCGCCTATCACGATTAGATGGGAGCGTGCGCGGGTGATAGCTACGTTCCATAGCTGGTGCTGATGATCCGCCCAGTCGATGCTGCTCCGCGGCATGTTCTGCGATCCCACCAGAGATAGCACGATCGCATCTCGCTCGCCGCCCTGGAATGTGTGCACCGTACCGATTCGGATGCGGTTTCCGTGTTTCTGCGTCCGATCGCGGAGATGGTGCTCCAGCTCGTCGACCTGTCCCCGGTACGGCGTGACGACCCCGAGAGTAGCTGCGGATGGGAGGTGCGCTAGCAAGTGGTCGACGCATGCGACGACTCGCTCAACCTCGTCGGCGTTGTACCATGACCGACCAGTTCGACCGCGTGTAGCTTGCCCGCGCACTGACGTCCAGCTGATCGGCGGAAGATCAACGGCAGGACGGCTGCGGGTATCAGTTAGCACAGTGAGCTGGCCTGCGTAGAAGAGCTCGTTGGATACGGCAGCGATGTCTGGATGACATCGATAGTGCTCGTCGAGCAGAAGACTCCCGCCTGCCGCTCGCTCTGCGGCGTGGAAGCTGGAGTGACGGCGGACCGACATCCGGTGCTCGTCCAGCCATTCAGAGATGAGGTTGTGTGTGCGGCGGAGTTCGGCGTCGCGCTGTGGGGGCAGAGTACTGATGTGCGGTAGTTGCATAACGTCGCCGATAATCAGAGCGCGCTTGGCACGGAATAGCAGTGGAACGACGGCCGGCAGCGAGCACTGGCTGGCTTCGTCAATAATCACCAGATCGAATAGGGCGGGGGTCATCGGGACACGGCGCGCCGAGTGGCAGGTGAGTGCCCACCCGCGGACATACCGCAGAACTTCTCGGAACTCACGCCAATCCGGGGCCCCGGCGGCCTGAGTCCTTTGCAGTGCACGGATGGCGGCTTTCCCTGCGTGCGCAGCGGTGCGTACACAATTTCGCAGAAGTTCGATCGAGGTCTGTTCGACGGCGTCGTCGGCGTCCTTAAGGGCCTGGGTGAGGTCGCTGTCAGATTGGATAGTGGTAGACTTGCGTCGCTGTTTTTTCCAGTGCTCGTCCAGATCCGCGAGACTAGCCATGTATGTGCAAGTGCTGGCGGTGCCTCTACCCGCGTCCGACAGCCCAGTTCGGCGCAGAAATCGCCGCCGCCGCCACTCACCGAACAACCGGGCGCCTGCTAGCTTTCGCGCCCGAGGTCCCCAGCTCGGTCCGAGGAATTCGGTAAGTTCGTCTGTGCTTTGGCCCACGCGTTTCTGGGTCGCGATGCGGTTTTGTTCGGTGCGGTAAAGATCGACCTCCAGTGCAGCGGTGAGGCCGATTATGTGCTCGTCCTCTTCCAACCGATGGAGCGCTGCTCGGTGGGCGGCTTTGTTCGTCTCCAGTGTGCGGTCGGACGGCCTTATGCCGAGCAACGTGCGTAGGCCAGTAGCTTCTTCATTGGCTACGTGCTCTTTCGACCCAGTGCGGATCAGACTGCCGGGCATGATTTCTTCGCACCGTCGCCAAACCTCGTTCACTGCCTGGTTATTGGTGGAAGCAACGAGGACGGTCCGGCCAGCGGCAATCGCGGTGGCAACTGCGTTTACAACAAGCTGACTCTTGCCAGTGCCCGGTGGTCCGGTGGCAACAGTGAGCCGCTGTGTCATGGCGCTACGTAGGACCGCCCGCTGGGCGGGATTCGCTCGAAGTGGGGTGACCAACGGCGGACAGACAACGTCGGTCCCGGAGTGATTTGGTTGAAGTAGCGCGGCCAGCGCCGTGTCGGCAATGCTGTGGCGCTGTTTGGCGATATCTGCGAGATCCTTTAGAAGTTTCGCAGTTGTGGTCGGTGCAGTCGTGGTAAACAGGATTGCCACGTTGCGCGCGCCGTGGCCAGGGCTGGCGATGTCGATCCGGTCGGAGAGCTGATTGGGCCGCAGCTCTTCGACAATAGGAAGCTCGAACTCGTCCTGCAGCAGGCGGCCGGCGTCGTCAGCCAATCGTCCAGACTCGCCAGCATGCCAACTGGGGTAGTAGCTGGCCGCAAGTGCCTTGGCTTGGTCAGCATCGAGCAAGGTTTTCGTCAGCCCAGGATGAAGGAGGATCGGGCCGTTACGCTTCAGCTGTTGGATTCCAGCCTCAGATAGCACCACTTCCACACGGCAGACGAGCAGGGGTGCGAACTGCGGTGATCTCAGCCCCCGCTGGGAGCCTGACAGGACAACGGTCGGCCAACCGGTCCAAATTTCGAATCCTTTGGCCTCGGCCTCGTCAAGGAATACGCCTGCCTCAGGCGGTGCTGGCGTGCAGCCGTTTTCGTCGAGCGTCCCGGTAAGCACTCGTTCCCCACCAGGTAAGCACACGTACGGACCGTCGGTGACGGAAAGCAACGGCATGTCGTCCACCTCGCCTTGCACGGCATCCTGGTAGTAGGCAAGTAGCGTCGACCAGTCCGGGTCGAGCGCTGCGGACTCGGATTGGATCGGTCGCTCGGTAGCGAGGCCACGACGGATGGGCGTAAGTTGAGGTGAACTGCCGCGGGGACGACTAGCAATAACGATGCGACCATCCACCGCAAACGCCGATTTCACGGGTTTCTGCGGTTTCTGAGCGCCCCGCAGATAGTCCCCCACCGCGTCGAACAGATCATCGACGGAGACCTGACCGCTAGCTGCACTCCCGGCACTACCAGTGCGCAACGTCTCAATGATCGCCGCGGTAAAGATCGACGGTTCAGGTTCGTCGGCTGTGCCGCCACCAGCGAAGGAATCCTCCCCAGCACCGGAAGAGGACAGCACGTAAACACCCCGCGACGTCAGGGGACTCCGGTTCTCCGGCTGGGCCTGCGCCGCCTTCGCTGTGGTCTCGCGAGTGCGGAAACCGAGCGCAAATCCGCCGCTGCGGCAGCAATCCAAAATCGCGATTTTTTGCGTGGCCCAACAGTCTTCGAGGCATTCGTTAACGAACCCAGCGCCCACCGCAGTCCGCTCGATGTGGGCATGTTCGGTGTCGGCAGCGACAAAGAAGAACTCGCTCGCAGAGGCGACCAAACGCGTCCCGTGGCCACTGATGTAGAGCAGCGCCAGCTCATTCTCCGTACAATCTCTGAGGAAGGCGCCGATCGTCTGACGCATCTCGTCAGCGCGCAAGTCGGACTTAATGCTGATCTCGTCGAAAGCGCCGATGTTGCGGTGACGGAGAACCTGTGCGAGCTGCTCGGTATCGGCGCGGGCAGACGGAAGCGCGGCGAAGTGCGCGTCGTCGTGGGTTTCCATGCCGATGAGCAGGGCCCGTCGGCGCAACGAAGGCGTCACTACTGTGCGCTGCTCTCGTCACGATCATTGAACTGACGTATAAACTCCTTGATCGCGCGCTGCTGCGCCTCTGTCGGATCACCCGTAATTTCTAGCGACCGGTCGCCGTCTTTGACATGAACAACTCGCCGACTGTCCCGAATGCACCACGCTTGGATTGCAGTAACTAATACCTGGGCGGCCGGACGCCCTAGCACAGTGATGGTGGCAATTAGCGTGAGGGCCGTCTCCACTGTGCCCTTACGGCCCTCGCCACTAGGGGCAGCAGCAGCTCCGAGGGCGACATCAACTCCATCAAGCACAGCGAGCTCGTCGCGCAGGTTGCGTGTCAACCGCTCATGGCGCAGTACGTCATTGCCCGCACCGACCTCCAGCCACAAAATCGATGTCGCTTTGCTCACCAACGCCCCTCTCTCCGCGCAATGGCGCAAATTATCCCCTCGCCCCCATCCGCAGTTCGCAATGCTCCGCATGTGGGCATCCGCCACAGGTGTTTAGGTGAACATTCCTTACCGTCGGAACAAACCACGTGAACACCGGGTTCGAGTTTGACCTACCACACAGACGGATGGTGCGGAGCGGCCGTTACGCGCCATTTAACCTTGCGATGACCAACAGGACGAAGACGATAGCAATGATCGCGCCCACGCCAAGACCCGGCGGTCGGCGATAGTGCGGACGAACCCAGTGACCCTTACGGTAATGACCCTTAACGTGTGGCATAGCAGTCCCCGATGAACACGCGCCTGAACGACTGTACTGAACCACACGACACGGATATTTCCAGAATCAATTTAGAAACCGCTGTGACCACAGAGTCGCGTGAGCAAGATGTGATTCAAGTGACAAGAAGGTCACCCATATGGGGCAGCATCGTAAGCGCGAATTAACAACGAACGAGGAAGTCTTTGAAGAGTCAGCAACAAGATCTCACACCTCCCTTCCACTGCTGAGCGTCCTACGGCAGGTCAGCCACCGCTGGGACTTCCACCGGCCTACATTGAACGCCGGAGCACTCCAGAAATGGGCCGCAAGCAGGACATCCTGCCTTCGACCCCGGTGAACCAGTTCCCTGGCAAGCCCTCTGGGCCCGCTGGCCAACCAGCCTCGGGGAGATCCTGAGCTGGCACGGCGGCATGGTGCAGGCGGTGGCCACGGTGGTGCTGCCCGACGGGCGCCCTGTCGCGGTCACCGGCGGCGGGGATCGCACGGTGCGGGTCTGGGACGTGACTAGCGGTGCCCCGGTCAGAGCACCGATCACCGGCCACACCGATTCGGTCAGAACCGTGGCCGCGGTGGTGCTGCCCGACGGCGATCCCATCGCGGTCACCGGCGGTAAGGATCGCACGGTACGGGTGTGGAACTTGAGCGATGGTACGTCCATCGGAGCACCGCTCACCGGCCACACCGACCTGGTGGGGGCGGTGGTTACCGTGGTGCTGCTCGACGGCCCTCCCATCGCGGGCACCGGCGATGAGGACGGCACGGTGCGGGCCTAGGACTTGAGTAGAGGAACCCTGATCGGGCAATCAGTCCCTGGCGTCACCAGCGAGGTCTGGGCGGTGGCGGCCGTGGTGCTGCCCGATGGCCATCCCATCGCGGGCACCGGCGAAGGGGACGGCGCGGTCTGGATTTGGTCCTTGACCAGCAGCAGCACCCTCTTCAGGCAGCGGCTCACCGGCCACACCCAGGTGGCGCGTCAAGACGACTCATCACTTGAGACACACCTATTGGGTGAGTCCTAGACGGTGGCTGAGCCTGCGGCGAGGTCATTGGTCGGCTTGGTTCGCGGTGGCGAGCAAAGCATGCCTCATCGACCACCGCCGATGTCTGGGCCCGGTTCCGGCGCGCGTGATCATCGCAACGCACTCTTCTGCCGATGAGCGGACGTCATATGGGGGTCAAGACGCGATCGACGCGGAACCACAGGGTCATCAATCAGCCGGAGCCGAGAGCCCCGGCTGATCGTCCGCGAGGCGGGGTCTGATCCACTGTAATTCGAATCGAGATAGAGGTGCCGTCAGACGCCGCACCGGCGCTAGCCTCCACTCATGGTGAGCGATTCGTTCTTCAGCACCACCGTTGACAAGGCTTCCCCGGCAGAACCGCCATGGCGTTGAGCCACCTGGTCAACTGTCACGAGGTCGCGGACCCCAGTCGCCCTTCGCTCAGCCGTGAACCAGGTAAGGAACTCCTCTAGCTCCCGGTCAGTATCGAAGATGCCCTCACAGGCCAAGTCGTTCACAGAGCAGATCGGCTGGACGTCCTTCTCGCGGGGCAACGCCTCCATAGGGCTGGTCCCCTCAAGCCCTCCTTGCTGGACGAACTCTGCACTGCTCAACATCGTCACCACCTCCATCGGTGCGTGTCCAATCTGAAGCGACTGAGAGCCCAAATGAGACCCTGAGCGGGGCGCCTGCCTCATGTGGTCCAGTCCCAGAGCACCGTGTGCAGTACGGTCAGCGCGTCCCCACGCAGCTGCTGGGCGACCGGTAGTCCGCCGGGCACAATCAGCGACGAGCGGCGGCGCCGGGTGGCGCTGCACGAGTCCGGTGCCCCGCAGCCACCCAGGTAGATCTCATCGCGAAACTGAAGGGTCTCCCGCACACCGCGCAAAGGTCCGTCCGGGCCTGGTGCGATCCGCACGAAGGCGAACCCCCGGCTCTTCGCGACATCGAGCAACCGCTTCGCGGCCGCCAGCTCCGGCTATCGGCCTTAGTCATGGCTCTCCCCCACGAGTGCGGGCAGCAGCTCACGCAGCTGCTGGAGTTGGGCGATGATGTGCTCGGTGCTCAGCGGTGGCGTGCCGGCGATGGTGAGGTGTCCCAGTAGCTCGCCGCGGATCTGCCGCCAGATGACACAGGGGAACCGGCGACGGCGCCACAGGTGGCGCCAGCTATGACGACGACAGGTCGGGCAGCACCCGGTGCGGGTGGGCGGCTGGTGGTGGATCAACACGAACCGCAGGGCGGCGAGGGTCCCCGGATGCTGACCGGCCCGCTCCAACTCGGTGAGCGTGGTCCATACCGAACTGACTACCTCGTCCGCGTCGGGGTGCCCAGCCAGCCACGCCACGGTCCGGGCGGACAGCGTGGCGCGCCTCGATCTCAGGGAATTCGGTTGGTGACCGGCTGGCTGCCAGGAGCTGACGCGTCGGGGGCCGCACGCTTCACCGGCAGCCAGCCGGCGATCTCGGGGTGAAGGGGTGGGGTCCAGCTCGCCATCTAGGCATCCCTGCACTGCAACGCTCTCCTTGGCGGGGTCGGACGCTGTGGCCTCGTTCACGGCCGTGACAGTAGAGACGCTTGAAGATCAGCCCCAAGGACGTTGCGTGATGTTGCTCAGCTCAGGTGGGCGAGCCGGAGGAGAGGTCCGCGAGAGCCCGGTCGATCAGGTTTCGTGCCTGTTGGCCGTACACTGCTGACCGTTGATGTCTGTCGAATTTCTTCTCAAATACCGATATCTCGCTGCGCTGGGTGATCGTTAATTCAGCGGATGGGGTATCGATGTGAACGGTGTGCCGATCGAAGATCCAGAATCCGACTGAAGCCCAAGTGTGGCGCTTACCCATTGATGGAATGATCCCGAGACTAATCCGTTGCCGTGACATGACTGCCAGCAGTCGATCTAGCTGGCCTGCCATCACACTAGCGGCATCGCCTACACGGGTCCGCAGGGCTTGCTCCTCCAGAACAACCAGAAAGCGTCGATCGCCTGTGTCGAGGACCCGTTGACGTTCCATGCGTGCCGCGACGGCCCCCTCTAAATCATTCGGGATCTGATCGAACTCGATAACATGTGCAATGATCGCCGACGCATACTCTGCCGTCTGGAACAATCCCGGCACCAGGCCGGGTTCGTAAATCCGGAATAGTTTCGTTCGCTCATAGAGCGGAATTATCGCCGTCTGGCCGTGTTTCATGCCAGAGTGCAAGACGCGTCGCCATTCGATATACATGGACTCGATAGTGCGTACTGTCGCAATAAGATCAGGAAGCTGATCCTCTGCATCACAGGCGTGGCACCATGCCCGTAGGTCATCCTCCGACGGGTTCTGTGTGCCGTGCTCCAGCTTGCTGACCTTGGTGAAGTGCCAGCCGCAACGACTGGCAAGAGCCCGTCCGGTGAGATTGGCGTCTAGACGAATCTCACGGAGACGGGCTCCCAGCGCTTCACGAGCTTGCTTGGTGGCCGTGGACACAGTCAGGAGGGCTTGTATTCACCGTGCGGGATTGCGACTGACCAGACGGCCTCGAACGCCGATTTGCAGAGTTGGACAACTACCGGATCAGTCGTCAGTTGGTGTTCGCATACGTCGCCATCCCCAGTAAAGACAGTGAAGACCACGGTTGACTCGTCAAAGAGCCAGAAGTCATTACCAGGCAGTGTGATGGCCGATGCCAATCTGCGGGGTAACCACTTGATCTTCTCCCCCGCTTCGACGTTCGATCCAGCACCCTCCCATTCATAGCGAATGTAGTCGGTCACGGGCTCAGATATAATCCGTGCCCTCCTGAACACCTTTCCGGCCGCAGTCGAATGCTGTATTATCGTCATCCATGGCCGTCGCTCCTCAGCCTCGGCGCCGTGATCCCGATATCCCTTCTCGAGGAACCGGGCGAACCGTTGCGCCTCATCCTTAACCGCATACACATCCCGCATCTCTAGATGCAGCGCCTCGCGATTGAACGTCCCGATGAGATTAATTGGCACTTCGTCAGAAACGAGTTTCAAGAGTCTATCCTTTACTAAGAAGCGCTTCGATGGTCACCTTATCGATCTCTACCACGTCCTCATGGCCAGGGATTTTCATCTCCGCGAGGACCTTAGAATCTGTTACCCACTTGCCCTGAATAACCAGGTTACCGTTCTCCTTGACGTGAACGATCGGAGGAGTCCAGCTCGTCACGACCCCACTGAGTCCATCCTCAACAAGGTGAGCCATCAGGCGTGCGTAGATCTCCACAACCGTCTCGCCCTCGGGCACGTCCAGTTTGGCCAGGATCTCCGGGTCGGTCACCTTCCATCCCTGAATGAGGTACGTGGCTTGGTCTGTTGCGTACAGGGTCGGTGAGTTCAGGTGCTCCGTCTCCTTACCCAGAAACCGTATCTCCATGACCTTTCCCTTCGTAGTGCGGTTGCCGATGTTGTTGCACAGCCGTATGAGCCGTTCACCAAGAGGCACCGTCAAGGACTCCAGCAAGGTTCCGAGTCAGCAGAATCGGTCCTGCTTGATGAGTACGTGACCACGCAGTCGGAGAGATGAGCGATTCTCTTCGCCGGTATCTGGAACAATGCACCTGACCATCGATCGGAGGCATAGACGGTGCGAAGATATTGCCCACCGAGAGATCGATAGTAGTCCTGAAGCTGCTCATTAGTCCTCCACACGTCCCATCGCAGCCAGTCGAAGGCAGATCGTGCTGTCCAGTCTTGCGCCCACGAAAGCATGAGGGAGCCCAGACCCTCACCCCTTCGACGCACAGTGCTCGCCATCTTCCCGAGGTACAGCGCCGGCGCCCTCAACTCTTCTGGGGTCCAGAAATCAGGGTCACCTTCCGAGGTGATGGTCAGCGTGCCAATGGACGCGCCGCCATCTCGGAGGAGCCAGGTTTCCTGCCGGCCCACAGCGTTGCCCATCCGAGTACCGAACACCCGATTGGTATTCCATTGGTCGCTCCCCCGCTCCTGAAGCCACCGTTTGCGCTCGTCAAGTAGCACCATGACCTCGGAAAGGTCGGCTGGACCGGCACGGTGCATGACGTAGGGTTTACTCACCTTCATCTCCACCGAGCTTCGTTCGCTCGAAAAGGATGACGTGTTTGGATCCGACGAGAACATTCACCGTGTGCCGAATGGGCTCATCGTCCTTGGTGTAACCCGTGAGCCGATGGACTGCGACTGGTGTACCCGGTCCCAGCTCAAGCCGTGACACTTCGTCGGGAAACGGCATCCGCGCGTCGATCTCATCAATGGCACGTACCTGCTCGTAACCCAGTTCAGCGAGCACCTGGCTTGCGCCCCGGGTGATGTCAGCCGGGTTGACGATCTCCGAGCCCTGCACCAACTCAAAAGGATAGAAGGTGTCATTGATGTTGAATGGCTCATTATTCAGATAACGGACACGGCGGCGTACGACCACAAGGTCACCAGCACTCAACGCGAGCCGGTCCGCTACCCGGTCTGGCGGCTGGATGATCTCCACATTGATCCGTTGGGACGGCGCGCGACCGAGCGTGGTCTGCTCGGTCATCCACCGGTCCATCTCTGGGCTGGCTGGCTGGTCCCACTCGGACTGCGGTCGGAAGTAACACAACTCGTGACGGCGAACGAAGTAGCCCTGCGGTCGAGACGGCACGATGAGGCCCTCGTTAACGAGCACCATGAGTCCCTGCCGAACGGTGGCGCGAGACGCGCCGAACTCCTCAGCCAGGGCTTTCTCAGTAGGCACCTGCCCACCGGGACCTAACTCGCCGTTAGTGATCTTCACTCGCAGCGAGTCAGCGAGCTGCTGATACACGGGCCTCGGGCTTTCTGCGATGCGTGGCGACATGGCCGCCAGCCTGCCCCAGCCGAAGACCATTGTCTAGTCAATCTGAACCATGGACTTGACAGCTCCGTGGCCAGCCTGACACGCTCTGCATCGTACGGATTGTCTAGTCAAACGCCTTAGTTGCGGCCTGGAGACGGCCTGCTCGTCGGGCCTCGGGCGTAAGAGGACGGCGGCGGAGGTCTTCTGATCCGTGGTCAGGCCTCATCGTGGGGTTCGGATCCGAGGATGTCCATGGTCGTCCGTAGCCGATACTGCACATGTCACGTGCACAGCGATGACGACGTCCGCGTGACAGGCGCGGTGCAACATTTTCTCAGCGCGTGTCGGCAGGAGCAAATGAGACCAAACTGAGACCCCTGGCAACAGAACACTGAAGGCTCCACCAGTGGAGACTATGTTTCAGCTGGTCGTTGGCGGTAGCGGTGGGATTTGAACCCACGGAGGGCGTGAACCCTCACGCGCTTTCGAGGCGCGCTCCTTCGGCCGCTCGGACACGCTACCGCCGGTGAGGATACCTGACCTCACAGCGCGGGTGGCAGCTGGCCCGGATTCACGGGCGCTGTAGGCGCATGAACCCGGTCAGCAGCGCGGCGCACTCCTCGGCGAGGACTCCCCCGACCACCTCGAGGCGGTGGTTGAGCCGGCGGTCCCGGACGACGTCCCACAGCGAGCCGATCGCACCGGTCTTGGGCTCCCAGGCACCGAACACCAACCGGTCCACCCGGGCCGCCACCAGCGCACCCGCACACATGGTGCACGGCTCCACGGTGACCGCCAGCGTGCACCCCGACAGCCGCCAGCCACCGCCCCGCCCCTCGACCGACAGCCGGGCCGAACCGGCGCGCAGGACCAGCATCTCGGCATGTGCGGTGGGATCCCCGGTGGCCTCGCGGGCGTTGCAGGCGGCGGCCAGCTCGACGCCGTCGGCATCCACCAGCACGGCACCAACAGGGACATCCCCGGTCACCAACGCGCCACGAGCCACTTCCAGAGCCCGCCGGACCAGCGCCAGGTCGGCACCGGTTGCCACGGTCATCTCGGTTGCTTCTCCAGCAGCGCGGAGAGTTGCGGCCGGAACCCGCACCGCTGGGCGATCATGTCGAGCTGCTCGTCCGGATACAGATCCACCTCGTCGATGATCACCTGCATCTCATCCGCCGGCAGCCCGACGTCCGCCAGCACACCGAGATCGCCCTCCGGCCACACCTCGTCCGCGTCCACTGCGTCTTCTTCGGGGACCTCGACGCGCAGCAGGTCGAGCACGTCGGCGGCGACGTCGTAGTCCAGCGCGGCGACGGCGTCGGACAGTAACAACGAGACCCCGCCCGGCACGGGTCGCACCACGACGAAGAACTCATCATCAACGTCGAGCAGGCCGAAAATCGCCCCCGTGGAACGCTGCCCCCGCAGCTCTGTAATGGCCGAGTCGAGGTCGCGTAGGGCCGCAGCGTCCAGCTTGGTGCACTGCCAGCGCCCATCCTCGCGCACCACCGCGACGGCGAAGCCGCTGATCGTCATGACACAAGTATGCGCCCTCTGTCACGGCAGAGCGTCACGATCACCTACCTCACCCCCCAACATGAGGATAAGGTGCGACAATAGCGGGTTGTGAGCACGCCAAGCCCTCGTCATCAGCGGCGCGCCAGCAGCCCTCCCCAGCAGGAGCCGACCAGTCTCGTGTGCGCAGCCCGGACCCTGCAACCGCAGACGATCGCGCTGCGCCGAGCCTTGCACCGGCACCCGGAACAGGGACTGCACCTGCCCAAGACCCAAGCCGCCGTGCTGCGGGCATTGGCCGACCTCCCCGTGCAACTGCACGCCGGTCGCGGCGAGACGACGTCGGTGGTCGGGGTGATCGAGGGCACCCGACCGGGGCCGACCGTGCTGATGCGGGCTGACATGGACGCGCTGCCGGTCACCGAGCAGTCGGGAGTGCCGTTCAGCTCGGAGCTGCCAGGCTCGATGCACGCCTGCGGGCACGACACCCACGTCGCGATGCTGGTCTCCGCCGCGCGGCTGCTCGTAGCACGGCGCCAGGACCTGGCCGGCCGGGTGCTGCTGATGTTCCAGCCTGGGGAGGAGGGTTTCCACGGCGCGCGGCACATGCTCGCCGACGGTCTGCTGGAGCTCGCCGGGATGCCGGAACGCGCGCTGGCCCTGCACATCACCTCCACCCTGGACAGCGGGCTGGTACAGACCAGATCGGGCGCCATCATGGCCTCCTCGGACGTGCTGCGATGCACCGTCACCGGCCGTGGCGGCCACGCCGGCGCCCCGCAGAGGGCAGTGGATCCGGTACCGGCCGCCGCCGCGATGGTCGGCGCGCTCCAAAGCATGATCACCCGGACGCTCAACGTCTTCGACCCGGCGGTGCTCACCGTCACCCGGATTACCGCGGGCACCACCTCGAACATCATCCCGGAGACGGCGGAGTTGGAAGGCACCATCCGGGCGTTGTCCGACCACACCCGCATCAAGGTGCACAAACAGGTGCGCCAGGTCTGCGAGCACGTGGCGGCAGCCCACGGCTGCATCGCCTCCGTGGTGATCGAGCACGGCTACCCGGTCACGGTGAACGACGACGAGGTGAGCCATCAGGTAATCGACCTGGCCCGTGCGGTACTCGGAGAGGACCACGCCGAGCCCATGCCGGACCCGTTGATGGGCGCCGAGGACTTCTCCTACGTGCTGGCCCGGGTGCCGGGCGCGATGGCGTTCCTCGGCGCCTGCCCGGCTGACCACGATCCGGACACCGCCCCGGCGAACCACTCCAACCGGGTGGTCTTCGATGAGGCGGCGATGGTGCACGGAGTCGCCCTCTACGCCGGCTTCGCCCTGGGGGCACTGAGCTTGGAGACACCGGGCTCAGAGACACTGAGCACGTGAGCGATCTGTGCGTCATTGGTTTGGGCCTTATCGGCGGGTCACTGTTGCGTGCCGCCGACGCCGCGGGCTGGAAGGCCCGGGGCACCACCAGGTCGGAGGCCGGCGTCAACGCGGCCCGGGAAGCCGGCTTCGACGTCACATCCTCGATCGAGGACCTGCTGGCGAGCACACCGGATGACGCGCTGGTGGTGCTCGCGGTACCGCTGCCCGCGGTGGTCGACGTGCTGGCGGTGCTGGCCCACCACGCCCCGCGCTGCCGGCTCACCGACGTGGTGAGCGTCAAGCAACCCGTCGCGGCGGCGGTGGTACGGCACACCCCGACGGCCCGCTATGTCGGCGGGCACCCGATGGCGGGCGCGTCCGCCTCGGGGTGGTCGGCCGGGTCGGCGACCCTGTTCACCGGGGCCCCCTGGGTGGTGGGCAGCGACGAGGGAGCCGACCCGGAGGTCTGGGCGCAGGTCGCCCAGCTGGCGCTGGACTGCGGCGCGCACGTGATACCGGCCGGCGCCGCGGACCACGACGCCGCGGTGGCCCGGGTCTCACACCTGCCACACGTGCTCGCCGCGGTGCTCGCCTCGGTGGGCGCCGATGGTGGACCGCTGGCCATGGCGCTGGGCTCGGGGTCGTTCACCGACGGCACCCGGGTGGCCGCCTCGGCACCCGAGCTGGTCCGGGCGATGTGTGAGGGCAACCGCGACGCGCTGCTCGACGCGGTGGATGACGCGCTGGGCCGGCTGGGCGCGGCCCGTGGCTCACTGGCCTCCACCGGCGCGCTGGAGGCCACCCTGCGGGCCGGTCACCGCGCCCGCCAGAGTTTCGACAACGCACGCAATGGGGCGCATCACGACACCATTCACGTCGACCTCAACTCTCCCGGCGCATTCGCCCACCTCCGCGAGCTCGCCGGGCAAGGCGCCCGGGTCGTCTCCCTGCAAGACGCTCGCTGCCAACTCCAACTCTGACCCGGACACCTCTGACCCGGACACCGCCGAGTGCACCCTTGTCGCGAAATGAACACCCCGGAGACCGTCGAGTGTGATCTTGCCGCGCTGGCCGATAACCCGCACAACGCCGTCGCGCACCTCGTCTGCGAGCCCGCAGCCGCGGGACCCGGACCGTTGGGTGGGGTGCCGATCGTGGTCAAAGACCTCCTCGACGTGGCCGGGGTGCCCACCCGGTGCGGCAGCGCGGTGCTGGCTGACGCCCCGCCCGCGCAGAAGGACGCCGCGGTGGTGGCCGCGCTCCGCGCGGCCGGCGCGGTAGTGGTCGCCAAGACCCACACCCACGAGTTCGGCTACGGGCCCACCGGGGATGTCTCCGCCACCGGGGCGTGCCGCAACCCGCACGACCCGCGGCGGATCACCGGCGGCTCCTCCAGCGGGTCGGCGGCTCTGGTGGCCGCGGGGCTGGTGCGGCTGGCGGTGGGCACCGACACCGGCGGCTCGGGACGTATCCCAGCCGCACTGTGCGGCGTGGTCGGGCTCAAACCGGCGCGCGGCGTCCTGCCCACCAGCGGGGTCTTCCCGCTGTCGGAGACGTTGGATCACATCGCGCTGCTCAGCGCCGACGTCGGCGGGGTCAGCGCCGCGTTCAGCGCGCTGAGCGGGCGCCGGATCGACCCGGGCGCTACGGTGACCGACCTGGTGATCGGGCGGCCCACCGACCCGTACTGGCGGGTCCACGACCCAGAGATCGCCGCTGCGGTGGACCGCGCGGCCCAGGCGCTGCGCGCCGCCGGGGCGGCACTGCGGGAAGTGGCCCTACCCGGCATCGACGAGCTCGCCGCCACCTACCGGGTGATCGTCGGCGTCGAGGCCTACGCGACCCACCAGCATTGGCTTCGACAACGACCCGGCGACTACCAGCCGGCCACTGCGGCGCGGCTGCACACCGCCGGGGAGCACACCGCCGCGGACTACGTCACCGCCCAGCGCACCCGCCGCCGGCTGGCCACCGAGCTGACCGATCGGATGCTCACCGAGGGCATCGACCTGCTGCTGCTGCCGACCACCCCGCTCCGGGCCACTCCGATCGGTGCCCAGCAGGTAGTGGCACCGGATGGCACCCAGGTCGAGGTCGTGCCCGCACTGCTGTCTCTCACGCTGCCGTTCAACCTCCTGGGTTGGCCGGCGGTGTCGGTGCCGGCAGCCGGGATGAGCGGGCTGCCGGTCGGTGTCCAGCTGGCCGCGGTGCGCGGCGGGGAGCAGGCGGTGCTCGCCGCCGGCGCCCTGATCACCGACGCCGGCTCAGGCCCGGCGGGTTAATCCGGGGTAGTCCAGCACCAGGCCGTCAGCGTCCACGGTGATCTCGGTTTCGAACGAGTCACTGCTGAGTCCGACCACCGCGGGCTCGCTCAAGGCGACAGTGCGGTAGGTCTGCGAGACCCGGCTCACTTCCAGGCTCGGCAGCGAGACGAACACCACCGCCAGGTCGTGCTTGGCGGCCGCGCGGTGCAGACCCAGCCGCCGCACCGGCAGCGCGTTGAACAGCGGGCTGAACTCCAGATCGGTGTCCAGCGCACCACCGAAGTCGGTCCGCGCCGCGCCTTGACCGTGGTCGACCAGCCAGATGCCCTCCTCGGAGCGGGTCAGGGTGACATGTTGCTCGCCCTTGGCCCGGGTGGTCCGGACGGTCAGCCGCTGGACCACCCCGACCTCGTCGGTGGACAGCGAATACGACGCGGAGTAGGCCTCAATGCCGTCCTGCTGGCAGCTCACCAACGATCCGGTGGCCCGCAGGCCACGCTCGCCGAGCAGGACCCGAGCCGCCTCCAGCCGCAGGCAGTCCACCCCGACCCACGCAAGCATCCTGGTGACGTGCGGTACACGGCGGGTTGTCCCACCGAGAGTCTTCTCACCTGTCTGAGGGATACTCACCGGCAATCCTGACGAAATTGACACTCAGCGTTCCCGAAAAAGCACCGAAAGAAGTGATGATACAACTTCACCGGAGCCTCCTCGCGCACTCTCTGGGGTCCTGCCCGGTTGGCGACCGCTCTGCCGTCGCGAGTCTACCTATGCCGGACGATCACACGGACAAGGCGCCGAACAGGCTCTCGACCTGCGGTGATCTCGTACAAAACCGAGGTCGCCGCAGGAGATGACCCAACTGGGTGCCATCCGATAGCAGGTATGCTCGCATACATAACGAGGAGTACTCTGCTGCGCGGATGAGAGCCTGGGGGCAGTGTAGTGCTGGCCACTCGTCTGGAATAACCTGTACTTCCGTCGAGTTCGCCGAGGGGCGCCCGAGCATGCGGGTTCACTCCGCTTGTACACGCACGTTTTGCGCCCCTACCCAGGCTGGCGGACGCCCGTACGACCAGCGAACGAAGAAGGACCACATGCGCACGCCCGTCTCCGACCGCCGACCGCGGGCCGGAATGACCCTCACCCCCCGCCATCGCCAGAGTCGACCCCTGCCGATGAGCGCCGTGGCCGTGCGCCGCGGACAGTTCGGGGAATTCCAGCTGCGCCCGGTGCGGGAACACACCGTCGAAGCGCTGACCACTCAGGACACATCACAGCAGGATTGACCCGGCCAGGATCGAGCGCTGCCCTCAGTTCAGCGGCTTGGCGAGACCGATCGACTCGGAAACGGGTTGGTCGTCGGTCCCGGCGTGCACCTCATCGCTCTTGGCGAAACCCATCTGCAGCCAGAAGGGCAGCGCGGCATCGTTGGAGCGCACCGCGCGGACCCGGATCGTGTCGATCTCTGGCCAGCGCCGCACCTTTTCTTCCACCGCGTGATACGCCGTCTCGCCAAAACCTCGATCTTGGTGTGCTTCATCGAGCAGCAGCAGGGCGATCAGCACGGTGCCGGGTGCCGGCCAGCCGCGGATGATGTCCACGCAGCCGACCATCGCCGGGCCGTCGATCATGAAGCCGTACAGGTACTTGTTGTCGTAGGTGACCCCTGGCGGCACGGTGCTGAACAAGCTCTGGGCATCCGCAGCCTCCGACGGGTGGCCGTTGAGATGTTCGGCGTAGGCTGGCGCGTTGTCCAGGAGGCGCTGCAGAGCCGCCATCTCGCACGGCTGACCGGTCAACAATCGCAAATCGAAACCCATGCCATCATGCTCCTCGGACGGCACCTGTGGCCGCAACGGCCTCCTACTTACACGTTGCGGGGAATGACCCCTACGGTAGCGGCATGATGACAGTCACTGAGGCAGCAGCCCAGGCGATCAACTCACTCGTGACCAAGAACGAGATGCCGGACACGGCGGGCCTGCGCATCGCCCCCGCGGGGAAAACCAGCCGGTCAGAGGGCTTGGGACTGTCCATCGCAGCGACCCCCGCCGAGGACGACACCGTGCTGGAGACCCACGGCGCCAAGGTGTTCCTGGCCCGCACCGTGGTCTTCGACCTGCACGAGCAGCAACTCGACGTCGACATCGACGACGAGCAGCCCCGCTTCTTCGTAGAGCGCCGCAAAGAAAAGGAGTAAACCCCGGCAGCGCCGTAACCCCAGCAACGCCGCCAGGAGCTCAGTGGTAGGGGTCCACTGTGGACGGTTACCGCGAGCCAACTCCGGTAGTCTGTCTTAGCGTTCTTCCAGACGACTCGGAGGAGAAATCATGATCGTTCTAGGAATTATCCTGTTGATCCTTGCGTGGTTGCTTCCCGGACTCGGAATTCTGTGGACGCTGGGGCTCATTCTGATCGTGGTCGGGGTGATCCTGGAACTGCTCGGAGCCGTCGGGCGCCCGATGTTCGGCCGACGCCACTACTACTGACGCTCAGAGAAGGGAACGAACGCGGCACCCGGTAGTGGGTGCCCCACCATCGGTGCGCGCCGCCCGGGCGGGAGGCGCGCACCGATGCTGTCTGCGCCCATGACGACCGACCCACCGCGCCGGAGCGTCTCCGCTGGTGAGATCGATGCGATCCCCCCTGGGGTGTAGCCGCGCGCGGGGAGCTACCTCATCTGATGTACCCGGACTGCACGGCCTGGAGTAGGCCGAAGATGCTCCGTGGAAGGGATGTCCGACCCCTGGACGTCCGACATATTGATCCCAGCAAGCGCTCGATGTTTGGCAGAACTCTCACATGGTGGCTGGTCGATCAGCAAAAGGGGCACCCGGTGGCTACGCTTTCACTACTCGACCCACAAGGGTCGTTGACTCCAGTCGGGGACGACACAGTCACCGATGTCACATCACTCACCAGGCAGCTCGTGGCTGCGATCGAGACGACGTCCACGAGGAGCCTCAACGCGGTCTCTCCTGACACGAACACAATGGAGAACGACCGCAACATCCTCGTCAGCGCCGCCGTCGGCGGTGATTCCACCGCTATCGAGGGCGTACTCCGGTGGATCCGCCCCCTCGTGGTGCGGTACTGCCGTTCAAGGATCGGCGGCCAGGAGAAGACCTTCTCCTCAGCCGATGACGTGGCCCAGGAAGTGTGCCTCGCAGTGCTCACGGCCCTGCCCAGTTACCGGGACCAGGGCCGGCCCTTCCTTGCTTTCGTCTACGGCATCGCCGGGCACAAGGTGGCCGATGCCCGCCGGTCGGCGGCACGCAACCGCTCCGAGCCGGTCTCCGAGGTACCCGACACCACCGACCTGGCCGACGGTCCCGAGGCACAGGTGATGCAGGGAGAGTTCGCCGGGCGGATGGCCAGGTTGCTGGAGTATGTTTCAGACCGGCAGCGGGAGATCCTGCACCTTCGGGTCGTGGTGGGACTGTCCGTCGAGGAGACGGCTGAGGCGGTGGGCTCGACCCCTGGCGCAGTCAGGGTCGCGCAGCATCGGGCGCTGAGCAGACTGCGCGAGGTACTGACGGCGCAGCCGGCCGCTGGTGGCGGGGCACGGACCGGGACAAGAGCGGCGGCAGGCAAGACCGCGGCCCACGTTGGATCGTTTACCGAGTGGACAGCGCAGGGGCGAGCGGTTTGGTAGGGATGACGTTGCACAACCGGTGGATCGACGTTGCTGCACCATCGCTGAACCGCGCTCAGGCGGCTCCAGCGATCTTTCAACTACCCCGGCTCCGGAGTTTCTTACATCTGTGGGATGACCACCTACTATCACGGGTTGTCTCCGCTCAAGACAGGTGGAACAATAAGGACAAATTCGCCAGTTGTTCTTGCCGATCGCTACGACCGAGGAGAACACAATGATCACTACTGAGACGCCGGCCTTCGGGGCAACACCGAGAGGCGTCCATGGCGGTTGGTTACACCGACGCGCCAAGGTAGTGGTCCCGGTATTCTTGCTGACTGCTGCGTTCATCTTCACCGGAGCACCCACAGCCACAGCAGCGGCGATGTTCACGAACAATAATATCGCAGCCGCCTGGAATCCTCCCGCCTGCCGGGGCGATAAGCCCGGCGTCTGCCCTTACTATTATCTCGACCAGCCGGACAGGAACGTCAGGACAACATCAGACGAACAGAACCCAACATTCAAATCATCGACACATTAATGACACCGAAAGGACGACAACGGGGGAGGTTGGCCGCAACGCCGACCACTTGTCACAGTGAGCGAATCAGATGAAGATCCTAGGCTGGATGCCCGACCCTCCCATCTCCGCGTCCGCGAAACGGGACGCCTTCCTCATTCCGGCACTTTTTCTGGTCAATACTTTCTTCTTCGCCGCATGGCTGAGACTGAGCCACCTGACGGCCGAACCGCTGTATATCTTCGTATGGCTGTACGCACTGATCGTACTCATACCTCTGATCTGGCGGGACCGGGCGCCCGTCGCCGTGTTCAGCATTCAATGGGTGCTCACCGTGATCGCGTGGCCGATTATTCCCCTCTACGCTCCGGTCGCCGGCATCCCGGTTTCTTTGTACGCGGTCGCCGTCCACCGCAGCAAGAAGATCTCCTTACTCGCCCTTCTGGCGTCTTCTGTCCCGATCGGACTCGACGCCGCCGTGGCGTTCAGGGTATTCCCCACCCTTAGCGATCAGATTCTGTCCTTCGTTCCCAATGCCACCTTGCTCGTCATCGTCACGATCGGGGCATGGGGGGCGGGGCGGGTGACCAGGGCCAGCCATCAGCACGTCCTGGAGCTGGAACGCGAGCGCGAGACAGTCCGGGAAGCGGTGGCCGCGGAGCGGGGCAGGATCGCGCGAGAACTTCACGACATCGTCTCCCACGCGGTGACCGCAATCGTCTTGCAGGCCGCCGGGGCATCACGGGTCGCCAAAACCAATTTCGCCCAGGTCACCCAGTCATTGGCGCACATCGAGGCGACCGGCAAGCAGGCCATGGCTGAATTACGACGCCTACTCGGCGTGTTGGAAGCCAGCAAGCCCGATAACCAGAACGCCGGTATAGGCGAGCTGGGGCCACAACCCGGGCTGGCGGATCTGCCCCTACTGCTCACCTCACTGCGGGAAACCGGAATGCCGGTCACCGTTCATGTCGAGGGCACTCCACGTAATCTGGATCCGAGTATCGATCTGGCCGCCTACCGGATTGTGCAGGAGGGCCTGACCAACGTCCTCAAACACGCCGGCACGAACTCCCACCCGCAGCTGCGGCTGGTCTGGGAATCTCACAGCCTGCGCATCCAGATCGACAACGACACGAACCCCGCGGCGGCCAACCGTGGGCAGGCGCTGTCCGTCGGTCGCGGCTTGGTGGGCCTGCGGGCGCGGGCGCATGCTGCCGGTGGGCGACTGCACGCAGGACCCCATCACAACGGCGGCTACCGATTGACCGCGAGCCTGCCTCTTCCGGACCCCCCCCAACGGGCGATTCGTGAAAGCACTGTTGGACGCGCCTCCGGTGACGGCCGCGGTAATCAAGGGATGGTGGCAATGTGATCCGTGTCGTTGTGGTTGATGATCAGCCCCTGGTCCGAGCGGGCATCGTGATGCTGGTCAACGCGGAGGACGACATCGCCGTCATCGCCGAGGCCACCGATGGCAAGGAAGCCCTGGCCCAGATCCGCGCCCAGCGACCGGATGTGGTGCTGATGGATGTCCGCATGCCAGGCACCGACGGCGTCGCCGCGACCCGCTCCGTGGTCGAGGAAGGCCTGACCGCGCAGAACGGCCAGCCGGTCGGGGTCATCATTCTCACGACCTACCACATCGACGAAGCCGTCTACGCCGCGCTACGCGCCGGCGCTTCGGGCTTCCTCCTCAAGGACGCCGCTCCCGCCGAGATCGTCAACGCCATCCGCTCGGTCGTCGCCGGCGAGGCCTGGCTGGATCCCGCGGTGGCCCGCCGGCTCATCGACGAGTTCGCCGCCAGGCCCGAGCCGCACACCCCGACACCGGCGGAGATGGCCCAGCTCACGCCCCGCGAACGGGAGGTGCTGTCCTTGATGGCTCGCGGGCTGTCCAACGCCGATGTGGCTGGGGAGCTGTTCATCAGCGAGGCCACCGTGAAGACACACCTCGCCCGGGTGATGATGAAACTCGGCGTGCGGGAGAAGGCGCAGGCAGTGGCCGCCGCTTACCAGACCGGGCTTGTCCAACCGCCGAGTCGGTAACTCACACCATCGCCACCGGAGGTTCGACCTCCCACAACCGCGCTGGTGGTATGAGCCCGGTGACGATAGCCGGGGTTCCCCTGGCTATGAGGGTCCGCGCCCGCTCCGGGGCCCGGAGCAGGCTGGCTTGCTGCCGGTCCAGCACCCGCAGCGCCTGGTCGGTTTTTCTGTTGATCTCGGCTATCAGGGTGCGGTGCCGCTGGGTTCGGTCCGCATTGACCCGGTAGCTGCGGGGAACCTCGAACATCGCCTGGCGGCTTCCTTTCCAGCGGCCGCCAGCAGCGAGATCCTCGAACTCGCGGAGCAGCGCCACTGCTTTCCGATTCGCTTCTTCGGTGATTTCACTGAGTCTCCGGTTCAGTTCCTCGACACGCTCGTTCTCAGCCTGGTACCGGGCGAGTATCTCGGCTTCGGTTTCGGCGATAAGCTCGTCGCGGCGCTGTTGCACCGCCACTCGCAACGCACTGAATCGTTTGCGGATTACGACGCGGAGTTCACGGTCTGTCACGTTTCCTCCGTTCGGAGTATGCCGATGAACTGGGCGCTGTATCAGAGTGGCACTCGTAGCTCGCTAACGGACGACCTCGAAGTGACCTTGCGACCTCAAGAGATGTCGGCACGGCGAACGCGGGATGAACGCACTGGCCTCGAAACCCCGACTTTCACCAGATGTACAGAACCCGAAACGACTAGTCACCAGCACATCCGGCTATTCGCTGCACAGTTCATGTCGCGGTGTTTGCACTTGCTCAACCTGGCGGTTAGCACCGGCTGACGCCCTGTGCAGACGAGTGGTTAATCAGCTGCGCGCTGTTTTCACCCAGTCCGGAACGTTGCTCGGTGGGGGTGTCGGCGCAGCAGGCGGCGCAGCAGGAGGTTTGGGTCGGCTGGCGGGCCGACTCCCGCTGTTCGGCGTGGCTGCCCTTGAGCTAGCAGGCGGTTTGACCGGCGCGGCGGGTGTGGCGAGGCCGGGATCCGCGCTGGCGGCATTCGGATCAGGGACGGCAGGCGCGGGCGCCAGCGGGTCTGACACCACCGGGTCTGTTACCACGGGGTTCGACACGCACGGGGTTCGACACCACCGGGCTCTGGTCCACCGGCGTCTCTGCCACTGGCGGTTGCGGTGCCGGAGCCTGCAGGACCGGAGGCTGCAGCGCCGGGGCAGCGGGGGCCACCGGTGCGGGTGCGCGGTATGCGCTCATGATGAACGGAACCGACACCGCACCGCCGAGCAGCACGAGGCCGATGAGCCCCGCCGCCGCGAACCGCGGGAGCCGTCGTGGGCTCCGCTGCTGCCACTGGACCTCGGCGGGCTCGGCCTCCGGCGGAGTAGCGGTCAGCCAGGGCGGCAACTCGGTCTGCGCAGGTTCAGGCCCACCGGGCCCGCCGGGTCCGGCGAGGCTGGTGATCCCGATCGTGGCCGGAACCGGCATGTCCGACCCGACGCCGACGGTGGCAGAACCCGCGAGTGTTAAGGCCGGCAGAGGTGTTAAGGCCGGCAGCGTCGAGGCCGGCGGGGGGCGCCGTCGCGGCCGGAAGCCCGGACACGGCGGCGCCGAGCACGGTCATGACTTGCGGATCGGGGTCCACTGCGACGGGGCGACCGAGCTCGGATGAGAGGAGTTGCGCGACGAGCGGCACCCGGGACGATCCGCCGATCAGCAACACCGTGTCGAGCTCGGCTGGGTCGAGCCCAGCGGAGCGCAGCGTGCGGCGCAGCGCCTCGACGCTCTGTTGCACCTGGGGACGGATCAGGTCCTCGAACTCGGCCCTGCTCAGGCAGACCTGGGTCTGAACCTGGGGAAGCAGCACCGGGATCGTCACCTCGGTCTGCACCGAGAGAGCTTCTTTGGCCTCAGTGCAGTCCCGCCGGCACAGCGCGAGGCTGCGCTTGAACCGTGCTGTCTCGGCGGTACCCGATTCCAGCTCACGCAGGGCTGGGACCGCGGTAAGCACATGACCGAACACCGCGTCATCGAAGCCTGCGCCACCGAGCCGCTCGAGCCGCTCCGGGATGCCGAGCGTGACGAAACTCCCGGCGCCGGTCTTGCGGATCACCGCCGCCTCACATGTGCCACCACCGAGGTCGTAGACCGCGATCGTGCACCCGAGGGCACTGCGCTCCCGAACCGAATAGCCCGCAGCGGCTGCCTCCAGCCCGGAGCAGAACCTGACCACTGGTAGCTCCGCCGCGGCCAGCGCATCGGCCACCGCCTGGATGTCGCCGGGAGTCCAACCGGCCGGATGGGTGAGGATGATGCCCTGGGCGGCTACGCCCTCGCGCTGCAAGACCAGGTCAACGACCCACCTGACCAGCAGTGCGTGCCGGGTCGACTCGCCGACCACCCGATCGGGTTCGGTGGCGGCGCGGCGCTCGGCCGCCTCACCGACGACGACCTCACCGTCCCGCCCCTGGTAGACCACCGAGGACACTGCGGCAGACCGGGCGCCCAGCGGTACCACCTCGAGCTGCGCCTGCTGTCCGACCTGCTCACGGCACAGAGCCGCGGTGACGAGGGTGCTACCCACGTCAATCCCGAGCCAGTAGCTCATGCCGGCCTACCCATGTCCCCCCGCTCCCGGTCCTGCGGACCTGCACAGCATTCTTTTTCACACTGCAGTGGCGTCTCGGTCCGTAGTGTATCAACTACACTGGGTAACTAAATACGGAACAATAGGAGATGTCGTTCAGCTCATAACACAAGGCTGTCAATCTTCCGTGTGGGGTGTACGTTACTTTGAGTTTCGTTTCAGGGAGGATTCAGTGAGCTACCGCCTCGGGATCGACATCGGCACCACCTTCGTCTCGGTCGCGCTCGCGCGAGCAGGCACGACCGAGATGATCTCGTTGGGACCCCGATCTGTGGTGGTGCCGGCTGCGGTGTGGCTCCGGGGTAATGGCACCCTCGCCGCCGGAGACGCGGCCGGCCTGCCCGCGGTGAGCAGCCCGGGCCGGATCTGCCGCAATTTCATGACTCGGCTGGGCGACCCGGCCCCGGTGGTACTCGGTGGCCAGCCCTACGAGCTCACCACAGTGCTCGGCGTCCTGCTGCACGACGTGGTAGAGCAGGTCAGCAAGACCCAAGGCGAACCACCCGATCACATCGCGCTGACCCACCCGGCCAGCTGGGGCCCGTTCCGATGCGCACTGTACGGGGAGGCAGCGCGGCAAGCCGGGCTGGACAAGCCGACGATGGTGACCGAACCCGAAGCCGCCGTGGCGCACTACACCGCATCCCAAGCCCTGGACGAGGGCGAGACGGTCGCGGTATACGACCTGGGCGGCGGTACCTTCAACGCGACGGTCCTGCGCAGGCAGTCCGGCAAGATGCAGATCCTCGGCAAACCCGAACGCCTCGAACAGTTCGGTGGTGGCGAGTTCGATCGCTTCGACGCCAGCCTCGCCCAGTCGGACGTCGAGGCCAAGGCGCGGGGCCCGATCGAGTCCACGCTCAAGGCGCTGTCCCGCACACTGAGCTCGGCTCAGGTCCAACCCGCCGAGCTCAGCGCGGTGCTGCTGGTGGGCGGATCGTCGCAGATCCCGTTGGTCGCCCGGATGGTGTCCGCTGAGCTGGGACGTCCGGTGGTGGTGGACTCCCAGCCCCAGTACGCCGTGGCGCTGGGCGCCGCGGCACTGGCCGCCCAGGCAGCCCCCCGGCACCGACCGGCCAGTAACGGACGACCTGCCGGTCCCGCCACCAGCGCGACGAGGCAGCACCATGCATCGCCGGTCATCCCGGTGCAGCGCACAGCGACGTCCCGGCCCGGCGTAACCGCCGGCGTAACCGCACCCGGCGTAACCGCGCTCGACAACACCACGGCCGCCCCGAATGTGCTGACCGTGCCTGCCATGGCGCCGGTGGCTAAACCGCGACCTGCTCCGTCGCTGCCGCCCCCACCGGCTGCGCCGGCCCTGCCACCGGTCGAGCGCCCGCTGCCGAACCGTCGTCATGGGGGGCCACCGCAAGGCGCAGCCCCACCGTCAACCGGGCACTCGCGCGGGCCACGGGTCCTGCTGGGCACCGGTGCGGCGGTCGCCCTGACCGGGATGATCATCCTGGCGATAATCGGTGGCAGATCAGCCACCCAGGCGGCGGCCCCCGTGAACACCCCGCCACCGTCCAAACCCGAACCGACCGCGGTCGCCGAAGTCGGACCTCAGCTCGCGGTACCCACCGTCGGTGCCACCATTCGGGTGGAGCGCAGTCCCAGCTTCGTCGCGGTCGCACCCGACGGCAAACACGCCTACACCGCGCACCGCAATCCCCAGGTCGTCACCGTATTGGACACCGCGACCAACCAGGTGGTCAAGACCATCCCGATCGCGGAGGGCCCGCCCCAATTCCTCACCTTCGCACCGGATGGCCGCACCCTGTACGTCACCCTGTTCAACGAACAGCGGACGATCCACGCGATCGCCGTACTCGACACCACCTCGAACACCGTGCTCACCACTATCCCGCAGCCGGCCCGCCCGTACCTCCCTGCCGTCACGCCCGACGGGGCCCGGCTTTTCGCCCCCAACCACGACATCGGGGAAATATCCGTGATCGACACCGCCACCAACAAGGTCATCAGACAGATCACGGTCAAGCCCAACCCCCATTGTGTCGCGTTCTCCCAGGACGGCACCCGCGCCTACACCGTCAACCACGAGTCCAACCTGGTCTCGGTGATCGACACCACCACCCTCGGGGTGCTCAAGACCATCCCTGTCGGGACAAGCCCGCACAGCATCGCGGTCAACCCCCAGCGCCCGCTCGTGGCCAACGTGAACTTCGACTCCGACTCCGTCTCGGCGATCGACACCAGGACCGAGCAGGTCGTCGCGACCATCCCGGTCGGAAACCATCCCAGGGCCATCGCCTGGGCACCGAATGGACGGTTCGCCTACGTGGTCAACGAGGGCAGCGACACCGTCTCGGTGATCGACGCCGCCACCAACAAGGTCACCGCGACCCTGCCCACCCAGAGCAGCCCGAGCAGCATCACGGTGCTGCCCGACGGCAGCCGGGCCTACGTGAGCAACCTCGACAGCGGCACCCTGACCGTCCTGGATCTCTCCAGCTGAGTTCAGCGCCAGTCGTCGATGAGGTATACGGCCTCGCGGTTGTAGGCCGAGCGGTTCTCCCGCTCCATCGCCACACCCTGCAGGATCGAGCGGTACCCCCGGTTCAGCAGGGCCCGGTAGGCCTCGTGCCGGCCCAGGTTCACCCCGGCGTTCATCGTCGCCACGCCCCGAGCCGCAGCGAGTGCCTCGCAGGCGTCCAGCAGGCGGGTGAAGCGAACCTCGGCCCCCGGGCCGGGCAGCACGGCACCGACCTTGATGTAGCAGGTGTCGCTGCCCGCCTCGGTCTGCGGGCCGGTATGGCACACGGCCAGTCCGACCACCTCGGAACCGTCCACCACCAGCACGGTGTCGCCCAGCCCCTGCTCGTCCACAGCACGGATCTCCCGCTCCAGGTCGAAACCCTCGTACACCGCTGCGGTCACCGCCCGGCAGGCCTGCAAGCAGTCGGGCCGCCCATCCGGTGACACCGCGGAATAGAGCTCGAGCGGCTCAGCCCTGGCCGAGGCCGGCTTGGCCATGACCGAGGTGAGGAACCGGGGCCAGAAACCGAACTTCTGGTACAGGCCAACGTGTTTCACACTGTGCGCGAAGGTGAACAGGCCGGTATGGGTGAGCGCCCAGCGGTCGAAGAGCTCCATCACCGGCTCCACCAGGCGAGATCCGATACCGCGATCCCAGTGCACCGGGTGCACGGTCAGCGGACCGAAGAAGCCGACGCTGCCCCAGTTCGTCGCGAAATTGGAGCCGACCAGCTCCCCGTCGAGCCGGGCGCCGAACGCGGCAGTGGAGTCAGCTGCCCAGCGGGTGCGGACATAACCGGCGTCGCCCATGGACGCGGTGGGCTCGGGCAACCCGAAAAAGGTACCGAACGCCAGCCGCATGATGTGGTCGGCCGCAGCCAGCTCGTCCTCGCGCAGCAGGCCCACGGTTACGGTACTCACCTGGCGAAATCTACCGGTTTGTCCTATCCGGGTCACGGACGGGTGGAGGATGCAGCGCGCATGTATCTGGCGGCCCGCGACTCCCTCTTCCTCTGACGAGGGTGGGAATCGCGCAGGGTAGGAATTGCGCAGTACCGCAGCCGTGCACCGTTGAGAGGAGGTTGGCGTGCCTCAGGTGACCTATGGCGGCAAAGACGGCGAGACGATCCAGTTCGAGGTCGACCCGGACCTGCTCGTGGTCCGGACCCACAGCCGCCGCTCCCTGCTGGCCGGACCGGTGCCCGGCCCCGAAGCGGCGCTCATCAGCGGACTGGACGTGGTGCTCGCCATCCCGGAAGCAGGTGTCGAGATCTACCGGCGCCGCGACGCCGAGACGGCCTCGGTCGCGGAGCTGGCAGAAGCGCTCAGCGCCGCCCCCGACACCCGCTTCGCCGGCCGGGTGCTCGTCGACGAGCAGACCGGCGAGCCGGTGCTCTACACCGAGAACATCTTCGTCAAGTTCCGGGACGACCTCACCGCCGAGCAGTGCCGCCGGGTGCTGCAGGACGCCGGCTTGACGATCAAGAACGAGCCCGGTTACGCCACGAACGCCTACTTCACCGCCGCTCCGGAGGGAACCGGGCAGGAGGTGTTCGCCATCGCCCAACGCTTGCTGGAGCGAGCTGACGTCGAGCTGGCCCATCCTGAGCTGGTACGCAGGCTCGGCCGCCGGGCGCTGCCGGCCCAGCAATGGCACCTGGACAGCACCACCGTCAACGGCCAGTTCATCCAGGCGAGCGCGAATGTCGCCGCAGCGCACGTGGTGACCCGCGGCGAGGGCATCACGATCGCCATCATCGACACCGGCATCGACGTCGACCACGAGGAGTTCGCCAGCCCAGACAAGATCGTGGCACCGCGGGACGCCAGCGCGGGCGACGACGATCCGCGCCCGCTGTTCGGGGAGAACCACGGCACCGCGTGCGCGGGAGTGGCCTGCGCCGACGGCCGGGTCGGCGCCTGCGGGGTCGCCCCGCGCGCCGCGCTGATGCCGATCCGGATGGCCTCCATGCTCGGGTCGCGCGCGGAGGCGGACGCCTTCTTCTGGGCGGCCGACCACGGGGCGGACATCATCTCCTGCAGTTGGGGCCCCCCGGACGGGATGTGGTCCGATCCGGCCGATCCTGGGCACAAGGCGCGATCCCGGCTGCCGGACCAGACCCGGCTGGCCATCGAGCACGCCGCCACCCGGGGCCGGGGCGGCAAGGGCTGCCTGATCTTCTTCGCCGCCGGTAACGGCAACGAGAGCGTCGATCTCGACGGCTACGCGAGCAACCCGTCGGTGCTGGCCGTCGCCGCCTGCAACGACCGGGGCAAACGCTCGGTCTACAGCGACTTCGGCGATGCCGTGTTCTGCGCCTTCCCCAGCAACGACTTCGCATTCAACCCGGAGGGGCGACCGGCGCCGCTCACTCCCGGGATCTGGACCACGGACGTCTCCGGGCGCGGCGGGTACAACCCCAGCCCACGGACCGGCACGGTCAGCGGCGACCCGAAGGGCAACTACACGAACTCCTTCGGCGGCACGTCGAGCGCGTGCCCGGGAGCCGCCGGGGTGGCGGCACTGGTGCTCTCATGCCACCCCGAGCTGAGCCGTCAGGACGCGGTGGACACCCTGCGCCGCTCGTGCGACCGCATCGACGAGTCGGGCGGCCGGTGGTCGGCGGCCGGGCACAGCCCGCTGTACGGGCACGGCAGGCTCAACGCCGCGACCGCGGTGCGCCTGGCCGGCATCACACCGGCCGACCGGTTGCGCCTGGCCCGCACGGCCCGAGTGGTGGAACCGGCCGCGGTCGAGCCGATGTGGCGGGTCACCAACGCACCCATCGCGAGCTCGCGGACCGACGACATCTGGTTCCGCGACCCGCTGCGCGGCTGGGCGGTGAACAGCAACGGCCAGATCCTGCACACCGAGGACGGTTTCGTGACGTGGCAGGAGCAGTTCCACGACGAGGAGGTCTACCTGCGCTGCGTCGGCTTCGCCTCCGACACCCGCGGCTGGGTCGGGACGCTGAGCGAGGCCAGGCGCCTGTTCGAGACCTCCGACGGGGGCGCCACCTGGACCGCCGTGGAGAATCTCCCCCCGCTGGCCCCGTCCGCGGTGTGCGGGATGTCGGTCGTCGACTCCCGCGTCGTGTACGCCTCGGGGACGAACTTCCCGAACGTTCCCCCACGGATGATGCGGACCATCGACGGTGGGGCGAGCTGGCAGGCCTGGGACATGTCCGCGCACGCCTCCCTGCTGGTGGACTGCTATTTCACCGACGCCGACCACGGTTGGGTGGTGGGCGGGAAATCGCAGACCGCCAACCCGACGCGCGGCAGTGTCCGCGCGGTGGTGCTGCGCACCGTGGACGGCGGGCAGAGCTGGGTGAACACCGTGGCCAGCCTCGATGCGCAGCTCCCGCTCGGCGAGTGGGGATGGAAGATCCAATTCCTGGACGAGCGGGTGGGCTTCGTGGCGTTGGAGAGCTTCACCCGCGGCGCCATCCTCAAGACGACCGACGGCGGCGCCACCTGGACCCGCCGCAAGATCAACGATCCGCAGGGTAACGCCAACCTCGAGGGCATCGGGTTTGTCGATGAGAACACCGGCTGGGTGGGCGGCTGGGGCTCGGCCTCCTTCGAGGAGGGCTTCAGCAGCTCCACCATCGATGGCGGCCAGAACTGGCGCAACGCCAACGAGATCGGCGCGTTCATCAACCGGTTCCGGTTCTTCCACGATCCGGTCACCGTCGGCTACGCCTCAGGTCTCACCGTTTACCGGTATGCCACCGAGCCGCTGCCAGCGCCCCGCCACGCCGCACCCCCGCAGGGCCTGCGCCTGCTCGAGGACAACACCCCGAGGCGTAGCGCAGCTCCGTTACCGATCACCGTCACCGTGCCCCGCGGCGCCAAAGCGATGAAGATCAACATCTGGGACCGGTTCGGGGCGCACGTACGCCGGCTGCTCGCGGAGTCACCGCCCGTGGACGGGTCGCGCATCCTCAAGTGGGACGGCACCGATGAAGCCGGGCAGGCACTGGCGGCCGGTAGCTACCTGCTCCGGGTGAGCGTGGACGGTCACTCGGAGAGCCAGATCCTGTACCTCACGCGCTGAAACACCAGCATTCCCCGTCATACCCCACCCCACCCCGACAAGACAGGGAGTTCCACGGATGGAAGCGCGATTCTTCGCTCCGGGTTCGATCGTCTCGCTGCCGTCCTGGGCCGAGGAGGAAGGCGCGGCGCGTGTCACGGCCGCAGCGGCGCTGACCGGGCCGGGCACTCCGATGCACGACCCTGCCCTGGAGCCGCGGGACGAGGTGGTCTTCCTGCTGACCGCGGCAGCCGAGATCGAGCACGCGCTGATGGTCCAGTACCTGTTCGCCGCCTACTCGGTGCGCGTGGTCGAGGGCGATCCGCACGCCGCGGAGCTCGGATCGGTGCAGCGACTGCTCACCCAGATCGCCAGGGAGGAGATGGGGCATCTGGCCACCGTGCAGAACCTGCTGCACCTGGTCGGCGGGCCGCTGAACCTCAACCGGGAGCATTCTCCCTATGCCAGCGAGATCTACCCGTTCCGCTTCCGGCTCGAAGGCCTGACACTCGGTTCCCTCGCCAAGTACGTCACCGCCGAGAGCCCACGATCGCTCCCCCAGGACATGCCGCAGGCGGATCAGGACCTGGTCGAGCGGATCAAGGAGGATGCCGCCCTCGCCAACGACGGGCAGCAGGTCCGCCACGTCGGCCCCATCTTCGAGCGGCTGGAACACCTGTTCGCCGAGGTCCTGGCCGACGATGACTTCCGGCTGGACACCCTCGGGCGGCAGGCGATCGAAGACGACTGGGGCTTCGAGCCGAAGAGCCGCGAACAGGGCGACAAACTGATCATCGACTCGTTCCCGAGCACTACCGTCAGCGATATCCGGACGGCAGCGGTCCTGGCTGTGCGCAAGATCGGCGCGCAGGGCGAGGGCTTCGACCTCGGCCCGGCCGGGCCCGCCGACCCCGAGTCACACTTCGAGAGGTTCTTCGGTCTCTACAAGGACGTGGAACGGCTCTGCGCCGCCGGGGCCATGATCACCTGGCCGGTCGCGGAGAACCCGAACACCAGCTCTGCGACGGAGCAGCCCGGCGTGCCGGATGCGGTGGCGGCGGCGCAGGAGGAGCTCGCGAGCACCGGACGCATCACCCATCCCCGGGCCCTGGCGTGGGCGAAGCTGTTCAACCTGCGCTACCGGATGCTGCTCGCCCGCTTCGCGCACTTCATGCGCCTGGACCAGGCGCTCTACCTCACCGATCCCGGCGCCCGCCAGGGCGACCACACCGCCCGAGGACTTTTGTTGATCTTGACGTTCGACGAGATGCGCCGCCTGGCGAAGATCGCCAAAAAGCTCGTGCAGCTACCGAAGGACGACCCGCCGGGCCCCCTGCACGCCGGCCCACCCTTCGAGCTCCCCTACACCCTGAACCTGCCCGAGGACGAACCGCAACGGTGGCGCACACACCTGGACATCTCCCGGGCCGCCGTGCGGTTGATCCGCGATCAGCTCCAGCCCGACGAGCAGGTGAGCGAGCGCGACGAGTTCCTCGACGATCTGGTGCAGCTCGACCAGGACGCTCAGGTCGTGATGCAGGCGCTCGCCGAGGGTCGGGAGATCCCCGCGCAGAGCGTGCCGAGCAATTTCCAGAAGGTGGTCCGGATCCTGGAGGACGGGGTGCGCGGGTTCACCATTGGCTGCGACCCGCCCCACCCCACCAATTTCTGGGCCGGCAAGACCCGCGACGAGTTCATCGCCGAAGACGCCGAGCCGCGGGTGGTCAACTACAACCAAGGCAGGCTCGACACCGATCCGGAGCACTCACCGCTCATCAACCGGCTTGAGCAGACAATGTTGAGGAGGCGGATGCCTCGACTGCGCCCGCCGATCCCCACCGCACGCATCGCATATATCCGGCAGTGGATCACCGAAGACTGCCCGGACAACAGCCCGCCTGGACAGCGCGGCCTCAAACGCGAGCGGGACCCCAGGCCGGAATGAATGCGACGGTCAGCGCTGACGCGGCAGCTCAGGCGGCCGCGCCCACTCGCCGACGATCGGTGTACCACTCGATAGCCGCTGTCGCCACCTCGAGCTCGTGCCATCCTGCCTCGAGCTCGGCCCATCCCGCATCGAGCTCTCGTCTCTCCTCCGCGAGATTGCGCCGTTCATTCGCGACTCGCCACAAGAGACTCTTCGCCCGGTACGTCTCCACGCAGTTGCCGACCAGGAAAGCCAGCACCAGCGGCACCACCACGGCTCCGATGGCAATCCACCACATGAGATCCATAACCCACCATCCCCTGCATCCGCCACTCCGCCACTCCACCGGAGGAGATCAGCTGGCATCGGAGGGCCCACTCGTCTACAGTGCTGATCACGCAGCCATCGACCTGGGCCTGCCACCGATTACCTGTTGTGACACCTTCCGGGAAGTCCTACCTGGGCTTGTGTATGCTGCCGCGCGGCAAGGCCAGCAAAGCATGTCCCCCCCGGAGGGGTGCAATGTGGGGAAATCTCAACGACCGAGAGGCGATAAGGGGTGCCACGACGCCCCGGGGGTAGGGCAGGAATTCCCCCCAGTCCAGTAGAAATCGGGCTTCGCAGGCTGGTCCTTGATGTCGGCCCCAGCCGCCAGAAGCTGCTGCAGGATCGCTCGCACGAGGTACACGCGATCATGAATGCGGCGCAGCCTCCTCCCGACTGGTCACTCGACGACAAGGCGGCCGCGGTCCTGAGCGTGATCTACGATGCGGTCGACGAGATGACCAACCCGCGGTGGCGCAACGCAGCGCTGGCAGCGTTTCGGGTACCGCACGAGCAGTACCAAGGCCCCGGCAACGACTCGGTAGCCGGGCGCTGGCGTGAACTGGCCCGGCGAGAGGGTGCTGGGGGCAAGGACATCGAGGCGAACGTCGAGAAGTACCGCGGATACTGGATGACCGCCGCGCACCACCTGGCCGACGACGTGGCACGCCGGTTCCGCCTGCTGAACAACTCACCCGACGGCTGGAAACAACACCGGCCGGCGGTTCCGCCGCCCCCTCCCCTCACGCCGCCACTCTCCTTCGAACAAGTGGATCTCATCTATACTTTCGACGGCTATCGCGGAGTTCAGTCGACCTGCCATTGCTCGATCGTCTCCCATGGTGATTGTGACCATTTCGACGCGGTGGCGTGGTACTACAGCCAACCGGACGCCCCGGTCGAGATAGTGCCACTGGCGAACTGCGAGCTCGACGGTCCGCTGCGAGACCTACCGCGGGGCGGTCGCGCCGGCACCCTGAAGTTCTCCAAAACCCTACACGCGGGCGACAGGTATTTCTTCGCATATACGACGAAATTCAACTCGAAGCTGCCGTGTCGGCCAACGATACTGTACGAGGTGCGAACGCTCAACGTGAGGTCTCTCACAATTCGAGCGCAATTCAACGGTCCGGCGATTCCCGCAAAATGCTGGTATTTCGATGTCGATTTTCAGATCGACAGCTCCCGAGCTCCCGACGACGACTCTCCCAGGCTGCTCGACATCTCACCGAACGGATACGTCGAGCACAGATTCGAAACATGTGAGCACGGCCGGAAATACGGCATCCAGTGGGAGTGGCCTCAGTAACTCCTATCATCCACGCGAAAGAGAGGTGGTGTGCACCATGGGGCAGGGTTAGTTCTGTCTGCAAGGCAGTTCTGCCGGCACGGCAGTTCTGTCTACAAGGCAGCAGGGGGAGAGGTCTCTGGATGCATCATGCCGTTCATGACAATTGTTGCATCCAGAGACTCCTGGTACACCACTCGCAGAGCCTCAACTTGCTCTGCCGGCCACCTCGCCGGCCTCAGAAGCGCCCGCGTGACTCAGTGGCCGGTGCCGAAAAGTCTGTCGGGGTCGTGAACTCGATACTTTACCACGATTAATGAGTTTCCACGTGCAACACCTCCCGTTGACCTCGCCCATCAGTCGATGATGCCGGGTTACCGGCGCTCTGGTCGGCAGGTCCACCTACTACGAAACACGCTTCCGACCGCGGCGGTGATGCCGCCATCCACGAAATCTACCGGAGAATTCTTGTCGGGTGCATACAACGTCGCCGAGGGATGCGGTGTCTCACCGGCCGTCACCGTCGCACCCTTTCCACCGATCGGGTCATATCTGAGCGGCCCGGTATCCGATGGGCCGCGCCGCGCCTCTGCTTGAGCAGAGCTCCTTTTCCCCTCTCTGACAAGCCTCTAACCCTCTTCTGTTCCCGAACTCAACAGCAGAGCTCTCCCAAGCCGACCCAACAGCTCTGCTGTTGAGTTCGGGAAGCTTCGAACATCCCGGGGTGTTCACCGGGTCGGATCGACAGATCCGACGACCCGCGTCATTCTCCAGTTCGCTCCTGACCGGGAGTAGCTGGAGAGACTGCACCGGCACACATGGCTCTCAATCAGCCAGGCGCACATTCTCGGGTGATGAATCATGCAGTGCGGTGCGCAACGCCCCGAAGAGATCGATCTCGCGGCACCGTCGCAGGGAATCGGCTCCACGCAGACCCGGCGCCGCCGCCACAGTCGTCATGGTCTTCCCGCACTCCCGGGTCTGGTTGCTGGGCTCGGCCCAGCCAACCGCTGCTGGGACCTGCTCGGCAGGGAGTTCAGGGGTGGTTCGGGATCTTTGACACCACGCCACAGATCTGTGACGGTGCTAGCCCAGCAGATTCGGGTGGAGGGGAAATTCGGTGACGATCAGGCAGCGCGGTGCCAACAATGAGCTGGGGCAGATGTGGTCCCGCACCGCGATCGCCCGGTCCGGGGTGGCGTAGCTGATGAAGATCTGCGCCACGATCACTCCCTGCTCACGATCTCGTAACCATGGAGGATACGTGTGGCGCTACCGATTCAGCAGTGAGTTTGCCCCCGCCGCGTGGTGCGCTGACGATCCTTCGTCAGCGCGCGCCGTGCCCCCGCAGCAGCGTCGGGACGGTGCGCACCAGAATCGTGAGATCGGTCCAGAAACTCCAGCTACGCGCATAGGCCAGATCAAGTTCCAGCATCTCCATCGTGCCCATCGTGCTGCGCCCACTGACCTGCCAGAGCCCGGTGAGGCCCGGCATGACGTCGAAGCGCTCGGCGTACTTACGCGGGAACATCTCCGCTTCCCACTCCAAACACGGGCGGGGCCCTACCAGCGCCATCTGCCCTAGCAGGACGTTGAGCAGTTGGGGGAGCTCGTCGGCGCTCGTGCGGCGCAGGAACGAGCCGATCCGGGTCACCCGCGGATCACTGTCGAGCTTCCAGCTGCCGCCGACCGAGGTGTCCTCACCCCGCAGCTCACGAGCGATGAGCTCCCGGTGCTGCGCATCGGAGCCACCTACCCGCATGGTGCGGAACTTGTACATCGTGAACGACCGGCCCCCCCGGCCGACCCGCTGCTGGCGGTAGAGCGCCGGGCCTTGAGTGTCCAGCCTGATCGCCATAGCGACGAGCAGCATCGGGATCGCGAGCACCAGCAACGCGACCGACACAACCAGGAGATCGAGGGTGCGCCGGGCAGCCGGTTCCCACCGAGCGGCTAGAACCAGGCTGCGGTCGGCAAGGCTGAGTGGGGCCGGGAAATTCATGGCTACACCGTTACGTAGCGTGACGCCCCCGACATCCACCCACAGTAGGATCTTGGGTGTACTACAGATTCAGTACTGGTGCCAGGAATCTGGCGCGAAGTCTGGCGTATTATCGTTCTCATGAGCGCGGTGCCGGTGGGCGATGCACGAGATCACCTCTCCGAGTTGATCGCCGAGGTGGAACGAACTCATGAACGCGTCACCGTGACGCGGCACGGGCGGCCCGTGGCGATACTTCTCTCGCCCGAGGATCTGGAGTCGCTGGAAGAAACGCTGGACATCTTGTCCCAGCCAGGGGCATTGGACGAGATCCGGAAGTCCACGGAAGACGTTGCGGCAGGGCGGACGGTGAGCATCGAGGAAGTCCAGGCGGAGTTCGGCCGACCTCATGACTGAGGAACCTTTCCGCGTTCGCGTCACCGCAACCGCGCAGCACTGCCTGCACCGGCTACCGGAAAAAATCGTGGGGGCGTGCCTTGCCTTCATCGCGGGACCGCTCGCCGCCGACCCATACCGGCTCGGCAAGCCGTTGCAGCGGGAACTGGCTGGGTATCACTCGGCGCGCCGTGGTGCATACCGCGTCGTCTACGAGATCGACGGCAGCGCTCGCACGATGATCGTCGTTCGAGTCGATCATCGAGGAGACGTGTACCGCTCCCACTGAGCGAACAAGTCGATGCCCGGCTGACACCGCACGCGCAGCTCCCCGATCGGTATCGCGGCAGCGGCGGGGATGGTCCTGGTAAGGCCCGGACGCGGGGTGCTTCTACGATGGTTGAGGAGATCCGGGCGGGTACGAGATAGGGGTATGTGGTCACCGAGGGAACGGGCACGGCGATCCAGGGGCGTTCACTGGGTCAGATCGCCTGGTTGCGCCTCAAGCGCGACAAGATCGCCCTGGCCGGTGGCGGCGTCGTGGTGGGCCTCATCCTGGTCGCGATCTTCGCGCCGGTGATCGTCGCGCTGCTCGGGCATCCGCCGCTGGAGTTCCACTACGACAAGGTCGACCCGGAGCTGCAGGTGCCCCGCGGCTCCTTCGGCGGCATCAGCCCGGATTTCCTGTTCGGCGCCGAGCCGGTCAACGGCCGTGACGTGTTCAGCCGGGTCGTCTACGGCTCGCGGATCTCGCTGCTCATCGCGTTCCTCGCCACGCTGCTCTCGGTGGTGATCGGCACCGTGATGGGCGTGATCGCCGGGTATTTCGGGGGCTGGGTCGACACCCTGATCAGCCGGACGATGGACGTCTTCCTGGCCTTCCCGCTGCTGCTGTTCGCGATCGCACTGGCCGGGGTGGTGCCGGACCAGGCCTTCGGAATGACCGGGGACACCCTGCGGATCGCGCTGATGGTGTTCATCATCGGATTCTTCAACTGGCCCTACATCGGCCGGATCATCCGCGGGCAGACGCTGTCGCTGCGCGAGCGCGAGTTCGTCGACGCCGCCCGCAGCCTCGGCGCGCCCGTCCCGCGGATCCTGTTCACCGAGATGCTGCCCAACCTGATCGCGCCGATCCTGATCTACTCGACGCTGCTGATCCCGACCAACATCCTGTTCGAGGCGGCGTTATCCTTCCTCGGCGTCGGCATCCGACCGCCGACGCCGACCTGGGGTGGGATGCTGTCCGAGGCCACGCACTGGTTCCAGATCGCGCCGAACTTCATGCTCTTCCCCGGGCTGGCGATCTTCCTCACGGTGCTGGCGTTCAACCTGTTCGGCGATGGTCTGCGCGACGCGCTGGATCCGCGGTCGCGCTACGCACCCGTCTGGAAGACCCGAGGGGGTAACCCGAGATGAGAAGCTTCTCGCCGAGTGGCGCTGGCCGCACTCGCGACGCTGGTGCTGGCCGGGTGCGGCGGGCCGGCTTCCGGTGGCGGCACCGCAGGCAGCGGCGCCTCCGGCGGAATCCACAATCCCTCGCACGCCAAGGGCGGCACCCTGCGGTATGCCAACTCCGGCGACTGGGACTCCCTCGACCCGGCCGACACGTACTACGCCTACTCCTGGAACTTCATCCGGCAACTACGGGCGGGCGCTGGTGATGTTCACATCGGCACCGGGCCAGCAGGGCACCACGCTGGTGCCCGACCTCGCCGAGTCGCTGGGCCGCTCCAGCGAGGACGCCAAGACCTGGACCTACACCCTGCGCCAGGGGGTGAAGTTCGAAGACGGCACCCCCGTCACCAGCAAGGACGTCAAGTATGCCGTCGAGCGATCACTGGACAAGACGACCTTCCCGAGCGGGCCGACCTACTTCAACGACTTCCTTGACCTACAGGGCTACACCAGCCCGTACACCGACCCCGACCCGGACAAGCTCGGCCTGAAGGCGATCGAGACCCCGGACGACCGGACGATCGTCTTCCGGCTGAGCAAGGCGTTCAGCGGTTTCGACTACCTCGCGCAGACCCCGGCGACCATGCCGGTGCCGCGAGCCAAGGACACCGGGTCGAAGTACAAGGAGCACGTGGTCTCGACCGGCCCGTACATGTTCGAGACCAACGAGCTGGGCAAGCGTTTCACGCTGGTCCGCAACCCGAACTGGGACCCGGCCACCGACCCGAACCGCCGGCCGCTGCCCGACCGGATCAAGGTCGACCTCAACGTCAACGCCGACGACATCGACAACCGGCTCATCTCCGGTGATCTCGACGTCTCGATCGAGGGCGCCGGGGTCGGGCCCGTCGGCGCAAGGCCGGATCCTCGCCGACCAGGCCCTGCGCGCGAACACCGACTCCGCGCTGGTCGCCCGGCTGTGGTACACCGCGCATCAACCCCGACGTCGCGCCGCTGGACAACATCCACTGCCGCAAGGCGGTGCTGTACGCGGCCGACCGGACCGGCTACCAGCGCGCCTACGGCGGCGCGACCGGCGGCGAGATCGCCACGAACATCCTGCCGCCGGTGATCCCGGGCGCGCAGCGCTTCGACCTCTACCCCTCGCCGAACCACACGGGGGATATCGCCAAGGCCAAAGACGAGCTCGCCCAGTGCGGCCAGCCGGACGGCTTCACCACCGGCATCTCCTACCGCGCCGAGCGGCCCAAGGAGAAGGCCACCGCCGAGGCGCTACAGCAGTCGCTGGCGCGGGTCGGGATCAAGCTGGAGATCAAGCCGTACCCGCTGACCGACTACCTACGCCTCTACGCAGGCAAGCCCGACTTCGCGAAGTCCAACGGCCTGGGCCTGATCATCGTACGGCTGGGGCGCCGATTGGCCCGAGGGCTTCGGGTTCCTCTCCCAGATCGTGGACAGCCGGGTGATCCGGGCCACCGGCGGCAACACCAACCTGGGGGTCAGGGATCCGGCGGTCGACCGGATGCTCGACCAGGCCTTGCTGACCAAAGACGCCGCGGCGCGCGAGCAGATCTGGGTAGGCATCGACCGGAAGGTGATGGAGGGCGCGTTCATCCTGCCCGGTATCTGGGCCAAGGGCCTGCTCTACCGGCCGCCGAACCTGACCAACGTGTTCATCACCGACGGGTTCCAGATGTATGACTACCTGGCGCTGGGCACCACGCGGAAGTAGGCACGGGTGGGCGTCTACCTTGTTCGACGGATGGTCGCGGCGGTGGTCCTGCTGCTGGTGGTCACCGCGGCGACCTTCGCGATCTTCTTCCTGGTGCCCCGGCTGGCCGGGGCCACCCCGGAGGACCTCGCCTCGCGCTACGTCGGGCGGACCGCCTCACCCGAGGTGATCCACCAGATCGCGGAGAAGCTCGGGTTCACCGACCCGATCTGGGTGCAGTACGGCCGCTTCCTCAAGGGCCTGGTTCTCGGCGCGGACTACAGCACCGGGCCGACCACGGTGCACTGCCCGGCGCCGTGTTTCGGCTATTCGTTCCTCACCCAGAACCCGGTGCTGCCCGATCTGCTCGACCGGCTGCCGGTGACGATGTCGCTCGCGGCAGGCGCGGCGCTGATCTGGCTGGTCGCCGGGGTGTCCACCGGCGTGATCTCCGCGTTGCGCCAGGGCAGCGTGTTCGATCGCGCCACGATGGGCGTCGCCTTGGCCGGTGTCTCGCTGCCGATCTTTTTCACCGGACTGCTGGCACTGTCCATCTTCAGCTACGGGCTGGGTATCACCGCTCCGGGCGGTAGCTACGTGCCCCTCGGGGAGAACCCGCTGCGCTGGGCGTATGCCCTGATCCTGCCGTGGGTCACGCTGGCGTTCCTCTACGCCGCCGGTTACGCACGGCTGACCAGGGCGGGCATGCTGGACACGATGGGCGAGGACTTCATCCGGACCGCGCGGGCCAAGGGGCTCCCGGAGCGCACCGTGGTGCTCAAGCACGGGCTGCGTTCCGCCCTCACCCCGATCCTGACGATCTTCGGGTTGGACCTCGGGGTGCTGCTGGGCGGCGCGATCCTCACCGAGAGCACCTACTCGCTGCCCGGCATCGGCAAGTACTCGGTGGACGCGGTGGTCAGCAACGATCTGCCGAAGGTGCTCGGGGTGGTGCTGGTCGGCAGCATCTTCATCATCGTGGCCAACCTCGTGGTGGACCTGCTCTACGCCGTCGTCGACCCGAGGGTGCGGTATTGATGTTCTTAGACATACGCGACTTGCGGGTGCACTTCCCGACCTCCGACGGCGTGGTCAAAGCCGTGGACGGGCTGTCGCTGCAGCTCGAGCGCGGGCGGCGGCTGGGCATCGTCGGGGAGTCGGGCTCGGGTAAGAGCGTGACCAGTTTGTCGATCATGGGTCTGCACCCGCCGGGCAGCGCGCGGATCTCCGGTGAGATCTGGCTCGACGGCGCCGAACTGGTCTGCGCCGACCCCGAGCAGGTCCGCAAGCTACGGGGCCGGAGCATGGCGATGATCTTCCAGGATCCGCTGTCCGCGATGCACCCTTACTACCCGGTGGGGCAGCAGATCATCGAGGCTTACCGGCTGCACCACGACGTCAGCAAGAAGGCCGCGCGCCGCCGCGCCGTGGAGCTGCTCGAGCGGGTCGGCATCCCGCAGGCGGGCTCCCGCGTCGATGACTACCCGCACCAGTTCTCCGGCGGCATGCGGCAGCGCGCGATGATCGCGATGGCGTTGTCGTGCAGCCCCGCGCTGCTCATCGCCGACGAGCCGACGACGGCGCTGGACGTCACGGTGCAGGCCCAGATCCTGGACCTGATCCGCGACCTGCAGACCGAGTTCGACTCCGCAGTGATCATCATCACCCATGATCTGGGCGTGGTCGCCGAGTTGGCCGACGACATCCTGGTGATGTACGCGGGACGCGCCGTCGAGTACGGGCCCGCGCATGAGGTGTTCGCCCGCCCGCAGCACCCTTACACCTGGGGGCTGCTCGGCTCGATGCCGCGCTGGGACCGCGAGCGGACGCAGCGGCTGGCACCGATCCCGGGTAGCCCGCCGAGCCTGATCAACGTCCCGCCCGGTTGCCCGTTCCACCCGCGCTGCGGCTACGCCGAGCGGACCGGGGGTCAATCGGGCACGGTGCGGCCCGAGCTGCGGGATGCGGGATCGGCGGGGCACCTGGTCGCCTGCCATCTCTCCGATGAGGCTCGGCTGCGTATCTTCGACGACGAGATCCGGCCGAAGCTGTGACCGCGGTGGACAAGAACACGGCGGTCCCCGCGTCGGCGCGGACGCCGCAGTCCGTGGTGCTGCGCGTATCCGGGCTGCGCAAGTATTTCCCGGTCCGGCGGGGCCTGCTGCAGCGGACGGTCGCAGCCGTGCAGGCCGTCGACGGGCTGGACTTCGAGGTGCGCCGCGGCGAGACGTTGTCGCTGGTGGGAGAGTCGGGCTGCGGCAAGACCACCACCGGGCGGCTGCTCACCCGGCTGCTCGAGCCCACTGCCGGATCGATCGTCTTCGACGGCCAGGACATCACGCACCTGCCCGCCCGCCGGATGCGCCCGCTGCGCCGGGACATCCAGATGATCTTCCAGGACCCGTACTCGTCGCTGAACCCACGGCACACCGTCGGCACCATCGTCGCCGCCCCGTTCCGGATCCAGCGGGTGGATCCGCCCGGCGGGGTGCGGGCCGCGGTGCAGGAGCTGCTCGAGCTGGTCGGACTGAACCCGGAGCACTACAACCGCTACCCGCACGAGTTCTCCGGCGGCCAGCGCCAGCGCATCGGCATCGCCCGCACGCTGGCGCTGCGCCCGAAACTGATCGTGGCCGACGAGCCCGTTTCGGCACTGGACGTGTCGATCCAGGCCCAGGTGATCAACCTGTTGGAGGACCTGCAGGACGAGCTCGAACCTGACCTACCTGCTCATCGCCCACGACCTGTCGGTGGTGCGCCACGTATCCGACCGGGTCGCCGTCATGTACCTCGGCAAGATCGTCGAGCTCGGTGCCCGGGAGGCCGTGTACTCCCGGCCCGGGCACCCCTACACGGTGGCACTGCTCTCCGCAGTCCCGGTGCCCGACCCGACCCGGCGCGGCAACGGCGGCAGAATCCTGCTCACCGGCGACGTCCCCAGCCCGCTGAACCCGCCCCCGGCCTGCCGCTTCCACACCCGCTGCTGGAAAGCCCAGGACATCTGCCGCACCCAAGAACCCCCCTTGGCCGAGCTGACCCCCGGCCACTACGTCGCCTGCCACTTTCCCGAAAACCCACCAGCATGACCGACGCGCCAACCCTGCGGCCTCGGATTACCACACGGCGGCCAACTCTGGTTCAGCCCATTTTCCAAGGGAAGACTTCCAAAACAGAAACGCTTCGATAGCGCCGCACGAATTCTTCCACTCATTGCCGGAGACCGTGTACAGGAACGGCCCCGGTTGGCCGCAGGCCTCGGTGATCTGGTCGAGCACGTCGATGAACCGTTGCGCTATCTCGGCGGCCCGCAGGTTTCCGCTGCTGAGGCAGAAAACCCGCACCCGGTACTCGAGGACGGCGGCGCGTTCGACCGGCCGGTAACGAATACGGTCGTCCTTCATCAACACGACCCATCACTGCTGCCCGGCACGGGCCAGCCACTCAGTATCGGCAACGGTCTCATCGGCAGGAATTCCGTAGACCTCGGCCAGGGTATGCAGTCGCAGCCCGGCGTCGCGCAGGAGCGCCGGCACCTGCCGACGGCCGAGGCTACGGTCGAGGAACAGCTCGGGCAGACCGTCCGGGTGCACCGCCCTCATGGGCGGTGGACGAGCCAGCCGATGTGGGACGCCATCTCAGGCGGCGACTCGAGTGGCGATGCGCACCGCATCCTCGAGCTGGTCGCGCGGTACCCCGTACTCCTCGGCAACGACATCGAGCGGCTCTCCTGCACGGAAGAACCCGAGCGCATCCTCCAACCGCGTGCCGCCGCGGGCGAAGATCGGCTGCCCGAATCCGCGCTCGGGATCGACGACGATGTCGGCGACCTCGTAGGCCGGAAGATGGATAAGTCGGGGATAGCCCTCGGGGCCGAACTCCACCCGCTGCAGATAGGCCGCCACAACTTCGTTGAAGACGCGCTGATCGTTGCGGACCACCACGAGTTCGCGGGCAGCGCGGGCCGCCGTCGGATCATCGGCTGACTCAGCGTAGTCGAACAACACCTCTGCGCCGTCCGTGTACAACCGCTGGCTGGCTAGCGCGTGCGCCAGCCCGAACTCCTCTTCGAGCTGTTCCAGGGCTGGGCGAATCCGCTGCAGCGGGACACCACTGCGGCGCATCGCCGCCAGCACCAGGCCTTCCGCCAGCCCGATGAACGGGATGATCGGCGCCCGGACCCCAGAGCGGGGCAGCGCAGTGAGTTCAGGCCCGCCCACTACCTCCCGTCGCCCGGTAGGACGACGCCGATATCCATGAGTCCAGGTCGCGAACGTACTGGCCGGCACGTCCAGATAGCGGGCAGCCTCGGCCACGCTGTACAACGGCGTCACGAACCGGTCGAGCCCGCCGCCACGCTCGTCCCGCACGCCCACCTCCTCCGGCTCCCCCATACCAGCCAATGATGGCCCACGAATGACGATTGAGACGCCGACGACACGGCATGACAGCCGCCGGTGTGACAGCCCGGGTTGGTCGGGGCCAACGCGTGGTTGCTCAGCGCGGCGACGGCGCAGCGCGTTCTGCTGCACGCGTCCGGCTGGTTGCGGACCTCGCCGGAGAGCCAGTGGGGTAGCAGTCACCCCGGACGGCCGCCGACTCACGATCGCGCCCGGCCGCGATCCAGTCCGGCCGCTGTCCCCAGCCCGTCTCGACGCTGGACCTAACGTGTCAGCATACGAACCACACTGTGCTGGTTGAAGGGCCTGAGATCATGATCCGCCCGGTCGGTAATCGTCGCCTAGTGGCGGGTGGTCCTTAATGAACTCCACCACGGTCCGTCAGGGTGTCACTCCTCGATGATCGATGTGTGAGTTTCGTGGCCCTTGGTGTTCGTTGAGGTCAGGGCTTGCGGGCCACCGCGCAGTAGAAACCGAGCGGCCGATTGGCGTAGAGGGTGCCGGGGCCAGGACGCCACTGCGTCAGCGAGACCACGCCGGGTTCCAGTATCTCCAGGCCGTCGAAAAAGCGGCTGAACTCCTCACGGCTGCGGAACTTCGCCGGGACGGCACCACTGTCGTTCCACAGTTGCTCAACCGTCCGCATGGACTCACTGTCGATATCGGTGGTCGGGTGGGCGATCACCAGATGACTGCCCGAGACCATGGAGTCCATCAGGCGCTTGAGGATCCCGTAGGCATTGGCGTTGTCGGTGATGAACTCGAGAATGCCCAGCAGCGTAACCGCGATCGGCTTGGTGAAGTCCAAGGTCCGCCCCGCGCCCCGGAGGATCTCGTCAGGCTCGTTCAGGTCGGCGTCGATGTAGTCGGTCACGCCCGGCGGGGTGGGGACCAGCAGCGCCGTGGCGTGGGCGAGGACCACGGAATCGTTGTCGACGTAGACGACACGGGAATCCGGAGCCACTCGCTGGGCGACCTCGTGGGTGTTGTTCTGGGTCGGTATGCCCGTGCCGATGTCGAGGAACTGGCGGATCCCCGCTTCCCCTGCCAGATACCGTACGGCGCGGTCCAGGAACTCCCGGTCGGCGCGGGCGAAGACGATCCAATCGGGCATGACGCAGAGCAACTGGGCGCTGACCTCCCGGTCGGCGGCGAAGTTGTCCTTGCCGCCCAGCCAGTAGTCCCAGATCCTCGCGGGATGGGCCACGGTGACGTTGATCTCGCGTGGCGGCTTAGGGCTCTCAGGCGGGCTCAGGCCATCGACCACGTACGCGCCTCTTTCTCCTGCGGTGCTGTCGTGACGTCTCCTCACTTCTTGACTACATCCTAGAGGCGCTCACTTGGCGCGTCCCACGTGGCGGGCGGCCCGCAACACCTCAAGTGCGCGTCCGCTGTCCGTCCTGTCGATACCCGTCACGTGACGGGTGGTCCTCGATGAACTTCGCGAAGATCATCGTTGGGTTGATGCCGCTGTAGGCTATGGAGCTGACCTGCAACGTTTACGGCGTGAGACTACCTCCCGTGCCGAGCGTTACTGACCAAGGATCACGGGCTACGACACGCTGCTCACGGTCTGGGCGCCAAGCGCCGGTGCTGGACTTACACGGCAATTGATCCACCGGACTACCCAGTGCACAACCCACAGTTCAGGCTCACAGGTCACACTCACATCGCAGCATGTGAGTGTGTTGGATTCCCTGCGCAGGCATTCAGTAAAACCAGGTGCTCGGCTCGGCCAGCTGGAACTTCACGCAGGGTGTATGGATGGCATGGCTAGTCAGGCGGGTGCCATGCTCGATGGCGGTCAGCGGTCGCAGCAGCGGTGCCGCTTGGCGGGGGCGCTGTATCCAGGGCAATTGCCCGAACTATCCTGAGCATCCCTCTGAGGGCCTCGACCGTCAGTGTTGACGGTCATCGCGGATCGTGAGGCCTTAAGTCCGGCTTCATGCCCAACACTGAGGATCGTGCGTCACCGGCCACCGTCGGAGACGAAGAGCCCGAAGACGGTAACTGAGTTAACTGGCACATTCCAATAGAGAAAGGGCCTTCATGCGCGAGCCCTCTGAAGACGACTTGGGTGAATTTGACGACGCGCTTGCCTGTGAAGAGGCGATCAGATGAAGAGGTGGCGGAGGCCAAGAGGGTCTGTAATCGCGTGGGTATGTGTCCTGCTGGGCACGGCCCTCGTTTTCGCCCTGGCTAAAGACCTCAATGAGATCGTCAAGTGGGCCAGCATTTTAAGTTTCTTCGTTGCCCTTATCAGCTTGCTTGCTAATCTTACTCCGCGCAAACTTGAGAATCATGGTCAGGACCTTGCGCAGCGGCTGGATCAGGCCACGGAGAACCTCGCCATAGCCGTGCAGAAACAGTGGCGTGATGAAGAAAAGTCCCGCCGGTTGCAGGATCCGTTTCCATTGCCGGTGAGCTGGACCGCTGCGGATGCGGCGGTCGCTGACCACTGGGAAAACGTATGCGGGCAGTCCACCGCTGGGGAGCCGTTACACCTTGACGGTGAACTGAGCAATGTCGTTGCTGTGTTCGGCCGAGTGCCGTCTGGGCGACTGGTCGTGCTCGGCAAGCCTGGCGCAGGCAAGACTGTGCTGACCTTACGGTTCACCCTAGACATGCTCGAACGCCGCCAACCGGGAGATCGCGTACCGGTGATTTTCTCTTTAGGCTCTTGGCATCCAGGGCAGCAGAGCCTGCACGCGTGGATATCCAAGCGGCTCGCCGACGACTACCCTGCCCTAGGTGCTCGCGCCCCGTCCGGCTCCACCTGGGCAGAGGAACTAGTGCGCGCTGGGCGCGTGTTACCCGTACTCGACGGGCTAGATGAGATCCCCGCATCGCTACGCAACGAGGCAATGCAAAGCCTAAACGCCGCCTTCCATCGTGACGCCCCGGTGGTGGTGACCTGTCGCGCGGGCGAGTACCGGGACACTGTCAATGCCGCGGACGTGTTTACCGCCGCCGCGGTGGTCGAGCTGCAATCCCTGAGCCTGGATGACCTAGTGGACTACCTGCCACTCACCACCCGTCAGATCCACGATCCCGGTGGTGACCTGCCGACAACAAAGTGGGAACCAGTCCTGACCTATCTGCGGAAGAACCCGGATCAGCCTGTCGCGCAGACCGTGGTCGAGGTGTTGTCCATCCCGTTGATGACTTCGATGGCCCGCGCCGTTTACAGCGATACCAGCGCCGATCCCACCGACCTCCTCGATGACCGGTTCGCTGACCCGGATGCTTTGGAGGAGCATCTGCTGGAAGCGTTCATCCCTGCCGCTTACTCCCGCCACTTGATAGCACCCGATGACTCGCTGGCCTCAGCGCGGGTGCAGTACCGGCCGGAACAAGCCCATGCCTGGTTGAGGTTCCTCGCCCGCCACCTGAATCAACTCCGCACCCGTGATCTGGCCTGGTGGCAGGTGGTCCACGCCGTTCCCCGACTTACGTATGGACTTTTAACCGGGCTTGTGTGCGGACTCATGTTCGCTCTCGTGGGTGTACTCGCGGCTGGACCCCTGTTCGCCCTCGCGTACGGGCTCGCGTTCGGGCTCGCCAGCGGTCTCAGCTTCGGACTGGGGCAACAATCGGGACCATCGCATGTTGAGATCCGATTTCGTGGAACTGCGAACCCTTTCTATCGGCGATTCGCGGTCGGTCTCATAATTGGGCTCTTGCTCGGACTTGTGTTTGCCCTTCCAGCCGGTACCGTCCTCGTGGTTGGGCTCGCTTTTGGGCTTGCGGTCGGGTTACACGTATGGCTGAGCGAACCAGCCGACGCAGCCAAAGTGTCCAGCCCGTCGGCTGTACTAAAACAAGACCGCACTACAACACTTGCATTCGGACTCTCATTCTTGCTCTCCTTTGGGCTCATATACGGGCTCGCGTTCGTGTTTACAGATGTGCACGAGGGTGGACCTGTGCTCGGGCTCTTCTTCGGACTTTCGTTCGTGCTCTCATTCGGCCTCGCGGGCGCAGCTGCGGGCGCGGTCGTAGGCTGGCTCACGCTCGGCAGTATTGGCGCAGTCACGTACAGCCTCTCGGGCGCGGTGGTGGCTGGCCTCTTATTTCCACCAACGAACTCGGTTGCGTACGGTCTCGCGGTCGGGCTCTTGTTCGGGCTTGCGGTCGGATCCCTCTTCGTGTTGTCGAAGACGTGGGGTGCCTTTGTGTTCAGCCGGGCATGGCTGGCTCTGCGCGGCCACCAGCCATGGCGGTTAATGAAATTCCTTGAAGACGCGCGACGGCGCGGCGTGTTACGTCAAGCGGGCGGGGTGTACCAGTTCCGCCACGCTCGACTGCAAGACTATCTAATCAAGCCTGGAAAAGTACACCATGTTCGACAAGACGCGGGTCGCTTCGAACAGCCTCAGCTAAAGCCACCTCCATCAATCAGTGACCCTATCCCCCCAATGGCGGCTTCAGCTGATCGATCGCCGAGGTTACCTACCCCGGCGTCATTTCACATCCGGAAACACCCGCCGCAGCAAATGGCGACGGCTCGACTCAAATCGGTCAGGACAACGTCGTGGCAGGTGAGAGTCATCGTCACCGCCATCATCTTCCCCGCAACATTAATCTTTGTTTTTTGGCTCTTAGATGACGAAACGTCCGACGGTGAATTAAAAATACCAACCCGACCCGCTATTCGATACTGCGCTTACGTCATCAAAGAACCCGCTGCGGTATACCCAGCCCCCGACACCAACACCAAGCCCATCAAGTTCAAAGCTCGCAATGACCGTATCGAAACCTTGGACCACCCTCACCCGCCAGGATGGATCGTAGTACGTACGCCCCGTGATAGCCCCGGCTTCAACTGGATGCAAACAGCCATCCTGACTACTGCCGCGCCCTGCAGCCCATCCTGATCATGGAATGTGGTTCGCATACCGACACAGTTGCCACGACACCCCGCAAGTCACACATGGTGGTGGACCTAACGTGTCAGCATACGAACCACACCGTGCTGGTCGAAGGCCCTGCGATCACGATCCGTCCCGTTGGCACCCGTCGCGTGACAGGTGGTTCGCGGTGATTCAACTACGAACATCATTGCTTGATCTCCAGCGGTGAGTGCGCTGGTGTCCTGGTGACAGCTGGGGTTGACGCCGTTGCAGGCTGGACGGACTACGCGGACTACCTACATGTGCCGGACGCTACTCATCGAAGATCATGAGGCTGCGGCCACTCCCACCTCAACCCAGCACTCCGCCAGCCGTCTCAATGCACATACAGGCGATGCAGAGGTCACTAGCTTGCAAAGAGATGGTAGGTCTCGAAGCTATAGCGGGCGACGGCTGCCGTTAAAGCTTGATAGGTTGTCATGGTGCCGTGCACCGGTAATGTCTTTGCGGATCATGCCGATACGTTCCGCAGCAACTTGGCTACCGGAGGGTCATCGAGGTTCATAAGCACGTCGACGACGTCCGCCCCTTCATCAGGGCTTGCGCTGCCTAGCGCGAGGAGGAGGGATTTGGCCTGCGTTGGAGCGCTAACTATCGCGGCAAGGAGCAGTGCCGCTGCCTGACACGGCCCTCCCTCGTCGCCACCGATGAAGTCGGTGAGCTTGGCTCCGGGCACTCCAATTCGCAGCAGACGGTATAGGTTGGTGAATCTCTTCACGGCACGAGGAGTAGGTAGCAGTGGGGCGACATAGGGTAGAAAGTTTCTCTCGGCCTCCCACAATCGAAATCCTCGTCCGGTAAGGTCGATACCGGATGGATGGGCGCGGTTAAGAACTTCGTGCTCTGCCTCACCATCGCCGGTTTCCCCGTTCACAGAGTCGTCAGCGACACTGACCTCCAGAGAGGGCGACCTGGCTTCCTCTCTGCTTTGATCAGCGGAAGCGTCCATAGGCGCGGGAGGGCATTGGTCGTCTGGTGGCGGGTGGTTCTTGATGAACTTCACCACGATCATCATTGGGTTGGCGTCCTTGCAGGCTATGGTGCTGGTCTGCATCGTCTACTGTGTGGACTACCTACACATGTCCGACGCTGCTCATCGAAGATCGCGGATCGCGATCATTCCGCTCACAGTCAGCACCAGACACCAGCGCTGACTCTTGACCGGTAACTTGCTACGCGTGAGCCCGAATATTGGGACGCACCTCCCTCGCCGCATTATCTGGGACTGAAAGACGAACCAATCGTGATTGTCCGGATAATGTTTCGATCACACTCTCGCTAAATCCCTCAACACCACCGTGAAAGTCAAACGCATCAACAGCGGCGCCTACCCGCGAACGCGCCAGAATAGGTATTGTCCAGTACATCGAATCCCGCTACAATATCAAACGCCTCCACTCGACACTCGGACCCCGCAAGGAGCGCTACGACGAATACCTGTACCGGCAGATCGCAGCATGACATAGCAACTAAACAACTGTCCGAAAAAAATGAGGCCGTCCGCCGCTTCAACAACGCTACCGAGGGGTTCCGATGCTTCGTCACCTGACCAGAACTACGGTTGGCTCGCTGAGCATGGCCATGGCGTGTTTCACTGGAGCTGCCGCCGAGCCGGCAGTATCCCATGCGAGGGATCTCGCACCGGTTCTCGCAGGGAAATTCACCATGTCCGCGCAGAGAGTCTCAGCCAAGGGCACGCTGCTGTGCGGCGCCAATCCCTCAAGCGGATCCGAGAGTGCGGTGCGGCTCATCAACAAGCGAATAAACAAGGACGACAGCGTGCGGACCTTCCCACAGAGCGACGGTACCTTCACGCTGGAACTGACCGTCGACAGCGTTACCTCTATCCACCCAGAGCTTTGGATATACACAAACTGCGCCGCGAAGACCCTCGGCATCCCGCCAGGGTGCCAACGGTTACAGAAGATCAAAATACCAGATACCTACGTCAACAGCGGGCGACCGTACGACCTGGGCCCCTGGAACCTCACCACGAAAGCACCCGACGAGGAACAGAGCTGCTGAACTCGGCATCTCCTCGTCGAGTTGCCCCCACTCCACAAAATCCGCGCAAGCTCGGGGACACCCCAGATACCCGGCTCCTGCCGGGCCTTAACCTGCCAGACGGCCAAACACTGACCGTTGCTATCAAGGATTCTCCTAGCCGACGAGACCCTTGCAACTTTCGATGACCACGGTGTCCGCGTCGCTGTCCACCACAAGATCGATCACCGTTCCAGAGGTCCCGCGGCGGACACGGCTCACAGAACAAGCGACCGTAGCCAGTCCCTAATCATGGACTGCGGTTCGTACACTACTGACACGGCTTCACGAGAAGCCGCAGGTCACGGATGGTGGTGGACCACCAGGGACTCGAACCTTCTGACCCGTAGTAGCCAACTCTCCCCCTGACGCCAGCGCGGTCGTGGCATCAGCGACTACCATCACCCGAGGCCTGTTGAGTGCGAATGCGGCGCACCAGCTCGGCGACGAGTTCGTCGTTGGCGGCGTTGTCGCCGGCCTCGGCGTTGGCCAGGAAGTAGTCGCGCAGCGTCTCGGCTGCAGTGGCTTGACTGTCAATCAACGGGGGATCGTTCCGGGGGGCGTTCACGGGTTGCCACCTCTCGGCCCGCAGGCGGGTATCGGGGAGGTGGCGCCCATGACGCAGGCTATGCACAGTGCTCCCGAAGGGCCGCTGGTGATGGTGAGGCCCTCGGCGGGTATCGGGCGCCCGCAGACTGCGCGGGCGTGGCCCTGGTTGGCGGCGACGATGACGTCGGCGGATCGCAGCAGGTGCAGGAGCCCCTGCTCCGGACAGCGCGCCCACCGCAGCGGTCCGACACTGGAGTTCCCGGTCTGAGGGTTGGGGTCCGGCTGGCCGCCAGGAGCTGGGGGCAGGGCGGGGGTGCTCGACCGGCGGCCAGCCGGAGTCTTGGTGGGGAACTGCGGATCGGGCACCCGCAGCGCCGCGGGTTTGGGGTCCTGCCTCACCTCGGCCACGGCATACCTCCTGTGATCACCAGGGATCCGCCGGAGTTGGTCGGTGGTTGCGGAGTTCCCACACCGGGTGCGGGCGCGGTGCTCAGTCCCAGGTCGTCGGCGAGGTGGGAGAACAGGATGACCTCATCGGGTTGGCGCAGCAGCCAGTAGTTCGCCTTGAGGTAGATCCGGCAGGGGCGGCGCCGGAGCCCGATGATCGCGCCGGGACGTCGGCAGGACCGGCAGCGGCCCCGCCGGTCGATCGGGTGATCGAGCAGCAGCGTGTACACCACCGCACTGACCCGGTACAGCATCGAGCCGATCTCCTCGACGGCACCGGGTCCAGCCTGGGTGGCCTGGCGCAGGACCCCGCGCAGTGCATCGCAGACGAGGCGATGACTGGTCTGATTGACGGTCGGGTTGTTCATGGTCAGCACAGTGTGGTGTCGATCATGGGTAGTGGAGCCTGGCACGAGCGGGAACATTTCCCCGCCTATCACCACCGCGATGACCTGCGTGAACAAGCCGAAGATGGGGAAGGATTTCCGGTCGATCCGGCCGTCGGGCTCCCCGCATCCGGCCAGTGTGGACTACCGTTTTACAGCGGTTTCGGTCCGGCATGGATCTCATGGGGGTGGGCGATGGCGCGCAGGGCGGGGACCTCAGCGAAGGCTGAGCGTGATCAGCTGCGTGAGCGGATGCGGGGCTACGGGTGCACCGTCGCCCAGATCGCCACCGAGATGGCCCGCCGGTTCGGCCTGCGGCCCAGGGTGGCGTGGCGCCACGCGCTGGGGTGGCCGCAGTGGAAGCTGGCCCAGCGGTACAACACCGGCCACCCCGGAGCCCGCCTGTCGGACAACCGGATCAGCGAGTTCGAGGCCTGGCCGCACGGCGGCAGCCCACCCAGCCCGCGCTACCTCGCCCAGCTCGCCGCCACCTACGGCCACGGGTGCACCCCCGCACAGCTCGTCGACGCCGATGACCTGGAACACCTCACCCCCGCTGAGTGCAGCCTGCTCACCACCGGCCACCCACCCACGGCGGTCATGACCAGGGCGGCGGACGCCGCCCTGCGCGCCACGGTGCGTGACCACGCTGACCCCGGCCGTGCGATGCAACGCCCCGAGGGTGACACTGGTGCCGTCTGGGAACGTCGCCGCCTCGTGCGCTGCGACGCGCGGGGCCTGCCGGTCCGCGAGGAGGTGATCGTGGCGGCTGAGGAATCCGCCCAGTTCCGGCGCTGGAGCGCGGCCACCAACGTCGATGACGACGTGCTCGACCAGATGACCGCCGACGTCGCCGAACTCGCCCGGCGCGAGCAGATCGACCCGCCCGCCAGAATGTTCTCCAGCCTGCTCGGTGCCCGCGACGACGTGTTCGCCCTGATCGCCGGACGCCAGCAACCCCGCCACACCACCGGTCTGTACAAGATCGCCGGGCAGCTGTGCGGTCTGTTGTCCATCGTCACCTTCGACCTGGGGCATCCGCACGCCGCCGATACCCACGCCCGGACCGCACTGCACTGCGCCGAGGTCTCCGGCCACACCGCGCTGCGGGCCTTCATCCGCTATGTGCAGTCCAACGTTGCCTACTGGGCCGGTCGCTACAACGAGGCCGCCGCGCTCGTCGAGTCCGCCCTGCCCGATGCCACCAGCGGCACCGCCTTGCTGCGGCTGACCAGCCAGCAGGCTCGGATCAACGCCGCCCGCCATCAACTCGGCGAGCTCAGCCAGGCCCTGGCGCTCGCCGCGACCGCCTCCACCGAACGCACCCCCGACGAACCGGGCACATTCGGCTTCGACGCCGGGACGGCTGCCCTGTGCGCCAGCGACGCCCATGGTGCCTTCGCTGGGACCGAGCATCTGAATGCCGCTGTGGACTGGGCTCGCATCGCCGTGGACGAGTTCACCGCCGAAACCTCGCCCAAAGCCATGTACATCGCCGCCGCCCGGTTCAACCTCGCCCGCGCCCACCTGGCCCGAGGTGAGCTGGACGCAGTCGCCGAGCACCTCGCCCCGGTCCTGCGATCCACCCACGCCGAATACCGCACCGTGCCGATCATCGGGCGGGCCTACGCGCTGCGCACCCTGCTGGGCCAGCGCACCGACCTCGCCTCCAGCACACTGGCCACGCTCAGCGACGACCTCGCCGGGTTCGTCGCCCACCCCGCCCCCACACCCCCAGGCCTGGAGCCCGGCACCACCTGAACCCGGTCCGGGCAAGGGCACACGCGCATTCACCCGGGGCACGTCGCCGTCTCTGGACCCCACATGCCCTGACCGAGGTGACCGAGGACCACGATCCGGCCATGCTGGCGCGGGAAGCTGAACTCTCCGATGAGTGCCGGGAGCACATCCTCAATGACGAGACCCGGTCGAGGCTATGCCCGGGACGGCATTGCTGCGCGTGTCCGGGCTCCGGAAGCACTTCCCGGTTCGGCGGGGGCCCCGGACAGCGCTACAACCGCTATCCAGGCCCGCCTGCTGGGAGCAACCGCAGCAGTGATCGCCGAAACTGAGCTGTGACCGTGCAGTCCTGCACGGCTAGGCCTCAGTTTCGACGATCACTGCTGCGCCGGTGCCGGCTCCGCCCAGGGTGAATCAGGCGTATCGCCCCTCAGTGCTCTTGCCGTGGGCGCCCGACGGTCATCCATGAGCTTTCGGGAGTGCCGATGGCGTTGCCTTGGGGCATTATGCATCCACCGCCGGGTCACAACTTGCACGACAGTCCCACCTGGTCGCTGGCTTTCGGCTTGAAGCGGCTCTCGAAGTCACCACCGCTGGTGTCATTACCCGGGTAGGCGGTGACCGCGTCAGGAAGTTGGGCCTGGAAGTCGTGCCGCCACTGCGTTCGCAGGTACTCGCCGATCACTGCATTGAGCTTGAGGCAGTCCGCGTGGTGGTGCCCGAGCAACCCGATTCCTGTGTATTGGAGTTCCCCGAAGGCACCCGAAAGGACGACCTTGAACTCGCCGGGATAGGCGTGTGTATATCCGTATTGAATGGTCTCAGAAGAGAACACCGCATCGGTGTTGTGTGCGCGGAGATCGTTGACACACTCCCTGGTCGTGGGACGCTTCGTCACCGTGTTCACGCTGGGCAGGGTCACTTCCGCACCGGTGCCCGCCGCGACGGTACAAACGCTCTTGTTCGTCAGGCTGTTCTTGCTGGTGATGCTGGTGTCGTCCGCTCGGACCAGCAACGCCTGCGGGCTGACCATATAGGGTCCTGCGAAGTCGATGCCCCTCTGGTTACGCGCCGGTGTGATGGAGTACACCGCAATGACAAGTGTCACGTTCCTGCTCTTGAGCATGCTTTCTCGGTCGGCGACAGTCAATGGCTTTGCCGTCACCGGGGTGTGCAGTCCGGCTCCGACCGCGTTCATCAGGTCGATGTCGAAACCCACCGGGTTGAGGGCGCCCGTTCCGAAGCCCGGCAGATCCTCGAGCACCCCGACAATGATCGTTCCCGTGAGGATGGACGGTTCCGGCTCCGGATCACTACAGCCGGTCAGAAGCACGAGTGCACTCAAGACGATAAGCCAGCCCCTGGTCCACACCGTGCACGTCCTCCTTGGAAGATTTCCGCTACCTGTTCTGGAGTTTCGCGCTGTCCACCCACAGATCCACGGCGCAGTTCTGGTCACCGCGGGTGTTCATGACAGCAATGTCCAGGTGGAGCTTCGTGACCCCGGCAGGCAGGTCCACTGGCGTCGGAGCCCCGGAACTCGTGGAAACCGTCCCACCACGATTCCCCGCCGTGTCGGGAGTCACCGAGAGTGATGTGCTCGGGACGCAACTGCCGATATTGCCGTTATGATCGACAACCCGGAACACCAGGACGATGGTGTCTCGCTCTGCGGTGAGGGGGAGATCGAGTGTGGCGTGACCGTCTGGCAGCATGCCGACATTCTGATCCAGCATGATCGTGGAGAGCACGTCGATAGTCCGGTTGGCCTGGTAGAAGGACCAACCAGCCCACCCCGCGCTCACCGAGAAGTCCACCATGAGGATGGCAGCGACAACTCCTCGGGTGAGCTTGGGGCCGATCGCCGGGAACTTCGGAGGTTGAAAGACGCCGATGACGGCGGTGCAGGCACTCACGACACCCACGAGAGTCGCGGCAATGGTCGGGGCGACACTCGTCTTGGCCACGACGAAGCCGAGAAGCACAGCCATCCAGACCAACGCGATCAGGCAGGCGCAAAAGAACGCACGCGTGAAAGGCTTCGATCGCATAGGATCGGCGGATGGCTCCACCGACACCGGAACGGAAGGCGACTGCGGTTTCTTTCCATACTCGGCGTTATCAGCGTCACTCATGACAGGATTATGTGGTATATCGCTCACCCTTCACATGTCCACAGGAACCTGGTTCTCGGTTGCCCACCGCGGCAGTCGCACGAGCATTGGGCAGCGATACTACCCCGATCGGGCAAGAGCAATCAGCGCTGCAGGTATGCCAGCACCTGGTTGGCGCACTCGGACAGGGGCTGGGTGGTATCCAGACGTAGTTTCGGCTCCGGGATGGGATCGGCGTTGGCCTGAAGCCGGCGATAGAGATCGACGTCGCGATTGGTCGCGGGGTGTGCACCGCGGGCGATGTCCGCGACCAGCCGTTGTTCGACGATGGTGTCGGCGCAAACGCACTCGATGAGCCGCAACGGTTGCCGGACGCGGGTAGCGAACCGGCGTACCTGGGTGACCTGGTAGGCGCGAGAGCAGGTGCGTCCGTCGAGGATGACAACGGCGCCGGGGACGTGGCGCAGGTGCCAGGCAGCGGCCCGGAACATGGTTATCACGCAGAAGTCGTCCTGTTCACGGATGTAGATGGTGTGCTGGGTGCCGAACAGCCCGTGCCGAACGTGGTCTTTGTTCAGTAGCAGAGCGCTGCCCTCTAGCCGGTGGACGAGTTCGGCGGCCAGTGAGCTTTTGCCGGTGCCGGGTAACCCGGCCAGCTGCACGATCACTGCTTGTCCCCTGTCACTGGGTCACCACCGATGTCATCTTCGCCTTGGGCTGACCACAGCGTTAGCGGCAACTGTGGCCAGATGCGGCAGCGCAGCGCTGGGCCGAACCGCCACAGCGCTACGCGCCCGGGGAATGACCAGAGGCCGTTCCGCCGACCGGCACGAGCGTGGGGCGTGGCGAGGAGGACCCGACACACATCGAGCCCCAGGCCGCGCCGGAAAGGCGTAATAAGCTACTTGTCCATGCGGGCAAGTGGGGAGGATGCGATGATCGGGGACATCATGTCGCCACGACCGGCGTCGTGCCGGCCGACCAGCGCGAGCTTGGGAATAAAGCCGAACCGCCTGGTGAGACGACACAGAACTGGGTAATCCCAGATCGTCTGCATCCGATCGGCTCCTCTCATGATAGTGGCTTGCCATCTAGATCCTGCCCGAGCCAAATCCCGCTTACCGGGCCAGTATTCCCGATATCGTAGGGACTGATCACCACCGCTACAAGTTATCTCCCCTGTACCACAGATCACACAAATTCGCTGTATCAGATGAGTAGACCGGGAATCTCGCCACCCATCATGGCTGGGTCCCAGAACCGCCGTTAGGGGTGATCCTCCCGTCGTTGCGCACTATCCAGCCCGCAGGCAGGCGAACATCGCGACCGGGGTCCACCGTCATCCCGCCGGTACCGGGACGAATCGGGCTGGGAAGCTGGCATCGGAGATCGAGGTCACCGTGGAACACGGTGCGCCGCAGGTCCACGGACTTGTCGAAAATGCTGCCCGCCAGGGTCACCGGCCCGGAGAACTCCGATGCCAAGAAGACGGCACCGTGCTGGAAATGGGCTCCCTCAAACGAAACCCGGTCGTGCGCAACCAGGTGCGGGAAGTTGCTCCGGTCGCGAAATACTGCATGATCACACTCCAGCCGACCGTATGACACGGCACGAGTGAACCACGCCTCGCCATCGATCTCAGCCGTGCTCAACCGGGTGGTGCCGTGCAACTGAGCGTCACGTAACAAGAGCCGCCCGATGGCCGTGCCGGACAGATCGAGGTAGTCCAGCACGGCACCGGTCAAATCGAGGTTGGGGGGCTCGCCATCCTCTTGGCGGCGCCCGGGCAGCAGCTCAGTGATCACCCGCTGCGCCGCAAGCCGGACCTGCCGCTCCCGATCGGCGTCCCGTTCGTCCGCCGGTTCCCATTGGGGACGTGTACCGGTCCGGTTCTGCACGTAATCCGGGTGGTCAAAGGGACGGCGCAGGTAGGAACAGATGATGTCGAGCACCGTCTGGACGTAGGACGACCGGCTCCGCGCCAGACCAGCCAAGGCGTGCACCGCACCGACCCGGACCTGATCAGCTTGGTGACCGAGAAGCTCGACCGCACGGGCGAACCGCTCGTCGGCCACCCGCTCCCGATCCTGCTCGTTGCTCCGCCGCTCCAGCTCGTGGTGAGACTCCTCCACCCTGCGCCGACGGTCATTGAGCCACAGGGCGTACAGGGCGACGACCGCCGCTGACACCAGTCCACCCGTTCGCACGGACTCAGACACCGAGGTTGCCCGATCAAACCACAGCAACAGGGCGGTGACCGCGCCAAAGAGCACCACCGCCGCCAGCATGGTAATCACGAGCCACCAACCGCCGGGCCGCTCCTTCATCGTGCCAGGTCTCCCTTCGCCCGCCACCAACAAGCCCCCAGCCGCAGACGCGACGAGCTCGTCGTTGGCGGCGGCGCGAGCAGATTGACCCGCCCGCCACAATGTTCTCCAGCCTGCTCGGTGCCCGCGACGACGTGTTCGCCTTGATTCCCGGACGCCAGCAACCCCGCCACACCACCGGTCTGTACAAGATCGCCGGGCAACTGTGCGGTCTGCTGTCCATCCTCACCTTCGACCTGGGGCATCCGCATACCGCCACCACCCATGCCCCGTACCGCGCAGCATTGCGCCGAGGTGTCCGGCCATACTCCCTTGCGGGCCTTCGTCCGCTGGGTGCAGTCCAATGTTGCCTACTTGGGGCCGGCGCTATGACGAGGCCGCCGCGCTCGTCGAGGCCGCCCTGCCCGATGCCACCAGGACTGGAGCCCAGCATCACCTGAACCAGCCCGGGGCGGTGAAGGCTCCCACTCTCCGACGAGCGCCAGGAACACATCCTCGATGACGAGACCCGTTCGATGCTATGACCGAACGGCATTGCGCGCGTGTCCAGCTCTTTAAGCGCGTTCTGGGGACAGATTGCAGTAAAGCAAGCACGGATTACTGCAGTCTGTCCCCAGAACGCGAGAGTTGAGGGTGTCGGCGGGGGTAGGAGATCTCTATGAACGTTCGAGATGCGTCGGAGGGTGACGCCGAGGTGTGCGCGGCGATCTATGCCCCGTACGTCACCGGCACCGCGATCACGTTCGAGAGCGATCCACCGCAGCCGGCGGAAATGGCCGTGCGGATCGCTACCGCCAGGCGCACTCATGCGTGGGTCGTGCTGGAGAATCGGAGCCGCATCGTGGGTTACGCCTACGGCGCCGCGTTCAAGCCCCGCGCGGGATATCGCTGGGCGTGCGAGGTCAGCGTCTACCTCGAATACGGGCGGCGGCGTACTGGCGGCGGTCGTGCGCTCTATGACGTGCTGTTCGCCCGGCTGGCCGAGCGCGGCTTCCGCACCGCCGTCGCGGGCATGACGTTGCCGAACGAGCCAAGCGTCGGCCTGCACCGCGCCATGGGGTTCGAGCCCGTCGGGACCTACCGGCGCATCGGCTGGAAACACGGCACGTGGCACGACGTCGCCAGGGTCCAGCGGACGATCACCACCGGCCAAGACCCGCCCACCGAGCCCCGGTAATCAGGTCTGCCTTGTCGTGGAGGCATGTGACGACCCTGAATGGACGCCCCGGCACATCGACATCGGATTCTTTGACCATGCAGCAGAAATGAGACAAGTTATCCACTTGGAGACATTATCAATGCCTGCGACATGCCATAATATCAATTTCAGTGGATCCACGTTCCATTCCAGTTGCCTTGCGTATGCTCATTTTATGAACGCGATAATCCCCGATATTCCGCTGCCGTTCCCAAGGCGGATCAATCCGCTGGCCGATGCCGTCGAGCAACACAACAGGGCATGGGCCAGGAGATTCGGCCTGGTCGGCTCGGACGCGGCCGCGCGCCGATTCGATGACAGCGACTACGGCGGATTCGCGGCCCGGACCTACTGCACGGCGGTGTACGAGGATCTGGCGCTGTGCGTGGAGTGGATGGCTTGGTATGCGCTTCTCGACGACCAGCTCTCCGAGGGCGCATACAACACTGCCCAAGCCTGGGACCGCGCGTTGCCCGGCCTGTGTACCGCCGTCCTGCACCCGGAACAGGATACGGACTCACAAGCCTCACCAGCGGTGCGCGCGCTTACCGACATGTGCCGACGCACGCTGCGCCGCATGTCGCCAACCTGGTATGAACGCTTCGCCTCACACCTGCTGAGCACCCTGCGGAGTCTGGCCGCCGAGGCCACCGCGGATCGCGGACTCCATGGCGACCTGAGCGTCGAGCAGTACCTGGCATTGCGTCGAGCCACCGCCGGGGTGCCGTTCTACGTCGACCTCATCGAGCTCACCGAGCACATCGAAGTGCCCGAGGCGGTCCGCCAGACGCCGGCCTTCCAGGAACTGGTGGCCGCTACCACCGATCTGGTCTGCTTGCACAACGACCTGTATTCGCTGGACAAGGAACTCGCCCGGGGCAACGTCCTCAACCTCGTGCTGGTCCTGGAGCGCGTCCACGGAATGGCACGCGATCAGGCGCTCGAGGCAGTGGCAGCGCGGGCGACCCAGCGGGTCGAACAGTTCTGCGCGGCACGACAGCGACTGCGGGCCACGCTGGCGCGCATGAGCGTCGACGGTGCCACGATCCAGGAGATCGGGCGTTGCGTGACGGGGATGCAGGACTGGATCAACGGAAACCTCGAATGGTGCCGGTACACACCCCGGTACAGGCACGTCGAGTACACCGCGGCCGGGGATCAGCCCAGCTACCTGGAAGACCTCCTCGCCATACCGCGCCCAGACCGAACGAACGAACGCGAGCGCCGGATCAGGAAGGGTGGCGGTGACGCAACCGCATGCACAGAGGGCGCGGCCTGAGGCTGGTGCGGGGATGGGGTCTGGTGGTGACACCGGGGATGGGATCGAGCTGCCAGCGCCCGGTGATCGACGCCAAGGCGATGGTGGCCTCCAGCCTGCCGAAGGTGTCGCCGATGCATTTACGGGCGCCCCCACCGAAGGGAATGTATGCACCACGCGGCAGGGCGGCAGCGCGGTCGGGCAGCCACCGGTCGGGGTCGAACCGGTCGGGACTGGGGTAGAGGTCGGGCCGTCGCTGGATCAGGTACGGGCTGTAGAGCAGGACGGTGCCCGCGGGCAGGGTTCGCCCGGCGAGGGTGGCCTCGGTGGTGAGCACCCGAGTGAATATCCACCCCGGCGGGTACATGCGCAGGGCCTCGGTGAGCACCCGGTCGGTGTAGTCCAGGCGGGGCACGTCGGCGTGCACGGCGACCCGCCCACCCAGCACGGCGTCGACCTCGGCGTGCACCCGCTGCGCGGCCTCGGGATGCTGTCCCAGCAGGTACAGGCTCCAGGCCAGCAGGCTGGCGGCGGTCTCCGTCCCCGCCAGCCAGAAGGTGACGACCTGGTCACGGAGCTCGGTGTCGGTCAACGCCTCGCCGTCGTCATCCCGAGCGGCCAGCAGCATCGACAGCAAGTCCCCGCGGTCGACCCCGTCGCGCCGGTATGCCTTGATGATCTCGTAGGTGAGGGCGTCCACCCTCGATAATGCCTGGTCGAAGCGCCGATTGGCCGCCAGAGGTACCCGGGCCAGCCCGGCCGGCATGACCAGGCGCAGGAACATCCCCTCCAGCACCGCGGTGAAACCGCCCAGCAGGTCCGTGGACTGCCCAGAGGACAGATCGGCGCTGAACAGGGTTCGTGCACTGACCCTGGCGGTGATCTCGTCCATCGCAGCGACGACATCGATCACCTGCCCGTCTTGCCAGGTCTCCAGCGCACCGGAGACCTGCCGGCTCATCTCGGTGGTGTAGACGGCAAGCCTGTCCGGACTGAACGCCGGCTGCAGCAGGCGACGTTGCCGCTGGTGGGGCCCGTGCGGGCAGGTTCCGACGCTGTCTCCCATCACCGTGGCGAGTTGTTGGTAGACCGGGCCGCCCTTGTCGAAGGTGCGCCCGTTGCGCAGCACCTGATGCGCCAGATCCGGGCAGCACACCACGAACGCCCGCTGGGGCCCGAGCCTGATCTCCACCAGATCCCCGTGGGCGGATAGGGAGGTAAGGAACTCCAGCGGGCGCCGCCAGAGCGCCCAGGTGTGCCCCAACACCGGCCAGTGCCCCGGGGCAATTGTGGTCCGCATCGTGGTTGTCATGAGAATGTCGCTTCCCTTCTCGACCTGAGCGCTCCTGGTGGGTTGTCGAACCAGGCCGGGGACATGTCAGTTCAGTAAGGGGGCACAGGGCGGAGTCCTTATCAAGTTCTTCCCGGAGACAAGTGCAGATTGACATCTTTGGAGAATGCTACCGGAACAACCCGTCGATCGCTTCCTATTTTGTCTATTTTGTCAAGCTTCTACGTGTTTCACATTTTCACCATTGGGTGGTAGCGATATCCATTCACGTCGCCCGCGATCTGTACCTGCTCGACCAGAGCGGTGAGACCACCGGTCCCGGCGGGCGGCGGTTACGCTGGGCGGCCGGCTCGGGCACCCGCCAGGCCGGCGTGCTCACCACGGTGGCCAAAAGCGGGCAGCAGCAGCGGTACTGGGGCATCGCGGTCGAGTCGGGCCGTAGCGAATCGGGCCGAAGCGAGGAAGACACCGGGTGAGCGAGATCCGTGGCGGCTTGCCCGCGGGCGGGATCGGGCTGGGGCCCGAGGAGTACGCCGAGTTCGTGGCCAAGGAGTACCTGTTGCGCCCCGTGACCTCGACCACCGACATGGGACGCCGCCTGGAACGTCGGCCGTGTCGAGTTCACGGACAATACCGCCGGTAAGCCAGCCAGGGAACACGCCTGGTCGGGATGGGGCGCAGCCCCGTTAGGCGTCGAAGGTGGCCTCGAACTTGCGCACCAGCACCGGTGTCGCGACCCCGGAAATCCGCACATTCCATTCCCACCCGTCGACCAGCGCGGACTTCGACAGGTTCGAACTGCCGACGTAGCCAGTGTCGAATCCGCTGTCGCGGCGAAACAGCCACGCCTTGGCGTGCAGCCGGGTGGAATGGGCGTCGTAGCGGATCCGCACCTCAGCACCGGACCGGCGGACCAGCTCGTAGACTACGTGAGTTCTCTGCCGCTCTACCCACGACGATCATGTGCGTTCCCGGGTTAGCGGATAACATTCCTGGTCTGAGTCCGTGTCGTTCGACCTTATCCCGGAGTTGCGCCAGCGCCCGGGACCGGGTGGGGCCGATTCCGCCGGCCGGTATTCCGGATATGCGAGCGACTTTGGCGTAGGACCGGGGGTGTTCGTTAAATAGTGCGCGCAGTATGGTCCGGCGGCGAGATGACAATTCGCCGACGAGGTTCCACAGTATCCGGATGGTATCGGCATCGACGGCGCGCTGCTCAGGACCTGCCGAGGGATCAACATACCTTTCGTCTGCTGTATCAAAGTGGTCCGGCCCGACCTTCGATTGACGCAGGACGCGTAGGCATTCGCGACGGGAAGTGGTCACCAGCCAGCCGCTTAAATATTCTGGGGACTGCACTCGGTGGGCGTTTTCTACCAGCCGCAGCCAGGTGGCCTGTACCGCATCGAGCGTGTCCGCCTCCTGCAACCGAAACGACCGCACCGTCGCGAACACCAGCTTGCTGTACCGGCGCAAGATTTCATCCCAAGCCGTCCGATCCCCGTTACTGATTCCCAGCAACAGATCGGCCACGCTGATTGCGGCGTTAGCGGGAACGTCGCTGACAGTAGCGGTCGTCATCGAGATCTCCCCTCGGCAAATTCGGCAATGGTCACTACGATCAATCTTTTTTGCCCCGCGTCATCTCACCCCGCGTCATCTCACCCCGCGTCATCTCACCCCGCGGCCTCGGCATCTCTGCGTTCCCCAGTTGGTAGTTAGGGCATTTGCTTGCGGCTTCCGTAGGGCCCACTGTGCCCAGCCGATCGTGGATGAACCTTGTGCAGACCTTGAATCGACTGGTCAGACCCGCTAGGCAAGGGGGTGGCGGGGCCTGTGGCTCAAGGGGGGTGGTCGGGGTGGTGGAGTTCCGGGTCCTCGGTGACGTCGAGGTAGGTGTTGATGGGCAACTGGTCGATCTCGGTCACGCCCGGCAGCGGTGTGTACTGGTAACGCTGCTGGTCGAGGCCAATCACGTGGTGTCGACGGACCAACTCGTTGACCGTGTCTGGGGGGAGCGTCCGCCGCCTCGTGCTCGGGAAACTCTCCACAGCTACCTTTCCCGTCTGCGCCGCGCCCTGGCCGCTGTGGACGATGTCGCTATCGTGCGGCGCTCCGGTGGTTATGTCCTGGCAGTCGATCCGATGACGGTGGACCTGCACCGTTTCCGCCACCTGGTCATCCAAGCCCGCACCGCGCAGAGTGAGGACCACGCTCTGAGCCTGTTCGAGCAAGCGCTGGGGTTGTGGCGGGGGGAGGCCTTCGCCGCTCTGGACACCGCGTGGTTCAACGCCCAGCGCGACGCTGTGGAGCGCGAACGGTTCGCGGTCGAGCTGGACCGCAACGATTTCCAGCTGCGCCGTGGTCAGCACGCGTGGCTACTGGCCGGACTGTCCACCGGGGTGGCGGCGCACCGACTGGACGAACGTTTGGCCGGCCAGCTCATGCTCGCGCTGTACCGCTGCGGACGCCAGGTCGACGCGCTAGAGCATTTCCGTCAGATGCGGTTGCGACTCGCCCAGGAACTGGGCATTGATCCCAGCCCGTCGCTGCAACGGCTGTATGAGCAGATCCTGACCGCTGACCCGGCACTGACAGCTCCCGCCGTCACCAGGTCTGCGCGGCTATCCGCAGATCCCCGGTTGCCGGCGCAGCTGCCTGCCGACGTGGACGTCTTTACCGGCCGGACCCGAGAGCTGGCCGAACTCGACCGACTCCTGATCGCTCCCGCCGGCCAGGCGGCAGCGGAGCGTGGTCCGGCGGCGGTGGTGATCTCTGCAGTGTCGGGTACCGCGGGGGTCGGTAAGACCGCGCTGGCACTACGGTGGGCGCATCGGGTCCGGGGCGGCTTCCCTGACGGGCAGTTATACGTCAACCTGCGTGGCTACGACCCAGACCAGCCACTTTCCGCAGCCGATGTGCTGGCCGGGTTCCTCCGTGCCCTGGGAGTCGCCGGGGCGGAGATCCCGCCGGAGGTGGAGGAACGGGCCGCGTTGTATCGGAGTTTGCTGGATGGACGGCAAATGCTGATCGTGCTGGACAACGCTGCCACCGTGGAACAAGTCAGACCACTGCTGCCCGGCACTCCCACAGCGCTGGTAGTGGTGACCAGCCGGGATTCCCTGGTGGGGCTGGTGGCCCGCCACGGTGCCCGGCGCCTGGACCTCGATCTGCTCCCACCCGAGGATGCGGCTGCTCTGCTGGGGGCGTTGATCGGTGAGCGGGTCGAGGCCGAACCCGACGCGGCGGCCACGCTGGCCGAACAGTGCGCACGGTTGCCGTTGGCGTTGCGGGTGGCCGCCGAGATCGCCGCCACCCGCCCCACCATCAGCCTCGCCCACCTGGTCGGGGAGTTGGGTGATGAACAGCGGCGGCTGGAACTGCTGGACGCCGGTGGTGACCCGCGCACCGCGGTCCGCGCTGTCTTCTCCTGGTCCTACCAGCACCTCCCGACCGGCGCTGCGCGAGCGTTCCGGCTCCTGGGGCTGCACCCCGGCCCCGACCTCGACCCCTACGCCGCCGCAGCCCTGACTCACACCGGTCTGGACCAGGCCCGGCACCTCCTGGACCTGTTGGCCCGCGCGCATCTCATGCAACCCGCCAGCCCGGACCGGCATGGCATGCACGACCTGCTCCGCGCCTACGCCACCCACCTCGCCACCCTGGAGGACTCCGAGCAGGACCGGCGAGCGGCGTTGACTCGACTGTTCGATCACTACCTGGCCACCGCCAGGGCCGCAACGGATACCCTCGTTCCTGCTGAACAGCATCGCTGGCCCCGCATCGCCCCACCGGGCACACCCACCCCGCCGGTGGCCGACCCGACCGCGGCCCGGGCCTGGCTGGACACCGAGCGGGTCACCCTCACCACCGTCTGCGCCCACACCGCTGCCCAAGGCTGGTCGGAGTACACCACGGCGATGGCCAGCACCTTGTTCCGCTATCTGGAACTCGGCGGTCACTACCCCGAAGCCGTGGCCATCCACACCCACGCCTACCACGCCGCCCACCGCAATGGCGACCAAGCCGGCGAGGCCACCGCGCTGGATAATCTCGGCGCCGTCTACCGGTGGCAGGGCAGCTACCAGCAGGCCCTCGAGCACCACCAGCAGGCTCTCGCCCTGTTCCGCGACAGCGCGGACCGGGGCGGCGAAGCCCGCGCGCTACGTAACCTCGGTCTCGCCTACTGGAACCAGGGCAGCTACCAGCAGGCCGTCGAGCACCATCAGCAAGCCCTCGTCATCGCCCGCGAGCTCGGTGACCGGGGCGGCGAAGCCTGGACGCTGACCACCCTCGGCTTCGCCTACCGGCGGCAAGGCCGCTATCCGCAGGCCCTCGAGCACCACCTGCAAGCCCTCGTCATCGCCCGCGAGATCGGTGACCAGGCCGCGCAGGCCTACACACTGACCAGTCTGGGCCTCGTCCACTGCCGAATGGGGCGCTACCAGCAGGCCCTCGAGCACCATCAGCAAGCCCTCATCATCGCCCGCAAGCTCGGTGACCGGGGCGGCGAAGCCTACGTGCTGGCCAACCTCGGCATCGTCCACTGCCGGATGGGGCGCTATCCGCAGGCCCTCGAGCACCATCAGCAAGCTCTCGTCATCGGCCGCGAAATCGGTGACCAGGCCACCGAGGCCTACGCGCTGGACGACCTCGGTGACGTCCACCAGCTGCAGGGCAGCTACCAGCAGGCCCTCGAATACCACCAGCAGGCTGTCACCCGATGCCGGGAGATCGGTGAGCGGTCCGGCGAAACCAAGGCCCTCAACGGCACCGGTGAGACCTACCAAGCCATCGGACACCCCGATCAGGCCCGCAGCCAGCACACCGCCGCGCTAATCCTGGCCAGCCAGATCGGCGACCGCTACGAGCAGGCCCGCGCACACCACGGCCTCGCCCACACCCACCACGCCACCGACGAGTTCGACCGTGCCCGCCACCACTGGTGCCGCGCCCTGGCCCTCTACACAGACCTCGACGTCCCCGACGCCAACGATGTTCACGCCTGTCTCGCCGCCCTCGACCACGAAGACCGGACACCGTCAAGGTCAACTTGATGCTCCACAAGTAGAGCAATCCCGTAGCTGGGGCCTCTGCTCACGATGTACGGTGCCCTGCTCACCGATGCACGACACCGAGAGGGCGAGTGTGCGGCGCGGGAGGCCGGGCGATGTCATTAGGGGTGGCCTCGGTGCGTGAAGCTCAGGGGTGTGCTCGGCAGCGATTCGGTTGGTACGCCTACGGCTGGGCCAGCCACGGCTTCGAGACCACCGTGGTGACGGTATTCATGAGCCGGTATCTCCCGACGATCGCGGTGAACGCGGCAGGCGAGAATGGTCGGCTGCACGTGCTGGGACTGCCGATCCTGCCGGGTTCGGTGTTCGCCTACGTGGTATCGGCGTGCAGTGTGCTGCTCGTGGTGCTGATGCCGATCGTGGGTGCGTTCGCCGACCGCACCGGCCGTAAGCGGCTGATGCTGTTGAGCTTCGGTTACCTCGGCGCGGCGAGCTGCACAGCCATGATTTTCATCGGCCCCACTGACTGGATCCTTGGTACGGTGCTGTTCGCCGCCGCGTTCCTCAGTTACAGCTGCGCTAAGGTCGTCTACAACTCCTTACTACCCGACCTGGCCGAGCCGAACCTCCGGGACCGGGTGTCCTCACTGGGATGGGCGGCCGGCTATATCGGCAGCGGGATCCTGCTCACGGTGAACTTCGTATGGTCATTCTTGATCGAGGACGGCGCACTGCTGGCCCGGTTGTCGTTATGCAGCGCCGGGCTCTGGTGGGCGATATTCTCCCTGGTACCGCTAAGAATCCTGCGGCACCTTCCCCGCTCTGCGACTGGTCGCCGGCAGGCGTCGGGCTCGGCGGTCACCTCCGGGTTCCGCGAACTGGGCGACACCCTGCGGGGGCTACGGCGGTATCCGCTGACCCTGCTGTTCCTCGTCGCGTTCCTGATCTACTACGACGGCATCTCAACGGTCACCACACTGTCAGCCGACTACGGCCAGAAAGAACTCCGGCTCGACGAGACGACGCTGCTCAGCGCAATCCTGCTGGTGCAGTTCACCGGCTTCGGGGGGATACTGCTATTAGGCCGGTTCGCCGAACGATGGGGCGCCAAAAACGTGATCGTGGCCAGCCTGGTGGTGTGGATCGGTGTCGTGGTGGCCGTGCGCTTCCTGCAAGCAGGCAACGCGCTGCAGTTCTACGCAGTAGCCCTGGTGTTGTCGATCGTACTCGGCGGCACTCAGGCGTTATCCCGCTCGCTGTTCTCAAGCATGATCCCCCGAGGCAAAGAGGCCGAGTACTTCAGCCTCTACGAAATCTCCAGTTCCGGCACAAGTGCTCTGGGACCACTATTATTCGGGCTGACCCTGCAAAACACCGGAAGCTACCGGACAGCGAACCTCTCCCTCGTGGTGTTCTTCGTCGTCGGACTCATGGTGTTACTCGCCGTCAACGTGCCCAAAGCGATCCGGGCCGCAGGCAATACACCCCCGATCAGCGCCATGAGGCCGACGACCCAGCGCTGACCAGCGCCCGGCCTTCGGCGAGACCGCGCTCATGCCGCCGGGTCGGCGCCGCGGGTGCCCGGCACCGTCTGCCGGATCGCCGCACGGGCTGGTTCGCGGCCGGTGGCACGCAGTTCCCTGACCAGCGCCGTCGACTTGCCTGCCAGTGCGCGCGCAATGTAGCGGTCGATCCCGGGCAGGCGGGCGAGCCTCATCACGACGTGTCGCGCCCGCAGCTGCGCACGCGAGTGCGGGAGGAACCAGCGGACCCCGTCGCGGGCGACCTGTTGTTTCTCCTCGGCCACCGGTCGCCACAGCCGCTCGTAGTGATCCAGCGCAATCTCCATGGAGTCGGCCCTGGCCAGTTGCTCGGCGAGCACGTAGGCACCGGCGATGGCGAGCGAGGCGCCCTGACCGGCGAGCAGGGACACCGCGTAGGCGGCGTCACCGAGCAGCACGACCCGGGCACGGCTCCACCGCGGCATCTCGATCTGCGCGACCTGGTCGTAGTACACCTCGGCCGCGGGTGGGCAGCGGTCCAGAGCTTGCGGGATGATCCAGCCGAGCGAGCCGTACTCGCGGCGGATCGCGACGGCCGGGTCGTGCGGCAACGTGGGGTCGGGGGTGCGGTGCACGGCGAAGGTTGCGACCCGCCCGTCGCGCAGCCCGTAAAGACCCATCTGTCGGTCGACGGTGTCGGTCAGGCACAACCGCCCCTCTACCTCGGCGTGGATCCGCGCATCATCGAAGACGAACGCCGCGGTGTGAAAGCCCAAGTAGCGCAGGTAGCGGCGCTCCTCACCGAAGACCAGGGCGCGCACGGTCGAATGGATCCCGTCGGCTCCCACCAGCAGGTCGGCGTCGAGCGTGCCGCCGTTGCTGAGCGTGACCCGCACACCGTCGGCGGTGTTGTGGACGGCGCTCAGGCTGGTGGCGAACCGCAGGTCGATGTTGTCGGAGAGCTGCTCACGCAGCGCCTGCTCGAGGTCGGGGCGCAGGATGCTGAACAGCCGACCCTGCACGATCTTGCCGAACTGCTCGAAGCGCAGTGTGGCACGGCGCCGTCCCGCCTCGTCCAGCCAACTCGCCTCCTCGAACCGGTATCCGAACTCTTGCAGCCTGGGCAGCACACCCATGGCCTCGGCGGCGTCGTACCCCGGCCCAAAGAAGTCAATCATGTAACCCTGCGGTCGGGGACCGGGCGCCTTCTCCAGGACCACGACCTCCCAGCCGAACGCGTCGAGTCGCTGTGCCAGCGCGAGTCCGGCGATGCCAGCTCCGCAGATGACGACCTTCATGTTCGCTGACCTCCCTCCAAACAGCTGAGGAGCATCCGCCCGAGAGAGGCCGGGATCGCGGAATATACGTTCACAGCTGTGCTCAGCCGGTGAGGCCACCGCGCTCCAGCGTCGTCAGGACCAGCCCCGGAGCATCCCTGTCCAGGCTACCCGTGTTCGGCTGACGGGTGGTTACGCGTACTCACGGCGAGGGGTTATGCGGTGCGTCAACCATCCGGCGGCGGCTCCCACCGGCCAGAGCCGGGTGGACAGGTTCCTGACCAGGATTGCGCGCCGGGTGGCCGGGATGAGCAATGCGGAACCTAGCGCGACGTTGCGCTGTTTGGGTTCCACCAGGATCCGGTGTCCGGCCTCGTACCGGCGCAAGGCCGACCGGTGATCGCTGGGACTGGCCGCAAGCGCCTCAGCGAGGGTGAACGCGCCCGCTATCGCCAGGCTGGAGCCGTCCCCGAAAAGCGATATGCAGGACGCGGCGTCGCCGAGTAGCGCTACCCGGCGATGCGACCAGTGGGGCAGACGCACCTGGCTCACGGAGTCGAAGTAGAGGTCAGCCGCGGCGTGCATGCGGTCGAGCAGCTCGGGCACCCGCCAGGAGCCCTCCGCGAACGCGGCGTCGAGCAACCGCTTGTGCTGGGTGGTGTCGCGGTGGTCGAAGTCGGGCACCGCTGGGCTCCGGAACATGAAAGCCGCCAGGGCACCGCCGCGTGCGGGGTGGACAGCGACCGCCCTACCGGGCGTGTTGTGCATGACGACTTCTCCCCCGGGTTCCTTCGAACCATCGAGTGCCATGGTTGCCACGTAGATCCCCATGTGCGCGACGAAGTCGGCCTCCGGCCCGAACGCCAACCGGCGCACTGCTGAGTGCAGCCCGTCGGCTCCGATCACCAGGTCGAAACGGCGAGGTCGGGCGCTCTCGAAGGTGACGCTCACCCCGTGCTCGTCCTGGCTCAGGCCCACGATGGAGTCCTGGAACACGAACTCGGCGTGGTCCCGGCTCGCCTCGTACAGGATCGAGGCCAGGTCGTGGCGCGGCAGCTCCACCTCGCGACTGCCGGCCGCTCGCTGCAGGGCCCGCATGTTGATCCTGCCGACGCGGCGGCCCGTGTCGTTGACGAAGCTCAGGTCCGTCACGTCGGTGCCGGCTTCGCGGATGCGCGCCATGACGCCCATCCGCTCGGCCACGTCCACGGCGTGCCCTCGGACGTCCACCGGAGCGCCGCTGGAGCGCAGCGCCGCGGCTCGTTCGACGACGGTGGGGTGGAATCCGTGCCGTGCCAGCCAGTACGCCAGCGTCGGCCCGGCGATGCCCGCTCCGGAGATCAACACCGTCCGGTTGCTCATTTGCTCTCCTGTCGCACCACTGCATCCCCGCTGTTCACGGAGTCGGCGCAGCAGCCGCATGCGTTGGCTCGATTGTTCATCCTCGGCGTCAGATCGGGACGATCAATCGCGGTCTGGCTCGTTCTGCTCCATTGTGGATGGTGTACCAGGTCCCGCTGCCCGGACTGTCGCCGCGGGGGAATCCGATGACGAGATCTCTGCGGTCCACCATCCAGCGGTTGCGGGCGTGGTAGGCGTCAACGTCTAACCGCGGGGCACCCAGTTCGACGAGTGACACCCGGTGGGTCCGGCCACTGGCGCTCAGGACAGTCTGCATGGCCTGCTCAGGTTGGTCGGCCAGGGTGCAGGGGACCACGACAGTCAGGGCAGCCGCTGTGTGCTCGGCCAGCCAGTCCAGCGCGAGTGTGTCGATCCCCAGCGCCCCGCCGACGTAGACGTGCGGGCCCTCGGCGGCGAAGGGCCGCAGGTAGGCGTCGAACAGCAGGCCGTACTCGGCCGGCTCGCGATGCTCGGTACGTCGTGAGCCGGTGATCGTCACCGTGTGCGGCACAGCACCTCCGACAATGTCATCGAATGTCATCTGCCACCGGCCGGGGCGGACTGCTCGGATGAATGCCATGACGGTCCCGCGACACGATCAGCGTTCCACACAGGGCAGATCCACCCTTCGAGCCGCAAGAGCCAGCAGGACCTGGGTACCGGACGGTCTCGACCACGACGTCCGGCACCGTCACGGGCTGCCCTGGTATGCGGCACCCGTCCCACGCCGGCGGCATACCTGCCGGCCTCAGACCGTCGAGCTGGACCATTCCTACGGCTTGATCATCGGCATCTGTCACTGCGTCTGCGGCGCATTCACCGACCGCGCCGGTTGCTGGGTTGGCCGCAACTCCCGCAGCCCCGACCCGCGTGGTCCTGCGACGCGGTCTCGAATCAGCCCAGCCCACTCACCGTCCATGATCCGCACCGACCGTGAACTGCTGGCCGACCTCGCCCGGCTCAACTCCGACGTCGTACCGCTTGCCATGCAGATCATGGACGATAGCGCCACCAGGGAGGAACAGCAGGCGTTCGCCGGCCGGCTCATCGAACTCGGAACCCGGCTCAACCACCGAGCCGACCAGACCTGGGTGGTCATCGACAGCGACACCGCACCGGCCGGTCCCAAGAAACCGTGACCGCGCTCGGCGGGGATCCCGTCCACCCGCTGCCACCAGTCATGTGGCGTGGGCGGCATAACGTGATTTCGAGAATTAAGGGATATTTTCAGACGAAAAAAATCTTGTGGGCCAGCGCCCGAGGATGTATCTTGCCTTCTCCGCGTCGTCGAGTTCTCTCGTGGCATTGCTCGCACGCACATAAAACGTCGCCTTCTTGATCATTTGATTGTTCTTGTCGACCGTGACCTTAGCGTCGACCGGAAAACCCGAAGCATGAACGTGCACACGGCAGACATCGGCTCCGTCGATGGTGTGGATGTAGGTACTGACGTTCGAGGCCATTGCGGCTCCCATCGAATTGGCGATGAGGTCGCCGAGGTAAAGCTGAAACAGGTCTCGGTCGTCCTTGCCCGGCTTGCGCAGGAACGCGTAGTCACTGGCCAGCCCGAATACCGACCCGTCGTCACTGACGCCGATCAGCAGGGTTCCCCCGTCTCGGCTGTTGGCGAACGCCGCCACCGTCTTCAACGTCGCCGTCTCCAACGGTTTGTACAGCTCGCCGGTGGTCGTGATCCGCAGGGTGGACTTGTACTCCAGGTGCTGGCTCTCCTTGTCCGGACCGAGCAGATCACCGATCGGGCAGTGCTCCTGCCAGGCCACCTTGGCCTTGCCCTGGGTGAGCTTGAGGTAGGTGTCCACCACCAGGTTGCGCGCGTCGGAATTGTCGAGCAGCCGCAACGACATGTCCTCGGCCAGGTTCATCTGGGCGACGATGGCCTTGACGAACTCCTGCTCGATGACGAGCTTGAAGTTCTCCGAGGTGTTGACCGCCGCCGCCCGCTGGATATCGGGGCGGGCGGCCAGGTCGTCGAAGATCGCGTCGAGATGTATCCGGTCCCGCTCGGTCCACTCCGTGCTGAACCGTTCGTTCAGCTTGGCGATGATCTGGGAGAGTGGCTCCTGCTCCGGCATGGCCTGGCGGCCGGCGCCGGAGAAGAACGTACTCACCTCGCCGTGTTCGGCCTCGAGCGCAAGGGAGCCGGAGAAGGTCTGTTCGGTGCGCAGGTGGGTCAACTCGACCTCCTTGCCCAGGTCCAGCCCGGCCTCGCCGGCCGAGCGGATGAACGTGGCGAGCGCTCGGCAGAATAAGTAGTCCGCTTCCAGCTTGCCATCGGTGAATGACACGATCTGGGACAGGAACGAGTAGGTGTGGGTGAACCTGGCCAGCGAGTCGCGGAAGCGATCCTTCTCGTCGTCGTCCAGCGCGGCGAACCGGTCGATTGCTGGGGTCAGCGCGGCGTGCAGCCGGCCGTGGCTGTTGGCCTGCTGCGGGCCGAGCAGGAGCGCGACGGCGCGCTCGATTTCCTCCGGCCACAGCACACCGAATGGGTCGAGTGCATGCCGGGTGTCGTAGAGCAGGTTGGGATCGGTCGGCGTGGCGACGGTCGTGGTGTACCACTGCGAGAACGACTCGCGGATGTCGTCGGTGTCGTTGCGGAAGTCCAGCACGAACGTGCCATCCTTGCCATCGCACATGCGGTTCAGCCTGGACAGCGTCTGCACCGCGGCGAGCCCGGACAGCGACTTGTCCACATACATCGCGTACAGCAGCGGCTGGTCGAACCCGGTCTGGTACTTCTCGGCGACCACCAGCACATGCCATTCACCGGTGCTGAATCGCTGGACCGTCTGGGACTCGGGGAACTCGTTGAGCGAGGACTCGGTGTGCTTCTCGGTATCGGGCAGCACAGTGCCGGAGAAGGCCACCAACGCGCCGATATCATAGCCCTTGTGCTTGCAGTATGCGCGGAGCGCCTGGACGTAGCGCACGGCATGCAGGCGGGACGCGGTGACCACCATGGCCTTGGCCCGGCCACCGATCTTGTGGCGGACATGCCGGCGGAAGTGCTCGATGATGACTTCGGCCTTTTGCGCCAAGTTACTTTCGTGCAGGCTGACAAACCGCGCAATGGCTGCGCTGGCCTTCTTGGCGTCGTAGTTCGGGTCCTCCGCGACCTTCTTCTCGATGTTCCAGAAAGTCTGGTAGGTCACGTAGTTGGCGAGCACGTCCAGGATGAACTTCTCCTCGATGGCCTGGCGCATCGAGTAGGTGTGGAACGCCTCGTACTTGCCGGTCACCCGATTGAGCCGGCCGAAGTGTTCGAGCGTGCGACCCTTCGGGGTGGCGGTGAACGCGAAGAAGCTGATGTTGCGTTGCTTTCCGCGGGCTTTGGCCGCCGCAGCGAGTGCCTCGCCGAGTGGGTCGTCCTGCCCGACGGCCGACTCGTCGCGCTCGGCGGCTTTGAGCTGCTCGTCCTCGGTGGTGCCGAGGACTGCCTTGAGGTCCTTAACGCTCTCCCCGGTCTGGGATGAGTGCGCCTCGTCCACGATCACCGCGTAGCGCCGGTCGGGCAGCCTGACGCCCTGGATCATCACGATCGGGAACTTCTGCAGCGTGGTGATGATGATCCGGGCCTGGGCACCGGCCAGGGCACCGGCTAACTGAGCGGAGTCAACGTCGATCTTCTGCACGAGGCCGTGCGCGTGCTCGAACTGGTAGATGGTGTCCTGGAGCTGCTTGTCCAGCACCCTCCGGTCAGTGATCACGACGACCTTGTCGAACACCGGCCGGTCGTCCGCACCGTGCAGGTTGCACAGCCGGTGAGCCAGCCAGCCGATGGTGTTGGACTTGCCGGAACCCGCGGAGTGCTGCACCAGGTAGTCGTGACCCGCGCCGTCGGCTTTGGCTGCGGCCTCCAGCTTGCGCACCGCGTCCCATTGGTGGAACCTCGGGAAGATCATGGTGGGTGGTTTCCGTGAGCCCCTGGGCGCCTTCGCCACGTGCACGAACCTCTGCAGCAGGTCCAGCCAGGCGTCACGCTGCCACACCCGCTGCCAGAGGTAGGCACTGCGGTGGCCGTCCGGATTGGGCGGGTTGCCTGCATGTCCGCCATCCCCCTGGTCGAACGGCAGAAACCGAGTCTGCGGACCGGCCAACCAGGTGGTCATCGCGACCCGCTCGGTGTCGACGGCGAAGTGCACTACAGCACGCTGGCCCAGGGTGATGTTGTTCGGGTCACGACCGTTGCGGTACTGCTCCTTGGCGTCGTCGACGGTCTGGCCGGTCAGCGCGTTCTTCAGCTCCGCGGTGGCGACCGGGATACCGTTGATGAACAGCGCCAAGTCGACGGACCTGTCCGAGTCCTTCTCGTACCGCAGCTGCCGGGTCACCGATAGGTAGTTGTTCTCGTACCGAGCCACCAGTTCCGGTGTCAGCCCGTGCGCGGGCCGGAAGTAGGCGAGCTGAATCGTCACCCCATGGTCGACGACCCCGTGCCGCAACACATCCACTGTGCCGCGTGAGTCCAACTCCTTCACCAGCCGCTGCTTAAACCCCTGCTGCGCATTGTCCGGCCCGCCATGCAGCGCGATCAGCCGATCCCACTGCTCCTGTTGAGTCGCCCCGATGAACGCCAACGTCAGCCCGAAGTCGAGTCCGGCCCCGGCATCGAACTCGTGACCATTGGTCTCCTCATATCCGCCATGCCCGACCAGTGAGACGACAATCTCCGCCTCGAACGCCGCCTCATCACACTCTCACGCCCGCGCTCCCGGCACATCCATCTCCCCAGTCACCGCCGCCGTGATGATCGCTTGACGCCGTTCTTGAAGAAGCCCGATTTCTTTCTTAAGAACTGTACAACTGCGAGAAGCGATTTGTCGTATCGCTGTAATTTTATTCACAATTCTATACTGTTCACTCAAAGGCGGCATAGGCGACGATAGCCGTAGAAATTCATCAGGGTAGAGTCGAAGGCGAGAGCTCCAAACGCCCTTGCTAAATCTCGTCATCTCATCAATATATGCTCTGGTTCGAACAAGGGCGTCGAAAAACAGCGGGAGCATGGCACACTGATCGAATCGATATACTCCGTATGCCGGACTCACGATACCTTCTATAGGAGACACCCCGGCGGCACCCATCCATGCCCACATCGTATTAATGACCAAATCTCCGACGGAGACCTTCTTGTACCCTTCGAGAGACTCCGCCATAAACATGTTGACTTCCTTCTCTGAGCGGGAGGTCACGCCAGAAATATGGGAAACAGACAACAACTCTTCTTGACCATCTAACGATGGACTGTTGACCTCGTGAAGAAATTTCTTGTTCCGGCATAATTGCCACGCCGACGGTATCTCTGGAATCGACGGAATTCCGGTTGACCTCTTTCGTTCTTGCGACTGATCGCTACCTGCGAGAAGCATTGCGGTTTTCACGGCAAATCTTTGTTCAAGAAGCGCGATCAAACGGTCTTGCTTGGCGACGAGGGCGTCAATACGAGAGGTCTCGGCGTCGAGGAAGTCTGCGACTGCACGCTGGATAGACAAAGGTGGCGAACTCACCTTCGCCGCCGCGAGGCTGTAACCCGACAACTCCATGAAAGTGGATCCTAAGCCCTGCGCGGCAAGATTATCGGCAATTGCAAGATAGTGATAGCGAAAGAATCTCGTATCAATGTCGACAAGAGGTATCAGGCCACGGCAACCCTGATTGAAAGCTGTGACAACAACGGTCTCCGCCACATATCCGATCGGGGCTCTGGTAGATAGGATAATCGACCCCCTCGGAACGGAGCAACTACCTGACGCGAGACCGGTGGGCGTAATACTCCTCTGTGAATCTTCGATAATCCCACCATTTATCGCCGCAAGATCTACGGGCGTAATCCATTTTATATCGCCATCCCAATTCTTTGGGTCGGACGTTGGCGTACCCCCATTCACGACACGAAAGAGGCGACGAGTGGGAATTCTAGGCCAGCTCATCAATCCGTCACCTCGTCGAGGAGGGCTTGGATCTCCTTTTCGAGCTGTTTGATCTCGGCGTCGATTTCGGCGAGGGGGCGAGGGGGGACGTACTTGTAGAAATGGCGCGTCACAGGGATCTCATAACCGATCTTGATCTTGGTGTGGTCGACCCAGGCGTCGGGGACGTAAGGGAGGACTTCGGCTTCCATGTAGTCGGCGACGGCCGCGCGGTATTCGATGGTGCCCAGCCGGTCGGTGACGTCAGCCTCGAAGGTGAGCGGTACAGCAGGCAGCGGGACGTTTTCGTAGTCGCGGAGTTCGGGGTCGGGTTCGGTGTTGCCTTTGTCGTCGAGCACAGGAGGCGCCTCTGGGTCGCGGATGGCCAGCGACTCCAGGACCGCTTTCTGCAGCGGTTTTCCGCGTTGTCCGGCACCGAGAAGCAGTTCAACCACCCGTTTGGTGGCCAGCTTGACATCGGTGAGCACCTCGTCGCGCCAGCGGCGCAGGCCCGTCTCCAGCATGGCGCGGGCCTCGTCGGACAGCGCGACGACCTTGGGGTGGGCACCGGAAAGCGGCCAGGGTGTCCTCGGTGACCTCCCAGCGCAGGCGCAGGGGCCGCTCCACAGTGATGCGCAGGAAGCCGAAGGATTCGTTGGGGAAGATCTTCACCCGCGTCGTTCTCGGTGAAGTCGCCATAGCAGCCGGACGATCTCGGCGATCTGCTCCGGGGTGATCTCCTTGCGCTTGTCGCCGAGGCTCTTGCGCATCTTGGTGAACAGCTCGCGGGCGTCGATGAGCTGGACCTTGCCGCGCCGCTCGGGCGCTCTTGCGGTTGGTGAGGATCCAGAAGTAGGTGGAGATGCCGGTGTTGTAGAAGAGCTGGTCGGGCAGCGCGACGACGGCCTCGAGCCAGTCGTTCTCGATGATCCACCGGCGGATCTCGGACTCGCCCGAGCCGGCCGCGCCGGTGAACAGCGGCGAGCCGTTGAAGACGATCGCGAGCCGCGTGCCGCCCTGCGCTCGGCCGGCTTCATCTTCGAGATCATGTGCTGCAGGAACAGGAAGCTGCCGTCGTTGATGCGCGGCAGACCCGGCGCCGAAGCGGCCGCTGAAGCCATCCCTGTCGTGCTCGGCCTTGACGACGTCGGCTTGACCTTCTTCCACTCCACGCCGAACGGCGGGTTGGCGAGCAGGTAGTCGAAGCGCTCGCCGTCGAAGGCCGTCGTCGGAGAAGGAGTTGCCGAACGCGATGTTGTCGCGCGTCCTGGCCCTTGATCATCATGTCGGAGCGGCAGATCGCGTAGGTCTCGGCGTTCAGCTCCTGGCCGAAGACCTCGAGGTGGGCGTCCGGGTTCAGCTCCCGCAGGTACTCCTCGGCAATCGACAGCATGCCGCCGGTGCCGCACGCCGGGTCGAGCAGCGTCTTGACGATGCCCGGCTTGTGCAGCACGTCGGCGTCCTCGGTGAGCAGCAGGTTGACCATCAGGCGGATGACCTCGCGCGGGGTGAAGTGCTCCCCGGCGGTCTCGTTGGACAGCTCGGAGAAGCGGCGGATCAGCTCCTCGTAGACGTAGCCCATCTCCAGGTTGGACACCTTGTCCGGGTGCAGGTCGACCTCGGTCGCAGAACTTCGACGACCACCAGGTACAGCAGGTTCGCCCTCGTCGAGCCGGGTGATCTGCGCGTCGAACTCGAACTTCTCGATGCACGTCCCGGGCGGCCTGCGGAGAACCCGGCGATGTAGGCGCGCAAGCTGGTCGGCGATCGTCGTCGGGTCGTCGAGCAGTCCGCTGCAAGGTCGAGCGGCGAGGTGTTGTAGAAGGCCAGGTCACCGGCCGCCGCCGCAGCACGGATCGACGTCCTCGATCGCCCGTAGCTGCCGGTGTACGGCGAGCACCTTGGCCTTGGTCGGCTCCAGCACGCAGTCGAGCCGCCGGAGCACGGTCAGCGGCAGGATCACCTTGCCGTACTCGGACTGCTTGTAGTCACCGCGCAGCAAGTCGGCCACCGACCAGATGAACGCAGCATGATTCTTGATCGCCCCAGGAACGCTGATCGACATCGACACCTCCTTCATCCTCGGCTGGCAGCGTGGGTGATACTCGCACGGCGTGGCGAGCAGGTCACCGCTGGCCAGCAGCGCGCTATCCTCTTACGAGCCGCCCTGGCCGGAGACCGCACGCGGGTCGCAACCGGCGGTGAACGTCGAGCGTTCATGTTTAGCGGGTTTCCTTGCCTACCGGCCTCGTCGATGAAAGTTTAGAGGTTTAAAATTTCATCGACGAGGCCGGCTGCGGGCAGGAGGGCCGGAGTGGGTTCCTGGATCACCCGGCAGTGGGCGCCTTCCTTCGGCGCCCCGAGCCGCACCGGGCAGCGAAGTGGCGCCTACCACGCGTACCTCCCAGACGACCTGGTGACGCGGCCGGTGGTGCTCAGCGTGAGGCTCGCGGCTCGCGCCGCGCAGGTCGAATCAGAAGTCCGGGCACTCAGCGTCGGACCCGAGACACGCGCTCTCGAAGGCCTAGCCCGTTTCCTGCTCCGTTCCGAGGCCATCGCGTCATCGCGGATCGAGGGCATGCAGGTAGCCCCGCAGCAGCTCGCGTTGGCGGAGCTGGCCCAGTACGAGCAGTTGGCAGCCGGTTTCACTCGCAACGCTGCGCTCGTCGCGAACAACATCACGACGCTGCGCAAGGCAGCCGGCGATCTCGCCGCCGCGCCGTCGATCACTGCGGCGGGAATCGACGATCTCCATTACGCCCTGCTCCCGGACGAGCAGCACCGGGGACAGCGCAGCGTGCAGAACTGGATCGGGGGTAATGACTGGCATCCCCTGGATGCCCAGTTCGTGCCCCCACCGCCCGAGCATGTCAGTGCCCTGATGGACGACCTGGTCCAGTACGCCAACGGTGGGACCCACGCCGCGCTCATCCAGGCCGCGCTCGTGCACGCACAGTTCGAAACCATTCACCCCTATACCGACGGGAACGGACGAGTCGGTCGCGCGCTGATCCACACCGTGCTGACCCGCCGTGGACTCACTCCCTCGGCGGTGCTCCCGCTCAGTTTGGTGCTGCTCACCAGATCCGATGCCGTACGTGGACGGTCTCAGCGCCTACCGCCACGACGGGACAGCGTCCTGCGCTGATGCCCAGACCGGTCTGGAAACGTGGCTGTGGATATTCCTCGACGCCGCCGAACTGGCCGTCGACCAGGTGGTCCGCTTCACCTCCGAGATCGCTGAACTGCGCGCACGGTGGCGCGACCAGATCGCAGCCCGGCGACGCACCCAGGGTGTTCGGCAGGTCCCGCGAGCCGACTCGGCCGTCGCCCGGCTCATCGAGCTCCTCCCGGAGACACCACTGGTCACCGCCCGGACCGTGCAGCGGATGCTGACCGTGTCGGCCCCCGCCGCGCGCACCGCGCTCGAAGAGCTGGCCGACGCGAAGATCGGGACCCGCAAGAACGTGGAACGAGGAACCACCGGCTACTTCGCCCGTGAGGTGTTCGATCTGCTCACCATCGCCGAGCGACGCCTGGCCAGCACTCACTGGGACACCCGCCAGTCAGCACCGTCACGACCGGTTCCCGCGCTGCCACAACCATGATCCGATGATCGAGGAGCCGCTTGGCCGCCGCCAGCGACGTGCCCAAAACCAGAGCGGCGAGGCTTACTGCCCCCACATTGTTTGCCGAAGCGGCGTGCGGGCGCTCGCCGGATCAGATGGATGAGTGAGATGCGCTGGAGTGGCAAGCCGCGACCCGCCGCATCCGTACCAACAGTGCCGCGGAGGGCGTGACCTTGCCGCTCAAGTAGGTGGACAGCCGCGACACCGAGGTGCCGATCGCCGAGGCGAACTCCGCCCTGGCCATTCCCGAAACCGCCTGCAACCGGGTGATCTCGGCAGCCACCGCAGAGCGCTCAGCGCACTCCGCCCGCCTCCGAGCGGCGGCGATCACCTCAGCCATCACGACACCGACTCCGTAGGGCCGGGAGACCTCCAGCGCCTCCTCCACGCGCCGGGACACCGGCCCCCACGGGTCCTCCTTGATCGCCGCGGCGAGCCGCCGCCAGTGCCCCAGCCCACCCCGCTCCAGCGCGGTCAGGACCGCTTCGGTGGGCCAGACCTCGACCGGATCATCCGGCGAGACGTCGATGTTGCGGAACACCAGGCTCATCCCAAGCCCTCCACCATCGTGGTCGCCAGCCGGCGGCAGACCGAGACGACCTCGTCCCACTCCTGCCAGCGCGCGGCGAGGTTCTTGTACTGGCGGAGGCTCCTCGTGGTCGAGCGATCCTTGGGAGCCGGCTCGGTGAGCTGACGGACCAATTGGGATGCGACCCCGTCCCCGGCCCCGTGCTGGTCGGCGTAGTACTCGTCGATGCCCGACAGCGTGCTGGCCGCATGATCGATCCCCATCCGGTCTGCCAGCGCCGCTACGTCGAGGTAGTCACGAGTCTGGTTGCGGCGAAGGACGAGAAACGCCTTGATCCGCAAGGGCTCCTCGGGGGTCGGTGCGGTGATGGACTCACCCGACGGGAGCTCAATCCGCACGGTCTCCAACGGAGTTCGCCGGATCAGTTGCCGGATCCCGGTCTCGATGCCGCCGAGCTCTCCAAGAATGATCTTCCCTGGCGTGACGCGGTTGGTCACCCAGCCCTCCTGCGACTCGACCGCGTCAAGGACCGCGTCGAAGCGGTCGGCGAGGTCCGCCAGCACGTGATCATGATCATAGGAATCCCGGTGACCCGCGTACAGGGCGGCCGCCGAGCCACCGACGAGTACCGCGTCAGGAACCAGTTCCTGCAAACGTGCGGCAGAGCGCAACACCCGCATCAGAGCGGGGTTGCGCACCCCCGCAGGATCACCGACCATGCCCTGATTATATATCAGATGTGATAAGTCATTACCTTCGGCACTCATGGAGATCAGAGGCACCGGCTCTGCGTAACCCGCGGTGGAGCAGCATGACGTCGCCGACGCGCCGCCGCAGCGGCCGCTCGAGCCCGGCGATCGGGTAGAGGTTCTGGGGCGCCCGGGTATCAGTGGTCGGCTCCCGAAGTCCGTCGGGTGCCGTGAACGAGACGTCACCGACGTTTTTCGCGCCCGGGATGTCGGTGATGTCGCGTTCACGGCGCGCACCGTCGCTGCGCAGCTGACCTGCCGTCAAGTCAACTCCCGATTGACTTCTGGCGGCGACCACTTAGTACTCGACCGAGGCGTAGCGGCACAGCGTCGCCTGGCTCAGCCACGCCATCCCGATCGCATCGGTGGCGTTGAGGGTCGCGCTGCACTCCAGGCGCACGATGCCGGCCCAGGGCGCGCCGGGTATGCACGGTAGCCGCAGGTACCAGGTGTAGCGGTCCCACGAGCTGCCGAGCAGGAACACCGGGGTCCGCTGTCCGGGCGATAACGAGGAAACCAGCCGGTTGAGATGCGGCGGCAGGTATCCGCCGCGGTGGCTCTTGATGTAGCCCAGTGCCCGTGGCAGATGCTGGCGGCCCCACAACGGGCCGTCGATCACCAGCAGGTCAGCACCCTCGGGGAGCACGTGGCCCTGGAGCGCGGCCCGAGCGGTCAGGGCCGTGTCGATCTCCGCGTCGCCGAGGCGGGCCTGCAGCGCGAGGCTCAACGCCTGGATCGGCGCGATGTTCGGGCGCGGTTTCGCGTGACTGACGCCGTAGGTACCGGCCGCTGTGGGGATGTCGACGGCGTGTGCGGCCCTTGGCGAAGATGTTCTGGAGGTACCGGGCGACGGCGTGCTCGCTGAGGACGACCGAAACGCCAATCTCACGGTTGGTCTTACCGGTCCACAGCCAGAGTCCGCCGCAAGGAGACGCCGCTGTACGAGCAGGCCAAAGCGCTGCCCGCCGCGGTGCTGTCCGACGGGCAGCTCCTATCTCCGAGCTCGATTCCGTTCGTTGCGTAGAGTATGCGAAGGTCAGCGCAGAAGAGAGGCGTACTCATGCCGGACAGCTCATACGCGGAGGATCAGCAAAAACCTCTGCGTATCGACACCAGGGTAACACACTCCGCTCGATTCTGGAATTATTTACTGGGCGGCAAGGATAATTACCCGGTCGACCGTGAGGCTGCTCACCAGATTCTTTCCCTCATCCCGAACTTCCGAGACACCGTCCGCGCCGAGCGGGCGTTCCTGATTCGTGCTGTTGGACATCTGGTAAGCGAGGTGGGGATTCGCCAGTTTCTCGACATCGGCACTGGACTGCCGACCGCTAACAACACTCACGAAGTCGCCCAGATGATCGCGCCGGAATGCCACATTGTTTATGTCGACAACGATCCCCTCATCATGGCGCACGCCCGCGCCCTGCTCACCAGCACCCCGCAAGGCGCTACCGACTACATTCAGGCGGACCTGCGTGACCCAGAGACGATCCTGCAGCAAGCCACCCGAACCTTGGATTTCACGCAACCCGTCGGACTCATGCTCCTGGGTATCGTGAACTTCATCACGGACGATGACGAGGCGCACGCGATCATCGAGCGCCTTTTGGGCGCGCTGTCATCGAACAGCTACCTGCTGTTGTCACACCCCACCGCAGAGGTCGACGCCGAGGCGATGGAAGAAGCCATGCGGCTGTGGAACGAGAGCGGTGCCGCCCCGATAATTTCCCGAAGCCGTCAACAACTCATCCGTTTCTTCGATGGTCTGGAGCTGTTAGCACCCGGCGTCGTCTCGTGTTCACGCTGGCGCCCCGACCCCTGTGACCTTGGTACGCCGACCGAGGTATTCCATTTCAGCGGCGTCGGTCGGAAACCATGATGAGCACCGCAATTATTTCGGTCAGCACCGCTGCAGCGCTGACCGACGCCGGGGCGCACGTTGTTCACCACCAGGCGGGTGTCTACCGCTGTGCTGCCACCGCGTCGAGGGACAGGCCACGGGCCTCGATGCCGCCGATAGACCAGAAGTTCATGGTCACGGCGGTAGCGGTGCCGCGACGGCGGGTGGGCATGAAACTCGGCGATCGCCGAGGGTGATGGCCGAGTACTCCCCGCCGACGCCCATCGCGGTGATGAACCGGAAGATCAGGAACGTCGGGGAGAACGTGCTGATCACCGTCGCGATCGAGTACATCACCAGGGTCTGGACTTCGAAAGAGTCCAGTGCCCAACCGATTCCCAGGCGAGCAGGATGCGATCGTGCATCGGCCGCCACGCGGCGCGATCAAGCCGGGTCGCCTGCGCCGTCACGCTTGTCCCTCCCGGGTGACGTGACTGCCCGGGACCATGGCCACCGGGCGGACCCAGCCGTACGCCCGGTCCACAGCACCACTCCAGAGGCACTCGAGTTCGAACATTCACTCGTCAGTGTTCATGATCGCGGGGCTCGGTCACCGCTGCCGAGTGTTCCGTCACCGCACATGTTCACCCGATCGAGGTAGAGCATGGCGTACTCATCAGGCGGCGCTCAGTCTCTCTCAACGGAGACCCTCACCTCCCACGATTCGAGAGAAAAGGATTCAAAATGACTGAAATTGCGCCTCAAGCTCAGGCCCAGAACGCTCCGCGACCCCAAGTGGAAAACCGTCCGGCCAATCTCCAGCGCACGGAGCGCGAGTGGCCTTGTTGGATCGTCAGCAGGGTTGATGGTCTGAATATCCGCGAACGTGCCAGCGGCGACTCGAGATCGGACGGTCGCCTCGACTCCGGCGAGTCCATCCCCGCCGGCTGCGAGGCTGTGTCCGGCGCGCAGTATCAGAGCTGCGGGGGGAGTCATTGGTGGATTCCGGTACGGTACGAGGGCCGCAGGCGCTACGTTGCGTGGGCATGTGTGGATTGGTTCACATCTGAACCTCCTCCGCAGCCCAAGCGCACGTATGTCGTCCAACGAGGAGACACCCTGAACGGCATCGCGAGAAGGTTCAGGGTCAGCCTGTCGGATTTGGAAGCGGCAAACCCGCAAATCGACGATCCCAACCGGATCTTCCCAGGGCAGGTCATCAATATTCCCTGAGGCAGAGAATCCATCGTCACGGAACCATCGACCCCAGGGGGCGATTCCCATCCGCCAGGCCATGCCGCGCAGTGACGCTGCTTGGCTGAGCCATGCGCAGCTCGCGCCTCGCTCGCACTTGCACTGCTGCCGACAGTAAGCCACGATCGACAGACGCTGCAGCTAAACTGACCGACGTGAGCCACGAGCACCCCGACCACCGACCAGCCTCGCCGGATCCCGGTTGCGCAAGGACCGCAGCGTGATATCAGCATCCGGGAACTACGCAACGCCGGGAAGGTCGTCGTGGAGCTGGCCGGAGCGGGCGCTATCGGCCGGGTGACCAGCGGAGGCCGGCTGGTCGGCTGGTTGGTTCCGGCGACCCCGGCCGAGCAGCGGGCCGACGAGCTCGAGGCGCGGGGCAGGCTGCGGCGCGGCCGGTCCGGTGGCCTCGCCGGCCGGCGCCCACTGCCGCGTCGGGCCGACGCACCTCCGTTGAGCGCCACGCTGGAACAGCTGCGGCGCGAGGAAAGTCGATGATCTATCTCGACTCCTGCGCACTGGTGAAGCTCGTCCGGACCGAGGACGGGTCACGGGCGCTTCAGGAGTGGCTCGACGAGCGGTCCGACGACCTGACGGTGACCTCGGCGCTCTCCCGCGCCGAGGTGCTGCGGACCATCCGTCGTAACAACCACCGGGAGACCGGCGAGCTGATCGACCAGGCCGCTCTCGCCGAGGAACTGGCCGAGGCGGCCGAAGTACTCGCCGCAGTGGCCCAGGTCGCCGTGGACTCCGACATCCTCGACCGCGCCGGCGCGCTCACCGCGCCGATGATCAGGACGTTGGACGCTATCCATCTCGTGTCCGCTGCCGAGTGGGATCCATCAGACGTGGAACTCGTGACCTACGACCGTCGACTGGCCGCCGCAGCAGCCGACGCAGGCATGACGGTGGTCGCACCTGCCGACTCTCCTGGCTGCGAACAGTGACTTGAGGAACCTGCGATCGGAAGCGTGCGCAGTCGTGGCCGGGTCCCGCTCGCTACGTGGTTGAGTCGTCGATGCGGACCACGACCACCTTGACGATCTTGTCAATGACGGCCTGCCGCTTCGGATCCCACAATGGCCACAAGTAACCGATACCGAGCGTCACCGCGAGGCAGATCTGACGGAGCAGAGCCATGCCGAACCCCGACGGGAGTTCGCCATCGAGCTGGTCAGCCAGACTTGCGGGCGTCGGGATGGTCGAAGGAGGAGGCAACGAGAGTCAGCGAGGGGACGCAGACCACGCTCCAACATCGACAGGTACTGCGCGGTGATCCCGGCCAGCCCGGCCACCACTTCCAGGCTTATCCCGCGGCGACGCCGGATCATCCGAGCCGTGCACCGATCGTCCGCGCGTCCTCAGCCTCCACCTGGAGCCCTCTCCTCCCGGCCCCACCGATGCCCCGGAGCCGTCGCCCCTGGGGCTGGGTACCTCGGTGAGGAGGTACCACGAAGGCTACTGGCCTCCACCTTGGCCGCCAGGCACGGGTGATCACCGCCGCGATGTGCTCGACGGTGCGCGTCGAACCCGAAAGGTGGGTACGTTTGCTCAGACGCCCGACCTCCGAATCGATGGCTACCGCCGGGGACCGCGACCGAAGCGCCGAATGCGCCACCGGTTACCGGTGGATCACCCCGAGGTGTTAGGCGGTCAGATGTCGCGGCGGATCACGCGGTACTGACCCCATCGCGGACGCAGCCGCTGCAATCGCTTCATCGGCCAGGTGAAGATCGTTCCGTACCTCGTCGAGGTCGTCATAGACCTTAGTTAGGTTTGGCAATCATAAAAAATAGCCCTCTGCCCGAGGAGTTCACATGGTCAATACACTCTTTTGGTCCTGTTTCGGATTTGTCCGTGAATATACCCTAATCCTGCCCCGGCGTGTGCGGTGGCATCGGAACAAAGAGATGACGGTGCCCGATCGGCATCGTTGGTGTGCGCCACGGCGAAACAGAGGATCAGTGTATAGTACGGTGCAGTCAACTACCACCCCTGGCAAGGTCGCAGGTAGGAGCGTGATTGCGCGGGCGATGGGCGTCGTGGGGTGTTTGGCTGTAGCTGCTATTCACATCATCGACCAAGGTGGCGTGCCCGGGCTCAAAGATCCGGAATACGTCCGGATTCTTTATTACGTTCTCGAAGCTGCAGGTGTCGTGGCTGCAGCACTGCTGCTGACCCGTTACGCGAAGTCAGGTTGGTTTCTCTCGCTGGGAGTCGCAGCCGGTCCTATCCTCGGCTACGTGCTCTCTCGCGGGCCCGGGTTGCCCAACTACGACGACGACATCGGCAACTGGACCGAGCCACTCGGCGTCATCAGCCTTGTCGTTGAGGGCATCCTGCTGATCGTCGCCGCAACAGTCCTGGCGACAGCGCATCGAAGTGCACAAGGCTGATCTCCACGGCGCCTCCTCCGCTCCCGACGTGGGGTTGAGCCACCCACGTGCTCGTTGCTCGGAGGGTCGCGGTCCTGCTGAGCTGGGAAACGAAGATCCTGATTGCAGGGTTTCCGCTGTTCGGAGTAAGTCCTTTTTCACAAGATCGGCCTCGAACCGGCCCCGCCGGGCGAGGGATGACCGCTCCACGTGGGAGATCACCACGCCGTCCGAGCGGTCCAGCGCGTCGGGCATGCCAGGACGGGCGCCCCGATGAGATCTTGGCGACTTGGTGGCCGCGCCGCGCCGGGTGCGCAAAACAGCTACCAGGTGTCGGTTCCGCGTGATGATGACGTCGTCGATCAACCCACCTTCGATGCGATCCGCGACACGGTCACCAGGCACCTGGCCGAGGAGGTCGTCATCGTGGGACACAACGTCCATATCGATCTCGCTGTCCTTCGCCGCATGCTGCCTGGCTGGCACGCCCACGCGGTCCTGGACACGCTGCGGGTTGCCCGCGCACTGCTGCCCGACCTGCCCCCGCGCAAGCTCGGTGCCCTTGTCGAGCACTTCGACCTCGCCACCGGCCTGCCCGAGGGACTCCAACCGTATCGCGCAACCTACGACGTCCTGGTCACCGCCCGCTTGCTCTGTGCGCTTGCCACCCGCGAGAACGGATTCCCGCGCAGCTCGAAAGAACTGCATGAACTCGGGGGCGTGCCACAAGCTGAACCCACGGCCGAGTCCCAGCGAGGCTTGTTCTAGCCCAGTTGACCGGTTCCACGTCAACAACCCGGAGAGATCACCATGGAACAGCCACCCGGCGTGTTCGTCAGCGTCGACGGTCCAGGTGGCATCGGGAAGAGCACCACGATCCGCGCTCTCGGAGAACGGCTGCGTGCCGCCGGACTTCCCCTGTATCTCACCGCCAAGCCCTGTATCTCACCGCCGAGCCGGTGTGCAGGTGCTGGGACTGGAGACCAGCCGCTACCGACCGGACACGCTCGCCCCGATGATCCAGACCCGCATCGGGGCCCTTCGCGCATATCGACGCACCAACGATTCGCGGTCCCAGAGGCTCGCACCATGATCACTGCCGTGAGCGCGAGGCAGTCCCGGGTAGAACTGCTCGGCCGCGGTAGCGTCGAGCTCGCGCGCGAGCATGGAATGGGGAATCCTCGATGCAGGAACGACCGACTCGTCAACCTGCCGACTCCTCGGCTGCCGTCGTCACGCCGGAGTGGGTCAAGCATGCCGTCTTCTACCAGATCTTCCCGGATCGGTTCGCGAAGAGCGACAGTCTGGACAAGCCACGCAACCTCGAACCGTGGGACAGCGATCCGACGCCGTTCGGGTACAAGGGCGGGGATCTGGCCGGCGTCCGGGAGCGCCTCGATTACCTGCAGGATCTGGGCGTCACAGCGCTCTACTTCAACCCGATCTTCCAGTCGGCGTCGAACCACCGCTACCACACCCACGACTACTACCAGGTCGATCCGCTGCTCGGCGGGGACCAGGCGTTCGACGCGCTGCTCGCCGAGTGTCGGCGGCGCGGTATGCGAATCGTGCTCGACGGCGTGTTCAACCACGCCAGCCGAGGCTTCTTCCCGTTCAACGACGTGCTCGAGAACGGCGCGGCCTCACCGTGGCTCGACTGGTTCACTGTCCACGAGCACCCGGCCAACGCCTACGACCACAGCCAGCCACCCGGTTACGAGGCCTGGGTAGAGCTGCACGCCCTGCCCAAACTCAACACCGACAACCCGCAGGTCCGCGAGTACCTGATGCGCGTCGGTGAGTACTGGATTCGCAAGGGGATCGACGGCTGGCGCCTCGATGTCCCCTCCGAGATCGGCTCGGAGGGGTTCTGGCAGGAGTTCCGGCAGCGGTGCAAGGCGATCAACCCCGAGGCCTACCTCGTCGGTGAGGTCTGGGGAGACAGCCGGGAGTGGCTGCAGGGCGACCAGTTCGACGGCGTGATGAACTACCTGTTCGCCGAGGCGGCGATCGCCTTCAGCGCCGGCCACCGCGTCCGCCGCGAGACCGTCCACGATCGCTCCTACGCCCCCTGGCCCGGCATCGACGGCCGCGCCTACGCAGCCAAGATCGACCACCTGCTGAGCCTGTATCCCTGGCCGATCCAGCTCACCCAACTCAACCTGCTCGACAGCCACGACACCTCCCGCTTCATCACCATCGCCGGCGACGATCGGGCCAGCGTCCGGCTCGGCACGCTGCTGATGTTCACCTTCCCCGGCGCCCCCTCGATCTACTACGGCGACGAGATCGGCCTGCCCGGGGCGCTACCCCCGGACTGCTGGGCCCGCCGAAGCTTCCCCTGGGACCAGCCGGAGCACTGGGACTCCGGCACCCTCGCCTTCCACAAGACGCTCATCGCGCTGCGCCGAGCCCACCCCGCCCTGCGAACCGGCGACTACACCTGCCTGCACGCCGATCCGGACGTCTACGCCTTCGCCCGCACCCTGACGGGCAGCACACTGATCACCGCCGTCAACGTCGCCGAGGTCCCCCGCCAGGTCCAGATACCACTAACCGACCCCCACACGCCCACGATGCTGTTCGCGACCGATGGCTCGCCCACCGCCGAGCCGGCACCCGGGGGCCTGGTACTGACGCTTCCCGCGCGCAGCGGCGCGGTCTTCGACTCCCCACCCCCCGACGACCGCCAGATCAGCGACATCATCGTCGCGTGAGTGCGTAAGCACAGCGCAAACACCATGCAAGAAATTCACCAGAAAATTGACCAACAGTTCGGACATCATCGTCGCGTGAGTGCGTAAGCACAGCGCAAACACCATGCAAGAAATTCACCAGAAAATTGACCAACCTGCACCGCGATCTACACCACCCGCGCCAGTCCTGGGCGGCAAGTCCGCACACAGCGGCGCAATCTCCGACGCCCCATCCACCCGTGACAGACACGAGCAAATGCCACCTACGCTACGGACCCCGGCGGGTGGGGTGCCCGCCGGGGTGAGGCGCCTCAGAAGGGTGGTTCGTCGGGCAGTGGGGTGGGTGGTGGCCGCGCTGGTGGTGGTGGGGGTGGTTCGGGGCGGTGCAGGATGGGTCCTTCGTCCATCAGGGGCAGGCCCCGGGGGTCGGGGTCGGGGTCGCGGGGCAGGGGCTGGGGGAGGTCGGGGATGATCGGCTCGCCGCGGGTGTGGTAGTGCTGGCCCATCGGGCTGATCCAGCTGAAGTGCCCTGCTTGGGGCTGGGTGAGGGTCCAGCCGCCCTGGTGTTTCATGGTGTGGTGGCGGGGGCAGTTGGGGCCGTTGTTGGTGCTGGTGGTGGGCCCGCCATCAGCGTGGTCGTGGGTGTGGTCCAGCTCGGAGCTGGTGGCGGGGCGTCGGCAGCCGGGGCCCACGCAGTGGCGGTCGCGCATCTGGATGTGGCGGCGTAGTGCGATGTGGGCGAAGCGCCGCTGCGGGTGGGCATCGAGGGCAGCACGGGCGTGGTCGCGGTGTTCCCAGCTGCCGGTGATGCCGTGCAGCACCCAGGCCCAGGTGGGGTGCTGGGCGGCGAGTGCGGGAAGCTCGCCGAGCATGGAGGCCGGGACGGCGATTTCCACGATCCCCCCGATGCGGTCCCGGTGGTCTGGGTGGTGTTCGCGTGAGCGGGGCCGGCGGCGGGTGAGATCACCATGGAGCAGGTAACCCTGGGTGTCCACGATGGCGATGCGCCATTCCGCGTGGTGCTGGGTGGCGATGAGGTTCCGGGCGGCCGGGGCGGGGATCGGGCCCCACCCGGGTAACTCCGCGGGATGCTCATCCAGGCCCAGCAGGGTGGACAGCCGCACCCACACCTCGATGCCATAGTGCACCGGGCGAGCTGGCGCGGTGCCCCCGGGAGCGCCCGTACCGGGCTGCCGGGCACCCCCAGGCTGCGCAGGCCGCCCAGAGGGCTCGGGCTGCCCGGCCGGCTCTGGCTGCTCGGGTTCCTGGGCGGGCGCACGCTGCTGGGCGGGCTCCGGCTGGGTGGGGTCGGGATCGGCGGGGGTGAGGGGACCCAGGGCCAGCATGGTGGCCAGGATCTGCTCGCCGGTGAGCCCGTCGAGGCTGCCATCGAGCAGGCGCAGGAACAGATCAGCCCGGGTCTGGTTGATCGTGGCCGGGTACCCGGCCACGCGCAGTGCATCGGCCAGGGCTTCCAGCCGGGCCGCGGCGGCCGCGGCCTCCTCGGCGGGCAGCCCGGATCCGGAGAGCACCGCGGTGCCGGTGTGATCGAGGTAGCCGTGCACTCCGCGTTCGCGTACGGCTTGTTCATAGTTGCGGCGGGTGTAGCCGGGATCAATGGCCTGCACCTCCCGCAGTAGCCGGGCGGCCAGCTGCCCCGTGGTCCAGCCCGGCGCGAGGGGGACCAGGCGGGCGCAGATCCGCTCCGCCTGCCCGGGCGTGAGCTCATTCAGGTAGTCGGTGAACACGCGGGCCTTGTGGTGATCCAGCTCCCCGGCGGCTAGCGCCGCATACACCCGGGGCAGCCGATCGAGGAGCACCTCAGCGCAGGCCAGCTCGTAATCGGCCCGGCGGGTGGTGAAGGTCAGCGCGGCGGCGATCTCCGCGGTCTCCCAGTCGGGGGTGGTGCGTCGGGACACCTCGGCCATCGCCGCCCAGCACCGGGCATAAGCCCGGGACACCTGCGCCCACGCCGCGCGCAGCTCCCCAACGGCCTCCGCATCGGAGACTGCCGGGCCCGCCACCACCACTGCCACCATGGATCGACCATATGTTCGACCCCCGACAGAACCCGGCCCCTCACCACCACCATCTCCACCGATTCACCCGATCGAGCACCCTGCCAACCCCACCCACCCGGCAACTTGAGGCAAACCCCGCACCACAGCACAGCCCTAAAACGACAAGATCCGCAAGCCGCATGACCAATTACCAACAGGCCCTTAGCCACTGTTCGCCGAACCGGTTGCGCACAGCCTGTGCAAGTTCATCCCTCGCGCCGTCCCGGTCGCCCAGGTCGAGATGGGCACGCGGTCGGTGTATCCGGCAGCTGGCGAACCTAGGCGAAGAGACCACGAATGTCGTCGGCGTCCAGGCCGGACCCGAAGACATTGCCGTCGTCCATGACACTGGAGAACAGCTCGGCCTTCCTCACCTTCAATGCCATCACCTTCTCCTCGATCGTGTCCTTGGCGATAAGGCGGTACACCATGACATTCCGTGTCTGCCCGATGCGGTGGGTCCGGTCCACCGCCTGAGCCTCCGTCGCAGGATTCCACCACGGGTCGAGCAGGAAACAGTAGTCCGCCTCGGTCAGATTCAGGCCGAATCCGCCGGCCTTGAGGCTGATCAGGAACACCGGAACCGAAGAGTCCTTGAAGCGCTTCAGCACCGTGGCCCTGTTCCGCGTCTTGCCGTCAAGGTAGCAATACTCCACACCCGCAGCGTCCAGCCGCCCACGCACCTTATCGAGAAATCCGGTGAACTGACTGAATACCAGCGCTCGGTGTCCGCCGTCGGTCACTTCACGAAGCTGGTCGAACAGTGCATCGATCTTGGCGCAGGGGACATCCTGATGTGCGTCGTCGACCAGCGCGGCGTGCAGGCTCAGCTGGCGCAGCAGCGTCAGCGAGCGCAGGATCGTGAACCGGTTCTTGTTCATGTCGTCGACCAGGCCGAGGACTTTCTGCCGCTCCCGTTGCAGATGGGTCTGATAGATCTTCCGGTGTCGTGGATGCAGTTCCACCTCGAGGACCTGTTCCTGCTTTGCGGGAAGGTCGGCGGCCACTTGTTCCTTGGTGCGACGTTTGACAAGTGGCTTGACCCGCCGGCGTAACTGTGCGAGAAGGTCACTATCGCCCTGCTTCTCGATCGGGCGAGCGTAGTAGTGGCTGAAACGAGTCGGGTTGGGAAACAACCCAGGCGCAGTGATCGACAGCAGCGACCACAGCTCCATGAGGTTGTTCTCCATCGGTGTGCCGGTGATGGCGAGCTTGAACGGCGTCGGGAGCCGCCGCGCGCACTGGTAGATCTTCGACTGGTGATTCTTGGTGAACTGGGCTTCGTCCAGGAGCAGTCCTGACCAGGGCATCGCCGAGTAGGCGTCGAAGTCGAGCCGGAACAGCGTGTACGAGGTGACTATCACATCGGCGCCCGCGATGATCTCGTCGAGGGCCTGACCGCGGCACCGCAGCGTGTCAGAGATCGACACAACGTTCAATTCCGGCGCGAAGCGCGTGGACTCGACCGCCCAGTTCGACACAACGCTCGTCGGAGCGACGATGAGAAACGGCGAGATGGTGGGGTCGACCTGCTTGGCATGGCAGATCAGCGCCAATGACTGCAACGTCTTGCCCAGACCCATGTCGTCGGCGAGGATGCCGCCGAGCCGGCACTCCCACAGAAATGCCAGCCAGCGGAACCCGTCCAACTGATACGGGCGCAGCCGCGCCGCGAAGCTCGCCGGTGGCTCCTTCGAGTCGAGGGAGTCCATCGACAGCAGTCCCTGTACCTGCTGCTGCCATGCCCTGGCCTGGTGGTGGACCACTCCCAACTCGGTCAGCTCGTCCCACAGTCCGACCTGAAACCGGCTGATCTTGAGCGGGCCGGTGGGCGAGTCCTGCAGCGCCCGCGCCTCCTCGATCAACCTCTGCAGGGCCTGCAGTTCGGGTTTCTGCAGGGAGAAGTAGGCACCGTTGGCAAGCATCATGTACGGCTCGTCCCTGCTCAGCGCCGAGAACACATCGGCGAAGGGAACCTGACGTCCCTCAACGGCAATGGTGACCCCGAGGTCGAACCAATCCGTCTCGCCCACCACGTCATCGGTCGACACCCCGATGCGCAGCGAGTCGCCCACCTCACGGTAGTCCGCCGGGTCTCCGTTGACCTCGACGGCGACCCCGGGCTGGTCCGCCAGCAGCGGCAACACCTCCGTGGTGAAACGCATCGTGTCGATACCGCCGAGCTCAGCGCGCGAGACCAGGGACCGTCGCGGATCGGCGCCGAGCAGCCCGAACCGATCGAGCGGGATGTCGAGGTCGGCCAGGATGGCCTGCTCCTGGTCCAGATCCCGGAAACCGGCATCCGAGGGGTCCGAGGGGTCCGGATGCAGCGGTGCCCGCAGCCGTGAGTCGCCGACCTCATACGCCCATTCCCAGCTGACATCGAGGCCGTGGTCAGCAGCGTATGACGCGCGCAGCACCAGCGTGGGATCCGAGATCACTGGTGGCGTGAAGGACTCATCGGACGAGATGACCGTGGCCATGTGCCGCAGCCGCGGGTAGTACTCGTCACAGAAACGGGACTGCTCGGCGGCGGGAATCTCGAAACGCTGGTTCTCCAGCGCCATCCGTTGCAGTTGCCGCGGCACGGCCGTGGCGAGCTTGGCCAACTGGAGGCGCCAGTCGCCGGGTTCGGCGCTCCCCTCGATCTCCGCGCGGTCGACGTAGATCACACCATGTCCTTCGGTCCCGATGAACCGGATCGGCACGGCGTCGGTGACCGCGTCCGTCCCGTCGACACGGATCACGGGGGCGATGACGAGCGCACCGGAGGTTTCGCTGTGAGTGGCATCGAGGCAGATCTGCGCGCTGACGTACCGGTCCAGCGGGCCCAGTCGCTTGCGTCCGTGCACCAGCTGCACACCGATCTTCTCGGCCTCGTCGAGCATCGACCAGAGCTGACGGCTCTCGAACGCGGACAGGTCGATCGAGCGCTCGTCGCCGTGGGAGCCGTAGGAGTAGTAGCCCGAATAGCTGTCGCGAGAGCTCTCGCGTGACCGGTAGAGGGCGTAGATCTCCTGGAGCAACCGCACGTGCGACATGAGATAGCCGCCGTTGTAGTGCCGGGAAGTCAGCTTGGTCCAGCTCAGGGCGTTGACCCAGCCGTTCTTGCCCGGCTTCACCAGCCGAGCCAGCGGCTTGCGCGCCGGCCCACTCGCCGCCGACCCGCGTGGCGGCGCCGGTCGTGTGTCCGCGGACAAGGTCAACTCGATGGCCAACGGTGTCGCGCTCGACGGACTCGCGGCAGCGACCGGCCGGGACTCGAGCAGCGATCCCAGGGACTGCTCCCACGTCACGGGTCGTGGACTCCGGCCGGGTGCCCCCGGTGGATGCCCGGCGTCCATCGCCGCCAGCACCAGCGCCGCGACATGCTTGCAGTTGAACCCGACAGGGCAGCTGCACTGCCCCAGCTCGAACTCCGGGGACTCGAGCTCCGGGGGCAACGCATCGAAGGACGAGAAGAACGCCGTCGTCGTGTAGATGTCACCGTCTCGCCCAAGCACAGTCCCGTGAAGTGCGCACTCCGAAGAATCCCACCGCATCCGGATGACCGCGCGTCGCTGTGCGTACTGGGTACCCCTCGTGTACGAGGCGGTCCCGACAGCGTCCTCGACTCCGATGAGATCGACGTCACGCAAGGCTGGAGGCAGCATGCGGCACAAGGTAGCCGTCGACACCGACACCGACCGTTCGACCTCACCTACGACGCGCCCGGAAAGCCGCTACGACCCGGACAACACAGGCTCAGTCGATGGCGCGGCGACGGAAGCCGATCATGCCGATGGTGGCGAAGAGCAGCAGTGAGCCGGTCAGGGCGAGCAGGCAGATCCATCCCGGGATGTGCGGGATGTCCGGCACCAGCGCGGCCCGCAGTCCCTCGCTGACATAGGTGATCGGGTTGGCCGCGGTCAGCACCTGGAACCAGCGCAGGTGCGCCAGCGACGGCCAGGGGTACTGGGTGGCGCTGGTGAACAGCAGCGGAACGAAGATCAACGAGAATGCGATATTGATTTTGGTTGGCGGCACGAACGTGCCGATCGTCATGCCGATGCAGGCCCCGACCAGGCTGCCGAGCAGCAACACGGCGACCAGCAGCCCCAGTCCGGCAGCCCGGTAGGGAACCTCGCCGAGCACGCCGATGCCGATCGGGAACATCACCGCCGCGGCGACCAGCGCCTGCAGCGCGGCGAAGAGCACCTTCTCCGCGGCCACCGCCCACATCGGCAGCGGGGCCAGCAGCCGGTCCTCGATCTCCTTGGTCCAGCCGAACTCGGCCACCAGCGGAAACGCCACCGCCTGGATCGCGGTGACGGTCGCGGTCAGCGCCACCAGGCCCGGGAACAGCAGGCTGGCGTAGTTGCTGCTGGTGTAGCCCAGGCCGGTGAGCAGCTTGCCGAACACGAACAGGAACAACACCGGCTGCACCAGCACCTGGGCCAGAAACGCCAGCAGGTTCTTGCCGGTGACCACGATGTCGCGGCGCAGCACCGAGCCGAACGAGCGCCACATCAGCGCCCGGGAGGGCCCCCGGACCACCTCGGCAACACCCTCGGTGCGCCCCGGCGCGGTGGTGGTCGTCACCGCAGCCCCCTCCCGGTCAGCTCGATGAACACGTCCTCCAGACCGGCCTCGGCGATCTCGATCCCCGTCAGCCGGCCCAGCGCCGCCACCGCGGTGGCCACCGGGGCGACCATCGCAGCCGCGTTTCCCGTGACGGCGAGGCGGACGGTGTGCGCGGCCCCCACCGTGGCGAGCTGCTCGCATCGCTGGACACCGGGTAGCGTGCCCAACCGGTCGAGCAGACCCGCCGACCCGTCCTCGCCGGCCAGCTCAACGGTGACCTGCAGGGTGGAGCCGGTGGCCAGCCCGCGGACCAGAGCGGGCGGGGTGTCCAGGGCGAGCAACCGGCCGGAGTCGACGATGCCGACCCGGTCGGCCAGCGTCGCCGCCTCGTCCATGTCGTGGGTGGTCAGCACGATCGTCACGCCGGCCGCGCGCAGGTCCCGGATGCGGTCCCAGACGAACAGCCGGGCGGCCGGGTCGAGCCCGGTGGTGGGCTCGTCCAGGAACAGCACGGTCGGGTTGTGCATCAGTGCCCGGGCGATCATCATCCGCTGGTTCTGCCCGCCGGAGAAGAACTCCGGCTTGTCATTGGCCCGCTCGGTCAGCGCGAACTGCTCCAGTAGCGCTTCGGCCCTGGGCTTGCGCACGCGGCGCGGCACGCCGTGGTAGGCGGCGTGGAAGAGCAGGTTCTGCCGGACTGAGAGCGAGCGGTCCAGGTTATTTCGCTGCGGGACCACGCCGAGCAGGCTGCGTACGGTACGCGGCGCGGCGCTCACGTCCAGGCCCGCGATCAATGCCTGTCCGGCCGTGGGCCGCACCCGAGTCGTCAAAACCCCGATCGTGGTGGACTTGCCGGCCCCATTCGGCCCGAGCAGCCCGAAGATCTCCCCACGAGCGACCGCGAAGCTGAGCCGGTCAACCGCGTCGGCCTGCGCCTTCGGGTAACGCTTGACCAGCTCCCGAACCTCCACCGCAGCTGCCATGTCGTCGTTACCTTACGGGTTGACCGGCGCGCAGACCGCGATCTCAGGTGGCTGGTTGGCTGGCGTGTTTTTCGGCGAATTCGTTGACCATGTCGTCGACGGATACCCCGTAGAGGTCCGGGTACCACGGGGTCAGCGGCCCGCGCAGGTAGTCGCCGATGGTGTGCTCCAGCTGCGGCTGCACCGTGGTGGCCCAGGTCTGTGGATCGGTACGGACGTGCAGGCGCAGGTGCGGTCCTTGCCGCCAGTGCCGGATGACGTAAGCGCGCTCCACCACGGGGCGCAACTGGTGGCACAGGGGGCGGATCGCGTCCAGGATCAGGGCGTCCTTGTCCGGTTCGTAGTAGTAGATGTGGGCGCTGTGCCAGCTGGTTGGGGTGGTCATGGGTTCACCTCTCCTGGTCAAGGTCGGTCAGGGTGCGGGCCACCAGGGACACGAGGTGCGCCTCGGCGGCGCCGTGGATGCCCAGGCGGTTACACAGCAGGTGCATGCACCGCAGCACGACCTGGGCCACTGCGGGGGTCTGGGCGCTGACGGCCCAGCTCAGACGGGTCAGCGGGGACAGGCTGTCCACCGGCGCGAACCGGCCCTGCGCGTGCGCGGTGGTCAGCTGATCGTGCAGGGTGCGGATGGACTGCAGCCAGGCGCCCAGTTCGCCGCCCAGCGGGGTCTGGCCGGCTCGGTCGGCGCGCGCCCACAGCTCGTAGGCCTGGTCGTGCAGGGCCTGGCGGCTGCGCTGGTAGCTGTCCTGAAAGGCACGGACCGCGGCGGCGGTGGGCTGGGAGATGCGGCGGGCGGGCGCGCTGCGCAGGCGGCGGGCGGCGTGGGCCAGGTCGGGTTCGCACACCGCGAGAGTGAGCATGAGCATGGCCAGGGCGAGGGCGTGGCGCTGGTCGGGGGGCGTGCCGGCGGTGAGCAGGCGCAGGGCGATGGCGCTGGATTCGCTGAAGTGGGTCTCCACCGCGGTCAGGGCGGGACGCCGGCCGTAGGCGGCGTACTCGGGCCGGTAGGCGATGAATTCCACGGTGTCGTCGGGGTGTAACCGTGTGTCGTGGTCGGTGAGTCGCTCGGCCAGCGCCAGGCGCTGGGCCGAGGCCCGGTAGGTCTCGGCGGTGTAGGTGGCGGGGAGAGGGGGTGAGGGGTGGTCATGGAGGTACTGGGTACCGCGGGCGATGAGGACACTGCGCATCTGGTCGGCGTGCTCAGCACGGGTCGGTAACAGGCGCAGGCGCAGATGGGGGCCGCCCTCCCAGTAGCGCAGGAAGAACAACCCCGCCAAGGCCCCGGAACAGGTCAGCTCCTCGACCAGCCCGGCGACGGCCCCGGTGATCAGATCATCGAGGCTGCCGCGGTGGAACAGGTGCGCGCTGATCCAATCAGCGGCCGTGTCCTGGTCGTCTCCACCGGGCACTGAGCGCGGGGACAGAGTGTCAACCATCGGCGGTGGCCGCGGAGAGTTCGACGATGTATTCGGTGACGCGGTGCCCGTGCTCGCCGTAGCGGGGGGCGTCGGTGAGGTCGGGCAGGGCTTCTTCGAAAACGACCACGGCATCCCGGCTTTCTGCGGTAGTCAGGGAACGCTCGAACGCGGTGAGCAGAAACCAGTTGGTGACATCGAGGTAGAGCGGTTTGCGTGCCTTGGTGCGGGCCCGGTTCGGGCGGGTGCGGGTGGGCGGGGCGATCACGCGCACGAAACACTGCCGGGGGATGCCGTGCTGGTCGCGCCACCGGGCCACCCGCAGCAGAAACGCCGCGTCGGATTCGCCCTTGGCGCGCAGCGGCAGCTGCCCGAGAGGCAGCGACCAGGCGGCCCGGAGCAGCACGAGGCGGCCCATCTCCAGGCGGGGGCGCCGGCGCAGGCCCCCGGCCACGTCTCGCCAGCCCGCGTCGCTGAGCTGACGATGGGGTGCCAGCGCGGTCTGCGGCTCCCCGAACACCCGGATCAGGAAGTACAGGGCTGGTGGCCGAGGGCTCCTCGACCCACCCACCGAGCGCATCGGCGAGGGTCGGACTGCCCAGCAGCAGACCGAACCGGAAAGCACTCGCCCCGACCGCGTGGCGAAGCGCCTCGGTCCTGGCCGACCTCTCGGCAGCCAGAACCCCCGGGACGTGGTCGTGCAGCGCCGTGGCGCGGTTCCACCCGCTGACCCAGGCGGTGATCCGCGCTGCCAGATCCGCGGGCAGCGCCCGGCGCACACCCTCGGACCACGCGCGATCTCCCGGCGCCTTGCCCTGGAACACCGCCCGACGCAACACCACCAGCAGCGGCTTGACCCCACCGTCTGCGCACCCACCGATGACTGGGAACAGCAAATCCGACAGCGCCTGACCCTCGACCTGCAACCACCCACTCAGCGCCACCTGCTCCTCCGGCGCCACCACATACCCCACACTCCCTAAACCGGGACCGGGACCGCTCACACCGGCACCCGGCAGATCCCCCGACAACCCTCCTGATAACACCAAGGCACCCATCATGTAATCGATCCGGTGGACAACAACCGAAAGGGGGTCGGATGAGCCGACCTACCCGACCTCCAGGACTCAGCTACACGTCAACCGAGTCCCACTCCTCCGACAGATAAAGACTGCAGGTGTCGTCGCAGTCGCCGCAACAGGATGCGGCGAGCTCGGGCAGGCCATGACCGTAAGTCGCCGAGTCCAGCGAGTCGGCCGGGACCACCTCGATACTCTCCACCACAAGACCACTCACATTCATCACGATCACTCCTTACAAATCTGATGCAGGCACCCGTAACCAGCGAACGCCACCGACGGGCAAAATCGGCGATACCACCCTCGCAAGGGGGCGTAAGCGCAGTGCAAGCACAATTCACGACATCAGCAAGAAAACGCATTTCGTCCCTTTTCTCAGACGCGACCTCACGGAGAGCCGCACAGCGCGGTGGCGGTGGTGTCGGCCACCGCGCGATCCGAGACTCGAAGAATCCGACCGGCCCAGCGCTGAGGTTCACCGCGGCAGGGTGGGCGGCGTTCACCTCCGGTGTCCGTACCGGCGAGTTCGGCTGAACGAGCACACAACAACCCGGAGAACCGGAGGAGAAGGTCCCCGCCCGCTGCTATCGGGCGGATCCGTGCGCGATGATCTTCTGCGGTCCAGCTGGCCGGTCACCGGACGTCTGGTGCGGGTGGAGCTACTTACCGCTTACTCGCACTCCGCGCAAGCGGGTGACCTGCGATTATGTCACACCGCAGCTCTCACCAGCCCGGTGTGCCCCGAGACCGAGCATGATGCGTCCAGGGAGCCTGCGTGATCGCCTCGATGAGCATGACATCGCCAAGCTGATCACCGCCTACCGCGACGGCACCACCGCCGTCTCCCTCGCCGCAACCCACAGCGTGAGTCTCCGGAGCATCAAACGCCTCCTGCAGGCCGCCGGTATCCGCCGGACGCCCCTCACCCGACGATCCGCGAAGGCCACATCGGCCGCTACTGACCCAGGGGGGTGGTGTGGCGCAGCTAGTGGGTGGAGATGCCGCGGGCGGCGACCCAGGGGAGTTGGTGGCCGAGGCGGTGCGCAGATGGTCGTAACGGCGGGCCGGAGTGCGCGGAGTGATCTGGATCGGCGCGACACTCTGGGTGATGCTGACCCACACCACCGAGACGTTGGCAAGGGGATCACACCGATGACCATTTCGTTCCTCCTTACCCCGGAGCAAGAACAGCTCAAAGCAGCCGCCCGCGGCTTCGCCCAGGACCAGCTGCGGGATCTCGCCGCCGTGACACGTGCGGAACCCGACCCTAAGACCCGGGCGCTGCTGCTGCGGCCGGCGTTCGAAAATGCTGTCGCGGCGGGATTCCTCAAGGGCCTGATCCCGGCGCCGTTCTGCGGGGCGGCATCCAGCGGCGTCGACGCCGCCATCTTCATCGAGGAGTGGGCAGCGGAGAGCCCGGACTTCGTCATCTCGATGGCCGGTCCGCTGATCGCGCTGGCGCCCGTCTACCAGGTGGGCACCCCGGAACAGGTCGAGCGCTTCGTGCGACCTACCCGGACTCAAGGGCTGCCTCACCACTCGAGTCCGACTCACCGACGTGCGCGTTCCGCGCGGCAACCTCCTCGGTGAGCAAGGCCAGGCAGTGGAGCTGACTCGCAACGCGTTCCTCCCCAGCGGCGCGTCGATCGGCGTCTTCGCCGCCGCCGCGATGCGGCAGGCCTTCGACATCGCCTACCGCTTTGCTCTCACCGAGAAGCGCGGCGGGCCAGTGCCGATCATCGAGTATCAAGCCGTGTCCGACATCCTGGCCGACGCCAAGGGAAAGATCGAAGCCGTCCGGTTGCTCGCCTGGCGCGCACTGGACGCCGTCATATCGATGCACCCCAGCGGGCCGGAACTCGCCCTGCACGCCAAGATCTTCGGCTCCGAAACCAGCGTCGAGGTCATCAACGAACTCATCAAGATCGTCGGCGTCACCGCCTACGACGAGAAGTTCCCCATCATTCGCTACCTGATGGATACGCTGTCGTACCCGATCATTGAAGGAAGCAACGTCGGCGTGCGCCGCAGGCAGTTGCAGGCGCTGTTCCGCACCCCGGGCTACGACCCGCTCTCCGCCTCGGGCATGGCCTGAACGCCAAGGCACAAGCCGCCCCCTGTGCCGAGTCCCGATCGGCATCGCCGGGCCGCGCTGCTACTGGGCCCAGACACCTCACCACTCCGACACACTTTTCGCCACCATCGCCAGCGGCCCCCGGCGGTGGGCGCGATTGAATATGGGTTCGCTGCTGTGCGCGAGGGTGAGTAGTCGACGGATTTCGGCGAGGGTGAGCGCGATCAGGCGTCGGTGGATGGGATCGGGGCGCCGATGAGGTCGAAGGCCCGTTGCTGGGTGGCCGTGGGGCCGGTGCGTGTCGGCCCCACGGCCACCACCTGGCCGATCACCTCGTCAGTCAACTGCGCGAGGCCACCTCACGAACCACACCACCGCCCAGCCACCCCCGCAGGACCTCCCGCACCTCAATCACCGAAACCTCCCGAAACGCCATCCACCCAACCCCCACGGTGCGACACGCCAGGTGGTCCCATCACTGGCAACCAGGTGGTCCCGTGCTCCTGGCAGAAATCCGCTCAGGGCAGTCCCATGATCGTGGCGGGCGACACCACGGCTTCCACTTCCGCCAGCAGCAGATCGGTCAGCTCCCGGAATCCCGTCTGCGGCGTGCCACCGCTCCAGCAGCGCAAGCACCAATAGTTTGTTCCGACTGGCGTAACGGCATGGCTTGACTGAACGATTTGGGGGTGAGCGCCGTAGTCGGTCGTGCACGGAGAGTAGTTGATGGCACCGATGACCGGTGAACCTGTAAGAGAGGCTAGGCAGTAATGAAGACCAACCAGTCGCCTGGTGTTTCTGCCCCCGCACCGCAGGGGTCCGCCCGGTGCACTGACGTCCGTGTGAGGGACCGCGTCTTTGGGAGCTGCTCGAACCCCTCAACCCCACCGCGCATACGCCAGGTCGCCGACCTTTTCCAGCCCGTCACCAGCTCGGCGCCACCTGCAGCTGTCACCGCTGACCAGCCGGTCACGCCTACGAACGGGCTGCACCAAGATGGCGAGCTGCTTTCTGCCCCGGCACGGCAGTCGGGGTATGCCCGGGGCACACGGCGGTGGGCCAGCCGGGGGGCCGGACTGGTAGTCGGGACGCCGGGAGCCGCGATCGCTCTGGCGGCAAGTGCCGCACTGGTGCTCGTCGTGGGCGGGATGACCATGTTTACCACCTCGTCGTCCACCGAGCTACCAGCTACCGGACTCGCCGCAGGCCGGTTACCGGCTCAAGTAACGCCCGCAGTCAGCGATGAACATCCAGTAACCGTTACACTCATCGACGCACCGGCAGGGCCTGCCCCGCAGGCACCGGCCAACGCTTACTCCCCAGATCCCCCTCCAGCGCCCGCACATCAGCAGCCTTTGCCGGCAGCCCATCGTGCCCTACCACCTCCGGCTGCTCCGCCGCCCGCGCCGGATCACGGGCCGGTGTCGTCACCACCGCGATCATCGCGGTCCTCATCAACGGTGACGACCGAAGATGCTGGATACCGGACCATCCCTACCGACCTTCACGCGGAAAAGACGGAATCGCCGACGACCGATACCGACGGTCCGCAGCGCAAGACCCCCAATCAGGGGGACCAGCAATCCAAGATTGACCGGCAACGTGAACTCCAAGCACAGCAAGCGGAGTACCGCTCAACGAACAAAACCCAAGAATCCAAGCTCAGAGAGCAAGCGAAGCAAGACAGACAGGCAGGGCGACCAGACGCCAAGGCAGGGCCTCAGCGCTCACCCAACTTCCGAGCCCACGACCAGTCCATGCGCACAGACGGGGCTCGGAGCAGCTCGGGTAGACACTGATGGGTCTCGTCAGATCATGGCAAGGCACGCCGGATGGCCTCGATCCGTCGCTCCAAGCCGGATCCGCCCCTGTGCCCCGGGACCGAGAACGAAGCGTCGTGGAGCCTGCACGACCGCATCGATGATGCGCGACATCACCGAGTTGATCAAACGCAAATCGTGAGGATGTCACCGCCTTCTCCCTCGCCATTGCCCCCGGCTTGGTCTTCACTGTCAAGCGTCTTCTGCCATCCCGGGTGTCCGCCGGACATCACCTCCCAACGAGCTACGAAGACAGCGCCGACCGCGACGCATTCCGTAGACCCCTCATGCCCGCCGTTCACCGCGCTCACACCGGGAGGTACGGACGTCGTCGTTATGCGGCGCGAGCGAGATGCGGATCATGGAACTCTTCCACAGCGCAATAGAAGGGACTCGCACACCAGAAAAACGCGAATGCCCAGGTCAGCAACGTAGGACGGCCTCGGACGACCGCCGAGGACCGTAAGCCTTCCCAACGACGATAATTAGCTCGGATCACCCAGCGGGCAGATGAGCACTACGGTTTCAGGACACGCTGCCTAGGGGGAACGTCTCACCAGTATCGGCGTGCTGCCCGCATCCCACTACCTTGGTTTCGGGACACTCCCCGGAGCCATCCGCAAGTCTGCCGAGCATCGCCAGCGTGTCCGTGGCACCTCGTAGATACGCGGCATGGTCCGGATCGGCCGGGACCGTGGCCAGCACCGTCCGCAGTTGCCCTGCGGCACTGGCCAGGGTCGGCCCGGGTGACCTGTTCTCCCACACGAGGCACCGTACCCCCGCGGTTGTCGTTCCGGCACGGAGTGTCACCCGCGCCCGGCAGACCGGTAGCCGAGAGTTGTCCGTTTTGCCCACTACCGGTGATCTTACAAAATAGTGGATCTGACCAGCGATGATCCCGCAATCGAGATCTTCATCACCGCAGGTCGCGAAAACGGCCGATCCGCGCCGATCATCAGCACGGTGCCGTCGGGTCCACGGTGCGCGGTGTCCACCGCCAGGCATCGCGTAGCCTGTCGCTCGCACCCCTCACCGGAGTGTTCCGCCCCGGGGTAGCTCCCCGGGGCATCGGTGAGGGCCCCTACTCCGGTGAATGACGTGGTGCTCTGTGGACGCTGAGGAAGCGCGCACGATCGGCTGGGCGCTGTGGCGTGTCCGTGACGCTCGGGGCAAGTCGCTGCGGGTGGTCGCCGGGTTGGCCGGGATGAGCAAGGACACCCTGAGCCGGATCGAGCGTGGTGAGCGTTCCCCGACCCTCTCGGAGCTCACCGCGCTGGCCGACGCGCTCCAGATCTCCATGTCGGAGCTGACCAGGCTGCCCGTGCCCGCACCCGCTAACGGCCATACCGACAGCACCACTAAAGCGATCGGGCTCGCGCTGGATGCGATCGAGGTCGGCCACCCCGGTGGGCTGGTGCTTCCCGTGGCGGTGTTGCGGGAGCGGCTGGCCCGATTCCGCCTACACAAGCAGACGTGCCGGTTCCCTGAGGTGGCTGCCGAGTTGCCTGGGTTGGTCCGGGATGTGCACACCACGCTGGCTACCGGCGCCGACTATGGGGAGTTGCTTGAGCTGGCCGTGTACCTGCATGTACACGTCACACAAACGTGGCTCGTCCTTGCGGCCGCGCCCGATGACCTGCGGCGCCGGGTGGTGTTCCTAGCGCGGCGCTTGGCCCAGGAGCACGGTGAAGCCACCACGCTCGGAGTAGCCGGGGTCGCCGTAGCTGAGGCGCTAATCGCCGGTGGGGCCTTCGAGCTGGCAACGACCGAGCTTGACTCGCTGATCCTGCCGCCGACTACCGCTGCCACCGCCGGTCTGGTGGGCACACTCACCGCCGTCCACTCTCGCGCCGCCGCGCTGAACGGCCGTCCGGACGAAGCGGTCACCGCGATGGATGCAGCCGCTGACATGGCCAGCCGGTTCGGCGAGCTCGGCGAGACTGATCCGCTGGGGTTCGAGTTCGGACCGAGCTGGGTCGGGTTTCGTCGGGTGCGTCTGGCCCTGGATGCGGGTGAACCGGACCATGCGGTGAGCATCGCCGAAGGACTGCATCCCGAGCGCAACCCCTTTCCCTACGCTCGCGCCTTCCATTGGGTGGGGTACGGGCGGGCGCTGGCGCAGCTGCGGGGCCGCCGCGATGACGCGGTGCGGGCGCTGCGTCGCGCTGAGACGATGAATCCCGTTCGAGTGCGGCGTAACCCGTTCGTCCGGGACACCATTGCCGTCCTGCTCCCGGGCGCACGCCGCGACGCGGTAGGCCAGGAACTGCGCGACATGGCCGCCCGGGTCGGCTTGAGGTAGCCCATTTGGGGGGCGTCTCTTCTGAGAGCCACCCGCGCCTGTTGATCGCTCATCCTCGTCAGTCGTGAGCGACGACACCGATGATGTTGCGGCGACCAAGCCGGTCAGAACCCGGAAGGTGATCCACGCGACCTGCACGAGGCATGGCGGGTCGAGAGGGTTCACCAACCTGGTGATGACCAAGATCGGTGGACGGATCACGCTGGATCCGCATGCCACTGGTGCGTGTGTGATCGAGCTGGATGAGGCCGAGGCCACCGCGGTGTGGGACCAGCTGACGGAGTGGCTGGGGTGAGCGCGCCGCGAAGTGTTCACCTGCTCTGCGCTGATGAGGCGCTGGCCGAGGGCTACCGGTACGGGGGTTACCTCGCGCTGTGCGGTGAGCCGATCGACGCGTCGGGCCTGCCGAGCACCCGCTGCCCGGATGAGTGTGAGTGTGAGGTCACCTACTGCCCCGGATGTCTCGATACGGCCACTGGGCGCAACTGGGAAGCCGGGGTAGACGTGAGCTGTCCACCGGGGATCACCGTGGTGATGGGCACACGCGGGGTAGACCAGTGACCAGCCCACTCGTCCGCGCGGATGTGGACAACCCGCCGAGATTCGCCCGGCACGGCGAACTTCCCCCGATGCTGAGCGCGCAGGAGCTGGTCGACTGGATGGCGCTGTCGCGGGTGCACGCCGGTGCGGTGGTCCGCTACCGGGGGGGACTATCTCGACGGCGCAGCGCCGATGCCCCGCTCCCTGCTCCCGGAGCTGCTGTTCGACGTGCTGGTGCGCGTCGGGCTGCTCAGCATCGGCGAGCCTGACCCACTCGGGCTGGAGACGGTCTCGCTGACTGAGGCCGGGCAAGCCCGCTACGACGAGCTGTGCAGGTTCAAACGGCAGCGGGAGGAACCCGCTGCGCTGATCCCCTGATCCCCGGCCACCACCGGTTGAGCGTTTGTCCCCCCGGCTCACGGGCTCCCGGTGGTGGCCGGTTCCATCCACGAAAGCGCAGGGCTGCCCCATGGGCGAACACCGCAAGACCCGGCACCGGTTACCCAGGCGTCACGAAACGATCCCGGTGGTGCAGCGCACCATCGAGATGGCCCATACCGCCGGTACAGCGCACCTGCTGACGATCGACGCCGCGGCCAGCGGGCTGCCGCGGGGCCGGGACACCGCCCTGTGCGGTGAGGCTCTGCTGCCCGCGGCGCTGGTCGCTCGCCAGGCTCGCTACTGCCGATTGTGCGCGCCGATCCCAGCACAGAGATCGAGTGCCAGGCGATGAACGCCGACCAGTCCCACCGCTTCGCCCTCACCGGCCAGGACCCCAGGGCCGCAACCGCACCATCATCCTGTGGCGTGAGGTGGACCTGATCGGCGGCACCGTGGTACGCCGGGTGGTACTCACGCTGGATGCCACGATGACCACCGCAACGATCCTCACCTGTCCCGAAGCCATCGAGGTGGCGCAGGCGATCCTGGCGGCGGCCCGGTGAGCGCCCCGATGATCGAGCAGGGTCCGTCCCCGGTGACCGGTCCCGCTGACGTTAACCCGTGCCCGTCCTGCGGTGGCACTAGTGGTGTGCGGGTGCGCAGCAGCGTATCCCCGGGAATGCGAGCGTGGTCCTGCGTAGCGTGCCGGACGGACTGGGCGATCGCGGTCGTGACCCCGCGCCCATTTTTGGATCACCTCACCGCAACGGTGGAACTCGCGGCGGTCCGCTCGATGCTGCGGCAGGTGATCGCGCTCGCGGATGAGGCACCGGCGCTCCCGGACGATCAGTTGCGGGCCCGCCTGGCTGACCTCGCCAAGACGGTGCGGCCGGGGTGCCGCCGTGGCTGATGACCCGCGTTGTGCTTCCGAGGCCCCGGCTGGCCATTGGTTGAGGGATTGCCCCCGAATCGCCTCCCAATGGCCAGCCGGTCCCACACTCAGCCGCCGATTCTCGCAGGAAGGGAGCCAGAAATGAGTGAACCACCGGGGGTCACCGATGATCCGTGGATCGATGCCTACCTGCGGTTCCGGCGGGCGTGGCTGGACGGTGCCACGGAAACCGAGCTGACCGACCTCGCGACCGAGACTCGCCGCAGCTTGCCCAGCCCCACGCCACCCATCTCGGCCGCGCTGTTTATTCACCGCGACATTCTGATTACCAGCGAGCAGGGCGCGTTACCTCGCCAGCTGGTCACGGCACTGTGGGTGCCTGCCCGGTACGTGCACCGCCCGCGGTGAGCGGACGAGCGAACCGGGGTCTACGACCGCCCCGAGCTGAGAGCGACGAAACGGCCGATGGACCTCGCTAAGTGCCAAGGCTTCGTGTGCCAGTGGATCGCTCCTGGCGAGGATGGACCGTTGTTCGCTCGGCGGGAGACCCTGGAGTACCGCGGTCTACCGGTCACTGAGCGTGTTACCGGTGACGCGTTCACGGTGCTGTGCACCGTCATATCCGACTGGTCGACCGGACGCCCGGTTGGACGAGTGATACGCGCGTGCGCGTGCTACCCAGCGTCCTTACTCTTCTGGCAGCTCTTACAGCGCGGTCGTGATCGTGATATCCACCAGCGCGAATCTGACCCATCCGCCGGTAACCCGCACCGTGTCGTGAACCCCTGCCCGAACGGCACCATGTGATGGTCAGTCTTGTCTTGGTTGATCGGGCTGGGGCGCTCGTGCTTAAACGGGCCGCTGAGCGACTCGAACCATCCCACCCTAGTGATCATAGTCAGCGCATCACAGAGGCTGGCCGCGCACTACGGGGAATCCATGCCCCGCGGAAACCTGCGGTGAGGAGAGGTGGATCCCGCAGCCGACTCCTCTGGCACAGTCCCATTACGGGTATGGTCCACACGGTGATCACCTGCTGCTCGCCGTAGCCCAGCGGGCTTCCTGTCGAGTCGGCAGAATAAGACAAACACGCCTAGTTGCATGCGACCAGACTAAAGCACCGATTTCGCTCAGCTGCCGTGCGTGATTAATTCGTCGACACTTGAAGCACCCTTTTGGCGGCTGTGTTCATATCACCTGCGCGTCCGATACTTGCGGCAGTACGGGCGGAACAGTCGGGGGGTCCGTTCCGCGAGAGCGCCGCGGGGACCGGGTGTACCCATGAATGATTATCTGTCACTTCTCCCCTCAACTTTCCAATGGATCGCAGAACGCCTCAGCTCTATATCAGGCATGCCATGGCCCTTGTGGATCGGCGGTTTATTTCCAGTGTACATGGCTGCCGTTTCTATCATGCTGTGGGTTCTGCGGGGAAGCGCCTGGCCCGTACGATGCTCATATCCCATAACAAGTAAGAGGCATCCGTGTCGATGCTGGGTTCCCGGAGAATGGTACAGATGTCGCTATCACAACTGGCGGGCAAATTATAAATATGGCCACCAGGTTGACACAAGCATCAAAAGGTGGCAACAAGTCGACAAGAAAAGAAACTTGATTGACCGACCAGCAAAAGGCGGCATGGGCGTTTTACGGGTGCGACCTGCGGGTCGTGCGCTCCTATACGAGAACGGCTACACCCGGAAGCCTTTGGACGTACTCATACTCATTCCCAAGTTTGTAATAAAAATTTGCCGTCGCTTGGGAGCGATCCGGTTCCGCGATGCACCCAGGGTGACGACCGTACCCTCCGTCGGTATTGCCGGGATGAAGTATGACGTAGCAGAAGGCCTGTTGTCAGTGGTTCAAGCCACACGGTTTGCAACCATCACATTTTTCTTTGCACTGGGGGCTACGGGACTATCGATACTGCTGCACGGCAATTTCCGAGCTATAGCTCAGTGGATGGCCACCCTCTGTTTCGTGCTTGCATGGGCATCGGTCAGTGTCGGAATCTACCAAAAGAAAGACGACTGGCTCTCCGGTGCGTGCCTCAAAAATCTCAAGTGGTGGGCCATCATCTTCCTGCCAGTGGCTGCTCTCAACCTCGTCTTCGTAGTCATCAACCAGCCCTGATCTATTCTCGTCAGCTGGTTCTCGCCGAGCGGCACTGATCGACGAGCGGGGAGCAGGTGCACCGCTCGCCCCAGCGCGTCCGGCGCGGTCACCTCGGTCACCGCGACCACCTCCGGCAGCAGCGGCGCAGTGGTGCCGTCTGGCGCAGCGCGGCATCGTCCAGGTGATCGAACGCGGGTATCGTCATCGCCAGCCCACCCGGCTAGCTGACAACGCCCGCCCCCTGAGGCGGGCGTTGTCATGCCGGCTGGTCGGTCTGCTCGGCAACCAGCCGGGCGAGGTACGCATCCAGCGACGCGGCCGGGATCAGGCGCCTGCGGCCGACCTTGACGCTGGCGATCTCGCCTCGGCGCAGCAGGTCGAACAGCTGCGTCCGGCCGATGGAAAGCGCCGGGAATGCCTCATCGATGCTGTAGGCAAGCTTCACCCGGGTATCTCGCACGGACGACCTCCTAGGATATAAGTCCCGCAATCTGCGCGACCTCCCCGGCAGTTAACACGTTCCCCCGAGTCCAGTCAAGTACGTGAACATACGCGCTGTTGTTGACTGACTTACGCGCGTAGGTCTAGCATTCGCTGCGTGGCATACACCTTGGGTGATGACGGATGGATCTCGATGCCGGGACCGGACGGCGCCGCCGGGCTGCACGTGCGGCCTCGTGAGAGTGAGGGTCGGATGGTGATCACCGGCCTGTATCTGCACGCGCCTGAGGTCACTCCCGAGATGTTGCGGGCCGTGTCGATTAGTCGGCTTGAAGCCCTGCTCAACGCGGGGCCGCGGGTGGAGCCGGGGCAACCGGTTGCGGGGCTGACCTGGCAGGTCATAGCGGACTTCACGCAATCCGTCAGTGCGGACACTCCCGACCCGTCGCTCGCCGAACTCCGGGGCCGGGCGCGCGAACAGGCCCGACATGCGCAACCGAAGGAACCAGACCGACCGCGGCTGACCCGACCGGACGGTACTGCCCCCGAGGAGTTCTACCCGCGCGTTGCCGCAGCCTACTCCGAGTACGCACCAAGGACGCGGGCTCCGGCCAAGGAGATGGCGGCGGAGGCAGGCGTGCCCATCACCACCGCCCATCGATGGATCAGAGAAGCGCGGCGTCGCGGGTTCCTGACGCCAGCCAGGAAGGGAAAAGCGGGATAGATGACGACTACGAGCGGCAAGCGGCGCGGCCGTGGGGATGACGGGCTCTACTGGGACAAGTCCAAGGGCTGCTGGGTCGGCGCGGTCAGCCTGGGCTACACCCCGGCAGGCACGCGACGTCGCCGCTATGCCTACGGCAAGACCAGGGCCGAGGCACGCGACAGGCTCAAGGAACTGCACGCGGAGATTGAGATGGGCACGCGCTCCAGGGCTAACTACTTAGTAGCCGATGCGGTGAACAAGCTCCTCGAAGTCGGGCTCAGAGGCCGCGCTCCGAAAACGATCGAGAAGTGCCGGACCCTCATCGATAACCACATCGTGCCGCAGATCGGTACAGCCAAGGTGCGTGACCTGACCGCGGATGACCTCGATGAGTGGCTGGAGGGCCGGGCGACCGAGCTGGCGACCCGCACCCTGCGAGAACTTCTCTCGATCCTGCGCCGCTCGATCACGCTGGCCCAGCGACGCGACCTGGTGGCACGCAACGTCGCCGAGCTGGTCACGATCCCCAAGGGCACCGCAGGCCGGCCATCCAAGGCACTGACGATGGACCAGGCCCTCGCCGTGCTCGCAGCGGCAGCATGGTCCCGGCTGCATGCCTACATCGTGGTCTCACTGCTGACCGGCATCCGCACCGAGGAAGCCCGCGCCTTGAGCTGGGATCGGGTACACCTCCAGCACGTCGGTGCTATGCCGCCGCACATCGAGGTATGGCGCAGCGTCCGAACCGGCGGGGACACCAAGACCAAAAGATCACGCCGCACCCTCGCCCTTCCTCCGCAGGCGGTGGACGCGCTCAAGACACACAAGGCCAGGCAAGCGGCTGACCGCCTCGCAGCGGGCGAGCTGTGGCAAGACACCGGCCTGGTGTTCTGCACCACCGTCGGCACCGCCCTAGACGCGGCGAACGTCCGGCGTGGGTTCCGGTCAGTGGTCACCGCCTCACAGATCGGCGGAAACTGGACACCACGCGAGTTGCGGCATTCCTTCGTGTCGTTGTTGTCGGCTAACGGGGTGCCGGTGGAGTCGATCTCTCAACTGGTCGGGCACGCCGGCACCACCGTCACCGAGACCGTGTATCGCCATGAGCTACGCCCTGTGCTCACCAATGGAGCGGAGGTGATCGGCCGCGTGTTCGCACGAGGAGGAGCCGCGGGCTGAACTCGTTAGGCTCCCTTTTAGGCTCCCTGATCTTGCAAGAGATCACTCAGGAAAGGCGGAAAACCTGCTCTGACCTGGTGTGGAGATGACGGGACTGACCGTGCGCGAGAGGCAACGCGGTGATCGGCGGGTATCCCGATCCGGTACTCGGGATACCCGCCTCCCGCCGGGCGCGATGGCAGCTCAGCTACCTCGATCGGCTGCTCACCCGCGACGCCCTCGACGTCGACACCGACGGCGTGCTGCGCAACGGGGACATTCTCGGCAGGATGATCGAGACGTTCGTGCTCGCCCAGCTGCGTGCCGAGCTCCCGCTCTACGATCACCCACCGCGCCTGTACCACCTACGCCAGGAAGGTGGTGCCCGGAAGATCGACCTCATCGCCGAGCTCGGCGTGCGTCGGGTCATCGGGCTGGAGATCACGGCCCGATCTGCACGATCTGGGAGTGAACGGTTCAGCTGCGCATCGCCCCATACCGCGCTTACCGGTGGCTGACACATCCGCTGGCGGCAGGTCAGGATGCGTTGGCGAGCTGGTTCACCCGCTGGTGGGACAGGCCGAGCACGTCGGCGATGACACGCTGGGACAGCCCGGCCGCGGAGAACCGCCGGATGATCTCCAACCGGACCGCGTCCCGTCTGGCGGTGGCTGTGTCGGCGGCGGCTTCCACCTCCGCCAGCTCCTCAATCAACGCTGTCACATCGTCGTCCCCGGCCCGGTGATGCCAGCGGATGTCAAAGGCGTCCGGGGCGGCGTCGGTCAGCCCGGCGATCAAGTCCCGGACCTCGACGTCCAGATCACCGAACCGGAGCACATCGGTGGCGGCGGTCAGCCCCGCGATATCGGCCACCCACAACTCATCCTCGCGGGACACCGTCACGTCGTAGATGCTCATCTCTGCCTCTCCGTCCAGTCTTCGCCGAACACCGGTGCTAGTCGCTCTTCCAGCCGTCGCAACCCTGACCACGACACGTCGCCAGGGTGGTCGGTCACGCCGAACCGGACGACCTCGTCACCGTTGGCGTCGACCAATCGGTAGAGCCGGTGCGAACCCTTGCCTCGGCCACGCAGCTCGACCACCACCAACTCCTTCTGACGGGCCAGTCTGCGAACGAGTGCCAGGATCTGACGAGCGGACATCCGGCGGTTCACCATGATGGTAAGTCTATCCGGCTAGGCTGACAAGAATCGCGCGACCTAGACGCCTTGAACAGCGAACATGAACCCCGAGTTGACTGAGAGGGCTAGGGCAACGGTGACTTGGGGCGATATCGATCGGCGTAGGCGATCCGGAGGTGTGTAGGCTGTGTGTATGCCAATGGAACGCTTGCAGATCTTGTTGCGGCCTGATCAAGTGGCGCGCCTGCGTGATATGGCCGGGGTGCAGGGCATACCGGTGACCGAGCTGGTGCGAGAGGCCATCGATCAAGCGTTTCCGCATCCACGAGCGCCGCAGCGGCGGGCCAGCTGGGCCCGGTTCACCGCACTGCCGGTGGTAGCGCCCGGGCCCGACCCCGAAGCACTGGAGGCGCTGCTCGATGATCGCGTGGACAAGCTCCTCCCGCCCGGATGACCGGCGTGCTCGCGTTCATCGATGCCGCCGTCATCGCCTACACCCGCTACGACGCGCCCCAGCGCCCGGCCTGCACCGAGATCATGTCGTGGGTAGCGGAAGGCCGCTTGCCGGCGACCACCTCTGTTCTCGTGATCGAGGAGGTGTGGCATCTCGAGCATCGAGGGCGCCCGCCACTGCCAGCGGGAACCGCTCTGCTGGCGTCCGAGCTGTTCCCCGTGCTGCTCAGCGTGACGCCGGACCACCTCCGCGCCGCGTTGCAGACCGAGTCGCCAGGTCTGGGGACGGCGGACCGGTTGCACGCGGCGGTGGCCATCGGCGCCGGCTGCGAGGTGATCGTCACGACCGACCGGGCCTTCGACGGGATCGATGGCCTGCGCCGGATCGACCCGCTCGACATCGACGCCGTCACGGCGCTCACCGGTGGCTGACACATCCGCCACAATCACTCCTCACAGATCTTGACCAGGCGCCCCTCAGTCGCGGGCGCCACTGACGGGCAGCGTCAGCGATACCACCCCTCCCAGCGGCGCGTCAGCGCAGCGCAAGCACGATTCAAGGAATCCACAGCACCGGCCCGGGCCGGTGGTGGCCCAGCATCAGGAAGGACAGGCTGCGCAACGGCGAATCGTGTAGGCCCAGGGTGGTGTCGGTGGTGTCGTTGGTGCCATCGGAGTGGATACGCGCGGCGAGCCCACCGGCGGTGGCGGCCAGGGTGGCGCGGTGGATCATCAGCCCGGTCTCGATCTGCTGGATGCGGTACCAGCGGTCGCCGAACCGATGAGCCTCGGCGAGGGGGTCGCCGACGGGCAGCAGGACGACGGCGGCCTCGGGCAGGGCGTGGCGGGTGTTGGGTGCTAGCGGGCCTCGGGTCACCGCGTCGAGGGCGTGGTGCTCGCCCACCGGAATCAGGGTGTGGGTATCGGGCCGGTAGCGGTAGGCACCGGGGGTGACGCCCGCCACCCGCTGCACCAGGACATAGGGGATCACGCTGATCGGACCACGGGACGTACCGGTCAGATCACCGGGATAGCCGGTGACGGCGGCGGCCAGCACGGTGGCCAGCAAATCCAAGTCCAGCGCAGCCGGCAGGTAGCCGGTCGGCGCGGATGCCCGGGCGGGGATTCCGTCGGCGAGGCGGGCCCGGCGAGCGGGCGGCAGACGCACAGTCCTGACCTCGGGTGACTCAGGTGGATCAGGTGGAGCGATGTCCAGTTCGGCGACACCGCTGGGGCAGTGGGTTGCGGCGGTGTGCAGGGCGGTGAGGTGGGGCAGTAGCTCGACGATGCCGGGAGGCGGGTTACCCGCTTGGGTGGCGGGGGTGGCGATCAGCTCCCGATAGCTGGGCAGGTGCGGAGCCCGCGGCCGGGGTGTCGGCGCAGCGGTGAGGGTGAGGATCGCCAGCGAGCCCTCGCGGGTCGGGTCCAGTCCGAGCAGGGCCTGGGCGCGGTGGTCGGTGAAGTTCAGGTGCACGGTCGCGGTCAGGTCCAGCGTTTCGGCCAGCGCGAGCACGTGGGCGCTGAGTACCCCGGCCTCCTGGCAGTGCAGGCGGTAGGCGAAGTCACCGTATTTGAAGCCGTTGCGCCAGAACACCGCGCTCAGCACGAGGACCAGGTCCGGGAGAGCGGGAGGCGGTGCGGCGAGCAGACCGGCCAGGGCCGCGCGATGATCGTCTGGCCGGACCAGGTCCAGGCAGTGGTGCGCGACGTCGTAGTGGTGTAACGCGGCGGCCCGCCCGGGTCCTTCGCTGGTGGCCAGGTAGGCCTCGATGGGGTAGCGACCTCCACCCGAGGGCGCCGGACGATTGACCGCCAACGCGGGCGGGGTGCCGGTACGCAGGCCGGTGAGAGCGGTGGGGTGGACCCAGGCGGTGCGCAGCCCGAACAGGTTGCGCAGCAGCGTGCCCAGCAACGCCAGGTGCGGGTCGGCTGCTGACGAACCAGGTGATGGGCTCCAGGGCAGGATGACGCGACCCGTGGGTGGGTAGCGCTGGTAGAGGCCAGGGGCGGCCCGCCAGTCAACGGGGTCTGGGCTGCGGTCCCGCAGGGCTTGGAGGTAGCGGGCGATGGCCTCGCCGGGAGTCGACCCAGTGGTGGGCATCGTGGTCGTGGTGTCGGTCACCGGTGCTCCCAAGGCGTCTGCCCGGTCAGGGGAAGGGATGCGGGAAGGGGTTGAGGTCCTCGGGGGACAGCTCGGTGCTGCGATACCCGAGCAGGGCGGGCACGGTGGACAGCCGCGGCAAATCGTGGGTGCGGCGGTAGCGGTGGCCGAAGGTCATCGGCAGGGTGCCGGGGACGATCACCTTGGCGCAGGCGAAGCCGCCCACCCGGTGCTCGGGTGAGGTGGTGTCCACCGCGATGACGTCCAGGCCGCTGTCCTGGTACCGGCCGACCAGCTCGGCCAGATCTTCACCCAGATCACCGTAACGCGGCCAGGCCCACCGCTGGGCGAAATCCGCCAGCGGCCGCGCGGGCCCGTCCACGGGCAGGAAGTCCAGGCGCTGGGAGGCGTCGGGGTGCCCGTAGAGCATGGCGTGGTCGTCCATCTCGCGCACCAGGTCGGGGTCGGCGAGCAGGCTGGCCGCCGTGTCCGGGTCGTAGCGCGTCCGCAGGCCGGTCACGGCGGGGACGAGCTCGTGCAGGGCCCCGAGCAGCGCGCGCTCGGCGTCCGGGTGTGCCCCGGCGCCGCACATCAGCTGGGGGCGGCCCGGCCCGCCCACCCGGTCGACGGCCATCGTCCAGAACGCGGGGACACGTTGCTCCAGGGTGCTGGCGAAGGCCATCACCTCGTAGCCGTGCCGCTGGCGGATCAGCTCGGCCGTCAGCGGGATGCGGCGGTCCCGCGCGGAGTGCAGATCCACCCTCGGCGCGGGCATCCGGGTGTACCAGGTCATCAGGAAAGCATCACGCTCAGCGAGCTCCAACAGCCCATAGAGGATCGCTTCCTCCAGGCAGCCACCCAGGGCACAGCCGTTGGAGATCTCGAAGGCGAATCCGGGGTCGTCCTGGCGGCCAGAGCCGTAGTAGGCGTAGGTCTGCGGGACGAGCACGGGCTCAGCGCGGGCGAAGGAGTAGCCCCATACCCACCGCGTCTCCCGATCGGGGTGGAAACGGGCGAAGCGGAACTCAGACTGGTCGTACCAGGAGTCGGGATACAGGCCCAGGGTGCGCGGGTCCAGCGCCTGCTCGGCGACCTCGGCATAGGCGGCCCGCACCGCGGTACGCCGCCCGCGCGGGTAGTTACCGGCCAGCCGTTCCAGGGCCTCGGTCACCGCGGTGAGCGTGGCGGAGCGGAAATCGCCCGTGCGGCCATACCCGTGCTGGCTGTCGTGAACGGCCCGGGCGGGGGAAAGCCGGGCTACCGCGCCCGGACTGCCGTTTTCGGAGCTGCTGCCCAGTGAGGCGATCACACCGGTCTCGGCGTCCACATACAGCCGCTCCAGCTCGGCCTGCCGGGAACCGAGCTCACCGACCCGCAACAGCGACGGATCCCGCTTGGGCAGGCGGCGCGGCCGCAGCCGCGCGGCGGCGGGAGCATCCTGCGGCAGCACGGCGCAGCGCGGGCACAGCGGGTCGGGCAGCACCGGATGCCGCGAGAGGGCCGCGCTGCGCAAGGACACACACAGCAGCGCGCCGCGGGTGCGCGCCGATGCCCGGTCGGTCAGCAACCGGTCGAGCTCGTCGATGACCAGGGCGGTCACCGTGTTCGCAACCAGCGGGGTCATCAGGACGTTCGGAGTGCCGGCGATCTCGGCGCGGTACTGCTGGCGCAGGATCTCGCGGGCCTCGCTGTCCGGCCGGTTGCCGTGGCGGCGGCGCGCCACACACGTCGGGCACCCGGGCTCGGGGGCAGCACCGCCGGGCCGATCAACACCCAGCCTGCCTCCACCCGCACCGGCAGCCACGGCATCGACCGCTGGGCCGCATACCGTTGCAGCGCCGGGTAGCTACGGGTGTCGTCGGCGTCGGTAGCCACCACCAGCGCGGCGCAGCCCTCCACCGCAACCGGGGTGTCATCAGCGAGATCCTCGATGTGCCGGCAGCGCTCGCCCAGCGACCTGGCCAGGGCCGCGTGCAGCAGCCCGGACCCGAGCACCGCGATCGGTGCGTCCCCGGGAGGCGCGGCGGTCATGTCCAGGGCAGCGCGGTGCTGCAAGGTCTCAGTCATCGCAGAGCACCACATGGACGACGGAGGCCAGCAGACCGCGGGCCTGGCGGTCCTGGGTGATCGGGACGGCGACCGGAACCCGGCCGGCGCGGCACAACGCCTCGGTGAGCACCCGGCACCGCGGATCGGCGCTGGGTGCACCGGCCTGCGGCGCGTGCAGTTCGACGGGCCACGGGATCGCCGATGTCGGGAGCTGGCCTTCGGTGCGGGCCTGCCAGCGCAGCACGACGCGCTCCAGACCATCGCGCAGCGCCTCGGCCGTGGTGGCCGCGCAGGTCAGCACCACCGGTTCGGTGCCGGCGCGGAACGCAAACGCCGGTAGCCCGAGGACGCCACTCAGGTCGGTGAGACCGACCCGCTGGTCCGCGGCCTGCAGCAGGCGCAGCAGGTACGTGGCCTGCTCATCGGCGATCCCGGCGACCACCTCGTCGAGGTCCCGGACGTCTCGACTGCCCTCGTCGCTGTTACCGGCGAGCAGGGCTTCGCAGTGCGCGCGCAGACCGGCCGCGACGGCGTCGCTCCAGCTGCGTCCCGCAGCGGCACCGACCGGCGCCCGGTAGGGCAGCGGCGCGCCGCGCAGGACCGGGTAGACGGTGGCAGCGGGAACCTCCCGCAACCGGCCGGTGACCAGGCCCAGCCCCCACTGCTGGTCCGGAATCGGACCGGTGGACAGGGTCCCGTAGGTGGCCAGCGCCGCCAGCAGTGCGCGCAGCCGGGCCATCGAGCGGTCACTGCCCCAGCCGGTCACGGTGGGCGCCGGCGCCCAGGCGGGTAGCACACCGTAGGGATCGGAGACGAGCGCGCGGCACACCGACAGTGGGACCTGACCCAGGTCCTCCTCATCCAGAACGGACAGCAGGCCGGTGCGCTTATCGATGAAACCGCTAGCCCGCTCCAGCAGATCCGCTACCTCCACCGGGGCGGTGGACGTCAGCTCGTCGATCAGCGCCCGGGTGTCCGCTTCGGTGGTCGGGGCCGGCGCGGCGGCCAGCGGGTGGGGCCGCACCCGGTGCGTCCGGGTGACCAGCGTGCCCAGGTCGACCCGGGTCAGCACCGGCGGTTGCGGGGCCCGCTCGGGTGCGGGCAGGGTGTCCAGCCCGGTCAGCTGCGAGAAACACGACAGCACCAGCTGAGCAGCGACGATGCCCGGAACCGGCCCGGTCAACCACCCCCCATCCGGTGCGGTCCCGGCCTCGGTGCCCCGCTGCCTGGCCAGCCGCCGCCAGCACGACTCGGCCTCGACCACACCCGGTGGGCCCACCGGCGTCAGCCACGCCTCCCCCTCACCGACCAACACCTGCCCCAGCACGGTCCCCGTACCGGCACAGGCCCGGCTGAGCGCGATCAGATCGGCCCGGTGCGCCTCGCCGCAGACCTGCAACACCACATCCGCCTCATCCGGGATACCGGCCGGCAACCCGCGCTCCCCGGACTCTTGGGACTCTTGGGACTCTTGGGACTCTTGGGGCCACGGCTGTAGCTGCACCGACTGCTTCGAGTCGCGGCGCGTGGCCGCCACTACATCCCGCAAGCCATCGATCTGTGCAGTGGGCACGAATGCCCGGACCTGGCGCCATCCCGACCACAGCCCGGCGGCCAGCACCGCGCCGGCCACCGGGCCCTCGCCGATCAGCGCGATCCGCGCCTCGCGCACCTGCTGGAAACGCCGCTGTGCGGAGTCCAGCCCATACCGGATGAACGCGATCTCAGCGGCATAAATCCGCTGTTCCTCGGCGTCGAGCAGGTGGGTATCATCACCCACCATATCGATGACGAATCGCTGCTCGGACAGTGTCCGAACCAGCCCCTCCACCATCGTGCGTTTATCGACCGGGAGAGGTCCGACCAGCTCATCCAGTGTGCGCTCACCCGTCAGATACGGAGCGAGCCGGGAGAGCCACTCATAGCTGTGCTCCCCCTTCAACGTGCACGATCCACCCAGGGCGTGCACGTACACCCCCTCCGGACATTTCACGTACCGCACATCGTCACGCAACCGTGGACGCACGCCTCAGCCCCATTTCCCCCTCAAACCCCGGTACCCACCGAGAGACACCGGAAACAATGCCACCACACACAGACCGAATTGAGTATGCTATTCACCCGATATGTTGTCGATAATTGCGTTTCGCTTGCGCTTTTCTTACGCCCACCCCGCCGCTGGGAACCTTCATCAGGCTGGCATGTACGACCACCGTCAGGCCTCGGAAGCAGCCTCCACGACGGCATCGGCACCACACCGGTCCCGACGGCTCTTACCGGAAGTGTTAATGCCGGGCCACCAGGCCGAAACGGTTACGCAGCGAGTCCAACTCCCACACCCGGCGGGGGGCACGCCTGTCCAGCGTAGGCGCGGGACAGATCCAGATGGAACCCGGCGCGCCTGTCGGCTGAATCCAAGGCAACGAACGTTGCCGGGGACGTATCCAAACCCCACTGCCCAGCGGCCGGGCAACACCCGAAGCCACGATGCAGGCTTCAGCCAGCGCAACGAGCGCAGCACGGCGAACATCCGGCGGACCGGAGATGACGTGCACGTGCAGCTCGGTGAGGACAGCGGCGATGTCGCGCCCCGCAAGGTCATACCGGGTCGCGTCGCAGTGCCGGTTAGCCTCGGCGACCAACTCCGCGAGCTGCTTAACCGGCCGGGCGGGCACGTCCGGACAGTCCGACAGGCTGCATTCGTGCAGAGCCACACTCGCTGCGGCTAACGAGTGCAGCGCCTCCATGGTCCAACGATCCGGAGGCGGGTACGGCTGCCCCGTGAGATCTACTACCGAGCAGCCCAGCGCGTCGGCCAGGTCCTCGATCAGGCCCCGCCGGTTGAACCCGCGCAGCCGCGTTCCAACATCGACAGATATGCCGCAGTGATACCGGCCAGCCCGGCCACCACGTCCTGGCTCAGCCCGCGGCGACGCCGGATCATCCGAGCGCGGGCACCGATCGTCCGCGCTTCCTCAGCCTCCACCGAAGTCCTCTCCTCACCGCGCCTGGTGGACACTGCGCACGTGGACGCACTTCCTGCTCGGTTCGGGTCACGGATTTCGCTCAGGGTGAATCCCGGTGTTCCCGTTCACGGTCCCGGTTTTGTCAGGGGTGGCTTGTAGCGTGCTGGTTGTGAGTGTTCGGCAGCTGATTCCAGAGGGTCTGGCGGAAATCCCGCCCGGCCCGGAGTTGGCGCGAGTTCTCGCGGGTATTGAACTGTCGCGGCTGTCGGGTTTCGATTGTGTGCAGGTCCTCAAGGCGCAGTACCGGCAGGCCAATCATGAACGGGCTCGGGTGCTGGCCGCGATGGCGGAGGTGGGGCTGTGCGGCGTGGGTCCTGCGGATGATGAGCTTCGGCGTAGGGCGTTCCCGGATGAGTTCTCCGCCGACGAGATCCGCGCTGCCCTGGTGCTGACCCGCCGCGCAGCGGAGGCGCAGTTATGGCTGGGCTGGGATCTGGTGACCAGGTTGCCGCAGGTGCATGCCGCGATGGATGCGGGGGTGCTGGACGAGCCACGGGCCCGGGTGTTCTCCGAATGGACTACCGAGCTGTCGTCGGAGCAGGCCCGGGCGGTGTGCGCCGCGCTGCTTCCCCGTGCCGTGGAGCTGACGACGGGTCAGCTGATCGAGCAGATCAAGAAGTGGGCGATCGCCGTGGACCCGGAATGGGCGCGGCGGCGTTATGAGCAAGCCGTGGCCGATCGGAAAGTGGTCGGGTACCGCAATGCGGATGGATCAGCGAACCTGTCCGGATATAACCTGCCCGTGGATCGGGTGGCCGCGGCCAGCGGGCACATCGACGCGCTTGCGAAAGCCGCCAAACGCGCCGGGGACGGTCGTATCCTGGACCATATTCGGGCGGACCTATTCCTCGGAATGACCGATGGAACTTACACCGGACTCACCGACACCGAGATCATCGGACTCCTCACCGCCACCCCCGCCCCGGACACCAACCAACCCGACGACGATGACGGCAACGGCGCTGTTGACAACGGCGACGGCGACGAGCCAGCGGAGGAGCGGTCCCAAGGCGATCATGTCGGTGGCGGACCGGCAGGCGACGACGGGTCCCCGGCCGCGGTCACCCCGCCGGCCCCCAACGTGATAGGGACGGGAGTGGAGCTGCGGGTCCGGCTGTCGACCCTGCTGGGCCGCGACCAGTACCCGGCCGAGCTAGCCGGATGGGGACCTCTGCACGCCGAGCTCGCCCGCGACCTGACCCGTGACCTGGGCTGCGCCCAGTGGCGCTTCGCGATCACCGACGAAGACGGGCAGCTGATCTCTTGCGGGATCACCCGGGCCCGGCCCACTGCTACCCCCGGGCGCTCGGCGCCCTGCCGGGCCCTCGTGGAGCTGCAGGTATCGGCCACCGCGCTGCGCGACCTCGCCGCCGACCCCACCACACCAGCCGACTGGACCGCAGTGGTCACCGACCTGACCAGCCAACTCGACCACCACACCCCCACCGACAGCCGGTACGGCGCCGATGCCGATCGGCGCACCCCTGGTGCCGGGCTGGGCCGCTACCTGGAGATCCGCGACCGGTACTGCATCATGATCGGCTGCCGCGCCCCCGCCCACACCACCGACAAAGACCACACCCTTGACCACGCCCACAACGGCCCGACGGTGGCACCCAATCTCGGCGCCGCCTGCAGACACGACCACCGACTCAAGGGCGAGGGCGGCTGGACACTGCATCAGCCACAAGCTGGGGTATTCCACTGGACCAGCCGGCTGGGCCACAGCTACCAGCGGCGACCACCGGCGATCATCGAACCGCTACCCGATCCCATCCCCAGCGACCAAACCCCCTACCCCCTCACCATCCCCACCGACGACGACTGGGAAAACACCGAGATCTGGGAAGACATCCCACCCGTACCGGATCCCGAGCCGGACCCGCCACCCGAGCCCGACCCGAGTGCCGACCTTCCGCCATTCTGATTGATCATCGGGCGGTTGGCGTACAGATGGCTGTCGGGGTCGACGCTAGTGGCCCCAGCCCCCGCCGCCGGGGGTCTCGATGCGGATGCGGTCGCCGCGGTGGAGTTGCCAGGTGCCCTTGCTGGGCAGCTCGGTCTCGATGCCGTCGGCGCGGCGCAGGATGTTGCGGCCCACCGCGCCGGGCTGGCCGCCGGCCAGCCCCCACGGGGGGTGCTCGCGGCGTTCGGACTGCACGGTCAGCGTGCAGTCGGCCAGCACCTCGACCTCGCGGATCAGACCCTCACCACCGGGATGCGCGCCGGCACCGCCGGAGGAGGTCCGCAGCTCGTAGCGCCAGACCCGCAACGGGTAGTCCAGCTCGACGGCTTCGGCGGGGGTGTTCCGGGTGTTGGTCATCCCGGTGTGCACCCCGGACATGCCGGGACGCTCGGGGGTGCCGCCCTCGCCACCGCCCAGCGTCTCGTAGTAGCTGAACGCCCGACAGTCACCCCCGGAACCGGTGGCGCCGGTGCCGATGAGCAGGTTGTTCATCGTGCCCTGGCTCGCGGCCGGGACCCGCTGCGGGATCGCCTGAGCGAAGCAGCCGAGCAGGACGTCGACGATCCGCTGGCTGGTCTCGACGTTGCCGGCCGCGGTCGGCGCGGGGAAACGCGCATGCACCACCGAGCCTTCCGGGGCGAGCACCTGCAACGAGCGGTAACAACCGGCGTTGGGCGGCGCATCGGGATCGGTGAGCATCCGGAACACGAACATCACCGAGGACAGCGTGACCGCGAACACCGCGTTGAGGTTCACCGGGATCTGCGGGTCGGTCCCGGCGAAATCGACCCTCACCTCATCACCGGCGACGGTCACCGCGGCGCGGATCCGCACCCCGGCGCCGACCTCCAGGACGTCGGCGTAGCGGTAGCAGCCGTCCGGGATCTGGCGCACCGCAGCCCGGACCCGCCGGTCGGAGTAGTCGCACACCGCCGCCATCGCCTCGCGCAGCCGCGCCGGCCCCATCGCCCCGGCAAGCTCGCGCAGCCGCCGGGCGCCGACGTGGTTGGCCGCGAACTGTGCCCGCAGGTCCCCCCGGCGCTCACCCGGGGTCCGGGAGTTCGCGGCGATCAGAGCCACCACGTCCGCGCGCTCGCCACCGGCGTCGGCGATGAGGATGGGCGGGATCCGGATCCCCTCCATCGCGATCTCGGTGGCGCTGGCCGGCATGGACCCCGGGGCGGCGCCGCCGACGTCGGCGTGGTGCGCGCGGTTGGCCACGTAACCCAGCAGCTCACCATCCGGCGAGCCGACCGCGGCGACGATGGTGAGATCCGGCAGGTGCGTGCCACCCAGGTAGGGGTCGTTGACGCAGACCTGCTGGCCAGGTTGCAGCGCGCCATAGGTATCCAGGACCGCGCGGACGCTGGCCGGCATGGCACCCAGGTGCACCGGGATGTGCTCGGCCTGGGCGACCAGCTCCCCGTCGGGGTCGAACACCGCCGCCGAGCAGTCCGCCCGTTCCTTGATGTTCGGGGAGTACGCCGCCCGCCGCAGCGCCACGCCCATCTCCTCGGCGACCCCGGCCAACGCGTGCCGGAACACCTCCAGCTCGACGGCAGACAGCTCAGCCATGCAGGTGCACCACCAGGTTGCCGGCGTCGTCGACCACGGCGACCTCGTCGCCGGCCAGCAGGGTGGTGGTGTCCGGTTGCTCGATCAGCGCCGGGCCGCTGACCCGGTCTCCGGTGGCCAGGCCGGCTCGGGAGACCACACGTGCCGTGACGGTGTCACCGGCAATCACCGATCTCGCGAGACCTGCTGCGGCGTAGGTTCCCCATACTCCCAGTCGCCAGGTGGCTGCGACAGAATCGGTTCACCCCGGCCGCCACCACCCGCAGCGTGACGACCAGGACCCGCTCGTCAGGCATGGCGTACCCGTAGGCCTGCTGGTGGGCGGAGTGCAGCAGTTGCGCGGGGTCCGCGCCGGGCTCGACGAGTGATCCGCAGCTCGTGGGACTGGCCGGCGTAGCGGGCATCGGCGATGCGGGACAGGGTGATCTCGCCGGCCACACCCTGGGACTCGAGCTCCGCACGGGCCTGGGTCTCCAGCGCCTGCCAGGCATCGCTGAGATCGGCGGCGGCTGGCGCCATCACCGTGCGGGAGGCCTCATGGCGGGCCGGCGCGAGCAGCAGGCCCAGCGCGCTGAGCACTCCCGGGGCGGGCGGGATCACCACCGCGCGGCAGCCCAGCTCGCGGGCCAGCGCGCTCGCGTGCAGCGGACCAGCACCGCCGTAGGCGACCAGCGCCAACCCCGCCGGGTCGACGCCGCGCTCGGTGCTGACCTTGCGCAGCGCCCGGGCCATCGTGGCCCGCACCACCGCGAGGATCCCCGCCGCCCCTCCGGCCGACTCCGGCAACGCGCCGATAGCGTTTGCGGCGGCGGTGAGGTCCAGGCGCAGGCCGCCGCCGAGTTCCCGATCCGGGTCGAGGTGGCCCAGCACGCAGTGCGCGTCGGTCACCGTCGGCTCGGTGCCACCCAGGCCGTAGCAGGCAGGCCCGGGATCGGCACCCGCCGAACGCGGACCCACCCGCAGTGCACCGCCGGCGTCGACCCACGCGATCGACCCGCCGCCCGCGCCGACGGTGTGGATCCCGACCGCCGGAGTACGAAACGGCAACCCGGCGATCTGCGCGGACGTCGACACCTCCGGCTGACCACCCCTGATCAGGCACACGTCGCTGGAGGTGCCGCCCATGTCGAACGCGATCGCGTCCTCGAAGCCGGCGGCGCGCGCCACCGCACCCGCGGCGACCACACCCGCGGCGGGCCCGGACAGCAGCGTGTGCACCGGGGCGGCGGCCACGAAACCCACTCCGGCGGTGCCGCCGCCCGAGGTCATCACGGTGATCGTCGGGTCCGGGAGTTGGGTGCTGAGATTGGACAGGTAACGGCGCATCACCGGCTCGAGGGCGGCGTTGAGCACGCACGTCGAGGCCCGCTCGTACTCGCGGAACTCCGGCAGCAGCGCGCTGGATCGGGTGATCGGCACGTTCAGGCTGCTCAGCGCCTCGCACAGCCGCCGCTCGTGGGCGTCGCCGGCGTAGCTGAACAGCAGGTTCACCGCCACCGACTCCGGCTCCAGGCGCTCGACCGCGCGTACTACTTTCTCGATCTCCTCCTCGGTCAGGGCGATGATCGGTTCGCCGTCGGGGCCGGTCCGTTCCCGGACGGTCACCACCCGCTCACGCGGCACGAGCGGGGTGGGCCGGGTCACCGCCAGGTCGTACAGCGCGGGCCGGTCCTGTCGGCCGATCACCAGCACATCGGCGAACCCGTCGGTCGTCACCAGCACGGTCCGCGCCAGCGTGCGTTCCAGGATCGCGTTGGTCGCGGTCGTGGTGCCATGCGGCAGCAGCCGCAACACCGCTCCCGCCGGCAGCGCGTGCGCGACACCCCGCCGCACCCCCACCGCCTGGTTGTCCGGGGTGGTCGGGACCTTCACCGCACGCGGCCGGTGACCAGCGGCGTGCACCACGACATCGGTGAACGTACCCCCCACATCCACCCCGGCACTGGTTATCGGGGACTTGGCCATCGGAGGTTCAGCCATCACCGCCTCGCTGGTCGTGGGCCGGGCGCGCGGGTCACATGGTGCCGATCAGCTCGCGGATGATGCTGGTGACGGGTGCGTGACGGTCGGGGTGGAGTTCGGCGACGAGTTCGGTGAGTTGGCGGCGGGTGACCCAGGTGAGCCGGTCGAGATGGGCGGTGCCGGCATCGGTGATGGGTTCGCGATAGGTGCCTTGGTAGACCGCGTGGGAGTCGACTTCGACGGCGATGACGCGGCGGTCACCGAAGGCGGTGTTGTAGGCGTCGGAGGACACCACGAGGTAGCGCATCGAGCCGATGACCTCATCGGGGGACTCCCACACCTGCCCGAACCGGATCCCCGGTGCCCCTGAAAGTGACGGGCACGGTGCGGGTGCGCTCACTGCTGGTCGAAAGCCGGGTCTGCGAACGCTGCAGAGGCGCGGTGCCGGCGCGCGGCGAGCAGGGCGTCCTCCTGCTCGCCGGTGTAGAGCCTTGGGCAGGTGTCCTCCTCGACCCGGGCGCGGAGCGCGATCGCCAGCGCGGCCTGCTGGCGGATCGCGGAGCGGATCCACTCGGACAGGTTGGTGCCGGCGGCCGTGGCGGCGGCGCGGGCGTTCTGGGCGAGCGCGTCGTCGAGCCGAACAGCGATCTGCACTGTCATGCGCGAAACATCCCAATACGTCATGCAGATTGTCAACCCGCGGCGGAGCCCGCGCTGCGTCTCGACGAGCCGGCCCCCGTGCTGCGCTGGCCCACGTCCCGATGCAAGCCATTACTCCCTCGATGACCCCGCCGAACAGTCCGCAGGTGATCGCGGAAACTCAGGGAAGGCGTCTGTTCGCACTGGGCAAGGTAGGTGTCGAACTGCACCTGGCGGCGCAGGGAGATACCTGCACGGATCTGTTCGGCTTGGCGTCGCTCGGTGTCACGGATCGTCTCCGCAAGCGTGAAGATGTCCCCCGCGCGGGCAGCTGGCACGTCCAATCTCCCCCACCGCTGCGGACTCCAACGCATCGTAGGGACGGACATCGAGGCGCCCGGGGCCGGCTCCCTCCCTCCCGAACAGCAGAGTTTTTCGATCAAGAACTGACAGCTCTGCTGTTGAGTTCGGGAGCCGGAGGGCTGGTGAGAAGGCGGGGTGATCAAACCAGCTGGTCTGCGGTATTCAGAGCGGTATCCGCCTCAGACGGCAACGGTGATGCCCTTGATGCTCTTGAGTTCGCCCAGCAGCGCCGAGGACACCGTGACCGGGTAGTCCTTGATCGCCATCTCGGTCTTGCGGGTGCCGTGGCAGAGCAGGATGTGCAGCGGGGTGTCACCTTTGTTCGCCACCAGCGCGGAACGCAGTTCGAAGGCGGCCTCCCGATCGAGTTGGCCGGCCTCGACGCGCAATACGAACGGCGGCGCACCGTCGGGATTGAACTCAGCGTCGCTGATGTCCAGCGGTATCACGTCTGATCCGAAGACCGACATCTTGTCCTCGCGCCAGTTGACCCGGCCTTTGATCGCCACCGCGGTATCGGCCACGAGCTGTTCGCTCAACACGCTGTAAGATTTCGCGAAGAACAGCACCTCGATCGGGGCGTCGAGATCTTCCAACGTCACGATCGCCCACGGCTCGCCTTGCTTGTTCACTCGCCGGTCGACCACCGAGATCATGCCGGACACCACGATTTCGCCTTCCTTGGGTGCCTCGTCGAGCACTGCCGCGATCGGCTTGGGCGCGTGTTTGCGCAGGATACGTTCGGCTCCATCCAGTGGATGCGCAGAGACGTAGAGGCCGAGCATTTCGCGCTCGTACACGAGGAGCTGCTTACGCGGCCACTCCTGCGACCGCAGCGCCAGGTGAGCCAGGGGTGATGAATCAGCCGGAGCAGGTGTGTCGCCATAAGCACCGAACAGATCGAACTGACCTATCGCCTCCTGCCGTTTCAGCCCGGTCACGGCGTCCACGGCTTCCTCATGGACCCCAACGAGAGACAACCGTGTGTGCCCGAAGGAGTCGAACGCGCCGGCTTTGATCAGAGACTCGAGCGTTCGCTTGTTGCAACAGACGAGCTCAACTTTCTCCAGGAAGTCGAAGAACGAGGTGTAGCGACCCTTCTTCTTGCGGGTGGAAATGATTGACTGCACCACATTGGCGCCCACGTTACGGACGGCGCCCAGACCGAACCGGATGTCACTGCCCACTGCGGCGAAATACAACCCGGAGTCGTTGACATCGGGAGGCAGCACCTTGATCCCCATACGGCGGCACTCCGCCAGGTAGATCGCTGACTTGTCCTTGTTGTCACCGATCGAGGTGAGCTGGGCGGCCATGAACTCGGCCGGGTAGTTGGCCTTCAGGTACGCCGTCCAGTACGAGACCAGCCCGTAGCCGGCGGTGTGGGATTTGTTGAACGCATACCCGGCGAACGGGAGCATCACATCCCACAGGGTTTGCGTGGCCTCCCCGGAGAAGCCGTTGTCCATCATCCCCTTGCGGAAACGCTCGAACTCCTTCTCGATGATCTCTTTTTTCTTCTTGCCCATCGCCCGGCGCAACAGGTCAGCGCCACCGAGGCTGTAGCCGGCGAGGCGTTGGGCGATGGCCATGACCTGCTCCTGGTAGACCAGCAGGTGGTAGGTCTCGCCGAGGATCGGATCGAGCGCGTCTTTCAGGTCCGGGTGAATCGACTTGATCACCTGGCGGCCGTTGGAGCGCTCGGCGTAGTCGATGTGGGCGTTGGCGGCCATCGGGCCAGGCCGGTACAGCGCGAGCACGGCGGCGATGTCACCGAACTTGTTCGGCTGCATCCGGCGGAGCAGGTCACGCATGGCGGCACCGTCGAGCTGGAACACACCGAGCGTGTCCCCGCGCGAGAGCAGCTCGTAAGCCGGTTTGTCGTCCAGAGTCAAGGTGGCCAGGTCGATGTCCACCCCGTGAGTGGCGCTCACGGCCTTGATGGTGTCGTCGATGACGGTCAGGGTGCGCAGGCCGAGGAAGTCCATCTTGAGCAACCCGATGTCTTCACACGAGGGGAAGTCCCACCCGGTGATGATCGAGCCGTCATCGCGCTTCCACAGCGGGATGACATCGAGCAGCGGCTGCGCGGACAGGATCACCGCGCACGCGTGCACACCGGCGTTGCGGACCAGTCCTTCCAGACCGCGGGCGGTCTCCATGATCTTCGCGACCTGGGGGTCGGACTCGACCAGGGTGCGAACCTCGGTGGCCTCGCCGTAGCGCTCATGCTGGGGATCGAAGATTCCTGACAGCGGGATGTCCTTGGCGGCCACCGCCGGTGGGAGCGCTTTGGAGATGCGGTCGGCGATGGAGAACCCGGGCTGGCCATGGAGCACGCGGGCGGCGTCCTTGATCGCGGCCTTGGTCTTGATCGTGCCGAAGGTGATGACCTGTGCGACGTTCTCCGCACCCCACTTGTCCACCGTGTACTGCAGGACCTCGCCCCGGCGACGGTCGTCGAAGTCGAGGTCGATATCCGGTGGGCTGACCCGCTCGGGGTTGAGAAACCGCTCGAAAATCAGTGAGTGCTCGATGGGATCCAGGTCGGTGATGTGCAGGATGTAGGACACCAGTGAACCGGTGGCCGAACCACGACCGGGACCAACCGCGATCTTTTTTGACTTGGCCCAGCGCACCAGGTCGCCGACCACCAGGAAGTAACCGGGAAATCCCATCTGGGAAATCACGCCGAGCTCGATATCGATGCGCTCTTGATACTCGGGGGGGAGTCCATCCGGGAAACGCGACGGGATGTATTTCTCGACGTCTCGGCGCAGGAGCAGGTCTTCGGTTTCCCCTTCCTGGAGGGGAAAGCGGGGCATCCGGTTGACCTCGGCGTAGACCTCGTCGTAGGGCTCGATCCGCTCAGCGATCAACAGGGTGTTGTCCGCCGCGCCAGGAACCTCGGTGTCCCAGTAGGTGCGCATCTCGGCGGCGGAGCGGAGGTAGTAACCGTCGCCGTCGAACTTGAACCGGGCGGGGTCGTCCAGCGTCTTGCCTGTCCCTACGCACAGCAGCGCGGCGTGTGCTTCGGACTGGTCCTGGGTGACGTAGTGGCTGTCGTTGGTGGCCAGCGGCTTGAGGTCGAGTTGTTTCCGGCGATCTCCAGCAGGCCTTCGCGCACCGAGCGTTCGATGGGCAGCCCGTGATCCATCAGCTCCAGGAAGAAGTTCTCCGCGCCGAAGATGTCCCGGTAGTCCGAAGCCGCTTGCAGCGCTTCGGCGCGCTGCCCGAGACGAAGCCGGGTCTGCACCTCGCCCGAGGGGCACCCGGTGGTGGCGATGATCCCCTGGGCGTACTCGGAGATCAGCTCCCGGTCCATCCTCGGCTTGCGGTAATAGCCCTCGAACGAGGCCCGGCTGGACAGCGCGAACAGGTTGCGAAGCCCGGTGGCGCCGGCGGCGAGCATGGTCATGTGCGTGTAGGCGCCGCTACCGGAGACGTCGCCGCCTTCGCCGAACTCATCCGAGCCGCGCTGGTCAGCCTGACCCCAGAAGATCGGCTTCTTGTGGTGGCGGCTGGCCGGGGCGATGTAGGCCTCGATGCCGATGATCGGCTTGACACCGCTGTTGCGGGACGCCCGGTAGAACTCGGCTGATCCGTACATGTTGCCGTGGTCGGTCATGGCCACGGCCGGCATACCCAGCCGAGCTGCCTCGGCGAACAGCGGGCTGACCTTGGCCGCCCCGTCGAGCATCGAGTACTCGGTATGGACATGCAGGTGAACGAACGAATCGGGCACGACTCTCCCTGGGCGTTCGGCGTGGAGTGGCCTGGTCGCACGTAGGGTAGCTGCGCTGTACCGGAGAGTGCTCAGCCCCACGCAAAGCAGCGTCGGGGGTCACCGGCCTGTATACCTACAGCGCAGCAGGTACTAGATGCACCAGCCCTCTTCCTCCCGAACTCAGCAGAGCTTTTTATCACGCGCTGGCAGCGCTGCTGTTGAGTTCGGGAGTCTGAGGTGTGACCCGGGAGTCGATGTCACAGTGCCACCCGACCGCACTACCTAACGGTGGAGCTGCTGAGAGAGCTGCTGGTCGGTCTGCTGGAATGCGTCAGCCGCGCTGTGCAGGTAGGAGTTCATCCCTTCCAGACCCTCGATCGTTTTACGGGCGCCCTGGTGGAACTCCTCGTAGGAGGCCTGGAACTGTTTACTGGAGGCGTCAGTGACGTATCCGCCCTGGACCAGCTGGTCGATCTGGCGCTTGAGCTGGTCCAGACGGCTCTCGATGTCGTTCTTGCCGGCTTGGAGCTGCTTGCCAGCGTCTCGCATCTCCTCATAGGTGACATTGACGTTCGGCATGCGGGAAGTCTCCTCACTCTCTGTCACGGAACGATCGGCGACGGCGAGTATGCCCGAGCGCGCTGAACACCCGCTACGCAGCCCGGATCACTCCCTGTTGAACCTGGTGGGGGGTATGGTCGCAGTCGGTAACAGGCTGGTTTATGCTTTCCCGCCGGTACGCAGCTGGGCTCCGTGAAGCGGCTGGTCTTCGTGATATTAAGGGGCGTCCTTGGGTGACCATCTGAAGGTCGATCTGGCGTTGATCCGGGCCACTGGCGAGGGGCTCGGGCGGATCAAGAACGCCCTCCAGCATGCTGATGCCAGCAAGCCCGGTCACGAAATACTGGGATCCGACAAGCTCTCCGATGCGATGGACCACTTCGTGGACAACTGGAAGATCCACCGTCGCAAACTCGTCGAGTCGGTGGAGTCCCACCAGCAGATGGCTCTCGCGAGCGCCGATGCCTACGAGCACACCGACACCGAGCTCACCAGGGAACTGACCGAGCACTCCTCCCCCGACCGCGCGCGGACCGCCTCGTGAGCCGTCGTCCTACCGACTGGTCACCATTGACCGGCTCTGATCCGGTCCCCGGCGACCCTGATGAGATCGAACGCGCCGCCAAGTCGCTGACCGACATGGCCGAGGAGATCACCCGCCAGGCCGCCAATCTCCAGAAGCTGGCCAACACCGAAGGTTGGGACGCCGACGCCGGCCGTACCTTCGCCGAGTCCGCAGGCGAGCTGGCGGGCAAACTCAAGAAGGCACATGGTCGCTACTCCACCGCAGGCGGCGCGCTCAAGCGTTACGCCCCCGAGCTACGCCACGCCCAGTCCGTGGCCGATCAGGCCTTGGCACAGGCCAAACAGGCACAGGGCACCGTCAACGCCAACCGGCCACCGGCGCACCCGCCTACCGGCCAGCCCACCCCGGAGCAAGCGAGCGCCGAGCGGCGCCGCCAGGACGCCCACGATGAGGGCATCAGCGCCCTGCATGCCGCGCAGCGCAAGCTCACCGACGCCACCCATCACCGCGACGAGCACGCCGGACGCGCCGCCAGGGCGATCAGCGACAGCATCGACCACGACGGGCTCAAAGACTCGCGGTGGGACAAGTTCAAGAACTGGGTCCACGAGCACGCCGACATCCTCAAGGCCATCGCCAAGATCGCCGAGATCGTCGCCACCGTCCTGAGCACGATCGCACTCGCCATCTCCTGGATCCCAGTGCTGGATTTCCTGTCCCCGGTCCTGCTCGGGCTGGCGGCGCTGGCCTCCGGGGTCGCCCTGGTCTGCAACCTCATGCTCGCCCTGGCCGGTGAGGGTTCCTGGCTCGCCGTCGCCGTCGACCTGTTCGCCGTGGTCACTTTCGGTTTCGGCGCCAAGGCCGGCATGGCGGCCCGGGCCGCTGAAGGCCAGGCATCGAGGTCCACCGGGGCTTTGAGCAAGTGCAGTGACCCCATCGACGTCGCGGCGGGCCGGGTGGTGCTGACCCAGACCGATGTGGAGCTGGCGGGGATGCTGCCGCTGGTCTTGTGCCGTACCCACCTGTCCTCCTACCGGGAGGGTCGCTGGTTCGGCCCGTCCTGGGCGTCCACCCTGGACCAGCACCTGGAGATCGACGGCACCGGCGTGCACTTCGCCGCCGAGGACGGCATGCTGTTGACTTACCCCGTGCCGGACGACGGTGCGGAGGTGCTGCCGGTAGCAGGGCCGCGCTGGCCACTGCGCCGCGACGACGACGGGTACACCATCACCGACCCGCAGCGCGGGCGCACCCTGCACTTCGCCGTGACCGGCGACTCCCAACCGGCGGTGTTGACGCTGCGGACGATCACCGACCGGGGCGAGGACCGTATCGATCTGGAGTACGACCAGCGCGGGACGCTCACCGAGGTCCGTCACAGCGGCGGATACCAGATCGGTGTGGAGACCAGCTCAGGGCGGATCACAGCTTTGCGCCTGCGCGATGCCGGCCAGGGCAGCGACCCGGTCCTGGTCCGTTACGGCTACGACGAGCGCGGCCGGCTCACCGCCGTGACCAACTCCTCCGGCATCCCGCTGCGATTCGACTACGACGACGTCGGCCGGCTCACCGGCTGGCAGGACCGCAACGAGGTCGCCTACCGCTACACCTACGAGGAGAACGGCCGCTGCGTGCGCACCTCGGGCGCGGGCGGGTTCATGAACGGCACTCTCGACTACGACCTCGAGAACCAAGTCACCGTATACACCGACTCACTCGGTCACCAGACCACGTTCCACCTCAACGAGCTCGGTCAGGTGATCAAGGAGGTCAACCCGCTGGGCCAGGTCAGCAGCTCGGTGTGGGACCGCTACGACCAGTTGCTGGTTCGCACCGATCCGCTCGGGCGGACCACGAGCTACAGCTACGACGAAGCCGGTGACCTCGTCGCGATCACCCGTCCGGACGGCAGCCAGCCCACCGCCGAGTACAACGAGCTGCACCTGCCGGTCACGGTCACCGATCCTGGCGAAGCGGTCTGGCGGCACAGCTACGACCAGCGCGGCAACCTCACCGCGGTCACCGACCCGCTGGGCGCAACTACCAGCTACACCTACGACGAGCGGGGACACCTCAACGCCGTCACCGACGCATTGGGGCACCTCCGCCGGGTGCAGGCCGACGCCGCCGGGCTGCCGGTCGCGGTCACCGACCCGCTCGGTGCCACCACGCACTACACCCGTGACGCGTTCGGCCGGGTGGTGGAGATCACTGATCCGGTCGGTGGGGTGACCAGTCTCGGCTGGACGCCCGAAGGCAGACCGGCCTGGCGCAGTACGCCCGACGGGACCACCGAGTACTGGAGTTACGACGGCGAGGGCAACCTCGTCGAGCACGTCGATGCCCTGGGTCAGCTCACCCGCACCGAGATCGGGCCTTTCGATCTGCCCACGGCGCAGATAGGTCCGGACGGGGCGCGGCTGGAGTTCTCCTACGACACCGAGCTGCGCCTGGTGGGCGTCACCAACCCGCAGGGCCTGATCTGGCACTACGACTACGACCCGGCCGGTAACCTCATCCGGGAGCTCGACTTCAATGGTCGTGAGCTCAGTTACACCCACGACGGCGCCGGGCAACTCATCGAGCGGACCAACGGCAGCGGGCAGACCACCCGCTTCGTCCGCGATCTGCTGGGCAACGTGGTCGAGCAACGCTGCGACGACACTCTCGCCGTGTTCGCTCACGATGCCGCCGGCCGGATGGTGCGCGCGACCAACGCCGAGGCCGACGTCGTCTTCGACCGCGACGCGCTGGGCCAGGTGGTGTCCGAGACCTGCAACGGCCGCACTGTCACCTCCAGCTACGACCCGCTGGGCCGGCGTACCCGCCGCCGCACCCCTTCGGGAGCGCAGAGCGTGTGGGAGTACGGCGCCGGTGAGGCACCGGTCGCGCTGCACACCGCCGGACGCACCCTGCGCTTCAGCTACGACCCCGCGGGCCGGGAGATCGAGCGCCACCTCGGTGCCGGCGCGGTGCTCGCCCAGGCGTGGGACGCCAATCACCGGCTGATCTCCCAGACCCTCACCGCCGGCGGTCTGAGTTCCGGGTCGCCGGTCTCGGCGCGGGAGCCGCGTCTGGTCCAGCGCCGGACGTACAGCTACCGGCCCGACGGGTACGTCACCACCATCGACGATCACCTCTCGGGGCTGCGCCGCTTCGACCTCAACCCGGCCGGGCGGGTCACCGGGGTGCACGGCTCTGGGTGGACCGAGCGCTACGCCTACGACCCGGCTGGCAACATCACCGACGCGGCCTGGCCGGTATCGTCGCCTGCCAGTTCCCTGGAGAGTGACGCCCAGGGCGAGCGCGAGTACTCCGGGACCCTGATCCGCCGGGCCGGTGCCATCCGCTACCAGCACGACGCACAGGGCCGGGTCGTGCTGCGCCAGCAGAAACGTCTCTCGGCCAAGCCGTTGACCTGGCACTACACCTGGAACGCCGACGACCGCCTGGTCGGCGTCACCACTCCTGATGGCACGAACTGGCGCTACCACTACGACCCGCGGGGCCGCCGCATCGCCAAGCAACGCCTCGGTGCCGACGGGCTGAGCGTCGCCGAGCAGGTCGAGTTCACCTGGGACGGCACCGTCCTCGCCGAACAGACCCACACCACCGGCCCCGACGACTCTGCCCGCGTCACGGTCTGGGACTGGGAACCCGGCAGCTTCCGCCCCCTCACCCAGACCGAGCGCGCCCCGCGTCCGCGACGCTCCCCAGGAGTGGGTCGACGAGCAGTTCTACGCCATCGTCACCGACCTGGTCGGCACCCCGACCGAAATGCTCAACCCCGACGGTGATCTGGTCTGGCACCCCCGCACCACCCTCTGGGGCACCGCCGCTGCTCCCGTCTTCGACCACGTCTCCTGCCCACTCCGCTTCCCCGGCCAGTATTTCGACAACGAGACCGGACTGAACTACAACTATTTCCGCTATTATGATCCTGCTGACGGCCGTTATCAGAGTAGCGATCCGCTCGGACTTGAGGCTGGACTGAATTCGTATTATTATGTCAACAACCCGATTCGACAGACCGATCCTTTGGGATTGATGAGTTGCGGCAAACCTGACTTCATCGCCAGTTCGGATGGCGTAGTCGTTCCCACCAGCCGGGCGCGGCTCGAGGGCGGCTTCCGAGATGCCGGTTTTCCGAACCGGCCGACGACTTCACCGGGAAGAGATTATACGTTGCCGGACGGTTCGTCAGTGCGGATTATGGAGCCATCGGGCCAAGCGCCACTTCGCGCATCGTTCGAAAATTCGAATGGGGGTCCGGTCAGTCCATTCACCGGGAAGCCGATCCAGCCCCCACCGGGACTGACGAAGGCTCAGCGTTTGCAGTGGATTCGCGAGCGGACACATGTAGAGTTGGGTCCATGATCGAACAGATGCGAGTAGAACTGACTGAACTTCTCCCGATGAGGATTCGCGAGGTCGATTTTTCGGATCCGACGCTGATTCTCACGGGAGACGACTGGTCGTTCACTGCGATATGCGCCTGGCGTATAATAAAGTCCGGGCGTCTAGCCTTCGGTTGGAGTCATCCCGAAGCCGCCGATCTGATCTGGGACCTCTGCGGACAATCGATCATATCTGTGGGCCCGCAGTCGATGCTGATGCCGGGTGACCCGGTATTTGAACTGTCGCAGAATGGTTGGCTCGAGGTCTTTTCCGATCATGCCACCGACCCATGGGTACTTCGGTTGCCAACTCGCACCTTCGTAGGGTCTCCCACAGGTGGCAGCGAACAGGACCAGTGATGGAAAAACCCTTGATAACGAGCAGAGACCTTGATGGCTCAGGCCCCCATTGGTGGAAAATTCCAGGATCGTTGCGGACAACGCTGTTGCGGCTGGATGGTCAGACGGGGGCGGTGGTGAGCGTCGAGAAGCACGTGGCTAGCTCTGCGGCGGGTTTCGGTGATTTGGCAGAGCACCTTGGGCGGCTGGTGCTGGGGCTGGGTTCGGGAGACGGGGTCGTCGAGCAGTCGGGCACGGCACCGCGGTTCGAACCTGTCAAATCGAGCTTCACCCGGGTGGCGGGATCAATTCGACGACAGGTGGATGACAGGTGAGTAGTTCTCCCGCCAGTGGTGGCAACGGGGTCGTGGAGAAGGCCGGGCCGGTGGGGTGGTCGTTGTTGTTACCGCCGGGGTGGTGGCACATCCCGCTGGACGAGCGGCGCGGGCAGTCGATCCAGGCGCTGCTCGATCGCCGGTTGGCGTCGTTGCCGCGGGATCGGGTCGCCACATTGCGCCGCGAGCTGGAAGGGGAGCTGACCCGGCTGGTGGAGCGGGCGGTCGCGAACGACGCGGTGGAGATGTACCTCAACGTCGACCTGATGCGGGGACTGCCGGTGGCGGCCTCGTGCCTGGTCACGGTAGTGCCGGTGAACCTCGGGACGGCGCTGCCCGCCAGGGACCTGGCGTCGTTGATGGGTGACCAGCCGGGCGACGAGGTGGGTGTGCTGGAGGTGGCGGGGGCACCGGCGGCGCGGGTGCGGCGGCGGGAACCGGTCACCGACACTGATGGCTTGTCGACCGGAGAGCTGGCGGTCACCCGATTGCAGGTGTACGTGTCGGTGCCCCACGCCACGGAGATGCTGTTGCTGTCTTTCAGCACCCCGATAGACCCGATCGCCGATGCGATGGTGGCGTTGTTCGACGCGATTGCCTGCTCGCTGCAGTGGCGGCAGACGTGATCGGCCTGCGGCTGGGTTCCGACAGCCCCTGGGTCCAGGTCGACCTGGGAGCACCGTCGGCGGAATGGGCGACGGACACCGTCAGCCGCCGATGGGCGGCGCAGCGGCTCGATCCCCACCCACAGCGCGCCGAGGTGATCACAGCGAGCATCGCGCGGATCGTCGAGGCGCTCAGCGCGGCGGACCTCGACGTGGCACTTCTGCTCTACCCGGCGGCCAACGAGCCGGTGGTCACCGTGGTCGGGCTGCGGGCCTTGCCCGCGCCACCCGGATGCACCCTCGACGCCCTGGGCGAGCAACTGTGCGTGCCGGAGGAGATGCTGGAACGCCCGCGCCAGCGGTCGATCATCGAGACGCCCAGCGGGCCCGCGGTGCGGATGGTGCAACGTTACCGGGAGCCGCTGTCCCCGGAGGTGGCGGAAATCCGCGAGCACATCCTCTACGGCTGGCTGCCCACCGGCGATGCCCGCAACGGCGATGCCCGCAACACGGTGGTCCTGGCATCCACCGCCTTTCTCGACCTGGTGGCCGCCGGCAACTGGGCCATCGCGGTCGATGAGATGGCCCGCTGCGTGGCGCTGTAGCGAGCTGGTGGGAAGCAGACGATGAACGACTCAGGTGGTCGCTGGTGGGAGATCCGCCCTGCGGACCAGCCGACTGAGGACGGTGGAAGCGGTCACGACCTGGTGACGGGCACCCGCGGGCGCAGCCGGCCGGAACGGTCGCTGTCCGCCGGGATAGAGCCCGTGGGAGAGCCCCACCATCCCGCGCACACTGCCCGGTGGCTGATCGGCTCCGCGGTCGCTGTGGTCGTGCTGATCCTGGTCGTCGGGTATGCCTTGCCGAAAGACAGGTCCAGTTCTGCGTCGGCGGACGCGACGTCTCCGGTAGCAGTCGCACCAGACGGCGCGGCAGGTGAGCCTCCCAGGCTCCCGACCCCGTCAGGCAGCCTGCCGGCGACCGGTGCCGTGTCGCCTGTGGTGGGTACCCCGGGTGGTCCGGGCGGCGACTACAGCAGTCCGCCTGTCAGGGCGCCGATCCCCCGCCCGGTCCAGCCAGCCGGCCCGGCACCCGCGAACAATCCGCCACCGGCAAACCCCGCACCCCAAGACCCCGCACCCCGGAATCCCGCGCCCGCGAACAACCCGGCACCCCCGAACCCTGTGCCTCCGAAACCCGTACCCGCGAACAGCCCTGCGCCGGCACCCGAGGAAACCGAGGTGGATCGGCTCTTGCCCAACGAACAGTTGGGCGTCGACCAGCGGTTGGTCTCCCCGAACGGCCGCTTCACGTTGGTCATGCAGAAGGACGGCAACCTCGTCGAGTACGCGGGTGGCAACCGGGCCGTGTGGGCCAGCGGGACGTCCACCCCGCAGTCGATCGTGCGGATGCAGGACGACGGCAACCTGGTCGTGATCGCACCGGGCAACAAGCCGGTGTGGGCCACCGGCACCGAGGGTAATCGCAACGCCACCCTTGAACTGCAAGACGACGGCAACGTCGTGGTCTACGCCCAAGGGCACCGGGCGGTCTGGAGCACCGGCATTCCATGAGATATTCCGAGCCGCCGGTCCGCTGGGTGACGGCGTGACCGAACTCTGGGGGAGGCGAACCATGAAGGACTCAGGTAATCGCTGGTGGGAGATTCGGGGTGAGGGCCAGCCGGATGACGCTGAGGGAAACTACCGTGACCTGCTCACGGACAGTCGCGGGCGCAACCGCCCGGAACGGTCCCTGTCCGTCGGCATCGATCCCGCCGACGAGGCGCATCATGGCGCACGCCCTTTTCTGTGGCCGACTGTCTCGGTCGTTGCGGCCGTCGCACTGATCCTGTCCGTCAGCTACGGCGTGTCCCGGAGCAGAGCCACGCCCCCGAGCAGCACTGTGGCGGCCGAACCCACTGCGAAGGGCAGCACGCAGCGCGACGTGGAACCCAAACCAGACGCGGACGTCAAACCCTTCGCACCCCCGGCGCCTCTGGCCAACCTGCCGACTGCGGACAGCGCGCCGCCACCGATCGGACGGCCTGTAGCCGATGGCGATCGGGCCGCTAGCCAGCGCGAACCCAGCAGCCCCGCCGCGGTCCCCGGTGACAGACCCAGTGACAACTCTGCTGGTGCCTCCGGATCTGCGCCCTACCAGCCGTTCGGAACACCGACTCCGTCGAGCAGCCCGACACCTGAGCCGGTGCCGTCGGTGCAGCTGGCGGGTCCCGCCCCCACGGTGCCGGGGCGGCAGCAGGACGGGCCGCCGGTGTCCGGCGCGGGCGGGTGCACCAAGAGTTCCGGCGGTGGCCACGAGTACTACGCCTGCACCATCACCCAGACCGCACCCGCCTATCTGGCCGGTACCACCAGGCGCGGCGGAACCGTGCGCGCCGAGCGGTACCCGTTCCGGTGCCAGTCGGACGGGTCGAAGTACTCGGTCGGCAACCGCGCCAGTTCCTGGTGGGCATGGATCGGGACCGGTGGTACCGGCGTGTGGATCCCGGTGGTGTTCCTGACCGGTGGGCCCGACAACGGCCCCGAGCCGGGACTGCCGGTGTGCGGCAAAGGATCGGCCACCACCTCACCGGACACCCGCAACCCACCGAAATCGGCGGCCACCGCGAAAAACGTGGTCGATCGCAAGACCAAGCGCTGCCTGGACAGCAACGACAAGGGCAACGCCTACACCCTGGAATGCAACGGCGGCGACTACCAGAAATGGTATGCCCCCGGTGACGGCACGATCCGGGACAAGAAAACCGGGCGCTGCCTGGACAGCAACGACAGCGGCAACGCTTACACTCTGGAATGCAACGGCGGCGACTACCAGAAATGGCAGGCGCCCGGTGACGGCACGATCCGGGACAAGAAGACCGGACGGTGCCTAGACAGCAACGACAGCGGCAACGCCTACACCCTGGAATGCAACGGCGGCGACTACCAGAAATGGGACATCGCATAACCGGATGAGCCCGGCCGATCAGTCGGCGTCGTAGGGCACCTGCACGACGCGGGCCTCGCCGTCACCGAGGTGGAGCAGACCGCGACCAGGCTGGGGCGGTTGGCTCAAGGCGCTGCGTGGTGGCCGGATACCGATGAGCTCACCCTCGGTCAGCGACTGCGGGGCGAGCAGCAACCCGCGGCGGGCTTTCTTCAACTCTACCTGCCAGCCGGAGAACCCGGCGCAGACGGCTTCGGCGTCGCCGGCGATGACCAGTGCCCGCCCGGACCCGGACCCGGCGCGCAACAGGCCGCGCAGCTCGTTCTCGGCCTGGCAGTCACGCAGCAGCTCAGCGTCGTCCATGAGCACGACAGCCCGCTCGGGGGCGGCGGCGAGTGCCGCGGTCAGGTCCGCCGCGGCCAGCTCGGGGCCGGCCAGGATGGTGGCACCCTCGGCGGCCAGCTTCTGCAACGGCGACGGACGGGGTGTTACGGCGATCACGCCGACGCCGGTGCGCAGCAGTGACCGGGCCATGGCCACCAGCACGGTGCTGCGGCCGGAACCCGGTGGTCCGGCCACCACGAAGGCCGGCGTGCCGGTGGCCAGGTCCGGCCCGGACGCGCTCAGGGTGTCCCCGCCGATCCCGACCAGCGCCCACATCGATCCGGCTGGCAGGGCGGAGTCGCGCAGCTGCCAGGCTTGCTCGAAGCCCACCCGGGCCGGTAGCACGTCCACCCGGAACGGCCGCAGCCCTGCCGGCAGGCCGGCGTCGCGTTGCTGTGTCTGGGTCGCGATCCGGGTGAGTGCGGCGGCCTGGCCTTGGCCGGTCGTATCCGGCGCGAGCAACGCGACCTGGGTCTCGACCCCGGAGTCGGCGCGCAGCGCCCGGCCCGGCGGCATCGCCTCGGCGACCTTGCGCGGGTTGATGCCGATCAGCGAGAAGTCGCCGCGGTCGGGTAACCGGAAGACCAGCTTGGCTTCGGTGAGCGTGGACATCCTTCCGGAGAGCAGTGCGCGGTCTCCGGTGATGACCAGGTGCAGGCCGACGCTGGCGCCTTCGCGCAGGATGCGCTGGATCTCGTCGGTGAGCCGGCCGTTGTCGAGTTCCCCGAGGGAGATCGTGAACGACTCCCACCGGTCGATCAGCACCACGATGTGCGGCAGCCGCAGCTCGGGCGTCACCGCGGCCCGCTGCTCCTCGACGTCGGCGAAGCCTGATTCACCGAGCAGATCGACCCGGCGTGCCACCTCCGCGCCCAGCCTGCTGACCAGCCGGACAGCGCGCTCGGTCTGAGTGTTGCGGACCACCGCACCGCAGTGCGGCAGTTCGGCGAGCGGCAGCAGCGCCCCGTTGCCGCAGTCGATCCCGTAGAGGTGCACGTCCGCGGCCGAGTGGAGCCGGGCGATCGAGCCGGCGATGGTCCGCAGGATCTGCGAACGACCGGTCCGCGGAGCACCGACTGCGAACAGGTGACCGAAAGTGGCGAAATCCAGGCACGCGGCGCGTTGCTCCTGGTCGGCGGGCAGGTCGTCGAGAGCGTACGGGACCGGGGCGAGCCGGCCCGGTGGGGGCGTCGGCGCAGGCAATTCGTCGAGGGTGAGCTGCTCCGGCAGCGGCGGCAGCCAGGGGCTGGGCTGCGGTGGAATGCCCAGGGTCTGGGTGGCCGTGGCGATGGCGTCCACGAGCACGGCGAGGTCGGTGACCTCCTCGTCGGTCGCGGCCCGCTGAGGTGGGGCGGGCGGTGGCTGGCCGAGCCGAGCCGGGTCCATGGCGGCGACCCACGGTTGCGGCCGGCTGACCGGCCCACGGCCGGGACGGCGGCCACCGACCCGGCCGGCCTGGACGGGGACCAGCGAACTGGCGCCGCTGCGGACGTAGGCCCGGCCTGGGGTGGCTTTCGAGATCCGAGCCGCATCGGAGGCGTCGATCACGTCGGTGGACTCGGCGGCGTCGGTGACCCGCAGCGCGATCCTCAGGTCGGTGTTGGCCCGGATCTCCGGTGACACCACCCCGCTGGGCCGCTGGGTGGCCAGGATCAGATGGATGCCCAGGGATCGGCCGCGGCGGGCAAGGTCGACCAGGCCGGTGACGAAGTCCGGCAGCTCACGGACCAGCGAGGCGAACTCGTCGATCACGATCAACAGCCGAGGCAGCGGGGACAAGCCCGAATCCGCCCCGGAAAGGAGCAAGTATGCCTCGATGTCAGCAGCACCGGCGTCGGCGAGTAGCCGCTCCCGGCGGCGCAGCTCGGCGGAGATCGACTCCAGCGCCCGCTCGACCAGATGCGCGTCCAGGTCAGTGACCATCCCGGCGGTGTGCGGCAGATTCACGCAGTCCTTGAACGCACTACCACCCTTGTAGTCGACGAGCACGAACACCATCGAGTCCGGGTCGGTTGGCCACCGCGAGGGAGGCCACCAGGGTCTGCAACAGCTCGGACTTACCCGCCCCGGTGGTACCGGCGACCAGCCCGTGTGGTCCGTCCCGGCGCAGGTCGATCGCGTACGGACCGTCCAGGGAAACCCCGACCAGCGCCTCGGTGCTGCGTCCGCCCACCGCCCACCGCGCCATGATCGCCTCAGGGGCCGGCTGCTCCAGTCCCAACAGGTCGAGCAAGCGGCAGGCGCCCGGCAGCGCGGCCTCCTCCTCGTCACCGCTGATGTCGCGTAGCGGCGCCAGCCCGCGAGCCAGCCGCTCGCACCAGGGCGGGGTGACGCACTCGGGGCGCACATTGTCGGCCGAGTCCTCACCGCTGCGGCGTACCCGCAGACCACCGGCTGGATCCACCACTACGGTCGCCTTGCACTCAGCGGGTAACAGCCGCTCGTCGGCATCCAGGCAGACCGCGTACACGCCGACCGAGGGGCCTTCCTTGAGCACCTGGATCAATCCGGGCAGCAGCCGCAACCGCCGGGCGCCATCCAGCACGACCATGAGGTCCGGGTCGGCGAACATCACCGCCGAGGACTCGCGCAGCGCCTTGCGGCGGGCGGTCACCATCGCGACCAGCTCGCTGACCCGCCGGGCGACGGTGTCGGCGTCGGTGCCCACCAGCGCAGTCGCGTACTGGGGATCGGAGGGCTGGGCGTGGGGCAACCAGCGCACCCAGTCCCATCCGCGGCGGCCGGAGGCGTCGGTGAGCAGGTAGATCTGGAGGTCGTGCGGACTGTGCAGGACCGCCGTCTGGACCACGACCCAGCGGGCCAATGCCCGCGCCGTCTGCGCCGGGCCGGCGATGCCGAGCACACCGGATTCACGCAACGGCACGGTGACCGGCACATCCAGCGCAGTCCAGGTCACCGCCCGCCGGTGCTCCTCACGGGTCGGGTCGTCGAGCACGACCTGAGAGGGCAGGTCACCCGTGCCCACCCGCAGCAGCAGGTAGTCCGGGTCGTCGCGGCGGCGCTCCCACAGCCGGCTGCGCGGACCGGTTGCGGTGAGGAGCGCGGCGGCCGGGTCCGGGCACTCCGCGCGGCGGTTGCGTTCCTCGGCGTGCAGCGCCGCCCTGGCCTCAGCTTCCAGCTCGGTCTTACGCCGGAGGTACTCCGCGCGCCGCTGCCGGTAGGACCTGCGACCGAACCGCCGGTCGGTGAGGTAATTCCCGACCACCATGACCGGGCTGAGCAGGGCGAACCCGAGATAGCTCACACTCCCACCGAACCCGACCACCATCACCACCGCCAGGACGAGCGGGGCGATGGCCATCAGGATCGGCAGCGGCCGGCGCTCACCCTGAGTGGGCGCCGACGGCATCCGGAACCGGGTCGCCCGGACCGGTGGCCGCAGCCGCGGCGGCCGGTTGTAGTCCAGGCCGCCGCCGTCCTCGGAGGGCTGCACTGCTGCGTCCGGTGGCGCCGGAATGGCCAGCTCGAGGACGGTCCAGCCGACGGCGAGCTGACCCCCGACCGGCCACGGCGCCGATCCGGTGAGTCGTTCCCCGTCCAGCCAGGTAGGCAGATCCGTTTTCGGCCGCACTGTTGCGGTGGCGTCGGCAGCAACCTCGACGGTGACGGCCACGGGAGGCAGGCTGGGGTCCTCCACGGGGACCGCGACACCCGGATCAGCGCCGATGTCCGCCACTCCAGGGTCCAGCCGGAACACCCCGCCTGCATCGGGACCGCTGACCACGCGCATCTCGACCAGACCCGCCGGCTCTGGCTTCACACATGCGACCGGGTCATCAAGGCTGGCCAGTGCTCCGTCGCGCAGCGCCGTGGTGGACAGCGGCAGCTGTGGATCGACCGCGGTGCCCCCGACATACATCGTTGCGGCTCGCTCACCCGGACGGAACAGCTTGGTCACCGCGGCGCTGACCTGACTCGCCGTTACCTCCGGATGGGCGTCGACGACAAGATCGGCACGCCGCCGCGCCAGCGGGTCGACCACTGTGAACGTCAGGCGCACCCGCGTCTCCTCCTCATGCCGCCGTCTCCATCGGTTGGCGGACACGAACCCGCCACCTTGTCGGCGTGCGCACCAACGGACATGGCCGGTACAACCAGGGAGGTCACGGTAGCGGACAGCGGTGCATGTGCCTGTTACACCCCGCTGCCACCTGTCTTACAGCGGTGCGGGCGTGAGGGCCGTAGGCAGCCAGTGACATCCCATCGTTACTTTCTGGGGCTGAACTCGCTATTCGCCCAACCCGACAGCTCTGCGAGATCAACTGCCTCGGTGGTCTCGTCGACCGCGGCGATGTCGAGCAGGTCGGCGATTTCATCCAGGGCGCGCAGCAGCCGCTCCAATCGGGAGGGCGTAGCGGTGCACGGCGCCGCGGCGAGCACCCAGTCCTGCTCCAGCCAGGCGACGGGGACATCTGTGCCCAGTGCCTTGACCGCGAAGGTGAACTCGGGGGTGACCAGCCCGCGAGCCTGGTCTGGATCGGTGACCACAGCGACCCGGTCCCCTACCCGGCCCATCATGATGAGGTCGGGATCCTGCCCGAATGACTGATCCGACAACCACAGCTCGACCACCAGCTCGGCGTCCCGGACCCGCCGCTGCACCCCGACCACCACATGGCGGATCTGACCGCCTTGGTCGTGGTCGAACACCTGCACCAGGCGCCGGCCCAGCGGGGTGAACAGACTTCCGGTCACCAGATCCCTGGCCAGGCCCGCACCGGCGATCACACCGTGGTGCCAGTGCTGGGTGAGCACCGGGTCGGCGGGCACGAACCGCCACCCGCGCAGCGCCGCCCAGCGGCGACGTTCCCGCTGGTGCGCGCTCCGCGCCCCGCGGTCAACGGCCAGCAGCGCACTACCAGCGGCAGCGGCCACCCCAGCGATCAGAAACCACACCCACGCCATCATCACCCGAGCCTAAGTCCCCACCCCGACAATTCCCCCGAGCACACGCCGTACCACCCCCGACATGGAGACATATCGGGGTTCAGGGAGGCCCCTCTACCCCGATATGTCTCCATGTCGGGGAGGGTGGAGTTACCAGTGGTTTTTCTGGGCGCGGGCTTCGAACAGGAGGACGGCGGCGGAGATCGACACGTTCAGCGAGTCGGTCTCGCCCAGCATGGGGATGAACACGCGCTCGTAACCGGCCGCATACCACGGTTTCGGGATTCCGTAGCGCTCCGAGCCGAGAACGAATGCGGTGCGCGCACCCGAATAGTCGAACGAGCGGTAGTTCTTCGCACCATCGGTGTCCGCCAGGTAGACGTTCACGTCGTTCGACCGGAGCCACGTTATCGCGTCCTCGGTATGCTCGAAATCCAGTACGGGAGTCTTCAGTACCATGCCCTGACTCGCCCGGAACACCTTCGGATGCGTCAGCCTCGTCCGGCGGTTCGTCAGCACCAGGCAATCCGCACCGGCCGCATCCACCGTCCGGATCAACGTGCCCAGGTTGCCCGGGATCTCCATCCCGTCCGCCACCATGACCAGCGACGATCCGCCCAGCCGCACGTCCCGCGGTTCCCACGTCGGCAGCTGGGCAATGGAGAACAACCCGTCCGGCTTGTCCCGCTCGGAGATCCGGGACAGCGTCTTCTCGGACACCTGGTACGCCAGATGCGCACGTGAGGCCACCTCACCAGCCCGCTTGCGCGCCTCATCGCCATAAGCCGCTTCCGGACACCACAGGAACGTGTCGATGAAGACGTCGTGACCCAGCAACAGGTTGTGCGCCCACAACCCCTCAGCAATGATCATCTTACGAGGATTCGGCGCGGTGTTGCGCGCGATCGCCAGCACCTGTTTGATCTTCGGATGCTGCCCGCTGATCTGCTGAAGTTCCATTCCTCCCGATCACCGTATTCCTTCCAGGAATACTGCGGCTAGCGGGAGCTGGCAGCAGCAGCGAGGTCGTGGCGGATGGTGGGCAGGTGCCGCGTCAGCACTGCGGCGTACCTCGCCAGGACGTCGGTGGCCGGATCGAGCCGCTCCCACAGCGCATCGAGCTCGTTCATGGCCGCCATTTCGGTCTCAGCGGAGTCCTCATCAGAGTTCAGCTCGTCGAGACGCGCCGCAGCGCCGCGCAGGTCGTCGATGGCAGCAGCCGCGTCCCGAACCTCGTCCACTACCGCAGCCGTCACCCCCGCCGTGGCGAGGGCCTCGGCAATCCAGTCAGCGGACGGGAAGTCAGGCAGCTGGTGATCGATCCACAGATCGCCCCACAACCGGCACCGGCGGCCCTCCACCGTGGGATCCTCCACGACCTCCGCCTCCCCATCCGGGAGGTGTTTCACCATCAGTCCCACCCGGGCGGCGAACTCGCGTGCCATAGCCGGCATATCGTCCCCGGGCGCGTGTGTGCCCATCGGTGAGGGCCCCATCCGTGCCGCGAGCCCCGCGAGCAGACGATCCTGCTCCGAGACCATCGGCAATCGGCCAAGATCATCGACGCTGAAGAACCGGCCCGGCTCCGCCGCCGCGCCCCGAGCCGACTCAACCGGCATACCCCGCACCGCCACCAGCACCGCGTACGTCGCCAGATCTGCCCACCACACCACCAGCTCCCGGCCCGCCGACCGCAGCTCACGCGCCGCCATCTCCGCCACCCGCTGGCGCAGCGACACTACCGCTCGTCGCGCATCCGCGCGGCCCCTGCGCTGCTCGATGCGCGACTCGTCCTCCTCCGTCCACCTATCATCATCACGCTCAGCAGCCGCGATGTCGGCGATGAACTCCGCGACAGCACCACCGAGCTCGCCGAGAACCGCATCGACCTCGACGTCACCCCACAGGACCGGCGCAGCAGGCACCCCCGGCCCCGAATCGCCTGCGGATCGACCAGTCATGACCCCGTCCCTCCCCACCCCCGACAGATCTCCATGGCGTACTACACCACAATGCGGAACCTCCCCCTCCCGCCGCCGTGCCAGACCGGGTCCCGTCACGACCCGAACACCGCCGCCACACCCAGTCCCGCTCCACCCAGGCAACGGGGACATCCCCACCCAGTGCGTTGGCCGCGAAGGTGAACTCGGGCGTGGTGCCAGCGCCGGGTGAGCACCGGATCGGCGGGCGCGAACGATCAGTCCTCATTCCATGTCCGGCGGGCCAGCGCGATGAACTGGCCTTCTGGATCCTTCACGAAGCCGTGGATGGTCGCCAGGACCGGGCAGGGCCACGCCGACGCGCAGATCCGGCAGTCACCGCCGGTCTGCAGCTCGTGCTCGATCATCAGCCCGCGAATGCCGAGCACCAGGTCGCCGATCAGCTCGCGTGCTGTGTCCATATCATCAGCGGACCACTCGGCATCCTGCATCGCCAACGAGTCGGCCTCGTCCAGGTGTGTGCAGATGTCGTTGCGCAGCAGCGCGAAGGCATCGGCCAAGACAGGTGTCAGGGTGCTCATCTGAGATACCTCCTGGGGGTTACGCGCGAGGCCCGCGCCCCGCCCAGGTTCAGGGAACTGGTTCACGATAAGTGAATCAAGTCATTCACAAGTTGTAAATTCGAGCGTTTCTGGAGAATTTGCGAGAGCGTGCTCTATGATCTCCGGCCGGGAGGGGTGATCATGCCGAAACAGGACACGACGATACGCAGCCGCGAGCTGGGTGAGGGCCTGCGCGCGGCCATGGAGCGGGCCGGGTTGAACGGCAAGCAGATCGCCCGGGAGCTCGGCTGGTCGGAGAGTCTCGTGTCGATGATCCTCAACGGCAAGCGCAACGCCCGCGAGGTGGACGTCGCCGCGTTCCTCGGGGTGTGCCGGGTGAAGGGCGAGGAGCGGGAGCGGCTGCTGGCGCTGTGCCGCGAGCAGGACACCCCCGGCTGGTTCCAGGCGCACGGATCCCGGCTGCCCAAGCAGCTCGTCACGCTGATCGACCACGAGAACAAGGCGGTCACCATCAGCGCCTTCGAGACGGTCGGCGTGCCCGGGCTGCTGCAGACCGGCGAGTACGCCCGCGCGGTGATCCGCCGCATCGTCAACGTGCCACCCGGCGAGGTGGACGACCGGGTGGCCGCCCGGCTGGCCCGCCAGAGCCTGTTCAGCCGGGACCGCCCAGCCGCCTTCACCTTCTACCTGCACGAGTCCGGGCTGCGAGCGCCGGTGGGCGGTCCCGCGGTGATGGTCGAGCAGTTGGGCCACCTGCACCGGATGTCGGAGCGCTCCTACCTGAGCGTGCGGGTGCTGCCGGTCGCGCTCGGCGCGCACGCGGCGATGGCCGGGGCGTTCTATCTGATGGAGTTCGCCGAGTTCAAACCGGTGGCCTACCTGGAAAGTGAGACCTCCAGCGTGTTTCTGGAGCGGCCGGAGGAAATCCAGGCCTACCGCAACATCCTGGCCGCGCTGGCGGACACTGCACTGAGCGAGAGACAATCGAGGGAGCTGATTGCCGCACTGGCAACCGGGCTCTACGCGGATGGAGAGGATCATGATGACCGCGCGTGAGCCGGATCTCATCGTCTGGCATACCAGCAGCTACAGCTACAGCAACGGTGCTTGCGTCCAGGTCGGCTGGCGCACCAGCAGCTACAGCTAGCGCTGCGTCCAGGTCGCCCCCGCCCCGGACCGCGTCCTGGTCCGCGACTCCAAGGACCCCCAGGGCCCCGCCCTGGCCGTCCCCACCCCCGCCTGGCGCGCCTTCCTCACCACCCTCACCCCCTGACGGCCCGCCGCACCTAATGGGGACATATCGGACTGTTCGGGGGTCCGTCAGCCCCGATATGTCTCCATGTCGGGAGGTCAGGCAGGTCCGGGCGCGAACGCGGTGGCTCGCTGCACCAGTGCGGTGAGCACGGATTGCGTCACCCGCGAGTAGAGCAGTCTCGTCGGGGGGAGACAGATCAGCTCTACGCTGCCCTGCGTGTAATCGCCAACGATTGCAGCTCTACGCAGCAACGATACATCGTAGGCGGGTGCGTCTGGCGGCTTGAGAGCTGTATATGCATCCTTCTGGAGCACGAGAACACAGTCACCTGGCTTGATGCTCGCGTCTATCAAGCCACGCACGGCGGCGAGCTCGGCTGAAAGGACACGGTGAAAAGTCTTGCCGAACAGCCGTCTCAGGCCGGTGACACCTCCCCATGGGCCACCCGGAGGAGACGGCAGCGAGAAAAATGGCACGATATGAACGTTGAATGGCGACTCATAACACTCCGCATAGAGCCGCTGCATCTTCTCATGGGGCCGATAAACGTCGGGTCCGCGCTGCGAGAAGCGCAAGACCCCGGTTGAGTGCATGACTTTCCAGAAGCGGTGCTGGCGTCCCTCACCATTGCCTTCATGGGCGTACATGGCGCGTAGTGACACTGACTGCGGCGCTGGATTACCGACCACGAAAAAAAAGTTCGGCTTCGCGGGGTCAAGCCGCGGCGGAACAAAGGACTCTGAATCATACCCTAAAATTCCCGCACGCAGGTTGACAATCTGACGCAAGGTGTCGTCGGAGCAAATGAAGTCACGCAGTCGACACATGAACGCTTCGTGTTCAGATTCGCTTTCGAAGAGTCCACTGAGCGCCAGCTCGCACGTATCTATCAAAGATGAACTATCGAACCTACGCCGTAGCATCAGCTGTCTCATCACTCAGCTCATCAAGTAGCGTACTGGCACGGCTCTCGATGAGGTAGCGGTCAACGTCACTCACTCCGTAGTCGACCTGTTTCGCGTGGAGGCCGTACAGAAAGCGCCGGTTATGCGCGGGCGTTGCCCGCAAGAAATTGTGTGTCATGACGCGATGGAGCCGACCCGTGAGGAACGCTCGCACTTGACTGTAAACGTCGATATTGACCGTCAATGGGTGCATAGCCACAATAGGCCGCCCGTGACACATGGCGTAAGCCACCTCAAGACTTGCACTGTTCCCAAGATAGCCGAAGTTCGCCTTGAACTGATTGCACACAGTGTGAAAGTCGCATGTCCGAATCGACTCGTAATAATCGCGTTCAACCTCACGGAAAGACTGCCTGGCTGGGTCGAAGGCAAATCCGTGGTACCCGTTGACTACTTTGATCTCGTCAGCAAGCGGGTGCGAGACCGACACACCGAGACGGAGGAGCGCCCGCTTCACCAGAAAAACACTGTTGTCGTCTGGATGGTACTTGCCGCCGACCTGCGTGCTCAGCATGCGCCGTGTCCAGTCAAGATCTCCCGCGCGAACTCGTCGGATTGGATGTGACCGAGATCGACCTGAATCTCCTTAGCTTGATTGAGAGCGCCGATGAACTCCACGGTCCGCTCCGAGTTCATCGGAGCGATACCAAGGGACCTGAAGACCTCATCGATCAACTGCTCGTCGCTGGACATGTTGTCCTCTAGCTCCACTTCAAAGAGCGCTTGCCCCACCTCGCTGTACTCGTCCAGCGTGATCACGACGCCGACGGAAACCCAGGTCGTACGCACGGTCTTCAGTACGATGAACCTAGTGTGGCCCAGCAGCTTGAGAATATCGAGCATGGCGCCAAGGTCCTCGCGCCGAAACCTGACCTCATGTTCACTTCGGGCGGTATCCTCGTGCCATGACCCATACTTGACCGTAAGAAGTGTTTCGTCGCCGATGATCTTGACTTTGATGTCGGTACGCACATCGGGATCAGGAGAGAAATCGTCATTGTCGACTTTCACCACTACCGTGCGGTTTATAATTGACTTACGCGAGTATCGATCATTAATGGCCGGTTTCAGGCACCGTGCAGCCTCAAGCGTCAATCCCGCCCGCTTCTCTGTCTCACGCACGACAAGGTCCTCTCCACTCGTAATTGAAATATTATTCAGCCGACAGGTCAAACGTCACTTTAGCCTTGGCGCCCTTCAAGGCACATCGGGTAAAATCGCCGCCCAGTATCCTAGTGGTACGGGCTATCGATTTAGAAATCAGGCTCGCCACCACTGTCGAGTCAAAGTTCAGATCCACGTCGGCGAGGTGTGCCTGTCCGACGTCGCCGTTGAGTTCGGGGTGGAGCGCCTGAGTCTTGGCCTTGGTTCGGATGGCAAGTTCGGCGAACGGTGCTTGACGCGTGCGCGGCAGCGTCGCGAGCGGCGCAAAGCCAACAATCCAAGCCTCGGCCGACGCAACGGGATAGCGCAGCGAAACGAGCCCTGAGCGCTCGTCTACCTCCCCGGCCTGGTAGCAACCCACAGACCGCGCTATACCAATAATTCTGCGCAGACCTGTGCGACACTCGATCGCCGGAAAGATCAGACTGAGTATCTGGTTGTCGGGATCGACAATAGCAGCCTCAATGCTTCCTCTGATCGCTCGCGTGTCGGGATCAGACGGGTGCACCTCGTAGCGCCACTGCTCGGCACTCAGCTTCCGCGCGGCGCGCATCGCGAAGACACAGCCATTTTGCCCCCTTATGTGCCAGTCCCGCTGTATTGAGATGAGCTGGTCGGTGCCCAGTTCCCCGATCTCCTGACCTCTCCCATAGCGCGTGAGGTAGTCATGGCGCGTAGGGAAAGTGTAACCGCCTACGGCTAATGTCCTGGGTACGTCGTGCAACATAGTTCCCACCTGGACTAGGAGGAACCCCGTTCGGGTTATCAGCGGGGATTCACCTCTAGTTCAGTCGCTCGGTTGTCCGCTAACCCGGTTGCTGGCTGGTCAGCAACCGGGCATCATCCGGTCATGCGGGTCGTGTCCAGGTCACCCACCCACAGCGAGTTGGTAGCTGATCTACGGATCGTTCGGGAGAAGGGGCTCGGCTCGCTCCGGCACTACGCCACTCACGCCCTCACCGTCGCATGTGCGTTGTATGGTGCCGCAGCTCACGACGACACGCACCGGCCAGCGGCGATCGAAGCGCTGCTCCTGCAAGCAGTCAAGAGGGTAGGAGGTGGGAAGTCGGGTGACGCAACGAGCTATACTTTTGGCCTCATCCAAGGAACCAAATTGTGGAGTTCGACCGATAGACGTAAGGCAGCCGCAAAGGCTCAAGGCGTGAGCGTCGAGCGCTTCCGCAAGGGTTATGAGGGTGTGCTCATCGATCAGATGGCTGAGGGCATACTCACCCTGCTGTATGAACATAGCCAGCCGCAGCTAACAGCGTCTGTCGCGGAACCTTCCCAGTTCGCGGATCTTCCAGTCGAGGCCGGACAATCTTCGACTGGAACCGCATCGGTTGAGCAAAGACTAGCTTCGAAACTACGCGCCGCCGGGGTTGTCGACTTCCACCTGTCTCGATCAGACTATACGACGACACTGGCACAGTTTCTCGAAAAAGCAAAGAGCGGCATCCTCATGGTTTCCATGTCACTCAAGACCAAGGGTGCCGAAAACGATGTCGCGCAACTCTTCAGGCGATCGCTCGCCAAGTCGCCCCAGTTTCGAATTATCGTATCGCTTATCAAACCGGATAGCCCCGCATGTCACGCTGCCTCGATCATCCTGGGCCTTCCGCACTATGCTTTCCGGGCCGAGGTCACATCAATGCTCATGGATTTGGCCTCCCTCCGCCAGAGCTTGCCGTTGCATCAAGCGAACCGATTCTATCTCCTCCAGCATGTCGCGATTCCGAGCTTTAGTGGAATCCTGATTGATGACGGACTCCCGTCCGCACAGTTGCAGACTGAGGCCAAGCTGTATGACGCCCCGCGTTCAGATAGTTACGGTTTCACTCTGATACCGGGAGGGCGATTTTACGAGCGGCAGAGGTTAGCCTATTATCGAATTATTCGCGACGCTGAGCCCTACCCTGAAGACGCTGAACAGCCCGTCCTGCCGGCAGACCTATAAGTTGGGAGTTCCCATGACTTTCCAGAACAGCCAGGCAAGCCTATTCGACAGAGGCGATGCCGAGACCGTGTCAGCACAGGGCGCTAGCGACACAAAGTGCGGCTTCTGTGCTGTCCTGCGGGGCGACCAGAAGGTGGATCTCATTCACGAGAATGAGCGTCTCATGTCGTTTTTGGATCATCGTCCGCTTTTCCACGGTCACGTTCTGCTAATTCCGAAGATTCACGTTCTCCTGATGAGCGAGCTGCCAGGAGAACGGGTGCAGGAATTCTTCATGGAAGCACAGCGGCTTGAGCGGGCCGTTGAAGCCGGACTTGAGGCCGACGGGTCGATGATTCTTATAAATAACGTCGTAAGCCAATCCGTTCCACACCTTCATTTGCATGTAATACCCCGTCGAAAAAAAGACGGACTGCGGTTCTGGCTGGGGCCGCGCCATCCTTATGACTCAGAACATCCGGCCGAGCTGTACGCCGACAAGATTCGAACCGCGCTGGCATCTGCCTAAATCTCAGCCCAACCTCGTTACGCCTTAGGGTACTGGCGCGTCGGAGCTGTGATACTTTAACGTGAGGTCAGATACGGATGTCGGCGCGTTCCTACCTGAGCCTGCGGGTGCTGCCCGTCGCGCTGGGCGCGCACGCGGCGATGGCCGGGGCGTTCCGGCTGATGGAGTTCGCCGAGTTCAAACCGGTGGTCTATCTGGAAAGCGAGACCTCCAGCGTGTTTTTGGAGCGGCCGGAGGAAATCCAGGCCTACCGCAACATCCTGGCCGCGCTGGCGGAGAATGCACTGAGCGAGAGACAATCGAGGGAGCTGATTGCCGCATTGGCAACCGGGCTCTACGCGGATGGAGAGGATCATGATGACCGCGCGTGAGCCGGATCTCATCGTCTGGCACACCAGCAGCTACAGCTAAGCTAGCAACGGGGACTGCGTCCAGGTCGGCTGGCGCACCAGCAGCTACAGCTAGAGCAACGGCGACTGCGTCCAGGTCGCCCCCGCCCCGGACCGCGTCCTGGTCCGCGACTCCAAGAACCCCGAGGGCCCCGCGCTAGCCGTCCCCACCCCCGCCTGGCGCACCTTCCTCACCACCCTCGCCTGCTGAGGGTCCGATCCGGCGCGCCACCTCCTGGGTGCGTGCCGTGAACTCGACGTCAGAAGTAGCCTTCCGTCGCTGAAGCGCCACCGGCTCAGGTGCGGACACGCTCTCAGCCTCCCGAACTCAACAGCAGAGTTCCCAGAGCATGATCGAAAAACGCTGCTGTTGAGTTCGGGAGAGGGAGGGCTCCAGGGACGGCTCGGCGGGGGGACTGCATCAGGCGCGGGTGACGGTGAGGGCTCCGGTGCCGCCGCCTGCGGCACCGTCCAGGTCGACGACGACGGTGTCACCGTCGGAGATCTTGCCGGCGAGCAGCTGGTGGGCGAGCTGGTCACCGATCGCGGACTGGACCAGCCGGCGCAACGGGCGGGCGCCGTAGAGCGGGTCGAACCCACCTAGCGCGAGCCACTCCTTGGCCGCGGCCGTCACCTCCAGCGTCAGGCGCCGGGAGGCCAGCCGCCGGCCCAGCTGCCTGATCTGGATCTCCACGATGGCGGTCAGCTCCTCGGTGGACAGCGATCCGAACACCACCAGGTCATCCAGCCGGTTGAGGAACTCGGGCTTGAAGTGCCGGCGCACGATGCCGAGCACGGCGTCGGTGCGCTGCCGCTCGGTGAGTGTCTCATCGGCCAGCGCAGCCGAGCCCAGGTTGGAGGTCAGGATCAGGATCGTGTTGCGGAAATCCACCGTGCGGCCCTGCCCGTCGGTCAGCCGCCCGTCATCGAGCACCTGCAGCAGCACGTCGAAGACGTCGGAGTGGGCCTTTTCCACCTCGTCGAGCAGCACCACGGAATAGGGGCGGCGGCGGACCGCCTCGGTGAGCTGCCCGCCCTGGTCGTAGCCGACGTATCCGGGCGGGGCACCGACGAGCCGGGCGACGCTGTGTTTCTCGCTGTACTCGCTCATGTCGATGCGCACCATGGCGCGCTCGTCATCGAACAGGAACTCCGCCAGCGCCTTGGCCAGCTCGGTCTTGCCGACGCCGGTAGGGCCGAGGAACAGGAACGAGCCGGTGGGCCGGTCCGGGTCGGCCACGCCGGCGCGGGCGCGGCGCACCGCGTCGGAGACGGTGCGGACCGCCTCGGGCTGGCCGACCACGCGGGCACTCAGCGCGTCCTCCATCCGCAGCAGCTTGATGGTCTCGCCCTCCAGCAGCCGACCGGCTGGGATCCCGGTCCACAATGACACCACGTCGGCGACGTCGTCGGGGCCGACCTCTTCTTTGAGCATCACCTGCGGGTCGCGGGCGGTCGCGGCGGCCTCCTCCAACTGGCGCTCCAGCGCCGGGATCCTGCCGTAGCGCAGCTCCGCGGCCCGGCCCAGGTCACCGTCGCGCTCGGCGCGCTCGGACTCGCCTTTGAGCCCTTCGAGCTGCTCCTTGAGTTCCCGGGCCGCCTCGATGGCGGTCTTCTCGTTCTGCCAGCGGGCGGTCAGCCCGGCCAGGCGCTCCCGGCGGTCGGCCAGCTCGGCCCGCAACGCGGCCAGGCGCTGCACCGAGGCCGGGTCGGACTCCTTGGCCAGCGCCATCTCCTCGATCTCCAGGCGGCGCACCGCCCGCTCCACCTCGTCGATCTCCACCGGCCTGGAGTCGATCTCCATCCGGAGCCGGGAGGCGGCCTCGTCGACCAGGTCGATCGCCTTGTCCGGCAGGAACCGCGCGGTGATGTAGCGATCGGACAGGGTCGCGGCGGCGACCAGCGCCGCGTCGGTGATCCGCACCCCGTGGTGCACCTCGTAACGCTCCTTGAGACCCCGCAGGATACCGATGGTGTCCTCGACCGAGGGTTCCCCGACGAGCACCTGCTGGAAACGCCGTTCCAGCGCGGCATCTTTCTCGATGTGCTTGCGGTACTCGTCCAGCGTGGTCGCGCCGACCATGCGGAGCTCGCCGCGGGCCAGCATCGGTTTGATCATGTTTCCGGCGTCCATCGCGGACTCGCCGGCGGCGCCGGCGCCGACGATGGTGTGCAGCTCATCGATGAACGTGATGATCTGACCGGCCGATTCGGTGATCTCCTTGAGCACCGCCTTGAGCCGTTCCTCGAACTCTCCGCGGTACTTCGCACCGGCCACCATCGAACCCAGATCCAGCGCGACGACCCGCTTGCCCCGCAGCGACTCCGGCACGTCGCCGGCCACGATGCGCTGCGCGAGGCCTTCGACGATGGCGGTCTTGCCCACGCCGGGCTCACCGATCAGCACCGGGTTGTTCTTGGTGCGCCGCGAGAGCACCTGCACCACCCGCCGGATCTCGGTGTCGCGGCCGATCACCGGGTCGAGCTGACCGGAGCGGGCCCGCTCGGTGAGGTCCTGGCCGTATTTCTCCAGCGCCTGGTAGGTGTCCTCCGGGTCCGGGCTGGACACCCTGGCCGAGCCCCGGACGGCCTGGAACGCCTCGCGCAGCGCGTCCGGGGTGGCGCCGTGGCGGCGCAACAACTGCCCGGCCGCGCCACCCTCGGCTGCCAGCCCGACCAGCAGGTGCTCGGTGGAAACGTAGGAGTCACCCATCTCGGTCGCCAGGCTCTGGGCGTGACCGAACGCCTTGAGCGCCTGCCGGTCGAACATCGGCGCGGCCACCGTGGACCCGGTGGCCGAGGGCAGCCGCTGGGTGATGCCATCCAGCTCGTGGCGTACCTCCGCGGCATCAGCACCCACCGCGGCCAGCAGTGGCACCGCGAGGCCGTCGGCCTGCGCCAGCAGCGCCCCGAGCAGGTGGGCCGACGTCACATCGGGGTTGCCAGCCATCGACGCGGCCTGCACTGCCGCGGAGATGGCTGCCTGCGTCCTGGTCGTGGGGTTGAAGGAGTCCATCCTCGAAGCGTTCCCTCCGCGTGGCTGTGTTACAAACGTCTTTCACTGGTCAACGTGAGGAAAGTTGAGCCTGTTCCGCTCAATTCTGGTGTCGTCCGAGCAGTGCCCGGCGGAGCTCATCGTAGGAGCGCCGATCTGGTCGTCTGGCAAGCCTGCGGTCCATGTTTCGTCAACCGAAGGAGGGATAGCACATCAGGTCGAACCCCTAGAGGGTAGTAGGGTTCCCGCACCCTCGCAGAGTTCCCATCGCTGGCGAGGGCCGCCTGCTTGCCATCGACCCCTGGAGAAGACGCTCCCGGACCATGACAGCCGAAGCCGTGGGGAGCCCCGTACCGCTGCCCAATCGCCTGCCGCACCACGCCGGTGCGACCGCGATCACGGTCCGGCTGATCCGGGAGAGCTACGCGCAGGTCGCGCCGCGTGCCGAGGAAGCCACCCGGTTCTTCTACGCGATGCTGTTCGCCATCGCTCCGGCCACCCGTGAGCTGTTCGCAGCGAACATGGAGGTGCAGCGCAGCAGGTTCTGGCGCGCGCTGGTGCACATCGTGCAGAACGTCGACCGAGCTGAGGAACTGATGCCGTTCCTGCACCAGTTGGGCCGCGACCACCGCAAGTTCGGCGTGCTGGCGCAGCACTACGACGCGATGGGCACGGCGCTGGTGACCGCACTGGCGCAGTTCGCCGGTCCGGCCTGGACATCGCCAGTGGAGAAGGCCTGGCGGGACGCCTACGGCTTGATCGCCAAGGTCATGCAGGAGGCGGCCGAGGCCGAGTCCGGTCCGGCGTGGTGGACCGCCCAAGTCATCGACCACCAGCGGCTGACCTGGGACCTCGCCGTGGTCCGGGTCACTCCCGAGCGGCCGGTGCCCTACCGGGCCGGGCAGTACGTCAGCGTGGAGGTACCACAACGACCCCGGTTGTGGCGGTACCTGTCGCCGGCCAACACCCCCCGCTCGGACGGGTCGATCGAGTTCCACGTCCGCGCGGTGTCGGGTGGGTCGGTCAGCCGCTCCATCGTCGGGCACACCCAGGTCGGCGACACCTGGCGGATCGGCGCGCCGATGGGCGTCATGACCGTGGACCGGACCTCGGGGCGCGACGTCGTGATGGTCGCCGGCGGCACCGGCAGTGCTCCCATGCGCGCCATCATCGAGGATCTGTCCCGATGGGGTGAGAACCCGGAAGTGACGATCTTCGTCGGCGGTCGGACCCGCGCCGACCTGCATGATTTCGACATCCTCACCGCCATCTCCACCACGAACCCGTGGCTGACGGTGATCCCGGTGATCGAATCGCCGAGAATGGCCGGGATGGAACACGGCACCCTCGCCGATGTGGTCACCCGCTTCGGCTCCTGGCCCAATCGGGACGTGCTGATCTGCGGCTCTCCCACCATGATCCGAGCCACCGTGTCCCGGATGCTCGTCGCCGGCACCCCCCTCGACCGCATCACCTACGACCCGTTCACCCTCGACTAGTTGAAGGGCTACCTACTGGGGCGCCAGATGACCAGGGCTGTCTCGTCGGGGCGCACGGGGACCAGGTCGCGGCGGTAGGAGGCGTGCACGGCGGCGGCGGCCTGCTCGGCCAGTGCCCGTGATGCAGCGAGCTCGGTGCGGGCCGCGTCCAGCTCGGCAGCCAGCTCAGCCAGCCCGGAGCGCAGGGCGTCCACCTGATGCTCCAGGTCGATGATCCGCTTGATCCCGGCCAGGTTGACCCCGTGCTCCTGGGACAGCCGCTGCACCTCCTGCAACAGCGCGATGTCGCGAGCCGAGTAGCGGCGGCCACCTCCCGGGCTGCGGCCGGGCGAGACCAACCCCAACCGGTCGTAGCTGCGCAGGGTCTGCGCGTGCAACCCGGCCAGCTGGGCGGCCACGGAGATGACGAACACCGGGGTGTCCTGATCCACGCCTGGAAGGTTCGGGGAGCTCATCACGTCGCCCCCGAACGCTGCGCGCGGGCGAAGAGCTCGGCCCGCAGGTCCTCCGCCGCGGTGGCCTTCGCGTAGGCGTCCAGCGCGTCCTTGGCCTTGCGGTCCAGTTTGGTGGGCACCACCACCTGCAAGGTCACCAGGAGATCGCCGGTTCGCCCGTCCTTGCGGGTGATGCCCTTGCCGCGCACCCGCAGAGTGCGACCGTGGGCGGTGCCCGCCGGGACCTTCAACGTCACGGTGCCCAATGACCCCGTGCCCGAGGACCCCGTGCCCGAGGACCCCGTGCCTGAGGACCCCATGCCGTTCTGCCCGGTCCCGTCCATGGTGGGCACGGTCAGTGTCGTGCCCATGACCAGCTCGGGGAACGACACCGGCACGCTCAGCGTCAGATCATCACCGGAGCGCCCGAACACCGCGTGCGGGGTGACGTGCACCCGCACGTAGAGGTCGCCGGCCGGCGCGCCGCGCATCCCCGGCTCGCCCTGCCCGGCCAGCCGGATGCGCTGCCCGTCGGCGACCCCGGCGGGGATGCGCATGGTCAGGGTGCGGTGCCGGTTGGACACCCCGCGGCCACCGCATTCGGTGCAGGGGTCGTCGATGATCCGGCCGGTGCCACGGCAGTCCCGGCATGGCTCGGACAACGCGAACGCGCCCTGGCTGCGGGTGACCAGCCCGGAGCCACCGCAGACCGGGCAGACCCGCGGGACGGTGCCGGCGCGCGCGCCGGAGCCGCCGCAACTGCCGCAACTGGCCGGGCTGGAGATCCGCAACGGCACGGTGGCGCCGCGGACCGCCTCGGTGAAGTCGATCCGGACGTCGGTCTCGATGTCGGTACCCCGCCGGGGGCGGCTGGTCCCAGCCCCGCCGGCGGCGGCGCCCCGGCCACCACCGAAGAGCCCACCGAGCAGATCGCCCAGACCACCCGCGTCACCGGCCCGGCCGGAGGCGGCCCCGAGCAGGTCGTTCAGGTCGAACCCACCCGAACCCGGAGCGCCGAACCCGCCGCCGGGTCGGAACCCACCGTTGAACAGGCTGCGCGCATCGTCGTACTGCTTGCGCTTGTCCGAGTCCGACAGCACACCGTAGGCCTCGGACACCGACTTGAACCGGGCCTCGGCCTTGGCGTCGCCCGGGTTGGCGTCCGGATGCAACTCCCTGGCCAGCTTGCGGTAGGCACGCTTGATGTCCTCAGCGGACGCGGTGGAGGAGACACCCAGCTCCGCGTAGAAATCCTTGTCGATCCAGTCCCGGGCGCTCACCGGATACCTCCTCCCGCATCAATTGTCCGATAGCTGTCCAGCCTCACCGAGCGGTTCGGCCTCGGCCAGCAGATCGGCGTCCGCGGGCGGCTGGGGTTCGCTGGCCGCGGAGGGCTGGGGCTCGCCGGCGGCGTCGGTCACGGCCACCATCGCCGGGCGCAGCACCCGCTCACCGAAGCGGTAACCCAGGCGCAGCACCGCTGTGACGGTCGGTTTGTCGACCTCCGGGGAGGTGCTGTGCTGCACCGCCTCGTGCACGTCCGGGTCGAAACCGTCCCCGATCACCCCGAAGGGTTCCAGGCCCTGCGCCTGCAAGGCGGCCACGACCTTGTCGGCGACGGCCTTGAACGCACCCGAGAGGTCGCCGTGCTGCTGCGCGCGCTCGATGTCGTCGAGCACCGTGAGCAGTTGACCGACCACCTGGGCCTTGGCCGTGTCGATCACGAGTTGCCGGTCGCGCTCGACCCGGCGGCGGTAGTTGCTGTACTCGGCGGAGATCCGCTGCACGTCGCCGGTCCGCTCGTCCAGCTGCGCCTGCAGTGCCTCCAGCTCCGCCGAGACACCAGCTGAGCTGGGAACATCATGGTCGACGTGCACGCCACCACCGGCGGGCTGCTCACCCGCCGGTGGGACACGAACCTGTCCCGTCACTGGATCGATCCTCCGCTTGTCTCGCACCACGAGTCTGGGTTGCTCGTCATCTCTGGGCTGCTCGCCACCATTGGCGCTATCGCCGAAGGTGCCAGGGCCAGGATTCACTTCTTGCCACTCCCGGGCTCGTCATCGACGATCTCCGCGTCAACGACGTCCTCGCCGGCCCCCGCAGACGACGCCGAGGACGCGCCCGGCGCACCGGGTGCGCCGTCGCCACCGGCCGCGGCGGCGTTGTCGGCGTACATGGCCTGGCCCAACGCCTGCGACTCGGTGGCGAGCTTCTCCATCGCGGCTCGGATCGCGTCGGTGTCGGTGCCCTTGAGTGCCTCCTGGGCCTCGCCCAGCGCGGCGTTGACCTTGTCCTTGACGTCGGAGGGCAGCTTGTCGTCGTTGTCCTTGATGAACTTCTCGGTCTGGTAGACCAGGGACTCGGCCTGGTTGCGGGTCTCGGCCTCCTCCCGGCGCTTGCGGTCCTCCTCGGCGTGCTCCTCGGCGTCGCGCATCATCCGGTCGATGTCGTCCTTGGGCAGTGCGGACCCGCCGGTGATGGTCATGGCCTGGCTCTTACCAGTGCCCTTGTCCAGCGCCGAGACGTTGACGATGCCGTTGGCGTCGATGTCGAAGGTGACCTCGATCTGTGGCACGCCACGCGGCGCGGGCGGCAGCCCGGTCAGCTCGAACATGCCGAGCTTCTTGTTGTAGGCCGCGATCTCCCGCTCACCCTGGAACACCTGAATCTGCACGCTGGGCTGGTTGTCGTCGGCCGTGGTGAAGATCTCGCTGCGCTTGGTCGGGATGGTGGTGTTGCGCTCGATGAGCTTGGTCATCACCCCACCCTTGGTCTCGATACCGAGCGAGAGGGGGGTGACATCGAGCAGCAGGACGTCCTTGACCTCGCCCTTGAGTACGCCGGCCTGCAATGCCGCCCCGACTGCGACGACCTCGTCAGGGTTGACACCCTTGTTGGGCTCCTTGCCGCCGGTGAGCTCCTTGACCAGATCGTGCACCGCGGGCATGCGGGTTGAGCCGCCGACCAGCACGACGTGGTGGATCTGCCCGACGGAGATACTCGCGTCCTTGATCACATTGCGGAACGGAGCGCGGCAACGGTCCAGCAGGTCAGCGGTGATCTTCTGGAACTCGGCGCGGGTGAGCGTCTCGTCGAGGAACAGCGGGTTCTTGTCGGAGTCGACGGTGATGTAGGGCAAGTTGATCGTCGCGCTGGTGGAGCTGGACAGCTCGATCTTGGCCTTCTCCGCGGCCTCACGCAGCCGCTGCATGGCCATCTTGTCCTTCTGGAGGTCGATGCCGCGGGAGGCGCGGAACTTGTCGACCAGCCAGCTGATGATCCGCTCGTCCCAGTCGTCGCCGCCGAGGTGGTTGTCCCCGGAGGTGGCGCGGACCTCGACCACCCCTTCGCCGATCTCCAGCAGCGACACGTCGAAGGTGCCACCGCCGAGGTCGAACACCAGGATGGTCTGCTCCTTCTCGCCCTTGTCCAGGCCGTAGGCCAGCGCGGCCGCGGTGGGCTCGTTGACGATGCGCAGAACGTTGAGACCCGCGATCTGGCCGGCCTCCTTGGTGGCCTGGCGCTGGGAGTCCTCGAAATAGGCCGGCACGGTGATCACCGCGTCGGTCACGTCCTCGCCGAGGTAAGCCTCCGCGTCACGCTTGAGCTTCATCAACACCCGCGCGCTGATCTCCTGCGCGGTGTACTTCTTGCCATCGACCGTGGTCGACCAGTCGGTGCCCATGTGCCGCTTGACCGACCGGATGGTGCGGTCCACGTTGGTGACCGCCTGGTTCTTGGCGGATTGACCGACGAGCACCTTGCCGTTCTTGGCGAAGGCCACCACCGAGGGCGTGGTACGCGAGCCCTCCGAGTTCGCCACCACCGTGGGCTCGCCGCCTTCCAGGACGGACACGACGGAGTTGGTGGTCCCTAGGTCGATGCCGACCGCACGAGCCATGTGAGAAACCCCTTCGAACTTGACTGATGTCCACTCAACCTCGGGTGCGACTATACCGAGCCGTCAACCCAGAACTTGAGTGGGATCCGCTCAATCTTCCTGCCATGCTCAACGACGGGAGGACCCCCGGTGTTCCCGCCGGACTCCACTCCCCCAGAAGCCGGTCGTTATGTACGGACGATGCCCGTACACTGGGGGGTCGAGTCCACATCAGGCTGGAGGGTGCGACATATGTCCGTCGAAGCGCAGACATCCATCAAGACGCAGCGGCTGGAGGTTCGTGTCGATGCGCTGACCAAAGCGCGTATCGAAGACGCTGCCGCCCGGCTCGGCCAGCCTACCAGCGTGTTCGTCCTGAACGCCGCGACGGCGGAGGCCGACCGGGTGCTGGCCCGTGCCGAGACGACGGTGATGCCCGCCGCCCAGTTCGACTCGATGCTGGCCGCCCTGGACATCCCGGACGAGGCACCCACCCTGGCCCGACTGGACCAGCGTGACCGCGGATACCGGCGCACATGACCGGATGGGTTTCCGGCGGGCTGGATGAGCTGCACGATCTGTCGCAGTTCGACTGTGGCGTGCCCGCGCTCAACGACTGGCTCTGCACCAAGGCCCAGCAAGCGCAGGCCCGCGGAACAGCGGCGACATACGTATGGACAGCCGCGGGTGCCACTCGGGTAGTGGCCTACTACGCGATCGTGCCCCATCAGGTGCGGCGGGAACAGCTGAGTCCGGCCATGGCCGGTGGAGTCACCGTGATCCCCGCCTACCTGCTGGCACGGCTGGCCCTTGATGTCGTCCTGCACGGCCGGGGACTCGGCGCTGAGCTGCTGCACGATGCGCTGGAGCGCATCGTCACCGCTGCCGATACGGCGTCTGGACGGCTCATCGTGGTGGACGCCATCGATGACCAGGCCGCCGCGTTCTACCGTTACCACGACTTCCATCCCGTTCGTGACAACCCGCGCCGCCTCGTCATCAAACTCAGCACGGTCCGCAAAGCGCTCGGCCGCTGATGCCCGCAGGCCCCTTTGCTACTACACGTCAGCCGACGAGTGCTTTCTGCAGGTTTTCTATCAGGTTCTGGGTCGCTTGGACGCACCGAGGAACTGAGCCAACGCTGGCGCCAAAAGCAGCGCATTGCGCAGCCCGAACCTCCGGCGAATCTTGCCGTCGACTGGCCATGTGGGCATGGACTCTATCTCCGTGTACCGTTTGACTCGTCTCTCGTCGACGGTTTCGTCGGTTTTTTCTCCCACGGACAACCGACTCAGCTCGTCAGCTTCTCGGATCAACTCCTTCTTCCGGTCCAGCATCAACCGATGAAACGCAAACATCGGCAGAATGAAAGCAAGCATCTCGCTGACCACGACAATGAGGAGCAGTCCTGCATAGAGCGTCCGCCAAATTGCGTAACGGTCACCCAGGAACGGAATCAGGAGCCACCATACAGCCAGAAAAACACCCGGAACCGCCAGCAATCCTGACTGATAGAAATAGAGGGCACCAATAAGACGCAGCCCTGCGACGCGGTCGAGGTGGCCCGGGTCAGGGGTGATGGTGAAGCCTGCCTCCTTCAACCGCCGAGCCAGCAGGCCATAGCTGATCGCCCGCCCCGCGAACAGACCCACAGGTACCGCCGCGATAGTCTCCAGCATGGCGAGTGATGCGTGGCTGCCGAGCTGATGCGGGAAAGCCACAATCCAGGACATGAGGATCGCAGCAGCGAAAACGACGGAGCAGATGAGAGCGCTACGCCGGGCCCTGCGATTCAGCATCGAAAGGAAGTCGTCTAGATCTCCGTTCCCATCGAGGACACCCCGATTGACCAGTCGCGTCAGGGTCTCGGCAAGTTTTTCCGGCAGAAGAAACGGGAAATAAACGGCGGCCAACCATGTGCCGACGCCGCTCACGAGAAGCCAGTCCCAGTCGTTCACAGCAACACCGGCGAGAGACATCTGACGCACAACGATCGCGACAGATACGAGCGCTACCAGCACCAGGTAGAAGCGCCGCAGCAGCTGCTCCAGCAGCCACAATGGTGATCGTGCAGGTTGACTCGGCACCGAAGGTCCCCTTCCCGCCAGCCTGCCGTCAGCACGCGGCGAGCAATGATCTCGTGCCTACGCTTCGTTCATGGTCGCGAACAAACTGTTCGCGACCATGAACAAACGTCGCTAGAGGGTACTCCAGCAGGTGATCCAAGTCTCGCAGGCAGTTCCCGTGGTGTCGGGTTCTGTGGTGTCAGTACCGGGTCGGGGTCATCGGCCCAGATGATTCGGCCCAGATGATGAGGGTGCCCGGACGATGAACCACATCATCACCGCTACCGATACGGCATGCCGCCGGCTCGGAACGCCTTCCCCGCCAGGGCGACGTCTGCGACACCCCATGGGGCATGCTCACCTGCGTGATCGGCGCAAACACTGGCGCAACTGCTGCTGTCCCGCCGGCACGACCGTCACCTGGTCCCGGTCCAGGCCCGATACTCCCTGAGCCAACGGATCTACCACGAATTCGGTATTGCGCCTCGCCGACTACTCCTCACGGAGTAGATCGAACACACGCCTGACGGGCGATGTGCAGTGGCGGGCCGACGGCCACACTACGGCGTTGATCAGCAATGTCATGTGATCGCCGCACTGGGGGAGCCGCTGATGTCCACATGCCAGATCAGTGCCGCGGAACAGGTAGCGGTTCGCGGCGTGACGTGGCCGGAGCCGTCATGGCTGACCTGACATGCGGCACCTGTGGTTACAGCTCCCTTGACGAGAAGCCGATCTTCTGCATCAACTGCGGGGAGAATACTCATTACACCACCCCGGAAAGCCGACCGAAGCCACGGATCACGGTCCTGGTTGCGACCGCACGAGTCCTGCTGGCAGAGGGCGAAAAAGTGCTGTTGGGGCGGGAGGGCGATCCCCGTTTCGCGCACGCATTGACGAATTTCGACAATGTCGACCGCGAGCATATCGAGATCACCGCCGGCGACGGGATCGTTTCGGCACTGCCGCGCGAGACGACTAACGGCACGTTCATCGGTGACCGAGAATTGCCTCCCGGGCAGGAGCGAGACGTTCAACTGCCGGTGACGATCAGGCTGGCCAAGAACTGTTATGTGCATTTCGAGCTGACCGACGAGTGAACCGATCGGCCCAGCTCCCGACCAACCCGGGGCTGGGGGCTGGTGAGCATCGCGAACCTGGGCGACGTCCGGTCGACGGCGGAGACCCCGTCTGCAAACGTGAGCTCCGTGGTTCGTGCTCTCCGCTCGCCGCTGCTGTCATAGACGGTCATCACGCCGCTGGTCGCGATCGTGGTGCTGGCCGTGACCTTCGGAAGCCACCTCGGGACCGTGCTGGTGGCTGTGCCTGAAGAAAACATCGGTGGCCACCGGCTCGAACACCCCGATCGTGGCCTGGTTTACCGTTTGGGAGAACGCCTGATCGGGTACCTGAAACCTGCCAGGTGCAGTTCGAAAGCCGAGGGTCGGGTTAACCAGACCAAAAGCAAGATCAAACAAACTGGTGAGTGAAGGACACCGCCAGGGCATCATCAAGGGAGAATTCTTTCATGGCAGACACCACCCGCACCCAGTCCACCACACCGTCCAACTCGGTCGAAGCTACCAGTCATGGCGACGAATCGCCCCCGGTACGGCTGGCCGAGCAGAGCTCACAGGGCAAGACCACCATCGCCTCCTCGGTGGTGCAGAAGATCGCCGGGATCGCCGCTCATGAGGTCTCCGGGGTGCACGCGCTGGGCGGCGGGTTGTCCCGTGCGTTCGGCGGGCTCCGTGACCGTATCCCGGGCAGCACCGGCGCCTCGCAAACCTCCGGGGTGACCGTCGAGGTCGGCGAGAAGCAGGCCGCAGTCGACCTCAACCTCATCGTCGAGTACGGCGTGTCCATCGTGGACCTCGCCAAAGCGGTACGCGCCAATATCATCGGTGCCGTCGAGCAGATGACCGGCCTGCAGGTCACCGAGGTCAACATCGCGGTCAACGACATCCACATCCCGGGCGACGACGACGAGGAGCCGACCCGGCAGTCCCGCGTGGAGTAACCCGGCCACCGAAGACGGCACAATTCGCGACCATGAGCCTGACTGCCTCGATCCCCTCCTCCCGGCGCCGGTCCGACCAGGCCGACTCCGACCGGGCCGACTCCGACCAGGCCGACTCCGACCAGGCCGACTCCGACCAGGCCGACTCCGACCAGGCGGGCACCGGGCGGGTCGCCGAAGCCATCGCCGCGGCAGCACGCGCCCATCCCGCGGTGGCCGACCTGGACGGCGGCCCGTTCGGCGTCATCGCCTCCTACTTTCCCGGCCACCGAGTAGTGGGGGTGCGAATCGGAGAGCCCGGCGAGCCCGTGGAGGTCTCCGTCGTCGCCCGCCTCGGCACCCCGCTGCCGCTGCTGGCTGCTGAGCTGCGCGGGATGATCACCGCGGTCACTGGGCCGAGGGCTATCGACCTGACCATCAACGATGTGATCACTGACGACCGGGTGCCGACCTCAGATCTTTGACTTCTCGCTATACGGAAGGTCCGCATGATGAACGCGACAACCATCGGCCTACTCACCGGACTCATCCTCGGCCTGGCCGGCGCCATCGGTGGCTTCAGCGGCTTCCTGCTCGCCCTGGTGCTGGGAGTGATCGGGCTGCTCGTCGGCCGGGTGCTGGATGGGGAGCTCGACGTCAGCCAGATCCTCAGCGGCAAGGGCCGGAGCCGGTGACCGCGGCCGCCGCCCAGACACCACCCACGACCGGGGCCACCACCGGCACGTCCGTATCGCGCACCCCAGGCGAGCGGGGGCGGCTGACGATCGACCCCGTGGTGCTACGCAAGATCGCCGAACACACGGCTGATCTGACCCCGGGCACGGTGCCCACCCCGCGCACCGCGGCCGGCGTCGAGCTTGGCCGCGCCGGAGCCACCGCGAAGGCCATCGTCATCGGCCAGCAGGTGGAGCTGCGCGTCGAACTGGCGTTACGCTACCCCGACCCGGTGCGCCCCACCGTGGACCGTCTGCGCGGCAGGATCAGCGACGAGATCCGGCGAATCACCGGCTATCAGGTTCGTTCGCTCGCGGTGACCGTCACGGCCCTGCTGCGATGAGGACCCTGTTGCGGGTGCTGTCTCCCCTACTCGGCCTGGCCGTGGGAGTGTTGGGCGCGCTTGTCGCGTTGGAGGTTTTCTGGGCCTGGTTGCGGCCCACCGGTGGCCCGCTGGCGCTGCCCTGGCCTGCGTGGCAGGCGACCCTGCAGGTCTGGACGTGGACTTCCACCCCGGTCCGCCTCCTCGCCGCCGGCCTCGCCATGGTCGGCCTACTGCTGCTGTTTCTGGCCCTACGGGCCGGCCGTCACGAGGTATGGTTCACCGCGCCCGCTCCCGAGATCACTGTCAGCACCTCTCCGCGGTCGCTGGCCCGACTGGTCAACCACCAGGTCCGCGGCCTCGACCACATCGTGTCGGCCTCGGTCACCGCCACCGTCCGCACGATCTCGGTGCGGGCCTCCAGCCGGCAGCCCGTCGACGCCGCCACCCGGGGCGTCACCGACGCCGTGCACACCCTGCTGTCCGAGCTGCCGCTGGTCCACACCCCGCAGGTGTCGGTGGCCGTGCGAAAAACCGAGCAGTCGTCATGATCGTCCAACGCGCGCTGGTCGGGTTGGTCGGGCTGCTGGGTCTGGCTGCCGGAGCCGCTGCCCTCGTCGTCAGCTTCGGCCTGCTCGGCGCGGGCCGCGCCGCCCGGCCGGTCCTCGACCCCCTCGCCGTGGACACCGTGGGGGCCCACCAGAGTCTCGCCCGCGTCGTCGCCATCCTCGCCGGCGTGATCCTGCTGGTCCTGGGGCTGCTCTGGGTCGCGCGCGCGCTCAAGCCCGATCAGCGCCCGAACCTGGTACTCGACCCCAGCCCGGACCATCACCTCGAGGTCAGCGCCTCGGCGATCGCTGATGCGCTGCGCGCCGACGCGGAGACCATCAACGGCGTCAGCCGCGCCCGCGCCCACATGGTCGGCACCACCGCCACCCCCGTCCTGCGGCTGACCCTGTGGCTCAGAGGCGGTGCCGACATCGGTGAGGTCTACCGCGACCTCAACACCCGGGTCCTCACCCGCGCCCGCGACAGCCTCGGTGTGGAGTCCCTGACCACCGCCATCCACGTCGAGCTTGACTCCACAACCCCCAGCCGGGTCCGCTGACCCTGGCCAGCAGGCCTCGGCCCTACCTGCTTCGCGGCCTCTCCGACGGTCTCCATAAGCTTCGTGAGGGCCAGCATGTCATCGTGGTGAAGATCCTCACGCGGGCGGCCGATCGAGAACACGACCGCGCGAGCCGGGTGCGGGTCGACGAGGCATTGCCAGCCGGCACGCATTGAGTCGCTGCGCCGTGTGCCACGAATATCAAGCCAGGGCAACCCGACTGGACGGCTTCGGGACTGACCGGCCCGTAGCACGAGCTTCACTGCGGCGGCGTGAATGCGGTCTCGGCCCGGGTCCGTGTCCAGCATCGCTCGGCCCCACCAGGCGTTGAGGACGATCTGCGCGCCGCAAACAGGTCGGTGAAAGACGCCTGCTCAACCTCCGGTAAGCGGAGAGCTGAACCCATGGGTGGGAACAGGGGCACGTGCATGAGCGAGGCGGCCAGGTATACTCCGTTCATCCCCCAGGCACCTCGGTGGCTGGGCGCGAGGCCCCGCTTCGGCGGGGCCTCTGCTTTTTCACCAGGTCAGGCTCAGTGGTCGCCGCCGGAAGTCCATCGGGAGTTGACTTGACGGCAGGTCAGCTGCGCAGCGACGGTGCGCGCCGTGAACGAGACATCACCGACATCCCGGGCGCGAAAAATGTCGGTGACGTCTCGTTCACGGCACCCGACGGACTTCGGGAGCCGACCACTTAGTGATCGCCCCGTGAGCATCGCTGAGTTTCTCCGGAAACTGGCTGGCCGCGAGGACTCCTTGGCGGATCTGTTTGGTGATGCTCGGCCGGATCCGCTGCAGGGCCCGGCTCACGTTCGGATGCGGGTTCAAGATAGCTACCCGATAGCCGAGTTCCTGGCGGACCAAGCAGACCGGCTCCATCAGGTCTGAGTCGTCGCTGACCACGACGAAGGTCTCCGCGTCTGCTCGGAAGGCGTCGGCCAGCAGGTAAGTCGCCAGGTTGACGTCGGAGCCCTTCTCCTCAGTCTTGATCACCTCGACGGTTCGAGGATCACCGGCCACAGGACTGGCGAGCGGCATGCGCACGGTCGAGGTCAAGAAATGGCCCAAGTGCATGCGTCCGTTACTGGGGTTAGTCGAAGAGGTGGTCGAAGTCTCCATTCTTGGCGCCGGCGATGAAGGCGGCCAGCTCGTGTTGGGTGAAGACGAGCGTGCGGGTTTTGCGCTCAGCTGGAGGGAGTTTGTCGTCCTGGAAGCCGATCAGGCCGTCGGCCACAGTGAAGGACAGGCAACCACCGCTGGCATTGCTGAAGGTCGATTTTACGTACCTGCCGTTGACGATGGCCTCGTACTGCGCATCATCGAGCGAGGTGTACGGGTTGGGTGTGCGGTCCACTGGGTCACAACTCCTCCATGACTGTGCGGATCAGGTCCTGGGACTCCCGGGCTGGCAGAGCCTGGGCCAGAACCGCGTCGAAGGTGTACGTGCACTGCCGCACGGGGTGGCGATCCTCGTAGATGCGCTGCGCCGTGTCGCTCTCCACGTACACCACGTCGCCGTCGAGGTCATCCGGAAACTCGAAGATCACGAAGTTGTCGGAACCAGGCAACGCTCCAGCACTGAAGGGCACGATGTGGATCGTCACCGGATGCTCCTGAGTCACTTCGATCAAGTGTCGTAGCTGTTCGCGCATGACATCTCGGCCGCCCACAAGGGTACGGATGACGCTCTCGGTCATCACAGCCACCAGGCCCTGGAAGCCGTCCTCGCTGAGCCGCTGCTGGCGCCGCATGCGCAGCTCGGCCATCCGATCGACGTTGATCGGCGCGACGAAGGCCCGGCCGTTTCCGATCACCGCCTCGGCGTAGGCACGAGTCTGCAACAAGCCCTGCACGAACACGTTGTTGTAGCTGCGCGCGGTAGTGGCGTGCCTCCCCGATCTCGACGAGCATCTCCACGGCCTCGGTGACGATGTCCGAGTACTCCTGCCACCGCGCTGGCCGCCTCCTACGAGTGGGCGGACTACGCCGATCTGCTCACCATCTGGAGCTGGGAGCTGGCGGTCGCGGCGCGAGTGCCCAGGCTGGGCCGGGTGAACGTGTTCGGGCCCGAGGTCGCCGTCTGGGCCTACCAAGGCCTTACGGAACACACCGTGCGGGCCCTGCTCGACCTGGTGCACCCGCAGCACCTGGACGCTCCGACCGGTGTCCACCCAGCGCCGCGTTCCCTGCGCGTGCCCAGACAGCACCAGCGCCCGCTGTCGATCCAGCTACCCTCGGCGAGTCACGCCGGAGCGCGCGCGGCCCGGCTGGCCGCTTTTGCCACCGCAGCCGTGAGCAGTCTGGCTACCTCGCGGTAACCAGACGTAATGTGCGATTAGGAACTCGGAGCAGCCCCGGCTACGGTGCAGTAACCCAGGGCACCGCGGGGAGGTGGACGCCGTGCTGGCAGCGCGACTGGTGATCGGCATGGGCTTGACCGTGCTGACGCTCATCATGGTCGCCCGGCGGGTGTCGTGGCTGTCCGCGCTGATCCAGTCCGGGCAGCCGGCGCACGATCGCACCGCGGACCTGGGCGCGCGGCTGAAGACCCAGCTGGTCGAGGTGCTCGGGCAGCGGCGACTGCTGAATTGGACGATCCCCGGCCTCGCGCACTTCTTCACGTTCTGGGGCTTCGTCGTCCTGCTCACCGTCTACATCGAGGCCTACGGAGCGCTGTTCAGTGAGCGCTTCGCCATCCCGCTGATCGGACACTGGGCCGCGCTGGGCTTCGTCCAGGACGTCATCGCGCTCGCCGTGCTGGCATCGATCATCACGTTTGCGGTCATGCGGGTCCGGCAGGACCCGGAGCGCAGGCAGCGGGCGTCGCGCTTCTACGGCTCGCACACCGGCGGCGCCTGGCTCATCCTGTTCATGATCTTCAATGTGATCTGGACGTTGTTCCTGTTCCGCGGGACCGCAGTGAACACCGGCACTTTCCCCTACGCTGCAGGGAGCCTTCGCCTCGGAGGCGGCCGGCGCGCTGCTCGCGCCGCTGGGCCCGGGGACCAACCGGGTGCTGGAGACGGTCGGGCTGCTGCTGCACATCGGCGTCATGCTGGCCTTCTTGATCATCGTGCTGTACTCCAAGCACCTGCACATCTTCGTCGCGCCGATCAACGTCGCCGCCAAGCGGATGCCCAAAGCGCTCGGCCCGCTGCTGCCGATGGAATCCGGGGGCAAAAAGATCGACTTCGAGGACCCCGGCGAGGATGACGTCTTCGGCCGCGGCAAGATCGAGGACTTCACCTGGAAGGGCATGCTGGACTTCGCGACCTGCACCGAGTGCGGCCGCTGCCAGAGCCAGTGCCCGGCGTGGAACACCGGTAAACCGCTGTCCCCCAAGCTCGTGATCATGGATCTGCGCGACCACCTGTTCGCCAAGGCGCCCTATCTCATCGGGGATCAGCCGGTACCCGAGGATGTCGATGTGCTCGCCCTGGCCGAGAGCAACGGGCACGTGCCCGAGTCCGGCTTCGGCCGGGTCACCGGATCGGGACCCGAACAGGCCGCGCGTCCGCTGGTGGGCACCGCCGAGACCGGCGGGGTGATCGACCCCGACGTGCTGTGGTCGTGCACCACCTGCGGGGCCTGCGTGGAGCAGTGCCCGGTGGACATCGAGCACGTCGACCACATCGTGGACATGCGCCGCTACCAGGTGATGATCGAGTCGGAATTCCCCACCGAACTGGGCACGCTGTTCCGCAACCTGGAGAACAAGGGCAACCCATGGGGGCAGAACCAGGCCGCCCGGATGGACTGGGCCAAGGGCCTGGACTTCGAGGTCCCGCAGCTCAGCGACGAGACGCTGCCCGACGAGGTGGAGTACCTGTTCTGGATCGGCTGCGCCGGCGCCTACGACGACAACGCGCGGCGGACCGTGCGGGCCACCGCCGAGCTGCTGCACCGCGCCGGCGTCAACTACGTGGTCCTCGGCGACGGCGAGACCTGCACCGGCGACCCGGCGCGCCGCTCGGGCAACGAGTTCCTGTTCCAGATGCTCGCCCAGCAGAACGTCGAGGTGCTCAACACGGTCTTCGACGGCCGGCAGCCGGGCCGTCGCAAGATCGTGACGACCTGCCCGCACTGCTTCAACACCCTGGGCCGCGAGTACCCGCAGCTCGACGGGCATTACGAGGTGGTGCATCACACCCAACTGCTCAACCAGCTGGTTCGCGAAGGCAAACTCGTGCCGATGGCGCCTGCGGACGGGCCTGCGGTGACCTACCACGACCCGTGCTACCTGGGCAGGCACAACGAGGTGTACTCGCCGCCGCGCGAGCTCATCGGCGCCGCGGGCGCGGCGCTCACCGAGATGCCGCGGCACGCCGAAAGGTCGATGTGCTGCGGCGCGGGGGGCGCCCGGATGTGGATGGAGGAGCGCATCGGCAAGCGGGTCAACCTGGACCGGGTGGACGAGGCGATCGCCACCGGGACCTCGGCGATCGCCACCGGGTGCCCGTTCTGCCGGACGATGCTCACCGACGGCCTCACCACCCGTGAGTCCGAGAACACCGCTGGTGAGACGAGCGAAGTACTCGACGTCGCCCAACTGCTGCTCTCCAGCGTGAAACGGGCCGATCCGGAACCGCCATCCGGCTCCGGATAGCGACTCGGGCGAGGCTCGAAACCGCTATTCGGTTCCGGATGGCGGCTCGGCGCAGCGGTGCAGGGCGAGCAGGCTGTCGCGGAGCTGATCAGGCTGCACGCCCGCGGCGGTCATGACCTGCATCCCGACGCCCTCGCCCTCGGTCAGCAGGCCGAGCAGGAAATGCTCGGTACCGATGTAATTGTGGCCGAGCTCGAGTGCGGAGCGCAGGCCCAGCTCCAGAACCTTCTTGGCCTGCCCGGTGAACGGTATGTGCCCGTTGGGCGTCTTCTCCCCCAGGCCGGTGATCTCCTCGACCCCCGCGCGGGCCGACTCCAGCGTGATGCCGGCCTGCTGGAGGGCCTGCGAGGCGATGCCCTCACCCTCGGCCAGCAGGCCCAGCAGCAGGTGCTCGGTACCCAGATGATCGTGATTCAACCGCCGGGCCTCCTCCTGGGCCAGCACCACCGCGCGCCGCGCCCGGGAGGTGAACCGCTTGAACATGTTCCCCACCACGGACTCCACACCGGTGACGAACTTGCCGAACAGCGAGCGCAACGTGGAGTGGCGCTGCTGGGCGGCCTGCTTGCTCACGCCCAGCGCGGTGCCGATCTGCGACCACGAGCAGCCGCCCGCCCGGGCCTCCTGGACGAAGTGGTCGAGCAGCTTCTCCCCCAGGTCGGCCAGCTCCTGCTGCTGGCGCGACGCACCGGCCAGCAGAACGACCGGGTCGAGGCTCTGCGCCTGAGACCGGGTCTGGGTGATCAGCTTCCTCAAGTGTCATGCGTCAACTATCACTTGACGCACTCGCCGTCGTCAAGTTTTTCTTGACGCTTGGCCGTTGAGGAGTAAGACCAGGTGTACTCTTACCTGGTGCGGATCACCAGCAAAGGTCAGATCACCATTCCCCAGCAGGTACGTCGCGAGCTCGGCCTGGAGCCAGGCGATGAGGTGAACGTCGTCGTGCAGGACGGTGTCGCGCGAATCGTGCCGGCGGGTGAGCCCCGGACGAGGGGACAGCGCGTGGTGGAGGCGCTGCTGGGCAAGGGTGATGTGGACCTCACCACCGACGAGATCATGGCCATGACCCGTGGTGACTGAGCAGCGACCGGCGACGCTGGTCGATTCGAACGTGCTGCTCGACATCTTCACCCAGGACCCCACCTGGTCCGCATGGTCTCGCACCCGGCTCGCAGAGGCGCTCGACCGAGGCGCAGTGGTGATCAACCAGATCGTCTACGGCGAGGTCGCTCACCGGTTCTCCACGATCGAGGCGCTCGAGCAGGTACTCACCCCGGATCGGTTCGTCCGGGGCAACCTACCGTGGGCCGCGGGCTTCCTCGCCGCCGTGAGCTACCGGGACTACCGGCGCCGCGGTGGTCGGCGCGCCTCGATCCTGCCTGATTTCTTCATCGGCGCGCACGCCGCCGTTCTCGGGTTACCGCTGCTCACCCGGGATGCGGCCCGCTTCCGCACCTACTTCCCCACCGTGGAGGTCATCGCGCCGCTCTGACTCAGCGTCGGGTCTCGATGCGCTGGAAGTTGAGGTGGGCGCGCGACGGTGTGGGTCCCCGCTGGCCCTGATACCGCGAGCCCACCGCAGCGCTGCCGTACGGATTCTCAGCGGGACTGGAGAGCCGGAACAGGCACAACTGACCGATCTTCATCCCCGGCCACAGCGTGATCGGCAGGTTGGCGACGTTGGAGAGCTCCAGCGTGATGTGCCCGGTGAAACCAGGGTCGATGAAACCCGCCGTGGAGTGCGTCAACAGGCCGAGCCTGCCGAGACTGGAATTGTGTGTGGGGATGAAGGTCGGTCCAGCCAGGAAAAGACCATCTTCTGCGTCGACCTCAATACAGCGGACTGGGCGTGTCGGCACCCGGCGAACGTCAACGATTGCTCGGAAACGCTGCACCGGTCCATCCTTCAGCCTGGCAACCTTCCTTTCGAGCCGAAACACATTCAGATGGGGCGTGAACTTCACCTGAAACGCCACACCGTGATCGATACCACGGAAGATCACATTTTTCTTCCGCTTGACTGGGCGCAATCCAAGACTCGCCGCCAATTCGAGCACAGCATCGGCGAGATTCTCCCGGATACTGACGAACTCGCAGCGACCCTGAGTGTCAACGTAGCCGTCGGAATCCATCAGTCCTTGCAACAGCGCGAGACGTTGCGGCACGGAGGACCGCAGGTAGAGCTCAGGGACGTGCTTGTTACCGAGCAACCCAAGCCCCCGAAGCACACTCGACAACGAGTCATCCGGCAGAAACCGACCCGACACGGAGTCACGTCGCCGTCCAACGTGACCGCGTGAGAGTCCGCCGATACGGAACCTCCGCCCGCCCACGTCCTGGACGCAGTAACCGGCCCATCGAATCTCCTGGAGCACTTGCTCGTCACCTGCACCGGAGGTGATCTCGGCGCACCTACTGGTGCCGTCCCCCAGCCAGATACCCAGGACATACGGGTCGATCGGCAACGGCTGCTCTGGATACCGCACCGCATCGGCCAGGGCGACCTGGTGGTTGTACTCGACCTGAACGCGCAGCGAACTGGCCAATTCAGCCGTAGTGCGGATAGCAGCACCACCGCCGTGTTTGCGTGCTGACTTGGTCGTGGTCAGCCACAGGTGGCCGGCATCCGCGATGATGCTCTGGCCGTCGGAGAACAGCACCTCGTAGCAGGCATGACCAATCATTGCCTCGGTTGCGGCAACCACTCGGTACGGCCTGCCGTCAGCACCGAACACTTCGCTGCCGATCCGCAGCTCGCCCATCGTCTGCCAGCCCTGTGGGGTAGGGATGGGAGTATCGACAGACAGCGCCTTCCCTTCGAGGCGCCCAGCTAGATCATCGGGCAGGGTGATCTGCTCGAACGTCGAGCCGAGCACGAACTCGCCGGGGTCGAGCACGAACGGCTCGTCACCGTCGACCTCCACGAGCGAGGTCAGCTCATCCTGCTGCAGCGCCGGGTCGATGTGGGTGTAGCGGGTGTTGTCGAAGACCCGGAAGAAGCGGTCCAGCCGCACGTCGATGCTGGAGGGCTCGACCCACTTCTCGTCGAACGGCTCGACGCCCCGACGCCCAGCGTCGATCTCGGTCCGCAGGTCACGGTCTGACAGCAGCACAGCGTCACACTAGCCGGGCACACCGACATCGAACGAGTACTCCGGTTCCGGTCGCTGTTCGTGCTAAACTCAGCCCTCGCGCGGGTGTAGTTCAATGGTAGAATGAGAGCTTCCCAAGCTCTAGACGCGGGTTCGATCCCCGTCACCCGCTCCACCATAAAAGCCCAGTTCAGAGTGACCGTCGTACCTTGTCATCAGCTGTGCTGAAGGTCCGCGTGCCACACACGTGCCACTAACTCACTGGTACAGGAACACCGGCTGAGTCGTCATCACCCTCGCCATTTTTGCCCCGATAATCTGCCCCATCAGCGTCTTCAGACTCGGCGCGATGCGCGTCGACTAAACCGCTGAGACGATCCGCAATAGCTCGATCCTCAACCGTCGTGGCGTGCTGATAAATCATCGCCGCCCGCGGACTATCATGACCCATGCCCGTCATCAACTCCCGGAGACTCGCACCAGGTGCAGCCAGAGTGTTGCCAGTATGACGCAAATCGTGGAATCTTAAATTAGGTACTCCAATGCCGGCTACTACTTTCGCCCACTTCACCAGGGGATTGAAGTTGCCACGACGCATGGGGCCACCACGGAGCATGGGTCGGTGCCAATGCGTCGGACGCCGGAGCTACGAAATCCCGCAGGTGCGCGATCACATCCGGCCGGATCGCTGTAGGCACCGTCGCCGTTTGCGCGCCACCGCCCGCGACTTGGGTGGCGTGCGGACGAGTCCACGTCCGACGAGATCAATGAACTGTGAGTTGACCCGGACCCAACTTCATACAGGGCCAACATCACACCGGCGTAGTGCAGTGACCTCGCCCCAACGCAGCGAGCAGAACGCCGTGATGAGAATCAGTGCCCGATACTTGCGGTATGGCATCAGCTCCGCGAGCGCGAGCACCTGAGCGACGCTGAGTACCGGGCGTTCTTCGGAATACTCTTTGTCAGCTCCCCTGAGCTGACACGGGTTGCGCGTCATTAGCCGATCCTCGACTGCGGCCGTCATCAAGATCGCACGGAACAGCCGATATGCCTTCGCTGCCATGGTCTGCGACAGACCACCAGAGATGAGCGTTGCCCGCCACTCCCGAGCAGACCACCATCATGATCTTATTCAGCGGCATCTCGCCAAGATGCGGTACGACATAGTTCTTCGAGCAGTCGACGGTAGAGCTGTGTGGTGCTCGACCTCAGACCAGGTCGTTGAGCTGCGTAACCCGCTGCTCTGCGTAGTCCGCTTTCTTGACCGCTCCCCTCTTCGGGTCGGCCCAGTCATCGTGCACGAGCTGGGTTTCGATCACGCTCAGCGTGCGCTCGGCATCGCGCTTCTTCTCGAATGTCCGGGGCATCGATCGCAGCTGGCTATCCGGTCCCCGATAGCGGACCTGCCAACGGCCCGAGGAAGCTGACGAAGGTTGCCGAACCGGCGGCGTGTCTTCTTGTCCGCCATCACGCCACGCTCCGCAGCTCACGCACGATCGCGTCGGCGCTGAGCGGTTCCACCCGACTCGCGGCTAGCCACTCGTCGAGATCGGCCAGCGCGAGGCGTACGTGTCGCCCGACGTGGTGAAAGGCGATCCGCCGCTCTGCGATCAGCCGCCGCACAAATCGTTCAGAGGTGTTCAGGTAAGCGGCCGTCTCCACCACGGTGAGGTACTTCTGCATGGTCTCCCTCTCCATCAGGCGGCTTGGTCGTCAGTTGCCGAACGGTCTCGGGTGGTTCGCCGGTGGTGAGTGGCGGCGTCGTAGTCGGCTCGCCATCGCTGTCGTTGGTGGATCGCGTGGAGCAGCAGCACGGGCCGGGTGGGACGTCGGTGTCGCCGGGTTGGGTGGTCTCCCACTCGAACGGCCCGTCGTCGACGGCGTAGCCGGGCTGGACTCCGGCCTTCGAGCAGTTGCCGAACGAACGCGGTCCGCTCGGCGCGGTGGTCGGACAGGCTCTTGTTGGACCACTTGCGGGAGACGAGGACGCGGCGTCCGGCGATGCCGAGGTGTTCGGGCTTGTGCGCCTTGCCTTGCATGGCCCGGCGGTGAGACTGTCGGGCACCCTTGGGTTGGATGCCGTAGAGCAGCCAGATCGGGCAGCGCGGGAGCACGGCGTGATCGCGAGTTCGGCGGGCAGCCGTAGGGCGTGGTCGCGGTGGCGTGGGTGGTGCTCGTCGAGCCCGGCGGCTTGGCCGACGCCCTTGGTCAGGTACTTGGTGAGGTAGCCGATGTGGCGCCCGGCTTCCTCGGTGCCGCCGAGGATGCCTTTGACGTGCACCTGGGCGCCGAACGTCACCATGTGCGGGCGGTGAGCTTCGCGAGGCCTGTTCCCAGGTCGGAGCGGTTGCGGGTGTCGGGGTCGACGAAGGCCTTGGGGCGGGTGTCCCAGCGCGGCAGCTTGTCCCGGAGTAGACGATGTGTCGTGCGGGGCCACCACACTTGGTGATAGGTCGCGGCGGTGATCGCCCGCAGCTCGGTGCGGGGGATGGTGCCGCGGATCGCGGCGTGGAAGTGCGGGGCGCCGCGTCTTTGGGGTTCGACGGTGCCGAAGTACTGGACGTCCCAGCCGACGCAGCGGCGGGTGTTCTGCCAGAACCGGTCGAGCAGCTTGGGGAAGTGGATCGCGTCCCGGGCGGCGCGGCGGTGTCGTAGGTGTCCGGGTCGACGGCGGCCCCGTTCTTGTCCACCCGCCCGTAGGAGTCGAGGGTGAGCGTCAGGAAGGTGGAGGGCCGGTACTTCCCGCCGAACACCCGCCCGACGGTGCGGTCCTCCACCGGCCGACGCGGAAGGTTCGGCGCATCCTGCCGACGCCGAGTCGAGCGCCGCACGGTCTGGGGTGCCGGGTCGAGCGGGCGAGCCGGCCCGGACCCCGAGCGCGCGTAGCTGCTGTCGACGTCGCGACGGTGTCCCGGATCTCCTCACACTCGCTCGTCGCCGTCCTCGCGCGCTGTAGGCGGCGTGCAGGTCCGCGCGGGTGGCCATCAGCTCCTTCTGCGCCTCGGTCGGGTCGGCCGGTTGCTGATGGGTTCGTCCTCGAGGTGCCAGCCCTCCCGGCACTGCACCATCCGCAGCCGCCGGGCCTTGTCCGAGCAGGGGCGGCACTGGTCCTCCCGCGTGGACCCGCACGGCACCGGTACGACGTCGACCCGTCCGGTGGTGGTGTCGATGCGGCGCATGGCCAGCGGGCGGACGCAGACGCCGTGGTCCTCGGCGAGTTGGCGGGCCGACGTCGCCGGTGAGGGGCAAGTCCAGGGCCTTCTGTGCGCCCCCGCGGTGAGCTGGTCCTGGTCCACGACCCACTCCGCCGGCGGCCCGTCAGCGCTCGCCACGGTCGGCGTGCTCATCGGTCACCTCCGACCGGCGACCCGACAGGTGCCCGTTGTTCGGTGAGGGCGCGGGCTTTGTTTCAAGACGGCTGTCTTGACGTGGGCGAGGTCTGGCCCGGTCCTCCTCGGTCGCTCCCGCCCAACCCCCACCGCTGCCACCCACCACAGAATCTTGTAGAGCAGCGTGGTGGCGGCGAGCACCGCGAGAAACCCTCGCCCGACCAAGCAGTTCCAGTCATGGGAAGACGGCGGAGGCCCGGCCCCCCGAGCCCGCAGATCACGAAGACGTTTGCGTTTAGCATGAAGCCGCTCGCTACTCGCCGCTGGTGCGCAGGCTGTTCATGCGCATTCCTCCGACCGTGAGGCTCTTGGGCGCCGGGCAGGGCGTGCACCGAGCCGAGGGCGCCGTCCATCACGGGCTGGGGGGCCGGTGACGAAGTCCTCCAGCTCCTTGATCGTCTCGTCGGAGACCCAGCCGGCGCGGATCCGCAACGGTTCGCGGACGCCTTCGCCGAACAGGTAGCCGACCCCGGGTTCGTGCTCCCCGATCCGGTTCGCCCACGCGCCGCGGTCGTAGGCGTGCTCACCGAGGACCATCCCGACGTGGGCCTTGGAGGCGACGCGCAGGCACATGCGGCGGGGGAACAGCTCCCGGACGGGCACGGTGTCCTTCGTGGGTTCCTGGACGTAGCCGCGCACGGTGTAGCCCAGGGCACGGCCTTGGGTGGTGAGCAGGGCGACCCGTTCGGTGATGGCTTCACGGGTCTTGCGGTCGACGAAGTGGATCAGCGCGCCGATCTCGTCGAACTCCACCAGTTCCAGGGGATGTTCACGGGTGATCGGCACCAGGCGGTGGTGCCCGGCGAACGCGGAGCTTGCGGGCTTCCATGCCCTCGATCAGGTCGTCGAGCAGCGCCAGCGCGTCCTTGGAAGACACGGCGTAGCGGTGGAACACCCGCCGCCCGTAGGCCAGCTCCATGCCCTTCGGGTCGATCCCCGACACCCGCACCAGGCCGTCGCGGATGGCGGGGGCGAGGGCGACGATCGGGGACCAGGTGTGGAAGTTCTTGCCCGCACCTGTGGAGCCGGCGTAGAGGGTGTGCCCGCCGGCGAGGGGCTGGTACCAGTCGGTGCCGTACTCGGTGCGCCCGGCCCATACACGCCGCAAGTCCACCGACCCGCCGTCGAGACCGGCCAGCATCGCGAGATCCGGGCAAGCCACCGGGTCCGCGAGGAGGTTGCGGCGCTGGAAATCGATCGAAACCACGTTCGGGGACAGTTCGCGGACCTGACACCGGGCCACCCCGCGAGCGCAGGCCAGGGGCCGGGTGGCCTCGTCGAACGTCTTCGGGTTTCTGACCGGGCACCAGCCGCACCCGGACCTCATCCCAGGACGCACCGGAGCGCACCCCGAGAACCTTGGGTAGCTGCGTAGGGACCGGACGCCGCTTGCGGCCCAGGACGCGCCCGAGCGGAGTGAGCGCGAGCACGACGGGCACCGCGTCCTGTGTGATGCCCAGGCCGCAGGCGTGCAGCCAGTCGGGCAGCTTGGGTGCGTAGACGGTCCAGCGCAGCCACCAAGCCCGTAGATGCCGGCCCGCCCACGCATCGAAAGACACCAGATCAAAAAGGGACCACCCGGTGAGCATCCCCGCGAGCCCGGCCCCGGTGATGGCCAGTGATGGCCACCCCCACCAGTGCCACCACGCCAAGACACCCAGCACAGTCAGGCTGGTTCGCCAATGCGTGAGTGTCTGGCGGAACGCCCAGAGCACGGCCTTTATCCCCAGCCACAGGGCGAGGAAGACCACTGCTGGCAGCGGCCAACGCTTCCGCGATCGTGATCAGTGCCTTACCGAGCTTGGCCAGCACCCACACCAGGACGCCCAGCGCGCCACCACCCGCTATCACCACCGCGACCGTGTTCACGTCCATCACCGGTCACCCCCGATTAAGGCGCAGGTGATCGGGTAACCAGGCACGAGCCAGCGGGGCCGGTAAGGGACCGGGGAACTCTTTCGGGTATCCGGGGATAGCGCCGTGTGGGCGCCGTGTTCTATCCTTCTCATTGTTCACTCCGGGATTTGGTGTGGACAGCGCAGAAGCGGACAGGTTGGTAGCCCGAGAATCCGCTTCTGCGCGTACGTCGGTCTTAATTTGTATGAGGGCGTGCGGCATCGCCGCGCCACCCCTTGGTGCGGTGAAATCTCTTCTTGTGTTGTTGTGTTAGTGCAGGCTGCGGCAGCTTCCGCAGATCGGTTCGAAACCGACCGGCAGGAACGAATAGCTTCCGCATCTGCGGCAGTTTTGCCAGCTCCGGTGAACCTGCCATCGGCGCGCTCGCCGCCGCGTTCGCAGCGTGATCCACCACCTGCCCCAGTTCATCACTCTCACCTCACTTTCCTCACGGTCGTTTTCCCCGTCACACGCCCCTGCGCTGTCGTTTATTCGACCGTTCCCGCAATCCTGATACGGGCCTCGATTCCTCTGGCGTGGACTCGCTCCCGCTGCGCCCAATCCAGCGCTTCCCCGTCGTGCCCGGGGTCGGTCTTGGCGATCTGCTCGTACACCGCCACCGAGCGCTGGTAATACGCCAGCCACACCGGCAGGGACGCCTTCCGGCACGGCCGGATACGTACCAACTCCTCATGAGCCTGCATCAACGTCCGCGGTGGACCCGGCTTCACGCTCTTCATCACTCCACACCTCACGCTCCACCGACCTGCTGTTGCGAGGAAATCTGGACCTTGATTTCCTTCACACGCTGACGTTGCTGCTCGGCCATGAACAGCGCCTCGTGATGGTGGCCCCGGTCGATCTCGGCGACCTCGGCGTAGAGCGCCGCTGCGCGCTGGTGATACGTCAGCCACTCCGACAGCGGTGCCTTTCGGGCTGGCCGGACACCGGCCAACACCTCATGAGCCTCCCCGAGCGTCCGAGGCGAATCCGGCTCAGCGACTTTTTTCTCGTTCATGACTCCTGCTCATTCTGTTGCTGGACTGCCGTGGCCTCAGCGCGGTAGTCCTCCATTCGCGCCCGGCGTTGGAATTCCTCGGCCGCGATCGAGGCGGCATGTCGTGCCCACAGCGGCGCGGCGAGATCAGCGGCCAGCCCGCGCCACGCGTGTGCCAGACCGAGGTCGCCCGAGCCAGACGGCGGACCGCCGCCACGTCACCGGTCACCGCTCGCATCGCCGCGAACATGGCCGCCGTCTGCTCGGCATACGCGGTGTTCCACCGGGCGACCGCCTCCCGTGACGGCCGCACAGTGGTCATGCTGCCTTCTGCTCGCCCTGGGCCGAGGCGTTGCCCGACCTACTGGCACCCGCCGGGGTGCTAGAGGCAGCGGTGCCGACCGGTCGCATTCCGGTGGCCCGCACCACCCACGTGATCCACTTCGCCTGCCCGGACGCTTCTGCCCGCGGCTGGACCGTCAGGCCCTCCAGCACGACCGGCCGGAACGGCACACCCGGTACCGCCGCCGGGGGCACCGGCTGCACCCGTGAGGCGAACTCCACGGTGACGGACTTGTCCCGGTCCTTGTCCGCCAGAGGGATCGGCGAAGGTCCCCCGGAACAGAGGCATACCACTCCCCTCGTCGGTGCGCGGCCGCACCGGGCGGTTGCGTGCCTTATCTTCCTGAGACTGGTACTCCGTCACCGGTGCGATCTCCCCGACCAGGTACAGACCCTGCGGGAACACCTCATCGAACGCAACCTCGAAACGCTGCCTTCGTGGCACTGCCATAACTACTGGGCTCCTCATCTGCCGCACCGCGGCGACACCTAACGTGACTGACATGGCCAGAATAGCCAGGCTGCCTAGCCAAGTGGGAAAAAGATTAGGTTAGGTGAGCTGTCTATCTAGCCAGCCTAGACAAGACGTGTAGTCTGAGACACACCAGCGACGACGCAGAAGCACCCGCCGCGACGAGACGAGGGAGGGGTCCATTCTCTCGACCCTGACGACCCACGCCCGCCCTATGTCCAGGTCGCCAACGCCCTGCGCGCCGCCATCCTGACCAAGAAATTCCACCCCGGCGACAAGCTGCCCTCACGCAACGAGCTGGCGAAAACCTACGAAGTCGCGCCGATGACCGTGCAGAACGCCCTGCGCGAGCTGCGCGAAGAAGGACTCATCGTCTCCCGCCAGGGCAGCGGCGTGTTCGTCCGCGAACGCACCGAACGCCCCGTCGGACTACGACCCCACATCGAACGCGCCTTCGACGCCCCCCACGTCACGATCGACTTCGCCGGATTCTCCGGCGAAACCCTGCACGGCATCATGCAAGAACCCCTCGACAAGATCCGTATCGGACGCCTCACCCCAGAGTCCATCCACGTCCGCATCCTCGTCCCCGACACCACCGCACCGCTGACCTTCCCGTGCCAGGTCGAAGACCTCGCCGACAGTCCCGAATTCCGCGCCCGCGCCACCGAGATCATGCGCCGCAACACCTGGCCATCGTCGACAACGTCACCGAACTCGGCGAACTAGGCCTCGTCAAAGAGGTCTCCGCCCAGGTCCGCGTGCACCGCGCCGCCCCACTGTTCAAGCTCTACCTCATCAACAACGCCGAAGCATTCTTCGGGTTCTACCCCGTCCGCGAACACATCATCACCCTCGGCGGCACACCCCGAGCGATCTACGACCTCATGGGCAAAGACGCCATCCTGTTCCACCACTCCGTCACCGACGACGACACCTCCACCGGCACCCAATACGTCGACCAAGCCCGCACCTGGTACGACAGCGTCTGGAACACCGTCGCCACGGAGTTCACCCGGTGACCCACCCCACCACCGACGACCTACCTACCCTACGCCACATCCTGGCCAGCACCACGCACTTATTAATCGACTTCGATGGCCCCGTCTGCGCCGTCTTCGCTGGCCTTCCCGCCGCCACCGTGGTCGATCAACTCCGCGTAGTCCTCGCCGACGGCGGTCACACCGACCTCCCCGCCCACCTCGCGACAAGCGACGACCCGTTCGAAGTCCTCGCCTACGCCGCCACCCTCGGAGAAGCCGAAGCCCACTACGTCAACGCCGCCTTCACCGCACACGAACTCGAAGCCATCACCACCGCCCAACCCACCCCCGGAGCACACGACCTCATCCACGCCTGGTCAGCAACCGGCCGACCCCTCGCCATCGTCAGCAACAACAGCACCACCGCCATCCACGCCTACCTCGACCTCCACGACCTCCGGCCCTGCATCGCCCACGTCTCGGCACGCACCAGCCCCGACCCCACACTCCTCAAGCCCAACCCGCACCTACTGACCACAGCCCTGGCAGCGCTCGGTGTCCCTGCCACCGCCGCAGCCTTCCTCGGCGACTCCACTACGGACATCACAGCCGCCCACGCCGCCGGCACCATGTCCATCGGCTACACCAACAAACCCGGCAAAACCTCAGAACTCACCACAGCCGGGGCGGACACCGTGATCCACACACCAGCCACCATCACCGAGCAAATCGCCAACGGCCACCAATAGCTCACTCAGAGTCGCAGCACTGCCACAGTGCGTCGTTGCCGAATTCCCCTCTATGAGATCAAGCCGGCCCTGGCGGGCCGGACACGGCCCTCCTGCGCGCTCGGCCTTGCCGCTCCGCTCCCGGCCGACGCGCCCGGGCCGCACACCCGAACCGGATGAGACACAAAAGATCATGACGAGCACTGGCCACAACAGGGAGCTCCTCGTTCAAGCCGAAGTCGGAGGGTCTGCCGGGCCCGCGTCAACATTGCGATCGTGCACTTCGGCGCCGATACCGTGTCACATGATCGATGTGAGCAGTGCGACGGGCACGAGGAGCCGGGACCGGCAACGAGCTGCTCGAAGGTTGACCGATGCCACACGAGCCCCTGTATACAAGATCATCCACGATCGCCAGCCGGCCAAACACGGAGTAGACGATCACGATCGGCATACCCAGCGGTAGCCGTGTGACTGACACCCACGCTCACCTGCGCGTACCCTCGAACTTGCGAGCTACATGAAGGGTCAACGGGGATGAGCGAACACCCTGAGGTCGATGGCCAACGCCAAGAGCGTGCTCCGGACTATCCCGCAGTATTCAGTGCGCTACGTGAGTTAATTACCAACTTCATAACTGGGTGCCACACGCTAATATCACCGTACGTAAAGACAATGTGGAAAATACTCACAGACCTCAAACAAAAAATCCCCGAGAACATGGCGGCTGCCTCGGCCTTTTTCAAAAGACAGCCGAGCAACCAACACCATCAGTCCTCGGGCTCTCGCGCACCGGGTCACCCCGTTCCACCACCACAACAACAATTATCGAACCCCTCGGCCACGGTCGGTCACGGCGAGAGCCCGCCTAGCCTGCGAGGAGCTAACGGACCCGTGGGGGATGACCCGAGACCGCCCGAGGGGCCGTTGCCCGACATCACCCAAGGTAAGCGGATCTAATTTCCGGTCCAGTTCGCAGCGACTAGGCACTCGAACCAGGGCCAGGGGCACGCGAAGTGCGGGGCACTCTGATCCCATGGCTCAGGTAACGCCTCGTCGCGTGTCACGCAGTGGTCAGAGGCTGGGATCATCCGCTGGTCTTCACGTGCGGGCAGAGTCCACGCCTTTCGTAGCCGCCAGGGACACCAGCGCCGACCGCGGCCCAGAACAGCTGCGAGTCGCGGAAGTGACCACCGAGGGTGTGCCAGTGGAAGCCGGGATGCTCGGCGCGTAACGCGGCGAGGCCCGCGGTGGCCAGTCCGCACCGCTGGTAGCGGAGCAGGGTGTAGGGCTCCTCGACCCAGCCAAGCCGACAGCGGTGACACAGAGTTGGTAGTCCACTTCGAACGCGCAATCACCATCTAGATTGGCCGTGCGCTGGCGCCAGCCTCCTGTTGGTCGAGATGGTGTCCTGCCACGGTGTGGTGAGCCTGGGCACACCGGCCAGCCGCGGCGCCGACCGAACCTCCTCGGGTGATCCACTGTATGGCCTCGCGCCAAGGCTCCCCCCAGAAACGTACCGAACTTGGTGGGCCTGGCCAGCAAGACGCTGTGCCGCTTGAACGTCATCGCGGGACACAATCACGGGTCATCGTGCCCCACCGGCTCCCCGCCGTCGACGCCGACCGGGCCGCGCGTGGCCTGAGTAGCGGTATTCACGAACGGGTGCAGCCAGCACGAAATGATGGTGTCTATCGGCTCTGAGGATTCGCGCGCTAGCCCGTGAAGTGGCGACCCTACGGGCTGCACCGAGTCCCACCCCGGCCGGGCCTCAACTGGAGATAGACGTACATTTTCAGTAATCGGTGCCAGCCACAAACACCCACAACAGCGTTTCGAGAATCCTTGGATTCAAAGTTACCGCTCACTCGGCCGGAGATCGTCCACGTCGCACCGGTGGAGTCAATGGCGCCTGACGGCGTCGCTCACGCGATGGCGCAAGCGCCACCATTGACACCACCGCCGCGACGAGCAAGGCGGCCAGGACGAGGGAACGGGGACGAGCAGGGACATGGCCGGTACTTCGGAGTGGCGAGGCGACGTTGGAACACTCCCGATCACGCTCACCCACGCTCACTGTCGAGTCGATCTTGGCTCATGCCCCGTGCGTGCCCGTTCCCACGGGGAACCAACGGCGATGACGGTCAGAATCTCACTGATCGTACATTAGAACGCTTCCCAGCTCACGCCGTGTGATAGTCCGCACCTTTGCACGGTGGTACTCTGAGTCCTCAAGATCTTGTCAATCTCAGGACCGTGCCCTCGCCGGGCAGGCAGGTCTCCGAGATGGCCAGCGTCGAGCACTGCTGCGGGTTGAGGTCGGGTGAGCGGGGTGGGGCATCTCCTCGACCCCCCAAGGGCTACCACACGGCAGCCCGGGGGCAGAGCCAGACGACGTTTGTGCTGGTTGTGTTGAGGGCTGCCCCCGGGCTGCCGTGTGGTCGGGCTGCGCCAGGTCGACGAGATGCCCCACGACCCCCAGCGTGCAAGATCGTCGGAGATCCGCCGCCTGTGAGAACCCTGGTCGGAATATAAGGACATAGATAGAGAGCATGGCCCGACCCTGGCAGCGAACGGACGCCCGTGGTGACGGACAACCCAGCACCACCAGAGACAATGCAGAGCCGGGGTCATGCGCACCGGTCGTGCTGTCCACGTGCTGTAAGGAGGGGTCAGTGGCGGTCAGCCGCGGTGTATCAAGGTGCAGGCAATCCGCAGGTCAGCGGGCATTACCTGGCATGGTAAACAGATTCCCAAGCTCTAGACGCGGGTTCGATCCCCGTCACCCGCTCCATTACAAAAACCCAGGCCAGATAACCTCCTCCGTAGACCTGGCTCTATTCGGATAAAGATGATCCGATAGACGACAGCCGTTGCTCAGTTAGCCGTCGCGCTCGGACCCTCTGATCTCCGTGAGCAGCGCGGTAATTTGGGCCATACCGGTGGCCATCGTGGCGAATCCACCTTGCATTTCTCGCTCCAGTTCGCCGATTCTCCGCTGCTGCGACGCGAAGCTCTCACGCATCAGCTGGCCCTGTTCTAACTGGATCTCCCGCAACGCGTTGAGGGTCTGGGTGTGGGCGCGCAGCTCAGTACGGACCTCGGAGATGTCACGATCGGCACCGGCACCCAGCACGCGGGCAGCAGCGGCGTCGGCACGGGCGGCCGTAGCGTCGGAGCCGGTGAGGGCGATCTGCTCACGAAGCCGCGCTACCTCCTGTTCAAGGCTGGTAACCCGCGCTTCAACATCGTCATCCGGCACGGGCAGGATCTTATCGCGCTCGCTCGTGTCCAGCGCCGGTACCGATGGTGCGGTCGGTCCCCAGCGGCTGACTGAGAATCAGGTGCGCGGCGGGCTGGCGCACCGTCGATCGAAGCGGCTACCGGAGATCTATTTTTGCTACATCAATCGCTACATCAACGACTACGGACGGCCGCGAACGCTCTCGGACCTGGGCCGGAGGATGAGGCCTGATCACGGACAACCAGCAGGTAGTAGCGGGGTAGCGGCTGCGACTACGGATCAGAAGGCCTTGGGTTTGAATCTCTTTGCATGGTTGTGCTGGTCTGCTGGTCGAGGTAGCGGGCGCGGAAGGTCGCGAGGGTGATGCGCCCGGTGGGGTCGTTGACGGCCCAGAAATCCCAGCCGTTGGCGGGACCGTTTTTGACTGCTACGGCGGCGGCGCTTGGTGCGTCGTAGGCGGTGCCGTTGACCTCGATACAACCATCGGCGGTGGTGACGCCGGATGCGGGCCACGCTCCGTTGGTCGAGACGACTGGTGTACCGGGATTGAGCAAGCCCGCCGTGACGATCTGCTTTAGCGTGATGCCGCGGAAGCGGCTGGTCCGCCGTGGACGGGTGACGGTGGTGATGGTGCCGGTGTCGTCGGCGGTTGCCGGGTCGTAGCCGATGAGACGCAGGATGCGACTGATCGGCAGGACGCATGCTTCGAGCATGGCGCGCTCGAAGGACGGCAGCGTTTCGTCGCTGGGTCGGTTGCCGTTGTGCAGATGGGCGTCTTCGGCGGCATCGAGCAGGTCATAGAGGCGTCCTTCGAGCCAGCCCACCTGCGCGGAGTTGAATCCGTGCGTGGTGTCTCGCTGGATCAGCAGCGCCCGCCGCCAGTGGTCCTTGGTCCGTAGGTGGCTCAGCAACCGGGAGCGGACGCCTCCAGGAGCCTTACCCACATAGCAGCCCCACCTGCCGTCCGGGTCCGGAAGGTCCAACAGGATGTAGTTGCCGGGGTGTTCCCAGTCTTCACCGATAAAGGACGCGCCATCACGCTCCACCAGGCCGATGCACAGGGCAGCGTGGGCGTCGTACATGACGATGGGTTCTGCGGCAGTGTCCGGCAGTAGCGTGGTGATAGGCAGAGCTTCCTGGCCGGCGCTTAGCTGCGTCATCAGGCTTGCACACCCAGAGAGAATGCATCGGCGTGGTTGGTCATCCGCTGACAATACTGCCCAAACCGACCAACCGAGGACCGCCCAGCCCGTCAGCCGTCAGTGTGACCCTCGCCTCCGACGCCGATCTTCTATGACGAATCCGCCGACACACGGGTATCTGCTGGCCCTCAGATGTCCTCCGAGCAGAACCGCCACCGCCGTTGCGGTACGCCGCGGTGCAGGCCACCCGCAGGTCAGCCGCAATCGCCTGGCAGGATGGACAGATTCCCAAGCTCTAGACGCGGGTTCGATTCCCGTCACCCGCTCCATTCCATTACCGCGGTTCATCCATGACGTGCCGCAATGAGTCGCTCTTGGGAGCATTGGTGACCGTGGCGAGATCAGCAGTTGGCGCGAGGGGCGGCCGGTCAGGAGACGTGCAGGAAATTCCAGGCATAGCCACTAGCTGAGCTGGTCGTGAGGTACCAGCTGTTGCTGTCCGTTGATGGTTCCTTTGCCTCGGGGAAACGTTGGGTGGGTCATCAGGGGTTGAGCGCGCCGTGGGGTATTGGACTGGTGGCAAATTGGTGGTGGTAGAGCTGGGTGTAGATGCCGCCGCGGTGGAGGAGTTCGGTGTGGGTGCCGTGTTCGGCGAGGTGTCCGTGGTTGAGGACGAAGATGATGTCGGCGGTTTGGATGGTGCTCAGCCGGTGGGCGATCGCTATTGTGGTGCGGCCTGCCATGAGGGGTGTGAGTGCGTGGTGCACGAGTCGTTCGTTGGTGGTGTCTAGTGCGGAGGTGGCCTCGTCCAGGATCAGGATTCTGGGGTTTTTGAGAATCAGTCGGGCGATGGCGAGTCGTTGTTTTTCGCCGCCGGAGAGGCGGTAGCCGCGTTCGCCGACGAGGGTGTCGTAACCATTGTCGAGTTGGAGGATTCGGTGGTGGATCGCGGCGGCGCGGGCGGCGGCCTCAAGCTGGTCGTCGGTGGCGTGTGGATCGCCGTAGCGCAGGTTGTTCCGGATGGAGGCGTGGAAGAGGTGGGTCTCTTGGGTGACCATCCCGATCATGGCGGTCAGTGAGTCGAGCCGGATGTCGCGCACGTCGTGCCCGTCGATGAGTACCGCGCCCTCGGTGACGTCATAGAGCCGGGCTAGCAGGTAGGACAGGGTTGTTTTACCGGAACCGCTGGCCCCGACGATGGCCGCGAGCTGACCGGATTTGATCTCCAGGCTCAGGTTGGTGAGTGCGCAGTGGCTGGGCTCTGCTGTTCCGTCGGTGGTGGGATAGCGGAAGGAGACGTTACGCAGGCTGATCGCGCCGCGGACCTGTTGGGGTGGGAGGGCGATGGCGTGGGGGGCCTCGAGGATGTCGTGGGGGAGGTCGAGGTAGTCGAAAATCCGTTCGAAGAGCGCGAGGGAGGCTTGTACCTGGACGGTGGCTTGGAGCAGGGCGTAGATCGGGGGGAACAGCTGGATCTGCAGGGTGGTGAAGGCTACGAGCGTGCCGGCACTGAGGTGGGTCGCGACCGTAGCGTTGGTGGGGCTGGGATGGGGGCTTGGGCTGGTGAGGAGACCGGTGAGGAGGTAGGCGAGTGCTGGCATCACCGCGAAGAAGATCCGCATGGCCATGAAGAAGCGCTGGCCGATCATCTCCTGGTGAACTTGGAGGTCGGCGAGGTGGGTGTTGAGCCTGCGGAACCGGGTGATCTCCTCACGGCGGCGGCCGAAGGTCCGCGAGAGCAGGGCACCGGAGACTGAGAGTGTCTCTTCGGTGAGCACGGAGAGCTCAGCCATGGTCTCCTGGGTACGCGATCCCACCACGCGCCGCGCCCGCCCGACCCGCTCGGTCAACCAGACGAACAGCGGCATCAGTGCCAGCGAGAGGACGGTGAGTTGCCAGGACAGCAGCAGCATGGCCCCGAGCGCGCTCACCAAGGTCACGAGGTGCATCAGGAGCAATGAGGCGGTTTCGGTGACCACCCGCTGCACACCGCCGACGTCGTTGGCCAGCCGGGACTGGATCTCCCCGGTCTTGGTCTGAGTGAAAAACCGCAACGACATCCGTTGCAGGTGGACATAGAGGGCATCCCGCAGATCCCGCATCACCCGCTGCCCCACCAGGTTGGCCAGGTACGGTTGGGCGAGCCCCAGCACTCCCGCCACCACCGGAATCGCGACCATCGCCCCGATGAGCCAGAACAACAGCGGCAGGTTCGGGCAGTCCTGGGGGCAGAACAGCGCATTGTCGAACACGGGTTTGATGAGCAGCAGGCTGCCCACCTCCAGCACCGCGGTCAGGACCACCACCAGCCCCAGCACCACCAGTCGGCCCCGATAGGACCGGAACAACCCGCCACCCGGCGCAGCGTCGAGAGGTCACCAGTCATCGTGCGGGCGGGGTGGGGGCACGGTGAGCAGGGTTCGGTAGTAGCCGGCGGGGTGGGGTTCACCGATCGGCTGGTCGTCGACTTGGATCCAGGCGTGAGCGGCGAAGGGATGGGTACGCACCCCGGTGCACCAGGTCGGCCAGCGACCACGGGCGCGGCAGTAGAGGACGGCGGCGATGGAGCGTTGCAGGCAGCCTTTACCCGCACAGCGCAAGCTCACCGCAACCACCGCCTGGCGGGCGGCAAGCGCTTCCTGCGGTGTGGCGGGCCGGGCGCCGCGGCGAGCGAATTCGAGCACCCGGCGCAGCTGATGGGGGCGCAGGCCGGTCAGCAGCCGGGCGGCCCCTACCGCCAGCAGCGCCAGGATGCGACGGTGTGGCGGGAGCCGATGCTGGTGTTCCAGGGTGACGGGAACGCTCATCAGGATGCCACCACCAGCTTCGCGGCATGGAGGTGATCGATGAGGGCGGCGACGTCGCGGTGGGCTTGCTGGAGATCGGTGCGGTAGCGGGTGGCGAGGTCGTGGGCGATCTGCTCGGGATGCTGGCCCGCCAGCAGGGCGTGTAGGACGTGGGCGCCGGTGGGGTTGAGCTGCCAGTACCGCCCGGTGCGCTCATCGAGCAGGACCAGACCGTCATCGGTGTCGGTAGTGGCGATCTCAGGGTGCAGCCGCGGTGGCACTGGTCCTCCCGGTGGGGGGTGGGGGCCGCTGGGTGGTACGTAGCCAGGTCTCGCAGCCCAGCAGGTCTTCCACGAAGGCCACTGCGGTGTTGTCGACCTGGGGTGCTAGCAGCTCACGACGCAGCAGGTCGGGGTTGATCAAGCCGTGGGCGGCCAGCGCGGAATCAGCGAAAACCTCCAGGATGTCCGGGAGGTGGCGGCGCAACCCAATGCGAGTGTCTGCGCTGAATTCTCCTTTGGTGGTGCGGGCGGCGATCACCTCGGGCAGGATTCCGCGCATCGCCTCAACCAACAGCGGCTTGTACCGCCAGGGGGTGGTGCGTTCATGCGCTCGGACCGCGAGTGCGGTCTCGATGACCCGATCGTCAAAATAGGGCAACTCCAGCCGCAGCCCGGTAGTGGCGAACACCCGAGACAGTTGCCGGTAGTGCAATCCGTTGATCCGCAGGATGGCCAGGGCGAAGTGTTGGCCACGATCGCCGGCCAGGGCCCGGGCCTGCTCACCGGTGTAGTGCAGCACAGCCCGGGCGGTGTCGATGGCCGCAGGGCTGACCCATACCGGTGACCGCAACGGGTAACCCCAACCCAGCTCGGGCGTGTGGCGAGGCAGCGACCCGGCAGTCAGGTGCTGGGCCTGCTGATGCCACCAGTCACCCAGACCCCCACCGTGGGCTAATGCCGCCACGGTGGCACCCCACGGCCACCGGTGCAACGCCCGGTAGCCGCGCACGTGCTGGATCGCGGTGAGCGGTCGCCGCCGCAACAACGGATGCAGATAGGCCAGGGGACTGTGGAACAACTCATCACCACCGTCTCCAGCCAAGTGGTAACGGGAACCGTAGGAGGCCAGCAGCGCGGCGTTATGCCGGGTACGGGCCAAAGTCCGAGTGAACTGGTAGGGCGCTTCGGTATCACCGGGATCACCCGTATCGGCAAAAATATTGGGCATCTCGGATTGCGGGAGGACAAGAATGCTCAGCGTGGGGCAGCTCGCCCGCAGCGTGGGCGGCGAACATGGCGTCATCGTTGGCTGCTTCGGCCTCGGCCCACCGGAAACTCACCAGCTCCGGCATGCCCGCTCGCGCGGCGAGAAAGCACAGCGAGGTCGAATCCAGCCCCCCTGACAAATCCGCACTCAGCCGCCCCCGCGTGGGTCTGCGCGCGGCCACCGCCACCTCCAGCGCTTCCCGCACCGCGCTTGCGCCTACACCCAAGGGCACCCGCGGCTGGGGTGGTCGCCACCACCGCAGCTCACTCACCGAGCCGTCCGGGTCGATCCTGAGATAGTGATCCGGGGCCAGCGCCTGCACACCCCGCCACACACTGCGCTCACCCAACGGGGGCGGCACCTGGGACCCACAAGCCACCCGCACCGCCAGTGCCTGCTCATCCACCCCCGCACCAGCCACCCTCGCGAGCACATCAGCCCGCTCACCCGCGACCGGCACCCCCCCAACCCGGGTATGAAACACCCGACGCAACCCACTCAGGCTGCCCTGCACCCGCACCACACCATCCACCGAGGCCACCAAATGCCAACACCCCGGCAACACCTCCACCACCACATCCAACCCCGCGACCGACCGCACCCCCGCCACCAGCTCGCTGAGCCGGGTGGCGGTGACCGGACACGACCCGATCACCGCCACCCGCACCGACCCCACCGATGCCAGGGTGAGCTCATCCCGATCGAGGCTGCCCACCAGCCACGGACTCCCCGACGCGTGCGTGAGCACCCACCGCGACAGCGACAAGCACCCAGCCACCACCCGCCGAGCATCCGGCCGATCCGGCAGAATCATCCACCCCTCAATCACCACACCCACCCCAGCAACCCTCAACCCCTGGCTATAGGTAACGCAGGCCGCGACTGTCGGTTTGGCTACCCGGGTAGCCGCCGAGGGTGTCCTCGCTGAACTCACCCAGCTCCACCAACACCGGGGGCTCATAAACAGTGGTCGTCGTCTGCTCGTTCATCACCATCTCCTACTCACCTCGGGATAACCCGGACGGGCTACCCAACCTTTCCCGCGGACCGACACCTACCAAGCCCCCTGACCAGGTGCCATACCGCCAACCCAAGCTACAAAGAGGCCGCAAGCCCGCCGTAAACGCTCGCAACAATCACCACATCAGTACGTCGACATAACAGCGGTCCCTGACCGACTATCGACGAAATCGGGAACGGTCTACTCCAGCTGCATTTACATCAGCAAGCGCAGCATGGTTTAAAAAAAGCATGCCCTCGCCGGGCGGGCAGTCTCCGGGGATCAGTAGCGGGCCGGGCAGCCGCTCCAGCAGGTGCCTACACTCTCGGTGGTGGTCGTCCCGGTCGTTGATGACGGCCACGATCGGCCCGGTGTCGACCAGGATCACGCGGCCGTGCCGGGTGGCTCGGTGCGCAGAATCTCCTCGATCCGTGCAGCCAAGTCGGGCTCGGCCGACAGGGTCCCCGCACTGGCGAACTTGCGGATCGGTTCCGCTGCCAGGGGTGTTAGATCTGGGTGGGCGCGTAGTTGCCTGGCGAGTTGGTGTGCCTGGTCGCCGGTCAGGCCTGCTTCCAAGGCGGCGCGAAGTATTTCGCCGATCGCCGCGATCCGGTCGTCGGGCAAGCCATCGAGCAGGCGATGTATTTCGTCCCTGGTGGCCATGACGTCAGTGTCCCACGGCCGGAAACCGTCCACTTCCAAGCGGTCTTGACTGAGCGGGTGGGTAGCTTCCCACGCGACTGCGCTCCCTACAGGTCAGCAAGTGATCATGACCCTTCAAGCGCGGTGGGCAGCCGTACATTTGTTGAGTAGGCGAAATCATAATTCTCCCTGACGGCCGATGTCACTGCTGACCACGTAATGCGGTACGAAGCGCTGAGATTTCTGTGAGTGATCTCTGTATGTGATTAGCGTGATCGACTCATGGGCGGTCTAGGTCGCGCCGGGTCGACGCCTGATCGTCGTGCCACTCACGTGCCACAAGACGGTATCGGTAACGGTCATTCAAGGTCACCCGTGACCGTGGCCGACCACCCCCGACCACAGATCAAGACCTAGGCGTTTGGAGCGTGTTCCCTCGCTGCAAGGGAACACGCTCCAAACGCCTCCCGGCCACGCCTACGCGGTAGCGGCTCTACCGCCCACGCTGAGTGAGCAGGCCACCACCGACAATCAGGCTCGCCAGAGCGACCGCCAGATGCAGGAGGTTGTCCCCGTTAATCCCGGGAGGAATGGACAGCAAAGACCAGTAGCCAAAAAACCCCAACACGGCGACCAGCAGTAAGACGCCACCGACCGCGATATTCATTCCCTGATTGCCGGCAGGGGTAAGCGCGTACGCCCCCAGCAACCACAACAACCCAAAGATGATGTACACGATGTTGTGGAAGGGGTTGGTCTGAAAGAGTCCAAAAATCGCATGGTTCGTCATCTCGGTGAAGTTGTCAAAGCCGGTGATGAACAACCCGATGACGCCCAGGACAATCACGACGAGACCGAGTAAAATTGAATATTTCTGGTCTATCGTCTTGGGCCCGGGCTTGCCATGAAGTCGAATCCCGAACTTTTCTTCTGGACTAAGAGTTGTCATTTTGTCCCCTTCCTCGTGCCACTCTCGTGGCACTCCTGTACCCGACGCCCATCTGCGCCGGCGCTACCCAACGAACCTCGGACCTCCATGTGGTCCAGACCAGCTGCGGCAACCGACCGGCGACAACTGCGCATGTATCGGTGTCGTCGGCGGGATCAGGTGTCTCGGCAAGACCGGAGGTCACTTCAGCCCACCAGACCATGCCGTCCTCACCAGCCAGCAGACCACGTCCCCAACGCAACGAACGGGATCCCGGCGCGGGATCCGGATGAAACATGCCGTCACCTGAGGATCGCCGAGGTCGGTGCCGCCGTGCATTCTGCTGTCCCCGACGACGCACGCGCTATAACCGCTCATGTCGAGCCTCCCTCGGTCGTGGGAGCAGCAGGAAGTGATGAGGCCCAAGCAACCGACTCAAGCTACTGCGGTCACGACCATGCAGCAAGGCATACGCGGAGCGGGCACGACCCTCCACAGTCAGCCGATAGTACCGCCTCGGGGACCGACCCTCAGTATCAGCAGGCTCGCTCCTATCGGTCGCTGATCCATCCAGCACCGAGAAGCCGTTGCAGAATCGGGTAGATGGCAGCCGGCTGCCACTCCTTTGAACCTGCCTGCCGTGGCCCGAACCGCTAAGGCAGTGCTGTTGTCCCCATCCAGATTCGAGCCCTCCGGTCCAACGACCCAGTAGCCAGCCGCCGACCATCCGGCGACCATGCGATCCGGAGAACCCGGCGGATGCCTCAATGGCTTGCCGAAACAGTGCCCAGGAACGGAACAGCGCCTCGTGTGCCACTTCGAGGATGGCGTCGTCGCCCTGCATATCGCTGGTCAGTAGGCGGGCGGCGATGAACACCTCGGCGCCCGCCACCCCAATCGGCCCGCCACCCAACATCGCCTGGAGACCCCACGACCGCTACCAGCACATGCTGATCACCCTGTACCCAGGGCTAGCCCGACCCAGCGAGCTCAGGTGCGAGGCAAGCGTGATGTGCATCAGTCCTGTACATCTGCGTTGTGCATACGCCTGTGCATCCGTCCATCGGCTGGTATAACATCCCGCTTGCCTCGATCACCTCCCCGACTGATCGAGGCCCACCTCGACACCCGACCCGGCCGGTGCTTTCCGCGGAGGTCCGCGCCGCCGGGTCGGGTGTCGATCCCTCAGTGACACTCACGCCCCAGAGAGAGTGGATGTGCCTCGCGCGTTGGGATGTCACCGGGAGGCACGCCTGTCCAATCGCAGGTCACGCAACTGTCCGGCTAGGACAGGGTCAACGGCCCGTCCACCGGTACGTGCAGATCAGGACGCCGGTCCCGGCTGTCGTAGTCGAGACCAGCTCGAGCGGGCGGGCCTGCCCGCCGTCGGGGAACACCCGCTTGCCGCCGCCGAGCAGGATCGGCTCGATCATCAGCCGGTACTCGTCGACGAGGTCGTGCTCGATCAGCTGCGCAGCGAGCGAGGCGCTGCCCCAAACCTGCAGCCCCTTGCCCTCCCGAGCTCGCAGCTCACGCACCGCGCCGATGGCGTCGTCGGGGGGCAGCAGGGTCGAGCCGGACCAGGTGAGGTCGTCCTGGGTGAGCGTGCGGGATGCCACGTACTTGGGGATCTCGTTCATGCGGTCGGCGAACGGGTCGCCGGCGCGGCCGGGCCAGGCGGCGGCCATCGTCTGCCAGGTGCGCCGACCGAACAGCAGCGCCTCCGTTGTCGCCATGACCTCGCCGATCGCCGAGCCCATGGCATCCGGGTCGAAATACGGCATCGACCAGCCGCCATGGGTGAACCCGCCGTCGGTGTCCTCCTCGCGGCCGCCGGGCGCCTGCACGACACCGTCCAGACTCATGAAGTCACTGAGGATGATCTTCATCACTGCTCCTTCGTCAGGCCGGCCCGACCGGGTCGGTCAACAGGTGAGACTCGGGGGGTGCGGCGAAATCATCGCCCTGCTCAGCACCGCACCGGGAACGCCGGGTGGTGCGTGCCGGCGATGGGGAAAATACGAACACATGGGGCGCTGAGTGGCGCTTCTGCAACGCGCCAATAGGCCACCTCCTCGATTGCGTCAGAATTACACCTCCTGTCTAGATTGTGGTCATGAAATAGCGCGGATCGCCGAGTTTTTTATCGACGCCGAGTTGGGCGGTGAAGTCAAAATCGGCCAGGCGCGACGCACTAGACACCAGAAACGTGTCCAAGAAAAGGACAGAGATGACGAAACTTCCGCAGATCACGCTGATGTTCTGGGTGATGAAGATCGCCGCCACCACACTCGGTGAGACCGGTGGGGATCTTCTCGCCCAGACCCTGGACGTCGGTTATGCGGTCAGCTCGTTGCTGTTCATCGGGCTGTTCCTGGTCAGTCTGGTCACCCAGTTGAAGGCCACGAAGTTTCATCCGGCGCTGTACTGGACGGTCATCGTCTCGACGAGTACGGCCGGCACAACCATGTCCGATTTCATCAATCGCTCGGCAGGGCTCGGTTACGCCAAGGGTGCCCTGGTCCTCATCGCCTGCCTGGCTGGGGTGTTCGCCATCTGGTATTGCAGCGGGCAGACGTTCTCCGTCGAGCAGATCAGCACCTTCCGCGGCGAGCTGCTCTACTGGATCGCGATCCTGTTCTCCAACACCCTGGGCACCTCACTGGGCGACTACCTCGCCGACAGCTCCGGACTCGGCTACGCCGGAGGCGCCCTGGTAATCGCCGCCGCGATGGTGCTGATCCTCGCTGCCCATTACCTCACCCCAATCTCAGCCACGTTGCTGTTCTGGATGGCCTTCGTCCTCACCCGGCCACTGGGGGCAACCGTGGGGGACTTCTTCAGCAAGCCCCTGGCCAAGGGCGGATTGAACCTGGGCACCGTGGGCTCCTCCGCCGCGCTGACGGCCATCCTCCTGGTGTTGATCGGGTACACGCTCGTCAAACAACGGAAACTGGCGCAACAGCCGATCCCTGCTGTCGAAGATGCGTGATGCCCCGTCCCAGACGTCTGCCTGGTCGTGATGGTGACCCCGATCAATCTCAGCGACCTCGGAGTGATCCATTTCGTCTGCCCGGACACCTCAACCCGTGACCGGACCCGCATTCCACGTAGACGGGCACAGCGCCAGCATGGACTCAGCCGTTATGTTTTGCGCACGATTCCGGTGAAACCGGCGACAAACAGGGCGGCAACGGCCCCGGTCAACAGCTGCAGCGCCCGGGTGCTGTAGCTGAGTCCGATACCGTGGCGCAAGCCGCGCGGGTCGGGCTCGGTGACGATCCGACCTCGAAGTAGCTCACGGATGTCGTGAGCAGCGATGACGTGCGTGCCATCCCAAGACATCATCACCGCCTCACCAAGCGGCGACCCCCAAGCCAGATCCGGAGCAAGGTCGAGCAGCGCACCGCGCCGAAGGTGCTCAGCAAGCTTGTTGGTAATCGATGTGCGCTGAAGGCCCTCCACTCGGCCACGGTACGAGTCTCGCCTGCCGGCCACCACGCGCGTCACTGCCCTGGTATCGGAACTCTGATCCGGTCCTCGATTTCTCTCGCGTGGGCTCGTTCCCGCGTCGCCCAGTACAAGGCCTCGCTCTCATGCCTGGGATCAGTCTTGGCGATCTGCTCGTACACCGCCGCCGAGCGCTGGTGATACGACAGCCACACCGTTAACGATGCCTTCCGGCCCGGCCGGATACGCACGAGCTCCTCATGCGCCTGCATCAACGTCTGCAGCGGACCGGACTTCGCGGTAGTCATCGCTTCGTCACCTTATGCTTCACCGACCGGCCGGTGTGCGGGAATTCGGGTCTTGATCTCCTTCGCGCGGTGGCGTTCCCGCTCGGCCATGAACAGCGCCTCATGATGGTGACCCCGATCGATCTCAGCGACCTCCGCGTACAACGCCGCCGAGCGCTGGTGAAATGCCAGCCACTCCGTCAGCGGCGCCTTCTGACGAGGCCTGATACGCGCCACCGTGTGTTGAGCCTCCACCAGCGTCCGCGGCGGATCCGGTTCAGCGGTTGAGCCACGAACATCGGCTCCACGGCTCACCCGGCCTGCACCTCATCCTCTTTGATCTTGTTGCCCCTTTGTGGGGCCATCCACAGGGGTGGGGCCGTCCCACAGGGGCCGCCAAGCATCAAGATACGTGCACTTTCTGTGCGTGTAAACAAGCAAAGTACGTGTAACGTACAAAAAGTGCTGATTACGGGGTCAGGTTGAGGGTCGTCGCGAGTTCTTGCAGCTCAGGGGAATCTGCCTGATCGGATCGGAGCGCATCCTGGACCAGCTCACGGACCAGCGGATGGGTGTGAACCTGCTCTGGAGCAATCTGCTCGGCCTGCCGCAAGGTGGACACCATCAGCGGTAGTTGACGTCGCTGGGCGTGCGCCCGAGCCAGGTCGATCAACAGCCGGGCCTGCCGCTCCGGGGACAACCTCGCCGTGTCAGCCTTGGCCGCGACCCGCAGGGCGCGACCAGCGTCACCGAGCTCGATTGCGATGCTGACCTCATAGAGCAGGACGTTGGTGGGCCCGAACTCGGTGTTGTAGTCGTTTCGATCAGCCCCGAGTTGAGCCGCTGCTTCCTGGGCGCGACCCAGGTAGGCATACGCCCGGTCCCCGTCGTTGGTGCGGGCCGCGGCAACAGCCAGCTGGAGATACAGCGCTCCTCGCAGCGCCACCGCCGCCGGCTCCCCCGCAGCGACCAGCTTGCCCAGCGCGTTCGCGGCGGACTCCGCGGTCCGCACGGCCAGATCGAAACGCCGCGCGCTCTGGAACACGATCGCCAGGCGGAACGCCCCCTCGGCCATCAACAGCGGATCGTCCGCGTCTTCGGCCGCGGTGATCGCGCGGTCCACGGCCACCCAGGCAGCTGCCGTCTCGCCCATCTTCGCGAGGACGCCGGCTGCTGCGTGGTAGGTCTTGGCCTTCGCCACACACACCTGCCGACGATCCACCCCGGTCGTTTTCCGTACCGCGTACTCCAGCTCGGGAATCAGCGTTCCGAGCAGGTGGCTCACGTCCTCGTACCGCGAGCCATGAGCGAACTCCCACGCCAGCGCCGCCTGGCTGCCCAGCCGCTCCACATCAACCGGTGCGACATCCGAGAACACCGCTTGCAGCGCATCGCTGGAGGACAACGCCAAACTCAACGATGTCGCCGCACGTGGCTTCTCACTCGCCGCCGTGACCACGCTCGACTCCGGCGCCAACTCGGAGACAGGGACCCCCAGCGCATCAGCCAAGGCCTCCAGAACAGACATCCGATCAACGCGGCGAGCACCCCGCTCCACCTGGCTGACCCAGCTCTCCGACCGATCGAGCCGCGCGCCGAGTTCTTTCTGCGAAAATCCCCGCTTACTCCGATAGAAAGCAACCCGTCGCCCAAGAGCCTTCGCATCATTGGGCAACATCTCTCACACACCCTTACCGATGGGGGACTCCAAGAATTCGATACGCATATCCGTCACATACTGGCCGCGCTCATCAATAAATCGTCTCGTGTGCACTTGTTTTTCGTGCTCATCGAACCGCTCTCGACTCTCATACAACTCATAGAAAATCCGCGACAACGGGGAATCATTCACCTTGTGGACAGCATAGACCACCGTACCCGGCTCGTTTTCCCGGATCTGTACGACCGTGTCCTCTACCAGCCTGTCGAACCCTTCCACCGCCTCCTCGTCCCGGAGGTAGAACCGCGCAACCAGCGCAAACATCCCATCTCCCACCCTCACCCCGACGGCTCGCACTAATAGTACTATGCCGCACCTGGTGTGCGAAAGATCATCATCTGTCGCGGCCCGGCGAACTCACGTTCGGAGCGGATCGTGCTGCACACCG
>CAVQKH010000021.1:0-128172 GCA_963712995.1 uncultured Actinomycetota bacterium | reverse complement strand
CGTCGTGTTCCCGGTACGTACATGTCCCGCGAGGAACTGGCCGAAGCCGTCGCGCTGTGGGCCACCGAGCACGACAGCAAACGCCGCGATGTCGCCTTCGACGCCAACCACCTCGGCAAGCTAGAACGCGGCACCGTCCAGTGTCCCCGGCAGGTCTATGTCAACGCACTGTGCGCCGTGCTCGGCGTGACACCGGCAGAACTTGGCTTCGATGCGGTGGCCCTAGCCACCCGCCCGCTGCGCGCTATGCCCGATTCTCACAGCAGGCATAGCGCATCGCGGGACGTTCCCGGAGACCCGGTTTCTGCTGGTGGGGTGTGTGGGCGCGGAGTCACAAGTTCGTTCCGGTGTTCATCGGTGCGCAGGCAGCGGCGGTGCTGGCAGCCGGGGGGTCGTGGAGCCGGGTTGATGATCAGTGGATGGAGTGCCGGCGACGAGCGGTCGAGCACCCGGGCGGGTCATGCCAGCTCTACCTGTGGCCCTTCGGGGTGGTCGTGTTCCACCTCATCGAAGACCTCGCCCTGGACTTGGTTGCCCAGCTCGCAGTCTGGCGAGGCATCACTTATGACCAGAACATGCGGTGGGCGCACGACCAACTCCAAGCCCTCACCACCCCCCACCCCGTGGCCGGGCAGCCTTACGTGCTCAGTCTCTACTGGGTCGACGAACCCGCCTGGCAGGGAAACGATCTGCACACCGCACTCCGGCTCATGTGCATCCCCCGCGTGCTGGTACCACGCACCGACACCATCGACGAGTCCTGCCTCGACTCCGCTACCCGCGCCGAGCGGGCCCTGCTGGACAACGGTTTCGAACACCCCGAACTCATCGATTTCAGCATGAGGGGCATCTCACTCGGCTACGCCTCCTGGTCCGGCGTCGTCTACCACCCCATCGCCCACGACCGCGCACTCCACGAAGACGAACTCGTCACCTGCGAGCTGTCCGTGCAAGCGATCTGGGCCTACTGCGATTACCTCCGCCAACACATCGAACACGGACACGACCCCATCGTGCCACCGGAATTTGGATGGCGATTCCTCCGCGGCATCCGCTCCCGACTCACCACCGAACGCCCCCAAGAAACCACACAACACCGCAGCATGCGCGACGCCATCGTCCACACCAGCGGCCTGCACCGCCACCTCACCCAAGCCCTAGAAATCCTCCGAGACTGCGACTATGCCACGTTGACTCCTGCTTCACCACCGCAATGGTGGAACTCACCGCCACCGGTCCGACGACGAAATACACGCAGGATTTGCTGGCCGCCACCGAGAGGACCTGTTGGTTCGCATCTGCGAAGACCTTGACGTGCCCAAGGGTCTGATGGACCTCGCCTACGATAGCCGTTGACCGTCCGTTGCGAACTCGACCCAGCCTCCAGGGTGATAGGCAAAGTCGTGTTGGGTCGTTTTTCCTGTTCATGCTGGTTGTCCGATGACAGAGGACTGGGTGGGGTTACGTGAGATCCACCGGAATTACACCATCACCTTAACCAAATAATCCACGCCGAAAGCCTCCCAGGATCGATCCTACCACTACCCACCCCACCGGAACGAAACTAAAACCCTCCGCAATTCTCCTCAAGTTCGCTAGGCCAGAACATTTCGGCTTACCGCTGTTCGTTCCCGCGAACGTAGGATCTTGATCATTTGACTATGACACCTTCTTGCCATTATTTGATCTTGAAAAATCCGTTGAGCCGACGCTACTGGCCAGCTCAGTCGCTGTCCCCTTCTCGTGCCCACGCAAGCAGAGAGTGGCCCCGGGCGGTGAGTAGTCCGACGCGTTCGAACGGGGCGAGCACATCGACAATCTCCTGACGCTCGACCAACCCGGCGTTTTCTTTCTCTCCGAGAACCGCAATCATGGTTGATAAATAAATCGTGTAGGCGAACTCGACTGCCACATCCACCCGGTGTGGTTCCATTCGGTGAATGGCACGCCGATCACTGACCGCACGGTCAACAAGATCCCAAGCAATCTCAAGTTTCCCGGCTTCCCGGGCGAGGTCGGCGAGGCGTTCGTAGGAGATGGACAGGTCGCGGCGGTAGGTGGTGTTACCGGGTTCGAGCTCGATGAGTTCTTCGCGCACTTGGAGGGCCTGGCGGTACAGGGCGTCAGCGTCGCCGGAGCGCCCGGCTTCCCGGGCGAGGTCGGCGAGGCGTTCGTAGGAGATGGACAGGTCGCGGCGGTAGGTGGTGTTACCGGGTTCGAGCTCGTGCTTGCGCTTGTCGATCGCGAATGCGCCTTGGAAGATAATCAACGCTCGCGTACTGAGGCCGTGCACACGGGCCAGGTCGCCCAGAGGGTCCGCGGATGAGCTTAGTGCACTCTGGACGGGTAACGGCAGGTCAGCAACCCTCTGGTCGGTCAGCAGTTTGATGTGCAACTGGGTCAGGCCATCGAGCAGTCCGGTGCGCCCCGGGCGCTGCGCCGTGCCTCGGGTCTGCTTGGCGCACCGTTCCACGAGCTCGGTGTGATGTTCCGCGATGACCATCGCTATGACGTCCTCGGTGGCCTGGTCCACGGTGAGGCGGGCCAGCACGTCGAGCACCCGTTCCAGTTGGCTGTCAGAACGCAGGTTCAGTGTGGCGGCAAGCAGCGCCCGACCCCGGTCCTGTTCCGCTCGCAGGGCGCGGGTGATCAGGGCTTCACCAAGGCGGTCGGGGCGAAGCGGATTCCACTGGTCGGGCCCTTGTGCAGCCCTCGGAGCCAGTGGTTGAGCCGGTGCCGCGAAGCGGCCACCGGCTCGCCGGAATTTTCAAGATCAAAAATTGCCTCAGCTTCGGTTTCATCCCGGGCCCCGGCCAGCGTGGCCAACGCGACAAAGCGAATCAGCACCGGGGACTCGACGCCAGGCATCCGGGAGCGCCAATGCCGGAATTCGTGGTCAGCGCCCGGTCCACCAGCGGCCGGCCACCTGGCTGCCACCCCGGCCCGGACAGCGCGGCGTCGTAGGCTTCGAACAGCACATCCAATGGCCGGCCGTACTGGCCGCTGGACAGGTCCAACTCGGCTATACCTCTCGAAGTCCATCCCGGATCGTGCCAGGTCAGCCCGAACTCCCTGAGTGCATCATCGAACAGTGCACGGCGCTCGGCCACCGCGAGTCCAGCCGCAGCTGAGGAGCGATCCTTCGCTGTCTCCACAGCGACCAGTGCCGCCCCGGAGGCCAGCTCTTTGAGTGGTTCCAGCGCCACCCGGCCAGCACACCGGCCACCGGTCGGCTCAGCAGCTAGCACCCGCACCGGAGCCAGCACCGTCGCCGAGCGATCCAGCGCCGCCAGCCTCTCAGCCAACCCGGTCACCTCGTGCTCCTCGACGTAGTCGACCACCAGCAACCGGGGTAGCGGCACGTCATCGGCACCGCGGTCCTGCTTGGGCAGCAGCCCGGCCACCCATCCTCGGGCCTGCGCCGCCAGGCACGCCTCGATGGCGAACGAGCTTGCCCGCGCCTCCGGCCGCCTCGACATGACTCACCGCCGGCCGGGGCCTGCTGTCGCACCAGTCCAAGAGACATCGAGCTCGGTGTCCCGGAACCGGTAGGCACCACCCGGAACTCCGCGCGCAACATCGCTGACGGACCCGAGTCCGGGTCCACCTCAGCGCCCTCCCAGGGCCGGTCCACCAGGCGATCCGCCCCCGGAATCGGCAGCGCCGACGGCCAGGCGTTCGGTGCCGCCAGACCGCCGCGGTTCGGGCCAGCACGGCGTGGCCACCCGGCCCAGCTTATCCCGGGCTCCCGGTCCGCCCTCCAGCGCAGCCACCGGCGAGGCCCAGCCGCCGCGCGCATCCTCCGTGTCCCGGCTGACCGACATCAACCCGGTAATGGCGCGGCGCTGCGAGCACACCAGCGGCGCACCGCTCAGTCCCGGCTGGGCATCCCCGGCCTTGAGCTGCAGGTAGCCGTCGCCGTCCACTCCGACGTAGCTGAATGACGCAGCGGACCCCACCGCTGCGACCCCCGGCTGCCGGCGGCCGAACCCCCAAGCATGCGGCTCGCTCCCGCGCAGCGGCTTGTCCCTAGTCAGCGGCGCGCAGACGTGGTGAGTCCAGCCCTGCAGTTCCAGCAGCGCCAGATCAGGGAACGGCCAAAACGCAGTCGCTGACGACACATCAGGGGCATCGGAACGAGCCGTACCAGCGCGTCGACCCTCTGCGGCACCTCCGCTTGCGTCCCGTCCGGTGCCGCGTCGCGGTCGGGCACCACCCGGACTGCGTCACAGCCCTCGACGACATGCGCACAGGTGAGCACCCAACCCGGCGCCACGAGCACTCCGGTTGCGGTGGCACCGTCCGGGGTGTCGATCCGGACCACGAAGCGCGCAACTGCTCATCCCCGGTATGCGGCAAGACTGCGGCCTGCGTGATCATTCGGCGTCCGGCGGCGGTTTCCACGTCAAGGTCACCGTGAGGCTGGCCTCGCCACTACCTTCGACCACCAGACCGGTGAGCTTGCCGGATTTCGCGGTGAGCTTGAGTCCGAAAGCCACGCTGGCCTCCGAGGGCTTCACCTGCTGCCACACCTGCGCGAGTTCGGTAGCGATGCCCTCCACTGTTGCCCGCACCCCATCGAAGGACAGCGGGCGGTCGTCGCGGATCGTCGTCGGCCCGCCGGGGTCGCTGAGCTCGACATAGAACTCCGCGCCTCCGGCCTGCACCAGCCGCCGCTCGACCACGCTGACCTCCCTACCAGAATGCGCTGGCCACCGGCCACGCCGATGATCCGGAGTGAGTCAATCACAGACATCATCGCCCAGGTACGACTACTGGTTACCTACCAAGATCAGCGACGGAAAGCTCGCCTTCCGCGCTGTCTCCTGCCTAGTCAGCGCGCGCTGAGGACAGTGTCTTGCGTAGGCAAACCCGTGACACGGCTTGTGACGCGAACCAAGGTCTTTCAAGGCCCGTGACGCGACAAATCCCTACCGCTGATACCACCAAATAGCAGGTAGAAGCCATGATATTCGCCGTAACACACCTTCCTAAACCGTGTGTCGCAGGTTCGAATCCTGCCGGGGGCACCAAGCACGAGCAATAAGTTGACCCTGAGCTGCGGCAATCGTGGTGCGGAACATGGCGCGAGACTCGAACGGTGAGGCCACGAGAGGCAATACTGACGCACGGATTTTCGGACCAGTAAGATCAGCCCGTGGCGGAGGGACGTGGGACTTACTGCTTGGCCAACAGCTCTAGCCGTTAGTCAGCCTCGGGAAGCCGGTGACCAGCCGACGCCACGAGAGGCAGCGCTGTGACGTTCCGAGGAAAACGTAGTCATCCCAGTAGACCATGTGACACTTCCCTCGGTAACCACCCCGTGGAGGGATCGAGAACGGAGGCCGCGTGCAGAGGAAGGCCCTGGAGGGTCTGCCTCCGACTTTCAGCTACAGCCAGGCACGCCAGCTTGGACTCTCAGACTATCGGCTCTATGCCTTGCGCGATGCGGGTCTTGTCGAGGTGCTAGGGCGGGGCCTGTACCGCCGCGCTGACGCCGCTCCAACCGAGCTCGATCTTGTGGAGATTGCCCACCGCGCACCGGAGGCGACGCTGTGCCTGACCAGCGCACTGGCGCAACACGATTTGACCGACCTCATCCCGTCCTCCATCGACATCGCGCTGCCCCGCGGACGACGACGCCCCCACGTACAAGCGCCGGTGACCTGGCACGCGTTCGCTGCCGCCAGCTTCGAGATCGACCGAGATCAACTACGGCTTGATGATCAAATCTCGATCGGCATCACGGACCGACCCGCTGCATCATCGATGCTTTCCGGCTGGCCACCAGGAAGGATCCGACCTGGCTATCATCGCGTTACGCCGATGGCTGCCCCGCCCCGGCGCACAGCCGTCCACCCTATTGCAGATGGCGCAGGCATTCCCCTCCGCCGTACCAGCCATCCGAGCGGCGTTGGAAGTCCTGTTGTGAACGGCACTCGCCCCACCCGGTCCAGTTCCGCTGGTAGCGCCTATCTCAATCTACGGAAGCTGGCTCGCGGCAGCGGGCGGCCCACCGACGAGCTTCATCAGCTCTATGCACTCGAAGGGTTTCCCGCCCGGCTCGCCCAATCGCCTTATGCCGATCAACTCATCCTCAAGGGCGGCGTGCTGCTCGCCGCATACAACGCACGACGCCCCACCCGCGACATCGACTTCCACGCCCGCCGTCTGCCAGGCGATGGCGATACCGTCCTGGAACTGGTACGCCGAGTGGCACGCCTGCCCGCCAACGATGGACTGACTTTTGACGTTGACGGCGCTATTGCCGAGACGATCCGCGATGAGGAACCCTACGCCGGCGTCCGGGTCACGATGACCGCGCAACTGGCCACCGCGCGATTACGCTTCCACGTCGACATCAACGTCGGCGACCCGGTGATCCTGAGCCACAGTCGATCCTCCTGCTACAGCTGCTGGGTGGGTCGATCCAGCTTCCGGCTATCCGCTGCCGATGGTGCTCGCCGAGAAGATCGTGACCGCGGTTCAACGTGGCAGCGAACACACGATGGCGCGACGACGCTGATATCTATCTCCTCACCAACCGTCACGAGGTGGACACAGATCAGCTCCTTGCGGCGATCATGACCGTGGCGATCACGGCACGCAGTCCTCATCCCGTTGCGCCAGATACTCGACGACTACGCACTCCGCGCACAACAGCGGTGGGCAGCTTGGCGACGAAAGCAACGGCTAGATGATCGACTACCCGAATCATTCGGTGACTTACTCGATTTCGTCATCACATTCACCGACCCTGTGCTCACCACAACCACGATCACTCAGCGTAAAAAGACCGAACCCACCGCCGAACAGCTAACCCCAGCTGCACCGCATCAACGCCACCTGCGAGCGGTGAGCATCCCCGGGCCGGGTAGGACCGCCACTGGGTCGACATCCAAGGGAACCACTCGAAAGAATCCGGTATGTCAGAGTCCGGAAGCGCCTGACCCCGCCTTGGAGCGCTGCATGTCTGCGGATCTCACCTCGCGCGACCCCCTCGTGGATCGCGCGATTCGCCTCTTCCAGTTCCTCATGCGTGCCCAGGAGGTTCGGGATGAAGCGGCCCGCACGGTCGACACGTACCGCCGCGACGGAGCCGTACTCTGGTTCGGCGATCTGCCGCACCACCCCGCGGTCCGCAGCGCGCTGGACGGGGCGAGCCGGACCCGGGGCTCCGTTCCTGACCGTGGACCGCGTACCCCGGCTCACCCCGCCGGCACCGGACGACCGCCTCGCACAGTGGCTCGACGTAGCCTGCGATGACCCAGACACCGAGCCACGCCTGCGTGACTCGATCAACCGGCCGACGGACGAGGTTGGGGACGACGGCCTGCCGATCGGGCGCGCCGAGCACCTGGACGAGCGGCAGGAGATCAGCGAGTCGTTCCGCAAGTGGCTCCGGGACTGGCAGGCATGGGCGGACGAGGAGCTCCGCGACCGGCCGATCCGGGATCTGTACGGCGAACTCTTCGCGATGTATGTGAAAGCGCTGGGGCACGCCGAGGAGCAGGAGTTGGTCATCGGCGTCGGCTGCCTGGCGTGGACGCCGGCGGACCACCCGACCGTGGTGCGGCACCTGCTGACCGCTCCCGCCGTAATCGAGTTCGACGACGACACCGGCCGGCTCACGGTCGTCTCCGCCGAATCGGTGGAGGCTGCCGACGTTGAGGTGGAGATGCTCGACGCCCGTCTGATCACCCAACCACAGCAGCTCAACGAGTCCCGGGTGCGCGCCGCGAGTTCGAGGGCAACCTGCTGGACCGGGCGCAGGCGGGCGCTAGCGTACGGCGGATCGTGCACGCCCTTTCCCCCGACGCTGAGTACCAGGACACCGACGTACGACCGACGGCCGTCGAGCACCCTGTCGCCGCCTTCGCTCCCGCGCTCATTTTGCGCAAGCGGGCCCGGAAAGGGTTCGTCGAGATCTTCCGGACCATCATCGATCAGCTGAGCAGCGGGCAACCGGTGCCGGCCGGTGTCCTCCCCCTCGTTGACCCGGAGCACGTCCCGGCCGTCGACAGCGAGCCTGGCGACGGTGCCGTCGTGATGGTCGACGCGGACCCTTCCTGCCAATGCCGGTCAACGACCGCCAGCTGCAGATCTGCGGCGCGTGGACACCCACGCGCAGACTCTCGTCCAAGGTCCACCCGGCACGGGCAAGACGTACACCGCCGCGGCCCTGATTTCGCACCTGCTGGCTCAAGGCAAGCGGGTGCTCGTAACGGCACACACCGACCGCGCCTTGAAGGAAGTCCGGGCAAAGCTCCCCGCGGCCATCCGCCCGCTCGCCGTCTCCGTCGTGGGAAGCACCCGCGAGGACATGTCGGATCTGCGGATCGCCGTCGAGCGCATCGCGGCCACCGCCGCTGACCACGATTCCGCCGAGGCACTGACCCGCATCGACCGCGCGCTCCGATCGATCGACGATCTCCGCGGTCGCCGGGCGGCGGCGTTCCACAACCTACTGACCGCCCGCGAGGACGAGGTCCAGACACACGAGTTCGCCGGCTACCGGGGAACGCTCGCATCCATCGCCGGGGAGCTCGCCACCGACGCCGAACGGAATCGCTGGCTGAGCGACTATGTCGGCGACGTCCTCTACCCCGCCCCGCTGCACTCGCAGGAGATCGTCGAGTGGCACGCGCTGCTGACTGACCCGGCCCTGGCGGCAGACGAGAGCGACGCGCAGCGCCGGGTGTTCGAGCCTGCGGGGCTGCCCGACCCGGGCCGGTTCGCCGACATGGTGGCGCGCGAGGCAGCAGCAGCAGCAGACAATCGTCTGCGGCACCTGCGGGCCCACCCCGCAGCAGCCGCCCTGCACCAACTCCCTTTCGACGCCCGAGACAAACTTCGAGCGCGCCTGCACGCGCTCGTCACCGAGCTCGACTACCTGTCGAGCCGTCGCGAGCACTGGATGGCAGCCGCGCTCGACGACGCGCGCTGTGGCCGCGCCGACCTGTGGCGAGCTCGGCACGACCACATCACCCAGCTGATCGGTCAGGCGACGCAGCTCGTGCGAGAGCTGGGCTCGGTCACCGAGGTGGAGCTGCGCAGCACCGACATCGCCGGCCTGGTGCCGCTGGCCCGGAACCTGTACGAGCACCTTGCCGGCGGACGGACGATCAAGCTGGGTCCGGACCGCCGACCGAAGGTCGGCGCCCTCGCCAGCAAGCAGGTGAAACAAGCGGTGCCGCTGTTCGAGGCGGTCCTCGTCGACGGGCTCCCGCCGACGACACCGGCCCAGCTCGCGGCATTCCTGACCTGGGTCGACGCGACGAAGACGCTCAGCGCGCTGGACCGGGCGTGGCCGACGAACGTAGTCATCCCGCCCGAGGACACGCTGCACGAGCGATTGCAGTGGCACGCACCGAGGTCGCCCAGCTCGACCGCGTCCTCACCGTGGCAGCCGAGTTGGGCCGCGAAGAGCAACGACTGGCGCAGCTCCGGTTGCCGATCCCGGACTGGACGACACCGTCGCCATCCGCGACTATGCCGGGCTAGTCGAAGCCGCTGCGGCGGCCGACGCGCTCGCCGCGGCGCGCATGCCCCTCGACGACCTGCAGCGGCGGCTCGCCGACGAGGCGCGCTGGGCCGGGGCCGTCCCGTCCGTGCGCTCGATGTTGGACGCGGTGCTCGGCCGCGACCACGAGCGCTACGCATCGGACTACCGGCGGCTCGAACGGCTGGTCGAGGTCCGGCGCCTCGTGGCGCGCCGCGACCAACTTGGCGCCCGGTTGAGGGTTGGCGCTCCCCGGTTGCACACTGCTCTCACGACTCACCCGGAGACGCCGACGGCGACTGGCCTGGCTCGACCGGCTCGACCGGCTCGCGAGATTTTCTCAGGCGTGGGCTTGGGCGGCGGCGAGCACCTTCGTCCGGAGCCGGAAGGCACTCGACGTCAACGCGGTGCAGGCTGAGCTCACGCGGCTCGAGGTGGAGATCCGCTCCCATGTCGAAGAGTTGGCGGCCACCCGCGCGTGGAACCACGCCGTCGCCTCTGACCGACTCACCCGGACGGCCCGTGCGAGCCTGGAGCAGTACGCCTACCTTGTGCGTCGGCTGGGCAAGGGCACCGGGAAGTACCAGGTGCAACAGAAGGCCGAGATCCGCCAAGCCATGGACCGCTGCCGATCCGCGGTTCCGGTGTGGATCCTGCCGACCTACCGGATCGCCGACCAGCTACGTATCCAGCCGGACATGTTCGACGTCGTCATCGTCGACGAGGCTTCGCAGGCCGGTCTGGAAGCGACGTTCCTGCAGTACCTGGCGCCGACGCATCGTCGTCATCGGCGATGACAAGCAGGTGTCCCCGTCGGCGGTGGGTGTCGACCAGCAGCAGCTCCGCGACCTCGCCAACCAGTACCTGTACGACAATCCAGACCGCTCGACATGGCAGGATCCGCAGCGCAGCCTCTTCGACGAGGCCAAGACGCGTTCCACCGGGAGACTGACCCTGGTCGAGCACCGCAGGTGCGTGCCTGAGCTCATCGAATTTTCCAACCGGATCGCATACGAGCCCGACGGTGTCCGGCTCGTGCCTGTCCGGCAGTTCGGCGCCGACCGGCTCGACCCGATCAAGCCCGTTTTCCTTGAGGACGGCTATCATCGCGGTACGACCAACAAGATCAATCCTGTTGAAGCCGAGGCGATCGTCGAGCAGATCGAGAAATGCTGCGCCGATCCCCGCTACGACGGGCTAACCTTTGGCGTCATCTCGCTGCTCGGCACTGAACAAGCAAAGTTGATCGAGAAGAAGCTGCAGGACTGTCTCTCGGCCGAATGGAACGCGCACGACCTGCGGTGCGGCGATGCTGCCGACTTCCAGGGCTCGGAGCGGGACGTCATGTTTCTCTCGATGGTGGCAGCGCCCCAAGCCGGTCGGCGGCACGCGGCCTTGACCAGGGACCTGTACGTCCAGCGCTACAACGTGGCCGCATCCCGGGCCAAGGATCAGATGTGGCTGTTCCACTCGATCCGACCAGACGATCTCAGCAACAAAGAGGACATGCGCTTCCGGTTGCTCGACTACTGCTACGAGGTCGAGCGCTCCGCCCAGGAGACCGACGAGGCCGTCACGGCACCGCTCCCAGAGCACGTCCGGGTGGCGCCGTTCGAGTCGCTGTTCGAGCAGCGGGTCTGCAATCGCCTTGTCGAACGCGGATTCAGCGTTATCCCCCAGGTCGACGCACCGGGCTATCGCCTCGACCTGGTGGTCGTCGGCGCGACGACCCGGCTTGCGATCGAATGCGACGGTGATACCTGGCAGGGCCCCGCAGCCTACCACCGCGACATGGCGGCGCAGCGCGAGCTCGAACGGTGCGGATGGACCATCGTCAGGGTGCACGAGTCCGAATTCACCATCGAGCAGGCTCGCGCGCTGAGGCCGGTGCGGGAGGCACTCGCCAAGCTCGGGATCTACCCGGCCGGTCGGTCACCGGTACCGGGCGACGCTCGACAGGTACGGCGTGCGGCGGATGGGGCCTCATGTCCGCGCCCGGCTCACCGCGGTGGTGCCGCTCGCTCAGCGCCTGCGGGCCGACAGGGGCTGGTGACGTCATGCCGGTTCTTGACGTACGCACGATCGAACGGCTCGCCGAGCTGATCTGCGACCTCGGCGGGCTCCATGAGCGGAGCGTCCGGCGGCTACGACGGTTCCTGGAGGGCGCCGGATGGGATGCGCCTTATGACGCCGGTCCGCAGGGCCGAGTGCCGTGGCTCAGCGACACGATCAAGGCCCACAACGACGACGAGGAGGCGATCGCCGCGCTGCTCCGCCGCGTCGTCGACCCGCGCGAGTACGACGGCGGGCCAGCCGAGGCGGAGACGTTCGTCGAGCCGATGAACGCGCTACTCGCCGCAGACGGCTTCGAGGTCGGGCTTGACCGAGGACGGCCGTTCGTGCGCCGGGACGACGCCGGCGAGACAGCATCACTGAAGCGAGTCGCCGCAGCCCTCGCGTCGCCGGAGCTCCGCACAACCGTGCGCAGCCTAGTCTCCGATCAGGCGCTTGCGGACATCCTGATCTCGCGGCTCGACGAGGTGGAGGCGGCACGCAATGCGGGCGCTTTCGTTCTCGCCGTCGTCGGCACCGGTTCATTCATCGAGGGACTGCTTCACGACGTGATGCGACTCCGAGACCCCGAAATCCGGAAAGCAGAATCAGCCATCCGGTGTCACGCCCACGGCGGGACTGCTCACCAAGCCCGCGCAAAGCCCCAACACACTGCTGTGCGGCGTGGTGCGGATCGTGGTGCGAAATGTACCAGTGCCACGGTCCAGTTTCACCGGGTTCCGCTTCCCGTCGGATGTGATCATGATTGCGGTTCGCTGGTACCTGCGCTACGCGCTGTCCTACCGTGACGTCGAAGAACTGCTGGCCGGGGCATCGACGGTGATCACATCACCTTCTATCGCTGGGTGCAGCAGTTCACCCCGCTGCTCAACCGGCATCGCGCAACAAGTACAAATCACGACGCCACAACCCGACCCGTTCCGACCCTCCTGTGGTGAAGATGGTAGGCAACGCCGACAGACGGTTTCGTCCGAAATGGCACCACCCAGCTTGTATCAAATCCACCACACTTGACCATCATCCACGGCAGATTTGATACTACACGCTGACACAGGATCTCGACTTCGAGAGTGATGGTAGAGTCAGCTACCCGCATTCTTGCCTGCAGCTTGCTCCGATGAGCACAGGTCGAGGGTGTTGCTACCCCAGACCCCGGTGGCTGAGAAGTGTCCGTGTCGGCCGGGGAGATCACATGGCTGGTCGTGAGCACGCACAACGGGGAGCCGACCGCAGCGGCGTGTCACTCGTCAGCGGTACTGCTTCACCCGGCGTAGATGGTGTGGTGGTGGGCCACGCCGCGGGGTTGGTGACGGCGGAGGATGTCGATTGGCTCGTTGCTCACCTACGGATAGTGGTCGCCGCAAGTCCCGCCGTCTGGGCAGGCCGGGGGGTGACGCTGTTACAGGTCAGCGCGCTGCACCTCATCAGTGCGCTGACCCCGGTCAGCCTCACCGGCCTGGCTCAATCCCTGGGTAGCAGACCTGCGGCCACCTCCGCGATGGTTGATCGCCTGAGCCGCGCCGGGCTAGTGTGCAGCACGCCGGATCCGCGCGACCGTCGGTGCGTCCAGCTGACCCTCACCGCCAAGGCCGAACCGATAGTCGGCGACACCGACCTGGACACCGCCAGGCGCTTGCAGGCGGTGCTCCACGTTATAAGCCCACAGACCCGTCGCCACCTGATCGACATACTCATCGACACCATACGACGATCCGCCGACCACTGACAGCATGTGCGCGGACCCACGAGATCGAGTCATACGCCACCCGGCTTCTGATCGAACGCCACCGCGCGCAGTTCCTTCGGTGCGTCGATGCTGCACGACAACCCGAGCCAGGTGGCCTGATGCGCTTCCCGCCATCTGAATCTGCAGAGGAACCACCTCATTGCGCCACTGCACCGGACGCGACGACGCATTAGGAGGCGTTGCCGCGGCTGGCACCGTTCGGGCCGCACTCACCCGGTGAGCTTTATAACGATCTGCACACGGTCCACTCTCAGGCTGAACCGAGTGCCAGTGGTCCTCGAACGAGTAGACATGACGTCGTCCCGCTTATCCGTTCCAGTGGCAGCCTTTTTCCACCTGCTGTCGATGGATGCGGAGTTGACGACGGGGCCCTGGTAGAAGGGTTTCTGTCCCACGCCACCTCGCCGTTTCTTGCGGTGGGCACGTCGCCCTGGGAACAGAAGTTCCTGGGAAATAAAGATAAGGGAGTGCTATGAGGATTGCTGAGATCTTCTCATTTGGCTACAGTTCCGGCGGTCACGACGGTCATGGCGGTTACGGCGGTTCAGAACGCCACCATCGCCATGGGGACTCTTACAGGAACAGCTACTACGGCTCCCGCCATGGCAACCGCTACGATCGCCACCACGGCCGCGGACTCCTTGGGATCCTTGGGGGAAACTAGCCCCGCAGGTCATAGGCGGTGGCCTTCACTCCCGCTGCGGGAGTGAAGGCCACCGTTAGCGACCGTGCGCGTCAACGAGCCCGGAGCACCGTGTCAGGGCCTCGCTTTCGCGCTGATCTGTAGTCGAAAGGTGAAAGGGGCCTACCGCTGGTAGGTCGCTGAGCTTCCCACGGCGGGTGCGCCGAGCACGTCGGCGGCCAGGTCGGTTTCGACAACCCGGCGGGCCACCTCGCTGAGCCGTTCGTTGCGATTGCGCGCGTAACTGCGCAGCCGGTCGAACGCGGCGTTCATGCTCAGGCCGCCCCGCTGGGCGAGGACACCTTTGGCCTGCTCGATGATGACCCGGCTGTTCAGCGCCGTCTGCAGCTGCTCGCTGAACACCTCACCGCGGCGAATGGCCCGTTCCTGCAGAATTCCGATCGTGGCCACGTCGGCCACATCCGCCACACTCACCGGCAATCCGGTGCGGACGCACTCCACGCACGGGCCCTCGTCGGCCTCCAGCTGAAGCAACTCATCAACTCGGCGTCCTCACTTGAGGACGCCACCACCCGCAGGGTGCGCTGGGAGTCGGACAGCAGGATCCCGGCAGCGTCGGCGGCCAGCAGCTCAACGCTGTAGGTCACCAGCCGGTCCAGCAGGTCGATGATGTCGTAGTCATCGACCAGGGTGTCGGCGAGCCCGACGAAGGCCCTGCTCAGCAGCTGCTCGCGGGCGTTTCCCGCCTGACTCATCTTGATGATCCCTCCGCTACCGACCCCGTCCCGGAGGGACCGCCCTCCGGGCACCGCTGTCAGCTTTTCAACTCACGTTATGTCCGGGGTGAAGTGCAACCGTCGGGTGACCACGTCGTGGGCAACCTCGCTGAGCAACCGCTGCTCGGCGAAAGCGTACGCCCGCATCCGGGCCAGCGCGTCGGTCGCGCTGACCCCGAGCTGGACCAGCACCATGCCGGTGGCCTGGTGGATCTCCGCGCGCCCGTGTACCGAGTGATCCAGCCACTCCCCATCCCCGGGATCGGTGCGCACCCCCAGGAACATCAGCGCGGCCATGTCCGCGGCACTGATCGCATCTCGTAACTGCGCTTCACTCAGTGAACCCGGTTTCATGCGGTAGAGGTTCAGCACCCCGATGTTGACCGTGCCCCACTGCATCGGCACCGCGAACAGCGCCCCGACGCCGGATTGCTCCATCACGGCTGCGGCGAAGACCGGCCAGCAGCTCACCTCGGTGCTGTGGTGCAGGTCAGGCACGAGCACCGGCCGCCCGGTCACCGCCGCCTCCACGCATGCGCCCTCCCCGAGGCTGAACTGGAGGTCTTCCAGTAGCTCCGCCGTCGTATCGGTGGCGCACAACGTCTCCCGCCCAGCGCTCGCGGTCAGCAGCGAGATCGCCGCGCCGTCGACATCCAAGCCTGCAATACACGCCCGACAGACCTGCTCCGCCAGCGCACGGTCACCCCCCACGTCGCGGGCGATCGCCAGCAGCGCGCGGGTCACCTCACCGCGCTCAGCCACCCGGATCGACCCTAAAACCCGGACTCCCACCCAGCCCCCTCATGACATCCAGCCTCCTGTTAGCCCGCTGGATGCGGCTGGATCACGGTCGGCACTGGGCCAGATCATCGTTCAACGGCCACGCCGGCGGGCGCCGATGTGGGTGCTGGCGGAAAACGTCGCCGCGCCGGCTGGCCGAGGGGGTACCGCTGCCGCTGAGCTCGTGACGGGGCCGGAATTCAAGTGGGCCGCCGACGACGGGGAGACTGGCCGTGGTGCGACACCGTCCCTTGGCGACGATCGATGTTTCGCGCCGCGATGCTGGTGGCTGTGCGTGGACGGATCGGGCACTGTTTGTTCCCGGGGCGCGACGAATGAACGCCGACCGGGAGCGAGCTCGACCAGTAACGGATGTCCAACGCTCAGTTTCGTGGTCGTCGGTGTGATGCCCGCCTTGTGAGTCAGGTTGCGGACATCGCCGACCTGCTCGTCGGTCATCAGCGTGACAACCGTTCCCCGGGCGCCGGCGCGGGCCGTTCGGCCCGCGCGGTGCAGGTATGCCTTGTGATCGATCGGTGGGTCGGCGTGGATCACGAGTGCGATGTCGTCGACGTGGATACCACGGGCCGCGATGTCCGTGGCCACCAAGGTGTTGGCACTGCCGTCGGAGAAGGCACGCAGGTTCCGGGTTCGCGCGTTCTGAGCCAGGTTGCCGTGCAGCTCCATCGCCGGTACGCCGGACGAGACGAGCTGGCGAGCGAGTTTCGTGGCCCCACGCTTGGTACGGGTGAACACCAGAGTGCGCCCCGGCGCGGCCGCGAGGTCGATCACGATGGGGAGCCGATGGTCGCGGCGGACGTGCAACACGTGGTGCAACATCGCAGTAACCGGTAACTGCGATGAATCGACGTTGTGGGTGATCGGATCGCTGAGGAACCGCCGCACGAGAACGTCGACGCCGGCGTCCAGCGTCGCGGAGAACAGTAACCGTTGTCCGTTACGTGGCGTTCGGTCGAGCAGCCTTCGCACGACGGGAAGAAAACCGAGATCGGCCATGTGGTCCGCTTCGTCGAGCACGGTGATCTCCACGGCGTCCAGCTGCGCGTGGCCACTGGCGATGTGGTCGGCCAGCCGGCCGGGGCAGGCCACCAGGACGTCGACGCCAGCCTTCAGGCCGGCGATCTGCGGGCCAGGGCGCACGCCACCGAACACGGACAATGTTCGCAGCGACAAGGCCTCGGCCAGTGGGGCCATCGCCGTCAGGATCTGGGTCGCTAGTTCGCGGGTGGGCGCCAGGATCAGCGCACGCGGCCGACCGGGCCGTCGCGGCGTGGCACTCGCGGCGAGCCGGGTCAGCACAGGCAGCACGAATGCATAGGTCTTGCCCGACCCGGTCCGGCCTCGGCCGAGTACGTCGCGTCCGGCCAGTGAATCGGGCAGCGTCGCCGCCTGGATGGGGAACGGCGTGACGACACCGCTGGCGGCCAGCAGCGTGGCGAGTACCTCAGGCACACCGAGGTCGACGAAAGTGGCGCGGGCGGCGGGCGCGGTGGATGTGGCCAAGGATGTGATGTGAGGGCGGCGAGCCGCCATGAAGTCTCCGAACGTGGAAGGGCCGTCCTGCCCGGCGCAGACCCGTACGGTCGCGGCGCGTGGTGGTCAACATCGGACGCGACCCGAGGCAGAACAGAGCGAATCGCATCACCCAGGGTACACGAACTGGCTAGCGGGCTGACACCATTCCTCGCAAACCGTGTCCGGGGTCATGTAATACGTGCACTGCGACCACGGACACCGCTTTGTCACCCAGCTACTCCGCAACCGGCGATTCACGGTGGCGACTGCTGGCGAGGGTTCGCCGGTCTCGTGGCGATCCGGCCCGGTGCTGACCCGGCCACCAGCCTGCACGATCTCGCTCGGGACTCGGGAGCGGGCACGGCTGGGCAGGCGAACCGACAGCAAACCCCGCCCCACTGCCGAGGGCGGCTTTCCCATGCAGTGGACACCGGCAACCACGGGCCACGCTCAAGCTCGCGCGTGTCCGCAACGCGCTGCACGAAAATCCCATCTACGGTGTCTCGGCGTGGTGTGATGGAGTCGTCAGTAAGTCCCATCATCCCAGGTCAGTAGGCGCCCTCCGGCCGTAGCGTGTTCAACACGAGAATATTTGTCAGTAAACTCCAAAAAAGGTGGTGTAGGCTAGTGCTATGGCGGAATCCTAGCTACCCACCTCTATCCAGTGCAACAATTTAGGCATATTATCGTCGCGACCGCCGATTATAGCATGGTGCGCAGCCGGCTAACACCTCTCCGACCGCTCGACGCAGGAGCAATACCCGACGCGCGTCCCCATCAAGGTCCCGGGTTGAGGCATTTAAACCAGCGATTCCGACAGTTCGAACGACTACAGCATTTTCGACGAAAGAGAGTTTTGTTATGGCAGAGAAGGAATACGAGAAGCCCGTTTGGTCATACCCAGACAGCATGGGCCCGGCCATCCACTACGGTCATACCCCGGAATTCAACGGCCTTATCCCACCGTACAAGGGACGTCAGACGAGTGGCACAGGCAGCACGAGCACACACTCGTATCGGGTCGCCGTCTAAGCCGGGACCCCATGCGAGCATGGGCGCGAGCTTCGGCGGGGCACACTAGTGTCCCGCCGAAGCTCGGTACAGCCAGCGCGACGTTGTTCAGCGGCAGCAGGAAAGCTTCGGCCAAGGCACAGGCCTCCTATGAAGTAGCTTCTTCATCGAGTTCTGACCTGGGGCGTCCGTGAGGCGTTCGCATGAGAATCTTGTGGATATCATGGGCCTGCGAAGGGCCGGTCTGGGACGTGAGATCACGGTTTGGGTGCCTCAGGTGACATGTCGTGTCACTTCCGGCACCGAAACCGTGATCATGAGCGTAGTGCCGTCCTGACGTGGGCCACCACCGCCCGCGGGTGGGACGTTGTTCGCCCGCTCCTACCGCATCGCCTGCTGAGGTAGCGCCCGGTTGATGGGGTCATGGGTGTGCGTTCCACACGAGCTGGTGGTGCGCAGGCGGGGCGACGGGCAGATGCCGGCTCGCCGCCAACGAGCGCCGTATCGATCGACGTTCATGACCTACTTCAGGAGGTCTGAGGCAAGGGAGTGCGGCCCGAGAGAATCGTGAGTCTTCAGCAGGCCGGCAACCAGGAATATCGGACGGGCAAGTTTTATCTATGATTCTACTCTGCCGTCAGATGACGACACAGGGAAGCGGGGAATCCTTATCCCGACCCTCAGCGGAGGGTGTTTGAGTTCCCGTCGAACAGCTTCAATAAACGCTTCCAAATATTCTTCGGTAGTTCGATGTTCCTCCGCAAATTCCTCCCAAGTCAAACGATTGGCGCGCGCCTTATCAAACAAACGAGATAGCTGGCGGTCGAATTGCTGGAGGGTGGCCGTTACAGGTAGCGATCCATGGAGCCAAGTCGCTACCACCAAGCGGTTCCATTCAGCAGCGATATCCAGCGCTCGGATCGCGGCGGCGTCTTTCTCTGGCGTACTCGGCTCGGCCATAGCCATTGATGCCAATGGCTCACGTGCCGCGTAGTAGGTTGCCGCCAGGTTCTCGTAGACGCGTATACGTTGATCACGTCGCCACCGAACAGCCTCCAACCGAAAGTCCCACACACGACCAAGTATAATGCCAAGCAGCCCAGCCAGAGCCGCCAAGACCGCTGTCTCCATCGTTAACCTCTCATACCTGAGCAAAGAGTAGCCCCACGGGGAGGCCCAAATGTGTCAAATCTGTACCTCCACAACATTATGAAGCAGCCATATAGCCATAACCCATGGAGGAGCCCACTCCGCACCCGCACTAACGGCATGGCTAACGAGGCGACAGAGGTCGATCTCGTATCGGAAGGTCGGCAACCCGACCCCATCCCTGCCGCACGCTGTAGCGACGAGGCGGCCAGCGGTTCGCACCCACGCCGGTCTCAGACAAGTTGAACTGGCCAAACAGGCTGGCTGGAGCCAAAGCCAGATCAGCCGAGTTGAACAGAACTCGCTCATGCCCGACGAAGCCGCTCATGCCCGACGAAACCACAGCGGAGCGGCTGGACCGAGCCCTCAACGCCGACGGCAAGCTCATCGCCGCCCACGCCACCGCCCAGACACCCGAACCGGGATTACTGCATCCGGGGTGCGACCCGCTCGTGTTCAGCGACCGACCCCTCGCGCCCGGAAAACCATTTTGTCATCGACCCGACAAAGTGGGACATGTACACCATGGACTGTTACCGCATCGCCGGGGACGACGCCCGCGCCGCCGAGAACGCCCAGGACGTCATCCGGCTCTCCACCCGCCCCGACGGGACTGACCGCAGCCCACTGCGCGCCAGCGAAGCCAGACTCACCCTCGCCATTGGCTCCCTGGCGAGACGGCGACATCGACGGTGCCACCGAATGGGCCCGCAAGGCATTCACCACCGACCGCAGATCGGTCAACAGCCTGTCCACCATCGCCGACGAGCTCTACCACCTAGCCCGCGCCCACTACCGCAACGACCCCGCAATCACCGCACTCAACGGCGTCATCGCCTCCTTCTACGCCTCGATCTCGGACCGGTAGCGTCGCGGGATTATTATTATCGATTCACGGCTCTTTGAGCGTATCGCTCAGGAATCTGATTGTTTCACCAGGGGATTTAGCCCCGACGCACAAGCGATCCATGACCATCAGGTAGTGCTGGACATCCTGGCTCTTATCCAGGTACAGCGCGCCGGTGAGCTGTTCGAGGTAAACGATGTCGGGCAGGTCGGGCTCAGAGAACCGCAGGATCGAAAACGGACCACCTACTGCTACATGCGCGCCGAAATAGATCGGCATCAGCTGAATCCTGACGTTGGGGAGCTCCGCCATCTTGATCAGATGCTGAACCTGTGACCGCATCGTCGAACGCCTGTCAAGCCGCAATAGCGCCGCCTCGTCGATCAAGGCCCACAGGTTGGGAGCGCCGGGGTGGGTGAGGATTTCCTGGCGTGTCATCCGCAGTGCGAGCCGGCGTTCGACATCATCAGGAGACGCGTCCGGGTGGCCGAGCTGAATGACAGCATGAGCGACCTCTCGCGTCTGCAGCAGGTCGGGCACGAATTGCGGTTGATAAATGCGAATTACCGCACTGGCCTGCTCCAGACCGAGGTACATCTCGAACCAGCTCGGTAGGATGCTGCTGTACTGATGCCACCAGCCAGGAATGTTGGCCTGCCGGGCCAATGCCAGGAACACACTCCGTTCGCGCTCGTCGGTAATGCCGTAGAGAGCGAGCAGATCTGCCACATCGCGCTCCTTGAAACCCACTCTTCCAAGCTCCATACGGCTGATCTTGGCATGCGACGCGCGGATCGCATAGCCAGCCGCCTCGACACTGATTCCGCTCGCTTCACGGAGCCGACGCAGCTGAGTGCCCAACGCAATACGTAGCGCGGTCGGCCCCTGCGATCGTGCCGGAGCATGACCGCCAGTCAGGCCTTGATTCGACCGAGGCAGGCCCACGCCATTCCTCCTCCCGATGAAGTGCTACGATACGTCGGCCTCTGAATGTGGGGTGCGACATCACCACCTCGCACCGCGACACTAAATGCGATGAAGAATCCGAACCATTATAAGAAATGGAATTCAACTGCGCTGACCGGTGACGCAGAAGATGAATTTGTATGATCCTACCCCACAGCCAGCGGTCACCTCAGGTCCGCTCCGCTTCGGCAGCCGCCACCCGTCGCACCCGCGTGCGTACACTTGATCATCTTACTCCCCTGGTTCGTGGGTTCGTGGGCGCCGTATCACCCGCTTGACCGGCCTGCCTCCACGAATGGAGGATGTTGACCTTGAGCTGGTGGCCCGGATCCACTCCGTGAGAGGATGCCACCGATCCCGACCACCGTAGGTAGAAGGTGTGCCCGCTGCAGGTATCTGGTGGGCCGGATCACAGTAAGGGGCGCCAATGTCACCAAGTTTCAGACAGCGGGTTCCCACTGCATCTCGCTCATACCTGCTACGTCGATGATTTTCGTGCTGAGCTGCCCGTTCCGGGCCGGAAGTATCGCCACATCAGCCGCGACCCTGCCTATTGCTGGGTCAGGACGGTGGCCTCCGGGCTCGGCGGTCACGCTGAACCCGGCAGCCGGCAGATCCGGCTGATGGCGCGCCGTGCTCGCCGGCACGACGAATGCGCGAAGGTCCAGCTCCCGGAGCTGCGATTCCAGGTAGGTCTTCACACGGTTGCGGTACTCACGTTCGAATGTGCGCAGCTCATCAACCTTGCTCTCCAGGACATTCTTCTCCCGACTGATCGAGCCGATGATCTCGCTGTGCTGACGCGCGGCGTCGCGCTCGAGCGACGCGGCCTGCTCCCGGGATTGCAGCTGCAGAGTCTCGGCCTTGGTACGGGCGCTGTCGAGCAGGGTCTCGGCGCGGGCCCTGGCCCCGTTGATCATGTCATCGGCCTTCACCCTCACATCGGCGAGCAGCTGCTCAGATCTGGTCTGGGCCTCGCGCAACATCCCGTCCGCCTCCTCCTCGGCATCGCCGGTCAGCCGGTCAGCGATCTGCTGGGCCAGCCCCAACACCTTGGCGGCTTGGGCGTCGTGATCGCAGAGGTCTCGCCCGCTGTCCACCGGCGCAGCACGGAGCTGCCGATCACGCTGCGCAACCAGATTGTGAAGATCGTTGTTCTGTCCGATCAACCGAGCCAGCTCGGCGCCGACGAGGTCGAGAAAAGCGTCCACCTCCTCCTCGTTGTAGCCGCGCTTCCCGATGGGCGGCTTACTGAATGCGACGTTGCGAATATCAGCGGGATTCAAAGGCATCGAATCACCTCCAGCGCGTGGAAAACCACGACTTAGCCCCCCTTTCATCCAGTGGTTTCCATACCGTTTGAGTAACCGTCCCAGATCTTCGCATGCCAGTGCAAGAGCAGATTCACGAACGTGTGGTCCTCATCTCCCGACACGCGCGTCACGTACTGATGCAAGTACGGTTTACGTGTTCAATATGGACGTCACGTACCGATGCAAGAACGTCGTCTTCCGGTGGCTACCGACGCGGGAGATTACGGTGATCGGAAACTCCGGGAGCCGCAGCGGCAGGCCGATTGGTGGCAAAGGATTGGCGATCCCGGTCAACAATGCGATCACAATCAGCACACAGACCGGGACCGCCTCCCCCCGCATCCACCTCGGATCCACCTGGAGCGATGAGCGCATCGCGGTCACGCAGCGTCACCCGAGCGTCGGCCTCGGTGCCGCGGCGACGGCCCGGGAAGCGCAGCAGGCGCAACGAGTTGGCCACCACGCTCACCGAGGAGAAACCCATCGCGGCTCCAGCGATGACAGGGTTGAGCAGGCCGGCGGCAGCCAGCGGGATCAGCGCCACGTTGTAGACGAACGCCCAGCCCAGGTTCTGCCAGATCGTCCGGTACGTGCGCCGGGACAGCCGGATCGCGGTCGGCACCCCGGAGGGCTCACCGCGCATCAAGGTCAGATCGGAGGACTCGATGGCGACGTCGGTACCGGTGCCGATGGCGATGCCTAGATCCGCGGCCACCAGCGCAGGAGCGTCGTTGACCCCGTCGCCGACCATCGCGACGACCGCGCCCCCGGCCTGCAACCGGGTCACCTCGGATTGCTTGTCCGCGGGCAAGACCTCGGCCAGCACGGTGTCGATACCCACCCGCTCGGCGATCGCTGCCGCGGTGCGCGCATTGTCACCGGTCATCATCACGACGGTCAGGCCCATCCGGTGCAGCTCGGCCACCGTGCTGGCAGCACCGTCCTTGACGGTATCGGCCACCGCGAGCACCCCGCGGACCTGACCGTCCCAGCCGGCGAACACCGCCGTGCGGCCCTGGTCCTCCAGCCGCTCGGCGGTGCGGGCGAGGTCCTCGGGCAGCTCCAGCTGCGCCTCGGCGACCAGCGTGCGCCGGCCGACCCACACCGTGCGGCCCTCGACGTCGGCCCGCACCCCGTGGCCGGCCAGGGCGGCGAACCCGGTGACCGCCGGCAGCGCGCCGTGCGCTTCGCGGGCGGCCGCCGCGAGGGCATGCCCGATCGGGTGCTCACTGTCAGCCTCTACCGCTCCGGCGAGGCGTAACAGCTCGCCGGCGTCGTTACCGGCGCCGGCCTCGGTGTCGGTCAGCGTCATCTCACCACGGGTCAGCGTGCCGGTCTTGTCGAACACCACCGTGGTGATCTTGCGACTGCGTTCCAGCACCTCCACACCCTTGATCAGAATGCCCAGGCTCGCGCCCCGCCCGGTACCGACCATGATCGCTACTGGGGTGGCCAGCCCCAGCGCGCACGGGCAGGCCACGATCAGCACGGCCACCCCTGCGATCAACCCGGCCACCGGATCCCCCGCCAACAGCCACCACCCGGCGAAGGTGGCGAGCGCGATCCCGATGACGACCGGCACGAACACCGCCGAGATCCGGTCAGCCAGCCGCTGGGCCCGGCCCTTCCCGGCTTGGGCGGCCGAGACCAGCGAGACGATCTGAGCCAGCGCGGTGTCCGAGCCGACCGCGGTGGCGCGCACGGTGAGCACCCCGCTGGTGTTCACCGTCGCCCCCGCCACCGTCGCGCCGACGCCCTTGTCCACCGGCACCGATTCCCCGGTCAGCATCGACTCATCCACCGCAGAGGCCCCGTCGACGACCTCACCGTCGGTCGGGATCTTCTCCCCCGGCCGGATCCGCAGCAGGTCCCCGACTCCGACCTGGTCCACCGGGACCATCGCCTCGATCCCGTCGCGCAGCACGCGGGCCTGTTTGGCACCCAGCTCCAGTAGCGACCGGATTGCTTTCCCGGCCCGACGTCTGGCCCGGACCTCGAAGTAGCGACCCAGCACCAGGAACGCGATCAGTAGCGCAGCGGTCTCGAAGTACAGGTTCCTACCGCCACGCAGCAGTTCGACCAGCGAGAACGTGTAGGCGGCCAGGGTGCCGATCGCGATCAATGTGTCCATGTTCGCGCTGCCCCGCCGGGCCCGCCGGGCCGCCTCAAGCAGGAACGGCCACCCCACACCGAACTGCACCGGAGTGGCGAGCGCCAGCAGCACCCACGGCGACCACGGGTGTTCCGCGGCGGGCGCCCACCACGGCAACACCATGATCATCAGACCCAGCGGCCACGCCACGATCACCCGCCACAGCCAGGACCGTTGCGCAGCCGCCTGCTCGTCCCGCGCCGAACCGTCCTGTCCGGCGGCGACCTCGGATCTCGGCCGCTCCAGCTGGTAGCCGGTCTTGGCCACCGCCGCCAGCAGTGCCTGCGGATCAGCGGGCTGCGGGGCCAGCACCACGCGCGCCGTGCCAGTGGCGAAGTTCACCTCCGCCCGCGCCACTCCGGGCTGCTTACCCAGCGTGCGCTGCACTCGACTGGCACAGGACCCGCAGGTCATGCCTCGAACGGCGAACTCCAGCGTCTGCGGCGCGGATTCCGGTCCAACGGTGGCACGGTGGGTTGCGGTGTCCGGTTCAGACATGCTCGCCGCCTTCCTGCTCTGCTAGCTGCGGAGGCCGAAACACGTGCTTATCGAATTTCAGCGTCTCCATCAGCTCCTCGACGATCTCCGTGATGCGACCCTCCTGCATCGCTTTCGCCACGCACGTCTCCAGGTGCCGGCGCAGCATGATCCGGCTCGCGCCCTCCAGCAATCCCTGCACCGCGGCGAGCTGTTTCATCACATCCGGGCAGTAGGCGTCCGCCTCGATGATCGTGACAATGCCGTTGATCTGACCCCGGGCCGTCTTGAGACGGTTGAGCACCGACCGCTGATGGGTATCCATGCCATCAGCCTACCCCACCCCAGGTGGGGTAGGAAACGGTGATGCTGGTGTTACCCGACTGGCAGCGTCACCGCGGCGGTGTGCACGACGCCGGCGGTCTGGAACTGGAGGAACAGCCGCCAGTTGCCTGCCTGGGGCAGCATGGCGTCGAACGGTAGGGAGGGCCCACCGTGATCACCGTTCACTGTGGTGTGCGGGTGCAGGTGGGCGAAGGCGAGGTCGCCGTCGTGAAAGGCGGTCAGGTGAGCGTAGGTATCCAGATAGGGCTGCAGATCGGTGACCGGGCGGCCGTCCTTGGACACCGCGACGGTCAGTGCCTGTTCCCGGCCGGACATGACCGGACCTCCGGCCAGGGTCACGGTGTAGCCATCGACCTGGGTGAGCGTCGACGGCGCCGGCAAGGGCGTCGCGGTCACCGGACCCGGCACGACGACGGACCGGCTGAGCACCAGCGGCACCGTCTTGCCGAGACGGTCCTTGGTGATGAACGACGCGTACGCCCGGTAGATCCCCGGTTGGGGTGGCGCCAGCGCGGCGCTCCACGTCCCGCCGGCACCCATGTTGGGGTGAACGTGCTGGAAACCGGTGAGGTCAGAGCGCACCAGGTAGAAGTGCATGAGCTTGGTCTGGTCGGGCTCGAAGGTGGTGATCGGATCGCCATCGGCGCCGGCGATGCGGAACTGGAAGGTGGCCGGTTCGCCCGCCGGCAAGGTAGATGTGGCTGCCACGAACCGGAACCCGGCAGCGTCGGCGGCCAAGCCGTTGCCGGTGGGCATGCCAGTCATGCTGTGGTGGTCGGAGTGCGCCGGAGTGTTCGCCACCCCGTGATCTATCTCCGGCATACCGGCGGAATCGGCGGAGCCACCGCACGCGGTGACGATGAGTCCCGCTGCGGCGGTCACCGCGCACAGCGCCGTCATGCGGGCCCACACTGAGCGGAAGCTGCTGCCCACCGGTCTCCCCCGTCCCTCGAGCCGACCGCCTCACCGGGATCCTGTATGCCCTGCTACAACCAGAAGCAAACGGTATCGCACAGTTAGCCACAGCAGGTCACGGCAGGCGTTGTGGCCCGGATGATCGCTGAGTGCATGCCCGGAGCTACCGAATGGGTCGGGGTGATGCTGATGTCGATGAACCCGGCGGCGGCCAGGCCGGCGCGGTACTCGTGCATCGACAGTGCGCCAGCGATGCAGCCGACGTAGCTGCCCCGCTCGGCCCGCTGGTCCGCGGTGAGCTCGTCCTCGGCGACGACGTCGGAGATTCCGAGCCGTCCACCGGGGCGCAACACCCGGAAGGCCTCAGCGAACACCGCCGGCTTGTCGGTGGACAGGTTGATCACACAGTTGGAGATGACCACGTTCACCGAGGCATCCGGCAGCGGCACGGCCTCGATGGTGCCCCGGAGGAACTCGACGTTGCTCGCGGCGGCCTTGGCGGCGTTGGCCCGGGCCAACTCGAGCATCTCGGTGGTCATGTCCACCCCGTAGGCCTTGCCGGTCGGCCCGACCCGGCGGGCGGAGAGCAGCACGTCGATGCCGCCTCCAGAGCCCAGATCGAGCACGATCTCGCCCTCGGAAAGCTCGGCGACCGCGAGCGGATTACCGCAACCCAGGCTCGCGGCGACGGCTTCGGTGGGCAGCGCGCCGCGTTCGGCGCCACTGTAAAGCTTGGCGCCGAACCCCTCGGCCACCTCCACGGACTGCCCGGTGCTGTCGCAACAGCTCGGTGCCGCTCCGGTAGTGGCCATGGTCGCGGCGGCGGCATAGTGCTCGCGGACCAGCTCCCGCCGCGCGTCAGTTTGTCCGTCGGTCTGCTTGGTGGTCATAACAGACATCCCATCTCATCGAAGCTGTTTAGATAGCTGTCTATCCATAGGTTGCACCTTGATTTGAAAACTGTCAATATAGACATATGTCAAAACAGCGAGACGTGGTGGGAACGGATCCGGCCGGGTGCTGCGCGCCGCTGACCGCGGACCCACTCACCGCCGATCGAGCCGTGGTGCTGGCCCGGAGTTTCAAGGCCCTGGGTGACCCGGTGCGGTTACGGCTGATGAGCCTGATCGCCAACCACGAGGGTGGTGAGACCTGTGTATGTGAGCTGACCGCCGGTTTCGCGGTATCCGGGCCGACGATCTCCCACCATCTCAAGGTGCTGCGCGAAGCGGGGTTGATCGAGGGGGACCGGCGGGGGACGTGGATCTACTATCGGGTCGTACCCGAGACACTGCGGGCGCTGGCCGATGCCTTGTTGCCCGCCGCGGTGCCGGTGTGAGCAGGCCGAGCCTGTGGCGGCGGCTGCTGGCCGAGCTGCTGGGCACCGCATTGTTGGTCGCGGTGGTGATCGGCTCGGGGATCGCCGCGCAACGCCTGTCGCCGGGCCAGATCGGGTTGCAACTGCTGGAGAACTCCACCGCCACCGTGTTCGGCCTCGGGGCGCTGATCCTGCTGTTCGGCCCGGTGTCCGGGGCGCATTTCAACCCGGTGGTGTCCGCGGCGCACTGCCTGCTGGGGCGCCGCACCGGTGCCGGCCTGCCAGGACGCGAGGTGGCGACCTACACCGCGGCTCAGCTGGTCGGCGGGATCGCTGGGGCGCTGCTGGCGAACGCGATGTTCGACCTCGCGCCGTTGCAGACCGCTAACCAGGTGCGCAGCAGCCCCGGGCTGTGGCTCGGCGAGGTCGTCGCCACCGCCGGACTGATCGCGGTGATCTTCGCTCTGGCCCGGACCGGGCGGGCCGGGATATCCGCTGCTGCCGTGTCCGCCTATATCGGCGCCGCATACTGGTTCACCTCGTCGACCTCGTTCGCCAACCCCGCAGTCACCATCGGGCGGATGTTCAGCGACACCTTCGCCGGGATCGCCCCCGCCTCCGCGCCGGGCTTCATCGCGGCCCAGCTCCTCGGCGCAGCGCTCGGCGCTGGGCTGGTGGCGCTGCTCTACCCCGACGTCGCCCTGGCCGCCGAAACGGATGATCACCTCCGAGACGTAGCGCGACCGGTCCGCATCCGGCCGTGACCCGCACCTCAACAAAGAACACAAGGTGGAAGGCATGACCCACGACGGCACCCCGACCGTGCTGTTCCTGTGCACCCACAACGCCGGCCGCTCCCAGATGGCGATGGGCTTGTTCACCCATCTCGCCGGCGAGCGAGCTGTGGCTTGGTCCGGCGGCTCCGAACCGGCCAGCACGATCAACCCCGCCGCCCTCGAAGCGATGGCCGAGCGAGGCATCGATATCTCCCGGGAGTATCCCAAGCCCTGGACCGATGAGATCGTCCGCGCCGCCGACGTGGTGATCAGCATGGGCTGCGGCGATGCCTGCCCGATCTTCCCTGGCCGCCGCTACGAGGAATGGGTGCTCGACGATCCCGCCGGCCTCGGCGTCGACGCCGTGCGCCCGATCCGCGACGAGATCGAACGACGCGTGCGCCAACTCCTCACCGAACTCAACGTCACCATCACCTGACCCACGCCGGATTTCTTCACCGTCGGGTCTTGCAGAACCGCTCAGTCGCCTCCAGAATCGCTTGCTGCATCGCGGGGCTGCCGGTGTGGCCCGAGTCGTCGATCACCTTCAGTTCCGCGTCCGGCCACGCTTTGGCCAGCTCCCACGCGGTCTTCAGCGGGCTGCCCAGGTCGAGTCGGCCGTGGATCAGCACCGCCGGGATCCCGGCCAGCCGATGCACGTCACGCAACAGCTGCCCGTCCTCGAGCCAGGCGTCATGGACGAAGTAGTGCGCACAGATCCGGACAAAAGCCATCAGCGCATCGTCGGGCTTGCTGCTGGACTGACCCGGCCTGCCAAGCACCTCATGGGCGATGACGGCGTCCTCCCAGGCGCACCAGTCCCGCGCTGCCTTGACCCGGACCGCCGCCTGCGGGCTGTTCAGCAGCCGGTGGTAGGCGGCCACGAGATTGCCGTCCCGCTCCGCCTCCGGTACTGCGTCGCGGAAGGCCTCCCAGGGGCCGGGGAGCAGGCGTCCCACGCCGTGGTAGAGCCAGTCGGTCTCTTCGGGCCGGGTCATGGTGACGCTGACGATGATGATCTCGCAGATCCGCTCGGGGTAGCGCTGGGCGTAGGCGAGGATCAGCGTCGAGCCCCACGAGCCGCCGTAGAGTAGCCAGCGCTCGATGCCCAGGTGCTCGCGTAGCCGCTCCATGTCAGCGATCAGGTGCTCGGTGGTGTTGCGTTCCAGGCTGACGCTCGGGTCGCCGGCGTGCGGCAGGCTCTCACCGCAGCCGCGCTGGTCGAACAGGACTATCCGGTAGACCTCGGGGTCGAACACCTTGCGGCTACCACGGCCTCCCCCGGCGCCGGGGCCGCCGTGCACCCACAGGGCCGCCTTCCCGCCGGGATTGCCGCTGGTCTCCCAGTAGATCTGGTTGTCATCGCCGACATCCAGCAGACCCTGCGCATACGGCTCGATGACCGGGAACGGCTGGACCACGGCAGTCTCCTCCTCAAGACGCGAAGACAACCTCGCGAGACTACTCGCCGGCTGGCGCGGCGGCACCGCGCCAAGGAGTGGCAGCTCTGGGTTATCCGTGCCTTCGCCGCGCCCGTGTCTCAGCCCGACGCGTCGGGCTGGGGTCCGGTTCGCATCGGTGATCGTCGAAACTGAGGCCTGGCCGTACAGGACTGCACGGTCACAGCTCAGTTTCGACGATCAAGAGAAGTGCGGCTGTAGGGATGAGGGTCCCGCCGCTGAGAAGGAGAGGGACTTAGATGACTCGGCCGACTCCTGAGGACTACGAGTGGATGAGGGTGGCCATAGCACTGGCTCACCAGTGTCCGCCGAGTCCTGGCGCCTACTCTGTCGGCGCTGTAATTGTTGATCACGACGGGGAGGAGATCAGCCGGGGATACTCCCGAGAAACCAACAGTCATGTCCACGCTGAAGAGTCGGCGCTGGCGAAACTCGCACAGGACGACCCACGCCTGAAGACGGCCACGATCTACAGCACGTTGGAACCCTGCTCGCAACGAAAATCTCGCCCGCGGGCCTGTACACAGCTCATTCTCGCCGCGGGAATTCCTCGGGTGGTCATGGCGTGGCGAGAGCCCAGCCTCTTCGTCGCGGATTGCCAAGGCTACGAAATGCTCACCGACGCCGGCGTGGCGGTGATAGAAATTCCCGACCTAGCACAAGAGGCCAAGGCACCCAATATCCATCTTTCACTGGGACCTCCGTGACACAACGGAGCCCTATGGTGCGGGCAGCTCCTCGATCTCCACATCCGGATCGATCACGCGGAGCGGGCCGGGTTCTGCGGTCAGAATGGCGAGTCCGCGGGTGATCGCCACGTCCACCGCGTGGGCCGCAGCCACATCAAGGCACCCGGCCTGATGCGCAGGGTGCGCCCGCAGACCGGCCCGGCCGGCCACGGATGCACCGAGGTCCACGACGACGACCGCCGGGGCGTCCAAGAACAACTCCAGCAACGCCCGCGCCTGCGGCGGGACGGCGGCCCATGCCGCCAACAGCGCACTCGAGGGAGTCGGGAAGGTCATCCCGAGTTCGACGGCGGCCACCAGGAACGCCCGGCCATACACGGAGCGACCGGTGGCGATGTCAACGATGGCGGACGAGGTCAGGACCCTGCCGCTCACGATGCCTGCGGATGCTGCCCGGCCCGCTCACCGAGCAGGGCACGGCGGGCGTAGACCAGCGCTTCGGGATCGACGTCCCCTGCTGCGGCGTGCCAGCGGGCCAGCCACTGCTCACGGTGCATCCGGGCATCCAGGGCACCTTCGACGTACTCCGACACGCTGGCCGCACCCGCGTGTTCCGCGGCGGCCTTGAGCTGTGCAGCGACGCCGGGATCCAGGCTTACCGTGATCCGTTCCTTCTTACCGCTCATACGCTGAGGCTACAACGCTCATACGCGGCCTGGACCGCCGGTCCGCCAGAACAATTACAGTGGTCTACGCGGGTCTCGCAGGGAAAGGACACGCCGATGATGCACGGGATGGTGTGGGGTTGTGGCGTCTGGATGGTGCTGTGGGGGTTGGTGGGCCTCACCGTTCTCATCGCCGGTGTGCTGGCCATCGTCTGGCTCGTCCGCAATCTCACCAGCAAAGGCCCACGGGCGGGCGATCCCGCCGAGTAGGAGCTTCGGCGCCGTTACGCAGCCGGAGAGATCAACCGGGACCAGTACCTGGAGATGAGCTCAGATCTCAGCTCGCTGAAACGGTGACAGGGGCGGTATCGGACACCGTCATCCAAATGGGCGGTGTGGACGGCATCCATAGCGGGTAGGCCGTAAGCATGCGACTCCGCCGGGGTCGCCTCCCGAGGGTGGTGTAGTCATGGGTCTGATCGTCGCTCTGTTGGCGCTTTGGGTCGTCCTGGTCGTGCTCGGGTTCTTGGTCAAGTCGCTGTTCTGGTTGGCGATCGTCGGCTTGATCTTCTTCGTGGCCACCGCGATATTCGGGGCCAGGCGGGGTCGCGCCCTGCGTTGAAACCTCTAGTGTGATCGGGGTGCTCGGCGGTGGGCTCGGCGCTCTGAGTACCTCAAAAGCCCACACCTGAGCAGTAGTTTCGCCACATGGACGCAGCACGATCCTGGTGGCGGCCGGCGGCTTTCGACCCGTCCACCCGCACGTGGGTCTCGCCGGAGCGTCCAGGAGCAGTCCCGGTGCCCGAGCTGGACGGAGCGCTGGTGTGCGACGAGTCCAGCCTGCGATGGGCCGCCGAGGACTTCGGCCATGTGGTGCACCACCGCTCCCGAGCGGTACTCCGGCCTGGCAAGGCGACCGATGTGGCTTTCGCCGGGAAGATCGGGTTAACGGTGGCCGCTCGCGGCGCGGGCCACGCCACTCATGGCCAGGCTCAGGCCGCGGGTGGCATCGTCATCGACATGGCCGGGCTGAGTCTGGTGAGCGAGGTGCGGGCAGGTCGGGTCACCGCGCAGGGCGGTGCGTTGTGGAGTGAGGTCGTGGACGCCGCACTGGCCCACGGCTGCACACCGCCGGTGCTGACCGACTACCTGGACCTCTCCGTGGGTGGCACCCTGGCAGTCGGTGGCGTCGGCGGTACCAGTCACCGCTACGGGTTGCAGGTCGACGGTGTCGACGAGCTGACCGTGGTCACCGGCACCGGAGCACTGGTCACCTGCTCGGCGGAACGCCACCAGCGGTTGTTCGACGCGGTCCGCGCCGGGCTCGGACAATGCGGTCTCGTCATCAGCGCCACCATCAGCGCGGTAGCGGCACCCGCCCGCGCTCGCCGCTACCGCCTGCACTATCGCGACCTCGCGACCTTCCTCACCGATCAGCGATATCTGGTCACCCAGAATCGCTTCGATTTCCTGCAGGGCCAGATCCTGCCGGCAGCGCTCGGCGGCTGGCGATACCTCCTGGAGGCTGCCGCCTACTACACACCGCCGGTGGCGCCCGACGCGGCGCTGCTCAACGGATTGCGCTACGACAGCGCTGATGTGGAGACCGACGACATCTCGTACAGGGAGTTCGTCCATCGGATGGCTCTCGGCGAGGCAGCCCTGCGGGCCAGTGGGGAGTGGCTGCGTCCGCATGCCTGGATCACTGTGTTCCTGCCATCGGGAGCCACTGTCGCCCTCGTCGAGGAGATTCTGGACGGACTCACCCCTGCCGAGCTGGGTGACTCCGGGCTGGTCCTGCTCTATCCGATCAACTCCGTGCCAATGTCCCCCGCGGACTGGCGCGTCCACTTCGGACCGCGCTGGCGGCAGCTTCAATCGGCCAAGGAGGAGTTCGACCCGCACGGAGTCCTCACCCCCGGTTACGGCCTCGGAGTAACGTCCCCACGGGGAGAGCCATGACATCGATCGATCCGACGACGGAGCGGTACGACATCGCGCGGGCGGTCCTGCTGGCAGCGGTTGCCGCCCTCGGAGGGTTCCTGTTCGGCTTCGACACCGCCGTGATCAACGGGGCGGTGCTGGCCATTCGCGAGACTTTCGGGATGGGCTCCGGGCTGACCGGCTTCGTGGTGGCCTCTGCGCTACTGGGTTGCGCGGTGGGCGCCTGGCTCGCCGGCAAGCTGGCCGACCGGATCGGTCGGATCAGGGTGATGGTGCTCGCCGCAGTGCTGTTCTTCCTCAGTGCGATCGGTTCCGGGCTGGTTTATTCGCCCTATGACCTCACCTTCTGGCGAATCGTCGGCGGCCTCGGCGTCGGTGCCGCCTCGGTCATCGCTCCGGCCTACATCGCGGAGATCGCACCAGCCTCGATCCGCGGCCGGCTCGGCTCGCTGCAGCAGCTGGCCATCGTCTCCGGCATCTTCGTGGCGCTGCTCTCGGACTACTTTCTGGCCACCGCCGCGGGAGGCGCGAATGAGAGCCTGTGGTTCGGGCTGGCGGCGTGGCGGTGGATGTTCATCACGCTGGCTGTTCCGGCACTGGCCTACGGCATCCTCGCGCTACGGATACCCGAGTCCCCCCGGTACCTGATGTTCCGCGGTCGCACGCAAGAGGCGCACGCCGTGTTGTCCCAGGTGCTCAAGAGCGGGGTCGACGACCGGATCCGTGAGATCAGCCGCACCATCGTTTCAGACGTCCGGTCGACCTTCCGCGACCTGCGTGGACCGGTCCTCGGCCTGCTACCGATCGTCTGGGTGGGCATCCTGCTGTCGGTCTTCCAGCAGTTCGTCGGCATCAATGTGATCTTCTACTACTCGTCGACGTTGTGGCAGCAGGTCGGGTTCACCGAGGCCGACTCGCTGATCATCACGGTGCTGACGTCGGTGACCAACATCCTCGTCACGCTGGTCGCGATCGCCGTGATCGACAAGATCGGCCGGCGCCGGCTGCTGTTGATCGGCTCGGCGGGCATGTTCCTCAGCCTGGCGACGCTGGCCTACGTCTTCGGCACCGCTCCCGTGGTCAGTGGCCAACCGGCGCTCAGTGACACGGCCGGAACGGTCGCGCTCGTCGCCGCTAACGCCTTCGTCGTGTTCTTCGGGCTCTCCTGGGGCCCTACGGTCTGGGTACTGCTCGGCGAGATGTTCAACAACCGGATCCGGGCCGCCGCCCTCGGCCTCGCCGCGTCCGCGCAGTGGATCAGCAACTTCCTCATCTCGACGACGTTCCCGGCGCTGGCCGATGTCAGCCTCGGCTTGGCCTACGGCCTCTATACGATCTTCGCGCTGCTCTCGTTGCTGTTCGTGTGGCGATTCGTGTCGGAGACGAAGGGCAAGCAACTCGAGGACATGGCCTGACATCCGGGCAGACGATCAAGCTCGCGGTGCGCGATGGCTATGATCTGCACTCGTGCCCGATCTGCCTGATCCTGAGTTGTTCGCCGCGCCGGCCATGCGCGCCGCGTTGGCCAGCCGGAACATCTCCGCGGTGTATCGATTGCTGGCGCGCGCAGGAGTGACCCAGCGGGCGATCGCGCAGGCGACGGGTCAGGCGCAAAGTGACGTCTCCGAGATCCACCAGGGTCGTCCGGTGATCGTCTATGACGTGCTGGTACGCATCGCCGCCGGGTTAGGGGTGCCTCGCGAGGCGATGGGACTCGGCTACGGCGCCTACAGTGAGGGCACGGCCGATGCGCCGGGACAGGAGGCCGAGGCGGACGTGCTGCGACGGCAGTTCTCCCACCTGCTCGCGCTGGCCGGTACGGCCGCGTTCGGGATCGGCCGTCCCTGGAATAGGCGAACTGATGGAGGGCCCATCGTCGCCAGGTCCGATCATGGACATCCCCTCGCGGATCGGGCGGACCGACGTCGAGGTGATCCGCCGCTACACCGCATCGCTGGCGACGACCGCGAGAACCGCCGGTGGACAAGCCACCCCGGCCGCGGCACTGGCCGGATGGGCGGACGGTCACCTGAACGCAGACGCGTCGCAGGAGACCCGGGCCGCGCTGCTCTCCGTGCTGTCGCAACTGCACGTCATCGCGGCCTGGTGCTGCCACGACAGCTACGCCCCCCGGGCGGCGCTGCACCATTTCGGGCAGGCCGTGACGTTCAGCATCCAGGCCGGCGACGCCGTCGCGACGTCCTTCGCGCTGCGCCACGCCGCGAGGATGTTCATCGAACGTGGCGAGCCCAACGACGCGCTGAAGCTGGTACAGCTGGCGCAGGTGCATCTGGTCGACGCGTCGCCCCACGATCCCCGGGTAGCGCCATTGCGAGCCGAGCTGTCCACGAAGAGCGCGATCGCGCTCGCCGACCTGAGCGATTCCGGCTCGGTAGCCAGGCAGGCGAGGTCGCATCTCGATCGTGCGCTGGATGGGTACGAGCCGCTGGGTTCGCACGCGCGGGCGTGTAGGGATCTGAGTGCGGCGGAGGTGCACCTGCGGCTGGGGTCGTTCGACACGGCCGAGGCGATGGCCGCATCCGCTGTCAGAACTTTCGGCGGTGACCGGCGGGAGGGCATCCTCGCCGAGATCATCTCGGCATTGCTGCATGTCCAGGCGGGTGACCGGAACGGGCTGCAGATGGCGGACTCGGTGATCTGCGCCGCGGCCACGATGCGCTCCAGCGTGGCGCGGACCAGTCTCACCCCGCTGGCCACCGCGCTGGAGGCCAGACCGCGCCCAGATTACGTCGACCTCGCCCAGCGGGCCCGGAAGGTCACCACGACCCGGGTGTAGACCCAAGGCTCCCAAGACTACGCCGAGCGCAAAGTAACTGACCTGGTCCTATCACCTCAGGCAGCTGGTCATTGTCCAGTCCCTGCGCCGTGAGTGGGAACCGGAAGACCTGATCATTTCCGAGGACGTTATCGCGTCGTGGCCGGGCCGCCTGGCTCCAGCGCCAAGCAGATGGCACGACCCCGCCTACCCTCATGTGCACACCTGCGTTTCGGCCCCTTCGGGAAACTGGCGCTGGCAAAGATCACTGGCTTAGACTCCACCGTACCCTTGACAGCCAAACCCCCGTGCCTGAAGGTCGCTGGTGCGACGCGCTATGGGTCCTCGCCGCAGACTGGCCACTACACGTAAACAATGGGAACAGCTATCGGCCAAAATTATATCGCCCAGCTCAGAACGCTGGCTCATACACACCCAAGACCAACAAGGAAAATGCCAAGGTGTCTTGAATTGCTAGCGTCGAAATGCATCACAAGTAAATACCACACAGGAGGATTCGGCTCGATGGCAAAACAGAAAGCGCCCATCAAGATCTTGTTTTTGGCTGCCGATCCGACTGATACCACCCGCCTGCACTTAGGGCAAGAGCTGCGAGACATACGAGAAAGGCTGCAGTTATCCCGAGATCGTCAAAGATTCACCATTGAGTCCCGCGAGTCCGTTCGTGCTGGCGATTTAACCCAAGCTATTTTCGACGTCAATCCACAGATTATTCACTTCTCAGGACATGGCACTAAAAATGGTGAACTCTGCCTAGAAAATTCTCTCGGCAAGGTTCACCCCGTGACACCTTCCGCTCTTTCTACACTATTTAAACTAATCTCCAGAGAAGTGGTGTGCGTGATACTAAATGCGTGCTATTCGAAAGTCCAAGCAAAGGCGATCTCCCGTTATATCCCTTATGTGATCGGCATGAGCAAAGAAATTGAAGATAACGCTGCGATGGCGTTTTCCGTAGGTTTTTATAAAGCACTTGGGGCAGACCGTCCAATATCGGAGGCCCACAACTATGGATGCGCAGAATTGCTCCTGCATGGTATTCAAGAACATCTCACGCCAGCATTGCTGACACGGGATCATTTTAATAGACTGAAGCCAATGAGTTGCGACAAAGAAGGGGAACGCCACTCTTTAAATAGTGATATTCAGGTGCGGCTTCGAATCAAGAATAATATGGCTGCCACCGTCAAGGTTTATTGGCTCGACTACGAAGGGAAGCGGCAGCACTATTTCGACGTAAGGAGTAATGAGGTGGTCGAAGTGACTACTTATGTTACCCATCCCTGGGTTATCACAAAGGCCGACCATACTTGCATCGGCATATTCCTTCCCAACGAAATAGACGGAATTATAATATTGGATTGAATTTTCCAATGGTATCAATTGAGACCCGTGTGATTTATTCTCCAGCTGCGCGCTCGCCGCCGCCTCGTTTTGCGCACACCAGTCACCTCTCACGGAACACGATTGATCCCAGGTCAAGAACATCAGCCACATTATCTTTTCCTCTGAGGGGTATCAGTTCGACTCCAAATCCAACGGGCCATCTTTGCCAGCGTGGTGACATGTTCAGGCAGCCATGAACCGATGTGGCTCCAACGCAGAGGACCATCGAGGTACGATCACGCCGCCGTGGGGTGCAGCGGGGCCACAACGACGTGCTCTCGGTCACCAGATCCACCGTAAAACCGGGCCCTCGCCCGGCTCAAGCCCGTACTTCCTGACTTGCGCCGGGCTTACTTCGCACCTCCGCGTAGCTTCGGGAGTCCTGACCCGTCGGTCACTCCTCTGCGACACGCAGGGGAGCTGGCCGCATCGGTGCAGAACGCAGCCGTCCAGGACACGCGCCTGATCGCGGAAGCCTGTCGGTGGCCTCTGGCAGGCTGATCCTCGACACGGGAGGCAGGATGGCCATGGCACTCGACTCGCTGCCCAGCGCGACCACGATGGACGTGGAGTCGCTGGTCGACATGGCGTGGCGCGGCAAGATCCGCGTCCCGCGCTTCCAGCGTGACTTCCGGTGGAGCTGGGAGGATGTGCGCCGCCTGTTCGACAGCATCATCCGGGGTTACCCGATCGGCAGCCTCTTGCTCTGGGTACGGGAGGCACCGCGGCAAACATTGCAGCTCGGAGCCTTGAGCATCAAAGCTCCAGAGTCGACCGATGCGCTCTGGGTCGTCGACGGGCAGCAGCGGATCACCAGCCTCGCCAATGCCCTGCATCCTGACGGGCAAGCTGATTCACGGTTCGCGCTGGCCTACGACCTACGGGAGAAACAGCTCGTCCGGGTACCGAAGACCGAACATTCACTGGTAATACCGCTGCCAGTGCTCTTTGACCTCCAGCAGATCCTGATCTGGTTCAACAACCATCCCGGCATCACTGACTACCTTGAGCAAGCCAGCGCGATTACTCGCACGCTACGGCAGTTCCAGGTGCCGGCCTATCAGGTCGCTCAGGCCGATCAGAGGGTGCTGCAGGACATTTTCGACCGGATGAACAACTACGGAAAGCGGCTGTCACGAGCCGAGATCTTCTCCGCACTCAACTCAGAAGAGGACGATGGCCAGCTCACTATCGACCTGATCGCCGAGCACATCACATCCGACCTCAAGTTCGGCACTATCGATGGCAATACGGTACTGCAGGCGGTGCTAGCGCGTCGCGGCACCGACGTTAAGCGCGATATTCGCGACGAATTTCTCGATTCCGGCGATGAGGGACGTGATGCCGCCTTCGAAGCAGGCGAGCAGGCGCTGCGTCGAGCGGTCATCTTCCTTCAGCGAGACGCATTCGTGCCGCATTTCTCCTTGCTGGCCTACCGATATCTGTTAGTCCCCTTGGCCCGGCTGTTCGCGTATCACCCCGACCTCGATCAGCGCAACCGTAAGCTGCTGCGCAGGTGGTACTGGCGAGCGGCCGTGGTCGGCCCGCAGCAGTTCAAGGCCGGCACTGGTGATGCAGCACGGTTGCTCTGCGCCCGGGTACGCGAGGACGACGTGACCGCATCGGTACAAGGCCTGCTGGAGACCGTCGAGCAGAACGACTCGGCGCTGCCCGACCTGCGCAGCTTCGCCACCAACCAGGCGGACACCAAGATTGCCCTGTGCTCCTGGTGGGCTGCGGGGCCGCGGAATCCCGAGACCGGCGAGCAATATGAAATCGCGGATCTTGCCGACTGTTTAGTTGACCGCGCCACCGCCCGTGACGCCGTCCGATACCTGGCGCCCAGAAGGTTCGTGCCCAAGCAGCTGCGACCCTGGGCTGCGAACCGGGTGTTCATGCCGGCACTTTCCGTCGACTCGGAAGAGGTCCACTCCCTGTTCGTGCACGGACCGGGTCTGTTCGACGTCAATTCGGCAGAGGTGCTGGATTCGCACACGCTCACCGACGAGATCGTCGAAATGTTGCGGGCCGGCACGTTCCCCCAGGCGCTCGAAGCCCGGCAGGAACTCCTCGCCCAGAATCTGCGAGATTTCCTGAAACGGACCTGCGAATGGGGCTTCGAAGACACACCGCCGCTGTCCGAGCTGATGATGGAGGACGAAAGCGACGATGCCGCTGACTGAGCAGCGCCACGGTATCTGGCTCGGACCCCACCACGTTGGCACGTTGAACCAGCGCGGCGACTACACCTGGTTCGCCTTCACGGACGACTACCTGAGTGATCCTGATCGGCCGGTACTCGGGCTGATCTTCGAGCAAGACCTGCGCGCCCGGCACGCCAGCGCACTGCGGCTGCCGCCCTGGTTCTCCAACCTCCTCCCCGAAGGCCGGTTGCGGGACTGGATCGCCGCAGACCGTCAGGTCTCTCCGCACCGCGAGATGGAGCTACTCGCCCAAGTGGGACACGACCTGCCCGGCGCGGTGCGGGTATTGCCCGAGGACACCTCACCCGCCCAGGCGGGGGATCTGGCGACCGCATCAGGGCACTCTGACACGACAGACGCCGGCACCGGACGCACTGGATGGCGGTTCTCGCTGGCCGGTGTCAGCCTGAAGTTCTCCATGGTAGGTAAGGGCGACCGCCTGACGTTGCCCGCTCACGGTGAAGGCGGCGATTGGATCGTCAAACTTCCCGACCGGGTGTATGCCGATGTGCCGCGCAACGAGTACGCGATGATGTCGCTCGCCTCCGCCGTAGGCATCGATGTGCCGGAGGTCAGGCTCGTGCACCGGGACATGCTCGACGGCCTGCCACCGGGTGTCTGGCCCGATATCGAGGAATGGGCGTATGCGATCCGCCGGTTCGACCGCGACGACGACCGTAACCTCGTGCATATCGAGGACTTGGCACAGGTTCGCAATTTCTACCCGGAGAGCAAATACAACGGAAACTTCGAGACCGTCGCTGCGCTCGTCTACCGCGGTCGCGACCTTGCCGCGCTACATGAGTTCGCGCGCAGGCTCACCTTCATCATCCTCATCTCCAATGGTGACGCGCACCTCAAGAACTGGTCCTTGATCTATCCGGATCGCCGTGTTCCCGCGCTCTCCCCCGCCTATGACCTGGTCTGCACCGCCGCTTATCGCAACGACGAGCCAGAGGACCTCGGCCTGAAGTTCGGCGGAACTCGACGGTTCGACCGTATCGATACCCAGACCTTCACCCGGCTCCAAGAACGACTGCGGGCACAGGGTGCACAGTTGGCCGACATTGTCGCCGAAACGGTCGAGCAGACCAGGGCTAAGTGGCCGCAATGCAGTGCGTTACTGAACGGCAACCAGACGCTGCAGGACACGGTGCACAACAGCATCGAAACCCACAGTGGCATTCTGCTGAGGAGATCATCGTAACTATCTCTCAGCCGCTGAGGTAGGCGTTTCGGGCGGGACTCTGGAGTTCGAACTCGAGCAGGAACCGCTTGCGGTCCAGGCCGCCGCCGTAGCCGGTGAGATCACCAGTGGCGCCCACGACGCGGTGGCAGGGCACGATGATGCCGATCGGGTTGCGGCCGTTGGCGAGGCCGACCGCTCGGGCGGCGGTAGGACGTCCGAGCCGCTCGGCGAGCTGACCGTAGGACATCGTTTCGCCATAGGGAATCTCCCGCAGAGCCGCCCACACGGCGCGCTGGAACGGGGTACCGAGCATGGTGATCGGCAGGTCGAATTCGGTGCGCTGGGCGGTGAAGTACTCCCCCAGCTGCCTGATCACCTCGGTGAACGGCGTTCGATCCGGAGCACCGAACGTCTCCGGCCGCGGCCGGTGCCGCTGCAGGTTCATATACAGACCGGCGAGGATGCCGTTGACCGCCACCAGGGTGAGCGTGCCGACCGGACTATCCACCGCTGTGTGTACTCGATGTTCCATGATGTCGTTCTTTTCCTCAGGCCGGTAGCCGGTTGATGGGATGGTCACTGGTCGCCCACAGGTACTGCACGGCGTACGCGCGCCAGGGCCGCCACGCGGCGGCGTGGCCGGTCAGACCCGCCGCGGTAGGAGAAAGACCCAGGTCACGGGCAGCGCGCCGGATTCCCAAGTCGGTCGGTACGAAGGCGTCCGGATCACCCAACGCGCGCATCGCGATCGTCTCGATGGTCCACGGACCGAAGCCGGGTAGGCCTGCCAGCTGAGCCCGGACCTGCTGCCAGTCGCTGGCGGGGCCGAGGTCGAGCTCGCCGCCGGCCAGCGCGGCGACCAGGGTGGTGAGTGTGCTGCGGCGCGCCTGCGGCAGGGCGAGCGTCGCCGGATCGAGACAGGCCAGCGCTTCGGGCGCGGGAAACAGATGGGTCAGGCCGCCGGCCGGGTCGGTCACCGGGTCACCGTAGAGGGCCACCAGTCGCGCGGCGTGGGTACGGGCCGCCGTGGTGGACACCTGCTGCCCGAGGACCGCGCGGACCGCGAACTCCGCCGCGTCGACGGTGCGGGGCACCCGGCGACCCGGGTTCTTCGCCACGATCGGGGCGAGCACCGGGTCGCTGCACAGCAGGTCATCGACGGCCACCGGGTCCGCGTCGAGGTCGAGCAGCCACCGGCACCGGGTGATCGCGGTGGACAGGTCCCGCAGATCGGTCAGGGCCAACCGGCACTCGATGTGATCGGGCGAGGGTCGCAGGATCACCACCCCGTATCCGTGCGGTAGGCGCAGCGTGCGGCGGTAGGCGCCGTCACGCCACTCCTCCACTCCTGGTATCGCGGTGGCCGCCAGATGCCCGAACAGGTTGTCCGGACACAGCGGCGCGCGGAACGGCAACCGCAATACCAGTGATCCGGACGTCACCGGCGGGTGCCGGCGAGCGGCTCGGGCGCGCAGCTGTGTCGGGGCGAGGGCGAAGACCTCGCGCACCGTGTCGTTGAACGCCCGTACGCTGGCGAAACCGGCGGCGAAGGCGACATCGGTCATCGGCAGGGAACTCGTCTCGATCAGCAGCCGCGCAGTCTGGGCGCGCTGCGCGCGGGCCAGCGCCAGCGGACCGGCCCCCAACTCAGCGAACACCTGCCGCTGGATCTGCCGGATGCTGTATCCCAGCCGCGCGGCCAGACCCGGGACACCGTCACGATCGACCACTCCATCGGCGATCAATCGCATCGCCCTGGCCACCAGGTCGGCGCGTTCGTTCCATTGTGGAGATCCCGGGCTGGCGTCCGGCCGGCACCGTTTGCAGGCGCGGAACCCAGCCGATTGAGCCGCCGCCGCGCTCGGATAGAAACGCATGTTCGCCACCTTGGGCGGCACCACCGGACAGCTCGGACGGCAGTAGATGCCGGTGGTGATCACCGCGGTGAAAAACCAGCCGTCGAACCGCGCGTCCTTGGACTGTACCGCTCGCACGCACCGCTCCACGTCCTCATGCACTCCCCCAGCATCACCCGCGGCCGGAGCCGGAGCTAGCGAGAATACGACATCACCCGTTTTCACGACCGATACTCGTCGTGTGCACCCCACCACGTGTCGTAACGACGACATCATCGACAGCGATGTACCGCTTGAGGTGCGCTCCGTTCGTCCTAGATCGGTAGGAGGCAGGAAGCATGACCCCGCAGATGAGGATTCCGGCGACACCAGCTCCACAGTTCTCGAACCCCGCGGGACGTGGGAGTCGGTCCGCCGGGTTCGGACTCATGACGTCGTTCCGGCTCAGCGCGGCATGCGCCGCGGCTGGCGTCCTGATGGTCGTCGGTGGCGGCCATCAGGTCCAGGTTCCGCTGGAAAACGTGGTTCAATCCCTGCCGATCGCATCCCAGCCGGCCGAAACTCATCGGGCGGTGGTCGCTCAACGGCCAGCCACCCCCAAACCGGTCGAACCCCGACAGCCACAGAAGGCTCAGCCAGCCCAAAAGGCCAGCGGAGGTGGAACGGCGTCCTACAAGAGTTGCGCCCAGGTCCGCGGCGCTGGGGCCGCTCGGCACCATAGCAGCGAACCCGGCCACCGACCCGCCGTCGATCGCGAACACAACGGCAAGGTCTGCGGACGCTGATCCCGCAGGTCAGCTCACGGCCTCGGTCTCCTCGGCGATTTCCGGTCAGCGCCCACTCGTGTAAAACTTTCAGTTATGGGCGTCAGGTCAGAATTGGCGAAACGCAGCAGGAGGTGACTCGTGGGCGAGGGCCCACTCACGGGCGGGCAGGACCGGCTGCCGGTGGGTATCGACGCCACGATTCCACAACCAGCTCGGTTCTGGGACTACTTACTGGGCGGCAAGGACAACTACCCGATTGACCGCGAGGTCGGCGAGCAGGTCCTGGCGATCTTTCCCGATTTGCTTGACTCCGCGCGCGCCGACCGGGGATTCCTGGTCCGGGTCGTCAGATATCTCACCAGAGAAGCTGGCATACGCCAGCTCCTCGATATCGGCACCGGACTGCCCACCGTGAATAACACCCACCAGGTCGCCCAAGCGGCCACGCCGGAATGCAGCATCGTCTACGTCGACAATGACCCGATGGTCCTGGTGCATGCGCGGGCTCTGCTCACCAGCACCGAGGAGGGCAGCACCGACTACCTGCACGCCGACGTCCGCGACCCGGAGAAGATCCTGCACGAGGCCACCAGGACGCTGGACTTCACCCAGCCCGTCGCGCTCATGCTGTTGGGGATCCTTAATTACATCGATTCCCGCCTGGTCAGGTCTCTTTCAGAGTGCTGCTCAGGAACCTGATCGTCTCTGCCGGAGATTTAGCCTGGATACACAAGCGGTCCATGACCATCAGGTAGTGCTGGACATCATCGGTCTTGTCCAGGTAAAGGGCGCTGGTCAGCTGCTCAAGGTAAACCAGGTCGGGCAGATCGGGTTCGGAGAACCGCAGGATCGTGAACGGGCCGCCGACGGCGGCGTGCGCACCCGAATAGAACGGCATCACCTGCAGCCTGATATTGGGGTACTCGGCCATATCGATCAGATGCTGGATCTGATCCCGCATCGCCGCCCGCCCATCAAGACGCCACAGGGCCGCCTCGTCGATCACACCCCACAGGGTGGGTGCGTCGGTCTGGGTCAGGACCTTCTGACGTTTCATCCGCAACGCGACCCGGCGGTCGATGTCGGTGGCGCACAAGTCCGGGTTCCCGAGCTGGATGACGGCGCGGGCGACTTCCTCGGTCTGCAGCAGACCGGGCACGAGCTGGGGTTCGTAGGTGCGGATCATCGAGCTGGCCTGCTCCAGGCCCAGATACATCTCGAACCAGCTGGGCAGGATGTCACTGTAGTGATGCCACCAGCCGGGCACGTTGGCCCGGCGGGCCAAGGCCAGAAACGCGTTACGCTCATGTTCGTCGGTAATACCGTAGAGAGTGAGCAGATCTGCCACGTCGCGCTCCTTGAAGCCGACCCGTCCGAGCTCCATGCGGCTGATCTTGGCATGGGACGCCCGAATCGCGTGGCCTGCTGCTCCTGCCGTAATTCCGCTCGCTTCACGGAGCTGACGTAGCTGGTGGCCCAACACGATACGTAACGCTGTAGGGCCCTGCGATCGTACCTGAGCGTGACGAATGACCAGATCGGTACCCGACCGGGCCGCCCTCACCATTCCTCCTACGGGTGAAGCACTACGGATGGTCTCACCATAGACCGCAGCACAACCACCCGGAAACCCGGGCTGGCGCTTCCCGGACCTCCGGCCGAGCGATCATCCGGCCTACGGGCCGAACTCATCAGCCTTTACGGCACGGACGAACGCGGCCATCGTGACACGGGTGACAATTTGGACAGAACCGTCCGGATCCCAGGAGTCACGGACAGCGATCAAGCCACCTGCCAACTCCGCCAACTCCACACAGTTGCCATTGGGATTGCTATAGCTGCTCTTTCTCCACCGCACACCCCTTACCTGCATACCGTTCGTGACCTGCGGCATATCCCAACCTCTCCGGTCGACTCCGATCGGTCGACGGGCCGGCGGAGCGGCCTACCTCCCGAAACGATGTAGCGGAGGATATGCGATTGCATCAGCACTTGCAGTGGAACACGACGTTTCGAGCTGCGAGTGGTCGTGGCATTCCGGTGAATGACTCAGAGTGGCTCTTTGCACACGAGATGCGCACGATCGGTATTTCAAAACTATGACTGTCCGATCACGGACAGCCATACCGGAGGCGGCATTGACGGACCGAAGGCCGCTTGGTCAGTGGCGGTGAACACCGCGGTGAGCGAGTGGGTGCCCTCCGTCAGCATCGACGTGACGGTCAGAACGAATCCACCGATCACCGGCCGTGGCAGTCCCAACTCGCTCTCTCCGTCCTTGAACTGAATAGTTCCCGTCGCGTTGGCCGGCACCACCTGCGCGATGAGGATCACCGGGGTGCCCTCCAGAACCGGTCCGCTCGGGATAGCCATGAAGGTGGTAGTGGTGTCCATCGCTGCGGCCGGCCCGTACGGAATCTTCGCGACGGCATGGTCAAAGCTGCCGATCGGGAGGACACTCGCCGCACTGGCGCCAGGTGCGAGCAGGGTCTGGATGCCCAGCGCGAGCACCAGGACTGCGACCGGCACGGCCGGCCGGCGATACCCCTGGGCCCCAACACGATCCATCTTGCAACACCTCCTGTACCGCAACGATTGCGCGACGTTGCACTCCGAAAATGAACAGGAAAGGACCATTGGTCAATCAAGGGATGACAGACGACCCCACAGGGGATGACTTCATGGCCGGGAAACCCACCCCGACATGGGATTCTCCTGTTGAAAACGAGCAGCTTTATTTGGGATACTGCTTCTTTGCAACGCAGTGATGTTCGAGCCAGCCGTCGCTGACGTCTTGCTCATCGAGAGTTGGCCGAGATGGTGGCCCGGAGCGGACACTCCGCGCCACCGTTCGGTCGCGCGTCACGCCTACCCACCTGCCAGTCCAACACCGGCGCGCCGGATCAGGGTGCAGGTGCGATCGTTGGCGACGGACCAGGCGTCGGTGAGGGTGCTGGGAGCGGGCTCGCTCCCAGCACGGCGGGCGTCGTCGGCGTCGCTGACGGAGTGGGAGGGGGCACAACCGTGGTCGTGGTGGGAGACGGCGCTGTGGACGGTTCTGGCTGTGGTGAGCTTGAGGTGGAGGCCGGCGATGCCGTCTCGGGAGACGATGTCGGAGTGGCCGTGGGAGCCGGTGGCGGCGGATTCTCAGTGGTCGCCGGAGGCGGTGTTGTGATCGCTGGCGAGGCTTCGGGCGACGGCAGCGGCGACGGGACCGGCGGTGGAGATAGCGGAACGGCCTGCGCGACGGCTGCTGGCGGGGGGGCTGCCGGCACGATCGGGACGCCGCCGTTGCCGTTCGTCCCGGCCGGTACCCGCCCGGGGGCCGACGGTGTGGGGATGACATCGGTCAGATAGGCATGTGCCCATCGCAGCACGATGTCGACATAGCTCGCCGAGTGGTTGTACCGGAATACCGCGGCTTGTAGTTGGGCCGGATCGGCCAGGTCAGTTCTCCCGGCGCAGAGGTAGAGGCCGCTCGCGACGGTGGAGTCGTAGATATTGTTCGGGTTCGCCACGCCGTCGCCGTTGCCATCGACACCGTAGCCGCGCCAGGTGGACGGGATGAACTGCATGGGACCCACCGCTCGGTCCCAGACGGTGTCGGTGTCCAGCGCGCCGCGGTCGGTGTCCGGGATGGCGGCGATGCCCGGCGATCCGTCCAGCTTCGGGCCCAGGATCGGTCCGAGAGTGTTGCCGTAGGTGTCCACCCGCCCGGCGCTGGCGTGGCCTGACTCGATCCGCCCGATTCCGGCCAGCACCGACCACGACAGGTGGCAGCCGGGCCGGGCGGCCGCCAACGTCCGCTCAGCGAACTGGTAGGCATCCAGCACCACGCCCGGGATTCCCAGCGGCCCATCGGGCAGGTTCAGCGGTGTCGGGATACCGGGCAGCCCGGCGCCGGCGGACACCGATTCAGGCACCGCACCAGGCACCTCGGTGGGCACCGGGTCGCCGGGCAGCGTCCCGGTGATCCCGAGTCCCGCAGGGTCGTCGGGAGCGGCAGCGAGGCGCCCGTCCGCGGTGGGCACCGGAGCACCCAGGACCGCGACCGGCACGCCCAGGCTGAACAGCACACCGATCACGGCCCCAGCCACCCGCGTACGGCGCCCGAACACCACCGGCGGCCGCGCCTCGGGCTGGTGATCCTGCGAGTCCGGATCGGTCATACCGGGATCCTCCTGATTGCTGTCTGCCGGGTGAATCAGCCGAAGCGGCCGTTGACGTAGTCGGAGGTGCGGGGATCCTCCGGTGAGCCGAAGACCTTCGCGGTGGGCCCGGCCTCGACGATCACCCCCGGGGTGCCCTGCTCAGCGAGGAAGAACGCGCTCTGCTGGGACACCCGGGCGGCCTGCTGCATGTTGTGGGTGACGATCACGATGGTCACCTCGTGCGCGAGCTCTGCGATGGTCTGCTCGATGCGCCGGGTCGAGGTCGGATCCAGCGCCGAGCAGGGCTCGTCCATCAGCAGTACCCGCGGTCGCACCGCCAGCGACCGTGCGATGCACAACCGCTGCTGCTGGCCACCCGAGAGCGCCCCACCGGGTTGCCGTAGCCGGTCCCGTACCTCGTTCCAGAGTCCGGCCTTGGTCAGGCACTCCTCGATGAGGTCGTCACGCTCCTCACGGGAGGCCCTGATCCCGGTGAGTTTCAGCCCTGCTGTCACGTTGTCACAGATAGACATCGCGGGAAAGGGATTGGGTTTCTGGAAGACCATCCCGATCGCCTTGCGGGCATCGGTGAGTTTCCAGCTCGGGTCATAGATATCCGAGCCGGACAACAACACCTCGCCGGCGAGCGTCGCGCTCGGGATCAGCTCGTGCATCCGGTTGAGAATCCGCAGGAAAGTCGACTTGCCACAGCCCGAAGGCCCGATAAGAGCGGTGACCGACCCGGCCGGCATGAACAGCGACACCCGGTCGAGCACCTTGCGGTCACCGAACCACGCCGAGATCGATCGCGCCTCCAGCGCGGCCAGCTCGTCGGTGCCCGCAACAGCCTGCAATTGCGCAGTGGGCATGATCGTGGTCATGACGTCGACACTCCTCAAGATCATCTACTCTGCTGGCGGCCCCACGTCCGCAGCCCGTCCACTCGGGTGCCGTCCGCCCGGGGCGACGCTGCCTCCCGAAAGTGAATAAAAAAAGACCACAAATCGACGGCCCGATTACCACGAAACCTCACAAGGGATAGCTACTTGCGATGGCTGCGCGAGTCGGTCTGGTCGTGCCCGGCGAGTCTGGACTGACGCGAGGAGGATTCACCGTGATCCATCGGGTAGGTACCGGTTGTTAGAGTCACCCGGTGGAGCGAACGGAGCGGCAAAGGAAGGTCTTTCTGAGTTACCGGTCGGCTGATCGGGCGGCAGTTGAGGAGTTCGCCGGGCGGCTGCGCCGGGACGGGATCGACGCCTGTACGACCAGTGGGAGATCGCCCCGGGTGATGACATCGTGGCGCGGATGGATCAGGGCGTCGACGGCTGCACAGCGGGTCTGATCTTCGTCTCACTGGCCTGGTTCGAGGGCCCGTGGGCGCAGGACGAGTACACCTCGCTGGTGTTGCGCAGGGTGGAGGATGGCATCCGGCTCATCCCGGTGCTGCTGGAGGACGTCAGGGATCGCCTTCCGGCGCGGCTGCGCAAGCTGGCCCGCCGGTCGGCGGCGGACTATGAGGCCATCCGGGACACCCTGGTGGGCATCGACCGCAAACCTGGCGTCGCGACCGCGCTGCAGGCCCACGCCCGTGCGGTGACCCTCCGGCTGGAGGAGGCCGCAGCGGGCCGTGCTGCGGTGTCGTTACTGGTCGACGGGCAGGTCAGCGCCCGCGAGGCGGAGGTCCGGGTGTCGGACGGTCTGCGCCTGGGGCGGCTGGGACCAGCGGCGTTCGCGGGACTGCGCCGGCAGGTGGCGCGGTGCTGCTGCCCGGCGAGGTCGGCCGGGCCGCCGAGCAGCTGCTGGGCGAGCTGGACACCGTCACGGTCGCCGATGTGCACATCGAGGCCGCGCCGCCGCTGGCGTTGCTGCCCTTCGAGGCGGCGCTGACCCCGAGTGGCCGCACCCCGGTGTTGCAGCCGGGCGTCCGCATGCGCCGTGGCGTGCTCGGCCAGCACCCGGATGGCGTACGGCCCGCCGCGGGGCCGTTGAAGATCCTGGTCGCGGTCGGGGCGCCGGATGAGCACAAGACCGCGCAGTCCCGGCTGGACATCGAGAAGGAGATGGGAGCGATCCTGCACGACCGCGTCGAGGAGGCGGCCACCGCGTTGGAGAGGCACCTTCAACTAGCCCTCGATGTGTATCAACGCATGCCAGGCCAGGTTGGCGCGGTTGTTGATCTGGCGATCACAGTTCATCTCACGGCAGGGCTTGACGAAGACAGGGAGGAGCGGAGCCAGCAAGCCCGCGAACTGCTGGAACTCCTCGAATCTGACCAACGCCTCCCACACCATGGCAAGGCGTTACTCGATGAACTACGCCAAGACCAAGATTCCTCCCGGCGGGAAGCGTGATCCGTCACGCCAAGTCGTTCGACTTCTTCATCTCCTATGCGGGACCTGATATCGCATACGCGGAGACACTGTCGGACACCCTGCAACCCCGTAGGGCGAGTCTTCATCGCACCCCAGTCGGAGTTGCCCGGTGAGGATTGGCCGACCCGCTTGACCACGACCATCCGAGAGACCTGGGTGACGTTGGTCGTCATCTCACGACACGCCTGCCGCGCACTTTCAGCGGGAAGAGATACTACTCGCTGCGAAGGAGGCCCGGGCGGGTTTTCACACCGTGATACCGATACGCCTGGCGTTGTCTGGAGAAATGCCACCGCTGCCTATCGGGCTCAAGTCCAAGAGCTGTCTCGACCTTCATTCGGGATCGCCAGCCGAGATCGGCTCGATCATCGACAGGTTGCTCGCTGCCAGGGACGACATCCGATCTCGTGCTGGACTGGGATGGCGAACCAGCCGCGAGGGCACCCGCTCACCGCTCACCCCCGGCGACCCGCTAGGCGAAGCGCTGGAAAGAATCAAGACTTACGAGCAGAACGGGCTTCTGCGCCCTCGCATAGTCGAGGAAATCCGAATCATCCTGCTGAAACACCACCTGATCGACGACCAACGAGACACGTGAATGCGGTGGGTGCGGAAGCGTCGTAAAGACAGCTGTTGCTCGGCTAGCCGTCGCGCTCTGATCTCTGTGAGCAGCGCGGTGATCTGCGCTATACCGGTGGCCAGTGTCGTGAAACCGCTTCGCACCTCTCGCTCCAGTTCGTCGATTCTCCCGGTCTGCGAGGCGAAGCCCTCACGTATCTCCCGGCCCTGTTCCAGCTGGGTCTCCCGCACAGCATTGAGGGCCTGGATGTGGGCGCGCAGGTCGGTGCGGGCCTCCGAGACGTCCCGGTCGGCGCCAGCCGCCAGCACGCGAGCGGCCACAGCGTCGGCGCAGGCGGCAGTGGCGTCGGAGCTGGTGAGGGTGATCTGCTCACGACGCCGGGCCACCTCCCGTTCGAGGCTGGTGACCCGCGCTTCCACATCGTCATCTGGCACGGGCGAAGTCCTACTGCCCACGCACAGCCCAGCGACGGTGCTGAGAGCGCGTCGGTTCCCACCTCGCCGGGCTCTCTGCGCCGTTCCAGACCGGCGTGCCAGGCACTCTCCCGTGGATCTTCAGCTTCATGATCAGCTCTTCCGCTCCCGAACTCAACAGCAGCGCTTTTCGATCATGCTTGGACAGCTCTCCTGTTGAGCTCGGGAGGCTCAGAGCGAATCCGACCCCACGGGCCAGTGGCTAGTCGAACTCGCCGTTGCGGACCCGGGCGGTGAACGCGGCCCACTGACGTGAGGTGACGGTCAGCACTGGGGCGCTCGGGTGCTTGCTGTCCCGCACCGCGCAAGCGCCGGGTAGCTCGGCGACCTCGACGCAGTTGCCCTCGGTGCTGCTGTAGCTGCTCTTGTGCCAGTTCATCGGTGCTCCTTTGCGATCTTGTCAAGTAGTCTGGTGGTCTCCTTCGCGTCGAGCGCGAGGCGGGAGACCCGCTCGAAGGTCTCGGCGTAGCGGGTGACGTCCGCTGGCACCTCGACGTACAGCGCGGCGCCGTAGCTCTCCAGGTAGACGGTGTTCATCGGTTCCTCGGGGAAGCGCAGCGCGGTGAACGCCCCGAACATGCCGGGGTGGGCGCCGGCGGTGAACGGAAGAACCTGCACGGTGACGTTGGGCAGCGCGGCGGCCTCGGCGATCCGCTGGACCTGGGCCCGCATCACCTCGGGTCCGCCCACCTCGCGGCGCAGCGCCGCCTCGTTGATGACGGCGCGCAGGACCAGCGGTTCCTCGCTGCTGCTCAGGCGCTGCTGCCGGGTGGCCTTGAGCCGCAGGATTCGCTGCACCTCATCGGGGGTGCGAGCGGGATACGTCGTAGAGCTGCAGGAACGACCGGCACTGCGACACGCTGACCCGCTGCTTGCCGTTCTCCATCTTGGAGATGCTCGTGTCGGGCAGGTCCAGCCACTCGCCGGCCTCCAGCTGGGTCTTGCCCGCCCCGTCGCGCAGGCGACGCAGCTCCATGCCGAGCTGGCCACTGGACTCAACCCGGCGGCCAGCCGGAGATCCTGTGTTCGGGTAGGCGCGGTGGCACGCGGGGCACGACCGTCGCGGCCCATCTGCCTCCTCCTAGCGGAGGCACGCGGAGTCAGGTACCCACAGTGCCGTGACCAGCTGCGTAGATAGAGCCTTCTGCCCTGCGGTAATCAGAATGTCGCGGTGGATAAACATTGCGGCTTGATGGCGATGTCGAGCGGGGCAGGCCACGGCGGCACTCGGTCGCCAGATCGGCTAGCTCACCCTCCGTCGCACCATCCAGCCACGCCCACCGGAACGTCAAATACGCATCGATCCACGGATCACCGGTGTGAACAGGTGGATCACTGCGCGTGGTCATGATCCGGCCCCTTGGACAACGGATCCCGCAACCGCTTGATGATGTTCCTCGGCGCTGATCCGCGCCACCCGCACCAGGTGCGGCCGAATGCTCACCGTCTCGCCCTCACCCTCGAAACGCACCACCAACCGGTGGTACCTCGGCTGGTGACCAGGCCCCGGGCATGCAGCCGCAAGCGCGGCGCCCCCCTGCGGGCATCAACCTCGACCTGCTCCACCCGGGCACCCACCGGGACATGGGTCCCGTCCACGTCCCGCCAGCGGTCATAGCGCCGGGCCCGTACCGCGCCACCACGCGGTCCCCACAGCCATACAGCCAAGACACAACCCCGCCGCTGGGCCCCCGATCGTCAACCCCGCGCGGGGGATGCGCCGCCCGCAGCCGGCGCGCCCGTGACTCTCGAGCCCGCAGCCGCAGCCTCCACCGGGGCCAGCAGGTGCAGGTGCTGATCCACCGGGCACCGCGCCCAGCGCGGGAGCAGCGGTGCGGGCCAACCACAACCGGTGTCCGCTGCGGGGAGGTCTGGGACCGGCTGGCCGCCAGGAGATCTGACGGGGCCACTCGACCGGCGGCCAGCCGGAGTCAACCGCGCGAACACCGGAGCGGGAAGCACGTACGCCGCCCGGCCGCTCACCCCAGCCACTCCCCGAGCGCATCGAACAACCGGGTCACCGCCGGATTCTCCAGCGCGAGTACACAACAGTGATCAGCGCGCGCGTCCAGCACGATCTGGTCATCCTCACGCCGGATGACCAGACGACCGGAACCCTGGTGTATCTCGCACACGGCCTCGATCTCGATCTGAGGATCACTCACGAGGTGCACCCCGGACACTGACTACGCCCTGGGTCAGTCAGGCTCGCGGCCAGGAACCAGGCACCACAGCGCGCCTGGTAATCCCCCGTCGCCCGCCCAGCCCGCAGCTCGTCAGGACTGACCTGATGCGCCACCCGAGTCCGCGCGTCCACCAGTTCGATACCCGCCCGGCACGGCGCGGGGATCGCCGCCTTCGGTGGCCGGCGCAGGCGCAGTGTCCTGGCAAGAACGCCATGACGGCGGTGACTGGACATCGTGGGGCTCCCCGCTCGCCATGGTGAGTAGGTCGCCGCCCACTCACAGGTCTGAGATTCCACAGGTCTTCTCGGATCACGCGGCCATCGTAGGTTCATGGTAGCACAACCATAAACCTATCATAGAGCTACCATAGAGTTAAGTGCGGGTGGTATCGGCGATGACCTGCTGCGAAACGTGCGCAGGATGCCGCGGTGGAGATGACTGGTGGTCTACGGTGTGGTTATCTCAACCGTCCCTTACCCAGGTTGAGATCATGTGAGTGCTCCCGTCACCATGGAGCGTGACAACCAGCGATGCCTCGACCACCAGCGAAGGCACAGAGCCTGGCTGACAGGCTTCGCGCGAAGATCGAGGAGGGTGTCTACCCGCCGGGGGCTTGGCTACCATCCGAGCGCGAACTCGCCGAAGAGCACCAGGTGGATCGCTCGACCGTTCGCCGGGCGCTCGGGATACTCGCCGCGCGCCAGCTGGCGATTCTTACTGCGGGTACCGGAGCACAGGTACCCGCGGCGGGTTCCACCATGCGTAGGGCTGCTGATGACGTCACGCGCCAGGTGGGAACCTGGAGAGGTTTCCATGTTTCTGCAACCAGGGCCGGCCATCAGCCGTTCACCGAGACGACGGTGAGTGAGGTTGACGCTGACGTGGATGTGGGACGTGGCCTGGGGGTTCCGACCGGGACACCCGTGTTACGACGAGCGCGCCGACAAGGCATCGTCGGCGGTCCGCCGGTGCAATTGTCCACCAGCTACCTCCGACTCGACCTGGTTGAGCGGGTCCCGGCGCTTCGAGAGGTCAACACTGGTCCGGGCGGCATGTACTCCCGTCTGGAAGAGCTCGGCCACCAGATCCACTTCGAAGAGTCTGTGACATGCCGGCTCCCCACCGAGGAGGAGCAAGAGCAATTGGAGATAGACATGACCCAGCCCGTTCTTGTGCTGTGGCGCCGGGCTTATGACCAGAACAACCGAATTCTTGACCTGACCCACCGCATTGTCGTTGGCGACAGACACGAGTTGGTTTACCGATATGACTCCACGACCTGAAACCGGCCCAGGCGAAGCGACAATCCAGCAGATCTCTTCGCGTATCGTCTATCAAAACCCGTGGATGCGACTCCGGGAGGACGTGATTGAACGTCCAGACAGGTCCCAGGGTATCTACTCCTACGTCGACAAGCCGGACTTCGCGCTGATAATCCCGGTCGAAGAAGGCGGTTTTCATCTCATCGAACAGTACCGTTACCCCGTTTCTCACCGTTCATGGGAATTCCCCCAGGGAACCTTACCGAATAGAGAGAACGCGGATCCGGCAGAACTTGCCCGGCGGGAACTTGCCGAAGAAACAGGCTTGCGTGCGCGACATATCCAGCGCCTTGGATACCTTCATTCAGCCAAAGGAATGAGCAGCCAAGCCTTCACTGTATTTACCGCCAGCGAGCTCGAAGCGGGCCAGCACGCACGAGAACACGAAGAACAGGACATGCGCCAGCGGTGGTTCTCCCAAACCGACTTAGAAGGCATGATCCAAGACGGAACCATCACCGACGCCGCCACAATCGCCGCCTACTTGCTCTACCTATTCTCTGATCGGACCCGCGCCGCGCCTACACCATCCCCCTCCTGAGGGCTTTCGGACGCCGGGAGGAACACACCCGATCGATACTGTAGATACCGAAATTGATAAATGGGAAAGGGAGTTCGGTGGGGAAGCACAAGGGATGACAGGGAGTTCTCCCTTCGGATTATGCCCAACGGCTCATCGCCGCTGGGATGAAGCTCAACCGCCGGGCGAGTACCACCGGTGCGATGGTGGTCGAAGGCGAGATCATCACCGAGAAGGCGATTGGCTCGTCGTGACGCCGGTAGCAGAGCCCGGCAGCAGGTAAACGGTCCACTCCGTGTTCTGGTAGGCAACCGGCAGGCGCGCGAGCGAGTTCCGATCGAGCGTCCAGGACTGGTCCTCGTGCACGCCGACAGCGAGATAGTCGGGGTGGAACCGGCGCACCGCCGGGTCGTCGATACGCCCTTGCAGTGCCGCGCTGACCGCCGCTTCCCGCAGGGCGTACGGCACGGTGAAATTGAACAGCCAGCCCCGGTAGCCCATCACGATCGAGCGCCCACCCAGCGTCGCGACCGGCCCGTTGGGTCGATCGGTGCCGATGAACACGTCCTCGGGCGCGGTGTTGGCGCGTACCCAGTCGGCGAGTGCCACGTCGGCGTTGCTGGCGAACTGGTAACGCAGCTGGAACTCGTGGGTGATGGACAGCAGGCCCGGGATCGCCACGATGAGCCCGACCGGTAGCAGCAGCGCGAGGTTCCAGCGGCTCGCCCGGTACGCCTGGACGGCGAGAAAACCCAGCGAACAAGCCCGCCATGAGATAGACGTAATAGATCAGCTTGAGGTTGTCGTACTCGAACGGCTGGAACGCATACACCTGGGTCAGGACAAGAATTACCAGGAAGGGCAGGTACCACACCAGATAGTGCCGCCAGGTCGGGCGGAGCAGCAGCACCGGCAGAGCGACGAAGAAGATGCCCATCACACCGAAATTGGCCCACCAGAATGCCCAGATCGACTCGCCCTGCTGGCGCATCCAGCCGAAGCGCCACCGTCCCCCGGTGCCGGCACCGTTGGCCAGCTGTTGCCATGCCAGTTGCGGCGCGGCCAAACCCAGCGCGATCCCCCCTGCTGCCAGATGCCCCCAGGGCAGCCTGCGCCGGCGCAGGCAGGCCTGCGCAGCGAGGGCGGCGAGCACGACCCCGCACACGATGAACGTGTGCGGGTGGGCCATCGGCAACAGACCGATCAGCACGCCGCCCGCAATCAGGTACCGCCGCTCACCGGTGTGGTGGGCACTGTGTTGGTGGGCACTGTGCAGCAGGATCAGCACAGTCAGGCCGACACCCAGGCCGAACAGGATGGAGCGCTGTGGCAGCAGAGCGTTCGCAACGAAATTGGTGACATTGCTGTGCTCCGCGCCCAGCACGGTGTAGTCCCGCGGGAGCTCGGCGAGGAAGTCCAGCAGGCTCCGGCCGCTGCGCGACCAGTCGGTGTAGGCGGCGCGCAGCCCACCGGCCGAGCCGATCAGCAAGACCAGTACCAGGCCGCTGACGGCGGCCCCGACATGGCCGAACAGCCGCAAGCTGAACGAGAGTAGGAGCTGGCAGCAGGCCAGCGCCAGCAGGATACCGGGCAGGAACAGACTGCTGTGCAGGCTCCAGCCGCCGCGGAGATAGAGCGCCGAGAGGTAGTCGACGAGAAACGGGTAGGTCAGGTGCGTCCCACTCGCCACCGGCAGGTCCAGCGGCATCCGGTCGAACACCGCGAGATGGCTGATGATGGCGGCGTGCAACCCGAAATCAGCCCAGGTCGACCCGGCGGTCCACACCCCCGTCGAGTCCCGCGGGAGGCTGTGCGTCCAGAACAGTGGCCCGAGCAGCGCCACGGTGCCCAGGCTGGCGAGGGTCCAGAGGATCCAGCCGGACCGTCCGCCCTCCAGCGGGCGCCACCAGGGCCGGGGCGCGCCGGTGTGGGTTCCACCCCAACACGACGCCAGCACCGGCACTGACACCGATGGTGAGGGGGATGGCGAGATGGTAGGGCAGCATCAGCGCAGCGAGGAACGCCAACCAGGTCCAGCTGAACAGGCCGATCACGATGGCGAGCGCCACGGCTTCGAAGGGGTACAGCGGCAGACGGAGCCACCAGACGAGAGCCACGCCGAGGAACAGGGCCGAGACGAACAGGATCAGCGCCATGAATCCAGCCAGATGCGGCTGGCGAGACCACCGTCGCTGAGTGGGAGCCCGTAGGAGATCGGTGCGAAGTACAGGAAACCCACCAACGCAACAGCGAGGATTCCCCAGTAGAGAGCCGCTGAAGCTCGGGAGGGGAACCGCCACCATTTCTCACCGTCGTTCATCCAGCCCGCCAGCAGTCCCAGCCCGATGCTGACCGCGGCGATGCAGAAGATGAACGCAAAGAAGTAGTGGTAGAGGAACATCGGCCGTTCGATCAAGGCGAAGGGCAGGAAGTTGGCCACCCACGCCAGGCCGAGCACGGCCATCGCGCCATGATGCCGCGCGAAGCGCTCCGGGTGGCGTATCCAGCCCAGCGCCACCACGACCACTCCCACGAGCAGACCCCACCAGATGACCGGGTTGCCCTGCAGGTAGATGTGCTCACGCGCACCGCTGCTGGTGGCGCCGGTCCAGTAGTAGACCGGGCGCTTGAGCACCGGCCAACTCACCCAGCTGGAGCTGTAGGGGTGCGTGCTGTCATTGAGCGAGAGCTCGTAGCTGCGCATCGCCTTGTTGAGCTCGATGAACTTGTCGGTGAACGACATCTGCGCCGCGGGGTCGTAGTGAGGGTTGCCGACCAGGGTCGACTGGAACCGTTGCGTCATGAACGCATCGCCGGGCCCGCTGTGTGGCAGCAGCCGGACGTGCAGCGCGAACGCGCCGACGTAGACCAGGGCGGGGATGAGCAGCAGGACACCCGCTTGCGGCAGTGCGTGCCGCCAGCTGACCCGATCCCGCAGCGCCCGGACGAACCACACGAGTCCGATCACCCCGAGTGCGGCCAGACCGGTCAGCTTCGTACTGGCGGCCATGCCGGCCAGCAGAGCACTGGAGGTCAGCAGGATCCAGTGCATCCCTCCGGTGTGACGCCGCGACGCGAGGTAGAGCGTGAGGGCACCGACGCCGAACAACAACAACATGCTGTCGAGGAGGATGAGCCGGGATTCGACCAGGATCGCGTTGTCCAGCAGCAGCAACGCCGCCCCGAAGGTGGCCACCCGCCGGCTGCCGGTCAGCTCACGGATGAGCAGGTAGCACACCGCCACCAGCGCAGTGCCGGCCAGCGCCGGCAACACCCGCAGGACCACCGCGGGATCGGTGGACTGGGCCGTGACGGAGACCCCGAGCAGCTTCGCCCAGCCGGCCAGCAGCAGCTTGCCCAGTGGCGGGTGCAGGTCGAAGAAGTAGGAGCCCTCCAGGTAGCGCAGTGCGGTCTCCCGGAAGTACACCTCATCGAAAACGATCGCGCGCGGGTGGGTGATCGCCGCCAGCCGGGTCGCCGCGGCGAGGACAATGAGGAGCAGCAGCTCAACGGGCACGCTGCGTCCTCGCCCGGCTGTGCGCACCCCCCGCAGGGCTTCCGCTTCATCCAAGCGGACCGAACCTGCCACACGACGCTCCATTCCGTGCACCATGATTTCGTGCACCATGATTCCGTGCACCATGGCAGGTGGGCCTGCGTAGGTTGACGTGAGCCGGGGACGGCACTCGATCCTAACTCCCGCAACGTCGCGCACCGGCGAGGGCCGACCCGCAGGAGAACTCTGCAGGGCGGGCATGACCACCCATCGAACGACCTTTGACGGCACCGGGGCGCACTCATGAAACATCGCTTAATGACGATCAACACTCACAGAAACCTCGGTATCGTCAACGACCAGCGCCGTTCTCGCGAAGCGTGTCCACCAGTGGCTTTCTCGTGACCCGTGACGAATGAACTACCCAGCGCGACCCATGGTGGCGTTGACGTTCGTTTTACGCTTTCGAGGTGACTTCCGGAAACCTCGCGCCGGCCGACGCCTCCGGTGCTGCAGTGCCGGCCGAGCTCTCGCCGGTGGTCGACATCGTCATTCCGGTCCACAACGAGGAACACGATCTCGAACCGTGCGTGCGACGCCTGCACGCGCACCTGAGCACCGGGATGCCCTACTCGTTCCAGATCACGATCGCCGACAACGCCAGCACCGACACCACCCTCGAGATCGCGAACCGCCTGGCCGCGGAGTTCTCCTCGGTTGCGGTCGTGCACCTGACGGAGAAGGGCCGTGGCCGGGCGCTGCGGGCTGTCTGGTCGGCCTCGGATGCGGACGTCCTGGCGTACATGGACGTCGACCTGTCGACCGATCTCGCCGCGCTGTTGCCGCTGATCGCGCCGCTGGTCTCCGGGCACTCCGACCTGGCCATCGGCACCCGGCTGCACCGCGGATCCCGCGTCGTGCGCGGCGCGAAACGGGAGCTCATCTCCCGCAGCTACAACCTGATGCTCCGGCACACCCTGGCCGCCCGCTTCTCCGACGCCCAGTGCGGATTCAAAGCCATCCGCCGCGAGGTCGCCGCACACCTGCTGCCGCTCGTCGAGGACAACGCCTGGTTCTTCGACACCGAGCTGCTCGTGCTGGCCGAACGCAGCGGGCTGCGCATCCACGAAGTCCCCGTCGACTGGGTCGACGACCCGGACAGCAGCGTGCACATCGTCAGCACCGCGATGGCCGATCTACGCGGAATCGCCCGGCTGGGCCGGGCGTTCGCGACCGGCACCCTGCCGGTGCACGATCTGCGCGCCCAGCTGGGTCGAGCCCCGCTGGAACCGGCCACGCCGGGCGTTCCCGCGGGGCTGACCCGCCAGTTGATGCGCTTCGCCGCTGTCGGGGTGTGCAGCACGGTGGCGTACCTGGTGCTGTTCCTGCTGCTGCGCGGCCCGCTGGGCGCCCAAGGCGCCAACGCCCTGACCCTGCTGCTCACCGCGATCGCGAACACCGCGTTGAACCGGCGATTCACCTTCGGGGTGGTCGGGCATCGACGAATGACCCGCCACCAGATCCAGGGCCTGATCGTCTTCGGGCTCGCCCTGGGCCTGACCAGCGGCACACTCGCCATCGCGCACTCGGTGAACCCCCACCCGCACGCCGCCCTCGAGCTCGCGGTGCTCGTCAGCGCCAACGCCGCCGCCACCGTGATCCGGTTCCTGCTGCTGCGCCGCTGGGTCTTCCGCAAGACCTGACACTCTCAGGCCCGCGAGATCTGCGCACGCGACGACACGTGGAGTAGCCATGGCCCCAGGCAATCAGGACGGTACTCTCCCCGGCATGGCCTCACCGGAGATCCAGCGCAAGATCGGCCAGCTCCGCCACGACGTTGACGACGTCTACGAGATAGTGGATGGCATGAATGAGCTGGTCACCAAGATAGCGGGCACCCAGCAACGGCACAGCACCCGGCTGGAAGAGATCCAGCAGGCGCTCGATCTCAGTGTGGGCCGGATGGATCGAATCGAGAACACCCAGCGGCGGCAGGAGGACGCTCAGCGGCGGCTAGAGGACGCTCAGCGGCGGCTAGAGGACGGTCAGCAACGACTAGAGGACGGTCAGCAACGACTAGAGGACACTCAGCAACAGCAGTACGAGACGCTGAACGCAAAGCTGGACAGCATTGTGACGCTGCTACACGGCAACCGACCGAGCGAGTGAAGGGTTCCCCTCACCTCGGTCGGGTATGCCTTGAGTGGCAGCATTGGCGATCGGCTACGTGATCTGGAACATCTGAGCTGGTGGGCGAGGTGCAAGGGAATCATGCTGGTGGGCACCGACGACTTCACCCACCTGGCCCGGTTCGACCACCTGCGCGAGAACCTCGTGCCCGCGCAGCCGGGGCTGTTTCGGCTGCGCGAAGATCTGGACCGCGACATCACCCGCAGGCTGCCACCGAACGTGGCCGCAGCCGACGTCCAGTTCATGCTCTCTGTAAGACCTGAGCACATGGGGTTTTGAATAATTTTCCTGATCTACCGAACCGTGACGTCAATCCGAATGGAATCGTCATCGCGGAGTAAGAACACGCGATCTTGGCCTTGCGAACAGAATTTTCCAGCAAAAGTATCAAGCGTATTGGTAGTGACACCTGGAGCCAGCCGCTGCAATCTCTTTGACATCAACACCAGGACCATTTAATGCAATTCTATTAATGCTATAAATTACAACTCCGGGCCGAATCGGCAGTTGGACAGCGGTGCTGGTGGCGAAGCGCGTACCGACATTACCACCGTAAAGACCCGCCACCCATAGCCCGCTACCAAGCCGAGCGCAAGCAGAGTCAAAAGGTACGCGCGAGAGTACACCGCACGCCAAGGAGGAAGTTCCGCAGCAAACACGCCCGGATAAGTCGAACGCAAGTGTACAACATAACCGAACAGGCTGACACTCAACATGAGCGACAACGGCAATAAAAGCCCCAGCGAAGCTCCGACCTGCCCAGGAAATACCAATCCAGCGAACACTGTTCCTGCAAGGAAAAGCGCGACCGCCTGGAATGCACCAATGATCCATCGAATATTGGATAGTCCCAGCCTCCAGCGACTCAATGCCAGCGCCCAACTGAGCACCGAACCCACCACCTGACCCTGCCTTGACCGCACGGAGTGCGGAAGAGTAGCCGGACCGGTCACGCCGCTGAGGGTTCCGTCCGACAAGGGAGGCAGGTCGGACGGAACCCTCATCGGCACTGGAACATCACAAGGCGATGAAAAGCAAAATAGCTACGCGTGTACACCCAGCCAAAATAATAGAATAATGCAGTGATCAATACCGTCTGAGATGCAATCGTTCCGACGATCGCCAAAACATTGCTTGACTCCGTCACTGTGCGCCGCTCCAGAGCCGACGGGGCAACACCATCGGAACAGGTAGCGTTGCTGGCGGGTACGTCCTGATTCACACCGACTTGATTCACTTCGTCTCCCCACTAGGCGGCACCTTGGTCGGCGAGCCGGAGGGATGTGTGGGTGATGGACTTTCACGGGGACGTTCACCGCGGCCCCGATGGCATCTCTCACCATTCTCACCATCGAATCTCTCACTAAAATTATTGTGATTATTGCAAGGTCCGGGTGGATCTGGGCGATGGGGAGGGGGCGTGTGGGATTTAGGTGGCGGTTCACCCGGTGGTAGGGGGTCACCACCATTTGGGGGGCGCTGCGGTGGGGATAGCCGGTTCTGCTGTGGCGGAGGTCGCCGAGACTGTTCCCGTGAGGTTTGCTGCGGCTGCTCCGGTAAGGCTTGCTGAGGCTGCTCCGGTGAAGCTTGCCGAGGCTGCTCCGGCGAGGCCTGCCGAGGCTGCTCCGGTAAGGCTTGCCGAGGCCGCTCCGGCGAGGCTTGCCGAGGCCGCTCCGGTGAAGCTTGCCGAGGCCGCTCCGGTGAAGCTTGCCGAGGCCGCTCCGGCGAGGCTTGCCGAGGCTGTGGCGAAGGTGCCGTAGCTGGTGCCGCTGGGACACTCGACGTTCCTGGCATGGCCGGTATTACCGGAACTTGGGTAGATTCATCGTTGCAGCTGCTGACTACTAAAAAGAGACACAGCGCGGTGCCTAACGTGGTCATTTTCACAGTCATCTGCCCAGGTCTCATGCGTCATGCTGCCCCGTCGAACCCCTAGCAGCATGACGGGCACTGTGGACGCTTACTTTCCTGCGATACGCACCACGAGGCGCCGGAACGTCGAGAGATGGCTCACGAGCAAAGTCGGCAGTACCCCCGCTATTTTTATCTTCCAGTAAAAATCTCACCGATGTCCATCCACAGGTCTGGTTGAAGTTGTCCAAGCTCAGTTGTGTAACAACTCCAGGCTACTACCATCAACATGATATTTTCGTCTGCAAACATCACAGTGAGTGAGTCGCATCATGTAACTCTCAGTGCCCGTAAGCAAGTTAACGATCTTGAATCGCAGAGTTATTGAATCTAGAACCATACTGGGGCAACCCGCCTCATCACAGCCAGATCGATGCTGCGACCTCCTCGCACGCTAGATGCCCGGCTTCGTGCAGCAGCGATATAGAATTGTGTACATCCGTGCAGGTCACCACCCATCGCCACCCGGCTCCGCGGGGTAGAGGGCCCTGCTGCGTCTTCGCCAGCTTCCTGCGCGAGGGTGTGCAGGTACCTGCGCTACGACCCCGTCATCGGCTCCTCACCAGTGGTCCAGTCCTGCGGTCCTTCCGGGCATCTCGTGTGGCGCTCGGGTCCGCCGCTGGTCATCACCTCCACCTAGTGACGAACCCGCGATCCCCCGCGGGTGTGCCTGTGGCAGCATGCCGCGGTGCGTTTCCATGCTGATCTGCACATTCACTCGAAGTACTCCCGGGCCTGCAGCAAAGACCGTGATCTGGAGCATCTGAGCTGGTGGGCGCGGCGCAAGGGCGTCACGCTGGTGGGTACCGGCGACTTCACCCACCCGGCCTGGTTCGATCACCTGCGGGAGAACCTCGTGCCGGCGCAGCCGGGGCTGTTTCGGCTACGCGCGGATCTGAACCGGGACATCACCCGCAGGCTGCCGGCGAGCGTGGCCGCGGCCGACGTGCGGTTCATGCTCTCGGTGGAGATCTCCACGATCTACAAGCGCGGTGAGCTCACCCGTAAGGTGCACCACCTGGTGTACGTGCCCCACTTCGAGGCGGCTGCGGAATTCAACCGCCGGCTCGGCCGGATCGGCAACCTGGGTTCCGACGGGTGCCCCATCCTCGGCCTGGATTCCCGCGACCTGCTGGAGATCACTCTGGAATGCGATGACGGTGCCTATCTGGTGCCAGCGCATGTCTGGACGCCGTGGTTCGCCGTGCTGGGCTCGAAGTCCGGGTTCGACGCGATCGAGGACTGCCACCTCGACCTGCCGACCACATCTTCGCCTTGGAGACCGGGCTGTCCAGTGACCCGGTGATGAACTGGCGGATCTCCGGTCTTGACCGTTACCGGCTGGTGAGCAACTCCGATGCGCATTCACCGCCCATGCTCGGCCGCTAGTACTACAGGGCTAGATCATTAGTGCTTGGAGGCGGAGGTGACGTCGGGCGTGGGCTCGCCGGGCGTCGGCTTGGTGTTGGCGGCGCCAGGTTGACCAGTGCAGGCCGTGGGCGATGTCGTGTTTTCGGGGGTTGATGAGGTTGATGAGTCGGCGGATTTCGGCGAGGGTGAGCGGGATGAGGCGTCGAGGGGTGGGTGGGGAGTTTTCCGGTTCGGTCATCGCGCCGGGTCGTGCCAGGTGCTGGGGTTGTTGGCGCCCCTTTTTTTGGCTTTGTGTGCGGTGATGGCGAGGAAGGTGTGGGCGAGCATGGCGAGGGTGATATGTCGGTGCCATGCGTCCCAGGTGCGGACTTGGTAGTTGTCGAGTCCGGTCTCGTTCTTGGCGGATCCGAAGCATTCTTCGATGGGCCAGCGTGCTCCGGCGACGCGGACGAGTTCGCCGGATCCGGCGTGGTGGGGGTTGTAGCAGTGGTAGAAAGCGAGTTCACCGTCGTTGATGGATCGGCGGATCATGTACTGATGGTCGTGGTCGGTCGAGTCGGACAGTGCCCAGTCATAGACTCGGTGTCCTTTCGATCCGATCCCGCAGGCGCGGCGTTGCCATGCATTCGGGCGTAACCGTTCGGCGAGGGTGTCGAACTGGACTGTGTTTCCCTCGATGTCGGTGAATTGCGTGTTCTTCGGGACGGCCATGACATACGGAATCCGGTTGGTTTCAAGATAGTCGCACAGACCGGGGTTCTGGCCGAACTCCTCATCCGCGGTGAACCAGGAGAACGGCACCCCCACGGCACGGGCGGACTCGATCATCTCCCTCACCTGCTTCGGCCTGGTCTGGAACACCACCTCCGGCGGAACCCCGGCCTGCGCGCAGCGGGCGGGGTCGGCCAGCCAGGATTTCTCCGGCAGGTACAACCGGCGATCGAGCAACACCCGGTCCCGCCCGCCGGTGACGTAGGCGAGAAACGTCGCGATCTGACAGTTATCGATCCGCCCCAACGTCCCGGAGTACTGCCGGGCCACGCCGACCGACTTGGTTCCCTTCTTAGCGAACCCGGTCGGGTCCGCGATGAGAATCCCACCCGGGTCGGCCAGCTGCTCCATCGCGTACTCACGATTCAGATCCAACACCGCCTCCGCATCCCACGGAGACAGATTCAACAACCGCTGCAGCGCTTTCGGCTCCAGCTCACCGACATACTCGGCTATCGTCCACCCGTTCTTACGCTCAACCGGCGACAGCAGTCCGCGGACATACTGCTCGGCGTGCTTCTTCGACTCCCTCCGATAAAACAGCGGGCCGATCCGGGCGAACAAACCCGCCAACTCGGACTCCCACACATCCACATCAGCGCGTGTCACCGCGCCATCATACACAACAACCGGACGATTCGACGACGATGAATGCATGCGCGAATCGTCACACAACCCGACTCACATCGATCAGAGGCGCGCCGCGGTCACTTACCATTTCATGCCGGAATTCAGAAAATTCGGTGCGCGCGACAACCCTCGCCATACCATTCCAGCAACCACCAGCACGACACACACCCGCCACACCTTCCCCGGCGACCTCCCCGACCACCAGATCCGCCAACCGTCCGCCCGAACCGGCCAAGAACCTCCTCACCTGCAACGACAGCTCCCTGGAAAAAATCTAGCCCTGTAGTACTAGGCGACGGTGTTCGACACCGACCTCGATTACTTCGCGTCCGGCGGGCACTGGAAACCGGCGCCGGGCACGCGGGATCGGTCGAGTTCTTCCCAGAGGAGGGCAAGTACCACGTCGACGGGCATCGCAAGTGCGGCGTCCGGATGGAACCGCAGCGGACCCGCGAGCAAGGCAGCACCTGCCCCGAGTGCGGCAAGCCGCTCACGGTCGGCGTGCTGAGCCGGGCCGAGGAACTGGCCGACCGGCCGGAAGGCATCCGGCCCCGAGGGCGCCGCCGAGTTCCGCAGCCTCGTCCCCTTACCGGAGATCATGAGCGAGATCCTCGGTGCGGGACCGAAGAGCAAAAGGGTCCTCGAGCAGATCGACAAGCTCACCGCCGCACTGGGGCCTGAGCTGATGATCCTTCAGGACGTGCCACCCGAGGACATCAAGGCCCACTCGTCTCTGCTGGCGGAGGCCGTGACCCGGCTACGCCGCGGTGAGGTGACCCGCGAGGCCGGATACGACGGCGAGTACGGCGTGATCAGGCTCTTCGAGCCCGGTGAGCTGACGCGGATCAACGCGGTCACCACCCCGGCACTGTTCGACGACTCCCTGGTCGACGACTCCCTAGTCGACGGCGCCCTATTCGGCGCGAGCGAGCCCATCTCGGTCCCGTCGAAACGCACGACCACGGTTCGGCCGGAGCCGACCCCACGCACCGAGACCGAGTCACCACAACCGAGGCCGGCGCGTGCCACGCGGTCGATCACCACGGAGTCGCTAAACACGGGGTCGATGCTCGACGGGCTCGATTCCGAGCAGCGCGCCGCCGCCGAGGTCACGGACGGGCCGTTATTGATCATCGCCGGCCCGGGAACCGGCAAGATACGCACGCTGACACACCGCATCGCCCACCTGGTGACCGCGCACGGCGTGGCACCGCAGCAGTGCCTGGCGATCACCTTCACCCGCCGGGCAGCCGAGGAAATGGCGGCGCGGCTCGCCGCGCTGACCCCCGAGCAGGCACCCAGGCTGGCCATCGCCACCTTTCACTCCCTCGGCGTGCGCATCCTGCGCGAGAAGCATGTGAGGGTAGGGCTGAGCCCGAACTTCGGTATCGCGACCACGATTCCGGTGATGAATGTCGAGGACTTGTAGATCGTCAGATCTTCCAGCGGATTGTCGGGTTCCGCGTCGTGAATGCCCAGCAGCGGGATCCATCCGAAGTGCGACGAGAGGAACCTCGACAGTGGGATAACCCTCTCGCTGAGGAAGTAGAAACCCCATAGCCCGTACACCACACTGGGCACCGCAGCCATCAGATCGACGAGGTTGATCAGACCGCGACGCAGCTTTCGCGGCGCGTACTCGCGAGATGTAGAGCGCCACCCCGGTGGCCAGCGGTACGGCGAAGATCACGGCCACCACCGCGATGAGCAACGTCCCGGTGATCACCGTCGCGATCCCGAAGTTGTGCGAGGCCGGCTCCCACGCTTGCGTGTAGAGGAATTTCAGGCCGGCGTCGGACAACGCCTGCGAGCCCCGGTAGGAAAGAAAAAGCCCGATCGTGCCCATGATGATCAGCACGGTCAGGCCGGCGCCCCGCAGCGAGAGTCGGAACACCCGGTCGGCACCACCGGATGCGGACCGGACCTTCCTCGCCGACTCTGCCGGGCTGGCCGGTCCCGGTACCGGCGCCATCACACCGGTGCTCACCGGTACATCACCTGCACCGGGGCCGAGGCCGCCGTCTCAGCGACCAGCTGCAAGAACGCATCGCAGGTGAGCCGGGCGCGAACCTGGCGTGGGTAGCTGCGAGCCGCGGTGGCGACGACCTCGCCGGCCATGCGGACCCGCCACACCCACTGCCCGTTCCCGTTGCGTGACGTCTCGCTCACCGCGTCCGGTAGGCCTTCCTGCAGGAGGCGGATCGTCGCCAGGCAGGACGCGACATCGGGCGAGGCGTGTACCGACCGGGCCAGGCTGCGGTTGTTGGCCGACATGAATCTCCAAGTGAATCCCCGCACCCTGGGGTGGAGACTCTCCGGCCCCGATCCGGCGCCGTCGTCGGACTCGCGTGGCACGGACATCCGCGCGGAGCGCGCCACCGAGACCACTTGGAATCGCGCCGCAGCCATCTAGCCTCCCTCGCACCGGGATTGGACGGCGTGACGCTCCCTCCTGCAGGTGAACAGAACAGGTCAACCAACCAACGAGAGGATTGCCACCAACCCCACAGGGGACAGCTACCTATCGTTACAGATGGATTTTGTCATCACTCAAACAGGCTAATAGGGATCATTCTTAGGAAATTATTATCTACGGAGTGTTATATTCTCATTCGAATTGTCACCAGATGTGAGTATTCGACGGAGCGATGGCGAGTCGAACGCCAGCAGAGCCCCGGAAGGCCGGTAATCAGGCTGGGCAGCGTTGCTCAATGTTTGGCCTATCGTCACCGAAATCTGTCTTGACAACAGCAGACCGCGCGGATCAGGACACGTGAATAATCGTGCCCACGTGCTCTCCGTGCAGACCCTTGGTGATGTTCCCGGGCTTGAGCCCGTTGACGATCTGGATCTCTTTTTGGTGCTTGGCGTGGGCCATGACCTCCAGCACCATCCGGTCGACGGGGAGGGTGGCGAGATCGCGGGCCAGCAGCTCAGCGGCCCCGATCCGAGGGATGAGTTCGGGACGGCTTCCGTTGGCCGTCGCCGGGTCACTGGTGAAGACGCCGTCGACATCCTTGACGTAGATGATCCTGGCGGCGCCATAGGCGTCGGCGAGCAGGAACGCGCCGGTGTCCGTGCGGTGCGACGGGATCTTGCCCACCTCGGGAGGGAACTCGTAGAGCTCATAGGGCGGGTATCCGTTGGACACCACGGCGTGGCTGGCCGTCAGATGCACGGCAAGCTGGTGGGCGATCGTCGCGTGCGGCAGGTACGACACCCCCTGCTCAGCGAGCAGCGCCGCGACGAGATGCCCGTTCTGCTCCGCAGCGGCGGAGATCAACGAAGCCAGTACGCCAGTTGGGAGACCGAGATCGAGCCCCACCCCCAGGACGTGGCGGCCCCGGATGCCCGGACCGGTGAGGATCAGCAACCGATGCTCCGGCAACGCCGCCCGCAGTTCGTCAACCACCGGCACCACCGCGTCCCGACCCCTGTCCATGATCGAGCGACCGCCGATCACGACCACGCTCAACCACGGCAGCAGCGGAATCACCGGGCGATCCAGCTGCCGGAGGAGCTCACGATCGAGCAGTGTCTGGCGCATCAACGCCGAGGGCACGTCCTTGGCCGCGAAGGAGGATTCAGGGTTCGAAAAGGTGTCTGCCATGGCCTTCTCCTCGATGGCGTACCGGCTCCAGGCCTTCAGGACTTCGGGACTCAGCTCGCCGAGATAATCGTGCCGACGTGCTCACCGGCGAGCGCACGCCTGATCAGTCCCGGCCGCAACCCGTTGATGACCTGCACCGACTTCACGTACCGAGCCCGACGCATGAGCTCCAAGACCGGCCGCTCGATGACGAGGTCCGGCAGGTCGGCGGCAATCAACTCCTCGACCGTGATCTGCGGGATCAGCTTGGCACTCGGGTCGGTCTTCGGATTCGCCGTATAGAGCCCGTCCTCGTCCTTCACGAAAACCATGTTGGCGCAACCATAGACTTCCGCGACGAGATAACAGCCGGCATCCGTGCGGTACGGCGGTATCACCCCTTCCTTGGGGACACGCTGCCACATGTCATACGGAGGCATACCCGAGAAGATTGCGGCCCCGCACTCGGCGAGGTACAGCGGAAGCGCTCCGAACGCCGATCCGCCGACCACCGGAACACCATGGCGGGCCATCAGATAACCCAACATCTGGGCATTCTGGTCCGCAACCGCAGCCCCGACATCGGTCAGCACACCTGTCGGTAACCCGAGCTCGGCGGCCACGGAATACACATGTCGAGCCCGGGTTCCCGCGCCGGTGCCGATGAGAATCTGATGACTCCGTTTGACTGCCACCAGCTCCTCTACCACCGGATAGACCGCCGACCGGCCCCGGTCGATCAAGCTCTGACCGCCTATTTTGAGCACGCTCACATCAGGCAGAATCGCGTAATCAGGCGCCATAGCACTCGCCCGCATCAGTTCCGGATCACTGAGTGTCCGGCTCATCAGCAATGATTCCAGCGACGCCCTACTCGCGATATCCGTCATGTGATCATCCCATGCCACCCGACTGAACTGAACAGCCTGTACCGATTGATTGACCATAGAACCCGGAGGTGTCCACAGGATTTCCCGCCGTCGCGGCTTTGTCAGCCAGAAGAGTGGTTGGAACGGCGCTGCACTAGGAACGGAGGATCCTCCTGCCGGCATCCTTCAGTTTCTCGCCGGCCTGCTTGAGGGTGCCTTTGCCCTGATCCAGCCTTCCCTTGGCCTCCAGCCCGGGGTCGTGGGTGGCCCGCCCAGCGGCTTCCTTGGCCTTGCCCTTCAGCACCTGCACCTTGTTCGCGATCTTGTCTTGCAGACCCATCGCTAACCACCCCTTTCACTACGCCAGCATGGGCACGTCTCGTGGCATCGGAGTACCCGACCGCGTCCTGGCTAAAACCTCCTTCTCCAGCCGCAACCCCTATATCGAGCGCACCCGAACGAGCTAGGAACGAATTTTTCGGACATAAAGGACAACACTCAGAGTTCACCTCGCCGACAGAACGACGCTGCCGTCTCGCCGCCGAGGCGGCGTATCCAGGGGAAGAGGTGGGATTGACGCAGTCGGAGACCTACAGTGGACAGACTGGTACCCCGCCATCGTCGTAAGGCAGGCTCGGGGCCTCCTGCCAATGCGTTGATCGCCTGGGTAGGTGTTGACCCCTATTTGCGTGAAGCGGCTGCGACCGTGAGTTACCGGCGTGAGATGGCGCTGCCGCTGCCGTCCCACACCCGCTCTGCGAAAGCGGCCATCGCGGCCTGCTTCGTGCTGACCTGTGGCGCTGTCCTGGGCATCACGACGATCATCAGCCACGGACGCAATGCCGCCCCGTACGAGAGCACCACGCCACCGCCACGCCAGGGCAGCGCCGCCACACCGACCCCGGACTCATCCCCGACCTTCCGGGCGGAGGCCGGATCGGACCCAGTGCTCTCCGCCACCCCGGTGGGGATGGCACCCGCGCTGGCCGAGCGTACTGCCTTCCGATCCATCACCGTTTCCCCCGCCGGCGAGCGAATCGATCAGGCAGCCGGTGAGCAACCCGGCACCGCACCGGGCCACGTCCACTCCGGCGCGATCACCGCCGTCCCGCCGAACTCCACGAGTAAGCAATGCGATCCCGACACAGCGACCGGCCCGGCCACGCCGGATGACGGCGCCAGGCCCGCCGGCGCACCCAAGCCCAGCAACGCCAACGCTGACAACCCGGTCGAGGCCGACAGATCCGCTGGTGCCGACAAGCTCGCTGACTCAGGCATACCCAGCGATCCAGGAACAACGACCACTCCCACCAGGTCGACCATGTCGAGTGAACCAGCCGTGCCGTCCACCGGCGCGGCGCCACCGCAGCGCGCCGCCGGTCGCTGGCCCGCCGCCCTCGTCCCCGAACGACTCGCACAGACCCACGAGCTCATGGAGAAGTTCCAGGTCAGGGCGGCCGCGCCGCCACGTTGACCAGCCGGATCCGCGCGTCCCGCCTCGATCCGAGTCGGCGCGACGAGGGTGGTTCGCAGGCTGGTACGCAGGGCCTCGGTGACTCCGTTAGGGAATCACTCAGTCGCGGTGCGTACGGATCTGGACGCAGGCCGTACCCTAGAGTGCGTGATCACGCACGGCGATCGGGGCCAGCGCCTCCCAGCGGGGCTTGGTGTCGTGCTCCCGGCCTACGAGCAGGGGCGCGCACCACCCTTGCTCGCGACCCACACACACCACGTCCGAGAGAAGGCTCCGGTGAGCCCAGCACCCGATCGTATCGTCTGCGCAGGAAGGAACTTCCATGGTCAAGTCGATTGAGAAGGTCTTGACATTCTTCGTCGTTCTCATCTTGATCCTCCTCCTCATTCAGCTGCTGGGAGGCTTCATCGCGAACTCGGTTGAGCCAGCCGGCAGTCAGGTCGGCAGGATTCTGCAGAACATGTGGGACGGAATTCAAAAAATCGCAAACACCAGCTCTCATCATTGATGCCTGACTCGGGTACTCAAGGTTCACGCGAGCCAAGCAGCCCCGAATCGCTGGCCGGCACTTGCCGGTCGGCGGCCTCGACCTGAGGACTGAGGACGCTGCCCTGCATGAGTCCACCTCCAACGCTGGCGGCCCCCTGAACGGGTGACACCCGATGCGGGATTTCCCGACCCACGGGATGACCCTGACCCGGCCGTGTCCGAATCGTGACCTAACTGGGAATTTTCGTCTGATCAGTGGCTGATCCCCCGCCGCGGTTGGCCCGTAATGAACAGGTGCACATCCGCCGGGCACCCCAGGAGCCCCTGCCGGACGACATGCTGCTGACCGGCCTCGGCGCCGGCGACCCGCAGCTGGCGCTGGCGTTCGTGCGCCGGTTTCAGCGGACCGTGTTCGGTGTGGCGCTCGCCGTCGTCGGCGAGCGCGCTCTGGCGGAGGACATCGCGCAACAAGCCTTCGAGCGAGCCTGGCGGTATGCGGGGATGTATGACCCGCGGCGGGGTTCGGTGCGGACGTGGCTGACCCGTATCGTGCACAACCTTGCGGTGGACGCCGTGCGGGTCCGGCGCCCAGCACCCGTCGACCCGCAGGACCTGTACCGCCTGCTGACAGCCATCATCGAGAGTCCCGAACGCCAGGCGCTGGCCGGGGAGACATCGCGCGAACTACAGGCGGCGCTGAAGACCCTGCCGCCGGAGCAGGCCAGAGCCGTGTTCATGGCCGCTGTCCACGGACGGACCGCGCGTGAGATCGCCGAAACGGAGGGCATCCCGGTGGGTACGGCGAAGTCCCGCATCCGAGCCGCCATGGCCAAACTGCACGCCATCCTGTCCGCGCAGCGAGCCGACCATGACTGAGCTGACCTGCCGGCAGTACCGCGAGCTGACCCCGGAGCTGGCTTTGGGCGTGCTCTCCGGCATCGAGCGTGCCCGCACACTGGCGCATCTGGACCACTGCACCACCTGCCGAAACACTGTATCCGCGCTGTCTCTCACCGGTGACAGACTGATCGAGCTCCTGCCCGACGCCGAGCCATCCGCGGGCTTCGAACAACGGGTGCTGACCGCGCTGGCGCCACCGACTCCGCGGACCCGGCGACGGTGGGTGCCCGCCGCCGCTGTCCTGATCGCCCTCGCGCTGGCCGGCGGGGGATGGACGTTGGGCCGGACGACCCTCGGAATAGGGCCACTCGAGACCAGCTCCGCGGCGCGAACCGTCCTGTTCGCGCCGCTCACCAGTGGCGACGAAGAACTCGGACAGGTCTACCTGTACCCGGGCCGCCCCTCATGGATCTACCTGTCGCTGGACGCCGACAACCACGCGATCAGCGGCGCTGTCCGCTGCGAGCTGGTTCGCCAGGACGGCTCGACGGTGCCGCTCGGCACATTCCACCTCGCCGAGGGCTACGGCGCCTGGGGTACACCGGTCACCCTGGATCGCGAGTCACTCGCTATGGCGCGAGTGATCGACAGCGCCGGCACCACCGTCGCGACTGCCAACTTTGCCAACTGAAGCCAGGTAAAAAATGGGTCCCGATTGGTATCAGAAAGTCCTTCGCAGCCTCATCATTATGAGGAAACCGCCGTAGTCGGGGCCGGTGATCGAGATGTCCGCATGGGTACGCCGTGTATCGCCAATCCTTTCGGCGCTGCTGGGTGCGCTGGTGATCTCTTGCGGAGGCCCGCCGATCTACGTGGTCGCACCGGCCCCGGCCGCTGCGCCCGCACCGCAGGGTGGACTTCAGGAGGCCCCGGCTCCGGCGGCTCCACCGCCTCCCGTGCAGGTGGTCCCACTCGCTCCGGCTCCGGCAGCTCCACCCCCGCAGGTACCGGCTGCCCCGCCACTGGCCCAGGGGCCCCCACCGAGGGCCGAACCGTGGCGTCCAAGAGGCGCACCTCCCGGGACCGAGCTGGTCGAACTGCCCGGAGGTGTAGGTGCCAACCTGGACGACTGGCTGCAAGCCATGAAAGAGAATTGCAAGAAAGCGCACTACGCGCCGAATTGCCTGAATCTCGATATCAATCACAGCAAAAATAATGACTCTCGCAAGAACTGTCAAAAAATCGTCACAAGACAATCGCCGGAAATGGGCAGGAGGGTTACGACCAGCAGGAGAATCGAACTCGACGTCAAGTGTTCCAACGATACGGATAACGGCGACGATTCGAGAGGAAGGAGCAATTCCGAAATCAAGGAAAACCCGAGAGAAAAAATGGACTCCGGAAACAAGGGAAGCGCCGGAAACAAGGGGGACCCCGGAAACAAGAGGGACTCCGGGAACAAGAATAGTTCAGAAGATAGAAGATATTCGGGAAACAAAAGAGACTCGGGGAATAGGGGGGACCCGGGGAGCAACGAAAACCAGAGTACGGGGACGACGACAGGAAAATAAGGATGACCACCACGAGCGCAGCCGAGGCACCGGCACCGGCTACCCAGGAACCTGGTGCCGGCGACGCGCGCGAGAATCGGGTCGTCGAGCGGACGAAGGCCGAGGCCAGCGGAGAGTCAGCCGCATTCGAAACCGTATTGCCGCGGGTCCTGAAGATCGTGGGGTCCGTGGTCGCCCCCACAACACTGTTGACAGCGCTGATGTACTATTTTGGGCGACTGGAAGCGGCTGCGTATTTTTGGTATCTCGGTACACAGGTCACCGTCCTGGACCTCACGGTCCAGGACTATCTGAACAACAGTGTGGATGGCCTGATCCCTCCGCTGGTCGCCGTCGCAGGAACCGCCCTGCTAGTGCTCTGGGTCCAACAACTGACGCTTGGCGCGATGTCGGCCGAAATCCGCCGGAGGGCGCTGCGCGTACTGATGCCGACCGCAGCCGTTGCCGGATTCGTTCTGGTGGGTCTGGCAATAGTCGACAGTGTTGGGAGACCCGTCTTCCCAGCTACCTTCTTGGAAGGCCGCGGACTCAGTCTATCAATCGGCGTCCTCCTACTAGCCTACGCCGTCCGGCTGTTGCGGCTATTCATCTCGCAACGACCTCAGTGGGTACCGCGGCGGGTGCCGGGAGCCGTGACAGTGGCGGAGTGGGGAGCCGTTTTCGTCATAGTGAGCGTTGGACTTTTCTGGGCAGTCGGAAGCTACGCAATCACCCTCGGGATCAGCCGTGGACAAGAACTAGAGACCACACTTCGCAGCCGTACTGAGGTGGTGGCCTACAGCGAGAAAAGACTGAGCTTGCAAGCGGTAGGCGTCCGAGAGGTTCCCTGCCAATACCCCGACTCGGCCTACCGGTTTCGATACGACGGACTGAAGCTCGTGCAACAATCCGGGAACCACTATCTCCTCCTTCCCTCAGCTTGGACACGCACGAATGGTGCGGCCATCTTACTTCCTCGCAACGACTCAGTAAGGCTGGAGTTCATGTCAGCGGGCCAGCTGCCTGGTGCCACCTGCTGACTTGAGGGGTCAGCGCCTGCGGCGGGCCTGGGCGCAGGCCAGGTCGGCGAACGCTCCCTTCAGTCGCTGCTGCAAGAAGGTGAACAGGTTCCTCGCCGCAGCCGGATCCGGGGACGGGGCGACGATGGTGAACAACCGGTCAAGGCGTATGCGTGCCGCGCCGACGGTGGCCAGGTTGGTGCAGTAGGCCCGGGCGGTATCGACCGCGGGATTCAGCGGCGGCATGTTCACCCCAGCCCGGTACAGATTGGCCTTGGCCACGCTGCGCCTGCCGTTGACCTGAGCCATCGGGTTGTTGGGTGGGATGAGGGCCACCGGTTCGGCCTGCGCCGCAGCAGCCTGCAGTTCATTGAGCGCCAAGGACGGGACCCTGGTTCCGTCAGCGGTGATGTCCGGGGCGGTGAACGACTTGCAGCCCAGCGCCGGGGCTATGAAGCTATTCAGCAGTCCGTTGTCGCTGGCGTTGCGGAGGATGGCGGTGGCTGGCAGGGCCGCGGCATTCGCCTGATTGTTCTGCGCGGTGCGCCCGTCGGCCAGTGCCAGGTAACTGGTGTCGAGGTTGTCGCTCTGATCTTGATCGACAACGGAGAAGTCGCGAGTGGTCGGGCACGGTTTGCCGTCCCTAGCCGTCCCTATCGGCGGTATCTTCAGCTTGCCGGCGCGAATCGCGTTATTGGCCGCGGTAAAGAATTCTGGGGCACCACAATAGGCGAACTGCCCGAAGGGCGAGCGGGGCAACCCGTTGACACAGCCCTCCGTGGCGCCCCGCAAGGTCAGGACCTCGCCCTGGAAACCGAACCACACTCCGACCACAGCGCCTGGGGGCAGTTTCGGCACGACCGGCAGTGCCGCCGGCACCTTGCCCCGGTCGGTGACCAGCGGCCGGTAAATCGACAGTGCGCCCGTCGCCGGATCGAGGATGGTGGCCTCGACGAATGCCGACTGGTCAATGTTTGCCTCCCGACACGGACCGTTACGGCGATTCGTGGCCACCAGTTGGTAAGGCGTCGCCAGGCCCTGCGCGGTGAACGGCGCATCAGGGACGATCAACGTACAGTTCGGATTGGCTTCCTTGTTCCTACCACGCCGCTCGTTGTTCTCCCCGCGACGGCCACCCCGGTCCCGGCCTTCATCCCCCGGTTCGTCCTCGGCGTTCTCTCCGCGACGACCGCCCCGGTTCCGGCCTTCCTGCGGCTTGTCCTCGTCGTCCAGCACGAGGAGTTGGTCGGCGAGCCGGTTCACCGGCGCAGCGCTGATCGCCGCATCTCTCCCTGCGGTCACCGCTGGCGCAGGAACCGCCTGGGCCTCCCAGGGAGCGATCAGCGCGATCGGTAACACAGCCGCAACGGCAGACAGGCTCCAGCGGACGAAGCGTGGTGTGCGGGGAGTCACCAGCGCACCTTTCTCGAGTCAGTATCGGTGAGCAGGCAGTTCGCCATTGCTGGTCACCACCTTCCGCCAGCCCGCACGCGCTGGCACACAAGGCGCAGCGCACACCGAACCAGGAGGTGTACTGCCGGGACGTACCTCGTAGGGATCGTCGGGCGGACCGCGTGGGTCCGGATAACCAGCTGTCGCCGCGACGGACATGGCGGACATTACGACGCTCGGTCGCCGGCTGGTCCGGACCTGAGAGGGCTCCGCACTCGGGGGCGCTCACAGGTGTGTTCCTGGCGACGAGGAGCCGAGCTTTACTCCGAACGCCGCACTCATACGGCCATTTGCCGGACACCGTCCTCAGGTAAGCCGGTCATCGGCCGCAGCGGACCGCCGACCGCTCAGCACAGCCGTCCAGCACGGCCGCCCATCCGCATTCAACGGCCGGATGGCCGAACCAATCCTCGTCCACATACGAACGTTCAGCAGTGTGTCCACTGCGGAACGAGGATGACCTGATCCCTGAACGTCGAGAATGATCGCTACGTCGCGCCCCGACGATGATCGTTATCACGACCTCGGTGGGGTCGCGCTCCGCGTGCTCGCGCTGATTTTCCGTGTACGATGAGCCACTACCCGGACCGCGAGAGTCCCAGCTCAGGAAGGGGCCGATGAGCGCCTACAGGCTTCCCGACCTGCCCTACGGTTACGACGCGCTCGAGCCTTACTTCGACGCGCGGACCATGGAGTTGCACCACACGCGGCACCATCGCCACTACTGCGACCAGCTCAACGCCGCTCTGAAGGGCATCACCGACCCGGGCGCAGGGGGTGATCAATCCATCGAGGATCTGCTGTGGAACATCGGCAAGATCCCAGAGGACCGTCACTATGCGGTGCGCAACTACGGCGGTGGGCATGCGAACCACTCCCTGTTCTGGACGATCCTGAGTCCGGACGGTGGCGGAAAGCCCTCTGGTCCCTTGGCCGATGCCCTCATTGCGGAGTTCGGTTCCTTCTCGGCGTTCAAGAACCGGTTCACCAGTGCCGCGAGCGCGCTCGTGGGCAGCGGCTGGGCATGGCTGGTTGTGGTCCGCAACCGCTTGGTGGCCTACAGCCTCCCCAACGAGGACTCCCCGCTCACCGCAGAAGAGATCCCGATCCTCGGGCTCGACCTGTGGGAGCACGCCTACTACTTGCAGTACCCGGCTTCACGTGCCGGCTACGTCGAAGCCTTCTGGAACGTGGTGAACTGGGAAGAGGTAAGCCGTAGGTTCGAGGAGGCAACGCGATCGTAGTCCAACCAGGTCGCTGCCGCAGGGTTCCCGGGCTTCGCGTGAGAATCCCGGGACAGGTACGGTTTCCCTATCTATCCCCGACCAGTTGCATCGGAGAGGGTCGACATGAGTCAAGACGCAAAATCGACAAATAGCCCAGAAGAAAGCCCGGAGGCGCTCTCCGCACTGCGAGGCATCTGGCAAGCCCAAGGTCAGACGAGCGCTGCCCTTGACGAGGCCTGCGGCAACACGAACATATGCAAGAGCATGGAAAGCGTCGGCTTCCAGGGGTTGGCCGACGACGACGCACCAGCCAAAGGTGAACCGTCGGTCGGGAACAACCTGCGGGCCGCCTGGAAGACCAAGCTCGAACGCGAGGGCAAGCTGAACACCCAGAAGGGCAGCGTCAGGGATCTCGTCTTCGGCCCGTCCGAGCAGAACGAGTAGGCAACCGCCGCTTGCGCAAGCGGTGGCCATACACGAAAGGACAGCACAATGTTCGGACGCAAGATACCCGCAGCGAAGACCGATGAGGCGCTTGTGGCACCCACGGATTCCGGTCGCCTCACGTCCTACCGCGTGGGCCAGGACATGGCTCCGGTGACCGTCGGCGTCAAGAAGACGACGTCGTACGTCAACGCCATGCAACTGGATGAGCACGGGTTCGACTCGATCAACTGAGACCCTCTGGGGATCTCGCTGGTCTGACGGCGGATCCCCAAGGGTGCTCCATGCGCCAGTCGACGTCAGCATCATGGAAGTTGCTACCTCGCGACATGATCGACCTCGCCAGTCAGCGGCCGTCGGCATCATCAAGGAGACCGATTCAATGAACTACCCAAGTTCCGTCAAAGAACTTACCGAAACGTTACGACGGGGAAATTACCTGGCGGATCGGGGATTGGCAACGGCGGTGTTCGTGGCGATGTCCCTACAGCGACCCATCCTCCTCGAAGGAGAGGTGGGCGTCGGCAAGACCGAGATCGCCAAAGTGCTGTCGTCGGTGTTCGGACGTACGCTGATTCGGCTGCAATGCTATGAGGGAATCGACACCAACCAAGCCCTCTACGAGTGGGACTACGCCCGCCAACTGCTCTACATCCGGGCCTTGTCGGATCGCGACATCGGCGGCGAGGAGGCCGTCGAGAAACTGTTCGGCCCGCGGTTCCTGCTCGAGCGTCCGCTGATGCAGGCCGTCAAGTTAGGTGACCAGGCAGTACTCTTGATCGACGAGGTCGACCGGGCTGATGACGAGTTCGAGGCATTCCTGCTCGAGGTCTTGTCCGACTTCCAGATCAGCATCCCCGAGGTCGGCACCATCAAGGCAGAACGCCCACCGCTGGTGATATTGACCTCCAACCGGACCCGGGATCTGCACGACGCGTTGAAGCGGCGCTGCATGTACCACTGGATCGGCTACCCCGCCCCCGACCGTGAGGTGGAGATCGTCACCGTTCAGGCTCCCGAGGTGTCCGAAATACTCGCCCGTAAGGTGGTCGCGGCGGTCAATCGGCTCCGTGAGATGGATCTCGCCAAGCCGCCTGGCGTGGCCGAGACCATTGACTGGTCCCGGACCCTGGCCTTCCTCGGCGAAACCTCCCTGAGCCCCGCGGTAGCCGATGTCACCCTCGGCTCGATCGTGAAGGATCGCGACGACCTCGAACTCGTACGAGACAACCTCGCGGAAGTCACGTCCAATGCTTGACGCGCCTCATGGAGCAGGCTAGCCGATGTCACGCAACCACCACGGTTTTGTCACGGTACTCATCGACTTCGGTCGCGCGCTACGCGCCAAGGGGTTGCCAGTCGGCTCAGGCGACATCCTGACCTACTGCGCAGCCATGGCTCCGTTGGATCCGACCGACCTCATTGATCTGTATTGGGCGGGGCGGACTACGATGATAGTGCGCCACGAGGACGTGCTCGTCTACAACGAGGTGTTCAAATCATATTTCCTTGATTCTGACAGCCCTGTTCAGAAGGTGCTGAAGATCAAGGCGCAGGCCACCGCCGAAGCCGAGGCAGCGTTCGAGATTCCGGCAGCAGAGCCCTCCGGTAAGGAGGAAGAGCAGGAACAGATGCTCGGGCTGATGGCATCGAATGTGGAAACCCTCAAGCACCGGGCATTCGGCGAGTGCACCGAGGAAGAGCTCGCAGCGATCCGGCGTATCATGTCACGTGTCAAGCTGACCCCGCCCAAACGTCGCACCAGGCGGACTCGGACTGCCTCTGACGGGCGCCGGCCCGACATGCGCCGGACCATTCGCGAGTCCATGCGCACCAACGGCGAGATGGTCAGCCTGTACTGGCGCCGGCGCCGGACGCGGCTGCGTCCGCTGATCCTCATCCTCGATGTGTCCGGATCCATGTCCGATTACTCTCGCGCTTTGCTGCAGTTCGCCTATTCCGCCAAGCGCGGCGCCTCCCAACGCGCCGCACAGAGGGTTGAGGTGTTCTGCTTCGGCACCCGACTGACATGCGTCACAAAGACGCTTCAAACGCGCAAACCCGATGAGGCTCTCCAGCGCGCCGCCAAGCTCGTCGTCGACTGGGAGGGCGGCACCAGAATCGGCGACTCCATCGACAAGTTCGTGCGTTTGTGGGCCCGTCGCGGTATGTGCCGCGGTGGGGTCGTGGTGATCTGCTCCGATGGTCTCGACCGTGGTGATCCCGAGCTGCTGTCCGACTCCATGGAACGGCTGTCCAGGCTGTGCCACAGCATCGTGTGGATGAACCCACACAAGGGCAACAACCCCGACTACCAGCCGCAGAGCGTCGGTATGATAGCCGCCGAGCCGCATGTCGACGTCCTCCTGTCCGGTCACGATCTGAGCAGTCTCGAGGAACTCGCTACGCTGCTTCCAAAGCTCGGTTAGGGGAGACGGAATACCAATGTTGATGAGATGGAGCGTCGGCATCGAGGCTCAGGGCGACCGCATCATGAAGCTCGAGGAGGTCGTTGAGTTGGCGGACGCCGTCGCTCCCATGAGCGGCATCGCCACCGGCATCGGCACCAATCGCTACGGCGCGCAGGTCGTGGTGTTCGCCGACGGCCGCGAGGAGGCGATCAAGAAGGGCAAGGAGCATTTCGCCGACGCAGTGCAGAAGGCGGGGCTGCCGATCTTCCCGATCGTGCGGGTCGAAGCGATTAGCGAGGAAGAAGACGAAGCAGGCGACATCTGAGAGCCGCAGCCCTATCCGGCTCTCCTAAGTGTTGGTTAGAAACGATGTCTCATAACACAAGGACACCCATGAATATGCAGGTCGGGACATGATTCGCCTCGGGTCGTTAGCTGGCTACTCGTTCGAGGGGCCGCGGATCCTGGGGGGCTGGACGCCTCCGAACAGGCCAGCGGTCTTCGCCATCATGTATAAACCGGATCCCGAGAACAAGCCCGACCGCTACGCGGTGATCTATGTCGGCCACGCCGACAATATGGCCGAGGCCGGCTTTCCCTTCAAGCATCCACGGTCGAACTGCTGGATCAACCGGACAAGCTCGAAGTGGAAACTGCACATCTGCACCTACGAGGTGGCAGGCTGGTCGCGAGCCCACCGCGAGGAGATCGTTCAAGAACTCACCGCCATCTACAACCCGCACTGCAACGAGGTGAAGTATGACAAGGCGTGGGACGACCACTGGATCGGGAGCTACAAATCCGAGTTGACGGGCCCGCTCTCACAGCGTGGACCCGACGAGATCCCTTTGTGAGTACATGATCACGCCGCGAGGTTGAATAAGCGGTGGGGGAGAGACCCAGGTCTCTCCCCCACCGCTTATTCAACCGCTACCGAGCGGGGTCCCTACAGTCAGGCCTCGCGGAGCCTAGTGATGACGGCCGCCCTTGAAGCCGACCGTGTCCATCAGCCGCGACCGACGACGACCCGAGGCCGGCAGGTTCGTGTGCCCATTAACCGGTGCCGGTGCAGGGGCAGCCAATTTGGCCTGAATTTTCTCTGCCCCGCCATAGAGCAGCGGTAGCGCACTTGCGACCACTCCACCTGTTCGGTTGATGTGCTCGACCGCAGGAACAATGACCTCGGCGTGCTTGGCGATCGTCTTCACGCTTCCCAAGCAGTCATCAAGATTGTCCGCGATGCGATTGAGCAGGACACCGATGATAAAGAGGTAGATCGCCAGAACCGCGATCAACAACGCGATGCAGACAACAGTCAGGAGGATAAGAGTCATCTCTAGCCCTTTCCAACCGGCGTCCCTGCACCAGTGAGAACCCTGGTCAGGAACAGATGATGCTGCAGACCCTCTGCCAGCACTGCGTCAACCCTGTCAGCGGTGATAGGGATGAGCGCCGAATTGACCGTATTCTGCGGGATGGCCCGCAGGGTGTCCCGGACTCCCACCACGCTCTGATCAATGGACCGCACCATGGACACCAGGGAGCTGAGCAAGAGGATCACCACGATCAGGACGCCGAAACCCATGCCTATCGCGACCCACCAGAAGGTGGCCTCTTCAGGCGCATATCCATCAGGTGCACCTGCATATCCAAGGAGAAATGCCGTCACCATCGCTAACCTCCAAGCCTAGCGCGTCCGCGTTCCAGACCGCCGAGGATGACCTCTGCGTGGTCGATCGTCTGTCGGAGGTCAGCCAATGGGAGCGTGTTTCGATATGACTGTTGAAGGGCCTGGTTGATCTGTGGTGCCTGGCGGGCGATCCGAGCGGCGAGCACCAGGACCGGGGCCACCAATGCGACCACCACAGAAATGACAACGACAGCGATCGCGAAACCGAGGTACCAGCCGAACAGATTCGCCTCACCGGGCCCGGGCGCCTGTTCCGCGAGTAACAACAACACCATCCCGCAGCCCTCCTTTCGGTAGCAGTTTATTGTGTTCTTCGGGGTTTACCAGTGCTAACGCTCCGGCGTCGAGGTCACGCACGTGGTTTCGAGGTAACCCAAGAGCGTCTGAGTCGCCGTTTGAACGTTGTGGACTTCCTTGAGGTGATCAGCGACCTGCCGCATCAGGGCATCTTTGGTGCCCGAGCTGAACTGCGAGCTGCATTCCTGATGACCACATGTGAACTCGTGCATCTCTTCCACTCCTTATCCAGTTCCAACGTCGACCTAACTGGTCGTCGCCGGCCTTAAACCTGTTCTGCCATAGCTCGTACCGGCGCGAGGTTCGCGTTGACCGAAGGGATGACCTCCGGAACAGTCCTCGTCTGATAAGCGATCGCGTTGACACCGACGATGATCGCGCCAAGTGTCCAGGAGACGTGTCGCAGCTGGGAAATCACTTTCAACAGCGAGAGCCCAACAACGGCCACTATCAGCGCGACAGCCAATAGGGTCACCCACGCGGCTGCTGGCATGGCTTCCTCCTCTTCCTCGATATCTCAGGCACCAAGGGTCCCTAGCACGGCCCCGACGCGCTTCACGTAGCGAGTCGCACCGATGGCCACCGAATTGACCGTGCTGTCCGTCTCGGCCAGCAGTGCGGGAACATTGTCAAGCTCCCCGGTCAGAATCACACCGTTGTACAGAATGTCATCCACAGTCTTGCGGATTCGATCCACTGGCGCGACGATACGGTTCATCAACACCACAACGATGGGCAATACCGCGAAGAGTAGAACGAGATCACCGATCCACCACCAGAACATATCTAGTCTCTCCTTCACTCACGGATCGTTATCACGATTTTCCCCGGCCGAAAAGCCGGCCGAAGAACCGCTTCAACGCAGTCATGGCCGCCTGCATGGCGATGCTGAAACCCTTCACTGGAACAGCTTCGCGTGCTACCGGGGCCTCGCCCCGGTGGGCTCGCCCGATGTCATCCGCGATGCACTTGGCAAAACTTTTCATGATCACGCTGGTGACGTCCTGAACCATGCCCCTGCCGAACTGCGCAGCAGCACCGGAAAGCTGAAGGTCCTGGGCCACCTTGACTCGCGTTCCGCTGCCGGAGGACACCATCGTCGACGTGACCTTCATGGTGGCTTGGCCCTTGCCCTTTTCCTCCGAACCAGACGCATCCATCACGATTCGCTTAGCAGCTTCGTCCCGCAGCACGATCTGGGCGGTACCGGCGAACTGGAGCTTCACCGGGCCCATTTTGGTGGTCACCCGCCCCTTGTATACATCCCCGTTGACATCGGTGAGCTCGGCACCTGGCAGGCAGGGTGCGATCCGCGGCACGTCTTGCATGTGTTTCCACACCTGCTCGAGCGGCGCAGCAACTTCGAACTCGCTTTCGATCAGCATCGACTACTCGCTCTCCTTACCACGCAGGGACCGAACTTTCGATTCATGACACCGTCCCCGATCCGATGAAGTCGGCGGGATCCTTCTTGAACGCCCTGGCGCATCCCGGAGCGCAGAAGTAGTACGTGGTTCCGTTGTGATCCACCTTGTGGCGTGCGGACCCCATTTCCACCGTCATGCCGCACACCGGGTCGATCGCTTCGGCGACCTCAGGCAACTCAGGCGGCACGCCCTTAACGAGCTTGCCGGCGGCCCTCAGTTTCACCAACTCAGCCAGTACCCCTACCCCGATTTCGCGGTGCGAGATTTTTCCGAGATCGAGACCCGCCGGCACCTTCACCCGGGCCAACGCCTCTTTCGACAATCCGCGACTTTCCAGGAACTCGAGCACCGACTTGGCCCGTGGTCGCGAGCCGACCAAGCCGATGTAGGCGGGTCCGGCTAGGAGTGCCTGCTCTACGGCCTCCTCGTCATGATGACCTTGCGTGGCCACCACCACGAGGGAGCGCTCATCGACCTCAGCCGCCTTGAAGTCAAGCCCGCTGACCACGTGCTGTGCCAGCGGATGACTCTCCGCGGTACCACCATCGGGGTCGACGAGCACGGTTCGCCAACCGATCGCCTGGCCCATCTGGACGAGCGCTTCCACCATCGGAGACCGCCCGACAACCACGAGGTGAGTCTTGGGCACCACGGGTTCGATGTAGATCTCCAAGGCACCTTCGCTCTGACAGGACATCGGTACGTAGCTGATGCCCTCCCGGACGGCCACCGACTCGAGTTCGTCAGGCGTGCCGAGGAAGACGAGGCGCGGCACACCCTCGGCAAGGATGTGCCGGGCCTCGCGAACGACCACAGGTTCCGCGCAGGCGCCACCGATGAACCCGAACACCTGCCCCGAGGCTGTGATGACAGCCCGGCAACCCTCCTTGCCCGAGGACGGGCCACGCCGCCACACAACGGTGGCCAGCACAAACGCCTCTCCGCGATTCGACAGCTCACGGGCATGCTCAAGGACGTCCCACCCGTCCATCTCCATCGACCTATCTATCCACAGTGCACTTATCAGCCGTCTGTCTTGACCGGAGGCATTCCGGAAATATTCCGCTTGTACTTCAGTGCCTCCCACACGCGGTCGGGAAGCAGCGGCATGTCGATGTTCCGCACCCCGGTGTCGTCGATGGCGTTCATCACCGCGTTCACGAATGCCGCTGGGCCACCGACCGCAGCACACTCACCGACGCCCTTGGCGCCGATCGGGTGATGCGGTGAAGGCGTAACGACCTCATGAAGCTCGAAACCCGGAGTCTCCCACGCCGTCGGCAGTAGGTAGTCCATGTAATTGGAGCCTACACAGTTACCTTCGGCATCGAACGTGATGAACTGCATGTTGGCCACCGCGTAGGCCTCGGTCATTCCGCCCATGATCTGGGCCTCGACGATCATCGGGTTGATGCGGACACCGCAGTCATCGACCGCGACCATGCGCAACACGTCCCACACACCGGTGTCAGGATCGACCTCGACCGTCACGATGTACGCCGCGAACGGCCACGTCATGTTCGGCGGGTCGTAGTACGCGTTGTTCTCCAGCCCCGGCTCCATGCCATCAGGCATGTTGCCGTATGCCGCCATGGCGCACTCCTGGATGGACACACCATTGTTCGGTGCACCCCGTACGTAGAAGCGGCCAAGCTCCCACTCCACGTCCTCTTCGGACACCTCAAGCAGGTGAGCGGCCAGCTTCCTGGCCTTCGCCCGGATCTTGCGGGCCACCATGGACGTCGCCGCGCCTGCGGTCGGCGTGCTCCGGGACGCGTAGGTCCCCATGCCGAATGGCGTGTTGTCGGTGTCGCCGTGCTGAACCAGGATATCGGCCGCCGGAATACCCAGCTCGTGCGTGACGATCTGAGCGAACGTCGTCTCGTGGCCCTGGCCCTGGGTCTGCGCCCCGATCTTCAGGATCGCCTTCCCGCTGGGGTGCACCCGCAGTTCCGCGGCATCGAACATCTTGATGCCGAGGATGTCGTACTCGCGGCTGTTACCAGCACCCAGCGGCTCGGTCATGGTCGAGATACCGATCCCGAGGCGCCGGCCCTGTGCGCGGGCTTCTTCCTTCTCGCGCAGGAAGCCTGGATAGTCGACGGCATTGAGCGCGACGTCGAGACACTTCCCGTACTGCCCGGAGTCCAGCAAGAATCCATAGGGCGTTCGGAACGGGAACTGATCGTCCCTCACCAGGTTGATGCGACGGAATTCCGCCTGATCCATGCCCAGGTCGTCGGCGGCGGCCTGGATCGCCCGCTCCTGGAAGAACATCGCTTCGGTGACCCGGAAGGAACATCGATACGCGACGCCTCCGGGCGCCTTATTCGTATATGCGCCCTGTGCCGTCATGTACGCGAACGGAATGTTGTAGCAAGCAAACGCCGAATGCATCAGCCCGATCTTGAATTTCGTCGGCTGAGCGTCCGAGAAGAAGGCGCCATTATCACTGTCACAATGGAATCTCACCGCGAGGATCTTGCCGTCCTTACGGAGCGCGAGTTCGCCTTTGTAGTAGATATCACGCGCGTAGTGCGTGGAGATGAGGTTACCGGTCTTGTCCTCGATCCACTTGACTGGCCGCGTGAGGAGGATGGAGCAGAGAATCGAGCAGACGTACCCTGGATACACCGGGACCTTGTTGCCGAACCCGCCACCGATGTCAGGCGAGATGACCCGGATCATGTGCTCTGGCAGCTCGGCGACGATCGCCACCGCTGCCCGGATGATGTGCGGCGCCTGGGTCGTCATGTAGACCGTGAGCTTCGTGGTCGCCGCGTTGTAGTCCGCGATCGACCCGCAGCACTCGATCGGCGACGGGTGCGACCTCGGGTAGTGCAGATCAATCTTCGAGACCAGGTCGGCTTGGGCGAAGGCGCGTTCGGTCCCGTCCCGGTCGCCGACCTCCCAGCGGTAGCAGATGTTGTCCGTCTGCCCTTCCTTGTCGTCCCGGATGATCGGGGCGCCTTCCGCGACGGCCTGGTAGGGGTTGACGATCGGCGGAAGCGGCTCGTACTCGACCACGATCGCCTCGCAGCCATCCTTGGCGATGTACGGGTCGTCGGCGATCACGCACGCGATCTCCTGGCCCTGGAACCGCACCTTGTCGGTGGCGAGCACCGCCTGGGTGTCGTAGGACAGCGTCGGCATCCACGCCAGGTTGTGCTGGGCGGCCATGTCGCCGGTGAGCACCATGTGCACACCCGGCATCTGCCAGGCTTTGCTCGTGTCGATCGACTTGATCCGTGCGTGGGCTAATGGACTACGGAGGATCTCCAAGTGCACCATGCCGGGCAACTTGAAGTCATCGATGTAGTGGCCCTTACCCCGGAGGAAGCGGTCGTCCTCCACCCGCTTGCGGCTTGCACCCAAGCCACCAATCTTGATTTCGTCCAATGCCTGCGCCACGTCACTATCTCCCTTGTCGTCGACTCTAGCCTCTAGCCGTCAGCGACTAAATGAGCCCGCTTCGGACCGCATTTGCTCCGCAGCCCAAAGAACCGCTTTCACGATGTTTTGGTAACCAGTGCAACGACAGAGGTTGCCGGAAAGTCCCCAACGTATGTCTTCCTCAGTCGGGTTGGGATTCTCCGCCAGCAGTGCCTTCGTTGCCAACATCATCCCCGGGGTGCAGAACCCACACTGCAGTCCGTGCTCCTCCCGGAATCCCTGCTGAATGGGATGAAGCTCACTGGACAAACCGAGACCCTCGACGGTCGTCACCTCGTGCCCATCGACCATGACGGCGAACATGGTGCACGACTTCATGGGCAAACCGTCGACCAACACGGTGCACGCACCGCAGTTGGTTGTATCGCAGCCGATGTGCGTGCCGGTCATCCCTAGCACTTCACGGAAGAAGTGGGCCAGGAGTATGCGAGGCTCGACATCGACAGATTTCGGTTCCCCGTTCACCACGACGTTTATCCGTCGCTCTTCCACGCCGCCTCCTTGATGTCACCAATGCCTTTGAAAGTACCTATCGAGTTAGTGCCAGGACCTCAGGCCGCCATGCCCACTCGGTTACTCAACGCGCGCGTGACGAAGGTGTACACAACATGCCGCTTGTACTCCGCGCTCCCGCGAACATCGGTCTTGGGCTGAGCCGCCTCCGCCGACAGCCGAGCCGCCTGATCGATGGTGCTGGCGTTGAGCGTCTTACCGGCCAGTGACTGCTCGGCTGCGGTGCACTGGATGTTGTTGGATCCGACACCGGTCAGTGCGATGCCAGCCCGGTTGATCGTGCCACCGGACATCTCGAGCGCGACCGCGAGACCGACGGTCGCGAAGTCTCCTACCCTCCGCTCCAGCTTGAGGTAGGTGCCCGAACGAGTGCCTCGCGGCGCAGGGACCCGTGCTCTGATCGCGATCTCGGTCGGCTGCAGGGCGTTCTGGAACGGCCCGAGAACGAACTGGGAGACCGGGATCGCGCGCTCCCCCTCGGGACTCCGGGCGATGATCTCGCCGCCCAGCGCCAGCATCACCGACGCCCAGTCCCCCTGCGGATCCGCGTGACAGACCGAGCCGACCAGCGTTCCACGGCTACGGACCATGGGGTCCGCAATGAGTGGCGCGGTGATCGACATGGTGGGGTGTTTGCTCCGCAGCAACGGAGAACGCTCCAGATCCCGGTGCCGACACAGTGCGCCAATAAGCAGGGAGCCGTCCGAGTCCTCTTCGTGGTAGTCCAGCCCCGGAATATTGTTGATGTCGAGGACTACCGCCGGCGCCGCGAAGCGTAGCTTGATCAGCGGGATGAGGCTCTGCCCCCCAGCGAGCACCTTCGCCTCGTCACCGTACGCCTGCAAAACGCCGAACGCCTCGTCAAGCGAACGTGGGGCCTCGTAGTGAAAACGAGACGGGTACATCCAGATCCTCCTTTTCCTCAAAAAGCCAAAGGAAAAATTGTAATGCCTATTCATTCATCCGCTGGTATCCCGCACTGGGAGGCCAGCAAGGCTGTCACTGTCGGCCAATTTGCGTCAAGAATATTGACCGAGCCGATGAGGAAGGCTCGCTCAGGAATCGAGCAACCCAAGTCCGTGCCGGGGGGGAGGATCGTCGAACCCATAGTTCTGATGCGGGACGTCGGCCTGACTGACCTGACTTGGGGCAGTGTCCCTCGGGGCAGTGTCCGAGGGGACATTGGTCGAGGGGACATTGGTCGGGATGTCCTGCGGACGAGCCGGCTCGACCACAGCCTCGGGAAGGCTCTCTTCCTCGGGGTTTGGTCGTGGCCGCTGATGCGGAGGCCACGGGCCGGGCACCGGTTGGCCAGCCACTCGAAGCCAGTCCACCACCTCTGGCCAAGCCCAGATGGTCGGACTCTTCCCTGTCTTTGGCGCGTTCTCGATCAGCTCGTAAAGCCTGGGATTACCTCGGCTGTGTCCGTCAGACTCGATCGCCATCGTCTGGCCCCTCTCTGGCTCCAGTGCCGGCTGCTAGTGGGCTCGTTGGCTTCCCGCGTCCATTTTGATGGGTCGCGGGGCATTAGTCCACACGGATGAGGTTCGGCGTGTCAAGAGCGGCTACGCGCCGCCGAGCTGCGGGGCATCCGTACCCGACGTGCCTGGCAGGGCTATGTGTTGATAGTTGTTTTACAGTCTTAGTTGCGAGATGATGAGCTATGGCGATCGTCGCTGCACTGACCCTGCGGGAGGGTGACCGTGGCCGCCTCGAGGCGATGGCACGCTCGGCCTCGGCGCGGCCCAGCCTGGCGCAGCGAGCACGGATCGTGTTGATGTCGGCTGAGGGCCTGACGAACACCGAGATCGCTCGGCGGACCGGCGCGACTCGCCCAACCGTCCTCAACTGGCGCCAGCGCTATGCCACCGGAGGGATCAACGCGCTGGGCGATCTGCCCCGGTCCGGCCGACCGCCGGTGGTGGACGAGCTTGAAGTGGTGTCCACCACGCTCGCTGACGGCGGCCGTCCGCCAGCCCATCTGGGGGCCGACCAGTGGTCGTCGCGGCTGTTGGCCCAACATCTGGGTATCTCGTTCGCCACGGTCTCTCGAATATGGCGCAAGTGGGGCATCCAGCCGGATCACGTCGAGACGTTCACCTTCGCCACTGATCTCCAGCGGCAGGCCCGGATTCGCGACCTCGCCGGGCTGTATCACAATCTGTCCCAGCGCGCCGCGGCATTGCACCGGCAGAACCCACATGGTGTCGCTGAGGGTCAGGCTGAGGGTCAGCCGGACCCGTGGCACAAGCTCGTTGAGGTGTCCCTGGGCATCATCACGCAGCAGGCCATCCGCCGGGGGACCTTCACCTCCGTGCGCAACCTGATCGACGCCTTGGGCTCGCTGACCGACGGCTGGCAGGACCGCCACGAGCCTCCCCACCAGGATGGTGGCAGCAAGATTGCCGCAGCGGGAACCAGCCGTCAAACTACTTCTGACACGCCGAAGGGGGCACGAAAACGATCTTCACGATCGGATGAAAGTGTTCCCTCGGCGAACCGGGAAGATCAAAAACGCCAGACCCGGGACCACAAATCGGTGCGGGCTGAGTTCCATGGGGCGAGAGGCAGGCGGTCGAGACCGACCAGCAGGACAGACGCTTAGGGCGCTTCGACGAACTCCTCGGAGGATCTCCATGGTGCCACCTGCTCGGGGGACGCAGAGACGCCGACAACAGCTCTAGCGTGAGGTACATGTCGCTGCGGGCAGTCATCTTCGATGTGGACGGCACACTCGCCGATACCGAACGCGACGGTCATCGAGTGGCGTTCAACGAAGCCTTCCAGGCAGCCGGCCTGAATTACCGGTGGAGTGTCGAGGAATACGGCGAGCTGCTCACCACAACCGGTGGTCGTCGGCGGATCGAACGCTACCTCCAATCGAAGGGATACTCCCCTACCCACGCCTCCACGCTGGCGGCGCAACTGCATCGCGACAAAACCCGCCGATTCACCGCACTGGTCCGCTCGGGCGCGATCAAGGCCCGGTCAGGAACGACGGAACTGATCTCCGCGCTGCGCGCGGAGGCAGTGGCGACCGCGGTGGCCACTACGGGAACCAGCGATTGGGTACTGCCGCTGCTCGACATTCTTTTCGGGCTCGCTGCATTTGACGTCGTCGTCACCGGGTCAGACGTTACTGACCTCAAACCCGCTCCAGCAGCGTACCAGGAGACGCTGGCCCGCCTGCACCTGGCGCCCGTCGACGCGGTAGCTGTGGAGGACTCGGCCAACGGGGTGCAAGCCGCCCAGGCGGCTGGGCTGCGGTGTGTCGCGGTAGTCAACGGCTACACCCGTGATCAGGACCTGTCCGGCGCGGTGGCGGTGCTCGACGACCTGGCTCGCCCTGGTGGAGTATCGGTGCTCCGTGGCGACCCGCGACTGCGCAACGGGCTGACCGTCGCGGCGTTGCGCCGCATCGTCGTGGCGTAACGTCGAGCGGGCGGGGCCTGCCGGGGCTGTCAGGTATCACGGGGTCAGGTATCACGGGGTCATTCCGGGCTATCAGGAGGTGCACCAGCTGTGTCCGGGTCGGTTCGGGTGGCAGTCATCGGGTCCGGTCCCTCCGGGCTGTACACCGCCGATGAGCTGAGCAAGCACGACTGCGTATCGGTGGACGTGCTGGACCGGCTGCCCTGCCCGTACGGGCTGTTGCGCTACGGCGTGGCGCCGGATCACCTCAAGATGAAGTCGCTGGAGATCACCCTGCGAAAAATCCTGGAGCGGCCCGGCGTGCGGTTTCTCGGCGGAATCGAGCTGGGTACCGGGCTGACGGTGGACGAGTTGCGGGACTACTACGACGCGGTGGTCTATGCGACCGGGTCGTCGGTCGATCGCCGGCTGTCCATCCCCGGCGAAGACCTGCCCGGCAGCTTCTCGGCAACCGAGTTCGTCGCCTGGTATTGCGGCCACCCGGATTCCGAGGTGGACGCGTTCACCCTGGACGCCCACAGCGCTGTGGTGATCGGGGTGGGCAACGTCGCAATCGACGTCGCTCGCATCCTGGCCAAGTCCTCGCCGGAACTGGCTGTCACCGACATGCCCGATCAGGTGCTCACGGTGCTGGACGCCAGCGCCATCAGTGATATCCACATCGTCGGCAGGCGCGGACCCGCGCAGGCCAAGTTCACCACCAAGGAGCTGCGCGAACTGGGCGAGCTGGCCGGCGCCGACGTGGTGGTCGACCCCGCTGAGCTGGTGCTCGATCAGGCCGGTAAGGAACTCATCGAGACCAACAAAACCGTGCGGCGAAACCTCGAGACGCTCCAGGAGTGGTCCGCCCGCCCCCAGCAGGGCCGGGCACGGCGGATCCACCTGCGGTTCCTGCTCTCCCCGGTGGCCGTGCTCGGCCACGAGCGGGTGGAGGCGGTGCAGTGTGAGCGCAATGCACTGGACGGCTCCGGCAACGTCGTCGGCAACTGCGAGACGGTGACCCTGGCAGCACAGCTGGTGCTGCGGTCGGTGGGCTACCGGGGTCTGGCGGTACCCGGTGTGCCCTTCGACGAGCGGTCCGGCGTGATCCCGCATGTGGCGGGCCGGGTTCAGCGCGAGGGCTGCACCGCAATCGGTGAGTACGTGGTCGGCTGGATCAAGCGCGGCCCCACTGGTGTGATCGGCACCAACAAAGGCGACGCCAAGGAGACCGTCGAGCAGTTGCTGGCTGACCTCGACGCGTTGCCCCGCGCCCCGCATCGCGAACCCGATGCGATCATCGACAAGCTCACCCAGCGGGACGTGCACGTCGTCACCTGGGCCGGTTGGGAGGCGATCGACGCCGCCGAGCGGGCGCTCGGGGTGGCGGCGGGGCGTACCCGCATCAAGATCGCCGACCGGGCATCGCTGCTGCGCGCCGCCTCTGCGGCACGCAGGGACTGAGTTCTCGCTATGCCCCGGACGGGTGGCTTCCACCTCGCAGCGGCATAGGAAGGCTACGGTGCAAAAGCGAAGAGCTCAGAGAGGAGCCGCCGTGTTCAGCCGTGTTGCCCGCCCGCTACTCGCCGCCGTATCCGTCGCGAACGGCGTAGAAGATTTACTCAACCCGAAGCCGAAGATCGAGACAGTCGCGCCGCTGCTGACGAAGGCTCCTGCTGCGGTCAATCCGGCGTTGGTCGTGCAGGCGGGCGCTGCCGTCAAGATCACCGCTGGGCTGCTGATGGGACTCGGGCGGATGCCCCGGCTCTCTGCGATCGTCCTCGCGGCGGATCTGATCCCGACCACCGTGGCCGGGCATCCGTTCTCCCCCGCCGGTTCCCCCGACGCCCGCAAGGCCCGCCAGGCGAACTTCCTGTCCAACTGCGGCCTGCTCGGCGGGCTCCTGCTGGCGAGCACGATTGCCGGCGGCAGGCGCAAGCGCCGCCGCTAGATCGGCCCGGGAACGGGAGGTCGCGGTGAGCCACGAAGTGCGTGGGGTGGTTGCGCGCGGCAAAGGTGCGGCGGTCACGGTGGAGACCGTGCAGGTACCGGACCCCGGACCGGGTGAGGCGCTGGTCGTGGTGCAGGCATGCGGTGTGTGCTACACCGACCTGCACTACCGCCAGGGCAGCATCAATGACGAGTTCCCGTTCCTGCTCGGGCACGAGGCCGCCGGTGTGGTGGAGGCCGTGGGGGACGGCGTCGACACGGTGGCTCCGGGTGATTTCGTCATCCTCAACTGGCGCGCGGTCTGTGGACGTTGCCGAGCCTGCCGCCGGGGCAGACCCTGGTACTGCTTCGCCACGCACAACGCCGCCCAGCCGATGACGCTGCCAGATGGCACCGTGCTCTCGCCCGCGCTGGGCATCGGAGCTTTCGTCGAGAAGACCCTGGTTCACAGCGGCCAATGCACCAAGGTCAACCCGGCGGTCGCGCCGGAGGTCGCCGGGCTGCTCGGCTGCGGCGTGATGGCCGGTCTCGGCGCGGCGATGAACACCGGCGGCGTCACCCGCGGGGACTCGGTGGCGGTGATCGGGTGTGGCGGGGTGGGCAACGGCGCCATCGCCGGGGCTCGGCTGGCCGGCGCGACCACGATCATCGGCATCGACATCGACGAGGGCAAGCTGCGGTGGGCCACCGACTTCGGCGCGACGCACACCGTCAACGCCCGCAGCTGCGACGTCATCGAGGCGGTCCGGGCACACACCGGGGGCTTCGGAGCCGACGTCGTGATCGACGCGGTGGGCCTGCCGGAGACCTGGCGGCAGGCGTTCTTCGCCCGCGACCTGGCGGGCACCGTGGTCCTGGTCGGGGTGCCCTCCCCGGAGATGATGGTGCCCGAGATCCCGCTGCTGGAGATCTTCGGACGGGGCGGCGCGCTCAAGTCGTCGTGGTACGGCGACTGCCTGCCCGAGCGGGATTTCCCGATGCTGATCGAACTGCACCTCCAGGGGCGCCTACCCCTGGAACGGTTCGTCTCGGAGACGATCAGCCTGGACGACGTGGAAGCGGCCTTCGAGAAAATGGAGCGCGGCGAAGTGCTGCGCAGCGTCGTGCTGCTGCGCAACAACACGTGAGTGGCAAACAGTGGCTAACACCAAACAGTGGCTACACACTGTTTGCCACTCACAATCACTGTACAACCACGCGCCGCTACCGTATCTTAGGTGGTTTGTCCGACGGGCCGTTGAAAAGCCGTGGGTGCCGGTGGCTTGGCTATCGCCCGTCCCAGCCCACCGACTCAGCAGGCCAGCCCACAGCAGGCACCGACGTCCAACACCGCGACGCCGAACGCCGCGACACCCAATACCGCAACGTCCGAATCCACGCCACCACGACCAGCAGGGACTGAACGCGCGGTCGATCTGGTCGCGTTCGCCGCACCCGTCACCGATGCCGCCGGTATCACGATGACGGTGCTACGGCCGGAGAAGATCAAGGGTGGTGTGCGGTTCACCATCGCGCTGGTCAACACCAACGACATCCCGATCACCGTCGATACCGGCGCCCTGGGTCCGCACGACCCACAGTTCAACGGCGCCACCGTGCCGATGAGCATGACTCCGGTCCGCAAGAAGCTCGTGCCCGGCGAGGGCTAAACCTACCAGTGTGTGTTCACGCTGCCCACGATGAACGTCGGTGAGGTGGCATTCGCGGTCGGCTCCGTGAACGTCACCGGCCAAGCCGCCGGAGACTGAGGGTCAGGACGCCCCGACCATCCGCATGGCGGGCACGGTCACCGCGTGCACCACCGTCGCCTCCGCCGGCCGCGACGGCTCGATCACCCGGGACTCGGTGACGATCGCGGTGACCAGATCGGCAGGGGTCACGTCGAAGGCGGGATTGAGTGCGCTGGACTCGACCGGCGCCATCCGCCAACCACCTACCAGCAGTACCTCGTCGGGGTCGCGGTACTCGATGGTCACCCCTGCTCCGGTGGGCGTGTCGAGGTCGATGGTGGCGGTCGGTGCAGCCACCACGAACGGGATACCGGCCCGCGCCGCGGCCAGGGCCAACGGGTAGGTGCCCACCTTGTTCACCACGTCGTAGTTGGCGGCGATCCGGTCCGCCCCGACGATCACCGCGTCCACTTCCCCGCTGGCGATGAGCGAGGGGCCCGCAGCGTCCACGACCACCTGATGTGGCACGCCCAGCCCGGCGAGTTCGACCGCGGTGATCCGAGAACCCTGCAGCAGCGGTCGAGTCTCCCCGACCACCACCATCCGGACCAGCGCGTCGGCATGCAGTGCCCGCACGATACCGAGCGCGGTACCCCACTCCACGCAGGCCAGCGCGCCCGCGTTGCAGTGAGTGTGCAGCACCATCGGCCGGTCGCCGACGTAGCTGCGCAGCAGGGCGGCACCGAGCCGGGACAGCGTCGCGCAGGCCCGCACATCGGCCTCCACCAAGGCCTGCGCGGCAGCCAGCACCGCTTGGGGGCCCCGCGGCACCGCGGGGAGCACCTGCTGCACCGCCCAGCTCAGGTGCGCCGCGGTCGGCCGGGCTTCGGCGATACGGCGGGCATCGGTGCGCACGGCATCGGGGTCATATCCCAGCTCCGCCGACCGCGCAGCGGCCAGTGCTACACCCAACGCCCCCAATGCACCCAGCGCGGGCGCACCGCGCACCACCATCCGGTGAATCGCATTCACCACGTCGCCGGTGGCGTGCAGGGCCACTCGCCGCTGCTGAGGCAAGGCGGTCTGGTCAATCACATCGACGTGTCCGTCGACCCACTCGATGGTGCGCATGGATTCGTTGCTCCCCGGTTTCGGCCTGCGGGCAACCTACGCGCCGAACCGCGAATCGAGCACCGCTCAACGGATGATTCCCGGCCTACCGGGACCTCAACGTTGGGTAATCGCGGTGTACTCCCGTTCGGAGTAACCGGTGTAGACCTGTCGCGGCCTGCCGATCTTGGTTTCCGGATCGCCGTTCATCTCGCGCCAGTGCGCGATCCAGCCCGGCAGCCGGCCCAGCGCGAAGAGCACGGTGAACATCCTGGTCGGGAAGCCCATCGCGCGGTAGATCAGGCCGGTGTAGAAGTCGACGTTGGGGTAGAGCTTGCGCTCCACGAAGTAGTCGTCCGCCAGGGCCTTCGCCTCCAGCGCCACCGCGATCTCCAGGAGCCGATCGTTGACCCCCAACTTGTGCAGGACGTCGTCCGCAGCCTTCTTGACGATCTTCGCGCGGGGATCGTAGTTCTTGTAGACCCGGTGCCCGAAACCCATCAGACGCACACCCTCGGTGTTGTTCTTCACCTTCGCGACGAAAGCGTCCACGTCATCGCCCTCGACGTGGACGCGTTCGAGCATCTCCAGCACCGACTGGTTCGCGCCACCGTGCAGCGGGCCGAACAGCGCGTTGATGCCCGCCGAGATCGATGCGAACAGGTCGGCGTGCGTCGAGCCGACCATCCGCACGGTGGAGGTGGAACAGTTCTGCTCGTGGTCGGCATGCAGCATGAACAACAGATCCAGGGCGTCAGCCACCACCGGATCGATCTCGTAGGGCTGCACGGGTAGCCCGAAGGTCATCCGGAGGAAGTTGTGCACCAGGCTCAGCGAATTGTCCGGGTAGAGGAACGGCTGACCGATCGACTTCTTGTACGCGTAAGCGGCGATGGTGGGCAGCTTGGCCAGCAAACGCACGGTGGAGATCTCCACCTGGTCATGATCGAACGGATTGAGACTGTCCTGGTAGAAAGTGGACAGCGCAGAGACCGCGCTGGAGAGCACCGGCATCGGATGGGCATCGCGCGGGAAGCCGTCGAAGAAACGCTTGAGGTCCTCGTTCAGCAGAGTGTGGACGCGGATCTCGTCGGTGAATCGCTCCAGCTGCCCGCTGGTCGGCAGATCGCCGTAGATCAACAGGTAGCTGGTCTCCAGGAAGTTCGAGCGTTCCGCCAATACCTCGATCGGGTAGCCGCGGTAGCGCAGCACTCCGGCGTTGCCGTCGATATAGGTGATCTCCGACGTGCACAGGGCGGTGTTCACCAGCCCCGGGTCGAAGGTGACCAAGCCCGTCTTCGCCCGCAGCGTACTCAGGTCGACCGCCGGAGCCCCCACAGTGGCTCGAATGATCGGCATGTGGTGCTCGCCGTCCGGGTACTCCAACCTCACACCTTGTTCACCCGCCACACCTCCACGGTAGCTCGCAACGCGGTGCGGCGGCGTAACGCGCCAACACAGTCGCGTTACGGGGCGAGGCGGCAGATCGTGCAGGTGCCGTCATCGGCGATCTGGTAGCGCAGACGGTCGTGCATCCGGTCCGGCCTGCCTTGCCAGAACTCCACGCTGACCGGTCGGATCCGGACCCCGCCCCAGTGCGGTGGCAACGGCACCTGCTCCGCGTCGGCGAAGCGGGCCGCAGCGTGCTCCAGCGCGACGTCCAGGGCGCGCCGGTCGGGTACCACGCTGGACTGAGCTGAGGCCCACGCGCCCAGCTGGGCGCCACGCGGGCGGGTCCGCCAGTACACGGTGCTCTGCTCCGCGGTGAGCAGCTCGATCGGCCCGCGCAGGTGCACCTGGCGGTGCAGCCCGATCCAGGGGAACGTCGCCGCAGCGAATCCGGTGCCGTTGAGGTCACGCATCTTGGCAGAATGCAGGTTGGTGTAGAACTCGAAACCTCTCTCATCGAAACCCTTGACCAGCACGGTCCGGGAGCTGGGCAGTCCGTGGGCGTCCACGGTGGCCAGCACCATCGCGTTGGGCTCGGGAAAACCCGCGGCCAGGACGTCGGCGAGCCAGGCGGCAAACTGCTCGTGCCAGGTACCGGCGAGGTCGCCCTCCCCCAGCCCCCGATCGGTGTAGGCGACCCGCATCCGAGCAAGGTCAGCAGTCCACTTCACCGCGTTGCCTCCGCCCTGCGCGATCGGCGAGCTCGATGGAAACCCATCGGTGCACGAAACCACGGTCAAGATTGCCTCAGGCGTGCATGGGGTGCAGTGTTAGCCCATCCGCGCGGCGCCGCGCCTGGGCGTGCGCCCACCCGTTGGCCGGTCAGCGACCCGCGCGTGCCCAACCGAGGGGCTCTACCGTGCGAGGAGGATGGCGTGACCGTGTTGAACGGGGTGGCGGAGGACGATTTCAAGCCGGGGTTGGAGGGTGTGGTCGCCTTTCATACCGAGATCGCCGAACCGGATCGGGACGGCGGAGCGTTGCGCTACCGCGGCGTGGATATCGAGGATCTCGCTGGTTATGTGACCTTCGGTGATGTGTGGGCGTTGCTGACCGACGGGCGTTTCGGGCACGGCCTACCCCCCGCCGAGCCGTTTCCCTTGCCGGTGCACACCGGTGACGTCCGGGTCGACGTGCAAGCTGCCTTGGCGATGCTCGCCCCGATCTGGGGCTACCGCCCGTTGCTGGACAGCTCCGGCGCGCAGGCCCGCGATGAGCTGGCCAGGGCATCGGTGATGGCGCTGTCCTATGTGGCGCAGTCGGCCCGCGGCATCCACCAGCCGGCCGTCCCGCAGCACCGGATCGACCAGTGCTCCACCATCACCGAGCGCTTCATGACCCGCTGGCGCGGCGACCCGGACCCGGCGCACGTCAGGGCGGTGGACGCCTACTGGGTCTCGGCTGCGGAGCACGGGCTCAACGCCTCGACGCTGACCGCTCGGGTGATCGCCTCGACCGGCACCGACGTCGCCGCCTGCCTGTCCGGGGCGATCGGCGCGATGTCCGGCCCGCTGCACGGTGGGGCGCCGGCGCGGGTGCTGCCGATGATCGAGGAGGTGGAGCGCACCGGCGACGCCGCGGCGGTGGTGCGCGGCGTGCTGGATCGTGGTGAGCGGCTGATGGGGTTCGGTCACCGGGTGTACCGGGCCAAGGACCCGAGAGCCCGGGTGTTGCGGCGGTTCTGCCAGGAGCTCGGTGCGCCACGCCACGAGGTGGCGGTGGCCCTGGAGCTGGCCGCGCTGGCCGCGCTGGCTGAGCGCCGGCCGGACCGGGCGATCGAGACCAATGTCGAGTTCTGGGCCGCGGTGATCCTCGACTTCGCGCAGGTCCCGCCGCACATGATGGCGGCGATGTTCACCTGCGCCCGGACCGCGGGCTGGTGCGCCCACATCATGGAGCAAAAACGCACCGGCCGCCTGATCCGCCCCGTTGCCCAATACGTCGGCCCGCAACCCCGCAGCCGCCAGGACGTGTCCGGCTGGGCCGAAATCGGGTGTCCCTGAACTCCTTGCCCACATTCAGTGAGACTGGCGCATTCAGTGAGACTGGCGCAGCGCGTAGCGGGCGAAGAGGTGGCCTTGGGATTCCAGTAGGGATATCAGGTCCAGACCAACCGGCTCGACCAGCGGCGCCTGGCCGATGATGGACAGCGACCCGGCGCTGCCGGCCAGTAACGGGGCGATGGACAGGAACAGCTCGTCGACCAGGCCCGCGGGGAGCAACGAGGCGTTGAGGTTCGGGCCGCCCTCGCACAGCACCGAGCGCACACCGTGCTCGGTGCGCAACCGGCTGAGCATGGCAGCCAGGTCCACCTCCGGTTCCGAGCGCAGGTAACCGACCTGGGCCGCACACCCCGGCAGCTCGGCGTCACTGGCGGTGACCACCACTACCCGGGAGTGCGGGTTGGCCAGCAACGGCAGATCCGGGGTCAGAGCCAGTCGGTGGCTCACGACGACGGCCAGCGGGTCGGGCGCCAACCCCCGGGCGACGCGGCGCTCCCGGCGTTGCGGATCGCGGACCAGGCGTCCGTACCGCTCGGTGCGCACCGTCCCGGCACCGACCAGGACCGCATCGACGTGCCCGCGCAACTCGTGGAACAGCTGCCGGTCCGCGGGGTTGCTGATCGGGTCGCTGCGCTGCGCCACCGCGGCCGCGCCGTCGACGGTGGCCACCATGTTGAGCACCACGTACGGGCGGTGCTGCGGGGCCAGCTCTTCAAGTTTGAGGTTCTCGAGGGCTTCGGCAGCGGTCACCAGGCCTGGCTCGGGCAGCAGCCGCCGCAACATGACCTCGGTCACGCCGGATGCCCCGGTTGGATGCGCATGGCCTGATGCACGGTGAAGTACGGCCCACCGGCTTCCCGGTGAGCCGCAATCGGCTCGAGGAGGTGACCGACGTGGTCACCGAGGTCAAACCGTTCCAGTACCCGCCCGACGAACCAGTTCCGGCACTCCTGCAGGATCGGTAACCGGCCCGGGCCGGGCTGCCAGGCGCACCGGGCGAACTTGTCCACGTCCTCGCCGCTACAGCCACCGAACAGTCGCGCCAGCGCCTCGGCCTGCCGAGGCACGAGGTGCACGGCCACCGCCTCGGCGCGCGTCGCCACCCGGTAGGTGTGGTTCTTCCGGGACAGGCAGACCAGGAAACGCGCCGGGTCGATGCTGCTCTGGCAGCCGAACCCGACCAGGCAACCAGCCCGCTCCTCGCCGGCGCGAACGGTGACGATGAACATCGAGTACTCGAGCCCCACGACCAATTCACCGAAGGTGCGGTGGGCGTCCACAGCGATCAACCTACCGCTATTCCCTCCCAGGCATTCGTGATCACGTTTACCGCGGCGCGCTTCGCGGTCCGCTCCGGAAGTCCGCCACGTGCCGTGAACGAGACGTCACCGACCTTTTTCACGCTCCCGATGTCGTTTTCGTCAAGTTCACGGCGCGCACCGTCGCTGCGCAGCTGACCTTGCCGTCACGTCGGCTCCCGATGGACTTCCGGTGGCAGCCAGTTAGCCCCGGGCCAGGTCTGACCCGGCGACCACATCGCGATTTCGGCGTCGGCCTACCCCTACCGCCGCGGATCTCAACGCAGGGCCGGTCGCCGGGAGCAACCGCTACGTTGATCGTCGAAAGTGTGCTGTAGCCATGCAGTGCTGCCCGGCTACAGCACACTTTCAGCGATCACTGATGCGTCCCGCAACCAGGCTGAGGTGCCGGTGCCGACGCAGTCTGGGGCAAACCGGGCTTATCACCCCTGGACGTCCTCACTTGGGCAACCAACGGTCACTCGGCGCAGAGTGCGACCGTAGGGTTGCTACTGACTAGCGGAGATCGCCCTGGCAACTGCGTTGCTGCCACGAGGTGCGCGCCCACTGTGCGCGGCCGCAATCTCGGCCTCGTCCCGGGCCAGCGACAGGACAGCTACGACCTCATCGACGTTGCCCGGTTGCATGATCGCTTCCCAGGTGAACGGTGGTGATATCGACATCCACACCGTGCCCTGCACCACCGTCACCACCACGGTCACCTCAACTCCCTGCATACCTGCAACCCGCACCCTGCGGGGTACGCCCGTGCTGGTGCGCGTAATCCGCCCATGAGACAAACCTCAAATGCCAAAGGAGGCTCTGATATCTCGCGGCTCATCGGTGCTCACGACTCCCGCGGAGGCTCTACGGTGCGGCCCGGAAGCCTCAGCGGTCCGTCAACGAGAACGTCACCCTCGATGACTGTTCCCTTCGTTGCCTCAGCTCGCTGTCTCAACCGCTCACCAGCGGCGATCAGACGTTCGGCGTAGTTGCGCTGCTCGGTGATACTGGCACTGTCCTCCATCATGCGCATGGCCAGCGGCGCCATCTCCCGGTTGAGCCGAGCCAGCTCCGTCAACAGCTCACGATCCTCCCGGATCACCGAACCTCGCCCTGACCGCCGCTGAGCGTGAGAGGAGGGCTCCGGAAAGCCACGGCCAGTTGCCGCCGCAACGACACGGCATCAGCCGGGCTCAGATACGCACTCGGCCCCTCCCGCCACCCTTCCAGCAACAGCGAGCCATCACCCATGTCCGACACCAGCACCCTGGAGGACACAGACGTACCAGGCCGGATACTGCGCCCAGCGCCGGAGGACGCCTGCTCACCGCTGTCGTTACTGCGACGGAACCACTCAAAAATTGGTTGATCGTCCCCGTGCTGCACGTCTCCGTAGCCGCCTCTCACCTGCCAGTGCACTCGGATGGCACCCAGGACCGGGAAACACCGGACCAGTGAAGCGGGGGGCGCGTCCGGGGTAAGGGACGCACACCAGCTCAGCGCTCAGCCCGGCCCTGGGGCCAGGACGAGGACGCTAAAGCAACTGCAAGGGCCCAACCCGAGCTGCCAGTTCGGCTTGTCCCGCAGTCTGGCTTTTTAGTTCAAGGAGAGTCCTACGCGTACCGCCAGCTGAGTGGCCTCGGTAACCACTGAGCGGCGACCATGTTTGATTACCGTGCGCAAGATAGCGTGAGCAGCTGGCCTGTGCTGCATGTCTTCAGGTGCCTCCCGTTCAGCGGCGTGTAGCAGAAGCAGAGCGGTAGCGTAGTCGTGACGTTGCTCGTAGCCCTTGGCCTGATCGAGCAAGAAAGCAACCCGCCGTTCAATAGAAGGGGAATTTCTATAGTCGATCTGTTCGGCCAGTCGCAGGCCTTCTATGGCCTCGCCCGCTTCAATTTCTACAGTTACGGCATACATGGCGACGTTGGTCGGTCCGAACGCGGTCCACAAGGTATTACACTCACCAGTGCGATCGGCCAACGGGACGACCTCCCGTAACCGGCTATGGGCGGTCCACGTATCACCCTGACGAGCCACCGCGACCGCCCCCATCAACAGCAATGCGCCATAGACCGCAGCCGCCTCGCTACCACCATCCGCCACAAGGCGACCGAGCGCATCGGCAGCCCGCATCGCTACCATCTCCGCGCCCTCGGACTGGCCATCGGCGAGCAGGACTTGGGCGAGGTTCCACCGTGCGACACCCACTCGCAGCGGATCATCGGCGGCCTCGGCCGCTCGCTCGGCCCGCTCGGCCGCCAGCAGCGACAAGCCAAACCTGCCGAGCCGCTTGGTCACAGTCCGCACGAGGCTGTAGAGATCAGCGGCGCAAGTCTTGGCGTGCCGCCAACTGGTCGCCTCAGCTTGATATACCTGCACCGCCGATTCAGTGTCCATGATGAGCTGCGGTAGTTGACCCGCAAGTCGGCTGTAGCGCTGTGGTGACGTTTGCCACGTTCGCCAGGCCTGCGCTACCCGCTCGTGCGTCTCCATTACCAGCGATGGCGACGGCTCAGAGGTGGTCAGTGTCGGATTGACCAACGCGCAGTAGATAGCCCCTCCGGCCGCGCTGTTCGCTGACCGACCTACCGTGGTTTCCTGACCCAGCAATTCGGCGACCGAGACCCCAAGGACCCGGCGAGCTTCGTCAGCACAGCGACGGTCGGCAGCTTCGTACCGCGCTCAATCTGGTAGAGGTAGTCAGCCGTGATGCCGGCCAGCCCGGCTACCACGGTCTTCTTCCGCCGTCCGGCGGTTCGGCGGACTCGCACACGTTCGCCGATGGCCCGCGCCAGCTGTTCATCCATCCCATCACCCGTCATTCGCAGCATGATCAAACGGGATGTTACGCCCCGCTGGCCGCCCCCTTGGCAGACTGCGATGTATGACCCGACGGGACACCGATAGTCAACCGCCGCACATCCTGGTGCTGTGGGACATCGACCACACCCTGATCGAGACACGCGGAGTCGGTCGGGCCATCTACGAGCGGGTATTCCCTGCCGTCACCGGTAAGCCGCTCCGACAGCTCGCCGAGGTCGCTGGTCGGACCGAGCTGGCCATCATGCACGACACGCTCCAGTTCCACGACGTCGAACCGAGCAAGCAGATGATGCGCCGCCTGGCTGCCGCACTCATCCAAGGACACGACGATGCCCGGACGGAGCTGGCCACGACCGGCCGGGTCCTCCCCGGTGCTCAACAGACACTGGCGGCCCTGGCCGCCGACCCCCGCGTTCATCAGGCCGTCCTCAGCGGCAATCTGCGGGACGTCTCCCGCATCAAACTGGAGGTCTTCGGACTCGCCAGCTACCTCGACCTCGCCTCAAGCGCCTACGGTGACGACCACACCGAGCGCTCCACGCTGGTCACCATCGCCCAACAACGCGCCACAGAACGACTGGCGACCAGGTTCGACAACCAGCACACCGTCCTCATCGGCGACACACCCACGGACGTCGAGGCGGCCCTCACAGCCGGCGTTCAGGTCATCGCAGTCGCAAGCGGCAAGAGCAACGAAACTGACCTCGCACAAGCCGGAGCACCAGCTACCGTCTCAGACCTCACCCACACAGCAACGATTGTGCAGTTGGTGACCGATGGACTACAGGCGCCTGCTGAACAACCGCACACGTAGATTATCAGGCATATGTCGGTAGCGATCGCAGAGAGGCATTAGGTATGACCGGCTCTGACCACGAGCAGCGCCAAGAGACAACCGCCGCCGAAGAAACAGAACGCCAGCGGATCTGTCCTGATACCGGGGAGATCGATGCCATCCGTAACGCTTTGCGTCGCTACGATGCCATCACCAATGTCTTCCGGTCCGACGGCGACGTACTGCCGGAACCCGACCTGCCTAAGCTGGAACGCACCGTACGCTTTGGCTGGATGGCGTTTCAGGCATCGAATTACCAGGTGATCGGGCAGCTACTGGCTGATCTCATCCACGACGCCCAGGCGGCGGTCTGGCAGCTAGACAGTGATGAGCGGCGACAAGCGCAAACCTGGCTTGCCTGGACGTATCAGTTGACGGCCTCAACTGCCTTCAAGCTCGGTAATGCTCAACTGGGCTGGGTAGCCGCAGATCGGAGCATTCAGATTGCCGAACAGGCGGGTGATCTCACGCTCATTGGTTCGGCCGCGAGCCGGGTCGCCCACGCCCTGATGGCTACCCATCAAGGCAATGATGCCGTTGAACTGGTTAAATCGGCCGCCGACAGGCTGGAACCGCACCTAAACAGTGCCGAACCGGCGTTCGTCTCCGCTTACGGCATGCTGCTCCTGAAAGGGAGTATCGCTGCTGCCCGGCTCAGCCAAGCCGTCGACGTGCGCGACTTCCAGGAAGAGGCGTTGGTCGTCGCTGGCCGTATAGAGCCTAACCGCAACGAAAACTGGTCGGCCTTTGGGGCTACCAATGTCTTGGTGCATCGTGTGTCCGCGTTAGCAGATATGCAAAGCGGCGGCCGGGTCATCGAGGCCGCCGCCGAGATTCCGCACGGTGATCTGATGCGTCTACCCCGGGAGCGCCGGGCCAGCCACTTGCTTGACGTGACCCGCGGTCATCTCCAGGCCGGGCAGCGCGACCGGGCTGCCATTACCCTCCTTGATGCCGACCAGCTTGCCCGGGAAGAGGTGCGCTGCCGCGACCTGACCAAGCAGATCATCACCGATCTCGTGCGCAGCTACCCGCGCGGCGTGCCCCCAATGGTCGGTGTCACGAAGTTGGCACGAGCGGTAGGGATAGCGGTGTGAGCATCGAAAAGAAACCCACTGACCGGGTGCTCTACATCATCACCTGCGCGACACCGGCGGCGCGTGATATCGGCACGCTGGTGGGCTTGGCGCAGAACGCAGGCTGGCGACCATTCGTGATCGCCACGCCCTCGGCATTGCGCTTCATCGACCGGGCAGCGCTCGAAACCCAAACCGGCGCTCCGGTGCGATCGGAGTACAAGAAACCCGGCACGCCGGACATCTTGCCGCCGGCGGAAGCCATGGTGGCCGGCGGGGCCAGCTTCAACACCATCAACAAATGGGCGGCCGGGATCTCCGACACGCTGGCACTGGGACTGCTGACCGAAGGCATCGGACTTGGTCTGCCGCTGGCGGCGCTGCCATTTCTGAACACAGCCCAGGCCGCGCATCCAGCCTTCGGCCGCAGCGTGAAAGAATTACGCGAGGCGGGCGTGAAGATCTTGCTCGGACCGGAAGGTTACGAACCACACGTGCCGCACCAAGGCTCGAAGTATCTGGACAGATACCCCTGGCACGTCGTCCTGGCCGCCGTGACATAACGCGGTCGTGCTAGGCACCACACGGGGAATCCAAGTCGACGCAGATCAGCGCCCATGGACGGTCCTCGACCCGGGTCATGACGAGCGTGGCACGTCGTGTGCCACGGAGCTTGAGTTGCCGGTGCAGGTCCTCGACGTTTCCAGCCAGGCCACGACGGCGGATGTCGACCGAGCCGATATCGAGGGCGCGCAGCCGCGGGGTCAGCGCCTTCTGGTCGAAGGGGCCTGAGTCGAGCACCCGCAAGGTGCGCGCGAACGGGGTCTGGATCGGTTCGTCGCTGGACAGAAATGCGATCCGTGGATCGATCTTCCATGCTCCGAGGCCGCGGGCCAGGTCCTCGACGAGGCCCGCGCGAGTGACGGCCGGGTTCGGATCGAGCAGGAACTCCCCGGGCGCTCGGTGTGCCACCGCCTCACCTGGTAGGGGTAGCAGCACGTGGCCTTCCGGCAGGATCGTGGCCCGGCTGGTGCCGGCTGCCAGGGCCGGTGACCACAACGCTGCCTCCTTCAGGTCGCGCCGGTCGGCGATGAACTCCACCTCCCAGCCGGCGGGGATCTCCTCGTGGGCGATTCCCGGCGCCGCTTTGATCCCGACCGCCTCGATTCGGTCCACCAGACTGGTCGACCACGGCAGCGGCGGTTCGCTGTCCCCGGCGCGCATCCGGTGACTCTGTGCCCGGCGGGCGGGATCGATGAAGACGGCATCGACGCTGCTCAAGTCCACCTCGCGGACATCAGCCTGCACCGTGGCCGTCGCCTCCGACACTTCGTAGACCTCGGCGTTCAGGATCGCCATCCGCAGGTGCAACGGGTCCCGATCGACCGCGAGGACCTCCCGCCCCGCGGCCAGCGCGATGAGATCACCGCCGATGCCGCAACACAGATCCGCCACCCGTAAGGCCCCGGCGAAGCGCGTCGCGCGGTGTCTGGCGATGCCCTCGGCCGTGGCCTGCTCCAGACCAGCCCGGGTGAAATACATTCCCTCCGCCCTGGTGAACTTCGCTCGGGCGCGGCGGCGTAGCTCGTGCTGGCTCAGCGCCGCGGTGACCAGCTCCGCAGGGTAGTCACGCCGCAGCAGCTCAGCGGCCCGCAGCTCTGTCTCCGCCGTGATGTCCAGCTGCGCCAATCGATCCAGCAGCGCCTGGCCTATCGGGGAGACCAGCACCTCCAACTGCAACAGGGGCTGGTCGATAACGCTCATGCCAGCGAAACACCCCCGTTGACGGATCTCCTCCACGCAGACCACCACGCCGGGATAATCAGCCGATCAGACTCGGAATGCAATGTAGCCCCTGGCGAGACCCACGACGCCAGCCTCCTCGTCGGGCTGCGCTGCTTCGCGGCCGGTCGACCGTTACCCTCCGCGGTGCGGCGCGCCATGGTCGTAGCGGCATGAGGAGGCGTGTGACAGAGCAATCAGGCGTGGCCGACCCCATGAGCCTTGTCGGCCGCGTGATCGGCACCGAGGATTCCACCCCGCTGCTGTTCAGCGTCGCACTGGCCCAGGATTCCTACCTGCAGCTCGATGACGTGGTGGTCACCGTCCGGGCCGTCCCCGGCGTCGGGCCGGTGATGACCTCCGGTGTGGTGACCGAGGTCAGGGCACGGCATGAGGGCGCCAATTTCGGCTCGGATGTGTTCTTGATTGCCGATGGGGTGCTCCCTGCGCAGGTGCAGGAGATCGCTGAGGTCACCACGACCCGGGTGGAGCCGGAGTGCTACGTGCCGCCGCGGCCTGGGGAGCCGGCGCGGCGGGCCACTGGTGAGGAACGGGCCCAGGCGTTGTATTTCGACCGGATGGAGCAGAAGGTCCCGGTTGGGCTGGGCCGCGACGGTGACCCGATCTACGTCAACCTCGAGTTCCTCGACGGCACCCGCGGCGGCCACGTCTCGATCAGCGGTGTCTCCGGGGTGGCGACCAAGACCAGCTTCGCCCTGTTCCTGCTCAACTCGATCTTCCGCAGTGGTGTGCTGGGCCGGCGGGCGCTCAACGCCAAGGCGCTGGTGTTCAGCGTCAAGGGTGAGGATCTGCTGTTTCTCGACCACCCGAACACCCGGCTGGATGACGGGCTGCGCGGTGACTACGCCCGGCTGGGCCTGCCCGCTGAGCCGTTCGCGTCCGTCGGGTTCTTCGCCCCGCCCACGCCGGACGATCTCAGCGGGCGGCCCTATGTCGCCGGTCGCACCAGCGGGGTCAGCGCGTTCTGGTGGACGCTGGCCCAGTTCTGCGCCGAGGAGCTGCTGCCTTACGTCTTCGCTGACGCCGAGGACGAGCGCAACCAGTACACGACGGTGATCCACCAGGTCGCCCACCGGTTGCGGCGTGAGGCCACGGCGACCGGTGACGGGGGAGCGGTCGCGATCGGGGGCCAGCTGCTGCGCACCTACGACGAGCTCGTCGAGTTCCTCTTCGACCGGCTCACCGATGAGGACGCCCGCCGGGACTGGGCGGGCCCGGTCACCGGCACCGGGACGATCAACGCCTTCCTGCGCCGGCTGCGCTCCAGCCTCAAACCGTTGCGCACGATCGTGCGCGGTGACCTCGCCGACACGCCGGGCCGGCGGGTCAGCACCGACAACCAGCAGGTCACCGTGGTCGACCTGCACAACCTGCCGGAGCGTGCCCAGCGCTTCGTCGTCGGTGTCGTGCTGGCCGCCGAGACCGCCCGCAAGGAGGCCGCCGGATCGGGTGGGCTGCTCTTCACCATGATCGACGAGCTGAACAAGTACGCCCCGCGCGAGGGCACCAGCCCGATCAAGGAGGTGCTGCTCGACATCGCCGAACGCGGGCGCTCGCTAGGGATCATCCTCATCGGCGCGCAGCAGACGGCCAGCGAGGTCGAGCGACGGATCGTGGCGAATTCCTCCATCAAGGTCGTCGGTCGGCTGGATCCGGCCGAGGCGGGACGGCCCGAGTACGGCTTCCTCCCGCCGTCACAACGGGCGCGGGCGACGCTGGCCAAGCCGGGCACCATGTTCGTCTCCCAGCCGGAGATCCCGGTGCCGATCGCCGTCGAGTTCCCGTTCCCGGCGTGGGCCACCCGGCTCTCGGAGTGCGGCGCGCCGCCGGTGAGCCGCAACGGGCACGACCCGTTCCGCCGGTTGCCGGCCGTCGACGACGACCCGCCGTTTTGAGCGATGAGGTTCCTGCGCTGAGGTTCCTACACACGGCCGACTGGCACGTCGGCAAGACCCTCAAGGGGCACAGCCGGCTCGAGGAGCAGGAGCAGGTGCTCCGCGAGATCGTGCGCGTGGTCCGGGACCACGAGCTCGACGCCGTCCTCGTTGCCGGTGACCTCTACGACAGTGCCGCGCCCTCGGCCCCGGCCCAGAAGCTCGTGGTCCGTACCCTGATGGCACTGGCCGGCGCAGGTGCTGAGGTGGTCGTGATCGCCGGCAACCACGACCACGCCGCCACCCTGGAGGCCTACCGGCCCTTCGCGGGCGCGGCGGGGGTCACCCTGGTCGGCTCGGTCCGCAGCGCCGAGCAGGGCGGCGTCGTCGAGTTCACCGCCCGCACCGGCGAGCCGGTGACCGTCGCGGTACTGCCGTTCGTGTCCTCGCGCTACGCGGTGCGCGCGGCGGAGCTCGTCGCGCACACCCCGGCGGAGCACACCGGCGCCTACGACCAGCTGCTCCGGGAGATCCTCACCGCGCTCACCGCCGGGTTCCGCACCGATGCCGTCAACCTCGTGATGGCGCACCTGACCGTGCTCAACGCGACGTTCGGCGGCGGGGAGCGCACCGCGCAGTCGATCTTCGAATACGCGGTGCCGGCCACCGTGTTCCCGCCCGACGCGCACTACGTCGCGCTGGGTCACCTGCACCGGCGGCAGGTCATGGCCGCGCCGAGCCCGGTGCACTACTGCGGCGCCCCGCTGGCGGTGGACTTCGGTGAGCAGGAGTACCAGCCCGTCGTCTGCCTGGTCGAGGCCACGCCGACCACGCCGGCGCGGGTCACCGACATCCCGATCAGAGCGGCCCGGCGGCTGCGGACGCTGCGCGGCACCGTCGAGGAGCTGGGCGCGCTGGCCGGGACGGTCGGGGAGGACCTGCTGCGGGTCTGGGTGCGCGAGCCGGCCCGCGCGGGGCTGCGCGAGGAGGTGACCGGCCTGTTGCCGGGCGCGCTGGAGGTGCGGATCGACCCGGAGTTCGCCGCTCCGGTCACCGGATCACGCCCGGTGAGCGGCCCGGGGGTGGAGCGCACCCCGCAGGAGCTCTTCGGTGAGTACTGCGCCACCCACAACACCGATGATCCGCGGCTCGGTGCGCTGTTCGCCCGCCTGCATGACCGCGTGACCGGGGGTGCGTGATGCGCCCGGTGCTGCTGGACATGCACGGATTCGCCGCGTTCCGCGAGCCCGCGACGGTCGATTTCCGGGACGCGGAGTACTTCGCCCTGGTCGGGCCGACCGGGTCGGGCAAGTCCACCGTGATCGACGCGATGACCTTCGCGCTCTACGGGTCGGTGCCGCGCTGGGATGACCAGAAGGTCGTCAAGCTGGCCCTGGCCCCGAGCGTGAACCGGGGCACCGTGCGGCTGGTGTTCGACGTCGGCGACGCCCGGTACGTCGTGGCCCGGGAGCTGCGCCGGTCACCGAAAGGGGTGAGCGTCCGCAGCGCCCGGCTGGAGCGCCTCGAGGACCCGGCTGGGACGGGGCAGGCCGGTGACGGTACGGAGGTGCTCGCCGCCGAGTCCGCGGTGACGAAGGCCGTCGAGGAACTGCTCGGGCTGCCCTTCGACCAGTTCTGCATGTGCGTGGTCCTCCCGCAGGGCGAGTTCGCCGAGTTCCTGCACGCCAAACCCGCCGCACGCCAGCAGATGCTGACCCGGCTGCTCGGCCTGGGCGTCTACGACTCGATCGCCAAGGAGGCCAACCGCGAGGCCGCCGCGGCGGCGGAGCGGATCGACGTGCTGGCCGGCCAGCTCGCCGGTTACGCCGACGCCACCGAGGAAACCGTCACCGGGGCGCAGGCACGGGTGACGGCGCTGAGCGCGCTGTCCGAGCGGATCACCCAGCAGCTTCCGGAACTCGTCGCCGCATCGAACGCCGTCGCCACCGCGGACGGAGTACTCGCCCGGCTGCGCGATGAGCGGGCCAGGCTCGCGGCGCTGGCCGTTCCGGCGGGTCTACCCGATCTGGACGCGCGGCAGCGGTCGGCCACCGAGGAGGCCGACTCGGCGCGGTACCGGTGCGCCCAGGCCGAGGCCGCCGACACCGAGGCGAGGCAGCAGCGCGCCGCCGCCCCCGACCGGGGCCCGCTGGAACGCGCCCGCCGGGACCATGCCGAGCTGGCGACCGCGCTCGCCGAGGCGCCCCACGCCCAGCAGGCTCACGCCAGCGCACGGGCGGCGTACGACGACGCCGTCGCCGCAGCTGCGGAGGCCGCGGGTGCCGTCGAGGACGCGCGAACGGGCCGCGAGGAAGCCGCAGCTGAGCTCGCCGTGGCCCGCGAGACCGCGCAGCGCCTCGCCCAGGAGTGTGAGCGGCTCGTCGCGCTCCGCGTTCCCGCCGGGCTCGATGATCTTGAGGTCCGCCGTCGGAGGGTCGAGGCCGGGCTTGCCGCGGCGCAACAGGCCCTTGAGGCCGCCGACACCGCGGACGCCGACGCCCGCCGGCACCTATCGGCGGCACCCGCGCGGGGCCCGCTCGAACGGGCCCGAGACCACTACCTGGCCCTGGCCGCCACGCAAGCGGAACTGTCTGGAGTCAGCGAGGAACACCTCGCCGCGATGCGCCACCGGGAGGCGGCAGGCGCGGCCGTGGCGGACGCGGCCGAGCGCCTTAGGCACGCCCGCAGCCGCCACAACCACGAGGCACGGGCCGACCTGGCCGCAGCACTGCGCCCCTCGCTCGTGGCGGGGCAGCCGTGCCCGGTCTGCGACCAGGCCGTCGCAACGCTGCCCGCAACGCGGCCTGCTGCTGACCTGACCAGTGCGGACGCTGCCGTCGCCGCTGCTGAGCACGCCCTGGAGCAGGCCCGGCAAGCGGAAGCCAGCGCCGTGGCCACCGAGCGGCAACAGGCCGCGGAGCGGGATCGGCGCCTTGCCGAGGTCGAGCGGCTGCGCACGGTGCTGGCCGGCGCGCCGCCGAGCGCGGCCGCGGTCAGCGAGGCGCTGGCCGAGCTGGACACGCTGGGCAGTGCTGCGGAGCAGGCCGCCGCAGCACTGCGCGAGGCGCGGCGGCGCCGGGACGATGCGGCGGGCGTGGCGGAAGCCCTCCGCGGTGAGGCCGCGGCCGCAGTGTCGACGCTGTGGACGGCACGCGAGCCGCTGGTGCCGCTCGGCGCCCCGCCGGTCGTCGAGGACGTGCTCGCCGGCTGGCGCGGGCTGTGTGGGTGGGCCGAGCAGCAGGCGGCGCTGCGCGGCACTGCGCTGACCGGGGCCCGCGTCGCCGTCGCGCAGGCCGCCGAGCTGGCGCAGGCCGCCACGCTGGGGTTCGAGCAGGCGCAACGCACCGCCACCGCGCGGCGTGGCGAGGAAACCGCGGCGGCGCGGGCCGAGCAGCGTGCCCGCAGCGACCTCGACGCGCTCGAGCAGCGGATCGAGCACCTCCGCGGCGCCCTGGAGTTCGCGCCTGCCGATGCCGAGGCGCAGGCGGCGCTGCACCTGCTCGATGCGCTCGATGAGGCGGTCCGCCGTGCGGACGCCGAGCTCCGGGCGGCCCGCGGCGCCCGGTCGGCGGCCGATTCGCGGCTGGCTGAGGTGATCCGCGCCGTCACCGCGGAGTGGGAGGTGCTGCATACCGCCCGTGACCCGCTGGTGGTGCTCGGCGCGCCGGCGCTCACCGGTGACGACCTGCTCGCCGCCTGGACCGCCCTGGCCGGCTGGGCCACGGCGGAGATCGCGCGCCGCGACGGTGAGCTTCCCGATGCCCAGTCCGCCGCCGCTGCCGCGCGGGAGGACCGCGACGCCGCCGGGCGCAGGATCGCCGACGACGTCGTCGCTCATGACGTGCCCATCCCCACCGACCGCCCGGTGGCAGCGGGCGTCTTGGCCGCAGTCGCCGAGGCGCTCGCCGGATCGCGCGGGCTGCGCGACCGCATCGTCGAGCGCCGCGCCGAGGCCGAGCGGCTGCGTGCCGACCGCACCGAAGCCGAGTCGGCCCAGCAGGTGGCCCGGATGCTGGGGACTCTGCTGCGCTCGGACAACTTCCCCCGCTGGCTGGTGGCCTCAGCGCTGGACGTCCTCGTCACCGATGCGTCGCAGAGCCTCTCGGAGCTCTCGGGTGGTCAGTTCGAGCTGACACATGACGATGGCGAGTTCCTCGTCGTCGACCACGCCGACGCCGACGCCCACCGCCCGGTGAAGACGCTGTCCGGGGGCGAGACGTTCCAGGCCAGCCTCGCGCTCGCCCTCGCGCTGTCGGCGCAGATGTCCACCCTCGCCGCCCAGGGCGCCGCCCGCCTCGACTCGATCTTCCTCGATGAGGGTTTCGGCACGCTCGATGAGGCCACCCTCGACGTCGTCGCCGGCACCCTGGAGAACCTGGCGAGCAGGGGGGACCGGATGGTCGGTGTGATCACGCACGTGCCGGCGCTGGCTGAACGTGTCCCCGTGCGGTTCTCGGTCACTCGCGACCAGCACACCGCCTCGGTCGTCCGGGAGCTCAGGTGACGGTTGCGCCGGAGCGGCAGAGGATGCGTTTTTGGGTCGATCCGTGGGATCCCGGCTACGGGGCCAGCCTGGACGCCGAAAACCTCGGCGAGTCGAGCGCCCGAGTTGTCACCGATGTCGAACTGCCCGACGATCGGTGGTGCCCGCTCGATCCCGACCGGCAGATCGAGCCGCCGCCGGTGACGCTGTTCGTCGACGGCGTTCGCCGAATCGACGCCCGGGTGTGGGTGGGCCAGCTGGCTGACGACGCTGCCGCGTCACCAGCGTTGTGCGCGTCCTACGCGGCGGGCGTGATCTGCTGCTGCGCCGGGGAAGGGGCACATCTGCTGGCCATCGACGTGCGCCGCGGGCTGTTCACCACGGCCGCGCACACCGTCGACATCCTCACGGCAGCCGGCACCTACCGCGTCAGTGTCGCGGACGCCCTCCCTGACACCGCGCCGATTCAGGCGTTGAGTCTCGCGCTGCAGGCCCGGCTCGGCGAGGTGGAGATCATCACGGCGGTGACCGCTCGGGCCGCGCTCAACGGGCACGGGCTCCCCGACGGTGGCGACCTGCTCGTGATCGACGGCCCGCTGCGCGGCCGCCAGCATCTGCCGCGGGCACTCGGCTACATCAAGAGCCATCACTGCGCATACCTGCCGCCGCACCTCAACCGCTTGGTGGCCTCGCTATCGCCTGGTCAGCGCACCCCGGTCTTCCTGCTCGGCAGCTCGTGGGACCGCTACACGTGGTACCTGCGGCTGCCGTGCACACCCGGTGCGCCCTGGGCGGGCATCGTGCGCCTGGAGTGCAGCGCCACCCTCAACGCCACGGACGCGATCGGGATGGCGTGGCTCAGCCAAGCGACCTTGTGTCGCTACGCCTCCACGGAGTACAAGGACGCGCGGGCGCCCCAGAACCTGTACCCGATCGCCGGGCTCGAGCGAGCGCTCCGGCGGCGGCTTGGTGACGCCACGCTGCTCTACCGCGGGTTGCGCAAGGCCGGTACTCATCGCTGACAGTCGCGCCGGACGACGCTGGTGTTGAGCTCGGGAGCCAACGGGTTGCGGGGCGGCTGGGTTGCGGGACGGCTGGGTACGGTGGGTGAGTGGAGCGCATATCGGGCGGTAAGGTGCGGGATCTGTATTCGATCGATGGCGATATCCTGCTCGTCGCCTCGGATCGGGTCTCGGTGTACGACGTGGTGCTGCCCACACCCATTCCGGACAAGGGCGCGCTGCTCACGCAACTATCGGTGTGGTGGTTTCACCGACTCAGAAATGTAATACCCAATCACCTGATCTCCAACACCGACGTGCCGCCCGAGTTCGAGAACAGGGCGATCCGCTGCACACCGCTGCGGATGATCCCGGTGGAATGTATTGCGCGCGGCTACCTTACCGGCCTGGGACTGCGCGAGTACGAGAAGAACGGCACCGTGTCGGGAATCGAGCTACCTGCCGGTTTGGTCTCCGGAAGCCGGTTACCCGAGCCGATCTTCACGCCGACCACCAAGTTCTCCGACACCGGGCACGATGAGTTCATCACCTTCGACGACGTGGCCCGGGAAGTCGGCGACGACACCGCCAAACGCCTCCGTAACCTGACTCTGGAACTCTATACGACGGCCGCAGAAAAGGCACTGGACAACGGTGTCATCGTGGCGGACACGAAATTCGAGTTCGGCTGGGATCCCGCCGGGCAGCTCACGCTCGGAGACGAGGTGCTCACGCCGGACTCATCGCGTTTCTGGCTCGCCGAGAAATGGCGACCCGGCCAGGACAATCACGCCTTGGACAAGCAGTTCCTCCGGGACTGGGCGGCCGGCACCGGATGGGACCGCGAGCCACCCGGACCGGTCATCCCCCCGGCGATCGTCGCGGAGACGCGGCGGCGCTACGTCGAGGCATACGAGCGCATCACGAGTGTCAGATGGCCGTCGTAAGGTCTGCGGTATGACTCGGACCGTGCAGCTGACCATCCCCGCCAACCTCAAACCCGCCGACGGCCGGTTCGGCTGCGGACCCTCCAAGGTCCGCCCCGAACAGCTCGCCGCGCTGGCCAGCACCGGGGCGTCGATGATGGGGACCTCGCACCGACAGGCACCGGTGTGCTCGCTGGTCGGCCGGATTCGGGCCGGGCTGCGCGAGCTGTTCGGGTTGCCCGAGGGTTATGAGGTGGTGCTCGGCAACGGTGGCGCCACCGCGTTCTGGGATGCCGCCGCCCTGGGCCTGGTCCGGGAACGTTCACTGCACCTGAGCTATGGCGAGTTCTCCGCAAAGTTCGCCACCGTCACCACGCGCGCCCCGTTCCTGGCCGATCCGGTGGTGATCAGCGCACCGCCGGGGGACGCGCCGCAGCCGGTCGCCGATCCCTCCTGCGACCTGATCGGCTGGGCGCACAACGAGACCTCCACCGGGGTGATGGTGCCGGTCCGCCGCCCGGCCGGCTCGCAGGGCGCACTGGTGGCGATCGACGCGACCAGTGGCGCGGGTGGCCTCCCGGTGCACGCCGGCGAGTTCGACGTCTACTACTTCGCACCGCAGAAGTCCTTCGCCTCCGACGGCGGGTTGTGGATCGCGCTGCTCAGCCCGGCCGCGCTGGAACGGGTCGCGCAGATCAGCTCGTCGACCCGGTGGGTGCCGGAGTCCCTGTCCCTGAGCACGGCGCTGAACAGCAGCCGCAAGAACCAGACCTACAACACCCCGGCGGTCGCGACGCTGCTGCTGCTGGCCGACCAGATCGAGTGGATGCTGGCCGGCGGCGGGCTGGAATGGTGTGTCAAACGCACCACCGACTCGTCCACGCGGCTGTACTCCTGGGCGGAGGCCGCACCGTACGCGAGGCCGTTCGTCACCGACCCCGCCAAGCGCTCGCTGGTGGTCGGGACGGTGGATTTCGCCGAGAGCGTCGACGCCGGTGAGCTCGCCGCCGTGCTGCGGGCCAACGGCATCGTGGATACCGAGCCCTACCGTAAGCTCGGCCGCAATCAGCTGCGGGTCGGGATGTTCCCCGCCGTCGACCCGGACGACGTCTCCGCGCTCACCAGGTGTATCGACTGGGTGGTCGAGCAGTTGAGCGGGTAAGGCCGGGCCGGCGGCGCGCCTCCCCCTGCGTGGCTGCCCACCGGCCTATGGTGAGGGGTCGTCGAAGGTGGAGGTCCTTGGATGCGCGCGCTGCGGGTGGTCGGTCTGGGGGCTGACGACCGCACGATCATCCTGGAGACGGCGGCACCGCAGCCCGGCGCGCAGCGGGAGCAGTTCACCCTCGCGGTGGACGACAGCCTGCACGCAGCAGTGCGGGGTGATCTCCCGCGCCTCGGCCAGGTCGAGATCGAACCGGAGAACCAGATGCGACCCCGTGAGATCCAGGCCCGGATCAGAGCCGGAGCGTCCGTCGAGCAACTGGCCGCCGTCGGCGTGCCCAGGGAGCGGATCGAGCGGTTCGCCTACCCCGTGCTGCTGGAGCGATCCCGCCAGGCGCAGCTGGCCCAGCAGGCACACCCGGTGCGCTCCGACGGGCCCGATGTGCACACCCTCGAGGCGGTCGTCACCGAGACGTTCCGCGGCCGGGGTCACGACATCGGCGCGGTGAGCTGGGACGCCTGGCGCGGGGAGGACGGCAAGTGGATCATCCAGCTGCGCTGGCGCGCTGGACGGTCGGAGAACAGGGCGCACTGGACGTTCCATCCCGGCGCCCACGGCGGCACCGTCACCGCGCTCGATGACCACGCCACCGATCTGATCGACCCGCGACCAACGGCGCCCCTGCGCACCGTGCCACCCACACCCGAGACCCCCGCAACACCCGACGACGCCCCCCCACCCCCCCGCGCACGCAAAACCCGCGCCCCCATCCCCTCCTGGGAAGACGTCCTCCTCGGCGTCCGATCCCCCCACGCCTGACCCCCCTTTTTCCGCGTTCTGGGGACAGACTGCAGTTTTTGCGCATGCTTTTACTGCAGTCTGTCCCCAGAACGCGGTTAGGTCAGCGGCGGGCGAGAGCGGCGCGCACGGTCGCGACCATCCGAGGGGGGTCAGCTAACAGGGGGGCGGTGACGAACACCACCTCCCAACCGGCGGCTTGAACCCGGTTGAGGCGGTCCCGATCCTGGTTGAGCGCCCACAGCTGCCCCTCGCGCCACGATCCGTCGTACTCGACCGCGACTTGTTGTTCAGGAAACGCTAGGTCAGCACGGGCGAGACGACCCCGGGAGTCCTCGATCCAGTACTGAGGTACCGGGCGGAGCCCGTCGAGAACCAGCCACACCCGTACCCGCGACTCAGGGCGCGACTCAGCCCGCGGGTCGGCGAGCTCCTCTGCCTGGCGGGCCCGGACGATGCCCCGGTCGTGCCGCTGCAACAACATCCGCCGCAACGCCGCGCGGTCCACCAGCCCAGCGCTGATGACGGCGTCGAGATCAGCGACGCCATCAGGCAACGTGCGGTCCAACAGCAGATCCAGGCCCATTCGCGATGATGTAGCGATCCCTATCTCATTCCAGGGTTCTCGCTCGTCAGCGCCGATCTCGGTGCGGCGCACGTCGATACCGACCCTGCGGTTGATCTGAGTCACCTCCGGGACCACCACCTCAACGGGATCTGTAGCACGGGCGAGTGCGACGCCCCGCAAGGTCGCCGCGGACCGACCGGTGATCATCGCGTCAGGGGGCAATACCAGTGCGGCACCCATACAGCGCAGCTCGTGTGTGACGACAAATCCGGCCGGCACGTACACGTCTTGGAACAGGCGCCGCACTCCCGGACCTCGCAGCTGCCCGGCAGTCAATGCACCAGTACCAACCGCTTCGGACCCACGAAACGGCCCACTGATGTCTATCGCTCGAATCGCTCTACCCACGACCAGCACGCTGCCCCAAACACTTGAATCCGTCCAATCCGTCATCCACAGGCCGCTCGATTACTGCAGTCTGTCCCCAGAACGCGCAATGGGACTTGACAATTACTGCAGTCTGTCCCCAGAACGCATCAGCCCAACAGGGAGAACAGGAGGGCGAGCCAGGTGAGCGTGATGCCGGCGACGGCGCCGTAGGCGACCCAGCGCCAGATCGGGGTGGCCCGGGCTAGCCAGATCGAGGGGGTCAGGCCGGCGGCGGCCAGCAGGTTCGCCAGCGCGACGACTCCGCGGCCCTCAGGCGCCAGCGCCTGGGACAGGCTCAGCAGCCCGATTCCGACCATCACCGCGACCACCGCGCTGACGGTCAGGCCGCTCGCCCACGGCGTCGGCTCACCGGGCGGTCCAGGCACGTCGACAACTTTAAACGCGGCGGGCGCCGGCGAAGGCGAGGGCAGCGGCGGTAGCGACGTTGAGCGAGTCCACCCCGGGTGCCATAGGGATCCGCACGGCCAGATCCGCCGCGCCCAGGGCCGCAGCGGACAGTCCCGGGCCCTCGGCACCCAGCAGCCACGCCACCCGGCCGTGGTGCACCTCGGAGTCCGCCAGCGGCACGGCACCCATCGCCGGGGTCAGCGCGGCGATCCGGAAACCTGCCGATCGCACCAGCTCGAGGTCCTCGGTCCAGCGGCTCAACGGCGCGAACGGCACCCGCAGCACGTGTCCCATGGACACCCGCACGCTGCGCCGATACAGCGGGTCGGCGCAGCCGGGGCCGAGTAGCACCGCGTCCACCCCGAGGGCCGCCGCGTTGCGAAACAACCCGCCCAGGTTCTCGTGATCATTAATCCCTTCCAGCACCGCGAGGTGGTGTGATCGCGCGATCAACTCCGTTACGGTCGGCACCGGCGCCCGGTCCGCGGTCGCCAGCACGCCCCGGTTGAGATGGAAGCCGACCACCTGCGCCAACAGCTGCGCCGATCCGGCGTAACAAGGCACGCCGACGATGTCGGCGGCGAGCTGAGAAATCTTGGCCGGAACGCCGAACACGGCCCGCGGTGGGTACGGCGAGTCCAGCAACCGGCGCACGACCACGACTCCCTCCGCGATCACCAGACCTCGCCCGCCGGGACGATCCGGGCGGCGGTCGGCCAGCGTGAGATCACGGAAATCGGCCAGCCGTGGGTCGTCCACGTCGCGTACCTCGACAAACTCAGCCATCCTGTCAGTCTTGCAAAGGACGGACAGGCCGTGACCAGGCCCACGTTCGGCGGCTGGTCAGGGTACGCGGCGCTGTGTCACGGTGGGCGCCTAGAGGCGGAGGTCGTCGGATGAACGAGGACGCGATCGACGCGGGCTACACCACGCAGGACCTACAGCTTTACCGGCAGAAGACCCAGCGTTGCCTGGACGCGCTGGCCCGGATGCTCGCCGGGGGAGACTTCTCCTCCGGTCCCGAACGCATGGGGCTGGAACTCGAGTTGAACCTCGTCGATGAGAACCTCGATCCCGCGATGGCCAACCAGATAGTGCTCGAGCACATCGACGACCCGTCCTTCCAGACCGAGCTCGGCCAGCACAACATCGAGATCAACGTCGCGCCCCGGCCGTTGGCCGCTGACGAGGCCCTGGAGCTGGAGTGGGAGCTGCGGACCAACCTGAACACCGCCAACGATGCAGCCCACTCCGCCGGAGTGGGCCTGGTGATGATCGGCATCCTGCCGACGCTGCGACCGGAGCACTTCGACGAACGCTGGATATCGCCCAATTCCCGTTACGCCCTGCTCAACAAGCAGATCCTGGCCACCCGGTCGGAGAATCTTGTACTCGACATCGAGGGAGTGCCGCTGGCCGGAGGGAAACCGGAACGATTGTTACGCGCCGCCAACTCGATCCTTCCGACATCTGGATGCACCTCGGCGCAGCTGCACCTCCAGGTCGGTCCGAACCAGTTCGCCGCGCACTGGAACGCCGCTCAGGCGCTGGCCGGGGTGCAGGTGGCGGTGGCCGCGAACTCACCGTTCCTGCTCGGCCAGGCGCTGTGGCACGAGACCCGTATGCCACTGTTCGAGCAGTCCACCGACACCCGCTCACCCGAGCTCTGCAACCAGGGGGTGCGCCCTCGGGTGTGGTTCGGCGAGCGGTGGATCACCTCGGTCTTCGACCTGTTCGAGGAGAACGTACGCTACTTCTCGCCGCTGCTCCCGGAGATCCAGGACGAGGATCCGCTGGCGGTGCTCGATGCGGGCGGTGCGCCGTCGCTGTCCGAGCTACGGCTGCACAACAGCACGATCTGGCGCTGGAACCGGCCGGTCTATGACGTGGCGGACGGGATACCGCACCTGCGCATCGAGAACCGGGTGCTGCCCGCTGGACCGACCGTCATCGATATGCTGGCCAACGCGGCGTTCTTCTTCGGCGCGATGCGCGGGCTGGCCGAGGCCGAGACACCGGTCTGGACTCAGATGTCCTTCCACGCCGCGCAGGACAATCTGTACGCCGGAGCCCGGCTGGGCATGGACGCCCAGCTGTACTGGCCCGACATCGGACGGGTCCGGCCCGATGAGCTGGTGTTGCGCAAGCTGCTGCCGCTGGCCCATGACGGGCTGCGCAGCTGCGGAATGTCCGATGCCGCGCGGGAACGCTACCTGGCAGTGATCGAGCAGCGGTGCACGATGCGGCGTACCGGGGCCGACTGGCAGCGAGCCACCGTACAGACGCTGACCGACCGGGGAGCCGACCGCACCACCGCATTGGCCGACATGCTGCGCAGCTACCTGGAGCACATGCACTCGAACCTACCGGTGCACGCCTGGCCACCGGCCTGAGGTGGAACAGCCGTCGGGCCCGACCGAGAGCCCTGAGTCGGGCCCGACGCGTTCCAACTGCGTTGCCAGGACTCCCACCACGAAGCCGGCTCAACTTAAGTTAGGCTAACCTTCTTTAACTGTCAAGCACCGCTACGCCCACTCAATGCAACCGGTCGCGGTAGCGTGGGTTGTGGTCACCCCCCTGCCGCGTGGACTCGCCGATCCGCAGCGAGCGGTCGGTGTCGGCACCGTTGCGTGGTTCGCGGCGGCGATCGTGCTGCTGGTCTGCGGTGGGCCGACAGCGTGGATATGGGCTTGCCTCACCGGTGGATCACTCGGTCTCGTCGGCTTCGCGATGATCCACTGGCAGCGCCGCGCCGCTCTGGTGCGGGGCACTCGTGGCGCCCCGCACCAGAGCGGCGGTCCACTCCTGCGTGGTCCAACTGCCAGGCCACCCACTCCGCCCACGCCCGATCACGACCCGCATGGCTGATGAAACACGTCCACCACAGCCACGCCCTCCCCATCCACTCGACCCGGCGACGGCCAGACGTCTTTGAGCTTGTCCTACCAGGATGATTGGGCATGGGTGGACACGCGCATTACCGACTGCATCCCGGCCAGCAGGGCGGCGCGCACCGGGTCGGTGGCGTGCACGGTGCCCTCCGGAGTAACCCACCACAGCACCACGTGCTCGGTGCCGTGGTGGCGGACCCGCAGCTGCTGGTGCAGCCGCAGGGTCCCGTCCGGAACGGTGAGTCCGGTGGCGGCGCACACCGCGACCACCTCCACCAGCTCCGCCCACCGGACAGTCCGCCCCGCGTCGGCGTCGAGCAGCTCGGGCGCCACCTGCTCGGAGGCCAGCGGCAGATCCAGCAGATCAGCCAGGGCGGCCGGGTCGCCACCGCAGACCAGTTCCCCGGCCGGCAGCACCGCGGCCAGCCATGGCGCGTCGAGCACCATCGCGGCCTCGGCGTCGACCACCTCACCGGTCACCGCCCGCACCCGGGCCGGCGGGTCCACCTCGGCGGGGTCGAGGTCCGCACCGGCCAGCGCGGCGTGCGCGGCGTGCACCACCGCTGGGGTGACCACGCGGGCCGGGTCGGCCAGCCGAGCCAGCAGGTCAGCGGCATCGGCAGGTCCGGCCACATGCAACCCGGTGCGCACTCCGGCGGCGGCCAGCAGTGCCTCGTCGGTGTCGTCTACCGGCACCACGTCGTAGAGCCCGTCCAGGGCACCGGCCCCGGCGAGGCGCCAGTGCGGCGGTGGGTGGCCACCGATCCGGGCGTGCCGGGCCAGCCACCAGCCGGTGTAGCCGCCCGGCTGGCGCAGCGCGGCGAGCCCAGCGGGATCGGTGGTGATCCGGCGCAGCGCCGCCGGCCAGCAGCGATCGTCGACGAGATCCAGGTCGCGGACCGCCAGCAGCCGCTCAGGTGGGTCGGCGAGCTGCGCCCACCACTGCTCTTCGCCATCCAGGTCGTGATCCGGACCGTCCGGGTGCGGATCGTCGAGCACCGCGAAGGAGTCCAGCACCCCGACCGCGGCCAACGCCTCGGCGGAATGCGCGGCCGCGAAGGCACCCGCCAGCACGCCCAGCGGCGCATCCGCAGCGAGCAGCTCCCGCAAGGCCCCATCGGGCAGCACCAGCTCATCGGCGCGCCGCGGCACCCCGGTGTCCTCCGGTAGCGCCAGCGCCCCCAACCAGGGCCGGGTGGCAACCGGGTCGGCGAGCCGCCCAGCCAGCGACAGCACCGCTGCGACGAGTCCGGTGACGTCCAGGCCGTCCTCGGCGTCATCGACGCTGCGCTCGATGGCGGGACGCAGCGCGTCGAGCAGCTCCGCCGGGCCCACCTGACGGGCCCCGAGCCGCTCCAGCAGCGGGTGCACGGCATCCGGGTGCACCAGTCGCAGCTCGGTGGGCACGAGGCCGTCGACCTCGCCCAGCAGCACTCCCCGGGGGCCGGTGACGGTGCGCCCGTCGGCCAGCGGGACGGGCAGCGCACCGAGCTCCTCCCGGGCCGACGGGTCGGCGTCGAGCAACGGGGCCAGCGCCGCGTAACAGCGCCGCCACCACGACGGTGACCGGGTCAGCCCGGCGAGCAGCTCGGTGATGTCCGCCGACCGCAACCGGGCCACCCCGAGCGCGGTGAGAGCGGTGGAGTGCACGGGTGCGGCCAGCTCGGCGTCGAGCAGCTGCGGTGTCACCTCACCCAGCAGCTCGGCGAGCTCGGGCAGCGGCACGTCCAACACCAGCGCGTCGGCCGGCCGGATCTCGCCACCGCAGGCGGCGGGGAGCCAGCGGGCGAGGCGCAGCGCCTCCAGCACCCCCTCTCGCAGCGCGGCGTCGAGCTCACCGGCCGGGAATCCGGGAGCGGGAACCAGGGCGGTGCGCTGACCCGGCGCCAGCGTGCCGGCGAGCTCCGGGTAGGCCTGCACGGCGGCGTCGAGCACCAGCTGGGCGGCCGGTCCGGGATGGACGTGGCGCCGGGCGGAGTCGACGGGCACCGTGGCGATCAGCCGCGCGGGCAGGGTCAGCCGCTCCACGGTGGGGGTAGGGGCGTGCAACACATCCCCCCGCAGCGGTGCAGGCTCGCCGCCAGGGCCGACGGGCAGCGCCCAGCACAGGGTCCACTCTGTTCGCGCCTCGGGGCCGAGCCCAACCAGCGCGGCGTCCGGCAACGTCCCGGCCCGGCGCACCACCCGCCAGCGGCGCAGCTGCGCGCCGTCGTGCACCAGCACCGGGTCCTCGCCCGCCCGGCGCAGCACCCGATCAGCGATGTCGATGCGGTGCAGCCACGGCAACGCCAGCAGCAGATCACCGGCCTGCTCACCGCACGCGGCGAGCAGGGCCTGCGGGTCGATACCGGCGCGCAGCGGCAGCGCGACCTCGGTGTCGAATCCGGCCGGTGGCTCATCGTCGGCCGGCCAGACCAGCCGCAGCACCGGCGGACGGCCACCGCGGCGGGCCATTTCGGCGCTCAACGCCGGGTCGGCGGCCACCGCGGCCGCGGTCCGCTCGGCGGAGAACTGCACCCCGCCGCAGCGGGACACCACCCGCGGCGCGTCGCTGACCCCGAGCACCGCCGCGAAGCCCACCCCGAAGCGGCCGACGCTCTCCTCGGCTCGCTTGGCCGAGGCGCGCAGCGCGGCCAGCGCGGCCACCCCGGCGGCATCCAGCGGCGCCCCGGTGTTCGCGGCGCGCAGCTCGCCCCCCTCGAAGCGGATCCGCAGGTAACCCGGCACCTCGGCGCGTTGCGCGGCGTCCGCGGCGTTCTGCGCCAGCTCGACGAGCAACCGGTCTGCATAGCCGAGTAGCGCGAGGTCGGACTCCGCGTTGGCGTCCTCCCGGAACCGGGTGGGAGATCCCCGCCAGGCGGCCAGGACCGCCTCGCGCAGCGCCGCCGTGCCGAACGGATCAGGGTGCCCGGCTGGACCCGGTGAACGGCCTCGGCTCAACCCGGCGACTCCGGTTACTCCCCCGGTGGCCAGGGCAGCAACTCCACCTCAGCGTCGTCGTAGACCAGCTCGGCCACCGGCACGTTCGGGCTGGTGTCCACCCGGATCTCCGAATGCGCGCCGCAGCCGAACTCGGCGTGCACCACATGCCCGTCAGCCGGGGCCAGATCGTTGCCGCAGACGCCGAGAGCCGCAGCCAGCACTCCGCCCAGCGGCAGGTAGAAACCGCAGCTGACACACTGGTCAGGGGCGCTGCGGGCCATCTCCGAGTCCGGGCCGTGGTCGCCGTCGCGCCAGCGTTGCAGCAGCTCCAGGCGGGCCTCGCGGCTGAGCACCCGCGGCCTGCCCAGCCCGAGTTCTGGGCTGAGCGAGTGCACCGGCGGGTCGTCGTCGACGAGGTAGCCGGGCACCAGGCGCGGATCATCCGGGTCCGCTGGCAGCAGATCCCCGACGCCGAGATCCCCTGCCCGGAGCCGTTGCGTCCACGGCAGCCAGGACGGGGCGACCAGCGCGTCCGAGCCGGGCAGCAACACCACTTCGCTGACGGTGACCGGGGTCCCCTGGCCCGCCGAGGCCACCGTGACCGCCCAGTGCCATCCGCGGTAACCCGGGAGGCCGGCTTCGAACAGGTGGGTGACCGCACCGCCGTCCTCGACCTGCGTTCCCACGTGCTCGCCGACCGGGTGCTCGCCGGCCTCGAGCTGCGCCGCCTCCCGAGCCGGCTCGACGGCTTCATGCAGCCCGGAGCTTGGCGCGGTAGGGTCGGCAATCACGTCTCCTATTGTGCCGCACCGTCGGTGCCCGCCGACAATCCGGCCGGTACTCGTCGCTGTCCTGACGATCGCGATGAGCATCCTGGCTGGCTGCGGCACGCGGCCCTCGTCCGCGGAGCAGCTGAAGGTGCAGGTCCTGACCACCCTGGCGCACGACCCGACGATGTACACCGAGGGTCTGGAGATCCACGACGGAGTGCTCTACGAGGGCAGCGGGCTGGCCGGGCAGTCCCGGATCCGGGCCAGCGCGCTCTCCAGCGGCGCCGCCCTGCGGGAGACCATGTTGCCGGCTCCGCTGTTCGGGGAGGGACTCACCGTCGCCGGAGACCGGTTGTGGCAGCTGACCTGGACCGACGGGATCGCCATCGAGCGCGACCCGGCCACCCTGGCGCAGCGCCGCCAGGTGAGCTACCAGGGTGAGGGGTGGGGGCTGTGTTATGACGGGCGCCGGCTGGTGATGAGCAACGGCTCAGACCGGCTGACCTTCCGGGACCCGGTGACCTTCGCGCCGTTGGGCCAGGTGGAGGTCCGCCTCGACGGTCAGCCGGAGCACCGGCTCAACGAACTGGAGTGCGCCGGTGGCGTCGTCTGGGCCAACGTCTTCGAGACCGACCGCATTCTGCGGATCAACCCCGGTACCGGCACGGTGACCGGTGTGGTCGATGCCTCTGGCCTGCTCAACCCCCCGCCGCAGGCCGACGGGGACGTGCTCAACGGTATCGCCGCGATTCCTGGCACCGACGAATTCCTGATCACCGGCAAGCACTGGCCGGCACTGTTCCGGGTACGTCTCGTCGCTGTGCGCCCTTGACCTGGCGCACACTGTGCGGGCTCCCCGGTGCCAGGCCGGGAGCGGGCCGGTGGTGCAGGATAGGAGACGTGAACCGGCCCGCCTCCCCCTCTGACGCCGAGCACCCCGGCTCCCGGGCACGGCGCCGGGCGGGTCGCCGCCGCTGGGTGCCGGCCGATGGCCACCCCGGCTTCGGCCAGACCGGCCACGGAGCCGACGGTGGCCAGCGAGGGTTCCCGACGGATTCCGCAGCTCAGCAGCCATGGAGCCGGCCGGACGCCCACCGTTTCGGGCCCGCCGATCCACCGACGACGGACGACCCACCGACGGTTCCGCTGCGCCCGAAAGCCGCACCGGGCGGAGCACCGCCACCCCGCAAGATCACCGTGACCCGGGTCGCCGCCTGGCGGAGCCGGCAACTGGTCGGCGGCGGCGTGCGGCGCTTCCACCAAGCCACCACCGCCGACGGCGCGGGACGCTCCGGACTGTCCTCGCTGACCTACGCGGCGATGATGGACTACGCGGCCAACGCCGCGATCGCCGTCGCGCTGGCCAACACGTTGTTCTTCGCCGCCGCCACCGCGCAGAGCCGGGCCAATGTGGCGCTCTACCTGCTGATCACAGTGGCACCGTTCGCGGTGGTCGCCCCGGTCGTCGGCCCGCTGCTGGACCGGCTGCAGCACGGCCGGCGGATCGCGATGGCACTCTCCTTCGCCGGGCGAGCCTTCCTGCTGATCGTGATGGCGGCGCATGTGCACGACTGGTTGCTGTACCCGGCGGCGCTGGGCTTCATGGTGCTGGCCAAGTCCTACGGCGTGCTGCAGGCAGCGGTGATCCCCCGGGTGCTCCCGCCGGAGATCACCTTGATGAAGACCAACTCCCGACTCACCGCGTTCGGCCTGGTCGCCGCGGGGGTGTCCGGGGCGATGGCTGCCGGGATAGCGGCACTGACCGGGTCGCCGGGAGCCCTGCTGTTCACCGCGGCGGTCTGCCTGGTCGGGACTTTTCTGTGTGTGCGCATCCCGTCATGGGTGGAGGTCACCGAGGGCGAAGTGCCGGCCTCGCTGCGGGCCGAGACCTCCCATTCACCCGGTTCCGCGCGGCGCCGCCAGCCGATGGGCCGCCAGGTGGTCGTCGCGCTGTGGGGCACTGGGACAGCCCGGATACTCACCGGGTTCCTCACCCTGTTCGTGGCGTTCGCGGTGAAGGCTCAGACCGAGGGCTCACCGGGATGGCAGGCGGTGCTGCTGGGCATCGTCGGTGTGGCGGCCGGGGCCGGCAGCTTCCTGGGCAACGCGGTCGGCGCCCGGACGCACTTCGGCCGGCCCGATCAGGCCATCCTCGGGTGCGTGAGCGCCGGACTGGCCATGGCGGTGCTCGCTGCGCTGGTGCAGGGCATCGCCATCGCCGCGGTCACCGCCCTGGTCGCAGCAACCGGCAGCGCGGTGGCAAAGGTCTGCCTGGACGCGGTGATCCAGCGCGACGTGCCGGAAGCGTCCCGGGCCTCCGCATTCGGCCGGTCCGAGACCGTGCTGCAGACGGCCTGGGTGATGGGCGGCGCGCTCGGCGTGCTCCTACCACCCACCTACTGGATCGGCTTCGCCGCCGTCTCCGTATTCCTGGCCCTGGGCCTGGCCCAAACCGCCCTGACCCGCCGCGGCTCGTCCCTGATCCCCGGACTCGCCACCCCGTAAGC
>CAVQKH010000020.1:0-11855 GCA_963712995.1 uncultured Actinomycetota bacterium | reverse complement strand
CCACGGCTTACGCCCAGGTTGTTGACTTGGGCGTTTGATGTTCAGGGGTGCGAGTAGCTCAACGCCTGTGTTCTTGGTCCTCTGCGACGTGTTAGCGGTCAGTAGTGGTATCGGGCCTGCACGATGACGAGTTCCTCGTCGCGGAGTTGGTAGACGAGGCGGTGCTCATCGGTAATTCTGCGGGACCAGTAGCCGGTTAGGTTGTGTGAGAGGCGCTCGGGCTTGCCGATTCCGGTCCCGGGATCTCGGGCCGCTTCCTCGATCATGCGGTTGATCCGCTTGAGAATTGAGCGCTCGCCGGCCCAGGAGACGTAGTCTTCCCATCCGTCGCGGGTGAAGCTGATCTTCACGGGGCGTCGTGCTGTGGATCGATCAACTCCTGGACGCTGGTGCAGTCGGCTTCGGCATCAGCGATGCTGCGCAGCAGCCGCTCCGCATTGGCGGGGGATCGGAGCAGGTGGGCTGTTTCCATGAATGAGCGCCACTGGTCGGCTGAGACCAGAAACGCGGTACCCGCTTTGGATACGATCTCCACCGGTTCCTGGTCGTCGTTGACTTGCTCGATCAGTGGGAACAGTCGCTTGCGTGCCTCGCTCGCGGACATGGCCATCGTCCACCACCTCCAGTGGTACCACTAGATGGTACCGCAGCTGGTCGTGAAGGTGTGCGAGTAAGCGGTAAGTAGCTCCACGAAGTCGGTCAGGTCGGCTCAGCCCTTCGCCGTCATGGTCGTCGGGGCAGGGTCAGATGCAGCCGGACGGACGTGCCTGCCGGGTCGCTGCGCACCTCGACGAGGTCGCAGAACTGGCGGGCCATCCACAGCCCGCGGAGATCCGCACGCCCAGGGGGTGGGGGTAGGTACCCGGCCAGCGGGTCGCGCAGTCCCGCGCCGGTGTCCCTGATCTCGCACACCATCGACTGTGGGGCAGTCCAGACGCGCGCGAGGCCCGACCCGCCGCCGTGCACGATCGCATTGGTTGCGACCTCGTCGACGGCCTGCACGAACTGCCCGACGGACTGCGTGACCGCGCCGTTCGACATGGCAAAGGTGGTTATGAAGCGGCGCACAGTGCCCAGCTGATCTCGTCGGTCGAACTTCAGCCATTGAGCCGAGGGAGGCGGCTCAGACAGGGGGAAGGTGTCGAGTTCAGCGTTGAACACCGCCGGGTCGACGTAGCTCGGGCAGCATTCGGGGGCACCGTCAATGATCAATTCGGGATGGGTCCGAGCCACCTGGGCCACGAGCTCGGGGTCGACAACACGGGTGTCGTAGGTGCACAGGAGCGTGGCGTTGGTTGCGGCGAGCGCAGCGTTGACCAGCGACTCGTACCGAATCCACGCTCTTTTCTCCAGCTCTGTCCGGGCGGCCCACAACGGCTCTCCGATCATCCGCAGCTGCTGTCCACCCCCGTCCACCTCCCGTGCAGCGCGGTGCAGGGCCGCGAGCGCTCGCACCGGATGCCGGAACCACTGGCAGCAATCGCCGAACACCACCCGGCTGGCGTCCGCACCCAGCGCCACCCGCAGCGAATCAACATTTCGGGCTGTGGACATGATCCGGATCTGGTCGCCACACTCCAGACCATTCCGGATGAACGGCACAGTGCCCGCCACGAACTCCTCGGCTGATCCGTACAGCAACGCCTGATGGGTCAACGCGGGGACATGATCCGGTTCCCAGGAGACCCAGTCCTGCGACGCCGGATCTCGGCTGGTGGTGGTGAAGGCGGCAAAAGTAGGCCGGAAGGCCGGGGGATTCCCGGCGTAGGTGCGGATCGCGTCGGGATGCGGAACCCAGGTGATCGGCGGTGCGGACGCGGGGTCACGCACGGTGTGCGGGTCGTGACGAGCCAACCACGCGCGCGCTCGAGCATGCAGCTCCGCGGCGGGAGCTCGGCTGGCCAGTTCGTGAGGCGGGTAACCCAGCACGCCGAGAACGACGGCCGCATCGCTGCTGGAGACCGGTGCGACGTGACGCCGGGTTGTTGACCGCACCCGGATTCGCCCGGGACGATTCATATTCTGGTCACAAATCGGGTTCTGGCTCGTACTCAAGGTTTCCACCTCTCCTTGGTAGAAGGGGTTCCCGGTTGACATGCCAGCCAGCTCATTCGAGAGGTTCGTTATCAAACTGTAACAATAGGTTCGCCGCTTGGCGCTCACGGAAACTGGCTTGTACCTGGATGTTTGGATGCTCCCGCACGGGGTACTGCCTGTGGAACAGGACTACTGGCGATGACGGGGGTGGGGTGATGAGCAATTATCTGGCCTTGGATGCCTACCAAAGGTCCGCCGGAGGGCTGGCAGCTGGGGTTGACGTGATTCCGTGGGGCTCGGCGGCAGCTCAAGAGGCGATCAACCGGATCTGCCAGGAGGTGACTGCGCGATGCGAACAGGTCATAGCCACTCAGACGGTCACAGACGGCAACAACCAGGGTGTGGAGACGAGGTCCTCACCGGTAGCGGGCACGGAGACCGAGGGCCATCAGCCCTGAGGTGGGTCCCAGTGGGTGGGCACTCGCCGCATCCTGCCATCGCAGTCACAGGGCTCGGTATTCCGAGTCCGTGACTTCGTGCTGGCGGCCGGCGCGGTCGAAGCGGGTGGGCGGGCGATCGGTCGCTGGACAGGTGGTGCCGGTTGCTGCACCACCGGGCCGGGCCGGCTCGGCGCCGGAGCACGATAACTGACGGGCTGTACGACGGGTTCCCGCTGGGCGGGCCTGGGAGCAGTGGCAGGAGCCCGGCGCGCGGTGACCGCTGGGGCCGCCCGTGGTGCTTCGACAACGGGATCCGTCGGCGCGGGCGGTGGGAGCTCGGCAACCGGAGCAGGCGGTAGGGCCTGGAGAGGCGGAATGATCGGAGCGGGTACTTTGCCGGTAACCCGCTGATCCACTGGAATGGGCTGCCCGATGAGGGAATTCAGCGACGGGGCGGTGAGCATCCCGCTGGTCATGCCGGCGAGAACCAACACGGTCACCGCACTCGCCACCAGAGCGATCACAACACTACGCAAACTCAGCACAAGTCCCCCCAAGTCTCGCCATCCGGCATACCTCTGAGTTAGCGATCGAACACCATGCTCCGTTAGCCGATGTCGGCTAGTTTCCCCCCTCGGGTGATCCTTGTTATAGACGCGATGCGCGACTCGCCAGTCATCTCAGCCAGTGGTCGCTCAACATCGGCGTGTCCGGCTGCTCATGGAGCTGGTGGGCGACGGCAGACTGCGGCGAAGGTGCCCATCATGAACTGGGGCCGATCCGGCCACGAGTCGATCTCGTCGAAGGCCGCTGCCCAGCGGGCGAGGTCGTCCTGGGTGGCCAGCCCGGAGCGCACCATCGCCTCGCGGGCGGCCCAGGCCGGCCCGCGCATCCCGCGCGGCCACTCGGTGATCTCGAACCAGCCACGGAAGGCGTCGACCACCAGCCCTGCCGTGCGCCCCAACCGCGCGAGCCGCCGGCCGACGCGCAGGTCGTTGCCTTGCCCGGCGTGCCATTGCCCGTAGCGCGCCATCAGATCGTCCGCGTCGGGTACCGACGGCTCGATGCTGAGGGTGGCCAGGTCTCCGTCCACCAGGTACACCCGGCCGCCGGGGCGGACCAGGTTTGCGAGATGGGCCACGATGCGCTGTTCGATGACGCCGTTGTGGGCCAGCACGTGGCGTAGCACGACAGCATCGAAGGACGCTTCGGGCAGGCCGGAGTCCTCGGCCCGCCCGAGGTGTACCTCAGCGTTGCGCAGGCCGGCGGTGGCGAGCACCGCTCGGGCCGTCTGGACGGCGTGGGTGTCGCCGTCGACACCGACGACGTGACCGCCAGGCCCGACGATCTCGGCGAGCTTCACCAGCATGGCCCCCGGGCCGCATCCCACGTCGGCGACGCGGGCACCGGAAGCCAGGCCGGCCAACTCCCACAGGTCGGCTTCCTGCGCCTGTGCCCGGTCGGCCATCAGCCGGTAACGGGCCAGCTCGTCGCCGCTGAGTTGCAGCGCGTAGGTCGTGTCCGGATGCGGGTCTCGTGACCTCTCACCGCTGCCGCCCCGGCTGCCGGCGAGGTCACGAGGCCCGCTCATCCGGCCAGGTCGTCGAACTCGCCGGCCTTGACCCCTTTGATCCAGGCGTCCATCTCGGGGCGAGTGAACAGAATCATCCCGCCGTCCGGATGATTGCTGTTGCGCACCGCGATATGACCGTCAGGCAACGCGGTGACCTCGACGCACGTTCCGTTGTTGCCGCTGAAGCTACTGGTGCGCCAGTGGGTGATATCAGAGGGTGAAACGGTCACGATGTGTCTCCGACATTCAGGATGTAAGCATCGATTGGATGAAGGTGAGAGAAGGCTCGGGGCCGAGGGCAGCCCTTTGCAGGTCGTTCGCAACCATGGTATACGTTCGCACTTGATCCGCGTCCTGTAGGTAGACGGCGCCATCGTGAAGTTCGACGTAGCCGATCGAGCGGATGGTCTCGAAGCCGAGCACCACGAACTGCCCGGTCAGCGCGGTGTGTGGGCCATCCTCCGGTCGGATCACCTGAATGGTGACGGTCGGTAGTTGTGCGATAGCCAGCAGGTGCCGGAGCTGTGCCTGACGCAGCTCCGGGTCACCCACTGCCAGCCGCAGGGCGCCCTCGGTGAGGATGGCGTGCACCTTCAGCGGTCGTTCGGGATCGGTGAGCCGGCGGGTCCGGGCGATCCGGAAGCCGACGAACCGATCGCTGTGATCAGCACGCACCCTGGGCGTTCGAGCCGTCACCGCGGCCGCGTACTGCTCGGTCTGCAACAGACCCGGGATGATGATCGGCTCGAAGACGAATTCCGTCTCAGCCAGGCCTTCCAACCCTACGAAGGTCTTCAGCCAGTCCGGCACCACCTGAGCCCACGGAGCCCACCAGGTCGCCTCGTCGGCCCGGCTGGTCAGCGAGACGAGCCGATCGACATCGCGCTGATCGGCCCGGTAGGTCGCCAGTAATCGGGCGATGTCGTCCGGGTCCTGCTGTTGGCGGCCGGTCTCCAGATGGCCGAGTTTGGCCCTGCTGATGCCGCTGAGGTCACTGGCCTCGGTCAGTGAGAGCTTGACGGCGTTGCGGTAGCGCGCCAACTCCACGCCGATCAGCCAACGTAGCGGCGCTGGATCTCCACGTGGTGCCATTCATCCCGCCGTGCTAATCGTGAGACGTCTCATGTTGCAGTCCCCCGAACTGGTACACGTCCCACCGTCCGATAAGTACGAACGGATCCGACCGACGCAGCGCAGCTAGGACGATCCAGCATTACTGCGGTCGTTGAACGGACTTCGCCAGGCTTGTGGCCGGGACGGTCGCCGTGAGGGTACCCGCCTGCGCGCAGAAACCCCGGCAGGCTCGCGGCTGGCTTCGTCAGGGATGTCCCAGGGCGGCGACGGCGTCGCTATCGACCGGTCGACGCCGCGGGGACACCGAAGACGAACGTGTAGGTTTCACTGACCAGACTCGGACCGTCTGAGCCGTGCGCGCCCCCCTCGCCGGGAGCGCCGACGACGGCTCCGGTGGGTGCATGCATCAGGGACAGGACGGTTCGGGCCGGTAGCAGCTCCGCCGAGTGGTCGGCCACCTCGGTGAAGCTCATCACATCAGACATCGGGTCCCTCTCGAAAGCGGTCACGGGTGTTCGGGAAGTCGGGGTACACCCAAGGTGCCTGTCCCGGCGTGCCGTCGCAATCAGGGGTGATACCTAAATCTCACCGGTGGCTGCGGAGGTTGGTGCGCCAGGCACGTAGGTCGCCCGCGGGTCAGCGGAGGCCGACCTGCGGGCGCCACGACGAAGCAGCTAACGAGACGGTGTGTTGAACGTATTCTGCAACGTCTCATGAACTCGTCGGCAAATGATCTCCTGTGATTGTGTGATTTGTCGGGTTCTCGGCGTGGCGATCGTCGGAAATGTGAAACCGTCCAAGATCTGGTTCTAGACTGCCGCGATCTTGAATGGTTCAGTCCTGCCTGCCTGACACAGATGGTCGCGTGCAGGCAGAACTCCAAGGGAAGGGGGACACTACATGCAGTACCGCGGGGGGGCCAGCCGGAGAGGGTTGATCGGGGCGTGCCTGCTGCTCGTCTCATCGGTCCTCGGTCTGGCCCTGCCGGCTGCGGCCGCGGCCGGTGAGGACGGTCCGCCGGGTTTTGGCTATTTCTCTGTCCAGCTGACCGGAAGTCAGGTCCCGGGCGGTGGGGATCCCGACGGGCGAGGCTACGCCCGGCTCGATCTTGATCCTGAACACGAAACGGCCTGTTTCGTGATCGACTGGAAAAAGATCAACGGCGTGGTGACCGCGTTCCACCTCCATGCCGGGCGTCGCGGCAGCGAGGGTCCGCAATGGATCGATTTCTTCAAGGGTAAGCACTTCGATGGCGGACGAAACTCGGTCTCAGGCTGCGTTCATGTGGACGGAAACCGTGGGATGAGTCCGCGAGACAAGATCGAAGCCATCATCCACGATCCATCCGGTTTCTATCTCAACCTGCACTCGAAGGAGTTCGAGGACGGAGCGATCCGCGGCCAGTTGGGGTAGCGGGTTCACCGGCGGAGGCGCTCCTCGAGGAGCGCCTCCGCCGGTGAGCGCATCTGATGGGCATGATCATGTCGGGGAACTCGGAGGTGTCATGAACGGGTTGTGGTCGGATGATTTCGAGGTGCTGCATTGGTTCGTCGAGCGGTTCGAGCGCACTGGGAACACTATCGAGGTAGGGGAGGCGCTGCGGGTGTTTCCTGAGGAGCAGTACGACAGCGTGCGGGACTTGTTGCGCCGCTTGAGCAGTCACACCTACGTGGTGTCCCTCGGCAGCAGTGGCGGGTCACGACGAGGTGCCTGGGCACCGCCGTCAGAGGTCACCGAGCGGGCGTTGCTCCTATCCGGGGGTTTCCCGGACAACGCCGAACTCCTCGCCGACCGGATGCTGGCGGTGCTCGTCGAGGGTGCGGTGAACGAGCCAGATGCGGAGAAGCGGTTCAAGCTCGAGGCCGGGCTCAAGGGTGTCGGCGGTATGACCCGGGACGTGCTCGTCGATGTCCTTGCTGCCGCCATCGCCCGATCAACCGCCGCCACTCCCCGCCCCTGTCCCCGCCCCTACGACACCCTCACCCAGGACCACACCTGAACCCGCACCGCCGCCGCGAACTGGCACCCCTCCTCCCGAACTCAACAACAGAGCTGTTCAGTGCTGTTCTGGCAGCTCTGTTGTTGAGTTCGGGAGTCTGAGAGCCCGCAGCTGAGCGCGCACGCGGGTGGCCAGGGTGTCGATCTCGCGGCGGAGGGCGTGGGGGATGGTGGGGTGGGTTCCGGTGAGGTTCAAGACGAACAGAGTGCGCCCCTGCGGATCACACACCGGGGCGGCTACGCAACTCAGGCCGTGTTGTGACTGCACGTAGTGCTCCCAGCCACAGACCGTGACCGTCCGCCCGGTGAGCAGGGCGAGCGCGATGCCGTTGGCGCCGGCGTTGCTGATGTCCCAATAAGCGCCATCAACGAAATGGAGTTGGTCTGCCAGCCAGCCCCGGAGGATCACCGGCCGTGGCCGGGCCGGCAACGGGTCACCGCGCTGATACGCCTCGTAGAGCCGCTGCCCGGCCCGCCGGTGCAGACGGTGGTTGTCACCGTGCAGGAAGGGTCGCAGCGTGGTGCGCCCGTGCCGCAGGTTCGACCGGACGGTTAACGGCGAGCTGCCGAGCTCCTCGGCGATGTCGTTGGTTCGGTGGTCCGCGTAGTACCTGGCCACGACCTCCCTCTGGGCCGGCGGCAGGATGATCAGACTGTCCCGCACGGTGCTGAGGTCATCTTGGTGATAGGCGTCCTCGGCGGAGCGCTCGACGTGGTCGGCCTCCCGGTACAGGGCGATGTCCGGGTGAGCACGCTGCCGCCGCAGGAGCGCGGCGGCCTCGTGCTTCGCAGCCTGGTAGAGGTAGGCGCGTGGCTTGCCCACCGTGGCCCAGCGGATGGACACCGCGAGGAACACCGTCTGGGCCACGTCCTCGGCATCGCAGGGGCTCAATCCCCGGCTGAAGAGATAGTTCACCAGCTTCGGGTGTTCCTGCCTGAAGAACTTCGCGAATTCTGCACCGTGCGGCAGGCTCATCGGATCCTCCGGGTCCGTTGTACCGAGGCGACGAGCATGCGAGTCAGCGCGCGGTGGAACTCCTGCTCGAGGCGCTGCCGTGCGGCTCGCCTCGCGAGGATCTCATGCACGAGTACGACCCGGAGCATGGCGATGGCAAACCTAGCGTAGACGATCATGACACTGGACACGATGTCTCCTTATCCACAGCCGGCGGGGAATCACAGCAACCATGGAGAGTCCGCCGCGCCTCGTAACGTGCAAACCGCCTCAACAGGGCGAGATGGGGAGGTGTGCACCGGGGCCACAGGTCGGCTATTTTGGGGTCGGCCGTAGTTTCGGGAGTCCTTGGCCGTATGGACAGTTGGTCACGAACATCACATTTTCCAGCGATGATAATACTGTAGATGGCGATCGTGTGGCACATCTTGTCATCCCTGCTCTCTTGGTGCAGACTAAAGCGCGGAAGGTGGCCCGGACGCCCGATCAGTGATAGTCGGGCGCTGACCTGATCCGATGGAGATGGATGGCGGCCCGCAAAGCGGTCTATGTCAACAATGATATACCAGGAGATTTGTTGCGAGAGGGGGTAGTCCACTGAAACGTTGCGCACTCGATGAGATTCATTAACTCAACGCCCGACAAGTCCTCGAGTAGGGTTGGCAAATGAGGAGGAAACCGTGAGCGACAGCGATACGGTTAGAGAAGACTTCGACGCAATCGATACCGATGATGAGGGCTACATCACTGCCGATGAGCTAGAAGAATCCTTCAAAGACAATCCCAAGGTCAGTCCCGAAAACGTGGACACGATAGCCCGGATGGCCGATGAGGACGGGGACCAGAAGATCACCTACGAGGAATACGCAAAGTTCGTCAGGTAGGGTACCTCCAGACGGCGTGGACCCGCTCGGTGTTGCGGGGGCGGGTCTTTCCGTACAACCGCGCCACCCAAGGAAAGATCGACCGAGAAGATCGCCTTCGTGCTGGTGGAGCTGGCTGGCTGCGTCGGTGGAACCTGTGCTCACCCGCTGGAGCGGGACTGCGGACCCAGCCGCGCCTTCCCGGAGTGGCAGTGCTCGGGTGGGTGTTCATCGCGGTGCTCCTTCGGTGAGTCGCGCACTCGGGTGAGTCGTGCACTCGGTGAGGTTGTGCACCGGCTGGGAGCCGCCGTCGATCCGGGGTCTTACAGATTTCGTCGAGGACTGTCTCAAGGGACGGGGACTCTCAAGGGACGGGGGCTGGGGTCGGTGTGGCGCCAGAGATGACCGGCAGATTGGCCGCCGGCCCCGTGGTGGTGTTGCCCACGGCGTCGGTTGCCACCAGTCGCCACCGCACTCGTCCTGGCTGGGTGAACGGCCCCAGCGTGCCGCGCCACGACGTCGCCGTCGGGGTCAGTTCGGTGAACCCGATCCGGCCGTCGGGGCCGATCCAGTTGAGGATCACCGAACTGACCCCGGAGTCGTCGGTGACCTCAGCGCGCACCGTGACACGGTCCTGAGCGCAGCCCGGCAGATCGACCCGGGACGGCGAGGCGTCGAGTCCGACGATGACCGGCCCTCTGGTGTCCACCGGTTCGGCAGGCGGCGGAACGGCCTGGTCGTGGTCAGCGGCACCGCTGTCAGCAACGCGACCGGGCTGACTGCGCGCCGCCGACGCTCACCGCACGTGCGGCACCTGTCGACATGGCGGGCTATCCGCTTGCGCACCAGTGGCGTGAATTGACCATCCCAGCTCTTCAGCAGCTCCGCCAACTCCGCGCAGTCCCTGCGACCGAGCCTGGCGATGAGCAGCGCTCCGACCGAGCGCTCCAGCTGACCCCGCAGCCGGGTCAGTAATACATAGGCATGCCCGGTGCCGATGCCCATCGCCTCGCCGAGTTCGGCGCCCTCCAGGCCGTGGCGCAGATGCAGATCGAGCAATGTGCGATCACGATCGGACAATCCCGCCGCGGCGCTCCACACCAGCTCGCGCAGCGCCGCCTGTTCCGCGGCCTGCTGGGGTAGCGCCCCGGTATCGGCCTGCGTCGCGAAGTCGAAATCCGGTGCGTACCGCTTGCGGTCACGGACCCGGCGTAGGGCCACGCTGCGCGCGACCGCGTAGAGCCAGGGACGCAGCCGCTGCGGATCCCTGAGCTGGACCAGCCGCTCGGCGGCCAGCAGGAAGGCGTCCTGTACCGCGTCGGCAGCATCGTCACGGTCACGCAGGATCGAGACGCAGAAATCGTGGAGCCGGTCGGCGTACCGGTCGTAGATCGCGGCGAAGGCCGCCCGATCCCCAGTCAGTGCCAAGGCCACCAACTGCTCGTCCGCCGGCTCGGCGGGTGTCGCCATGATCGACTCGAGACTAGGAATTCGGAGACGAATATGGGTACTGCCGAAACATCCGCCGCAGCGGGTGCCGGCCCGCCGGTCGTTCGCGGCGGCGGAGAGTGCGGTGTCCGAGCGTGAGGGAGCGGGTACGCGAAGCTCCCGGTGTGCAGCACGATCCGCTCCGAACGTGAGTTCGCCGGGCCGCGACAGATGTGATCTTTCGCACACCAGGTGCGGCATAGTACTATTAGTGCGAGCCGTCGAGGTGAGGGTGGGAGATGGGATGTTTGCGCTGGTTGCGCGGTTCTACCTCCGGGACGAGGAGGCGGTGGAAGGGTTCGACAGGCTGGTAGAGGACACGGTCGTACAGATCCGAGAAAACGAGCCGGGTACGGTGGTCTATGCTGTCCACAAGGTGAATGATTCCCCGTTGTCGCGGATTTTCTATGAGTTGTATGAGAGTCGAGAGCAGTTCGATGAGCACGAAAAACAAGTGCACACGAGACGATTTATTGATGAGCGCGGCCAGTATGTGACGGATATGCGTATCGAATTCTTGGAGTCCCCCATCGGTAAGGGTGTGTGAGAGATGTTGCCCAATGATGCGAAGGCTCTTGGGCGACGGGTTGCTTTCTATCGGAGTAAGCGGGGATTTTCGCAGAAAGAACTCGGCGCGCGGCTCGATCGGTCGGAGAGCTGGGTCAGCCAGGTGGAGCGGGGTGCCCGCCGCGTTGATCGGATGTCTGTTCTGGAGGCCTTGGCTGATGCGCTGGGGGTCCCTGTCTCCGAGTTGGCGCCGGAGTCGAGCGTGGTCACGGCGGCGAGTGAGAAGCCACGTGCGGCGACATCGTTGAGTTTGGCGTTGTCCTCCAGCGATGCGCTGCAAGCGGTGTTCTCGGATGTCGCACCGGTTGATGTGGAGCGGCTGGGCAGCCAGGCGGCGCTGGCGTGGGAGTTCGCTCATGGCTCGCGGTACGAGGACGTGAGCCACCTGCTCGGAACGCTGATTCCCGAGCTGGAGTACGCGGTACGGAAAACGACCGGGGTGGATCGTCGGCAGGTGTGTGTGGCGAAGGCCAAGACCTACCACGCAGCAGCCGGCGTCCTCGCGAAGATGGGCGAGACGGCAGCTGCCTGGGTGGCCGTGGACCGCGCGATCACCGCGGCCGAAGACGCGGACGATCCGCTGTTGATGGCCGAGGGGGCGTTCCGCCTGGCGATCGTGTTCCAGAGCGCGCGGCGTTTCGATCTGGCCGTGCGGACCGCGGAGTCCGCCGCGAACGCGCTGGGCAAGCTGGTCGCTGCGGGGGAGCCGGCGGCGGTGGCGCTGCGAGGAGCGCTGTATCTCCAGCTGGCTGTTGCCGCGGCCCGTACCAACGACGGGGACCGGGCGTATGCCTACCTGGGTCGCGCCCAGGAAGCAGCGGCTCAACTCGGGGCTGATCGAAACGACTACAACACCGAGT
>CAVQKH010000019.1:0-73297 GCA_963712995.1 uncultured Actinomycetota bacterium | reverse complement strand
ATATCCCGCGCTGCCGGTGTCGCGCAGGTGATGATGTAGAGCACCCGGTCAGCGGGTCCTTTTTCGATGATCACACCGCTATCCCCACCGCTCGAGCTAACTTGGTGACCCCGACTGCCGGGGTTGAGCCGCGCGGGTAGCTGCGCACGAGGTCGGTGATGATCTGCTTGGTCAGGTCGCGGCAGCGCACCTCTTCCCGGGCAAGCTGGTCGGCATCAAGGATGGTAGCGGCGGCGTCGTCGCGCTGCCCTGCTTGGAGATGACCGCGGGTCACATCGAGCAGGTGGCTGGCCCGGCGCTCACGGGGTAGGTGCATGAGATCACCATGAGGAATCTGGGCAGCGGCCTCGATGACCCGGCCGCCGCCGTGCATATCCGCTAGTGCTGACACGCGATGCACCAAGACGTTGGTGGTCCCGAAGGCCGACCAATGTTCGTTGCGGTCCGTCTCCAGACGGGTAGCCACGGCCAGCGCTTCGTCCTGTAGGTCACGCACATCGGCGGCATGATCGAGCCGGGCCGCAGCGATACTGCCTTTGAGCAGCAGCATGCCGTAGGCGGAGACGAACGCCGGGTCGGCGCTGTGTAGCTGCGGTTCGAGCCGACCGGCGGCTGACTTGGCCAATTCCACCGCATCGTCACTGTGATGGGTCGCACTCAGGGCATGTACGACCCGCCGCGCAGCGGACCCGATCAGTGTCAGATCACCCGTCTGTTCGGCGATCTGGATGCCGCGATCCGCAGCTACCCAACCCAGTTGAGCGTCCCCGAGTTTGAAGGCAGTCGAGGCCGTTAACTGATACGTCCAGGCAAGCCAGGTTTGCGCTTGTCGCCGCTCATCATTGTCGAGTTGCCAGACCGCTGCCTGGGCGTCGTGAATGAGACCGGCCAGTAATTGCCCGATCGCTTGGTAATTGGATGCCTGGAACGCCATCCAGCCAAACCGCACGCTGCGTTCCAACTTAGGAAGATCCGGTGCTGGCAATACAGCACCGTCGGGTCGGAAGACATTGGTAATGACATCGTAGCGACGCAAGACCTGCCGGATGGCATCGATCTCCCCGGTATCAGGACAGACCCGCCGGCGCTCGGCTTCTTCGGTGTCGATGAGCACGGACAGCGGAATATCCAGCACGCTGGCGATCTGACGTAATACCGACAGGCGGTCAAGCTGACGATCCCCGGCCCGGATCTTGTCCACCCAGCTCAGCGACTTGCCCATACGGTCGGCGAAAATCTGGCGGGTCATACCGCGTCGCTGCATCCAATACAGCACCACAGCGGCTGTCTCTTGGCGCCGCGCGTGGTCGGAGTCGGTCATCCCTCAACGCCTCTCAATGTCTGTGTCGGTTCGCCTAACCAGCCTAATGGGACAGGCAGCAGCCAGCCGGTACAACGCTAGACAGTTTGTACAGCCTTGATCTTCGGTCCAGCCATAGCGTGTCTCCTGGCCCCAGGGCCGGGCTGAGCGCTGAGCTGGTGTGCGTCCCTTACCCCCGGGGCGCGTCCCCTGCTTCCCACTGGTCCGGTGTTGTCCCGGTCCTGGGTGCCGGTCCAGTGCACTGGCAGGTGAGAGGCGGCTACGAGGACGTGCGGGACGGGGAGAACGAACCAGGTTTTGAGTGGTTCCGTCGCAGTACTGACAGCGGTGACCAGGCGTCCTCGGGCGCTGGGCGCAGTATCCGGCCGGGTACAGCGGTGCCCTCCAAGGTGCTGGTGTCGACCATGGGAGACGGCTCCCTGCTGCTGGAAGGGTGGAGGGAGGGGCCGAGTGCGTATCTGAGCCCGGCTGATGCCCTGCCGCTGCGTCGGCAACTGGCGGTGGCATTCGGGAGCCCTCACCGCACGCCCAGCACACGCCAGGGCGAGGCCCGGTGATCCGGGAAGACCGCGAGCTGCTGACGGAGCTGGCTCGGCTCAACCGTGAGATGGCACCGCTTGCCCTGCGCATGATGGAAGGCAGCGCCAGCACCACCGACCAGCAGACCTACGCCGAACGCCTGATCGCTGCGGGCGAGCGGTTGAAACAACGAGCTGCGGCAACGACAGGAACAGTCATCGAAGGTGAGATTCTCACCGACCGACCACTGACCCTTCCAGGATTCACCGTCGAGCCGCACCGAGAGTCCTGAGCACCGATGAGCCACGAGAGGCGAGAGCGCTCCCCGGGCCTACCCCGCAGAGTCCAAGTCACCGAGGTCCAGGGCATCGACGTGACCGTGGTGGTGAGGGTGGTGCACGCCACGGTATGGATGTCGATATCACCACCATTCACCTGGGAAGCAATCATGAAACCAGGAAAAGTCGATGAAGTCATAGCCGTCCTCCAACTCGCTCGGGACGCGGCCAGAACAGCCACCCCACACAACGGGCCCGCACCACGCGGCAACACAGCACCCACCCCCGCGATCACGAACGACTCCGCCACCCAGTAACCAACCCTTCAGCCCTCGGGCGCCGCAGCGAGAGCGTCGAGGGGCAGACAGCGCCATATGGGGCTCATCACCGTGACTCGGTCACCAGCCGGCCGCCGCGGTGAGGTGCAGCGGGTTGACACCGGCATGCAGGGTGCCGTCCTCAGCGAGCAGACCTATGGACGGGTTGGCGAAGTGCAAGGTGTACAGGTCCTCCTCAGCTCGCTGCACCCGGTGGCCTCGGCGTTCCAGCGCAGCGGCAGTGTCGTCGGGGAACCTGGCGTCCAGCGCGTTGCCACCTCGGCGCAGCACATCGACTCCCGCCTCGGCGGCGAGCGGGTGCCGGGCGGTCATCAGACCGTTGCGGGCGTGTACAGGAGTCTTGGCATGCAGCCACCTGCTGTAGAGCTGATCGCTGCTCACGAGACGTGGGTGGCGTCGCGGACGGTGCCGACGTATTCCTCGACCAGGTCCTCCAGCGCGACGACTCCCGCGGTGCTCCCGTCGGTGCCCACGACGCGGGCGAGGTGGCTGCGGGAGCGGCGCAGCAGTGCCAGCGCCTCGTCGAACTTGGCGCTGGCTGGCACCTCGGGCAGGAGGCGGGCGCTACTCGGCGGCACCGGCGTGTCCGGTGGTCTCCCGAGGAGCTGCAGCACGTCCTTCACGTGCAGGTAGCCGATCAGCTGGCCATCGGTGCGCAGCGGGAAGCGGGAGAAACCGGTCTGCGCCACGGCGCGCTCGATGTCGCCCAGGGTGGGTTCGGCGGGCACCGTGGTCAGCCGGGACATCGGCACCAGCACGTCGGCGACGGTTCGCTCCCTGGTGGACAGGGTCTGCGTCAGCCGGCGGTGCTCCTGGCTGTCCAGCAGCCCCTCCCGGCTTGAGTCGGCGATCAGGTGGGCCAACTCGTCAGGACTGTATGCGCTGTCCAGCTCCTCACGCAGTTGCACACCGAACAGGCGTAGCACCAGCCGCGCGGCCTGGCTGAACAACGCGATGATCGGTCTGGTCACTCGCATGAACGCGACCAGCGGCGGCACCATCCACAGCGCGGTGCGCTCCGGACCTGCGATGGCGATGTTTTTGGGCACCATCTCGCCGAGCAGGATGTGGGCCACGGTGACGATGCCCAGTGCGAGCACGAAGGCGACGGTGTGCAGGACCGCATCGGGAACCCCGAGTGGACCGATCAGCCACTCCAACTGGTGGGCTACGGCGGGCTCACCGAGCGAACCCAGACCCAGCGAGCAGATGGTGATCCCGAGCTGGGCCGCGGCCAGCATCAGCGGGAGCTTTTCGCTGGCCCGGATCACCGTGCGCGCCCGCGCCACCCCCTGCGTGGCCATCGTCTCCAACCGATCCCGTCGCGCACTGATCAAGGCGAACTCGGCGCCGACGAAGAAGGCATTACCGGCCAGCAACAACAGCGCGACAAGCAGCGCGGTACCACTCACGGGTTCACCTGCTCCGCGACCGAGGTCGAGGTCGAGGTGAGCCGGAGATCGGCGATGCGCAGGCGTTCCATCCGCATCACGGTCAGCCGCCACCCGTCGAGCTCGATCTCATCACCGACGTCGGGAATACGACCCAGCCGTTCCAGCACCAGCCCCGCGACGGTCTCGTAGTCGCCTTCGGGCATCACGAACCCGACCGCATCGGCGACCTCGTCTGCTCGCAGCAGCCCGGAGATGAGCCAGCTCTGCTCGTCCAGCTTCCGAACCTGGGAGACCTCCAGCCGGTCGTGCTCGTCGCGGACGTCGCCGACGATCTCCTCCACCAGATCTTCGAGGGTGACGATGCCTGCGGTACCGCCGTACTCGTCGACCACGATCGCGAGCTGGAGGCCCTGGCCGCGCAGCGCATCGAGCAGAGCATCGCCGTCCAGCGAGCTCGGCACTGTGGGGACCGGGCGAGCCAGCGTGCCGACCTGGGTCATGGCGCGGAGCTCGGCCGGCACCGCGAAGGCCTGTTTGACGTGCACCACGCCAGGCACGTCGTCGAGGTCGCTGCCGTACACCGGGAATCGGGAGAACCCGGTCTGCTGTGCGGCCTCCACCAGGGCGAGGACCGGCTCGTCCGCGCGGAGCGCTTCCACCTGAACCCGGGGGGTCATGAGCTCTTCAGCGGTGCGTTCGCCGAAGCGCAGCGACCGATCCAGCAGGGTGGCGGTTCCCTCGTCCAGGGTGCCGTGCTGGGCGCTGCTCCGTACCAAGGAGCCGAGTTCCTGCGGTGAGCGCGCGGAGCGAAGATCCTCAGCGGGTTGGATACCCAGCCGGCGGACGATCCAGTTCGCTGTCCCGTTCAGCACGGAGATCAGCCACCGGAACGTGATGGAAAACGCATTGAGCACCCCGGCGACCTGCCGCGCGGTCGGCAGCGGTCGGGAGATGGCCAGGTTCTGCGGTACGAGCTCGCCGAACACCATCGACAACGTGGTGGCCAGCGCCAACCCGATCCCCAGGGACACCCCGCCGGCGGCGCTCTCGGGCAGGCCGAGGGCCTGTAAGCCGGGCCGGACCAGTTCGGCGATGGCCGGCTGGGCGATGTACCCGGTGAGCAGAGTGGTGATCGTGATGCCCACCTGAGCGCCGGAGAGCTGGAAGGACAGCGTGTTGCGAGCGCGCTGCACCTGGCGAGCCCGGCGGTCTCCCACCTGCTGCAGGTGTGCCTCGACGGTGCTGCGTTCCAGCGTGGTGAGGGAGAACTCGCCCGCGACGAAGACGAAGGTGCCCGCAGTCAGCGCGACCAGCCCTAACAGGCCACCGAACAGCTCCCAGATGGTGCGCAGGACGTCCATCACGTCGTCCACTGGCGCAGTGCGTGGCGGCGGCCGGGCCCGGAGCCCGGCCGCCTACTACAGCCAGGAGGCGATGCGGCAGGCACCGAGTTCGTCACACTCCTCAGGGGCGTGGTTCGCCCGATTCTACGGGCGTGCCGTTGCTCCGGCTAGAACAGGCTCCCTTGCGCTGTTCCGAGCATTTGCTCGCGGACCAGGGGGATCGGGGGGCCTCCGAACGAGAGGAAGCGGTCGTGGAAGGCGCGCCAGGCAGCGCGCCCACCGCGGTTCGCCGTCCAGTCCGCGCGCAGCTTGCGGATCATCAGCTTGCCCATCGTGTAATTGAGATAAGCCGGATCATAGGTGCCGCGGGCCGCCTGCTGCCGGGCGCCGCCCGGATCCTGGTAGGCCTGTTCGCGGAACATCGTCTCGCAGTCGGCCATGCTCATGCCCTGGGTGTGCATCCCGATCGCGCACACAAAGCGCACGTTGCGCAGCAGCGCCTCGCTGAGTTGCCCGATGTGTACCTCCGGTGTGCCGTTCCCGAGTCCCGCTTCCCACATCATTTCCTCGCTGTAGTGTGCCCACCCTTCCGAGTAGGCGTATCCCACGAACAACCGGCCGAACTCGAACGGTGAGCGGTTCGCATGCAAGTACTGAATGAAATGTCCGGGCCAGACCTCATGGGCTGAGGTGAACAGCAGCATTGACTTCCCTGGTGTGTACGCGTCCTGGTCGGCCTTGGACCAGGTGGGATCAGGCGGCGCGATGTAGTACACCGAAGGCATGCCCTTATCGAAGGTGCCGGGGATGTCGATGTAGGCGAAGTTCGAGCGCTGGTAGGGCGGCGCTTCCTCGACCAGCGCCTGCTCGGTACCTGGAATGCTGACGAGATCATGATCGACGACGAACTGGCGCAGCGTGCCAAGCTGGGCACGGGCGCCTTCCACCGATCCACCGGTGGGTTTGTCCTCGTTCACCCTGGTGACACAGGCTTCGACCGTCGCACCCGGCAGGTAACCAGCGCAGGCCTGCTTGAGCGCGGTGAGGTTTCGCGCGAGATCGGCGCGGCCCACGCTCTCCAACTCGGCGAGCGGGGTGGTGACGCCCTCGGTCATGCGCAGCATGTCAGCGAACTTCGCCGGGCCGAGCGCGAAATCCTCAGTAGCCTGCCGGGTGCCGCTCTGAATCCAGTCTGCAAGGTCCTGCATCGCCCGCGCCGCCGGTTCGATGGCACTCGCCAGATCCGCTTGCAGCGCCGGGTTTTTCACCTCAGCGAAAATCTTCGGCACGTCCTTGCGATAGAAATCAGGAAATCCACCGAAGCCGTCGACGCCATACTTGATGAAGCTTTTCGGCATCGGTGTCCGCAAGTTCGCGCGAACCTGGTTCGCCGCCGCGGGCACAGCGCGCGCGTAGCCGATGAAAGCTTTGAGCCGCGTTTCGGCCGGGGCGTAAGGGCGTGTGAGGTACACGCTGGGATCGAGAGCGCCGAGGTAGAATGCCGGGTTCGTGAACGGCTGTTCAGCATTCTCCAGCCAGAATAAATCGGTGTCGATGCGCACCAGCAGATATTGCCGCTCGAAGCGCTGCTCGGCGCTCAGCGTTTTCTCATCGAACATCTCGGCCCGGGTGCGCTGCTCGTGCAACCATTGCGCCGCGGCGCGGATTCCCGTCGCACTCCAGTCCGGCAGCCGACCGTCGTACTCGTGCCGTCCTTGCTGGACAGCGAACGTCGGTTCCTGGGCGAAGTAACCATTCTCAAACTCACGGAGGTGCTTCGCCCACTCGGCACTGGCGGGGGCTTGACCGGGACTGTCTGGCGGCGGTACCGGAGTGGTTGCGCAGCCACCGGTGAGGATGGCGAGCAGCACGGCGACCACACGGACACCGCGCCATACCGTAACAGGCTGGGCCATCGCGTCCCCCCACACATCCGATGAGCTACCGGGCTCCACCAGTCTGCCACGCGCCGCCGCTAGGCTGATCTTGTTGTGAGCAAGGTATGCAGAGGAGCTGCTGATGGCGTCGCGCGGGCTCTTCGTCGGCCTCACCACCCTGGATCTGGTGCAGCGGGTGGCGCGGCGGCCTGGTGCCAACGAGAAGGTCCTCGCCCAGCACAGTGACCTCGCCGCCGGCGGACCGGCCGCGGTCGCCGCGGTGACGTTCAGCGCACTGGGCGGGCGCAGCGTGCTGCTCTCCGCGCTGGGGTCCGGCCCGCTCGGCCGGTGGGCAGCGGCAGAACTGGCCCGCTGCGGGGTGTGCCTCGTGGACGCCTGGGCCGGCGGCACGGATCTGAGTATCTCGGCGATCACCGTGCTGGACGGCACCGGTGAGCGGTCGGTGGTGTCCCGTAACGCCGAAGACCTGACCGTCACGGTACCCGCCGAGCTGCCGACGCTGGTCCAGGATGCCGACGTCGTGCTGATCGACGGGCACCATCCGGACCTGGCCGTGGCCGCAGCGCGGGCCGCTCGGGCCGCTGGCGTCCCGGTCGTGCTGGACTGCGGCAGTGCCAAGCCGGTCTACGCCGAACTGGTCCGGCTCGCCGACACCGTGGTGTGCTCGGCCGGCTTCGTCATAGGCGGGTCTGGCGGCTTCGACCTGGTTGCTGAGGCGTTGCTCGCCGAAGGTGCCCGGTTGGTGGCGATGACAGCCGGCGCCGCCCCGGTGCGCTGGCGGACCCGGGAAGCAACCGGCACGGTCGAAGTCCCGCAGGTGACCGTGCGCGACACGCTGGGTGCCGGCGATGCGTTGCACGGTGCAGTCGCCTTCGCCCGTGCACAGGGCATGACCGATCCGGCGCGCAGTCTGAGCTTCGGTGTCGCGGTGGCCTCGCTGCGGGTGCAGCACCGTGGCCCCCGGGCCTGGCTGGACGATCAACGCCTGCCTGCCCTGGTGGCGGACTCGGCGGCCGGGTCACCGAGCTGACGGGCAGGGCTAGCGGCCCCCGCCGCGGAGCCGGCGAGCGAGGGGCTCCCTACCCACCGGCTGCACCAGCTGATCCGGCGGCGGCGCCGACGGGATCGGCTGCACTTGCGGCGTCTCCCCGATGAGGGTGATGGGCTGCCCGTAGTGGTTCAGCTCCAACTTATCTCCCACGAGCAGCCGGTACTCCGCTTGCCCGCGGGTGATCTGCACACGTAACCGCTGCCCGTGCCAGCGCAAGCGGAAGGTGATCCTGGTCAACGCCTCGGGCAGCCGGGGCGCGAATGCCAGGCCGCCGTCGTCGAGGTGACGCAACCCGCCGAATCCGGCCACCAGTGCCGACCAGACACCGGCCAGCGCCGCGATGTGCAGACCGTGGTCGGTGTTGTTGGCCAGATCGGCCAGGTCCACCAGCGCGGTCTCGCACAGGTAGTCATAGGCCAGCTCGAGATGCCCGGTCTCGGCCGCCAACACCGCCTGGGTGGCCGCTGACAGCGACGAGTCGCGGACGGTGATCTGCTCGTAGTAGGCGAAGTTGCGGGCCTTCTGCTCGGCGGTGAATGCCTCCGGGCACAGCTGCATGGCCAGCACCAGGTCGGCCTGCTTCACCACCTGCTTTCGGTACAGTTCGAAGTAGGGGAAGTTCAGGAGCAGCGGGTACTGCTCCGGTGTGGTGCCTGCGAAGTCCCACAGCGCGTGTTTGGTGAAGCCCTCCGCCTGGGGGTGCACACCCAGTTTCTCGTCGTAAGGAATGACCATCTCGGCTGCCGCGTCGCGCCAGGACGCGGCCTCCTCAGCGTCGACGCCCAAGGCGGCTGCCTGCTCCACGTGCCGCCCGACGGCCTCGGCCGCGGCCCGCAGGTTCCGTTGCGCCATCAGGTTGGTGTAGACGTTGTTGTCGGCCACCGCGCTGTACTCGTCCGGCCCGGTCACGCCGTCGATGCGGAAACGGCCTTCCAGATCGTGGTGTCCCAGCGAGCGCCACAGCCGCGCGGTCTGCACCAGCAGCTCCAACGCGACGTCGCGCTCGAAGTCGGCATCGCCGGTCGCGGTCACATGACGGATCGCCGCGTCAGCGATGTCTGCGTTGATGTGGAAGGCCGCGGTACCAGCCGGCCAGTACCCCGAGCACTCCTGACCGCGGATGGTGCGCCACGGGAACGCCGCACCGGCCAGGCCGAGCTGTCTGGCGCGCTCTAGAGCCAGGGGGAGGGTCTGTTGCCGCCAGCGCAGGACGTCGGCGGCGGCGTCGGGAACCGTGTGGCTGAGCATCGGCAGCACGAAGGTCTCGCTGTCCCAGAAGGTATGGCCGTCATACCCCGGGCCGGTGAGGCCCTTGGCTGCGATGCCCCGCTTCTCGGCCCGCGCCCCGGCCTGCAGGACATGGAACGACCCGAATCGGACCGCCTGCTGCAGCTGAGCGTTACCCTCGACCTCCACGTCGGCCGCGGCCCAGAAGTCGTCGAGATAACGGCGCTGTTCGGTGGTCAACCCATTCCAGCCGGTGTACCGAGCCGCCGCCAGTGCGGCCCGGACCTGATCGTTGAGAGCCGGGAACGACCGTTGTGAGGACCATCCGTAGGCGACGTACTTCACGACCCGCAGCCGTTGACCGGGTTCCAGCCGGCAGATCACCGTTGTCCGTGCGATGTGCTCGGTCGCCGAGGAGTGGAACTCCGTGCGGGATGGCCCCATCACCTCGTGATCCATCGCCGCGGCCATGCGCAACCCGGAGTTGCGGGTACTGTGCATCAACGTGGCACCGGTGTCGTTGCACCGGAACTGCTCGGCGACCAGCGGCTCGGACAGCGCCGCGGCCACCCGTGGATCGTCGGCGGCCTCGGGCAGTTGCTCGTTGGCGAACAGCTCGGACTGCAGGACCAGTAGCACCGGGTCATCGACCGGCTCGACCTCGTAATTGATCGCGACCACAGCCCGTTGGGCCAGCGACACCAGACGCTGCGAGGCCACCCGTACCGCTTTACCGGCGGGCGACACCCACTCCAGGCGCCTGCTGAGCGTGCCGGCCCGCAGGTCCAGCGTGCGATCGTGCGAGCGCAGCTCGCCGTAGCGCACGTCCAACGGCTCGTCGTCGACCAGCAGCCGGATCAGCTTGCCGTTGGTCACGTTGATAATCGTCTGGCCGGACTCGGGATAGCCATACCCGCCCTCGGCGTAGGGCAGCGGCCGCAGCTCGTAGAAGGAGTTGAGGTAGCTGCCAGGCAGCGCGTGCGGATCGCCCTCGTCGAGATTGCCGCGCAGCCCGATGTGGCCGTTGGCCAGGGCGAACACCGACTCTGTCTGGCCCAGAGCGGTGAGGTCCAGTCCACATTCGCGCACCGTCCACGGTTCGACGGCAAACTGCTGTTGCTCGATCATGACCACTCCAGCCGCACGCCACACATGTACCTACCACCATCCGTTGAGTTCAGCCCTGATCAATATCAAAGGCGGAATCGTAGCGGATGCCTCACTTCACAATGATCAGGTAGAGGCCATAGCCGACCACCAGAGCGCAGGCGAGGAAACAGAGCATCCCCAGGGGCCAACTCCAGGGCGGTCGAGCCGACTTCTGCCCGGTCCCGGGCGTGGCGATCGCGCTGATCCCCAGTGCGAACAGGACGATCACGCCGACCGCCGTTCCGAACGAGACGACAAACACCATGCCCAGGGCACCCCAGTCGATCTGCACGTTCACCGGGGTAGCTCCTCAGGTGGTCGCGGCGACGGTCGGTGGCGCGACCACCGGCACCTCGTTGACGTTATGCGCGCCCACCGGCTCGCGCCGGGACAGGGCATAGATGCCGCCGGAGATAGCCAGTCCGGCCACTGCGACGATCACGGTTCCGGTCGTTCCCGTCTGAGCGACCCGGCCGGCCAGAGCACCGATGACGGCGGCGGCGGGCAGGGTCAGCACCCACGCGATCACCATCTGACCAGCCAGGCTCCAGCGCACCTGCGCCAGACGGCGACCCGCGCCTGCGCCGAAGATCGCACCCGAGCACACCTGGGTGGTCGACAGCGGGAACCCGAGCTGGGAGGAGACCAGGATGACCCCGGTGCTGCTGGTCTCGGCGGCGAATCCCTGTGGCGTCTCGATCTCGGTGATCCGCTTGCCCAGCGTTCTGATGATCCGCCAGCCGCCCAGGTAGGTGCCCAGGGCGATAGCCAGACCGGCGCTGAGGACCACCCAGAACGGCGGCGCCGAACCGGGTGCCAGCGTGCCGACGGTGATCAGAGTCAACGTGATGACGCCCATCGTCTTCTGCGCGTCGTTGGTACCGTGCGCCAGGGAGACCATCGAGGCCGAGACCACTTGGCCGGCCTTGAAACCGGTTCCGACCGTGCCCCGGTCGGATCGCGCGGTGATCCGGTAGGCGAGGTAGGTGCCGATCAGCGCCACCACGCCGGCGACGATCGGCGCCAGCACCGCAGGGACCAGGATCTTGGACACCACCGTGCCGAAATGCACCGCGTCGGCGCCCGCCGCGACCCAGGTGGCTCCGATCAGGCCGCCGAACAGCGCGTGCGACGAGCTCGAGGGCAGCCCCACGAACCAGGTCAGCAGGTTCCACACGATGGCCCCGACCAGCCCACCGAAGATCACCGCAGGGGTGATCTTGGTGTCGTCGACCAGGCCGTTGGAGATCGTCTTGGCGACCGCCACCGAGAGGAACGCGCCGACGAGGTTCAGCACACCCGAGATGGCCACCGCAACCCTGGGTTTCAGCGCTCCAGTGGCGATCGAGGTCGCCATCGCGTTCGCGGTGTCATGGAAGCCGTTGGTGAAGTCGAACACGAGCGCCGTGATGATCACGACCAGGACGATGACGTCCATGTCACCCTTCGTCGTCGAGGGGCCGATCGTGTCGAGCGTCGCAGACCAACCGAAACGTCCGGTGAACTTCACATGTCAAGTCGGGGTGGGCGTGCCTGTGGTCTGCTGCTTACAGGGCGAGAGCGATCGTGGTGAGCACCAGACCGTTGCTGCGCAGCCAGCGGCCGTCCAGCTGGGTCAGCTCTACGCCGGAGAAGGTTGGTCCTGCCACCAACAGGCGGGCGGAGAAGGTGCCTTCCGCGGGATGGGTCGTGCCGGAGAGAGTTGATGGTCACGGGGTTGATGATCACCGCTGCGTCCTCGAACCCCAGCCAGCGGTGGGTCAGCGGGAACCACGCCTTGTACACCGTCTCCTTGGCGCAGAACAGGATGCGGTCCCAGCAGGTAGTCCCGGCAGTGGCCGCCAGCGCAGCCAGCCGGTCCCGCTCCTCGCCGAGGCTGATCGTGTCCAGGACCCCCGATGGCAACGGTTCGTGTGGTTCGGCATCGATGCCCAGAGCCCGCAGCTGGCAGCTGTGTGCAACGGCAGCGGCCCGATAACCGCCGCAGTGGGTCATACTGCCGACGACGCCTGCCGGCCATTGCGGCTCGCCGCGCTCGCCGGGCAGCACCGCCGCCGGAGGTAGGCCGAGTTGGCGCAGCGCACGCCGGGCGCAGTGGCGGACCGTGCGGAACTCACGGCGGCGCTTGTCCACCGCGCGGATGATCACCTCCGCCTCCTCCGGGTACAGCACCGCGTCAGGTGGGTCGTCGAAGGCCTCTGCGCTGGCCACCCCGGCGGGCAGGATCTTCTCGATCAACTCGACCGGATCCACATGTCGATATCAGCGAGCAGCTGGGTCGCTACCTCTGCCGGCGCGGCGGAGGCCCGCACGGAATGGCGGGCAAGATCGGCGAGTGCAGCGTCGCAGAGCCCGTGAGCTTCACGCACGATGTCATACTGCCCGGCCAGCCGAGTACCGAAGATCAGCGGGTCATCGGCTCCCAACACCACCGGAACTCCGGCCCGTTGAAATGCGATGACAGGTATCCGGGCCGGTGTGGGAAGCACGCCGAGCGGGACGTAGGAAGTCGGGCAGATCTCCATGGTCACTTTTCTTCGACGCAGCGTCTCCAACGTGCGCGGGTTGGCTGCCGCAGTGATTCCGTGACCTATCCGCCGTGCCCCGAGCAGTTCGACACAACGGCGGACGTGGTGGTGGTCGTTATAGAAACCCGCGTGCGGTGCGACGAGCAATCCTGCATCGCGCGCAATACGAGAAGCGGGCACGAAAGTGTCGGGCTCGCCCAGCCGCTCGTCGTTGGAAATACCGAAGCCCACGATGCCGTGGTGTGCGTACCGAGCCGCGATCCGGGCGAGTTCCTCAGCGCACGTCGGCGAGGCGGTCCAACTCACCGCGAGCACGAGGACAACCCCTATACCGGTGACTCTGGCGGCGTCCTGGCACGCCGCCAGCAGGACCTCCACTGTTTGCTCCACCCCGTCGAGGTGGCGCGCGTATGAAGTCGGATCCACCTGCAGCTCCAGCCATCGGGAGCCGTCCGCGGCGTCGTCTTCGGCCGCCTCCCGGATGATCCGGCGCACGTCTTCGGCGGACCGAATTGTTCTCCTTGCGGCATCGTATCGATCCTGAAAATGTGACCAGTCTCGGCCGCCCTCGCCCCAGTTGAATTCATTGTTCAACAGCTCTCGTGGGAGGACGATGCCATATTTATCGGCAAGCTCTCGTACTGTGCGCAGCCGTGCGGAGCCGGTGAGATGCAGGTGGAGATGCGCTTTGGGAAGTGTTCGCAGATCTCGCACGTCGGCAGTGTGCCATCCCTCTCAGGCCGGTGGCGCGCCTGGCGTCTCCCGCAGCGCCAACCGGGCGGCCTGCCAGCCCCCCATGCCGTGGACCCCCGCACCGGGCGGGGTGCTCGCCGAACAGAGGTACACCCCCGGCAGCGGCGTCCGCCATGGGTGGGGGGAGAACACCGGCCGGGCGATGAACTGGCGCAGGTCGGCCGACCCGCCGGCGATGTCGCCGCCCACCTTGTTGGCGTTGTGCGCCTCCAGCGCTGCTGGGCCGGTGGCGCGGCGGGCTAGCACGCGGTCCCGGAAGCCCGGCGCGAACCGCTCGATCTGAGCCTCGATCGCGGTGGTCATATCGATGTCCGATCCGTTGGGTACGTGGCAGTACGCCCACAGGGTGTGGGCGCCGGCCGGCGCCCGGGTCGGGTCCGCGACGCAGGCCTGCACGAGCAGCACGAACGGGCGGTCGGGATGCCGGCCGTGCGCGACGTCGTGCTCGCCGGCGGCGATCTCCTCGAGCGTGCCGCCCAGATGCACCGTCGCGGCACCGGCCACCGTGGGGTCGCGCCAGGGCACCGGCCCGTCAAGCGCCCAGTCGAGCTTGAACACACCGGGCCCGTAGCGGAATCGCTCCAGCCGGCGGCGATACCCGCCGGGTAACCGTTCTCCAGCGATGTCGAGGAGCTGGCGTGGAGTGACGTCGAGCAGGATCGAGCCGGCCGGCGGGAGATCGTCCAGCGAGCGGACCCGGGTGCCGGTCGCCACCTCACCGCCGTGCCGGCGTAGCCGCGCGCCGAGCGCGTCGGCCAGCCGCTGCGACCCGCCTTCCACGACCGGCCAGCCCACCTGGTGCGCGAGTGCGGCGAGCAGCAACCCGTATCCGGCGGTGATGGGGGAGTGCAGGTCGAGGATGGAGTGGGCGGCCATCCCGGCGAAGGCCGCGCGGGCCCGGGTGCCGCGGAACACGGCCCGCGCCGCACGGGTCGCCGGCCAGACGCCGATGGCGCCGTAGCGGGCCAGCGCCAGTGGCGCCTGCGGCGGCAGGTCCAGCGGCGCCAGTAACGAGTCGACCAACCTGTTCCCGGCTCCTGCGGTGGCGCCGACCGTCGCCCGCCAGCGCCCGCCGTCGGCGCCGAGCCCGGCCACGGTGGCGTCGAGGTCGCGGTGCACCAGAACGGCGTCGTGGTCATCGAGCGGGTGCGCGGCAGCCACGGGCGGGTGGGCCCAGCGCACCCCGTCGTCCTGTAGCCGAAGCGCGCGGAACGCCGCGGACGCGAGCGCCAGTGGGAGCACGCTCGCGCAGATGTCGTGCCGGAAGCCGGGCAGGGTCAGCTCCTCGGTGCGCAGCCCGCCACCGATCACCTCACCGGCCTCCACCAGCAACGTCCGGCGCCCCGCCGCGGCCATGGTCACGGCCGCCACCAGACCGTTGGGCCCGGACCCGACCACGACCGCGTCGAAACCATCGGCGCTCACGAGGTGCTCATCAGCAGGCAGAGGCTCCGGGGCTGGCTACTGGCAGCCCGAGAGCCTCGACCAGGCTGAGCAACCGCGTGTCGTAGCTGACGAACGACGCGAGCTGGCCGCCGAACACGGCATGCGCGGTGGCGAGGTGGATGGCGTCCAGTGAGCGCAGATCAGCAGAGTGGTAGCTGGCTGCCGTCGTGCGGACGAGCTCGTCCACCTCATACCGGGCGATGCGCGCGAGCAATGCCGGTATCGCGGCGACCAGCGCAGGTTCGGTTCGCCGGAGTGCTCGAGGTAGCTCGACCTCGGAGAGGGCTGAGGTCACCAGCGTGGTGGTGGCTCGTGCGTCGAGCCAGTCAGCCAGGGCGTCGCTCTCCGGCTCGCGACGGATGAGCTTCACCAGCGCCGCGGTATCGAGGTAGATCATCAGTAGCGTTCCTCGTCCCGCAGCTCGCGCAGCAACTCACCGGCCTCGTGGTCGGTCCTGATCGGGCCGGTAGGACGCGGCACAGGGCCCCGGGCTGTAGGTGGACGCAGCTTGCCGGACGCGATGAGATCGGCCAGTGGGCGCGGCTGGGCCGGCACCAGCCGCGCGATGATCGTGCCTCGCTCGGTGATGTCGATCTCTTCACCGCGCTTGACCCGGGCCAGCACACCGGCGGTGTTCTGGTTGAGTTCGCGGACGGGCACATCGCTCATGTCCCAAGGGTAGTACATCCATGTACTACCGAGGAGAGGTCCGGGGCTAGTACTACAGGGACAGATCTTGTCGCGACCTGCGGAAATGTCCGAGAGGCCAATCATCGGGCGCGACCGTGACCAGCGAGCTTCGACCGGTCAGAAGTTGATCTAGCCCTGTAGTACTAGCAGGGCAAGGACTGAGGAGTAGTCGTCGCTGCGTTTGTTCGCATGGCCGTGATCGATGCTGACCCGATGGATCGCGCGAATGGCAGGGGATATCTGTCGGGTCGGGAAGTGGGCGCCTAGACCAGCTGGCCCAGGCGGTGGGCAACGCGGTGTGATGTGCCTTGCCGAGGGCGTCCGCGGCGATGATCGCGTCGGTCACCATCTCGGGATCCACCGCGAACGGTTCGTTGTGGATGGTCTCGCCCTCGGCCGTGGCACGGGCGGCGATCTGTTCGATGGTTCCGCACTTGGCGTCGGCGAGCCCCAGCTCGGCCAGCGTGACGGGCAGGCCCACCCTCGTGCAGAAGGCGAGCACTGAGGCGGTCTCGTCGCCTGGTGCGCCCTCCAGGACGAGTTGGGTGAGCACGCCGAAGGCGACCTTCTCCCCATGCAGGTAGGGATGCGTCTCGGACACGGCGGTAAGGCCGTTGTGAATGGCGTGCGCGGCGGCGAGCCCGGATGACTCGAAACCCAGGCCGGACAACAGCGTGTTCGCCTCAACGATGCGCTCGAGGGCGGGGGTGACCACCTGGTGGCGTACCGCGACCAAGGCGTCCGGGCCATCGGCGAGCAGGGTGCGGTGACAGAGTTCCGACAGGGCTGCCGCGGCGGTTCGTGGAGGCCCCGCCGCGCATGTTGCGGACCCTGCCTGCGACGCAGGTGCGGGCTTCGAACCAGGTGGCAAGTGCGTCGCCCATCCCGGCGACAAGCAGCCGCGGCGGGGCCTGGGCGACGATCTGGGTGTCCACCAGGACCAGGGCCGGATTGCGGCGGACCAGCTGATAGGAGTCGAACTCGCCGTCCTTGGTGTAGACGACGGACAGGGCGCTGCACGGGGCGTCGCTTGAGGCGGCGGTCGGGCAGCTCACCAGGGGCAGGCCGAGATCGTCGGACGTGGCCCGGGCCGCGTCCAAAGCCTTGCCGCCACCCGCGCCGAGGATGACAGTGCTGTGATGCTCGGTCGCGGCCTGCGTGATCCGGGCGATCTCGGCGCGGCTGCACTCGCCGCCGAAGCGGTGGACGGTGAAGTCCATCCCGGCCGCCGCGAAGGTCCTCTGCCAGGTGTCCGCGAGCAGCCGCTCGGCACTGCGACTCGCGACGAGCAGGACCGGCCCGACCAGACCCAGCCGGGTCATCTCCACGCCGAGGGACATGGTCGCGTTGCGGCCTTGGACATAGTGGCCGGGGGAGGAGAAGACGCTCAGCATGGGATACCCCTAGAGATTGACTCCGTGAAGATCACGTGAGTAGTGGGCTGGCGCTCAAACGTAGGTGAGGCGTACCCAAGATCGACTGACCCCCCGGGAAGGGCAATTCGGGCTCTCCTGGTGCCCACCGTTCGCCGTCGGCTAGTGTCCCGCGGCCACGCACGGTCGTAGCGCTGACACCGAGATGATCACCCGATCAGGTCCCACGGTAGGGGTAACTCTCACCGCGCGGGTCCGAGGAGGCGCCACCGTGGTCGTCTTGGCCCGGCGACGTCGGGACACTCGCCTGGACCACCCGCGCATAGGCGCTGCACCCGATGTGGCGGTGTGGTGATCGGCTGCCACGACCCACGGCGGCGGTCCACCCGGTCGCTGTCACCGACGGCGAGCTGATCATTAATGGGCGGCTGGGCCGGTCGCCGAAACGCCGGATGGTCTGGGTGATGTAGGGCGAGATCGTGGCCAGGTCATCGGGATCGACCGGGCGCCCGTCTGCGGCCAGGGAATTGGCCGCCGCGGTGATATCGCAGGCGTTCTGATAAATCACAACCTTCTCCTGATAGTCACAGACTCCTGAAGTAGCTTCTTGATCGAGTTCTGGCCTGGGGCGTCCGTGAGGCGTTCGCATGAGAATCTTGTGGGTATCGTGGGCCTGCGAAGGGCCGGTGTGGGACGTGAGATCACGGTTTGGGTGCCTCAGGTGACATGTCGTGTCACTTTCGGCACCGAAACCGTGATCATGAGCGTAGTGCCGTCCTGACGTGGGCCACCACCGCCCGCGGGTGGGACGTTGTTCGCCCGCTCCTACCGCATCGCCTGCTGGGGTAGCGCCCGGTTGATGGGGTCATGGGTGTGCGTTCCACACGAGCTGGTGGTGCGCAGGCGGGGCGACGGGCAGATGGCGGCTCGCCGCCAACGAGCGCCGTATCGATCGACGTTCATGACCTACTTCATGAGGTCTGAGTCAGGGTCGTTTCGGCCGATCGTTTCGCCACCGAAACCCAACCACGTGGACAATCCATGGAACGCCTCGGCTGTGTTGGCGATAGCGGTGATCTGCTCGCGCAGCCCAGGGTCGGACAGATAACGAAGAAACGTGATCGTGCGGATCACGCGCCCCAATTCTCGAAACGCTCGGGTACAGGCGGTTCTTGCGGGAGTTGTTGCCCAGTCGGCGCAGCAACGTCACCGACGACAAGCGGCCCTCCCGGATCGAGATGGCGGTGCGGAGCAGGTCCGGGAAGTGCGTCTCGGTCAGGCGCCAGTCGATGACGTTGTCGCCGAATAGGCCGTCGACGTGCTGGTACTCGGCCGTAGCCGACGGCCGGTAGAAGTTCAAATCCTGCCAGTTGCGGATGCGCGGCAGCAGATCGAACCCCAAATAAAGCCGCGAGTCCGAACACCGGAAGCGACTGGCCCTGCGTATCGGCATGAATGGTGTCCGGCTGGATGTGGGACTTGTTACGCAGCAGGTCCTCAATGATGTAGATGGCCTCCCGCAAACCACGCGGAATGAAGTGGCTGAACAACGCGATGTACGTGTCAGAAATGCGCCGGAACGCGATCCCGCCGTAGCCCCCATATCGAATGTTGGATTCAGCGAGAATGTTATTATCCCACGTTTCGATCTGGCTACCATCGACGGCCACGGCATGACCATCACCTCACATGCCGGCCACATCCAGTTTCGCGAACTCGTTGATCACATCGGTGGACGCGGCGTCGATCTTGCCGCAGGTGGCGTGTTTGTTCGGCCCCGGGGATCAATGGAACCGTGGTTGGCGCTGAGATTGATCTTGCTGTCTACTCGTCCTTTGAGCGCTGGAGGAGGACCGCCGGAATACGCGAGAAACCTGCCAAGTGGCCGGGTAGCGCCTGGTCAGGCGTCGTTGTCGGCGAGGGCTCGGTAGAGCGAGGCGTCATTTATGAGAATCGCGGAACGTGACAGCCGTGGCCGGAGGTCGCCCGGTGGCGTGGCTAGCGGTTCAGTTGGCACTTTAGCGCTTGAGTTGGCCCCGCTGAGCACCGTGGTTGGCCCGGCCTGGTGGCGCGGCACTCAGCGGGAGATTCCGTGTTCGTTCGCTGAGACGGTCGGTGGGGGCTCTGCGCCGAAGACTCAGGGCGCCGCCGCTCTGTACCGAGGGATCGAGGTCCCCGGAAATCCCCAAGCCTCGCCCGCGGGTCCGCCCACCGGCTGGAGGGGGAGGCGAACACCTCACGCCGGTTCAGCCCGTGGCGAAGGACACACCCGTCCTGGAACAGGCCCTCAGCCTCAACCCGACCACCTACCCCCAGCCGAGCCACCAGATCCCGATGAGCCGCCAGTTTGCGTTGGCTGGGTCTCGAGATCAGCGAGTTCGGGGCGCGCGGTGTTCGACGGGGTCGAGTTCGAACGGCTAGGTGTGGCTCGGCCTGGTACCAGTAGGCCACCGAGGAGTAGTCGTCGCTGCGTTTGTTCGCATGGCCGTGCTCGATGCTGACCCGGATGGATCGCTCGAATGGCATAGGATCTTCGATATGGAAGCGGTACAGGCTGATCTGTCCACTCCAGTTGTCGCCGCCGGGCAGGGTGATGCCGTGATAGGGCGCGTGGTAGGTCTGGGTGGGGCACCAGGCGGTATTGAAGTAGTCCTCGGTGCCGGTGCCGTGGAGGGTGGGTGGCCACGCCTCGCCGTCGATGAAAATCATGTCGTCGCCCTCGCCGTACCAGTTCCATTCATTGGTGTCGCGAAGGTTGTGGATGTTGAGCACGCAACCGACGTAGTGGCCGCGGCCGGTCGCCTCCAGGATGGTGTAGTTGGCCTTCCCGTCGAGATTCTCTCCGGTGAGCAGGAAATCGGCGTTGCTCTCTGAGGCCTGCGGAGTTCCAGGGCAGGGGTTGCTATGCCGCCATTGGGCGTGGAAACGTCCGATGCCATCTTCGAGCTCGTCGAGTTCCTCGTAGTCGATGTAGTAGTAGAAGAACATTTTTTCGTGGGCCAGTTCGCTGGTGATCTCCAGTCGCGCGCCCGCGCCGAACGGCATGTGAAAAAAAGAGTTGAACCCCTTGCCGTCTTCGGGGCTCATCTGGAGTGGGGCGGAGACGAAGTTGGTGGTGCGACCGTGCCCTACCCCGAAGAAATCACCCAGCGGGACGACGATGCTCGGGTGCTCCTCGCCGTCCCAGTAGGCGCGGAGCACGAGGCGGCGCAGGTAATCGGGTTCCCGCATCCACGGGTTGCGGATCATCCGCTCGTTGGCGACGGTCACCCAGATGTGGTTGATGCTGCCGGCTCCCTCGATGTCTGCGAGGATGGCGGTCTGGCCCGGACGCAGGGTCAGGCGGTCGTCGTTACCGCCCGTACGGTCCCAGCTGGACGCGCGGCGCCGTCGGGTGCTGCGCAGCCGTGGCAGGTCTCGCAGGCTTGAGCCGTACGGACCGTAGTTGACGGTCATGCCGTGCCCGCGGCCGTGGTGGGCTCGGTCATTCCGGACCGGGTGCCGGCGCGGAAGTCCGCTTCGAGGGATTCCAGGCTGCGCTCCTTGGTTTCCGGCACTATCCACCACACAATCGGGAAGATCACCACGCTGGCGACAGCGTAGGCGATGAAGATCGTGCCCACACCGGCGAGCGCGGCGAGGACGGGGAAGGTCAGGGTCACCATGAAGGCGGCTAGCCAGTTGAACAGGGTAGCGATGGCCATCGCCGATCCCCGGATGGCAAGCGGGAAGATCTCGGCCAGCTGCACCCACAGCACCGGGCCCCAGGTGGCGGAGAAGGTGTTGGTGAACACCACGATCGCGGCCACCGCGATGACCAACAGGGCGGTCGAGTTGACCGGGAGGATCAGCGCTGCACCACCCAGGGCAAGCAAGCTGACCGACATGCCCACCAGACCGGCCAGCAAGATGGGCTTGCGGCCGCGCCGGTCGACGACCTTCGACCGAACGACAAGGGCGATGGTCAGTAGGTTGACCAGTCCGTTGAGAAGTCCGAACAGCAGTGTGGTGGTCTCGGACATCCCCAAGCCGGTGAGCACCTTCGGTTGGTAGGACACGATTGCGTTGATCCCGATGATTTGCTGGAAGATGGCCAGCAGGATGCCCAGCAGCAGCAGCCGGCGCACCCAGGGCTCGGACAGGCGGGCCTGGGTGTGCGTGGTGCGTTGCTGCCGTTCGAGGTCCACGATCTCGGTGAGCTCACGGTCTGCCTGTGCGGGGTCGCCGCGCAGACCGACCAGGACCGCGCGTCCTTGGTCGGGGTATCCGCGTCGCACCAGCGAACGGGGGGTGTCAGGCATACCGATTAACCCGATGATGAGTACCACCGCCGGGATCACGCCGATGAGCAGCATCCCTCGCCACGAGCTGGCGAAGACCAGCCCAAAGCCGACGGCCGAGGCAAGGACCACCCCCGCGATGATCATGTACTGATTCAGGGAGGTGACCGCGCCGCGGTTCCGGGCCGGAGCCATCTCGGCCAGGTAAAGCGGCACGATCACCGACGCGATCCCGATGGCCAGCCCGAGGATGAAGCGGCACGACACCAGCATGGCGACGCTCATAGCGACCCCGCTGCCTGCGGCTCCCACGGCGAACAGCACCGCGGCCACCAGCAGGAGCCGCTGCCGTCCTTGACGATCGGCCAGGGGGCCGCTGCTCAGTGCGCCCACCATCGCCCCCAACATCACGGCGCTGACTACCGCACCTGTCCACCAGTCGGTTAGCGGCAGATCGTTCTTGATGAACAACAGCGCCGCCCCGATGATGGCGATGTCGTAACCGAACAGAATCGCTGCCAGCGCACCCAGGGCATACACGCGCCGTGTGCTCACCCGGGGCTGGAACGTGGACGCGACCATCAGCTACCTCCGATGCGAGAGGGATCCGCCCGCTGTTCTCGGGCGAGGGCATGCGCGATATCTCTGGTGCCCGGGTACAGCTCCCGGTAGAGGGAGTAGTAGCGCTCGTAAGCCGCCGTCGGCTCCGGACCCGGCTCAATAGTGATCGCGATGGGATTCCACTCTGTTACTTCTGGTGACTGCCCGATCCCGATGGCAGCGAGCAGCGCGTCGCCCAGGCAGGCGCCGATCGTCTGCTGGGGCAGCTGCTGCGGGGCGTTCAGCACGTCGGAGACGATCTGGGTCCACAGCCCGCCCTTGGTCCCACCACCCACCGCGACCAGCCGGCGGTCCTGCCCGCCGGCCTCGCGCATCGCTTCCAGGTTGTGCCGTACGCCGTAGGCGGTGGCCTCCAACGCGGCCCGGTAGAGGTCCCCGCGGTGGTGCCGCAGGGTCAGCCCGATCAGCACGCCGCGGGCGTCCGGGTCGAACAGCGGCGTCCGCTCGCCGGCGAAGTAGGGCAACATGAGCAGGCCGTTGGATCCGGGTGGCGACTGCTGGGCTTCCCCGACGAGCTGATCGAACGAGGACTCCCCGGTCAGCTTGCGGATCCAGTCGGTGATCGCGCCCGAGGTCGCCATCCCGGCGGCGAAGTTGTGGGTGCCGGGGAAAGTGCCCACCGTGCCCCACAGGTCGGGGCTGCGGCGCGGACGGTCGAGCACCTCGACCAGGAACATCGTGGTCCCGTACATCAGCATGACGTCGCCGGGTGCGGTGACACCGACGCTGGTGGCCTCCGCCCAGGCGTCGATGGTGCCCGCCACCACCGGCGTGCCCGCCGGGATGCCGGTCTGAGCAGCGGCGGTGGTGTGGACCTCGCCGACCACCTCCGCGGGCCAGCGCAGCTGCGGCAGCTCGAGTCCGGGGGCGATGAGCTCGCTCCACTCCGCGATCCAGCAGTGCTCCACCGGGTCGTACATCGGGGTGCACTGGCTGGCGGAGTGATGGTCGAGCACGTAGCTGCCGGTGAGCCGGTGCACGACGAAGCTGCTGGCCATCAGGAAGCGCCGGGTCGCTGCCCAGGTGTCGGGTTCGTTCGCGCGCAGCCACGCCAGTTTGGGTCCGACCGCCTGCGAGGTGAGCACCGAGCCGCAGCGCTCCAGGATGGTCTGTGCGCCCAGTGTCTTGGTCAGCTCCTCGATCTCGGTCTGGGCGCGGGTGTCGACGCCGTAGAGGATCGCCGGTCGAAGGGGCCGGTCCTGGCTGTCCACCGCGAGCACGCAGGGGCCGATGCCGCTGACGGCGACCGCGGCGATCGGTTCGCGCGCGGTCGCCGTCAGCTCCTGGCTGATCGCCGCGAAGTCCGCCCACCACACAGCCTGCGCGTCGTGCTCGACCCAGCCGGGGTGCGGCATGGACACCCCGTGGGCCCGGGTCGCGGTCGCGACCACGGTGCCGTCGTCACGGACCAGCACCCCCTTGGAACTGGCGGTGCCGATGTCGACACCGAGCAGCAACGAGCTCACCGGGCCCCGCCCAGAATGATGAAGTCGCGTCCGTCGGAGAACGACACCAGTCCGACGCGTGCCATCTCGGCTCCTGCCTGAATCGCCTTCACCTGGGGATCGATCATGTTGCGCTGGGTGACGAAGGTATCACCCAGCGGAAGAGCCACCAGACCACTCGCCGATTGGCGGGTGGCGGTCAGGCCACCGACGGGGTCAGCTGCACGGTCAGCTCGCCCCCCCAGCAAGCGGGCCAGGGCCCCGAGCGCGGCATGTTCGGTCACCTGCGGTCATCCAGAATTGGCGCGAGGTGCTCACCTATTGGCATCTTGGGCCCCGCCCGACTAGCGGCCTGCGGCGGGCGAAACCCGCTTGGACGTTCTCGATCGCTCCCGGAAAAGGGGGGAACTCGTGGTCGGCGTACCTCAGAGGCACGCCACGCGTCGGCTCCGCTGGTCAAGGTTTGCGGCGCAGCGTGCGACGGACCGGACCGGCTGTGGTCTGCCAGCCCGAGTCCCCGTGCAGCGTCCAGCAGGCCCACCGGGCCGGATGGTCACGGGCGGCAGGCCCACAGGCGCGCTGCTGTGCACGTCAGGCTGGCTTCGAGGACAGCCGCTGCCACGGAGTCCACCACTCACTAATCGCGACCACTGCTGCGGCACCTGCATGAAAGGCAGCCCGGACGAAACCGGCTCGTTCGTCTCATCCGGTGCGCTGAGCCATCCCGGACTCACCGGCCCGAGCACGAGGGTGCCGCAGCCACACAGGTCCACCCACTGCAACGCTTCCGGCCGCAGTCACCCGTCCTGCGAGCTGCGGCCATGACTTCGTCGGATCGTCATGTTCGTGTTGACCGAGGCTGTCGATCGTACCTGGCGACGGCGGTGGCGTTCGAGCTCCGCCTGGAACGTGCGGAGAAAGATCCGTCGATGCGCTTACCGGTACGTGACGATTGGGGACGATCCCGCGGAGTCAAACGACTCTATCTCCACCTCGAATTCGATCGTGGCGCCGTCTGTGATGTGTAGCTCGGCAAGTGTCTTGTCGAATGGAATCGTTTTATCGTCGTTTTTAAACTGGTAGTGGAAGCGCATGCCCACCGCGCCACCGAATCTTTTCTCGATATCCGGTAGTGCTAGTTCGGCGCGCACTAGACTCTCGAGATCCTGGCCGGTCGACTCCACTGGCACAGCAATGACATGCGCAACGGACAGCGCTCGATTGCGTACGTAAAGAACGATATTAGGAGGTTGGGCCTCGCCAATGCCCGTGGCTGCCAGGAAGCATGCGGGGAGCACGGGCTCACCGACCGCACGGTCCCGGCCCCATATAGCGGCAAGCTCGTTCACGAGGTCATCCCAGTTGTTGAAAGCGTCAAGATACTGGCGCGGAGCCAACAGCGGGGGCAAGGGAGTCGCGTCCAGTCGCACAATGAAGAGAAAGGATCTTCGTTCCTGGAGCCCGCGGGCGAGCGCGGCGGACCACTCGGCGTCGACCCACGGGCGATCAACGCAGGCCTGCGACCACAGAAGCACCAAGTAGTCCGACTGCGCGAGGGCACGGTTGATGTCAAGCACGAAATTTCCGCCTGGTGGAAAGATGAACGTCTCGATGTCGCGTTCCCTGAGATCGTGGCGGAGCCGCTCGACCATTGCTCGATCGTTCCCGGCGAAGGAGAGGAAGACTCGTGGTCGACGAACCGCGTCAGATAGAGCCGGCTCCTGGCCTTGCCGTATGTCAAGCTGGAGCCTATCGAGTTCAATGGCCGCCGCGCCGGCCTGGTTGCCGACCCCGAGGAGGATCTGCCGGGCCACATCCAGGTGAACGGCCGCCCTGTCGAAATCACGCTGATCGGCTGCCGACAGTCCTTCCACCCGATGCAGTCTCGCGCTGTCGTAAGGAGTCAGGGAATTGGGTTGGCTTGCGAGTGCGGTACGGATCGCGGCGGCATCGATCGTTGTCTGCGTCCTACCCCGTACTCGCGCACAGAACGCTGCGCGTCTACAAGAAACTGCAAGATTCCTGGCGGCACTGGAACCGGCTGGGGCGACCCGCGGAGAGTAGGTGGGCGAGTCAGGATCTTGCCGTCACAGACGTCGGCTGTCTCGCGGAGCAAGTGCGGGGCCGCCTCACGTGCCTGTAGTCGGAGAACAACTCCGGAGCACCGAGAGGTGCGGCCTCGAACAACACATGGGTGTGAGTGCCGCCAGCTCTGGCAGCCTTGGTTCCACGCCGGACCCTACGACATCACATGGGCCGAGCGCTGCCGTTGACGCGGCGTCGAGCGATTCTCCGGTCAGCTCGCCAGTAGCCGGGACAGGTGGGCCAGCTCGCTGGATTCCTGCTCCACAAGCTCAAGCAGCCGTCGCACCAGCTGCTGCAATGCGGCCCGATTGGCCATGATCTCGACCACCTGCCGGTTGTCCTGCGTGCTCAGCGCAGTAGCGCACGCGGTACGCACCCACTCGGACACAGAGACCCCCGCGTTGCTCGCTTCCGCGCGGATGACATCCAGTTCAGCTGCAGGGATACGCAGAGAGAATGTCGAGGTCAATGGTCGAGTGACCTCGACCTCGACCACCTCGCCATCATCGATGTCGGGGTCGGTCAGGTGCTCGTTCCAGTAGGCGGCGTTAGCCGCCGGGTTGTCCTTGCTCGCCATCGGTGACCTCCGGTGCGTGATGGTGGTGGTTGCCACGCGTGATCAGTCGATCCTCACTGCAGTGATCGGCCGCGCGGTGCGGGTGGCCGGGTCGTAGAGGACTGCTACCCGAACGGCCGCCCCGCCGGTCGTCCGGCCGCTCACAAGATGCGTCGCGGTGCGACCCCTGCGGTTGACCCGCCAGATGGACGCCGGATCGTCGATAACCTGCTCGACCTCGGCGGCACTGACCCTGAGGGTCGCGTGATAAAGATTGCCTTCGTCCCACTCGACCTCATCAACCCGCACCCCGCTTCCTCCTGAACTGGCATAATACACCTTACTGTCGTGGTATTACGACGATCCACGGTCGCAGAACCTTCAGTCAGGAGTGGCCAAGACTGCCAGGGGCGACCACCGGCGAGACGGGAGCGGGCACGGACCCAGGCCGCTGACGGCGACCGATTAGGTCACCTGACCCCGCCCAGCCCGGCCCACTCGATGTCGAGCATGCGGCAGACTGCGCGGAGCTCTGCGACGTACTCGCCGGGTATGGCGTGGATGTGGTTGGCCCCGAACTCGGAAAGGAACTCACTGGCCTGCACGTCCAGCCGGGTGAACGCGTGCGGCCACTGCGGCGTCGACTGCCGAGCCAACGCCTCGTTGGTCGCCTCGTCGTAGGACTCGAACTCGCCGCGTGCGACGTGCATCCGGTACCGGCCGCCGATCCGGGTCAGCCGGGCGAAGGTGGCCCGCCCCGGCGCGGCGAAAAACGATACCGAGGCGCCGCCGGCGGGGAAGTAGAAGATCTCGGGGTAGAAGTGCACCGAACGCAGGTTCTCCGCCGGGTCATCGCTGCGCGCGGCGAACCAGGTGGCGTGCTGGCCGGAGTTGCACAGGTCCCAGATGTCGCGGTCGCCGTGGTAGTGCCGCACGTCGGCGAAGAGCACCGGGGTGCCGGACAGGCCCTTGAGCAGTTGCATGGTGAGTGCGCCGTCCATGTCGGACTCGGTGGCGCAGACGTGGGTGGGCTTGGGGCCCTCCCAGTCGTAGGGGTCGTTGAGGAACGCCTCGGTGACGTCCATGGTGGTGAAGTGCGTGGTCAGCTCGGGCTGGCCCTTGATCCCGCTGAAGTCGAGGTTCCACTCCTCGATCAGTTCCCGCACGGCGTGGTAGGAGCGGATCTGGCGTTCGAGCAGCTCGGGCGTCAGCTGCTTGCCGTCGTAGTGCACCTTGGCGGCGTGGCGCTCCAGCCATTCCCGGCCGGCGGTGACCCGGGACTGCTCGATGGCGGCGGAGCGCCGCACGATCTCCCACTGGTCGATTTCCTCGACGTCCACCCCGAAGGTGCTCATCCACTGATCGGTGTCGGCCACCGCGGTGTACATGCCCATCGGGCGTCCACCGATCCGGCCGAAGGTGCTGCCCGACAGCGCGGACACGGCCGCGGCGGCCCGGACCGTCTCCAGGACACGGTCAAGCACCGCCGGATCGGCGGCGTCGCCCCACACCCGGGTGTGCAGGCGGCCGATCTGGTCCAACCCGCCACCGGCGGCCAGCATGCCGACCATGCCCGGGAACTGCGGATCGATGTTGGAGAACAGCAGCAGCGGGCCCGGCGTGGCGGCCGCAGCGAGCATCGAGAAGTGCGGGAACGCCCACACCGGGTAGTTGAAGACGGTGAGGTCCGGGCGCGCGTCGGCGACCCGGCGCGCCTCGGTGGTGGCCAGCGTGTTCGTCCAGATCGTCTCCGAGGCGCGGATGACCTCGTGCCCGGCCTGCTCGAGCGCCTGGGCGATGCGGCCCTCGACGTCCTGCGTGAAGGCCTTGATGTCGGTGTGGACGAAGTCACGTCCATCGGAGAAGGTCAACAGCCCAACTCGTGCCATGTCTGCTCCTGCCTGCCGGGACGAGCACCGTCATCGAGACCCGGTGGCTTACGCGGGCAGGCTCCGTGACCTGGCTTCAGCATCGCCCGCGCCGAGGGATCGATGATGTTTCGCTGCGTGACGAAGGTATCACTCAGCGTCTGTGGTGCAAGGTCTTGCGCTGAACCGTCCCGGTGTGTCCGGAGACCCAAGGTGGTTGAGAGTTTGTGACGGAACACCACCTCTGATTTCATACTTCTGCCATGGCATTGAGCATCAAGAGCGATGAGGTGGACCACCTCGCGCGGGAGCGGGTGGCCGAGACCGGCGAGTCTCTCACCGAGGCCGTCGTGATCGCGCTCCAGGAACGGCTCGCGCGTGAGTACGCGCGCCGGGGCCCGCGGATGAGCGTGCGGCTGCGCAGGCTCCAGTCTGACGTGGCGAAGCTGCCCGTTCTCGACCCGCGGGCTCCCGATGAGATTCTTGGCTATGACGACAATGGCTTACCTGCGTGACTGCGCCGGCGGCGCGGGCAGTGATCGTCGATACATCAGCGGCGGTAGCGGTCGTCCTCAGTGAGCCCGGTAGCGACGATCTCGTTTGTTACCTGGACAGTGCCGCCGCTCGGCTGATGTCGGCAGCCAGCCGCGTGGAGCTGGGCATCGTCATTGAGTCCGGCTGGGTCCGGCTGGGGCGGACGCGATCAGCCGGTTCCTGCGCGACGCCGGCATCGAGGTCGTGGACGTCGACATCGACGCCGCGGACCGCGCGCTCAGCGCATGGCGCCGGTACGGCAAGGGCTCGGTGGCGGGCAATGAAGTGGCCGCGCCTCAAGAGCGCCGCCCTTCAACTCTGCTTACGCAGCAATTCCAACACCTCACCAAGCTGACCGGCGAGGCCGTCGACCTTGCCTTCAAGGCCGTCGAATCTGCTTTCGAGGCTGTCGAACCTGCCTTCCAGATCATCGAGTCGCTGGTTGACCTTGGCGAAGCTCACTCTGGTCCGGCCTGCGAATTCCTCGATCAAGCCGTAGAGTGCCTCGATGTTGCGGCCGACCCTGGTCTCGATGCTTACCAGCTCACTCACCGCGCCATTCTTACTCCAAGCAGGTTGCCGGCTCCCGGCGAGGTTCGCTTGCCAGGTGCCGCCCGATCGCCTGCATCTCGGTAGTCCGTGCGGTCACGGCACTCCATCGCCTGGTGGTGCACTCGGTCAGACTGACCTTGACGTGGTGGCCAACGCGGGGAGGTCGTCGTGCGGGCATCGTTTCTGTGGTGTGAGCTAACTTCTCGATGTCAGCTCGCCTGTCGACATTGTTACGCAGAAAGCGGGCCGTCTGGTACACCAGGGCGCTGCGCAAAGTCGTATGCCCAGTTCAGGGGTGGTTTGAGGGTGTTGGCGAGGTTGGCTTGAGTAGGGGCTGGGTGCTGTTGGGTTGAGTGAGGGGGTGTCCAACCGCTTGAGGTTTGGTGGCGGTTGGTGAGGGGATCGTCTCGGCTGGCGTGGGGATAGCGTCCGGGGGTGCGGGTGGTTGGTGACCTTGGTGATGATCACGATGCGGTCACCGCGGCGTGTCGGCGGGGGTAGAGGCAACGGAGCCCCGCTAGGACAGGGATTGTCTATGTCCCCTTTGTCCGGTTGGTGGGCTCCGTTGCGCGTTGAGTCTGTCAGTTCTTCGCAGGCTGGTTCGCCCGGGGAGGCCGCGGTGGCGGTCGTGGTGGAACGGGCGGGCGTGCTGGCCCGGGCCGGTGGTGGTGGCGGTGTGCTGGAGTGTTTCGCCGCGATCGGTGATCCGCGGTGTCGGCGCGGGATTCGCCACTCTCTGCCGACGATCTTGGGGTTGTGTCTGGCGGCGGTGCTCGCGGGGCAGGTGATCTTGACGGACATCACGGACTGGTTTTCGGCCGCACCAGGAGGTCCTGGCCCAGCTGGGCGCCCGGCAGGGGCCCTGATGGCCGGTACAGGCCACAGCATCCCGGCACCATCGAGCGGGTCCTGGGTGCGCTGGGCGCCCAGGGGGTGGCCGATGAGGTGGGTGGCTATCTCGGGCGCAAGGCCGGCGTCGAGCCGGTCACCTTCCCGATCAGCGGGCCGGTACTGGCGCCGGCGATCGCGGTGGACGGCAAAGCGGTGCGCGGCGCGATCGGCCCGGACGGGAGGATGCCCTACCTGCTCGCCGCGGCCACCCACGGCGAGTCGGTGGTGATCGCCGAACGGCTGGTCGGGGCCAAGACCAACGAAGTCCCCGAGTTCGCGCCGCTGCTGCGCGGCCTGGCCCAGCGGGTACGGCGGGGTCGGCGGCTGCGTGTTCACCATGGACGCCGGCGCACACCGTCCGCGCCCACGCCCGGCTGACTCACCGGCGAGCTGTTCGCGCACTACGTGATGACCGTCAAGGAGAACACGAGGAAGCTCTTCGACCAGATCGACGCCCTGGACTGGGCCAACGTACCGATCTCGCCCACCAGACCCTCGAGACCGGGCACGGCCGGCGCGAGAAGCGCACCATCCGGGTGCTGGACGCCCCCGCCGACCTCGGGTTCCCCGCCTGCGCGCGCAGGTGTTCCTGCTCGAGCGCTACACCACCCGCACCGTCCGCAAACGCGCCAAAGGCTCCCGCCGCTACAAGAAGGTGCAGATCCGTACCGCCGTCGCCGTCCTCGGGGTCACCAGCCTCGTCGGCCCGCGAGGCCGCACCCGAGCACCTGGCCGGCTATGTCCGCGGGCACTGGTCGATCGAAAACAAGATCCACTGGGTGCGTGATGTCACGTTCCGTGAGGATGCCTCCCAGGTCCGAACAGCCTCCAGGTTCCGCGCTGATGGCCACGCTCCGTAACCTGGCGATCGGTCTCATCCGGCAAGCCGGCTACACCCGGATCGCCGCCACCATCCGGAAGATCCGCAACAACCCACACCTGCTCTTCACCATCCTGACCTGCGTCGAACCCCGCAAAACGCGTCATGACCAGCAGAAACGACTTTGCGCAACACCCTGGTCCGGCGGAGGCCGCTTGGTGGCGGGTGATCGCGAACCCCGCCGCGGTGACAGCACAAGGAGTCCGGCTTCGTGGTGATGGCGCGGGGAGTCGATGAGGCCGGAGTCGTCGGTGAGTTGCCGGTAGAAGGCGTATTCGAACGGCGCGAAGAATCTGTAGCGCGGTTGGTGGTCGGGTTCGATGACGTTGAGATCACCGAGGAAGATCGTGGGCTGCGAGTGGTCAGGGCTAGCGAGCGCGGCGGTGCAGGCGGCTAGCCATTTCCTTTTCCGTTCGGTTTTCTCGACGCTGGCATCGCGGGAAGGGACGTAAGCGCCGATGACGTGAATTGGCCCGTGGGCCGTTGGCAGGGTGATCGCAGCAGCCCGGGAGACCAGGTAGCCGACTCGGTCACCGAAGTAATCGGGGTGGGCCTGGATCCGACTGACAATCATCACGCCATAGTCGCCGTGGTCGGGCTTGGGATAGCTAACGTGGTAGCCAGCAACGCTGAAGGCATCGGCGAGTAACCGGCAGCCGGCGCTGTCCTTGTCTCAATGAGCACGAGAACGTCCTCATCCCGCGCGGCCAACCAGCCCAGTTGGCGTTCGGCGCGCTCGGGTGAGGGGTTGGCGATATTGAGGGTTAACAGGCTCAGCTCGGTCATGCTTGGCTTCGCTCCCGGTAACTGTGCATGACAGGGACCGCGATCATCATCGCGATGGCCTGCGGACGCCGGAGGGTGCAGTCCAGTGCCATCACCGACCATCCGGCGGTGCAGAGCTCGGCGGCGACGCGATGTAGCGGTCAGACTCTGCGCGACTGCCGCCAGGCTGGCGCTCGAATCGGCCGTGCGCCCCGCGCTGGCGCAGCCGCTCGGCGATCACGGAGGGTCCGCGTTGAGCAGCACCGCGCCGTCCGGAACGTAGACGCCGGCGTTTAGGCGCCAGATGGTGTCAGATTCGAGTCCATCGATGACTTGCAGGAAAAGGGATGAAGGAAGGTAGCGATCGTCAGACCACCACCTTGCCTGCTCGCAGGTCGGGAAGGATCTCGGCGGCGAGGTGATGATGGCGGTCGCCCGCGACCAAGCATGCCAAGGCCATGCCCCGGTCGGTGTCAGTCCCCGCTCGGATTTGCTCGCCCAACGCGGTGCGGCTGGGCTCGGTCGTCCCCAGATCACCACGGAGTATGGCACCAGCTGACAGGTGCGAATATCTCATCACTGACGTCCCGAACCACTATCGTCTCCAGCAGGCTGACCCGACGCCCGACGACGGTCCAGTCTGAACCCGTCACAGCTGGAGCACATCATGGGCAGGGCGGACGATAGGGTAGGTCCGGCGAAACGTACTGCTTCCATTCCGCGCGGGTGATGGTGTTTGTGGTGGCGCAGATCCGCTGGATTGCTTGGTCGACGTTCATTCCCCACAGCCGAACCGTCCGGTCGCCACCGGACTGTCCACCGTGTGCGGATCAGGACTGAAAGCCACCGCTGTGATCTGCCTGGCGTGGCCAATCAGGGGTTGACCTAGCAGCGTGGGGCGAGCCGGGTCCGCCACGTTCCAGAACCGCACGGTTTGGTCAACGCTGGCGCTGGCCAGGGTGCGCCCATCAGGACTAAACGCCAACGCTGTGACCCGTTGGTGTGGCCGGTCAGGGGTGGGCCCAGCGCGATGGGGCGTGCTGGGTCGGTCACATTCCACAACCGCACGATCTGGTCGAAACTAGCGCTGGCCAGGGTGCGCCCATCAGGACTGAACACCACCGCCTCGATCCAGTTGGTGTGGCCAATCAGGGGTGGGCCCAGCGCGATGGGGTGTGCTGGGTCGGTCACATTCCACAACCGCACGGTCCGATCGCCGCTGCCGCTGGCCAGGGTGCGCCCATCAGGACTAAACGCCACCGAGACAACGGAGTTGGTGTGGCCGGTCAGGGGTGGGCCCAGCGCGATGGGGTGTGCTGGGTCGGTCACATTCCACAACCGCACGGTCCGATCGTCACTGCCGCTGGCCAGGGTGTGCCCATCAGGGCTGAACGCCACCGCCTTGACGTAGTTGGTGTGGCCGGTCAGGGGTGGGCCCAGCGCGATGGGGCGTGCTGGGTCGGTCACATTCCACAACCGCACGGTCTGATCCCTCACTGCCGCTGGCCAGGGTGTCCCATCAGGGCTGAACACCACCGCGTAGACGTAGTTGGTGTGGCCGGTCAGGGGTGGGCCCAGCGCGATGGGGCGTGCTGGGTCGGTCACATTCCACAACCGCACGGTCCGATCGCCGCTGCCGCTGGCCAGGGTGCGCCCATCAGGACTAAACGCCACCGCACTGACCAAGTCGGTGTGGCCGGTCAGAAGCGCGGAGGGAATATCCCACAACCGGGCTGTATGGCGGCTGCCCGCCGACAAGGGTGGGCCGAGCAGGGCTGACCTAACGTGGCGACGTATTGATGTGGCCGGTTCAAGGCTGACCCAGGGGGGTGGGGTGGGTCGGGTCGGTCACGTTCCACAACCGCATGGTCCGGTCGTCGCTGCCGCTGGCCAGCGTGTGCCCGTCGGGGCTGAACGCCACCGCACCGGCCCAGTTGGTGTGGCCGGTCAAAGGCTGACCCAGGGGGGTGGGGTGGGTCGGGTCGGTCACATTCCACAACCGCACGGTCTGGTCATAGCTGCTGCTAGCCAGAGTGCGCCCATCGGACTGAATGCCACCACGCTGATCCAGTTGGCGTGGCCGGTTAGGGGTGGGCCCAGCGCGATGGGGTGGGCTGGGTCGGTGACATCCCACAACCGAACGGTTTGGTCGCCACCGCCGCTGGCCAAGATGTGCCCGTCAGGGCTGAAGGCCATGGCGCCGACCCAGTTGGTGTGGTCGATGAAGCCTAAGGGAGTGGGGTGAGCCAGGTCGGTCACATTCCACAACCGAACAGTCCCATCGACGCTGCCGCTGGCCAGGGTGTGCCCGTCGGGACTAAACGCCACCTCGTTGACCCATTGGTGTGGTCGATGACGCCGAGGGGGGTGGGGTGGGTCGGGTCGGTCACATTCCACAACCGCACGGTCCGGTCGTTGCTAGCGCTGGCCAAGTGCACCCATCGGGGCTAAACGCAACGCGTTGACACCATTTGTGGCCGTCAGGGGCTGGCCCAGCGAGGTGGGGTGGGTCGGGTCGGCCACGTTCCACAACCGCACGGTCTGGTCGGCGCTGCCGGTGGCCAGGATGTATCCATCCAGGCTGAACACGGCCACACCAACGGCGTCGGTGTGGCCGGCCAGCGGGGTGGACAAGGCGGCATTCCCCGTGGTGACAAGCGCCGTGTAAAGGTCCGGAGTCGGTCGCATGCGGTAGGCAGTGAGATCGAGTTGCGCCGCGAGGGACGCGTCAGTGCTGCGCAGTCGGTCCGCTTGCGCGGTGGTCTGGTTGAAGACGGCGGTGTCGCGTTCCCTCTGCGCAGTGGCGCTTTGTTGGAAGGCGACGCCCGCAGCCACGAGTGCCGCAATTAACAGCACCGCTAAGGCGGTGGCGCCACCCCGAGCCAGCCGCATAGTGCGGCGGTGTTGGCGCATGTGCTCACCCACCAGGTCATCCTTGGGAACCTCACGCACAGCCGCGGCGACGTCGGCCACGCATTCCCGCAACCAGGGGTTGGACTGGTCCACCTGGTCCAGGGTGTGCAACCGGCGCAGGTCTACCCAGCGAGGTTCCTCGACGAAGGCACCGCGCAGCGCAGGTGGCAGGGCCGCATTCGCTCCATCACCATGTCCGGCGTCGTCGGCCCAGCCGAACTCGCCCTCGGTGAGTACCACGAGCAACCGTTGCGGTGACTTGTTCGCCATCCACCACGCGACCTCGCGGTTAACCCACTGTGATCGTGCTGCCTTCGGTGAGGCCATCAGCGCCAGCCAGGCCGAGGAGGCTAACGCCGCCTTGATGGAGGACCACAGACCTGGGTTGGCAGACAAATTCGTGGTGTCCCGGAAGACCCGTGAGCCCGCGGTCGATACCAGGGTTTGGCAAACCGCTCCAACCCAGTCTGCAGCGCCTGCGCGACCGCACCATCCAGGGTGTGGCTGTAGGAGATGAACACGTCATATCCCGACGTCGCACCACGAGCACCGGCCTGATAGGACAGGTGCACGTCCCCGGCGGCCTGGTTGATGCGGGTCTGGGCAGAAGCGTGTGCTTCCAGGCGAACAGAGTTCTCGGCAGGCTGCAGCGTGGCGGTTCCGGGGGCTGCTTTCCGGTGGGCTCCATCGATCACTTCCCGTGGTGACGTGGGTTGGCTGAGCTGCGTCAATCTGTCACACCAGTCACCCGCAGCATCTGATCGCCCCTCGTGCCAGTCACGCCCGAGGAGATGACGGTGCAGAGTCAACAACCGTTGCAGCCCGCGCCGCTTCCTCTCCTCAGCGCTTAGCGCGGATTTCCGCGCAGCTCATCCGGCGCAACCCCAGCGGCTGGGGGCATGTTCCAGCCGCGGGTCAAGGACGTTGAGCTTGGGGAACGTAGCTGCATTGATCGCGATCCGTCCGGGTACCTTGTTGTGATCAGACTGCCGAATCACAGGTATGATATTCGTTATGGTGTCGTGACCATAGCGGGCGGGGCGCCGATACCTGCCTCTGACCAGGTTAAATGCTAAGGAGTCTACCGTGAACCGGCCGGTTCCGGCCGCACGGAGGTCCACGCGATGCGTGATGTGCCTGATATAACGGCGCCATGGCAGCCAAATCGACGCAATGTGACGGGCGGGAGTTCTTCACCGCGCCGGAGCAGGTCAACCAGCGCCGCTACGAGGCTCTGCGCGGGTTCTTCGTCGAGGGCCTGACCCACGCCCAGGCCGGGGAACGCTTCGGCTACACCCGGTGGGCGATGGTGAACCTGGTGCGCGAGTACCGGGCCGGGAAGTTGGAGCTCTTCGCCCCGCCCCGCAAACCCGGACCGCCACCGGGGGTGGCCCCGGCCAAAGACCGCGCCCGCGGCAGGGTGATCGAACTACGCCGGGACGGATTGTCGACCTATGAGATCTCCGCGCGCCTGGGCGCCGAAGGCACCCCACTGAACCGCACCAGCGTGGTGAGATCCTCGCCGAGGAAGGATTCGGGCGGCTGCTGCGCCACCCAGCCGAGGCGGCCAGCACCGCGGTGGCCACCCCCGGCCGCGACACCCGGCTACCCAAGACCGCCGCACTGGACTTCGCTACCTGGCCGGGCAGGTGCGACACCAGCAAGGCCGGACTGTTGCTGCTGGTGCCCGACCTCATCGCCCTCGACCTGCCCGACCTAGCCCCAGTTTCCGGGCTAGTTCGATCTTGAGTGCTGTTTCTGCTGGTCATGGATGTTGTTGATGTTCGTTGGGTGTATGACCTAAGTCGTGGGTGCCCACCGGGCTAGGTCGAAGATCTCAAAGAGTTGGTCTTGAGTGGGGGTGGTCTCGGTGAGCATGTGGCGGGCTTTGGGGCGTCCGCCGGTGGAGGGGTAGATCAGCACGGTCTCCTGGATGCCGGCGAGGGTGTCGAGCAGTTCGCGGACGCTCATGTGGAGGCCGTGGTGGTGGGCGTGGCGGCGCATCAGGTGGGCGATCTGCAGGGCCAGGACGCAGGTGAAGGTGTGGACGCGGATGTTGTGGTCGGTCCAGTGGTGCATGGGGCTGAAGGAGACCACGTGGGGGTCTTTGAGCTGGCGGAAGGAGAACTCGGCCTCGGACTGGGAGCGGTAGCCGGCCACCACCTCGGCGATCGGCCAGTCCTCCCGGTTGGTGATCAGGACACGCTTGCCGAAGACCTCGGCTTCCAGGTCGGTGCGGGCTTGGTCGTCGATGTGGAAGGTGAGCCGGTGCTCGGGCGGTGTGTCTCCGGTCAGGTTGACGCCGACGACGCGCCTGACCCAGGGGTCTTTGGTGATCTGTTCGATCTCGGTGGTGACCTTGTCCCGGCTGCGGCGGGTCTTGCCCCGGGCCAGGACATCGGCCAGTTCCGAGAGTGTCGCGCAGGTCTTGGCCAGGGTCTGGTCGAACCCGCGGGACTGGGCGGTGTGCAGGGTGGGCGAGTGGGTGAGCACGACGCGGCGCTGCGCACCGTAGACCGTGCGGCGGGTCTGCAGCGCGGTCAGGCCGCCGAAGCGGTGCGCATCGACGATGCCGCGGTCGGTGGCGGGGCGGGCGAGCAGGTCGGGGCAGTCCGAGGGTGGCACCGAGCCGACGAAACCCAGCCCGGTGGTGGCCAGGTGGGCGAAGTTAGCGACCGAGTTCTGTCCGGCGTCGAAGACCACCGTCACCTCGCTGGGCCCGCCCTGGCCCTCGCCGCGGTCGGCGGCGATCGCGGCGTGGCGGGTGCACAGTTGGTCGATCATCGTGGCGAACTGGGTGACGTCGGGCCGGTTACCGGGGTAGGCGTGGGACACCAGCGGCACGCCGCCGTCGCGGGTGACGACCAGACCCAGCCCGACCAGTCGTAGATCCGTGCGCTTCTGCTTGGCCTTGCCCCGCTGGGCGATCGGCGCCTTGGCGTTGGTGGTGTCGATGTAGGTGGCGAAGTTGGTCATGTCCAGCGCCAACGCCGACACATCCAACTCGAATACCTCGATCATGCGCAGCGCCAGCCGGTGGGCGATCTCAGCCAGTTCGGTGTCGGTGACCGCGTGCATCGCGTCCCAGAACCGGCGGTGATCCAGCACCGCAGCACCGATCTTGGTGAAGCGGTCCGCGGCGGTGACCCTCCACCAGTCCGCGAAGGCCCGCTTGGAGCACGGGTCCACCACCCGGTTGCACGCGGCCAACGCCAGGTAGGTGCCCACACTGGCGCCGGCGTCGGATCGGCGCGCACCGACCACCTCGTCGACCAGGCCGACCACGTCCAGGCGGTCGGCCATCCCCCACACCGCCGCCACATCACCGAACCCGCGGTGGCGGGTCCGTTCCGGCAGCGCCGCGGCGTCGGTGCTGGCCATCGCGGCGGCGATGTCCTCGGCCGAGCCGAGGTAACGCTCGGAGACCATCTTGGGCTTGCCGTCCACCCGGGCCATCTCCCGCAGGTAGTAGTACGGCTTCCCGTTGATCGTCTTCTTGTACAGGCTCGCCACCCTTTAGGTCATACACGATTGCAAGATCGAATGCGCTCCGACACGCCGTGTTCGCACAGGTCAGACCCACCTATGCGCCAAGATCAAGTCATCAAGATCCAACTAGCCCGGAAACTGGGGCTAGTCGGCAAGGCCGGCTACCCCGGCACCCGGGTCGTGCCCGCCACCAGCTGGCTGCTGTCCCTGCTGGCGCTGAAACTCACCCGGCACCCGGCGGGTCTCCCATGTCGATGACCTGCTGCTGACCGACCCGGCCGCCGCGCTGCTGGCCGGCTTGACCACGTTGCCGAAGAAGACCGCGCTCACCGACTACTCCTACCGCACCAACCACGACCACCAGCGCGCCTTCCTGGCCGCCCTGGACACCCAAGATGATCGCCCACGGGCTCGCCACCAGCGAGGACGCGATCTTCGACCTGGACTTCCACGCCATCATGCACTGGGGCATCGACCCCGCCCTGGAAAAGCACTACGTGCCCACCCGCTCGCAGCGCTCCCGCTCCGTGCTGACCTTCTTCGCCCAGGACTCCGGCACCCACAACCTCGTCTACGCCAACGCCGACATCTCCAAGGCCACCCAGAACCGCGAGGTCATCGCCTTCTGCGACCACTGGAACTCCGCTCAGCGGCCATGACCCCGCACATGCTGATCATGGACCAGAAGGTCACCACCCAACCCGTGCTCGCCGAACTCGACCAACGCGGGATCAAGTTCCTCACCCTGCGGATGCGCTCGCCCGCCCTGGTCAGCCAGATCAACACCCTGGCCCCAGCGGACTACAAGACGATCACCCTGGACCGGCCCGGCCGGCACAACCGGCCCCAGGTGCACGAATCGACCGCGCACGCTGACCAACTACCCCGCCACCCTGCGCCAGTTCATCATCACCGGACTGGGCCGCGACGCCCCCACCGTCGATCATCACCAACGACACCGACCCACGCCCCAAGCAACTGATCGAGCGCTACGCCCGCCGGATGACCATCGAACAACGCCTCGCCGAGATCATCCGCGCCTTCCACGCCGACGCGCTGTCCTCGGCGGTCAACCTCAACGTCGACCTCGACATCATGCTCTGCGTCCTCGCCCAAGCCCTCTCGCCGCCCTGCGCGCCCGCCTCACCCGGCTACGCCACCGTCACCCCCGACGTCCTGCAACGCCGCTTCCTCGAAACCCCCGGCCACATCACCACCACCACCGACACCATCACCGTCCGCCTCGACCGACGTGCCTACTCACCCGTCCTCCGCCAAGCCGACCTACCCGACACACCCGTCCCCTGGTGGGGCAATCGCACCCTGCGCTACGAATTCGCCTGACCCTTGCCCCAACCAATTGCGCGGAAATCCGCGTTAGCACTCCTGCGGTGCGGGTGGGCTTGCCACCGACCACCCTTCCTGCCTTTACTGTGGCCGGAACGCCCTCAGGTTCCGAACGCAGACTCACGTCTTCGCAGCAGCAGCAGCAGCGCCGATGACGACGAGAAAGTACAAGGGGGACCCAGACCTCGCCGTCCCGTTGCACCGCAACGCCGAACGGGTCCTGCGGCGGCTCAGTGGTCGTCGGTGAACAGATGGTGGAGGAACCGGGTCGGGTCGGCCAGGAAGCCGCGGGTCAACGTCACCGGCTCGGCGGCGTCGTAGTCGACCTGCTCGATGGTGCCATCGGTGTCGATCTGCAGGATCCGGGCGTCGGGCACGGCGAGCAGGATGGGTGAGTGTGTCGCCACGATGAACTGCGATCCCTGCGCGACCAGTTCTCCTATTCGCCGGACCAATGCCAGGCAGCCGCGCACCGACAGCGCGGCCTCGGGTTCGTCGAGTAGGTACAGCCCGTTCGGGCCGAACCGGTGGATCACCAGGTCTAGGAAGGACTCTCCGTGGGAGCGCTCGTGCAGGGACACCCCGCCGTAGGCGGGCAGCAGCGGCGGGGAGTCCGGGTCGGCGTCGAGCCGTTCGATCTCGGTGGCCACGTTGTAGAAGCTCTCCGCGCGTAGAAAGTACCCGGTCCGCGGCTTGCGTCCCCAGCGCAGCACCAAGTGATCAACCAGACTCGACTCGGTGGCTCTGGTGGCGAACCGGAAGGACTGCGACCCGCCTTCGGCGTTGAACCCAGCGGCCACGGCCAGCGCCTCGACAAGGGTGGACTTTCCCGTCCCGTTGTCCCCCACGAGGAACGTCACCGAGTTGCCGAGATCGAGCCCTTCGGCCCGCGACAGCCATCGAACCACCGGCAGATCAAACGGATACCGGTCCACTCCAGTGTTCGGAGCGAGCCGCACATGCCGCACAAACCCACCAACAGCGTGTGTTACTCGGGTGCGGTTCACGGCTGCCTAGGCGGTGTTAGCGGGTGAGGGTGGTGAGGAAGGCGTGCCAGGCGGGGGCGGGGACGGTGAGGGCGGGGCCGGTGCGGTTCTTGGAGTCGCGGACCAGCACGGCGTCCGGCGCGGGCGCGACCTCGACGCAGTTACCGCTCTCGTAGCTGTAGCTGCTGGTGCGCCAGCCGACCTCGACGCAGCCGCCGTTCTCGAAGCTGTAGCTGCTGGTGTGCCAGACAATCCCGTCCGGCTCGGGCGCGGTGGTCATGATTCCTCTCGATCCGCGTAGAGCTCGGTTGCCACGGTGGCAATCAGCTCCCTCGATTGTCCCTCGCCCACCGCGGTCTGCGCCAGCGCGGCCAGGATCTGCTGGTAGGCCTCGATCTCCACCGGCTGCTCCAGGAACAGGCTGGACGTGGTGCTCTCCAGGTACACCACCGGCCGGAAGTCGGCGAACTCCATTAACGTGAACGCTCCGGTCATCGCGGCGTGCGCGCCGAGCGCGGCCGGAACCACCCGCAGCGTGACACAGGGCAGCATCGATACCCGCAGCAGGTGATGTAACTGGTCGGACATCACCACCGGCCCGCCCACCGGCAGCCGCAGCACGAACTCGTGCAGGTAGAAGGTGAGCTGCGGCGGGTAGTCCCGGCTGAGCAGACTCTGGCGGGCCAGCCGGGCGGCCACCCGGTCGTCCACCTCCTCGGCCGGCACGTTGCGCGCACGCCGGAGCACCGCGCGGGCGTAGTGCCCGGTCTGCAGCAGGCCGGGCACGCCCAGCGGGTGAAACTCGGTGATCGCGGTTGCCTTGGTCTCGTGATCGATCAAGGTGACGAGTTGCTGGGGCAGCCGGGAGCCGTGCTGCTGGAACCAGCCCGGGATGTGCTGCTCGTCGCAGAGCGCGAGCAACCGGTCACGCTCGGTGCCCGTTACCCGGCACAGCGCCAGGAACCCGGCCACCTGCACCGGGGTGGCGCTGCGCTTGCCGGTCAGCAGCCGGGATATCCAGCTGGGGGACAGGCCGAGCTGGTGCGCGGCCTGCCTGCCGTTGAGCCCGGCCCGCTCCATCGCCCGGCGCAGCCCCTCGCCCAGCTCCCGGCTGCGGACAGTGGGTTCGCGATCCTGCATGATGACCTCCCACACCGGACTCTAGAGCCGCTGGCCGACAGTTCCGAGGTCCTGACTCACCGTGTCCCCCTATTGGGCATTGCGTGCTTGAGGGACAACGGGTTTTGTCATCATGGGCGAGGAGCGGATCTCGCCGGACTCTCCAGGAGGAATCCGATGGACACGATCTCACCCGTGGTCGCCGAGGCGTTCTACCTGCTCCATGCGGACCTCTACGGCCATCTGGATGAGGCGGAGTTTCTGGCGTGCAAGGGCCGCGAGTGGACCCAGCAGGACGCCGACACGGCCCGCGAGCTGATCCCGGACCTGATCGCCGTGATCCGAGGGGTGCTGCACGAGCACGAGGCGCAGCCCAGCGGTGCCTGCCGGGTCTGCCCCTCGGCGTGGCCCTGCCCGGTCGTCACGACGATCCATGCCCTGGTGAAGGACCCGGAACGCGAGATAGTGGCGCTCACCCGCCGCGCCCACGATCAGGGCTGAGCGCAAATGGCCCGACTCACAAGCGGCTCAGCGCGCGGACCGCGACGGACAGGATCGCCAGGTCCAGGTTCGCGGTGTCGGAGATCTTGTCCAGGGTCGCCCTGGCCCGGGATATCCGCGCGGAGTTGTGCTGTTCCCACCGGGCGATCGTGGTCGTCGGGTCGGCCCCGAGGCCGCCGGTGCGCAGCGCATCAAGGGTGATCTTCCGCAATGACGAGTAGAGATCGTCCCGCAGCGTCAGCCGGGCCAGCGCACGCCAGTGGTCGGCGCGCTCCAGCTCACCGATCATGCTCAGCATCCGGTGGATACCCAGGTAGGTTGACAGCGCGTAATACAGCTGCGCAACCGGCTCGGCATCCTGTTCTGCCAGCTCGGCGACCTCGACGACGTCGAGCAGCCCGAAGCCGGTCAACCCCGCGCTCACCCGTCGGGCCAGCTCATCGGGCACCCCCTGGCGGGTGAGCTGCTGGGTCGCGTCCGCCACGTGATCAGCCTCGTGGCCGGTCAGCCAGCCCGGCACCCGCGACCACAGCTCCTGCACGACAGGGCGGAGCCGCGTGATCTCGGCACCGACCGCGAGCGGCTGCGGCCGGTTGAGCAGCAGCCACCGGCTGGCCCGGTCCAGCAGCCTGCGCAGCTCCAGCATCATGGCGTCGGCTACCGGGATCGGCACGGCGTTGCCCAACTCGGTGATCGCCCGCCAGCTCGCCCTCAGGTCGAAGACCGCAACCGCCACCGAATAGGCCCGGATCGCGTCGGGAGCGGGGACCGAGAGCTCCTCGGCCAACCGGAAGACATAGGTCATCCCACCGTGGTCGACGACATCGTTGACCAGCACTGTGGTGGTGATCTCGCGGCGCAGCGGATGCTCACGGATGGCCGCGGGGAACCGGTCGCGCAGCGGGGCGGGGAAGTAGCCCGGCAGCCGGGTGCGGAAAGGCTCGGCGTCGGGTAGGTCGCTGGCCAGTACTTCGCGGGTCAGCGCGAGCTTGACGTGGGCCATCAGGGTGGACAGCTCCGGAGAACTCAGCCCCACGCCGGCGGATTGCCGTACCGTCCACTGCTCCTGAGTGGGCAGTATCGCCAGTGTCCGGTCCAGCTCGTGGTGCTGCTCCAGGTAGGACATCAGCCGGCCGTGCACCGGCATCATCACTGTGGCGTGTGCGCGGCTGACGCCGAGCTGGGTGTTCTGGTCGGTGTTGTCCGCAAGGACCAGTTCGGCGACCTCGCCGGTCATCTCGATCAGCACGGTGCGGCGGTCGGTGGTGCTCAGCACCCCGTCGGCGACCAGCCGGTCCAGCAGGATCTTGATGTTGACCTCGTGGTCGGAACAGTCCACCCCTGCCGAGTTGTCGATGGCGTCGGTATTGAGCCTGCCTCCGGCCTGGGCGAACTCGATCCGGCCGCGCTGGGTCAGGCCCAGGTTGCCGCCTTCGGCGATCACCTTGACCTGTAGCTGCGCGCCGTCCACGCGGACCGCGTCGTTGCTCTTGTCGGCGACGTCGGCATGCGTCTCGGTGGAGGCCTTGACGTAGGTTCCGATCCCGCCGTTGAACAACAGCTGCGCTGGGCAGCGCAGGATCGACCCGATGAGCTCGGGAGGGGAGAGCTCGGTGATGCCCTCAGCGATACCCAGCGCCCGGCGCATCTGCGGGCCGACCGGGATCCGTTTGACGCTGCGGGGCCACACCCCGCCACCGGGGCTGATCACCGAACGGTCATAGTCGTCCCAGGATGAGCGAGGCAGCTCGAACAACCGGCGCCGCTCGGCGTATGAGCTGGCCGGGTCCGGATCGGGGTCGACGAAGACATGCCGATGATCGAACGCCGCGAGCAGCTTGATGTGCTCGGAGCACAGCATCCCGTTGCCGAACACGTCGCCGGAGCAGTCCCCGATCCCGACCACGGTGACATCCTCGGTCTGGGTGTCGATCCCGAGCTCGCGGAAGTGCCGTTTGACGCTTTCCCACACGCCCCGGGCGGTGATCCCCATGGCCTTGTGGTCATAGCCCCCCGAGCCACCGGAGGCGAACGCATCGCCGAGCCAGAACCGGTAGGACGCGGCGATCTCGTTGGCGATGTCGGAGAATGTCGCGGTGCCCTTGTCTGCCGCGACCACCAGGTAGCTGTCCTCGCCGTCGTGGCACACCACCTGGTCGGGATGCCGGCTGGTGCCCTTGACGAGGTTGTCGGTGAGGTCGAGCAGACCGGAGACGAACATCCGGTAGCAGGCGATGCCCTCGGCCTGGATCGCGTCCCGGTCCAGTTCGGGGTCACCGGTCGGCGTGGGTGGACGCTTGACCACGAAGGCGCCTTTGGCTCCGACCGGCACGATCACGGCGTTTTTCACCGCCTGCGTCTTGACCAGCCCGAGCACCTCGGTCCGGAAATCCTCCCGGCGGTCCGACCAGCGCAACCCACCACGGGCGACCGGACCGAAGCGCAGGTGCGTGCCCTCCAACCGCGGGGAACAGACAAAGATCTCGAACGCCGGTCGCGGCTCGGGCAGCGCCGGCACCGCCGTCGGGTCGAGCTTGAACGTCAGGTAGGGCCGGGGGTCACCGGCAGCGTCCCGGAGGTAGTAGTTGGTGCGCAGCGTGGCACGCACCAGGACGAGCAGACTGCGCAGGATACGGTCGGCATCCAGCCCCGCCACTTCGTCAATCATGGAAGTGAGCTGGACGGCCAGATCGGCGCACCTGATGTCCCGGGTGGCTGCATCCAGGGCCGGGTCGAAGCGTGCCTCGAACAGGGCGATCAAGGCGGCGGCGATGTCGCGGTGCTCGAGTAGTACGTCCTCGACATAGTCCTGGCTGTAGGGGCTGCGAGCCTGCCGCAGGTAACGGACGTAGCCACGCAGCACCGCCGCCTGCCGCCAGTCCAGCCCGGCGCGCAACACCAGGGAGTTGAACCGGTCGACCTCGCAGGCACCCCGCCACGCGGCCACGAACGCGTCGCAGAACCGCCGCGCCGCGTCCTCGACGTCCTGGTCCGCCAGTTGCGCCAGCAGGGTCGCATCCAATCGCAGCCCGAAGTCGTAGATCCAGCAATGCACGCCGTCGCGGCGGATCACCTCGTAGGGTCGCTCCTCGACGATGTCGACGTCCATCTGCTGGAGCACCGGCAGTACCTGGGACAGGGTGATCCGCTGCCCGGCCAGGTAGAGCGTGAACCGTCGCTCCCCGACTTCGGCGCCGTCTGCGAGCTCGAAGCGCAGGTCCAGACCGTCATGTGCGGCGAGCGTCTCGAGCCGGCAGATGTCGGCCAAAGCGCTGGCGGCGTCGAAATCCTCCTTGTATGCCTGCGGGAGAGCCCTCAGGTAGCCCCGCGCGAGATCGACGGTTCCGGTGCCACCCGTCGCGGCAGCGGCGAGCAGCCGATCGTCCCAGGTGAGGATGGCGTCCTCGAGCCGTTGGGTGATCGCCTCGAGCGCCGGTGCGGCCGGCGCACCGGGCTTGGTGTGCACCGTGAAGTGCACCCGCGCGTACACGGACTCGCCCACCTGGGCGCTGTATTCCACACCGGTGCCCTGCAGCTCGCGTATCAGCACGTCCTGCATGGCCAACCGCGCGGTGGTGGTGTAGCGGTCCCGCGGCAGGTAAACCAGGCAGGAGAAGAACCGGCCGTAGGAGTCGCGCCGGCAGAACAACCGCACGCTGCGCCGCTGCGCCAGCGCCAACACTCCGGTGACCGTCTGGTACAGCGAGTCCGGGTCGGTGGCGAACAGCTCGGCCCGCGGGTAGGTCTGGAGCACCTCCAACATCTGCTGCCCCGAATAGGAATCGAGCGCGACGCCCGCCTGATCAATCACCTCACGGACGCGGCGGCCGACCACCGGAATGGCCAGCACATTCTCGTGCAGCGCGGTGGTGGTGAGCACCCCGAGAAAGCGGTGCTCGCCGGTGACCTCGCCGCGCTCGTTGAAGGTCTTGACCCCGATGTAGTGCGGGTACACCGAGCGGTACACGGTGGCGGGCGTGCTGGCCTGGGTGAGCACCAGCAGCGTCCGCGCCAGCGGATCCACGACGTCCGGCCCGGTGGGCAGGCCCCTGGCGGCAACGCTGTCCCTGCGCAGCACACCGCGACCGGATGCCAGAATCGCTCGCAGCCCGGGCGTAGCGCTCTCGGTCGGCTCCCGGACCAGTTGGTAGTGCCGGTAGCCGAGAAAGGTGAAGTGCCCCCCAGCGAGCCAGCGCAACAACGCGGCGCCCTCGGACACCTCCCCGGCGGGCAGCGGCGGCGGCGCCGCGTCCAAGCCATCGGCCAGGGCGAGGGCGGCGCCGATCATCCCCTGGCTGTCCTCGACGACCTCGCGCACGTCGGTGAGCACGGCCAGCAGTTGCTGCTCCACCCGGCGGGCCCGGTCCGGATCGGTGATCCGATCCACGTGCAGATACATCCAGGACTCGGCCAGCGCCTCGGTGGGCACCTCGCCCGGGTGGGAGCCGGCGAGTACCTCCCGCAGCGTCCCGGCAAGATCGCGGCGGACGGAGACGATCGGGTGCACGAGGCGCCGTACCGAGACGTTCCGGCGGGCCAGTTCGGCGACCACGGAGTCCACCAGATACGGCATATCGTCGGTGACGATCTGAACCACCGTGTCCGGGGAGGTCCAGCCGTCCTCGACAAGGGTGGGATTGAGCAACCGGACCAGCGCCCGGCCAGGCACGCGTTCGGCGGCCAGCGCCAGATGGGATCGGATGGCCGCCGCCAGCTCGGCGGGTGCCACGGTGCCCAGTTCCTCAGCGGGGACAAGCCGTAAATACGGCGCGATCAGCTCCACGAGGTCTTGATCTGACAGCGAGTCGCCCACGCGTTGGGGCGGGTCCTCCCCTGCTCTGGGAGAAGACGTGCCTGCCCTGGCAGTCATCGTTGCTGGCTCCACGCTCGGCGACCCACGTCTGACGCGACCGCCAAGGTATCGCTTGCACGCTCGGTGCGGCCAGCGCCGCCTGGTCGATGCCGCCCGCTCGGCGAGCGAGGCAGCACGGGCCAGAATGGGCCCACGGCTGCCGTCCGGTAAGGAGGAGATGACCTTGGGTGCCAAGGCTGGTAAGTCGAAAGCGGCACCTGAGCCCGGCAACCGGCGGTTACCACGCTCGCTCTACGAGCGTGAGCTGTTCCGCCTGCAGGCTGAGCTGGTCACGTTGCAGGAGTGGGTGCGCGCGGAAGGTGCCCGCATCGTCGTCATCTTCGAGGGTCGAGATGCCGCCGGTAAGGGAAGTACCATCAAACGGGTCACCGAATATCTCAACCCGCGTCTCACGCGCATTGTCGCATTGCCCGTTCCTACCGAGCGGCAGCGCACCCAGTGGTATTTTCAGCGTTACGTGGAGCATCTGCCGGCAGCGGGGGAGATCGTGCTGTTCGACCGAAGCTGGTACAACCGCGCCGGAGTGGAAAGGGTGATGGGTTTCTGCACCGCTGATGAGTACCGGCGGTTCCTGCATCAGTGCCCGATCTTCGAGAGGCTTCTGGTGGAAGATGGGATCATCTTACGCAAGTACTGGTTCTCGGTCAGCGACACCGAGCAGGAACGCCGTTTTCAGGCCAGGTTGCGGGATCCGATGCGTCGCTGGAAACTCTCCCCGATGGATATGGAGTCGATAACCCGGTGGGAGGATTACTCCAGGGCGAAAGACGAGATGTTCGTGCACACCGATATCGCTGAGGCTCCCTGGTATGTCGTGGAGAGCGAGGACAAGCGACGGGCACGCATCAACATGATCGCCCACCTGGTGTCCAGCATTTCCTACCACGACGTGCAGTGGCCGTCGATGCAGCTACCGCCACGCCCACCATCGCACGGCTACCAACGACCACCGCGGGAGGAGCAGACCTACGTTCCCGACCACACTGCCACGCTCCGTGACGGCAGGGGGGCGGATGGTTGATCATATTGTGGTCGGTGGTGGGCACAACGGTTTGATCACTGCTTGTTACCTGGCTCGTGCGGGCCTGGACGTGCTGGTCCTGGAGCCGCCGCACCAGGCGCTGAGCACCATCGCGGATGGAGAGTGGTCTCTTCTTCCCTACCTGGTTGTGTGCCAGTCCTGATCGTGGGCTCTGTGGGCATCGGTCAGGCCATGGCGGAAGAACCGGTTGTAGTATCCCTCTTCAACATGATGTGCTTGGAGCCATACGCCAGGCACGTGGATTGCCTCGGAGTGCGCCGGGAACCGTCCATGCGTTTCGTAGATATACGTACAGATATCGCGTGTGCAGGCGATGACATCTGCCGTGTAGTCGCTGGCCTCGGTGAGATATTTTGCACCGAACTCACCCTTGTAGATGCGCTCGAACAGCGCCTCATCGGTATAGATACCATTCGGGCCGAACTTGTCTGCAATTACCGCATCGACAGCTTCGGCCATGCTGTCGTAGTTGGGCGGGCACATCGCCTTGATGAGATGTTCACCTTTGTGTCGGAGCCCGACCGCGTTCGCCCTTAATTGAGCGAAGCGTGGAAACGGCAAGGGCACCTGCCAACGTAGCACGTCGGCCAATTTCCACTTCGGTGTAACCCAGTCAAAACCCAGCATCTCGCCGTACGTCTTGCGGAATTTAGGATCGCCCAGCAGGACGGAGGGTGCGATTGAGGCGTGGATCCATGCGCCCAATCCCATCGCGTCGGCGACCAGCATGAGGTTCTGCAGGATCAGATCAGCCTCGATCTGTGTGCGCATCGCCCAGATCACACCGAGGGGCAACTTGATATTCTTGTTGAGAAATCCGTTCTCAACCCACCGCTTCACCCCCGCGATACGGTAGAAATTGCGATCGTCGACGACCGTCGGTCGGGCTCCCTCTGGTTGTGTGAGCAGATACATCATGCCGTTGATGTACTGCCGAGAAAGATCGACGACTGGAAACAGGATAGTAGTTCCTGGAAGGTTCGACAGGAAGCGGTTGGAGTCCAGATAGGCGGGAAAATCCCGCTTGCCGTCTGGCACATCGATGCGGTGATCTAGAATGCGCACCTTCGCCTCATCGGCGCGAGCGATCAGCACCGCTGGATCGAACGGTGAAGCGCCATTGGTCACCGGTGGCAATTTTCGCAGAAAATATGTTCCGCTGTCATTTATCAGGAAGAAATGCGTACCCTGAGCATTGTCCGGGCTACCTGCCGTCCGACCTGCCATGTTGAGGTTGGGCTTTGCCATGATCGGCTTGCCGTTTCGTGGATCGGCGAAAGGGCGATCGGGCATGGTGAGTCCGGTGCACCCGGTGAGTGCTATCAGGACCGCTTCCTCCAGCTCCGACAGCGGCATGCGGGGTTGGCTCGATTCGTAGCTCATCGAGCCCGCTGTCACCGAGCTGCCACGGCTGACCCGATGCGTGCGCCGGCGCCACATCGTCTCCAGCAGCGGGCGGCTGAACAACGCATCCAGCCCCGCGTGCGTGTGTCTTGTCTGTAGGTCCATCGTTGTGCCCTCCTGGCGCAGCTGTGGTTAGCGCATCGTGACTGGACGCCACGGGGCGAAGGCGCTGTGGTCGCGGGGGAGCAGTACCGCCAGCTCCGGACAATGGCGTAGAATAATGGTTTTCATGCTGCTGTTCGCGATCCAGTCCATCCCGAACGGGGAGTAGATTTCTGGACGGAAATCCACGGTCAAGAAGCGGTCGCTCTGTAGCCGCCGTGATGCCATCAGGATGAAGATACGGAAGGCTGTGTCGGAGAAGCCGAATCCTTCCGGCGGGGTTTCGGCGAACAACCCGATCATCGTGTCGACATCGTCGACGTTGCGGTAGAGATCGCGCATCAGCGCTACTGATTCCTGATCCGCGCAAAGGTCTTCCCAGCGCTTGATCCGTGGTTTGTGCAGGCCGGCGCGAAAATCATTGTAGCGCGGCACGCCACGCCGCCGGGTGCGCACCAGATCGACCACCGACAGGTCGATGAGTTCCCCGTCGCGTTCGAAAGCCTGTAGCGAGCGCGGATAATTGTGCAGCGTGATCGCACCCGGGTGCGAGATACCAAACGAGTACAGCAGGTTGTCCAGGCCGAGTGCGCGCATCTCGTCGTCGGCCTTGTCGCCCTGGATTTCCAGGAAGCTGCGCTGGCCCAGTGATCGACCGGAGCGAGAGTCATAGAAGCAGTAGTCGTCCGGCAGCAGCGGGTGCAAGCGATAGACAGTGGCGAAGTCCTCAGTCAGCGAATAAGGCGCGGCGTGGTGATCGGGCAATGTTTTCGGGATACCTACGCTGGCGTGTTCGTCGAGCAGCCAGAGCCCGGCCCTCGCCATCCAGTCGTTGGCGGGAGGACCGTTCCAGTTCGCGCCCAGACCCAGGTCGATCGCCTCGGTGGCGAGAATGGCAGGGGTCCACTCCACCGTGTGAATCTTGGCGATCAGTGCAGACACGATCAATCGTGCCGTCTGATAGACTTGATCGTCGCTCCAGCCGCGGTAATGCGCGCGTAGTTCATCGCAGATCAAGTTGTGCTCGCGGGCGAACAGTGTGTGCAGGCCGCTGAGGCCAAGCCACCAACTCTCGTTGAATCCGGTGATTTCAAACCCTTTGGTATCTACCGGAAGGTAGCCCTCCGAAGAAAGCCGCAGCTTCGCTCCTTCACGCAGTTTCCGCGCACCCACACTGTCGACACCGTATACCTCGGAGCCATCCCACCAGTGTGATGCGGAGTTGGCAAAAAGTCGCTGCAGTCCATCGTTGCGATCGTTACCCAACGAGACGTTGCCGGCGATGCGCATTTCTCGTTCCGGCGGCCCACCGGGTGTGTTCGACCATCCGGCCATGCCCGGCGGCAGCGGTACCCGGACATCGTTGTCGCCCAGTGGATGGCGGGCATGATTCACCCAGTCATGCACCTGGAATTGGATCCAGGCCGCAGCGAGTAGATTGAGCGACCGCGCCGGAAGAAACGTTTTACGGTAAAGCAGCTGTTGGCTGACGACGATCGGGTTCGGCTCGTTGAACGAGTCTGGACGGTAATCTGGCTTCAGGTTGCGTCCGAAAGCGGCGCCCACTGCACCCATCTTGGGTTCGGACAGATCGTTGCCACTGCCGTCGAAGGTCCGGCACGCGCGTACCGTCTCGTCGGGTAGTGCGGGAACGGCACGTGCCGCTGGTGGCGCCTCGTGCACCTCGGTGTCGAAGAGGTTCTGCCGACGCAGGACCTGACGGAGGGCGTCGAGGTTGAGCACGCTCAGCCGCACCGGAAGCCGGTGCCACTCGACATAGCGGTTCAGGACCGAGAACATCGCGCGCGCAGCGGTTCCCATAATGACGTTGCGCAGCGGTGGGTCGGACCGCCAGCGGAAGCCACGACGGTGGGCGGCGCTTGCGTCATAGGCGGCCTTGCGGGCCCGGTTCAGATTGCCGAGCGGCCGGAAGCTGTCGGTGGTATTCCATGGATTGAAAGCCATGTCATCGATGACGCGGGTATCCGTGCCCTCGACGTTGTTGATGTCCCGCTTACTGATCCTGAGTACGGCGATCGGCACCGGCGGTGACACGCTCTCCGACCAAGCAGTGGCAGTGTCCTCAATCGGCGTCGACTGGGCGTCTACGAACCGCTGGATGCAAAGCTCGAAACACATGTCCCCGTCAGCCAACCGGCGGGCAGCATCGTGCGAGAGGAATTCAGGATCCTGCTCCGAGGGTTCAGGTCCAGGCAGCGTGCCGGGAGCGGGCCGGAGCAGATAGCGGACCGCGAGCGTGGTGCCCCAGCGGATGGCGCCGCGACTCCAGTAGGTCTCCGTCGCGATGCTGCGCACCTTGTGCCGGCGTGCGGTGCTGATGTTTCGCAGCATCCGCACGGTTTCGGACAGACCGCACACGAATGCGAGCCTGGCCAGCCCGAATACTTGAGAGACCCGGCCGCCCGCGGTTGCGGTCGCAAATTTCACGAACTGGCGCGCGTCTCGCGCATGGGACACGGGGAAGTTGGTCATCAGCAAGTCGTACTGTTGTTCCGGTGAGACATTAATTCGGAGTGCGACGCCTCGCAGATCGGGCTTGTAGTCGGGCTGCCCGGTGCCGGCAGCATTCGAGAAGCGCACGATAGTGGGATAAACGGCACCAGGTTGGGAAAATTCCACCTGTAACTCGGCGGGTATGTCCAGAAAACGGAGCTCGGCATTCTCGACAGCGAGCGTGGACTTGGCGTGGAAGGCGCGATCGACGCCATGGGGAACTCCGTGCCTGCTCGCCTGTTTCTGGTTCTTCAGCTGGACGAGCATGATCTCTTTCGCCAGCTGCTCGAACGCGACTCGCTCCGTCTGGGGATCTCCTCCCACAAATTTCTCGGTCCAGGTGGGGGTCATTATATCCTCCTCGCAAGCATGAGATCTTGGGATCAGCCATCGCGGAAACTTTCTTCGAGTCTTTCGACGATGTCCGCGATCGCTCCGTCAGGTGATGGGCTGTAGTGCGGAACCGCCCAACGCGTAATCTTCGCATCGATTACCGTCGGCCTACCGGAGACCAGCGCTGCGGCGAACGCGTCTTTGAATTCGTCGAGGGTCTCGACTCGGTAGCCATCCGCGCGGCACGCCCGTGCATAACTGGCGAAGTCGGGGTTCTGGAACTCGACGAGTCCGGTTTCGTGGTACGTCGCGATTTGATAGAGTTTGATGAGCTTGAACTCGTTGTCGTTGAAGATCACCCAGATCACCGGGATGTCATTCTCGACTGCGGTCATCAACTCGAATCCCGAAAGCGAGTAGCAGCCGTCGCCACAGCCGACCACGACGGTACGGTGCGGATGCGCAATTTTCAATCCCAGCGCTCCGTTGACGTGCCCAGCCATCGGCCCGAAGGTGCCGGGCTTGCGGAAATTCTGGCCTTCGTCGAGTTCCAGATAATACCCGAGCCAGGCCAGATGTGCACCGGCATCGGCCAGGACGATACCATTCTCAGGCAACATCCTACCGATCACCTGCGCGAGCTGGCCCGGATGGATGGAGCCGGGCAGGTGGAGGATTCTCCGGGCCTCATAGTCGCGACCGTCCACCTTTCTCCTTGGCACTGTGCCGATCCGCCGGGCGAGTGCGTTCGTAATCGCTGCGACCGCGGGCCGCGCGTCGGAGACAAGTGCGTGATCGGCCTTGTAGGCTTTGTCGATCTCCGTCTCAGAGATATTGATGTGGATCAGCAGCTTGCCGGCGAACAGGTCGTCGCGGTAGTTGAACGTTGCGTGCTGGTTGAGCGAGTTTCCGATCGCCACCACGACCTTGGCTTCCCGAAACGCCTTCCATGCGCTGGCGTGGCCACTGTCGGCGAACACGCCGATGGAAAGTGGGTGGTTCTCGGAGACGATACCTTTTCCGTCCAGTGTTGTGAGCAGCGGTATCTGGAAGCGTTCAATGAAGTGCTTGATTTCTTCACCAGCGCCGCTTCGAATGGCTCCAAAACCAACCAGTGCGACAATCGATTTATTCTTTTGGATCGCGTCAGCGAGCGTCGCCACAATACCTTCGACACGCGCGGGATCCGGAAGAACCGGCTTCACGTCGAGCCTGATATCATGGTAATTATCGATCGTGTCGTGCGTGAGATTCTCCGGCACGTGGATGTGTACCGGTCCCGGTCTGCCCTCAAAGGCGATGTTGACCGCTTCCTCCAGCACATCGCAGGTGTCGGCGATGTCGGTGAGCAGGTATGATTTCTTGGTCGTCGCGGTGAACATTGCCTGTGAATCGGGAGTCCGGTTCACCCCGGAGGTCTCGTTGAGTGATCCTTTCCCGCGCCACTCGAGCGCCGCGAATCCCGATATTGCCAGCACTGGGTATGAGTCGGACATCGCCACTGCGAGCCCGGAAAAGAGATTGAACGCGCCAGGTCCGGCAGTCGCAAAACAGACGCCCAGACGATTGGTGTACATCGCGTAGCCACACGCCATGAACGAGGCCGCCTGCTCATGTCGCGTCATGATCGGCCGAATTTTCTTGGAGTGCTTGAGTGCGAGCATGAGGCTCGCCGCATTCTCACCGGCTCCGCCGAACGCCGCCTCCACCCCGATGCCCTCAAGTCCTTTGATGATCGCTTCGTAAACCCGCATGGGGTCGTCCTCCTTGTCCACTGCGGCGGTCAGACGCGCTGTTGAAGCACAACCCGGACTACGCACGCGGCACCTGGCGACGGCGAGCGCCTGCGTGGCCGGACCGGGCACATGGGCGGCTCCTTGTGGCTAGCACCGCGGCCTGTGGCGACAAGCCGGCATGGGTTCTGATGGTGAGAGACGCCACACGACCCGCCTGATACACACGCGACCAATGGGATAGCACCGGCACACATCACGGACGTCTGGCTGGTGGGCTCGATCATGGAGGCCGGTCCAGACGTCGGGGATCAGGTCGCGGGGCTGCTCGTCGGACCGTCGGCGATCCCGTGCGCTCCCTACAACGCGGGGTGTGCACTGTAATGATCTCGATTCGTCTCACTCGTCGTGCAGGGAAAAGACGATCGGCGGGGTCTTGATATTCGATCGCTGTGACTGTGTTCCCTGGGGCAGCATCGACGGGCTGGGCTGTTTTGAGATCCTCGGGAAGGAGACGGATGGCTGCGCCCGAATCTCGCGGTGACACGGAGGCGTCGCGCCGCGGTTCGCCCACGCGCAAGACGGCGGTGTTGCTGGCACTGCGCTACTACTGCCGGGAGCTTTCACGCCACCGACGGGTCGCTCTACCCGCGCTGTTGTTGCCAGCGCTGGGAAACATCTGCCTGTTCTACCTGCCTCCGCTGATCGTTGCCGAGCTCGCGGGCCGCCTCGTCGGCGGTGCGGACACCAGCGTTGCGACACTGCTGCCCTATGTGCTCGGCTTCGCCGCCCTCATGCTGCTGGCGGAGGTCCTGTGGCGCGTCGGCGTGCACTGCTTGAACCGCACAGACGGCCGCGGAATCGAGAACCTGGGCGTGGTCGGCATGAACGAGTTGCTTGCCAAGGATGCGGCTTTCTTCCACGACAACTTCGCCGGTTCGTTGACCAAACGCGTGCTGAGCTTCGCCGCGCAGTTCGAGGATTTCGTCGACACGCTCGCGTTCTCCGTCGTCGCCAACATCGTGCCACTGGTGTTCGCGTCGGTGGTCCTCTGGCGCTACGACCCGCTACTCGTCGTCGTTCTTCTCGGCCTCATCGTGGTCACGGGACTATTCATCGCGCCGCTTGTCCGTCGCCGCCAAGCACTTGTCGACCAGCGGGAGGCCGCCATCGCACGAGTGTCTGGCCACGTTGCCGACAGCCTGATGAACATGGAGACGGTGCGAGCCTTCGCCGCTGAGGATCGCGAGGCCGCCGAGCACAAGACACGCGTCGCCGAACAGCGAATGCTCGCCATCCGATCCTGGGACTACGCCAACCTCCGCATCGACACCGTGGTCGCGCCGATGTCCGTGCTCACCAACGCACTCGGCCTACTTCTCGCCGTCAGTCTCGGCGGCGGAGCGCTCGGCGTGGAGGCGATAGTGGTGACCTTCGCCTACTACTCGAACGCGACACGGATCATGTTCGAGTTCAACCAGATCTATCGGCGGCTGGAGAGCTGCCTGACAGAAGCCGCCCAATTCACCGAACTGCTCTTCGCACCGCCGACTGTGCTCGATCCGGTCGCACCGGAGCTGCTGCGACCGACGAGAGCAGATGTCCGCTTCATGCAGGTGAGCTTTGCCCACGCCGGCGCACCGCCGCTGTTCACCGGCCTGGACCTGACCGTCCCCAGCGGCACCAAGATCGGTCTCGTCGGCCGCTCCGGCGGCGGGAAGAGCACCCTCATCCGGCTACTGTTGCGCTTGATGGATGTCGACGAAGGTCGCATTCTCGTCGGCGGTCAGGACATCTCACGACTGCGCCAGGCAGACCTGCGCAGTCTGATCGCCTACGTGCCACAGGACCCGGCCATGTTCCACCGGACGCTGCGCGACAACATCGCGTTCGCTAGGCCGGGCGCCAGCGACGCCGAGATCCGCCGTGCCGCTCAAGCGGCACACGTCACCGAGTTCGCCGAGGCCCTGCCCGACGGGTTCGACACCATGGTCGGGGAACGCGGGATCAAGCTGTCCGGCGGCCAGCGCCAGCGGGTCGCGCTCGCCCGCGCCATCCTGCGCGATGCGCCGATCCTGCTGCTCGACGAGGCGACCAGCGCGCTGGACTCGGAAAGCGAGCTCCTCATCCAACAAGCTCTGTGGCAGCTCATGGACAGCCGGACCGCGCTCGTGGTGGCTCACCGGCTGAGCACTGTCGTGCGCATGGATCAGCTCGTCGTCCTCGACCGGGGCCGGGTCATCGAGCAGGGCACCCACGACGAACTGCTTCAGATACAGGGCACCTACGCCAAACTCTGGCACCACCAGTCAGGTGGATTCCTTGACGATAACGGTGGCACGTCGCCATCCGACGAGGCGAACAGCAAAACCAACGCCCCGAGCGTACTCTGAGGCTGGCCAGAAATGCGGCGAGTCCCAGTTATTTGGTGATTTATGGTGCAATTATTCGGCTATTCTCAGCGAAGCTGGAAATGGGCGAGGCACTGATCGGCCTGCCATAGGTCGGGTACCCGCACCCGCGGGCCGTCATCACGCTGGGGCCTGCGATACCTGCACTACCCTCGCCTCGCTTGGGCCAGCCGGGGTGAGCCAGCTGATGTCCTGCCCGGCCGACCCGCCGAGCAACGCGCGCCCGAGTGGGCTATCCGGCGTCACGACCTTCCCGTCGTCTTCGACGACGGTGCCGACCCGCAGGACCTCAGTCGTCCCGTCGGCATGGCGAAGGGTCACGATGCTCCCGAGCCCTACCTGATCTGGTGGGGTCTCACCGTCCGGCTCGGTGCGGCTCGCGAGTAGCCACGTGACCTCGCCGATCCGCCGCCCGATCGACTCGAGCTCGGACAACCGCTCGATCGCATCCGCCTGATCAGCGCGGTCGCCGGGGAAGTCGTCGCTTTCGAGGCTTCCGGCCAGCTCACGCTGCCGGCTCCGGAGAACCTCGAGTTCCTCGGTCAGTGCCCGTTTCGCGTGGTCCCGCGCGGTGGTCTCGGCCATCTCCAACGCTCCTTGCAGCGGCTAGCCTCCCAGCAGGATAGGCGGATGAGCACTGATGTGCAGGCTGAGCGGCACACTAGCCAGCCGCGGCCCAGGGGAAGACTGGTCAGTCTCGGTGTCCGCGGCATCGGTGTCCACCTCCCTGCCTTCGGCTGGACGCGGCAGCGTCAGTACTGGCCGTGGTGTGGTGCCGCTCGGTGTGGGCTCATGACGATCATCAGGTCAAGTGAGGGTATTCTAAAACTAATCACTCTTGACTAAACATACCGAGACGGCTAGCTTCTAATGATAGTTTTTATCATCTTTAGAAGGAGGTTCTCATGACCACCGCTGATGTGTCGCCATCGAGCATCGCCCGGCCGGCAGCCCGGTCCGACCCGGCGTATCAGGCTTTCCTGCTGCTGCGCACGGTGTTCACCGTGGCTCCGATCCTGTTCGGGCTCGACAAGTTCGCCAACCTTCTGGTGCGCTGGCCGGGCTACCTGGCGCCGTGGATCGATGGCATCGTGCCCGGTACCGCGCAACAGGCGATGTACGCCGTAGGCGTGATCGAGATCGTGGCCGGGATCGCGGTCGCGGTGGCGCCGCGGTTCGGTGCCTGGCTGGTGACCGCATGGCTGGCCGGGATCATCGTCAACCTGCTGACCTTCCCGGGTTTCTTCGACATCGCGCTGCGTGATTTCGGGTTGTTCGTCGGTGCGGTAGCGCTGGCCCGGCTGGCCACCCGCTACGCACCCGGCTGGCGCACGCCTTAGAACAGCGTGATCGCGCCGTGACCCGTCTGCGGTCCTTGCCCCCACTGCGAACGCAGACCCCTGGAGGGCTGGGGGCACCGACGCTGCCCCCAGCCCTCCAGTCCCAGACCCCCACGAAGGACCAGCTTGATGAGCATCCTCGAGTCAACGGGATCGCTTCCCGAGCGACCAGCACCCGCGCGCCGCCGCAGCCTTCGCGTAGTCCTCTCCGGACTCCAGGTGGACCTGCCGGCCGCGGAGCGGGCAGTGGCCGATCTGCTGGTCACGCCAGTGACCCGGCCAGCGCCCAGATGAAGTCCCAAGAGCATCGCGCCCTGGGCGAGGCCGCCACAGCAGGCGCGCTCGTCCAACTCGGCGGCGACTGCGCCGAGGAGCGTCTTGTCCTCAGCTACGGCGACGTAATCGCCTTGAGCGGTGACTTCTTCACCAGCCACCACCCTGGGACCCACGGCGTTGAGCACACCCAGGTCGAACCCGAAGACCTCACATCCGACGACTTGTTCCGGTTAACGGCCATCCCCGGCCAGCGGGGAACCGAGCCCGGTACCCAGGACGAGATAATCTGCGCCCTCAAGGTGATGGCGGTGGACGGGGCCTTCGTTGACGCCCGCTTCGAGCCCGGAGGGCAGTTCAGCCACTTCCGGTTCACCGCTACCGCGGCGGCTACCACGGTCGAAAGGCGGGTCCGGGACCGCTTCTTGGCGTTGGCCACCGCGAACGGCGACCACTTCGCCGCTCCCGGCCGACCCGACACCGCTCACGACCACACCGGCCCACAACCCACCCGATTCGTCTCAGCAGTCCTCGCCTATCGCCGCCTCCACGAGGTGGCCCTGGACGAGGCCTGCCGCCTGGGCCGTTGCCGGGATGACGAGTCCCGGGCGATGGCCAGGGAGGCAGCAGCCCAGCATTACCTCACCGATGCCTTCGCGGCGGGGCACCTGCGGACTCCGGTCACGGCCATCCGCCATTTCTGGCATCACCGCTACCCACAGTTCTGGCAGAGCCTGCAACGCAAAGTCGCCGTCGACACCGCCGCGGCGCTACGAGAACTCACCCGACCGGCGAGAATTCTCCCTGATGGCTTTCTTTACAACCGCGCCCATGCGGCGGTCAAGGCCCGCACGAGAGGGTTTCCGCCCATCACCCTGGGCGACCTACTGGCCAGGGTGTTTCACGACTGGGACAACAGTCACGGCCTCACCCTCCAGGAAGGTGGCGTCCTCTTCGGCGACGGCCTCCTGGAGCAGGGCGTCGGCAAAGAGCTCGCAGTCGGCGCCGTCCGCGCGGGCATCGACGACGTCGAGGTCGCCTACCGGCTTGGATTATCCGGCAGCCGTCTACACGGGGAGGCCCTTTACCGAATGGTCCGGTCAACCACCGGTGCCCCCCACGACGCATACCGAGCCGAGACCCGGATCCCGACCCCGTCAGCCGACAACCCTCCACAGAACTGGCGGGCGAGGGATGCCGAGACGTTGTGGAGCTCTCCCATCGTCGGCAACACCGGAACGACCGTGGGTATGGCGGTTGAGGAGACGCTGCGCCTCGGGGCCGAAGTCTCCCGGCGACTGGACTGTCTGGGACCAGGCGTCTTCGAGGTGCCAACTCTTCTGAGCGTGCCTCCCCTGCGGCGATGGGCGGCCCGCAAGGCCTGCCAGGCCTACCACCACGGCTTCATCCAGGGCCTAGCCCAGAACCCCAAAACGACCATGCTCGCCATCGTCAACAACGACGCAGGTCCGGGCACCGGCCCCGCCGCGGATGGGTGACGATCGCAGACGATTCAAGATACAGACCCGTCGGCAAGCAGCGGTAGCACATTGGCTGCCACCAGCCCCACGCGCTGGGAACTCGCTGGATGGCATATCCGATCCGATGGGCTACCGGAACGTCAGCATAAAACTGATCGAGAACATCATCGGGGTCTCGAACGTGAGCGCCCGCCCACCGACAGGGCAGCGATCGACAGGGTCGCGAAGACCATCCCCTTGTCGCCGATGGATCGTGTCCGAGGGGGGACGTGCACGCTAACCACGCGGCTCGCGCTCAGCATCTCCGTAGCAGGAAGCGTTGTCACGTGTCACCCCAAGTCGTAGCGACGGGGCGCCGGATCGTGTTGCTGACGGTGTTCACGAAGTCGCGGATGCGTGAGGACCGGGAGGTTGAGCGGGCCCGCAGGGCGCTGGCTCGATGTATCGCCGAGGAGCGCAGGGCTGAGGAGGGAAACGATGGCCGAGCGTGAGTCTTGGGCTGGGATTCGTGAGCGCTGGCTAGCAGAGCCAGGTGCGGCCGATGCGTACGAGGCAGCCCGGTTGGCGTTCGAGCTTGGTGCTGCTGTCCGAGAACTTCGCATCTCACACGGGTGGAGTCAGGCTGCACTCGTGTCGCCTTCGAGGCCGGGGCTTCGAGCGGTCCAGGACGGATCGCCCACGCCTTAGATGCCGACCTCACCGTCCAAGTGTCGGCTCGAAACCGGCGCGGTCTGACCGAGGGTAACAAATCCAAAGTGGCGATTACCTGATGGATCCAGCTCGCGCCAACTTTGGTCCACCACCGGCTTAGGGCGAGCTTGCTCCATCACCCAGATGTCAGCTAAAGGTCCAGAGGCTTATGCGAAAGCCTCCTTGGATTGGAGAAGTCGAACGTTGCGCTGTACCCGCCCTTACCGAAGAGTGTTAGACGTCCGTACTGGAGGATGGGAAGCTGCCGATTGTTGGTGAATCGACGATCGGGGCCGCCACTGACGTTGACGTACTGTTGCTGAAAACGCCGCGCCTCCTCCGCTCCGTGCACGTCGTAGAACGCCACGACCGTCCGCCGGACCCGGTCCTTCCAGAACACCCACAACGTGAGAGGTGCCCCGGCGAGGAACAGCAGAGGCCACAGGAACATCAGCGTGATGGTGAACGCCAGACACCACGGCCACAACAGCGCGGACCGCGCCGCGTCGTTGAGTTGGGCGACGAGGTCGCTCGACCCGGACATCGGGGCGCTTGAGCGGACCACCTGTGTTGTCCGCGCAGCTGAACTTCCCCGAGGGGACCGGACAGTGGCGCGATAGGAGATCAGACCTCCGCCGAGCGAGACGTATGTGCCGCGAGGTCCGGCGCCGAGCCGAAATCCGGGAACGCCGACTGATGCACCGAGCCCCGAGCGTGACATGCTCACGCGGAGGGGACCCACCCCGATACTTGTACGCAGAGAGAACGACATGACCAACCTTCGACAGTGGATCTCTCAGTCGGGTCGTCGCCGAGGTGGGTCTCAGCGTTACTCGCCAGCTGCCGAGGATCGAGGAAGACCGGGCGCCGCGGTCTGCGCCTGAGTTCGGCCCCGCTCGGCGGGTACCGATCGGGTCGTCCAACTCACGTGACCCAGGCATGTTCGTGTATCAGCCTGGGGGTGCCCGAAACCCTGCCGTCCTACGCGACGTGCATGAATTCGTGGATGATGCCACCGAGTCGATCACATCGGATGATCTTGGTATCGGTGGTGTCGGCCTGGGGGAGTGTTCGTAGCGGCGCGGCTTGGCCGAGGGAGCAGACGCTTGGAAATGTGAACGGAGACATCTGAATGGAAAGCTACGATTTCGTGATCGTGGGAGGCGGGACGGCGGGGTGCGTACTGGCCGCGCGGCTCTCCGAGAATCCAGAGGTGTCAGTGCTCTTGCTGGAGGCGGGAGCGGCGACGTCGCCTGTCGGCGCGGAGACCCCTCCGGCGTGGCCGACTCTTCTGCAGTCTCCGGCGAACTGGGGTGACGTCGCGCTCGGCCAGACCGCCGCCGGAAGGCCGGTTCCGGTGGCCCGCGGCCGGGTGCTGGGCGGTGGCTCAGCGATCAACGCGATGGTGTTCATACGGGGCCATCGGTCGAGTTATGACCGGTGGGTCAAAGAGGGCGCTGAGGGATGGGGGTTCGACAACCTGCTCCCGTTCTTCCGGCGCACGGAGACCGCGAAGGGGCGTGATCCCGCGCTGCGCGGGACGGACGGGCCGCTTGTCGTCGGTCCGGCGAACCCGCCCAATCCCGTGCTGGCCGCGTGCCTGGATGCCGCGGAGGAAGTCGGGTATCGCCGCGCGGACGACATCAGCGGCGGACTCGAGGAGGGCTTCGGGTGGACCGATCTGAACATCGTGGCGGGCAGGCGCCAGAGTTCCCTCACCGCGTATCTAAGGCCGGCCATGCAGCGCGGCAATCTCGGTGTCGTGACCGAAGCGCTCGCCCATCGCCTGCTTATCGACCGTCGGCGGTGCATCGGCGTCGAATACAGCGTGGGCGGCGAGCTGATCCGGGCCGGAGCCGCCGGTGAGGTCGTGTTGACCGCGGGCGCCATCGGCACGCCAAAGTTGCTGATGCTTTCCGGGATCGGCTCGGCTTCCGCCCTTCGCCCGCACGGCATCGAGGTGGTCGCGGAGCTGCCGGGCGTCGGAGAGAATCTGCACGACCACCCGTACGCCTTCATCATCTACCGCCCAGCCCAACCGGTGACTGCGGCGGCGAACAATCACGGTGAGGCGTTGGGCCTGCTGCGCAGTGACCCGGATCTCGGCTACCCCGACCTGCAGATCCTCTTCGTTGACATCCCCCTGGTTCCGCCTTCCGAGGGCGGACCGGAGTCGGGGTACACGATCGCGCCCGCGCTGATGCAACCCTTCAGCCGCGGGACGGTCCGGCTGGCCAGCGGCAGCCCGGACGCGGCTCCCGTGGTCGACCCGCGCTACCTGAGCGACTCCCGTGATGTCGAGGCCATGGTGACGGGCCTCAAGATCGCCCGGGAGATCGGGCGGGCGAAGGCCCTGGCGCCGTGGCGGGCCGAGGAAGCACTGCCCGGTCCCGGCACGGACACCGACGAGGCACTGCGGCACCACGCGGACAGGACTATGCAGTCCTACTTCCATCCGGTAGGTACCTGCCAGATGGGAACCAACGGGATGTCGGTGGTGGATCCCGAACTGCGGGTGCACGGCATCAGCGGGCTCCGGATCGCCGACGGTTCGATCATGCCCTCGATCGTCTCCGGCAACACCAACGCCACGGTATACGCCATCGCCGAGCGAGCGGCGACCCTGATCGGCCGGTGATCGCGGCTCTGTTGCGTAGGCGGGAAACAGACAGGATTTTCCGCTGTGCTGCCTCGATCAGATGGTGCGGGTGAGGTTTGCGAAGATCACGGTGAGCCGAGGTGTGCGACTTGCCGACGCAAGAGGTTCACCTGGTGGCGTAGCGCCAGGCTCTCCGCGTTCTTGGATGCCGCCGATCGCATGAGTAGCGCTATCCAGGCGCTGAGCTGACAGAAGATCAGGTGCACCAGGCGCAACGTCACGGACACGGATCCTGCCGAACCGAACCGGACTGGCATCACCCCAGGTCAGCGTCGCGGCCGAATATCGGGCACCCACAGGCATCTACGACGTAACCAACGTTGGCGCCGTTCACCTCATCAACGAAGCCGATGCCACGCATGGTCAGGTGCCGCACGCCAGGTTGACTCCGCTGCCCCGGTGTCCGGCTTGGTGTGCGACTGGTTGGGATAGGTCCATTTTCTGGTGATCAGGCGACGGTGCCAGGCCAGCAACGTCATCGGGGTGACGATCCGATGGCGACGTAGGTGGCGGGAAGCAGGCTGGCCAGGGCGGACAGGATCGCCCGCTCCGGCCAGCCGGGCCGCAGTCGGCTGATCTGACGGCGCAGCACCGTGACTTCATGGTGCAGGACCAGAATCTCCACGTCCTTGACGGCGGCGCTGCGAGCAAGCAACTGCAGCCAGCCAACAGGGTAGACCGCGCTCAAAGTAGCGTTGCCCGCCTCGCTGAATCAGTCCGTCGAGCGAGGGTGCTCCCCCTTGGCCGGCGCCACGGCTCTCGAGGTCACGCTCTTATGAACGCCAGTAGATCGGCGTTGATCGTCTCCGCTTGCGTGGTGGGCATGCCGTGCGGGAAGCCTTCGTATGTCTTCAATGTCGCGTTCTGCAGAAGCTTCGCCGATAAGGGTGCGGAGTTTGCGTAGGGCACGATCTGGTCGTCGTCGCCGTGCATCACCAGGACCGGCACGGTGATCTTCTTCAAGTCTTCGGTGAAATCGGTTTGGGAGAAGGCGACGATGCCGTCGTAGTGGGCTTTTGCGCCACCCATCATGCCTTGGCGCCACCAGTTTTGGATGATGGCCTCCGAGGATTCCACGCCCGGCCGGTTGAAACCGTAAAAGGGCCCCGCAGCCACGTCGCGATAAAACCGTGATCGATTGGCCGCGAGTTGCGCCTGAAACCCATCGAAGACCACTTTGGGAAGACCGCCCGGATTGGTCTCGGTCTGGACCATCAGCGGCGGTACTGCGCTGATGATCGCGGCCTTGGCCACTCGGTTTTCGCCATGTCGGGCCAGGTAGTGGACCACTTCGCCGCCGCCGGTCGAATGACCCACATGAACGGCGTCCGTCAGATCCAGATGCGCTGTCAACGCCGCGAGGTCGTCGGCGTAGTGGTCCATATCGTGGCCGTCACTGGTTTGACTAGACCGTCCGTGGCCACGCCGGTCATGGGCGATGACCCGATAGCCGTGTTGCAGGAAGAACAACATCTGGGTGTCCCAGTCGTCAGCTGACAGCGGCCAGCCGTGACTGAACACGATCGGCTGACCCGAGCCCCAGTCCTTGTAGTAGATCTCCGTGCCGTCGGTGGTGGTGATGGTGCCCATGCGATGCCTTCCTTCAAATTGCGTGGGATGACGCGGACAGAGAACCGCCAGGCTGCCTACTGATTACACCGCAAGGTGCTGTTGCGTTGGCGGGTCACTAGTCTTGATCATTCACGGGGGTGGCAGGGTGGCTTACCGGTTCTCACCATCTGGGGTTCGCGGTGCAGATGTACACCGTCCGCTACGTCGGCCGGTTCCTGGTGAACGATCCGCTGGACGTGCCGTGGTCGGTCGTTGAGCACCTGGCTGCGCAGCTGCGGATCGAGGACCCGTCGGTGGTGAAAGCCGGTACACCGAGCGGGCGAAGACGGCGTACGAGCACGCGTGGGAGATCCGGGACGCCTACCAGGCGGTGGGCTGGTTGCGGCGTCATCGGGTGCTGCTGCCGGGTGTGAGAGCCGAAGCGCACCGCGCTGTTGACGTCGGTGGTGCGGCACCTGGAGGTGTCCGTGATCGACGACGCGCTGGATCTGTTCTCGGTGCTGATTTAGGTGAAGCTGATCAGCGCTGCGCGGCGGGCGACGGACCGGGACTGGGTGGCGGCCTGGGGCGGGGTGGCGAAGGCGTCGAGGATGTTGGACGGGGTGTTCCGGCTGTGGTGCGAGCAGTTGGGCCTGGTCGTCGAGAGCGGCGCCGACCTGGACACGGGCGCGATGTGGCGGGCGCTGGAGACGGAGATCGGGCCGCGCACGGAGGTCGTGGCCGCGCTCGGGGAGTCGCTCGCCCCGGGGGCGGCCTCCGGTGGTAAGCGGATCTTGGAGGCGGTGAAGCGGCTGCTGCCGCGTGAGATCGACCGGAAGCTGGTGCCGCCGGCGTGGAAGCGGGCGGTGTACTCCAATCCGGAGCTGCCCGAGGGGACGGTGGACCGCGACGCCTATGTGGGGGCGGGGCCGGAATACGGCAGAAGCCTGCCGCGGTTACCGATAGGCGCTGGTCAGCGAGCGGGTGATCTTGGGCTGGCGGAGGTCGGCGGGGTCAGCCGCGTCGGCGCGGGCTGGACAGCGTTTCGGTGGCGGTGTGGACGGCGGCGAGGCCGGGGCGGACGTAGCGCTGGACGCTGCGCAGGTTCTTGTGCCGGTCTTGGCCATGATCACGTTGGCTTCGCCGAGGTGGGTGGCGGAGGAGTGGCGGAGTTGGTGCAATAGCAGTCCGTCGCCGTAGTGGACAAGCAGGATGCGAGCGCGGTCGTAGCCCAGCCGGGCCCGGCCGGTCGCCGGGCAGATGTCCTTCGGGTGGGTGGTGGCGCGGCGGTGCGGGCCGGGGCGGTGCTCGGACAGGAACAGCGGGCCGCGGTCGCGGCCGGCGATCAGGCGGGGCAGCAGGTGCGCGGTGTCGGTGCCCCAGGTGATCCACATGGTGTCGCCGACCTTGGCGGTAATCCGGGCCTGCTTGTTGGGCAGGTCCAGGTCCTCGATGTTCAGCGCGAGCACCGCGGACGCGCGGCTGGTGGATTCGTAGAGCATTCGCCACAGCGTCTTCTCCCACAGCGGCACGTCGCGGCGCCGGCAGAGCCGGTCGAGCTCGGCTACGTCCAGATCAACCTCGCGGAGCCGAACTGCTCTTCCAGATCATCACCGAACTCGAGGAAAGAGCGAGTACCGCGTTGGCGAGCAATCTGCCGTTCAGTGAGTGGGGAGCGGTGTTCCCCGACCCTCGCCTGGTCGCTGCGATTGTCGACCGCATCACCTTCGACACCCACATCCGCGAAACCGGCACCGAGTCCTACCGGTTGCATACCTCCTCAACGACGGCACGGCGCAAACGCGCGGGCTGACTTCAGCACTTGGCTGCTGTTGCCCCGTCAGCTCGGACCTTTGCGTCCCACGAGATGAAAGACGCGACTGAGTTGGCGGTAGGGGTCTCGTCGGCTGGCTTCGAGTTCGACTGCGGCCGTCGCCGCTACCTGCTTTGAATCGCTGGGGTCTAACTCGGCTCCACTGAACTCGAGCCAGTCGACAAACAACCATACCCCGTACCAGCGCAGTGGCTCCACGCCCCGGCTCCGCATGAGCTCGCTGAGTTCCTCCACCGTGTCGGCTCGGCCCGGCACTCCCAGCACCCCAATCTCGGCTCTGGCGTCGAACGACGCCAAGGCGTCGTCCCACCGCCGTTCCAAGGCGGGGCGCACCGCCATGGCCTTGGCGTTGCCCGTCATGATCGAGACCACGCCACCGGCGGCGGCGCACTGGCACAGCTGGTTGATCAACGGCTCCGGTTGCTCGAGGTACCCGAGCACGCCATGGCACAACACGGCGGCGAAGCGTCGGCCATTCACCGCCTCGTCGGCGTTCTCGCCGTCGGCCTGCAAGAGCGTCACCCGTCGCTGGGCCTCAGCAGGCAACCGCTGGAGTCGCTGTTGTGCTTTGTCCAGCATCGCCTGCGACGGGTCAAGCAACGTTACGTCGTAACCGGCTTGGGCCAGCGGAAACGATTGATGGCCCGCGCCGCCGCCGACGTCGAGCACAGGCGCTGGAGGCGGTGGCAGATGCTCAAGCAGCTGCTGGTGCAACACATGGGTGCGCACGTGCCCCTTCACTGAGGCATAAGCCTCATCGGCAAATTGGTCAGCCAACCTGACCCAGGTGTCATCGCCCACCACACCAAGATACAAGTTAGTAGTTAGTAATTTGTAATCTGGTCATCGTGGTTGTGCGTATGAGCGGATTGGAACGGCGATCCCAGGTTTTGGGGATCGCCGCTGGTGAGTTCGCGAATCATGGATTTCACGGTTCAGCTGAACAACGTGGCCGCCCTCGATGTCGACGAGCTGGATGAGCCGTGGGCCAAGGGGGTGTGCACTCGTATCCATGCGGGTCTGTTCGAGCACATCACCGCGGACACCAACAGATGAAATCGGCGGGTCCGCCGGGGAACAGGGCGCGGGGTTCGAGGTCCAGCCTGGTCGCCGGCGCCGTGTCGGGCGGGTCGAGGTCGAGCACCAGGTCGCCGAGGCGGCGGATGGTGTGGGTGATGTACGGGGTGATGGTGGCCAGGTCGTCGTGGCCGATCAGCTTCCCGCCGACCATCAGTCATTCCGAGTAGCCGTGGAACGCCTCGGCCCTGTTGGTGATCGCGGTGATCTGCTCCCGCAGCTCCGGCTCCGACAGGTACCGCAACAAGGTGATCGTCCTGATCACCCGGCCCTCGCGGATGGAGATCGCGGTGCGCAGCAGGTCGGTCCAGTGCTTGGCGATTAGGTCCCAGTCGATGACGTTGCCGGCGCTGCCGGTGTTGGGGCCGAACAGCGCAACGAGGATGTCGCCGGGCTCTGCCCGTGCAAGCACGCGAACCTCACCGTGCTGGGCCGCTCCAGCTTCCGCGCCTGCACCCCGGGCCGGCGGCGGCCTGCGCGACCCGGCCGACGCCGACGAGGAGGGATGAGCCCCGGGTGTGTTCCGCTGGGGGCGGCATCGCCGTGCGCGGCGCGTCACCGCTTCGGGAGGAGCTTGTCCGTCCACAGCGGACCACGAAAGGCAGTGGCAAGGAGGTTACCCACTCCTTGCCACTTTCAACGTATAGCGCACCGGGGGCCTTGCGGCAAGACCCGGGTCGTGCCGCAGAATCTCCAGCCGAGGCCAGAACCTGCGGAAATCAGGGATTCGCGAAATGCGTGTGCTCTTGTCGACGTGTGGGTTGCGCGGGACGTCGAACCGATGGTGGGTCTCGCGGTGCGGTTGCGGACACTCGGTGCGGAGGTGCGGGTGTGCGCGCCGCCGGACTGCGCGGAGCAGCTGGCCGACATGCAACCTTGGTGAATGGGGGGTTTTCATGATTGACGTGATCGTGGCCGGCGGTGGACCGACCGGCTTGATGCTGGCCGGCGAGTTGCGGCTGCACGGCGTGCACGCGCTCGTGCTGGACAAGGAGCCGGAGCCGACCGGGCAGTCCCGCGCGCTCGGCCTGCACGCGCGCAGCGTCGAGGTGATGGACCAGCGCGGTCTGCTGGAGCGGTTCCTCGCGCTCGGCGAGCAGTTCGCGGTCGGTGGTTTCTTCGCCGGCCTCGGCAAGTCGTGGCCTGAGCGGCTGGACACCGCACATTCCTATGTCCTCGCCATCCCGCAGACCGTCACCGAGCGCCTGCTGACCGAGCACGCCACCGAGCTCGGCGTCGAGATCCGGCGCGGCTGCGAACTGGTCGGGCTGAGCCAAGACGACCACGGGGTGACCGTCGAGCTGGCCGAGGGCACGCAGCTTTGCTCGCGCTACCTCGTCGGCTGCGACGGCGGCCGCAGCACGGTGCGCACGCTGCTCGGCGTCGGCTTCCCCGGCGAGCCCACCAGGGTCGAGACACTGCTGGGCGAGATGGAGCTGACCGTGGCGCCGGAGACGCTGAACACCGTAATAGCCGAAGTCCGCAAGACCCATCTGCGGTTCGGCACCATGCCCCTCGGGGACGGGGTGTACCGCCTCATCGTGCCCGCCGAGGGGGTGGCCGAGGACCGCACGGTCCCACCCACCCTCGAGGAGCTCAAGCAGCAGCTGCGGGTGTTCGCCGGCACCGACTTCGGCGCGCACTCACCGCGCTGGCTCTCCCGCTTCGGCGACGCCACCCGGCTGGCCGAGCGCTACCGGACCGGCCGGGTGCTGCTGGCCGGCGACGCGGCGCACATCCACCCGCCGACCGGCGGGCAGGGCCTCAACCTCGGCATCCAGGACGCGTTCAACCTCGGCTGGAAACTGGCCGCCGAGGTCAACGGCTGGGCACCGGAAGGGCTGCTGGACAGCTACCACACCGAACGGCACCCGGTGGCCGCCGCCGTGCTGGACAACACCCGCGCGCAGATGCAACTGCTCTCCCCCGAGCCAGGCCCCCGGGCAGTGCGCCGACTGGTGTCGGAACTGATGGACTTCGACGACGTGAACCGGTACCTGATCGAGAAGATCACCGCGATCGGGATCCGCTACGACTTCGGCGAGGGGCACGACCTGCTCGGCCGGCGGATGCGGGACGTGGGACTGAAACAGGGACGCCTCTACGAACTGATGCACGACGGCCGCGGACTGCTGCTCGACCAAACCGGCCGACTCTCAGCCGCGGGCTGGGCAGACCGGGTCGACCACATCGTCGACCTCAGCGAGGAACTGGACGCCCCCGCAGTACTGCTACGGCCGGACGGCCACGTGGCCTGGATCGGCGACGACCAGCAAGACCTGCTCAACCAACTGCCCCAGTGGTTCGGCACACCCGCGAACTGAGCGCGCAGTGGGGGCTCGCAAGGACGGGACCTCTCTCCGACCGAATTCGGCGCCCTCCGGCGCCCTACCCCGTCAGCTCGAAACCCCCACGAATCTGACCGACGCCGAGGTATACGCGATGATCGACTCACTGGGTGACGTAGGCGCTGCCCTGACGGACGTCCGACCGGAGAACCTGAGTCGGCTCTACCAGGAGCTTGGCCTTGAGCTTCGCTGTGAACCACGCGACCGAGCCGTCATCGCGACGGCATCACCGCGTGTGGTTAACGCACGTGTCCGAGGGGGGACTTAAACTCCCACAAGCGTCGTCTTACCGGGTAGTCCCCATTCCGGTGACCATGCCTCTGAACTGCGTGTTTCCGCCTGGACGCGGACCTTTCGTGATGTGCTGTGCGGTGCTATCTGGCACCGTCCGTTAGCAATCGGTTAGCAGAGAGAGTCCCCAGTAGACAGATGCGGTCCGGGCTGGAGTCTGGACCGGAATCAACGTACCCACCGCCACACTGCCCCGGGCAGACCAACTACCTCGCCGTGCTGCTCGCCACGCTGGCCAGCGTGGCGGCTCTCCGATGCCGAGCTGGCGTTCCTGCTGGGCGGTCCAGCCGAGGCGGAGCTCCGCAGCAGCGAGCCCCCGACCGCCAACAGTTAGGCGTCAGACGTCACCCGCGTTGTCCGCAGATCGGTCGGCAGTAGCGACACGAGATCGTCGTGGCTTGGCCAGTTCGCGGTCCCGCCCCCGGCCGCGTGGACCGCGGATCGGATCGCGGCTTGCCCGACCGCGATGGCCTCGTCCTCCGAGGAGGCTTGCACGGTCACCTCGATCTCCATAACCCGTGCACCGCGGTCGGCGGACACTGCCGAGTCCACGACCGCGGGGGTGCACCGCTCCTGCTCCAGCAACGCCGCAGCCACCGCGTCGGCGTGCTCGAAGAGGTCCGCGTGCCCCCCGAAGGTGAACGTCCAGTGGATGAATATGCCGACCGTCATCACGCACCTCCTGAGGTCACGCATGGCTGCCGTCTCATCCAACTTAACGCCTGCTGGCCGTAACGGGGATTGCTCGGAGTGAGGTGGATCGATCGCTGGTGGCTCCCGCAGGAGCATTTCACCCGATAGTACGTGCCGGTGTCCTCGATCAGCCACCCCGCTTGGTGGAAGACGACGAGAACGTCCTCAAGGTCCTTGCGGGGATGCCGGCGCCAGTAACCCATCCCACTTCCCGGTAGGTCGTTGATCGTGCTCAGGGTGCCCACGGGTTGCCGGAGCTGCTGCCGCAGTGCACCGTAGTCGATACCGACACGCCGGTCAGTGCCCGCCTGTGGCCCCCGACGTTCGCCAGGGCCAACTGAGCACCAGCACCGGGTCGAACGCTGGTGATCTCCGACGCCGAGCGCGGTGGTCGGTCAGTCGGACTCGCTGTCAGCCACTACCCGGTAGGACCCGGTAGCTGAAACGTCCGGTCTGCCCACTACCGGTGATCTTGCAAAATAGTGGCTCTGACCTGAGCTGATCCTGCAATCGGGATCTTCATTTCCGCAAGTCGGCTCACTGTGGTGGACTCGCGGCATGCGGTGACTGCGGGCACGCGGGGCCGTGCTGGGCAACCCCGGCAGACGTCGAGAGCCACCGCGTACCGCCGCTGCCGCTGGGGGTCGCCGAGCTGGTCGCGGTCGCGACCACCGTGGCAACGGCCCGCTCCGGCGGACAGGGGTGCGGGCCGCGTAGCCTGTCGCTACCTCTTCGCCGAGGTACACGCCCCGGGGCGACGGTCCCGGGGCATCGGCGGGGGGAGATCATCTCGGCGATGGAGTGGTGCTCTCGGTGGACATTGAGGACGCGCGGACGATCGGTGCCCGGCTGCGCCAGATTCGCAATTCCCGGAAGAAGGGATTGCGGGTGATCGCTGGACTGGCGGGGATGAGCAAGTCGAAGCTGTCCCTCATCGAGCGCGGAGAGATCGCGCTCGACAGCATCTCGGAGATCGTGGCCCTGGCCAACGCGCTGCAGATTGCCCCGGGTGAGCTGATGAGGCTGCCGGTGCCGGCACCGGCTAATGGGGAGACCGATTCTGCGGTGGAGGCGGTGCGCAGCGCACTGATAGCGGTCGGTCGCAATCGGCCAGGCGGGCAGGTTGTTCCGCTGGACGCGCTGCGGGCCAGGGTCATGGCGATGCTGGGTGCGCACTACAGCTGTCGGCAGGACAGCGAGGTCAGCGCGACGCTACCGGGTCTGATCCGGGATCTGCACACCAGCATCGCGGCCGGGCGGGACGTCGCCGAGCTGCTTGACTTGGCAGTGCTGCTGCATTCGGGAGCCACCACCGGGTCGCTGCGGGTCGCGGGTGCGCCGCTGGATCTGCGGGCGCAAGCTGCTCAGCTGGCTCATCAGGCGGCCCAGCACCGTGACACCCCGACCGCGCTGGGCCTCGCCACCTGGGGAGGACTGCACGTGATGCTCTCCGCGGGCGAGTTCGATCTCGCGCAGGCCGAGCTGGACTCGGTGACCGTACCGACGAACAGCCCGGAGTCGATGCAGGTTGCGGGCATGCTCTCGCTGTGCCGGTCGTTTCTGGCTGCGGCCGGCGGCCGGCCCAGTGACGTCGGTGGCCCGTTGGATCACGCCGCAGAGCTGGCCGAGCACACCGGGCAGGGCAACGCCTACTGGATGGGGTTCGGTCCCCAGGAAACCGGACAGTGGCGGGTGCGCACAACGTTGGAGACCGGTGACTACGAGCGTGCGGCCGCCATCGCGGAGGGCCTGCACCCAGAGTCGCATCCCCTCCGGGGGAGCCAAGCCATGTACTGGGTGAACTATGGGCAGGCGCTGGCCCGGCTGCGGGGACGCCACGACGACGCGGTGATGGCGCTGCTGCGGGCGGAGAAGATCTCGCCGCGCCGCGTGTACCGCAATCCACTTGCCCGTGAGGTGATCGCCGTGTTGCTCGCACGGTCGCGCCGGGACTCCCCGGCCGGGCAGCAGCTTCGGAGGATGGCCTACCGGGCGGGCCTGCCCGTATAGCCCATTGGGGGGAGTTGGGGGAACGTCCCGTCTGCTGGACATTCGCTGCTGGTGATCGTTCACGGTCGTCATCGTGACCAACGACACCCATGATGTTGCGGCGACCAAGCCGGTCAGAACCCGCAAGGTGATCCAGGCGACCTGCACGAAGCATGGCGGGTCGCGAGGGTTCACCAACCTGGTGATGACCAAGGTCGGCGGACGTATCACGCTCGATCCGCATGCCACCGGTGCGTGTGTGATCGAGCTGGATGAGACCGAGGCCACCGCGGTGTGGGACCAGCTCACGGAGTGGCTGGGGTGAGCGCGCCGCGAAGCGTTCACCTGCTCTGCGCCGATGAGGCGCTGGCCGAGGGCTACCGGTACGGGGGTTACCTCGCGCTGTGCGGTGAGCCGATCGACGCGTCGGGCCTGCCGAGCACCCGCTGCCCGGATGAGTGTGAGTGCGAGGTCACCTACTGCCCCGGATGTCTCGATACGGCCACTCAGCGCAACTGG
>CAVQKH010000018.1:0-14390 GCA_963712995.1 uncultured Actinomycetota bacterium | reverse complement strand
GGAGAGCCTGAGCTGACAGCTCAGGCAACTCAACTGCCGCGACGATACCGAGCCGACCCCACGATGGTGCACGCACCGGTGCAGATACGTCGCTGTCGTCTCATCCATCTCGAACTCGACTAGTGACGAGGGTACGACCGATTGTTGCGCGGTGGCTTCGTACCCCTCGAACCACCACCTCGTAGGACAAGGTCCCGCCAGCCTCCTCACCCGCTGGCCGAGCGACTGGTGGTCATGGCGCCAGCACCTAACGATCTGCCGCACGGGCACCGTCGCTACCCGTAGTTGAGCTTTGCTCAACCCGGCGCGGCGTGTCGGAGCGATTTTTCGCCAAAGCTGGGGAACGATCAGCACCCATGAGCCGCCGCAAGGATCCCCGCGGGCGCCCGTCGATCGGGCAGCCCGAGATGGTGTGGGGCCGGGTTTCCGTTGAGTGCCGCAGCGCGATCGACGACCTGGCCGATCAGCACGGCCTGCCCAAGGCGCGCATCGTGGCCGCCCTGCTGGCGGTCGGGCTGGGCAATCTTGACCAGATGCAGCTGCCCCCGGGCAGGTCCGAACAGGAGGAGTTGCCCTTGAAGGCCTCGTAAACAAAACGAGGCGACTCCCTGAGGAGCCGCCTCGTCCGTGTCACGGGTGGGTTGGCGCCCACCTACGACGCAGTACCCCGGTTGGCGCCGGGGCAGTAGCCAGGCTCCCCCTCCGAAGGGTCGCTGACGTGTGTCCACGGTAGCCCCTGGGCCGCCGCCTGCGCGAGAGGCGCGCGGTGCAGTTCACGAAACACTTTTCCACGGCGTCGACGCATGCCCTGGTTCCGACGGGTGCGTTGAGTGCGGTCGATTCGCGCCGGTTGTGCCGCCGGAAACATCACGAAATGTCCTTTATGCCCGTTCTGGCATCCACTGTGCTGGGCCGTCAAAGGTCGATGAGACGGCGGCGCCGCCGTCTCGCCCGGGTCCACCAGGGCCCGGGCGAGGTCGCGCGGGTCGCCGGGTACGTCGTGCCCTGGCGCGGGCGGTGGGCCGGGCCCGAGGCCGCGCCTACGGGCGGGAGCGCGCACGGAAACGGATGGCGTCGGGTTCGTGGGACCCGCACCCCGGGTGGCGTAACCGGGTGGACCGCGACCTGGAGGTGCTCACCGATCAAGTGATGGCACTGCGGCGGGTCGAGCAGCTGGTCGACGCCGAGTTGTGGCGCGCGGACAAGCGGCTGCGCTGGTCACGGATGCTGCGCCGGCTGGTGTGTTCGATGGACTGGACCACCGGCCTGGTGTGCGGACTCACCCTGGCGCAGCTGGCCGAGGTGGGTGACTGCTCGCCCCGCACGGTCTCCCGACTGCTCGCCTGGGCCCAGGACGCCGACCTGATCGTCGTGGTCGAGACCGGCGCGACGGCCGCGTTCTTGGGTTCCTCCGTGAACCGGGCGCCGTCCTACGTCCTGGTGGCGCCACCCACTCCCCCGGTCCAGCACCCCGAGGGCTGGGACGCTGTCGTCTCAGCGGACCCCGTCTCAGCGTTAACGCAGTTCACAGGTCCTGTGGAAAAAAGTGGCGATCCCCCCGTATCTGACGTAAGTAATAAACCCTTGACAAACACCGAACGGCCTGGCCACCACCCGAATCTCGACAACTCCTGGCCAGCCTGGCAGATCCCTGATACTCCAGCAGAACGCTCAGCTGCGGTCCTGACGTTGCTGGCCAGAATCGGCCTACGACGAGGTCGAACCCCGGTTTGGCGGGTCCAGGCGCTGTTGCATCAGTGGTGGGCTGCTGGTGCCTGCGTGGCCGGGCTGCTGTACGCCATCGATCACCACCCCGACGGCACCCCCCGTGGCGACGCTCTACGAGGAGCGACGGATCCGCTGCGGGTGCTCGGGCACCGGCTCCGTCCCTGGGTGGGGCACCTCGATGCGCTCCCCGCGCACCTCACCGGCCGTCACGGTGACTACCGCGCTGCCCAAGCCGCGAAAGTCACCCAGGGTGTCGCTGCTGCCGAACAGCGTCAACGCCGTTCGGCGCCGGACCAGCCTGCGTCTACCGCCAGTGCCCGGAAAGCTGCCTGCGCTGCCCTGGCCTCGGTACTGGCCGACCGCATCCGCCACCGGAAGAGGACAAATTGGACAGGCTGATGTTGGCGAGGATTCGAGGACCCTCACAGCGGCGGCTGGACTCCATGCCAGGGTTGGTTCGGCAGTCAGCCCAGCCAGGTCATGGGGGTGTCGGCGAAATCCACGGACACACGGTGGTGCGGACTGCCTTCGTCGTGCACGTGGACCGCCGAGATTCGGTAGCGGTCTGCGGTGCGCTCCGCCCAGGCTGTCACGGCGGGCTGGTGTTGGCCGTGGACCACGATGAACGGCTCCTGCACCCACCTGCCCGGTCGGCCGGGCAGCATGTCCACGCCCTGGCAGGACGAGAAGGTGGGTGCGACGTTCTGGTTGAACCCTTCCAGGAAGGGCAGCATCGCCCGGTCGACGCAGGTGTCCAGAACGTGCGAGTGGGCCAGCGGATGCTGGTTGCCCACGGCGAACCGGATGCCGGGGTACTGGGCGTTCGTCTTGTGGATGCACCGGTCGCACAGCCGACCGGCCTCGTGATGAGCGGTTCCGATGCAGACGTCGCACATCGGACCGAACAGCACCGAGGCGATGTCGTCCCCGTCACCACTGACCGGGTTGCCGCAGGCGCAGATGACCGGTTCGATGTCCATCGACGGCCAGACTAACGGCTGCTGTCAAGCCGACATTGCGGCTCCCGTTAGCAGACGCGCCGCCTGGATCGACCAGGCCTGCGCTGCCCTCTGGCTCATCGCCGAAGGCCACACCCCCGCCACTGCCGAGCACTGGGCTCAGCCGATCCCGTCGTTCGCCGCAGCGCCCGGCGCCGGAATCGACGCCTTCACCACCATCAGCCGCAGTGGGGAAGGACGCATGGATGAGTCGAAGGTGTTCGGGTGGCGAATCCGCGAGTTGCGCTGCTGGCGTGGCTTGACCCTGCGGGAGGCCGCGGGCCTGGCTGGGTTGTCCTTTCTGGCAGTTACCAGGACGCGGAGTCTGCCGGATGGCCACCCCGCTAACTCTCAGGAGAGGGCGAACACCTCCGGGCACACAGGGCAGGGGGTTCAGAGATCAAGAGCCACACGGAGGGCGTTGTCCACGGCCTGCTGCTCCTCGGGGCTGATGACGCCGACCGGTTCGCCGAGGCGAGTTTTGATCACTTGCTCAACGGTGGTGACAATCGCCCAGCCATGACCGTCAAGTCTGACGGACAGCAGGGAGTCGGGGTCGCGATCGATGACCTGCAGTCCGAGCACCACAGGTAACGATGACTCGTTCAGCGGGTCCGCCGAAACGATCAAGCGCTGGAGCGATTGCCCGGGTCGGGGAAGAACTGGTGTATAGGGGTGGACGGCCCCTCGGAACAAGGTCACTCAGCCGGCCTCGTCAACCGCAGCGGCAGTCTCAGCCAGAGAGTCTTCGACATAGCTGGGATGGGCCGCGTACCAGCGCGCCATGCTGTCGGCTCCTTCACGCAGAGCATCAGCTCGAACAAGGCGCTCGAGGTAACCCGACGCGCCCCCCCGGGTCCGAGCACCGCACTGGCGAACCCTGGCAGCTATGGGCGGGTCCAGAGAGATCGTCAAACGCTCACGCTGATTCATACGAGAGAGCGTACCGTGACGCGTAAGGGGATGCGTCTGAGTGTGTCGTGTACCCGCACTCGTCGATCACCCGGCGTTGGCCTGCGCGTCGGTACAGGCGGGGATAGACGTGCGCGCGACCGGATCGATCATGACGTATCGGGGGGCGTTACTGTGCGCCCAGGCCCACGCTGAGGGAGGCAGGTGACTGTGGTGAGCGACGGACCCGCAGAGAGGCGAGCGCGCGGGGCGGGTCTGACGCCCGAGCAGAGCTGTGTGATGTTCGCGGGGGAGGCTATGCGGGTCGCGTTGGCCGCTCGCGATGTCACTCTCGTCTACCGGCTGTTGTGTCAGGGTGGGCTCTCGCAGCGGGAGATCGCCCGGTGCACCGGGCAGTCGCAGTCGGAGGTGTCCGACATCTTCAGGGGTCGTCAGGTGCGGGATGTGACGGTGTTGGAGCGCATCGCCGATGGTCTGGGTGTCCCCCGGGCGTGGATGCGGCTGGCTGGTGTCGCCGGGGGTGGGGCGGGCTCCTACGGTGGAGGGGTCAGGGTCGCCGGCCCGTCGGAGGAGGTGATTGCGGAGATGTTGCGCAGGCACCTGCTGGCGCTGGGCGCGGTCTCCGCGGTGGGCAGTGCCGTGGTGGGTGAGTTGGCTGAGGTGCCTGGCCCGGCGCCGCTGTCGCTGCCGTCTGAGCTCAGTCCGGTGCATGTGGGGCAGGTGCGGGAGTTGACCCGGCGGCTCGGTGAGGCAGGCAACACCACCGCGGCTGGCCCGGCGGTGCTCAGTGCGGCCGCCGGGTGGGCCGAGCGGTTGCTGGGTGTGTCGGGTGCTGAGCTGGTGCGGCGGGCGCTGCAGGTGGCGGTGGCCGAGCTGCACATCGAGGCTGGCTGGGCGGGGTTCGAGACCGGAAGCTACCACCGGGCCGTGCACCACTTCACGGCCGCTCTGGGGCTGGCCACCGAGGCCGGGGACGCCGTACCTGCAGTCCACCGCCCTGCAATTCGCCGGGGCGGCCACCGTGGAGCACGGACATCCCGATGACGGGCTGAAGATGCTCCAGTTCAGCCTGGTCAAAGCCTGGGACATCCCCCGCGACGAGCAGCGCGCGGTGGTGATCGGGCAAAGCGGCAGGGCGGCTCAGGAGGCGTGCGTGCGGGTGAATACCGCGACCGCCCTGGCCGATCTCGGGGTACCGGACGCCGCCGACGTCGAGGTGGCCAAGTCGCGGCAGCTGTGGTCACCCACCCGCGCCGACCGCTACGGCGATCTCGACCGTCCCGCCGCGCTCCTGGCGCTGCGCCGGGGACGCCTCGACGCCGCTGAGGCGCTGGCCGCAGCGTCGGTACGCCGCTGGGAGGGGGTCAGCCAGAGCAGCCGCACCCACTCCGGAATCGTGCTGGCCACCGTCCATGTCCGGGCGGGGGAGCCGGGTGGTCTCGCGTTGGCCCACGGTGCCATCACCGCCGTGCCCAGGCTCAGCTCGGTACGAGTCCGCCAGCGGCTCACACTGCTGGCCGACGCGCTGGCAGCCCGGCCCGGCGCGGACGCGAAAGATCTGTCCCGGATAGCCCACCAGGTCGCCGGCGGCCGGGCCTGAGAGCAAGCTCGTCGATAGTCGCCTCGCAGGGACTCAGCGGCAGCAGTGCACAGCTCTACGGTGACCGTGCCGGGATGCTGCAAGATCCTTTCGGTCACATCTGGGTGCTTTTGACTCATCAGGAAGACCTCGACACGGCAGAAATCAAACGGCGAGGCGAGACACTGCTTAGAGAATAATGATCTTAGTGCCCGTCAAGGGACCAGGCGTGGTGTCACCTTATGTCCATGGGCAGGAAATCGCGGGCGGCGCGAGGGTCTGGTCGGCGAGCTCCGGCTCGTGATCATTCCGGTGCTCCTTGGCGGCGGCAAGACGATCTTCCCCGACGGCGGTGCGCGACGAGATAGCAGCCCGCCGGGGATGCCCCTGGGCCGTCTGCTTGGCTGCTGACCAGCAGAACGGTGAGCAGTACAGTGTTCCGCATGGGAACTCGCCGCACGGTGTCCATGGAGATTGACGCCGGTACGGTGGCCATCGCGGAGCTGGCCGCCGCCCACCAGGGCATGTCGGTCGTCGAGTGGATCGCCCAGGCGGCACGTCGAGAGTTCGCCAGGATCAGCCCCGGCCCAAACCATGTGGGACTCACCGAGGCCGAGATGGTGGCCGAGGACGCGGAACGAGCCTTCGACGAGTCCGCGATCGCCGCCGACGAGGCGACGAGGTTCCGTGCGGCGGGGTGACCTTCGCCGCTACGTCCGCCCCAGCTCCCCCGACGTCCCCCGCATCGTCGTGATTCTGTCCGGCGACAGTGTGAACAGCTCGGATCGGTCATGGGCGCTGGGTATGGAGCTTCAGCGGCGTGACCCTCGCGATATTCTGGCCATCCCCGTGGCGACTTACGGCTGGGCCTATGTCGGGGACCTCACCCGGCTCTACCGGGCCTGGATGGGCGAGCAGGTCGGGCAGCTCGACGCATTCACCCTGACCCGTCTCACAGAGGTCGTCCAAGCCGCCCTCGACTTGTAGGCTGCCCACGCGACATCCCGGCGCTCAGTGCCTGAACAACTCCAGGAAGATCACGCATCAACCGCGGAACAGCCCTGCCCGGGGACTTGACCACGGCGACCTGCGACTGTGGTAGCCCGCGCCTATGCAACTCCCGCCGGTAACGCAGCCTCCTGCGTGGACGATCTCATCCGAGTCACCGTCGAGCTCACGCAAGGTGCTGCCGGACATCACATGACGCCTGTCCAGCCGCCTCGTTGGGCGAAGCCGGATCCGCTCGGGTGTCGGGAGCTGCCGTCGACGCGGTGCACTTCGTCGCCATCGCAGTAGCAATGCAGTAACGATCAAGCTTGTCACGCTGACGTTCTGAGTACATCCAGACGCGAGGAGGAACCGGGCGGCCTCCACCGAGATCAGCGGCACACTCGACCTCAGCGGCGCCGCCCCCGTGGTGCGGCTGACATTGCGCACGACAACCGGCATCGCTACGACCTCCGGCTACGAGATCGAGGCGGTCCTCCAGTAGCTCGTCGTGAGCGGGATCTCGGCCGGAATTCAGCCGTTCCCGACGCGCCGGAAGGGTGCGTGGGCGTCACGGGTGGGTCGGGCAGACTGTGCGGGTGAGCCCTGTGAGCCGTGGCCGACAAGGCAAGAAGAACACGAAGTCCACCCGGCAGCCTGCCCTGCGTGTGTTCGGCACGCAGGATGAGTGCGATTGCCCGTCGTGTTCGGGCGAGGACTTCGACCCGCAGCACTTGATCGATGAGTTGACCGCGGATGCGGTCGACCTCGTCGGGGTGGAGGACCCGCTGGACGCGGAGATCGCGGGCGCGGCGTTCGTGTCGATCGGTGAGATGGCCGGCGAGGCTTTCGAGGACGCGCTGGTGGGCGGGTTCATCCCGCAGTTCGAGGCCCGGGGCAGCGCCGGTGCGTTGGCGATGGTGCTGGCGATCGGTGCGGTCGCCGAAGGCCGGGCCGGTGAGGCCGCCTCAGCGGCCGCCGACCGGCTTGTCCAGACCGGTGTCCCCCGGCCGGGCTGGGCGGCCGAGCTGGGCGAGCCGGTGACGGTGGCCGACTGTTGGCGCATCATCGACGCCCAGGGCACCGCGTCGCTGCTGGCCTGTTCGTTTCATCGGGCGGGGCGTTCCCACGCTGTCGTGATGAGCGTGGACCATCGTGATTGTGGTGCCGCCACCGGGATTGTTCTGCTGGGTGCGGACCAACTGCCCGACACGGTGGAGATGATGCGGGCCAGCGCCCGTGACAGTGGCTGTGAGATCACGCAGGAGACGCTGGATCCGGCGGAGCTGCGCCGGCAGGTCGAGGCTGCCCTGGATTCGCGGGCGGTGCACGACCACGACGCGCGTGAGCTGGGACTGGATGACGGGCCGGACGATGGGGACGGCCTGCCCGACTACCGCGCCCTGGCTGTGTTGCTGCGGGTCCGGATGAAGGCTCTTCCCCGGTCGAGCAAGCCCACAGCGCCGCATGGGACCGGGGATGGCCGGCGTGTCGGGCTCACGGCGGTGTAGATGCTGCCGCAACCTTGTCCCCTCAGGGGTGGCATGGCCCGGGTGCTGAGGCGGCCCAGGGCTGGCGGGTCTGATGGATCGGCACCGTCCGCCGAGAACTACTCGACCGAATACTGATCACCGAAGGCCCACGAGGTGTATTGCGAACCCTGGTCGGAGTGTAGTATTGTTTTCTTGTCGCTGGGTTGTTTATCGGGTTGGCGGCGGATGACGGCCATGCCGAGTGCGTCCGTGACGAGTTCGGTGCGCATGTGCTCGGCGATGGACCAGCCGACGATGAGCCGGGAATAGGCATCCATCACCGCCGCGCAATACACGGTGCCTTCCCTGGTGGGGTGTTCGGTGATGTCGGTAACCCATAGCCGGTTCGGCTCGGTGACGGTGAAGTCACGGTTGACCAGGTCCGAGCTGGGTTGGGCGTCCGGGTCGCGGACGGTACAGCCGCGGCGTCGGCGCCGGTAGAGGCCCTGGATGCCGGCCTGGCGCATCAGCCGTGCGACCCGCTTGAGGTTCACCAGCAGCCCGAGCCCCAGTGTCATCTCGGCGTGGACCCGCGGTGAACCATACGTTTCCCGGGAGTCAGCGTGAATCTGTTTAATGTGCTTCAATAATAGCTCGTTCTCTATTCAACCGCCGCCACCTCGAGACTGTGCTCGCCGAGTACATGACGCATTTCAACCACCATCGGCTCCACCGCACACTGAACCAGGCATCACCACTCAGGCCACTCCCACCCGCCGCGACATCGTCCCAGCTTCGCCTCCGCCGTCGCGACCGGCTCGGTGGACTGATCCACAAATATGGCCAGGTCTCATGACGCTGATAACCTATTCGGCAACCCACACCCTCGGGATCCGGCATCCTGCGTAGGATGTCAGCAGTGGTTGATGAAGCCCGCCGGCGTAGCCCTTCCGAGGGTGAGAGGCAGGTGCGTGGGTGATGCCGGGTAGACGGTTTTTCCCTTTTTGATGGTCTCCCTGATGGTGATGTCCTTGAGGTCTTCTGGAGCGACCTTGAGCGGGTCGTGGCTGAGGATCACCAGGTCGGCGAGCTTGCCTACCTCGATGCTGCCCTTGGTGTCCTCTTCGTAGTACTGCCGGGCGGCGTTGATGGTGATGGATTTCACCGCGTCCAGGGCCGACACGCGCTGGGCCTCGCCCAGGACGCGGCCTGAGGCGCGGGTGACGCGGGTGACCTGGCTGGACAGGATGGCGATCGAGTTGGGCAGCGCGACTGGAGCGTCGTGATGCGAGGTGTAGGCCATGCCACGGTGCAGCGCCCACCGCGCCGGTGAGATATCGACGGCGCGTGAAGGGCCGAGCACGGTGTCGTAGTACCAGTCGCCCCAGTAGTAGGTGTGCATGGAGAAGAACGAGGGGATGATCCCGAGTTCCCCGAACGCCTTGATCTGGTCCGCCCTGGCGGTCTGGCAGTGGATGGCAGTCGTACGCCGGTCAGCGGGTCCAGCCTGATCGGTGGCCGTGCGCACGGACCGGATGAGCTGGTCGATGGCGGCGTCACCGTTGGCGTGTGCGATGACTTGCCAGCCGTGGGCGAAAGCCGCCCGGACCTGGGCCAGTGCGACTTCGTCGGTCAGGGTCTGATAGCCGCAGTAGTTCTCGTCCCGGCCCTCGGGCACCTTGGTGTACGGCTTGGTGAGCCAGGCGGTACGTCCCTGTGGCGAACCGTCCAGGACCAGCTTCACCCCGGCCGCGCGTAGGCCGTTGGTGTATTCGCGGCTTGCCCTGACCTGGTCGGGTGCCTCCATGGCCGCGGCGGCCAGTACGTAGACGACGACGTCGGTGGCCAGACCGTCGGGGTAGGCGTCGGCCATCTCCCGCATGAGGTTCAGGACGTCCAGGCTCGCTGCTCCCTCCTGCACGGTCGTGAAGCCGAAACTCGCCGCCGACAGCAGGCCCTTCGCCAGGAACTGCCCGCTGTCAGTCACGCTCATCCCGGCGATAGCCATGTTGGAGGCGGGGGTGAACGCGGTCTCTTCTAGAACTCCGTCTGGATCCCCGTACGGGGGCCCAGACGTGGTGCCGCGCTCCAGCGCCCGGCGCCGGATGACTCCGCCCTCCGGGTCCTTTGTTTTTGTGGTGTAGTCGAGGAGTTCGAGCCCTTTGCTGTTGACCGCTCCCAGATGGAAGGACTGGTGAATCGCGAGGACAGGCTTGTCGATGGACACCGCGTCCAGGTCGTCGCGGGTGGGGTGCCTGCGCTCGGCCAGCGTGGAGTCGTCGTAACCGAAACCGAGGATCCACTCCGACCGCTGCCCCACCTCACTCCCGGCGAATTCGCGCAGCTTCTCCTGGAGCGATTCGATACTCGTGACCTCGCCGTCAGGATCGGCCAGGAGATTGGCGACGGTGGCTTGCAGGCCGGTGCCGATGACATGGCCGTGCGCATCGATGAAGCCCGGCAGCAGAGCCGCGCCCTGCAGGTCCTGCCACTGCGTATCCGGCCCCTGCCACTCGGCCTTCGCCCGCGCCTGGCTCCCGACGAAGACGATCAGCCCGTTCTTGACAGCCACCGCCTCGGGCACAGAATCCTCATCCGTCACCGTCACGATGGAACCGCCCGAGAAGATGATGTCGGCATCTCCGCTCGGCGTTCCCGGCGAGGTCTCCTGAGGCATCGCGTACCGCCTGTTCTCCTGCCAATGGTTGGCGGGCTCTCGCTAGTCGATCAGGCGGCTAGGCCTCGCGGGTCGTCCTGGTCGGCTTGATATCCGCAGGGGCATCAGCGCCCGACGGAGAGCGGGGTGTGCGGCACCGGCTGTATGTCCCCGCCCTCCACCTGGGTTGCGTGTTCCAGACTGTGCATGGTTGCTGCTGTGGCGGCTACTTCGGTAGCCGATCAAGGAGCCGCCTGCCGAGTTCCTCGGTCATCAGAGAGTGGGCTTGGTTCTCGGTAGCGCACAGGAACTCGTCCAGCTCGCTGTCTTCCGGTGAAAGGCTGCTGATATCGGCGTACAGACTCTCAGGGTCGTTGGGATCCCGGATCGCGACCGCGCTGATGGACGGAACGAAACAGATCGATCGGTAGTCCGACTTCGTCGTACCTAAGGGGGAGTACTTGGCAATAACATCACGAGCGATCCCGAAGCTCTCCAGCGTTCCTCCCGGTGCGCCGTCAAACTCCAGCATCTCGTTGGTGTACACCATGATGGGTTGCTCTGAGGCAGGCGGATTGTTGATCAGGCTGCTCTTTAGTTGTGCTACGAGCTGGCTATCGCCAGAAGCCTGGGTGTACAGCGTCGTGGTGTTGAAGGGGTGGAGCTGGCCGGTGCACTTCAACGCCTCCCTGCTGGGCGGAACGCCGTTGCCGACACCGCTGCCGGACCCATTGGCCAGGCCGAGTTTCTGTGGCCTGTCCGGCCATCCTCCAACGCGCTTCAGCTCGTCTAAAAATTCCCGGCGCAGCTGATTCTCGGCCGGTTTGTCGTCGTATTCGGCAATATGCCACAACAGCAACTGGCGCGCTGCCGGGCTGTTGATCTGGTTGGACATGTCAGGCGTGAGCGGTCGATTAAAGTGGGCCATCGCCTGTAGGCAGATGGGGATCCACGCACCCCGGTGCGGGCTATCATAAGAGAAGTAAAGCGCCGTGTGATGATCGTTCTGGTTTTCGTGTTCCAGCCTCGCGAGGGCGTATCGCGTGACGAGCCCTCCCATGCTGAAACCGCCGACCGCCAGTTCGGCTTCCCTGCTCGGTTCGCCGGCCGCCTTGAGGATGCACGCCGTCGCAACCTCGGCGTTCTCTAGAATCGACGCGGATCTCTCGTTGTACCCGAGGATGATGAGGTCGCTGCCCTGGTTCCGCAGCTCTGTGATGAAAGGGAACTCTCCACGTTCCATGCCGTGCCAGAGCTCGTTCAGATCGCTCTTACCGGAGTTGAAACCATCGGAGATGATCACTGGCCTGACAACCTTAGTGTGGCCGGGGCTACGATACACCCACGCGGTACCCTCCCCGATATCTTCTTCGCCCCAGATCTCGTCCGGCTCCTCATCCGGAGGGGGAAACGGCGGATAGCTGGGATCTGCCCTCGGTGCAAACATGTTCCATGGCTGTACAGTTGGTTCGGACATGAGTCATTCCTCTCAAGTATATTCAACGAATGTTCAACAGCTACTAAACAGGAGGAATGCGGCTACTGGATGACTTAGCGGCTCCACTGGTGACGACCTTAGCCTTGCTCGATGATACGAACCTTAATGATGTCACCAGGTCTGCCGTGTTCGACATCTCTGGGTAGCTCGACATCATCGGTGGCCTCGTGCAGCCGGAGAGACAACTGACGGCTGTATCCCTCGGAGACTGGCTGTTGCAGCTGCATTCTTCCCATTTGAGTAGTCCAAATCACGCCCTCGACTGGATCGATTGCAACCCGGCCGCACCCGAGCGGTACTGCCGGGGCCGGCAGAGGTGTAGCAGCTGCGCCACCCTTGACGCCGCCTCACATCCTCTTGATTGGGCATGCTCCCGGTTACGGCCTGCAGTAAGGAAGTCTGGTCAATTTTGCGCTAGCGCGCTAAATGTGCGGAAATGCATACGATCCAGTGCCGCTGAAGTAGGGACGAAGCGGGCGACAGCTCATGGGTGTTGAAAATTGAAATCCTACTGCGCCCCCGATCGCTTGTGTTCCCCACTCCCTCCGTCGGATCAACTTTCCGCGCCATCGACTCGTTGACCAGGTTTCGCAAAGGGGGGTCGAATCTGTTTAGGCAAGACGATCTGAAAAATTGGGAAAATTCATTACGTGACAGCAGCTATCTACCGCGGTCGTTTATCAACTTCTTGGATAGGTCAATGAACAATTCTCGCACGGTAGAACATACTAAACCAAGTTTGATTGTTGCAAGCCGGTTCACTCTAATGACTCTATACGTGTGTGCTCCTGCAAGCGTCAATGCACGTGCGCTGCCACACGCCGACACTCACCCCGGCCGCTGGGTTGGGCGGCGGGACCGACGCCACCTTGTTCAGCCGCTTCTCGGGGCACTGACACCATCGCCCGCGGCCGTTTGGTCGGGGCGAGGCAGGTGCGAGTAGCCTGCCCGGCTCACTGAAACCGACCGAATTCGGTGGGTCAGTGCCCGGTTCGCCCGCCGAGGTTGTCAGCCTCGCGGCAGCTCAGGGCTAGGGCGGGTGCCTGACTCAAGGGTGAAGCATGTGCCTCACCCCGGATCGGCCGGATTCTGGGGCGGGCTGCATGGCGAGAGCGGTGGTGATGGCAGCGGGGAGCGCGACGCCCTACCCCGTTGACACTCCGTCTCCTCACCTCGACTCCGCACTCGAATTGCTGGAGCACGTCGGCGGAACGCAGCTCTCGCTACCCTCCATCAACCGCCAGTTACGCAAGGTAATCGATAGGACGGTCGAACAATGAGGGAGGGAGGCGCGCCGTGGTGTCGTCTCGACTGGGCGGCACCGGCCTCCGCCCGCTTCGCGACCCGAACCTGCCCTATGACGAATGAACGGGCCGGGCCTGGCCGAGCAACAAACATCCGAAGGTCGAGATCGTTGCGGTCGGCGGCGTCTGTGGCCGTACCGATCGTGAACATTGGGTCACATGGTCGCGAGGTGCTCGTCGTGGGCGCCTACTTCGCCGATCTGATCTTTCGGGACTTATCCCGACCCGTTCTGTCCGGCACCGAGGTCTTCGCTGGGGGGTTCAGTCTGCTGCCCGGTGGGGCCTTCACCCTGGCGATGGCCATGCACCGCCTGGGACACGACGTCGTGTGGGCCACCGACTTCGGCAATGACCCGTTCAGCCAACAAGTCCTGTCTGCTGCCCGCGCGGAGGGTCTCGACGAGACCGGCTTCCGCCATCACCCCATCCCGTTACGCAGCGTCACAGTTGCGTTGTCTTTTCCGGGTGACCGGGCCATGGTCAGCTATCAGGACCCGGTCACCCCGCAGTCGCTGGCCGCGTTGCTGCATAAGCACCGTCCCCGGATGCTGATACTGCCTAAGCTTCAATATGGTGCGGCCGTGCAGGCTGGCCTGCGGGTCGCCCACCAGCTCGGAACCCAGGTGTTCATGGACTGCCAGGACGTCCCCGCCACCCTCGACACCCCCACGGTGCGCGAGGTCCTCACCCAGATCGACGTCTTCGCCCCCAATACCGACGAAGCATTGCGGCTGACCGGTGCCACCACAGTCGATGACGCTTTAGAGGTGCTTGCCGGCCTCGTGGACACTGTGGTCGTTAAACGCGGTAGCGCCGGAGCCGCCGCGGCTCAGGGTGGGAAGCGGTATGACATCGCCGCCGTCCCGGTTGAGGTTCTGGATACCACCGGCGCCGGTGACTGCTTCAATGCCGGCTTCGTGCATGCCCACCTCACCGGACAACAGCTTCCCCACTGCCTGGTCGCCGCCGTCGCCTGCGGTGCCGCGGCGACCACCGCCCCCGGCTCCAGCGCCGCACCCGACCTGGCAGAGCTGCAGCACTGGCTCTCCCGGGTACCTCACCCATGACCGTCCACCGGCCGGAAACCCGGCCACGCGGGCGAGAACGCCGACCATTCGCCCACAGCCGGAACTGCGTTACACTCAGTTAGTTGTTCATGTAACGTTCCGCTGATATTAATCCGAGATGCGCCCCAGCCGGTGGGCTGGGGCGCATCTCGCGTGGCGATGGCAAGAGCCGTGGCGCAAAGCGTGGTG
>CAVQKH010000017.1:152500-302283 GCA_963712995.1 uncultured Actinomycetota bacterium | reverse complement strand
TGGCCGCGGGTGCGTTTCGGGTCCCGGCCGTTCACAGGTCGAGCGCTGCTCGGAGGGCGCCGTCGAGGCGGGCCAGCGTTGTCGCGTCCAGCTCGCCTACTCGGTCGGCTGTCCAGGCGCGGTAGAGCTTGGACAGATCGCCGGCGTAGGCCCAGCCGTGGCCTGTGACGGCAACGGCGAGGATGTCGCCGGGGTCGCGGTCGCGGATTTCGATGCCCAGCAGCCAGGGCCGGGGCGATTCGTTGATGCCGTCGCTGGACATGATCGCGACGGTGCGCGGGCGCTCGGGTGTGCTGGGTCGGATGTAGCGGCGTAGTTCACCCCGCCGCACGGAGGTCCGCCTCGGCTGTGGCCAAGTCGGCGTCGTGGGCCAGGGCTTCTGCGCCGGTGTCGCCCCAGTCTGTGCCGGCGCCGAGTCGGACCGCTTCGCGCCGTGCGGCGGCCGATAGCCAAGCTGAGGGTGAGATACCGGCTCGGGCGGCGGCGGCTTCGGCCAGTGTCCACGCAGTGTGATCGATCGACAAAGTGACCTTACGAGTCGCCATACCGTTGATCCTACTAGATGGCCAGCTGATCGTGCCCTGATTCGGCCAGCGATGATCGCGGCCGCAGCCCTGAGAAATATTGCGTTCCCACGTTGGTGTTAGTGGGGTGATGACGAAACCCGTGCTGCTGACCGTTGACGATGACCCCGGCGTGTCCCGGGCCGTGGCGCGGGATCTACGGCGCCGCTACGGCGAGCACTACCGCGTCGTGCGGGCCGACTCGGCGCTCGACGCGTTGGATGCGCTCAAGGAGCTCAAACGCCGGGGAGAACCGGTTGCGGCGATCCTGGCCGACTACCGGATGCCGCAGCTCAACGGGGTGGAATTTCTCGAGCAGGCGATGGATCTGTTCCCGCAGGCTCGCCGTGCGCTGTTGACCGCCTACGCCGACACCGACGCCGCCATCCAAGCGATCAACGTCGTTGACGTTGACCACTACCTGCTCAAGCCGTGGGACCCGCCGGAGGAGAAGCTCTACCCGGTGGTCGATGCGCTGGTCGAAACATGGCGGGCGATCGGGGAGAGCGCCGTCGAGCAGACCAAGGTGATCGGGCACCGCTGGTCGGCACCGTCCTACCAGGCGCGGGATTTCCTGGCCCGCAACGCGGTTCCCTACCGCTGGTACAGCGTCGACGATCCGGAAGGTCAGCGGCTACTCGATGCGGCCGGCGTGACCGCCGCGGACATCCCCGTGGTGATCACAGCCGACGGCCGATCCCTGCGGCAACCCAGCGACGCGGAGATCGCCGCCGCGGTCGGGCTGTCCACCCAGCCGGCGGAGGCCTTCTACGACCTGATCGTGGTGGGCGCGGGACCCGCTGGTCTGGGCGCCGCGGTCTACGGCGCCTCCGAAGGGCTGCGTACCGTCCTGGTCGAACGCCAAGCCAGCGGCGGGCAGGCTGGGCAGAGCTCCCGGATCGAGAACTACCTCGGTTTCCCCGACGGAGTGTCGGGCGCTCAGCTGACCGACCGGGCGCGGCGGCAAGCTCAGAAATTCGGTGCTGAAGCGTTGTCGGCTCGGGAGGTCGTCGGCCTGGAGGCTCGCGGCTCGGCGCGGGTGGTGCGCTTCGGTGACGGCAGTGAGATCGCCGCACATTCCGTGGTGCTCGCCACCGGCGTCGCCTACCGCGCGCTGGACGCACCCGGCGTCGCGGAGCTCACCGGCCGCGGTGTCTATTACGGCTCGGCGATGACGGAGGCTCCGGCCTGCGCCGGCCAGGACGTCTATGTGGTGGGCGGCGCCAACTCGGCCGGCCAGGCCGCCGTGTTCTTCTCCCGCCACGCCCGCCAGGTGACGCTGCTGATCCGCGGGGACTCGCTGGTCCGGTCGATGTCGCATTACCTCATCGAGCAGCTTGGCACGCTGGCCAACGTCACGGTGCGGACCTGCACCGAGGTCGCGGCGGCGCACGGCGAGGCGCACCTGGAGGGGCTGACCCTGCGCCACACTCGTTCCGGCGCCACCGAGACCGTGCCTACTGAAACCGTGCCTACCGAAACCGTGCCCACCGGTCACGTCTTCGTGTTCATCGGAGCCGCGCCGCGGACCGACTGGCTTGAGGGTGTGGTGGCCCGGGATGCCCGCGGGTTCATCCAGACCGGCCCCGACCTGATTGTCGACGGGCGCCGTCCCGCGGGATGGGCGCTGGATCGCGATCCCTACTACCTCGAATCCAGCCTGCCCGGGGTGTTCGTGGCCGGCGACGTGCGCGCCGAGTCGGTCAAACGGGTCGCCTCCGCGGTCGGCGAGGGCGCCATGGCCGTCACGCTGGTGCACCGCTACCTGGAGGACCAGTGACCCTCTCGGAGCTGCGGGAACTGTTCCTGTTCACCGACCTGACCGACGCCCAGCTGGAGTGGATCCGCGAACACGGCGAGATGGTCGACGTGTGTGCCGGCGACATGGTCGTCACCGAGGGTGATCAGGCCCGCTGTTTCTACGTGCTGCTGTCCGGCGCGTTGCAGATGACCCGGCTCGTCGCGGGCGACCAGGTCGAGTTCATCCGCACCGACCAGCGCGGGGTCTACTGCGGAGCCACCCAGTTCTACCTCGGTGACCAGGTCGACCAGACCTACTCGGCTTCAGCGCGGGCGCTGAGCGACTGCCGCTTCCTCGCGTTGCCCAGCCGCGACTTCAATGAGGTGTTCCGGCGCTGGTACCCGATGGCCGTGCATCTGTTGCAGGGCATGTTCGTCGGCCTCGCCAATTCGAACGCGCTGGTCGGGCAACGTGAACGGCTGCTGGCCTTGGGCAAGCTGTCCGCCGGGCTGACCCATGAACTGAACAATCCTGCCGCCGCAGCCGGCCGGGCGGCCGACACGCTGCGCGAGCGATTGGCCGGGATGCGGCACAAGCTGGCTCTGCTCGCCGAGGGCCGGCTGGACCGGGAGGCCCTGAAAACGTTGACCGTGCTGCAGGAGCAGTTCGTGGCGGCTGGTCGCAGCGTGCAGGCGTTGACTGCGCTGCAGACCGGTGACCTGGAAGATGAGCTGGCCGACTGGCTCGACGACCACGACGTGGCCCAGGGTTGGGAGCTCGCACCGGTGTTCGTCGCGGGGGGACTGCGGGTGGCCGATCTGGAGGAGGTCGCCGAGACCGCGCCGGCCGAGTCGCTGGAGGGCGCTTTACGGTGGCTGGCCTACACCGTGGACACCGAGAACCTGGTCCGCGAGATCGGCGACGCCACCGCTCGGATCACCGCGCTGGTGGGCGCCGCCAAGCAGTACTCGCAGCTCGACCGGGCCCCACACCAGGACATCGATCTGCACGACGGTCTGGACGCCACATTGGTCATGCTCGCCCGCAAGCTCGGCGAGGGCATCCACGTCGTCAAGGACTACGACCGCGAGCTACCCGCCATCCCCGCCTACCCGGCGGAGCTCAACCAGGTGTGGACCAACCTCATCGACAACGCCGCCGACGCCATGGACGGGACGGGCACGCTCACCGTGCGTACCGCCCGCGACGGCGAGTTCGCCCTGGTCGAGATCGGCGACACCGGACCGGGTGTGCCACCCGAGGTCGCCAAACGCATCTTCGAGCCGTTCTTCACCACCAAACCGGTCGGCCAGGGCACCGGACTCGGCCTCGACGTCAGCTGGCGGGTCGTGGTCAGCCGCCACCACGGTGACCTGCAGCTGCAATCCCACCCCGGCAACACCCGCTTCCAGGTCCGCCTACCCCTACACGAACAGGTGTCATGAACACCAGAACCCCTCTTTGAAGAGCGGCACAGGCGCACGATCTGGACCTGGCGCTGGAAGCGCCGATCCGCCGTCAGAACAGATACCGGACGTGTCATACCCGTCGTTCAGAGGACGTCATGATGTCGATCATTTCTTGATTTGACACGTCTGTCAGAAGCTGGCATGCTGATTCTTGCATGACTTGATTGACGATTCTTGTGCAAGATGTCAGCGAGGAGACTGCGGTGACCGGAGCATCGGATGCCACGGAGATCATCACTAGCCGCACGGGTGCTGGGTTGATGAAGTTCTACGAAGTCCAACTCAAGAAGCATGAGTTGTCGGAGGGCGTGGTCAGCCCGTTGCGCTCGGCGTCAAAGCGGATGCTAGAGGTTGAGGACGACCCGGACAGTGTCGACCTCACGACCCTTGATGTTGACGGTCTCGTCCACCGTTTCCGCACCAAGAACCGTGCTCAGCTGACCGACATGAGCTTCGCGGCATACGAGAGCCGCTTCCGCCGAGGCCTCGGCATGTACTTCCGATGGCTTGATCATGATCCCAACTGGGCCGGCAAGGCGACCAAGAACCCGGTCTCCGGCCGCCGCACTGGCAGGAACATTCGGCCGACCTCAGAGCAGGCGACTGCCGATCAGGAGCCGAACGCAGTTGCGGCGCAGGTCGCTCACGTGGACAGCCAGCCTGAGCTTTTCGACTATCATGTGGCGCTCGTGGACTCCAAGGTCACGGCGATCTTGCGGTTGCCCAGGACGTACACGACAGGCGACGCGGCCCGAATGGCCGCCTTGATCAATGCGCTTGCGGTTCCTTCTGACACCATCCTTTCGTCGTCGTCCCGCGACGCCTGACCACAGGATCGGTCCCTTGTGCTCACTGCTCTTGGCGCCGGATGGAGCGGTTTCGCTCTGCTCTTGCTGGTCTTGATAAGCCAGCCGCTACGGATGTTGGCGATGAGGGTGGTGTTTAAGGCGTTCGGCGTTCCTAAGAAGGAGCAGGCCGAGTGGGCGCTGAAGGAGTCGAGGCGAAACTGTATATTCGACCTCGCGAGGAGCTTCTGGAACCGGCAGTCGCAACGGCGCCCGAGAGTCGACGTGGCCCCGGTGAAGCGGTTCCGGACACCTCGCAGCGCTGACGAGGATGCCGCTTAGTGGTCGCCACCGGAAGTCTATCGGGAGTTGTCGTGGCGGCAAGGTCAGTTGCGCAGCAACGATGCGCGCCGTGAACGCGACGTCACCGACATCCGCCGGCACCGAAAACGTCGGTCGTGTCGCGTTCACGGCACCCGGCGGACTTCCGGAATCAACCACTTAGCTTGTCCCGTCGGTCGTACATTGTCCGTTGTGCTGCTTGCTGGCTACATCCTCGTGTAGATCACAAGTTCCAATGGTGAGGACTTAAACTGTTGACGTGATGCGACCGAGCTGGGTCAGCTGGATAGCGAGCGCACGCGGCGGAGCACTTCTGCGGGGCCGAGTGCCTGGGTGATGGCGTGGAGGTCGGGGCTGCGGGTGGAGCCGGTGAGCGCGACGCGGATGAGCTGTGATGCTTCGCGGATCGAGCCGGGATAGGCGTCGGGGTTTTTCTTGTATTCCTTGGCGTTGGGGGCGAAGCCGTGTTTCGCGGCGAGTTCACGGATCTGGTTGAACCATTCCTGGGGGTCATCCAGGTCCTGGTAGCCTTCGGCGAAGTCATGGGCGAAGTGCGCCGCGATGGTGGCGTTCACGCCGAGGCCGACGAGGCGTTCGTCGGTGGGATCTGACACCGGCGTGAACAGATGCGGGAAGAAAAAGCCGTAGGCGGGTCGGAAATCCGACCATTTGCGCAGGTCTTTGCGGGGATTGTCGACACCGTCGCGTTCCACGGCGAGGGCGCGCAGAGCGAGACCGGGCTCTGCATCCAGGACGGTGGCCAGGTCACCGTCGAACTGGCCGGACCAGGTGCGGACGGCGGCGAGAATCCGGTCACCGGGCAACGTGGCGATGTAATCGGCGCTGATGTCTTCCAGCTTGACCAGATCCACCAGCGGGCCTGCGACGCCGCACTGGTCCAGCCGGATCGGGGTGGTGAGCGCTTCCTGGAGTGGGAGTTCGGCGAGGCGCCCGTTGGCCAGTCCCCGCAGGTAGTACAGGACCGCTTCGGCGGGGTAACCGGCTTCGATGTAGTAGTCGACGCCGGCTTCGGGGTCGGTCCGCTTGGACAGTTTGCGTTTCCCACCGGAAATCTGTTTCATCAGCGGTGCGATGTGCGCGTAGTGGACCTGCTCGAAGCCCAGGGCGTCGAACAGTTGCCGGTGCAGCGGGACCGAGGAGATCCACTCCTCGCCGCGGATGACCAGTGTGACGCGCATCAGGTGATCGTCGACAGCGTGCGCGAAATGATAGGTCGGAAGTCGAGGGGATTGGTCAGACGATTTCAGGATGACCGCGTCGTTGCGATTGGCCTCGTGTTCCAGCTCGCCCCGGATCGCGTCGGTGAAGCGGACCCGCTGCCCGGTGGCACCATCGGGGGCGCGGAAGCGCACCACGTACGGCGCGCCGTCGGCGAGCTTGGCCTGCACCGCGCGGTCATCAGCAGCGCGCCAGATGGCCCATGAGCCGTAGTAGCCGGTGGGGATCTTCGCGGCCTGCTGGCGGGCGGTGATGTCGGCGAGCTCGTCCTTGGTGGCGAAACACAGGTACGCATGGCCCTGGCGTAGCAGTTCCCGTACGTAGGTGAGGTAGATGCGCTCGCGCGCAGACTGCTGGTAGGGGCCGTAGCTGCCATGTGCCTCGTTCTCGTCGGGTCCATCGGATTCATCGGGGACGATGCCGAAGTAGTCGAACGCGCGGGCGAACTGGGCCAGGGCGCCCTCGACCTCGCGGGACTGGTCGGTGTCCTCCACCCGCACCAGGTAGACGCCACCGGAGTGCTCCGCGATGTCGCGGTCGATGGTGGCCACGTAGATACCGCCGATGTGCACGAATCCGGTCGGCGAGGGAGCGAACCGGGTGACCTGGGCGCTCGCGGGTAGCTGCCGCGATGGGTAGCGCTGCTCCCAGTGCGTTGGTTCGGGTAGCTCAGCGGGGAACAGGGCGTCGATGACGGCGCGGTCCAGCATCGGTAGGTCAGTCTCGCTTCCGGGTCGAACCCGATCATGGAGTGGGTTGACGTGCAGGTCTGCCAGGCTAAGGGTTGTTGACTCCGCCACCAACATTTGGGCGCGTGAGCCTCATCGTCATGGTGGTGGACGGGGCGGCGAGCGCGGCAAACCGGCTCACGGCCGGATCGCCCGGACGCAGCAGACTGTGCGCCGGCCGGGCGAGTGCAGCTCGATGCGCACATTGTCGAAACCCGCTTTCCGGCACTGCGCCGCGAACGCCTGGGCCTGGCGGGCGGTCCACCCATGGCTGGCCAGCCCGGTGGCGCCGGGACGAACCCGGCGCTCGATCACGAGCAACCGTCCCCCAGGGGCCAGCACCCGCTGTGCCTGCGCCAGGCCGACGGTGACGTCGCTCCAGTGGTGCACGGTCGCCACCGACCACAGCACGCTCGCCGACCCGTCCGGCTGCTGGAGGTCCTCGGCGGTGCCGGCGGCCCAGGTGATCGTGGCTCGGTCGCGGGTCAACGCTCGGGCGAGCTTGAGCATGACGGGCGCCGGGTCAATGCCTATCACCTGCGCTCCACGGCGGGCGGCTGCCCTGACCGCCGTGCCAGGGCCGCAGCCGACGTCGAGAACACGGTCTGCGGCTGACACGCAGGCCAGGTCAGCTGCGAGACGGGCGGTTGCACCCCCGACGACGTTCATGATGAGTCCGATCACCAACCCGGTAGTCCCGGTGAAGCCCGGATGGTCGGCGTGATGGTTGATGGTGGTCATCGGTCCAGCTTGCAGGTTCCGGTGAGCTGGACGTGATGGAGCACACCGGAGTATTTTTTCATCGTTCGTTGAGTTTCTTCGCCGGTGGAGCTACCGTCTGGACATGACCACGGTTCAGCGACCTGGTTCAGTGGATCAGGAGCTAGTTCTCGATCTCAGCTGCCTCGGTGCGCAGCTGCTGCCTGTGGTGGGTGGTAAGGCAGCGAACCTTGGCGAGCTCATTCGCGCTGGCTTTAGGGTGCCACCGGGGTTCTGCCTCACCACCGCGGCATACCACCAGGTGGCCGCAGAGGCCTTCGACGTCGCCGCGCTCGACCCGGACTCACTCGCTGCGCAGGCCCGCGACGCGATCCTTGGCTCGCCGGTACCTGCCGTTGTCGCCGAGGCGCTGGACCGCGCCTACCGCGTCCTCGGCGACGACGTACCCGTCGCGGTGCGTTCGTCGGCGACCGCGGAGGACCTGCCGTGGGCGAGCTTCGCGGGCCAGCAGGACACCTTCCTCAACATCGTCGGTACGCCGGCCCTGCTGGAAGCGGTGCGCCGATGCTGGGCCTCATTGTGGACCGAGCGTGCGGTGAGCTACCGGGCGACCAACGGCATCGATCACACCACCGTGCGGCTCGCGGTGGTCGTTCAGCAGATGATTGAACCGCAGGTTGCCGGGGTGCTGTTCACTGCTGATCCGGTCACCGGTTACCGCGGGCACTCGGTCATCGACGCCAGCCCGGGATTGGGCGAGTCCGTGGTGTCCGGCGCGGTCAATCCCGACCACTTCGTCGTCGATGGCGACGGCGCTGTGGTGCAACGACGTCTGGGTGACAAGCGAGTGGCCGTCCGCTCGCTGCCCGGGGGCGGCACCGAGCAGGTCCGGCTACCGGACGGCGCCGAGCAGCCCTGCCTCAGCGATACGCAGATCGCTGATCTCACCGCCTTGGGGCAGCGTGTCCAGGAGCATTACGGTGTACCGCAGGACATCGAATGGGCGTTGGACGCCGCCGGGCTGCTGTGGTTGACTCAGGCCAGGCCGATCACCACCCTCTACCCGCTGGCGCCCGCGCCGGACGGGAACCTGCACGTCTACATCTGTATGAGCCTCGCGCAGGGTCTCACCCGTCCGATGACCCCGATGGGTCTGGTCGCATGCCGGCTGTTCGCCTCCTGTGCCTCGGAGTTGGTGTTCGGCACTGCGGTCGCTGATCCGCTTCTCGGGCCTGTGGTGTTCATCGAAGCCGGTGGCCGGCCCTTCGTCGACGTGACCCCGGTGCTGCGCAGCCGGGTCGGCCGGGTGTTGGTGCCCCGGATACTCGATGTGATGGAGGCCCGGTCGGCGGTCGTGCTCCGCGCGCTCGGTGAGGATCCCCGGCTCGGCATGAGCCGTCGGTCATGGTGGCGGTTCCTCCGTCGGGTGCTCGCGGTGGCTGTCCGTTTTCGGATCCCGTTGCACCTCGCTCAGGGGCTGATCTGGCCTGCCGCGGAACGCCGGCGGGTGGATCTGGTCGGTGCCCGGCTGCGGACGCAGCTCACGGTGCCGACCGGCGCGACCGCCGCGCAGCGGTTGGATCGGGCGCAGGTGCTGCTGCACACGGCCGTGGTCCCGATCATGCCGACGGTCGTGCCTGCCGCCGGTGCCGGGTTCCTCGCACTGGCGTTGGCGAACAGGCTTGCCCGCGACGACCTCGAGCGTGGCGAGTTGGGCGAGGTGCTCCGCGGGCTGCCGCACAACGTCACCACTGAGATGGATCTTGAGTTGTGGGCGCTGGCCAGGACGATTCGCGCCGATGGGCCCGCGGCCGCTGCGGTGCGGGAGGTGCCACCGGCAGTGCTCGCGCACCGCTACACCAGCCGTGACCTGCCGCCTGTGCTCCAGCAGGGGCTGGCGCAGTTCCTGCGCCAGCACGGTCACCACGCGGTCGCTGAGATCGACGTGGGCATCCCGCGATGGTCCGACGACCCGACCTACGTCCTGGGTGTGCTGGCCAACTACCTGCGGTTGGAGGATCCGGACCGCGCGCCGGACGTGCAGTTCTCCCGGGGTCGCCGGGCGGCTGAGGCCACCGCGGCGAGCGTGGTGGCCCGGGTGCACCGCCGCAGCCGGCTGCGCGCGGCGGCGGTCCGCTTCGCGTTGAGCCGGGTGCGGGAGTTGGCCGGCCTGCGCGAGACGCACAAGGACTACCTGGTGCTCGTGCTGGCGCACGTCCGGGAACTGCTGGCCGCTGTCGGGGCCGAGCTCGCTGATACCGGCACGCTGGCCGAGCCTGAGGATGTGTTCTTCCTCGACCTCGCGCAGGCGCGGGCCGCACTCGCGGGTGCGGACATGCGCGCCGTCGTCGCGCAGCGCCGGGAGGACTACGACCGGGAGCTGCGGCGCCGGCAGGTGCCGCGGGTGATGCTCTCCGACGGAACCCAGCCCGAGCTGCTCCTCGCCGCCGGCCAGCAGCCGGCTGAGGGTCGGCTCACCGGCACGCCCGCGTCGGCTGGAACGATGACTGGCACCGCGCGGGTGGTGCTCGACCCGGTCGGTGCCCACCTGGAGCCCGGCGAGATCCTCGTCGCGCCCTCGACCGATCCGGGCTGGACACCGTTGTTCCTCACGGCAGGAGGTCTGGTCATGGAGATGGGTGGAGCGAACTCGCACGGCGCCGTCGTCGCCCGCGAGTACGGGATCCCCGCGGTGGTCGGGGTCCCGGACGCGACCCTGCTCATCACCACCGGCCAGCAGATCACCATCCAAGGCACCACCGGCCACATCGACCTGCGCTGACTGCCCGTCGAATGCTGCGCGCGGAACTCGATGCGTTACGCCTGGTAGATCATCACGTCCACGGCGCCATGACCGGTGCGCTCGATGATGCCGCGTTCGAAGCGGGCTTCAGCGAGTCCCCATGGTCCCCGCCCGCAGGTACGACGCACCTGGACTCCCAGCTGGGTTTCGCGATCCGCCGATGGTGCGCCCCGGTGCTCGACCTTCCCCCGCACGTAGCGGCTGAGGCCTACCTCGCCCGCCGCCGCGAGCTCGGTGCCCACGAGGTGACCCGCCGGCTGCTCGCGGCCAGCGGCGTGGGGTGGTTCCTGGTCGAGACCGGATACCGGGCTGAGCAGACCCTGGGACCTGCCGCGATGGCCACCACCGCCGGTGCCGCGGCCGCGGAGATCGTGCGCCTGGAGTCCGTCGCTGAGCAGGTCGCGGTAGGCGGTGTGTCGGCGGCCCAGTTCACCGACCGGTTCGCCACCGCCCTGGACGAACGATCCGAGCATGCGGTGGGGCTCAAGTCCGTCATCGCCTACCGGCACGGCCTCGACTTCGACCCGGAACCTCCCAGCGCCGTCGAGGTGCGCCGGGCGGCCGGAGGGTGGCTACGCCGCGCAGACGCCGGCGAGCCGCGACTGACCGACCAGGTGCTGCTGCGCCACCTGCTGTGGGTGGGCGTCGAACGCGGACTACCCCTGCAGTTCCACGTCGGGTACGGGGATGCGGATCTGACCCTGCACCGCTGCGACCCGTCGTTGATGACCGGGTTCCTGCGCCGGGTGCAGGACCGCCGGGTACCGGTGATGCTGCTGCACTGCTATCCCTATCACCGCACGGCCGGCTACCTGGCCCATGTGTTCCCTCACGTGTACCTCGACGTCGGGCTGGCGGTGAACTACACCGGGGCGCGGTCCCGCGCGATCGTCGCCGAGTCACTGGAAGTGGCTCCGTTTGGCAAACTGCTGTTCTCCTCCGACGCCTGGGGACCCGCCGAGCTGCACTATCTCGGTGCGGTGCTGTGGCGGCGGGCCATGGCCGGCGTCCTCGGCGAGTGGGTGGAGTCGGGGGAGTGGTCGGGCGCTGACGCAGTGCGCGTCACGCAGCTGGTGGGCGCGGGTAACGCGACACGGGTGTACCGGCTGGCGCACCTCCAGACCTGACCGGGCGCGGCGGTATCACTGAGGCGATGTGGCGGCTCTGTCTATGGGAACCGATCCGCTGCCAGGGCGGTAATGAATGGAGATGGTCATGAGCGAGGAACAAGATCGGGCTTTTCAGGCATTACCCACCCCTCAGTCCTGCCGGGTGATTGATTTCGACTCTGCGCAGGTGATCACGTTACCGACTCAGCCACCGCGATATGTGCTGGTCGTCAGCGGGAACAAACCATACCTGAACCTGGAGGTCTCCCTCACGCCGCTGGTGTATATCAGGCAGCCTGAATACTGGGGTATCGAAGTGGTCGGCTGTCTGCCCGAGGTGGGTTTGCCGGCTGTCGTGCCCTATGTCGTGCGTCGGGACCTTACCGGCACCGTGGGAACCTGTGGCATCGAAGTCATCGGCGCCAGCCGGTCCGATAAAATCGATATCATGTGTGAGATCTGATTGCCTGGCTACCGCAGGGTGCGGGCTAGCAGCGCGCGGCTTAGGCCCGGGACTGCGACGGCGAGACGGCGATGGCGGGGGACCGCCACCCGGCGGCTCAGTACGTGGTAGTCGGCCGCTTCGATCTCGTCCAGGATGCCGCCGTACAACCGGAACGCTGTGGCCACGCAGGCCCGTGACACCGGGGCGAGCATGGGGATCCCTGGTGCAGCCCTGCGGTAGATCGCCCGGGTGCGAGCCACCAGGTAGGCCATCGCGCGGCGCACCCGGGGGTCGGGACGGCCGGTGTTGCGGCACCACCGCAGCAGCTCCCGGTTCACCCCGAACGAGGCCAACTCGTCGGCGGGCAGGTACACCCGCCCGCGATCGAGGTCCTCCCCGACGTCGCGGAGGAAGTTGGTGATCTGGAAGGCGACGCCCAACGCGGCGGCATGCGGTTCAGCCCGCTCCCGGGGGACCACGGTGCCCAGCACCGGCAGTACCTGCAGCCCGATCACCGCCGCCGAGCCGTGCACGTAGCCGGCCAGCTCCTCGAAGCTCCGGTAGCCGGCCACCCCGCCCTGTTCCACCGGTCGATCCATCCGCATGGAGACCATGAAGTCCGCGAAGTGCTGCGGATCGATCTGGTAGCGAACAGCGGTGTGCACCGGAGCCGCCAGCACGGGGTGATCCGACCTGCCTCGCGCCAGCCCGTCGCGCAGCTGGTGCGCGAATGCGTCCAGTTCCGCCAGGCGCAGCGCCCACGGCCGGGTGTCGGAGAGGTCGTCGACGATCTCGTCGGCGTACCGGGCCAATCCGTACAGGGCATGGATCGCCGGCCGTTGCGTGGGTGAGAGCAGCCGGGTCGCCAGGAAGTAGGTGCGGCCGTGCGAGGCATTGAGCTCCCGGCATCGGGTGTAGGAGGCACGCAGCACGGGCTCGGTGATGCCGGCGGCATCGAGTTCGCGGCTCATCTCGTCCCTGCCGTCACCGGATCACCGGAGCGAGCGCGCCCCCGCAGGCCGAGCGGATCCCTGCGCAACACAGCGGCACCCGCGAGTAGCGACGCGGCCACCATCGCGAGCTGGTAGGGCCAGGAGGTGAACGCATCCTCGCCGGTGGGGTAGGTGCACACCACCAGCCAGGTGGAGCCTGCGACCGCCCACGCCAGCATGCGTCGCGACCAGGGCAAGGCCGCGCCGAGCACCAGCGCCCAACTGAAATACCAGGGCAGCGTGGCCGGCGCGAGCAGTACCGCCCACAGCAGCGTCAGCGCTGCGCGGCGAATGGTCTGCGGCCCTCCGTCCCTGGCCAACCACCATTGCCTGGCGAAGATGGCGAGGAAGACCCCGGAGCCCAGCAACCGGAAGACCACGATGAACGGTTGGCCACTCCCATCAGTGAACGGGGACGCCACGGCATGAGCGAGCTCGCCAGCGGCGGTGGGCAGTGACATCCAGTTGACGATCAGCGACGGTGTGTCGAGCGCCGGAATCCAGCCGAGGCCGACGCCTGAGATCAACGTGATACCGGTGAACATCGTGCCGAACACCGCCACACTGCTTGCAGCGGCCCGAACCAACTGGACCCCGCGGCTACCCGGTAGCCGGGCGGCCCAGATCCACACTAGAAACGGCAACGCGACCCCGGCCGACACCTTGATCGCCATGGCCATGGTGCCCAACGCGATCCCGGCGGCATGACGGCGCTCGAGCACGAGCAGCGTCCCCGCCGCCAGCAGCCCGGTCATCAGCAGATCGTTGTGCGGCCCACCGACCAGGTGCACCACGATCAGCGGGTTGGCGAGTACCAGCCACAGGGTGATGGTGCCATTGCCGCCCAGCTGCTGAGCCAGCCGGGGCAGCGCGAAGACCAGGAGCGCCCAGCCGCTGAGCAGCACCACCCGCATGCCGATCACGCCCAGCATGAGGTCCTCGCCGGTCAGCTGGTTCATCGTCTTGGCGATGAAGATGAACAGCGGGCCATAGGGCGCAGGGGTGGTCTGCCACACGTAGTGCACGTTGTCCGCGATGGCTCCCGGCGGCAGTTTCGAGGGCCCGACCAGGTAGGGATCCAACCCGCGCAACGCCAGCGCCCCTTGCGCCAGGTAGCTGTAGACATCCCTGGTGAACAGCGGTGGTGAGAGCAGGATCGGTGCCACCCACAGCGCGCCGGCGAGCTTCACCTGCTGGGCGGTGGCGGTGCCGGCCAGCACGTCACGTCCCAGCCGGACCCACGCCCACACGAGCATCCCGACACCGGCGTAGAGCCCCACTGTGGTCAGCTCGCGCCCGTGTCCGTAGCGCAGCCAGGACAGCGACCCTGCGCTGATCAACGGATCGGTGGCGAGGACGCCGCCGGCGCCGATTGCCATGACCGCGAGGACCACCGACCCGGCCAATCCGAGCAGCAGCACACGTTCATGCTGGTGGGCGCCGGGGTCCGCTGCCTCAGGCCGTGGGTTCGACGTCATGGCGGCCGTATGGTCCCATAGCTCGCCGCCACCCGAACCGGTGGTGACCTTGTCGTGACCTACTGGTGACCCAGTTGGTGTCAGCGGCTCATCGCGGTGCGCCGACGGGCCGCCGAGGCGGTGATCCGGGCTGCGGCGAGCTTGCCGGAGATCAGCGCGGTGGGCACGCCCACCCCGGGTGTCGTGCCGCAGCCGGCGAGCACGACGTTGCTCCGCCCGCGCACCAGATTCGCCGGGCGGAACGGTCCGGTCTGGGCGAAGGTGTGCGCTGCGGAGAACGGTGTACCCACCGCCAGCCCCTGTCCTGCCCAGTCCGCTGGGGTGACGAGCCGCTCGACCTCGATCGCCTCGCCCAGGCCGGTCAGTCCCCGCTGCTCCAACGTGCCGACCAACTCATCGCGATACGCGGAGCCGAGCGAGTCCCAGTCCAGCGGTGCGGTGTGCAGGTTGGGGCAGGGAGCGAGGACGTAGAACAACTCTCGTCCATCCGGGGCCAGGCTCGGGTCGGTGGCAGTAGGACGGGTGATCAGCAGCGACGGGTCGGTCATGAGCTGCCCGCGGTAGATGATCTCATCGAAGGTGCTCTCCCACGCGTGGCCGAAGGTGATCGTGTGGTGCGCCAGCTCTGTCCAGCCTGGTCCGCTGCCCGGCCGGACTCCGGCGTGTAGCACCACCGCCGAGGGCGACCAGCGCAGCGGCACCAGCCGCCGCGGTGCGCGGCCGAGCAGCCGGTGCACGACCGGAAGATCGGGCGTGAGCACCACCGCATCGGCGCTGACCCGGTCGCCGTCTGCGGTGTGCACCGCGGTGATGCGCTCCCCGGAGTGCTCCAGGGTGGTCACCGTCGTGTTGTAGCGCAGCTCGGCGCCGGCGTCGCTGGCCGCGTCGGCCAGCGCTTGGGGTAGCGCCTGCATCCCGCCCTTGGGGAACCAGACGCCCGCCACGGTGTCCATGTAGGCGATCACCGCATACGCACCGAGAGCGTGTTGCGGCGGTACTCCGGCGTAGAGCGCCTGGAAGGAGAAGATCCGTTGCAGCCGCTTGTCCTGCACGAAGCGGCTGATCTGGGAACCCATCCGGCCGAAGCCGCCCAGCGTGGCCAGGGTGGCCAGGTCACGGACGGCGTCCCGTCCCGCCACCAGGTCCAGCGGGGAGTCGAAGTTGCCGCCGATGAACCGGCCGATCTCGACCTGGTACAGCTTGGTCAGCCAGCGCCGCAGCCGTAGATAGCCGATCGCTTCCCGGGGACCGGCCACCGCCCGGATCTCCGCTTCCATCGCGTCGGCCTCGGTGTGCACGTTGATCACCGACCCGTCCGCGAAGCGGGCCCGGTAAGCCGGGTGCAGCGCCACCAGCTCCAGCCGGGCGGCGAGTGAGTCGCCCACTGCGGCCAGCGCTTCGTCGGCCAGCTCCGGCATGGTGAGCACCGTGGGACCGGTATCGACGCGGTAACCGGCGAGATCCATCCGTCCGGCCCGACCGCCCGGGTGGGCCTGCGCTTCCAGCACAGTCACCCGCCGGCCGGACCCCAGCAGGTGCAGCGCGGCGGCCAGCCCGGCCAGCCCGGCGCCGACGATGACGACGTGATCGGTGGGTCCCGGCACAGTGCGCATGGGTGGCACGGTACGCGGCGCCGGTCAGCGCACTCGGCAGGTGGCTTGCGCGGCGAGCTCGGTCAACCGGGCGCCCGCCGGTTCCGCCAGCTCAGCTGCGTGCAGGGCGCGCAATGCCGAGTCGGTGAGCGTGGCGATCCGTTGCTCCACCTCAGCCACAGCGCCGACCTCGATCAGCAGCTCACGGACCTTGGTGACGGTGTCCTCGTCGACCTGCGGGTCGCCGATCGCAGCGCGTAGCAGGTCGGCGGCTCCGCTCGGGCGCTTCTCATCGGCGGCCCGTAGACCGTATGCCAGCAGCAGTGTCCGCTTGCCCTCGCGCAGATCGTCACCGGCCGGTTTACCGGTGACCCGAGGGTCACCGAACATGCCCAGCAGGTCGTCGCGGAGCTGGAACGCGATCCCGATGTCCGCGCCGAAGCGGCGGTAGGAGCGGACCAAGCTCGGGTCTGCGCCGGCAAGCGCAGCACCGAGGTGCAGCGGGCGCTCCACGGTATACGCCGCGGTCTTGTACCGGTCGATTTGCAGCGCGGTCTCGGGTGTCTCGTCACCGCAGGCCTGGGTGAGAACGTCGAGGTATTGCCCGGCGAGCACTTCGGTGCGCATCGCCTGCCACACCGCGTGCGCTCTGGTCAGCTGATCAGGCCACAGATCCGCGCTCCGGAGCATGTCGTCGGCCCAGGCCAGCGCGATGTCGCCGAGGAGGATGGCGGTGGCGGAGCCGAACCGCTCCGGTGTGCCCAACCAGCCTGCGGCGCGATGCCGGGCCGCGAACTCGACATGCACCGTCGGGGCGCCGCGCCGCGTGGTCGAGTCGTCCATCAGGTCGTCGTGCACCAGCGCGCAGGTCTGGATCAGCTCCAGGGAGCTCACCGCCCGGAGCACCGCCCTGGCCTGCGGGTCGATCGGCGAGCCCCCCGCTCCGCGCCAGCCCCACCAGGCGAAGGTCGGGCGCAGCCGTTTGCCGCCGCCGAGGACGAACTCGCGCAGTGCGTCCACCGCCGCGACGAACTGCGAGTCGATCTGCGCCGCTTCCTCGCGCTTGGCCTGGAGGAAGCCTGCCAGCTCTCGGTGTACTTCTGCGGGGAGGTCCTCATCGAGCGGATGAACCTGCTGTGGTGTGGCTAGCCCGTTGAGGGACTGAGTTTGGGCTGCGCGGGTGGCGTTCCCCTGCGCCATCGAACCTCCTGCGATTGTGGTGACGGCACCGCGTAGCCAGGCCCGCACTCGCTGTGCATGCCGACGATAGGGGTAGTACGTGCCGGCATATGCCCGGGTTCGACCACCGACTGATCCCGGTTCAGTTGGTCGCCCTTCAAGAACACCCAACTGGGGAAATCTGTTCGCTGGCCGGAGGGTCGATATTTGCTCTGACCTGCATCTACGTCTCTCGTCGGTTGTCAACGTCTCGCGGTGTTTGGCGACGTCCCGTGCCCCAGCTGTGCCCCAACGGAGATCATCGGAAGGTCCGTCACCGGTCACGGACTCTGCGTCAGGTGGTCCCTTTTCCCCCACCTGACAGATCGGCGGGGAAGGGGAATCCGGAGATCGACTGCGGATTGCGCACGGCCGTGCGCAATTTCGGATCTTGGTCGGCGGGCTCTGGTCGAGGTGATGCATTTGCATCACCATGCCCCTGATTTCGTGCACCACCTGGTGTTGCGACTTGGGGAGCTGGTCGGCGCTCGCTGAGGCCGGTTTCCCGCCTGAGGCCCAAACCGGCCACCGCGCGCCCGGTTTCCCGGCCCCGGCGTTAGCCTTGAGTCACCTCTCCACCGAGGTGCTTGGCCCCCGGGTAGCTCCCGGGGGCATCGGTGGGGGGAACGGTGGAGAGAGGGTGTTCGTGGAGGCTGAGGAAGCGCGGACCATTGGCGCGCGCGTTGCCATGATCCGACGTCGTCGCGGGCTGAGCCAAGAAGTGGTAGCTGGCTTGGCCGGTATCACCGCGGCCTACCTGTCGATGTTGGAAAACGGGCTTCGCGGGTTCAACCGGCGGGGCCTGATCGAGGACTTGGCCGACGCTCTGGGCTGCTCGGTGGCCGATCTGACCGGACAGCCGTACGCGCTCGCGGATCGGGCCAGCGTCGAGGCGTTGGCCACCATGCCAGAGATCGGCGTGGCATTGAGCGATGCAACTCTCGATGATGTGCCTGATGTAGCTGCCCGGCCAGTCGAGCAGCTTGTGCTGCTGGTCGATCGAGCCAATGACTACAGCGATCAGACGAATTTCGCACTGTCCGGGCGAGGGCTCGGAGCGCTGCTGACCGAATTACACGTGCACGTTGTCACAGGGAACAGTGGGACTCGTCAGGCGGCGCTTGCCGCGCTGGTGGAGGCTTGCCGGGTTGCGTTCGCCACCGCGAAGAACGTCGGCCAGCCCACAATCGCGGTGTTAGCCGGTCGGCGTGGTTATGACGCGGCTCAGAGACTCGGTGACCCCGCCCTAATTGGGTTCGCGACGTGGTATCGCGCTATCGCGCTAATGAGACAAGGTGAGCGAGGCTGCACGACGCAGCTGCTCACTAGGGGTATCGAAACGTTGACCGACGTCGCGGATCCGACCTCTACAAACCCGGCGATTGCGGAAGCGTGCGGCCTGCTGCACCTTTCCTCGGCACTAAATGCCGCGCGGGCTGGTCGTGCTGCGGATGCGCGTGATCACCTTGCAGAGGCGAAAGCGCTCGCTGACCGTACTGGCGAGCGCAACACAATGCGATTGCACTTCGGCCCCACGAACACCGCCGTCTGGTCTGTCGCAGTCGGCGTGGAATTGGCGGACGGTCCCTCCGCCTACGATCGGGCGACTGCCGAGACGATCAATGTTCACGCACTGGGCAGCGCGAACCGAGTAGCAACCTTGCATTTCGATTTTGCTCGCGCACTCGTGCAGGCGCAGGGTAGTCGGGACGCCGAGGCGATCCGCCACCTTGACACGGCGGACCGGCTTGCCCCTGTGCTACTTCGTAACGACCCGATCGCCCGGGCCCTCGTAGAGACTCTGGACCGGCGTGCAGTACGCCGGGTGTGGGAGTTGGACTCGCTGCGTAACCGTTTTGGTCTGGATCGTGCCCGGCCTTAACACTTTGTTAAGGCCGGGCACGATCCAGACCACATCCTCTGTCGGTGACTGAGACCAATAACACTCAACAGGCGCGGATTGCGCAACAGGTGAATGGCCAGGTGGCCCCGGATGTCGCGGCAGCGGCGCCGGTGAGTGGTCGGCGGGTGATCCACGCGACCTGTATCCGCCACGGCGGTGCTCGCGGGTTCACCAATGTCGTGATGAGCAAGCGGGACGGCAAGATCACGTTGGATCCGCACGCGACCGGTGCGTGTGTGATCGAGCTGGATGAGGTCGAGGCGACCGCGGTCCGGGACCAGTTGACGGGGTGGCTGGGGTGAGCGGGTGCAACGGCCAGGAGCCGATCGAGCCGCATGTCACTCACCTCCTGCCGGGCGAGCGGGAGCTGTTGGCCGAGTGTCACCGGGGCCAGGTCTATCTGGCGCTGTGTGGTGCGTTGCTGCCGGTCTCGGAGCGTGCAGAGTCTGCGTCCTGTGAGGATCAGTGCGAGCGCCTGTTCACCTATTGCGGGGAGTGTGTGCGTGAGGCGGTGGAGACCAACGCCGATGCCGGGCTGGTGGGTCCGGCGCCGGGGCAGCTGGTGGCGGCGGGTCCGGTGTTGACGGGGAACTCTTCCGATCCGGAGCAGGTCTGGCTGGAGTGCGGGGGTGGTGGCCGGTGAGTGAGGGGAATGGCGCAGCTGTGGGCGGGTGCAGCGTTTTTCATTTGATCTCGTCCCATGAGATTGTGTTGAGGTGGCGTCTCACCCCGAAATACGTCGCTCTATGCGGCGCGCTGGTGGAGACTTCCGACGGTCGGACACCGGCTTGCCCGAACGAGTGTGAGTGCGTGGTCGTGCACTGCCCGGCGTGCCTGCACGCGGCTATGGAGTGCAACCGGGAAGCCGGGAGTTCTGCTCCAGCCCTCGAATTCGGCACGCGCGTGCCGGATCGGTGATGTTGCCAGCAGTGGCCACGTAGCGCTGATCCCGCGGCGTCCAGGGCGAGGCGTATGGATCCGAGGCCGAAAGTCCGCACGATTCGGGCGGACTTTTCGGATCTTGCTGGGCGCGGAAATCGGCCACCGCGCGGCCGATTCGAGAGCTGGGACGAGCTGTGCCGAAGGCTGACGACGATGGTGCTCACCCAGGCCGTGCTTGGGCTCCGGATCGCCGAGCTGCTTGGGCTGCGCGTCGCTGACGTCGATTTCCTGCGACGGACAGTGCGCATCGAGCACCAGTCCCACGGCGTCCGCCGGGACCTCGTGCCGCCGAAGACGGCAAGCTCACGACGGACGGTCCCGCTCCCGACCGTGGTCGCCGATGCGCTGGCCGCACACCTGGCCGCCCACCCCGCCGGCCACGACATCGAGTGCACCTGCCCGGCCAGCGCCGGATGCTCCCGCGTCGCGTCCGGTCTGCTGTTCCACACCGCAGCGGGGACCGCACTGGACCAGGACTACTACGGACGCCGGGTGTTCAGCAAAGCGGTCACGAAGGCGAACACCGGCATCCGGGAGGCCAACGCGAAGCTCCCGGCCAACACAGTGAAGGCCCCGGAGCTACCGGCGAGCACCACCAGCCACGACCTGCGCCACCACTTCGCCTCGGTGCTGCTGGCCGCCGGTGAATCAGTGGTGGCGGTCGCCGAGTGGCTCGGCCACGAGAACGCCACGCTGGTCCTGACCACCTACGGGCACCTCATGGCCAACAGCGAGGACCGGATGCGCAAGGCCATCGACGCCGCCTACACCGCTTCTTGTGCCCCCACGGTGCCCCAAAGATCAGCGACAACGCCCTGACCGTTCAGAACAGGCCCCAGTTGGGTGTTCTTCAAGTACCCCCAACCCCGTTGCGGGGATCTTCAACGGCCGCCAACCTGACGGCGCTAGAGGGGCAGATTGCGGCCCAACACGGCGAAGTCCCTGGAGTCGCCGGTGAAGTGGTAATGACGTAGTAGGTCGGTGAACCCGAATCGGCGGTAGAGCCGCCACGCTCTGGTCGGGCCTTCCGGAGTCGACAGCAACGCGCGTGGTGCGTCCACTCTGGACAGTAACTCGGTGAGTAGCGCCGTGCCGATGCCTCTGCCCTGTGCGTCCGGGTGGACGTGCAGTTCGGTCAACTCGAAGTAGTCGGAGAGCTCGTGTTGTGCCGCCACGGGATCTATCACTCTCAGCCCACGGTGCACCTCGTCGTGCCACCATTGGCCAGGCGCCCCGCGGTAGCCGTAGCCGATACCGACGAGAGTGTCCGCCTCAAAAGCGGCCATGCACAACCACCCGGTCCGGAGCATGTGTTCCAGCCACATCGGGCTGCGATGTCGCGCCGTTCCGGGCGGGTAACGCATCGCGGTGACGTAGATCCGCAGCGCCTCGTCGAGCCGCTTGCGCAACTGCGCAGCCGTCAGCTCCGTCAGTCGGGCGTCGTCGTGCGCGGGCATCGCGGTCACCGCCGACCTCCTGCGTTGGTCGACGTCCCTGCGAAACGGGCGGTGTCGGCAGGGTGCACGGCTCCCATGAGACCACGGCCAGACCTCGAACTGCAGCCTCTCGTGGTGTGGCGCTTGACGGCACCGCACCTCAAGGGGTTATTCTGAAGTGGTGTCGAACATATGTTCGAACACGAGTCCGGCGGTGGGGCGGGGGAAGCGCGTCGCCGCCGGACTCCGCCGGCTTCCCCACGGCGGAGTCGATCCGTGTCGCCTATCACGACTCCCTACCTTGGAGGCTGATGTGCTTGCTGCAGCTCCACTCACCCCGTCTGCTGGGCCGCGGTCTGAGTGCCCCATCCACCAGGACAGCAACAGGGATTACCCGCCCAGCGTACGTGCGCTGTTTGAGCACGCACGGCGGGGACTGCTCGACGCTGAGTATGCGAAGCATCCGGTGGAACGCTACGCACAGGCCCACCTGGCGGCGCTGCGCGCGGCGTCCGCTGTGCTGGCAGCCAGGGCCCTGCCGCGCCGCCGCGCCCGCCCGACCAGTGCCTGGACCCTGCTCATCACCATCGCGCCGGAACTCGCGGAATGGTCGGCGTTTTTTGCGGCCGCCTCCGCCACCCGCGCAGCTGCGGAGGCCGGTGTACATCGCCTGGTGACGAACCGCGATGCCGATGACATGGTGCGGCAGGCTGGTCAGTTTCTCGTCCTCGCTCAGCGTTCGGTGACGAGGATCTTCCGGTGACCGCTCCACGCCCCCTGATCGACTACGGCCGGATGCTGAATGTGATCGGGATAGAGTGCGAGTTGCTGCTGCGCACCGCAGCCTCGGCGTTACCGCACGCGGCAGCCGCGGTGGTACCCGGTTGTCCCGATCTCACTCTGGAGGACACGCTCCGGCATGTCGGAAGTGTGCACCGGGTGGCCCGCATGTGGATGCGGGACGGACATCGACCCGAGCAGTGGCAGCGATCTCCCTCGGACGGCGATCTGTTGGGTTTCGTGCGAACCGGCCTGGCCGAGCTGCTCACCGAGCTAAGCCTGCATGAGCCGACTGAACCCTGTGACACGTGGTGGCCCGCCGATCGAACGCACGGCTTCTGGCGGCGTCGGATGGCGCACGAGACCACCATTCACCGGATTGACGTTCAAGCTGCGGCCGGCGGCCCGGTGGACGCGGTCGATCCGGCGGTAGCGCTGGATGGGATCGACGAACTGCTGTTTCTGTGGTTCGGCCACCGCCTCGGCGAGCTGCGGTTGTCGTCACCGCGGCGGGGATCGGTGGCACTGTCTGCCGGGGAGCGGCGGTGGTTGGCGGTCTTCGAGCCCGGCCACTCGATCGCTCTGCGGGTGGAGGACGCTGACGCCCGCTCCGCGGACGCCATGGTGAGCGGAGATCCGATGGAGGTTTACCTATGGTCGTGGGGTCGGCTGCCAGATCAGTCGGTCCGTATCTCCGGTGATCAGGAAGCCGTCGCCCATCTGTGGGCGGTGCTGCGACCTGCCACGCAATGAGCCAGCCCTGGCGGTGCGCGGGATCATGCTCGCAGCCGCAGTCCGCGGGGGGTGGCGCGGAACCCGGCTTCGCGAAGCAACTCGGCCAGCGCCGATCCCAGCGCCGTCGCGCCGTCGGCCCGCTCCACCGACAGCGAACCCAACCACCCCTGTGTAACCGCGCCGGCCAGGGCGCCCACGGCAGCGCGCAAGGTATCGGTGTCCTCGGTGAACGACAGCAGCGATCGGCCCCCGCGCTCGACATAGAGCACCGCAGCACCCTCCACCAGGACTGCCAGCGCGCCGGCCTTGCGTGCGGGTCGGTGCCTCCCGTCACCTTCGCTGGGTGGCCACGGCAGGGCAGCGCCGTAGGGTTGGGCAGGATCAGTAGCAGCGAGGACGACTGTGATCGTCTTCCCGTCGACGGGCTGGCTGAGGGTTCGTAGACGGTCGATAGCGCCCGGGACGGCGAACTGCGCGGCCCCGAGTCCCTCGACGACGTAACCGCGGCGGCAACGGCCGGATTCCTCCATCGCCCGCAGCACCTTGTAGATGCCTGCGAAGCCACCAGAGACACGTTCGGTCTCCAGCGCGCCTCTGGTGAGGACCCCATGGCGCTCGAGAAACGTCTCGGCCCGGGCATGCGCCCTGCGGGTCTGATCGGGCCGGGTCACGGTTGGTTGTGTGATGGGCTCCGTTGACAGGGACGCAGTTGACAGGGACGCAGACCCCGGCTGTAGCGGCGCAGGAACTGGTACTGGCGAGAGTGACCAGCGTCCGGCGGTCGTCGGCGGACCCGCGCGGGAGGGCGTCGGTGGTCGACTCATGCGCAGGCGGGCGTATCGGCCGCGCGCCGAGGTCCGCCGTGGTCGGTGCGCGGGTGAGCCCCCGGATATCAGCGCGCGCACTGGCGCCAACGAGTCGTTGGTTGCCAGTCCCGCCCACACCAGGTCCCACAACGCTGCGACGACGTCGGCGTCGCCAGGTGCCGGTTCACCGTTGGCGAGCAGAGACTGCGCGGTCTGATCGGCCAGCTGCCGGAAGAACAGGGCGCCGCCAGCGGCTGGGGCAGCGGCCGGATTCCAGCCCAGCGCACGCAGGATGCTGCGGTGCACCGCGGTGAGCTCAGGCGGCTCAGCAAGGTCGGGTAGCACCAGGTCAGCCAGGTCAGTGGGAGCCAGCGCGATCCACCCGTCACCACCAGGCAGTGACCCACAGCCGATCCAGCTCACCTCACCCGAGATGGTGAGTTCATCGAGCAGGGCGGGAGTGTAGCCAGGAAGCCTGGCCGGTAGCAGTAACGATTCCAGCGCGCTGGCCGGCACCGGTGCACCAGCTAATTGCTCCACGGCGCCGAGCACGTCATCCGGGGTGGGCGCGCCGCGCAGGTGCCGCGCTGATCCGCTGCCGGGACGGGACGGCTCCCAGGAGTCGATCCCGTGCCAGGCCGGCAGGAACCGGCCCAGGGCGGCCTGCTCGACCGGCTCCACCTCCGCCCGCAGGCGGGCCAACGAGGCCCGCCGCAATCGCCGTAGCACCTCGGCGTGGCAGTACTCGATGCCTCCACCGCCCAACTCAACCGGGCGCAGCTCACCGCGGAGCAGAGCGCCGGTCCTGGTCATCCGATCCAGCACCGCGACCACTACCGCGACCCCGAGTCCGAAGCGAGCTGCGGCAGCGGCGGCGGTGAATGGCCCGTGGGTCCGGGCGTAACGCTGAACAAGATCCCCGAGTGGGTCAGTGACCGGGTCGGTGAACGCCTCGGGCACGCCCACTGGCAGAGCGGCGCCCAGCGCGTCGCGCACCCGCCCGGCGTCTTCGATCGCGATCCAGCGCTGCTCACCGGCGATCCGGACCATGATGGCTCGTCGGTTCGCGCCGAGTTCGGCGAGCCACGCCGGATCCACCCCGCGCCGCGCAGCCTCGACCTCGGTGAGATCGCCCAGCGTGCGCAGCAGATCGGCAGCCCCCTCGACGTCCCGGGCCTGGCGATCGGGATCGAGGCGCTGCAACTGCGTCTCGATCTCCATGACCACCTCGGCATCGAGCAGCTCGCGGATCGCCTCACCGCCGAGCAGTTCCGCCAGCAGCGTGGAGTCCAACGCGAGTGCGGCGGCCCTGCGTTCGGCCAGCGGGGCGTCCAGCTCGTAGAGGAACATTCCCACATAACCGAACAGCAGGCTGCGGGCGAACGGCGACGGTGATGGGGTGGTGATCTCCACCACCCGGACCCGCCGGGCGCGCACATCCGACATCAGCTCGCGTAGCCCGGGCAGGTCATAGACGTCCTGCAGGCATTCCCGCATCGCCTCCAGCACCACCGGGAATCGCTCGTATTTAGCGGCAACGGCGAGCAGCTGCGCGGAGCGCTGCCGTTGCTGCCACAGCGGCGTGCGGCGTCGCGGGTCACGGCGGGGCAGTAGCAGCGATCGCGCGGCGCACTCCCGGAACCGCGATGCGAACAGCGCCGAACCGCCGATCTCGGCGATCACGAGCGCTTCCATCTCATCGGGGTCGAACAGCACGTCCTCGGCGCTGGGCAGGATCTCGGCGCCCTCGGCGTCCAGGGCGTCCGGCAGCCGCAACACGATCCCGTCATCCGCGCTGGCCACCTGCGCCTCCAGGCCGCGCCGTTCCCGCAGCCTGGCGCCGATCGCCAACGCCCATGGCCCGTTGACCTGAGCGCCGAATGGCGAGTGCACCACCATCCGCCAGTCACCCAGCTCGTCACGGAAACGTTCCACCACGACTGTGCGGTCGTCGGGTACGTGTCTTGTGGCCTCGCGCTGCTCACGCAGGTAGGACAGCAGGTTGTCGGCGGCCCAGGTGTCGAGGCCGATCCCCTCGACGCGCCGACGGGCTGCATCCACCCCGGTGGCGCACAGTTCCCGGACGAACGCGCCCAGCGCGCGCCCCAGCTCCAGCGGCCGCCCCGGCGCGTCCCCCTTCCAGAACGGCATCCGGGCCGGCTCACCGGGCACGGGCGCAGCGATGACCCGGTCGTGAGTGATGTCGATGATCTTCCACGACGTCGAGCCGAGTAGGAACGTGTCACCTACCCGGGACTCGTACACCATCTCCTCATCGAGTTCACCGACCCGCGAGCCCGCTCCATCAGCACCACCGGGCGTCATCACGGTGAACAGCCCCCGGTCCGGGATGGTGCCACCGGAGGTGACCGCCAGCCGCTGCGCTCCTGGCCGCCCGCGCAGCTCGTCGCTGACCCGGTCCCAGACGATCCGCGGCCGCAGCTCACCGAACTCCTCCGACGGGTAGCGCCCGGCGAGCATGTCCAGCACGGCGTACAGCGCCGAGTCGGGCAGCGCTGTGTACGGCGCGGCGCGCCGGACCAGCGCGGCCAACTCGTCGACGCGCCAGGTATCCAGCGCGACCATGGCCACCACGTGTTGGGCGAGCACGTCGAGCGGGTTGCGGGGGTAGCGCAGCGCCTCGATCGCCCCGAGTGCCATCCGTTCCGCTACCACCGCGCACGAGACCAGGTCACCGCGGTACTTCGGGAACACCACGCCTCGGGACACCGCGCCCACCTGGTGTCCGGCGCGGCCGATCCGCTGTAAACCGGACGCAACCGTGGGGGGTGCCTCGACCTGCACCACGAGATTCACCGCTCCCATGTCGATACCGAGCTCAAGCGAGGAGGTGGCGACCACGCACGGCAGTAGGCCGGACTTGAGCTCTTCTTCGACGAGGGTTCGCTGCTCTCGCGACATCGAGCCGTGGTGCGCTTTGGCTATTACTTCGGGGGCACCACCAGCGAGCCCGGCCTGGCCCATCAGCTCGGCCGGCATCCGGTCTCGTACCGCGGCGGGCTCCTCGATGGCCAGCTCGTTGAGCCGGGAGGTGAGCCGCTCGGCCAGCCGCCGCGAGTTGGCGAACACGATCGTCGATCGGTGCGCGCGGATCAGATCCAGCACGCGGCGCTCCACCGCGGGCCAGATCGACGAGCGCTGCTCCACCGCTGCGTCGCCGCCCTCGGTCAGCTCACCCAGCGCGGACATGTCCCGCACCGGCACCTGCACCGTGACCTCGATCGTCTTGGCGGACGCCGGGTGTACCACCTGCACCGGCCGCCCCCCGGCGAGGAAGGCACCGACCTCCTCGACCGGGCGCACGGTGGCGGACAGGCCGATCCGCTGCGCGGGTTTCTCCAGCAGGGCGTCCAGCCGCTCCAAGGACAACGCCAGGTGCGCGCCGCGCTTGGTGGCGGCGACGGCGTGCACCTCATCGACGATCACCGTGTGAACCCCGCGCAGCGACTCCCGAGCCGCCGCGGTGAGCAGCAGGAACAGCGACTCGGGGGTGGTGACGAGCACGTCGGTCGGGGTGCGGGCAAAGGCGCGGCGCTGCTCGGCTGAGGTATCGCCGGTACGCATCCCGACCCGGATGTCCGGTTGGGGCAGGCCCAACCGGTGCGCGGCCTGCCGGATGCCGGCCAACGGGGAACGCAGGTTGCGCTCGATGTCCACCGCCAGAGCCTTGAGCGGGGAGATGTAGAGCACCCGGCACCGCATGGTCGGTTCGTCCGCTGGACCGGCAACGGTCAGCCGATCCAGCGCCCACAGGAACGCGGCGAGGGTCTTGCCCGAACCGGTGGGCGCTACCACCAGGGTGTGCTGCCCAGCGGCGACGGCCTGCCAGGCACCCAGCTGGGCTGGAGTGGGCTCAGCGAAGGCCCCGGTGAACCAGTCCCGGGTAGCAGGGGAGAAGCGGTCGAGCACGGTCACGGCACCCATCATGGCCCGCGGCACCGACAATCTCCGAGGATGCGCCGTGTCCGCTGCGAACCCGTCACTACGCCTGACTCTTGCGCAACCGGCCCGCATCGGCGATTCGTCGCTCGGCGAGATGGTCGGCGGCGACGGCGGGAGGGACACCATCCCGCTCCGCCAGGGCGAAGATCTTCCGGGTGGTGTCGAAGATCTTGGCGACCCGAGCTTTGGCCCGTTGGAAGTCGAATCCCCCGATCTCATCGGCAACCTGGATGACCCCGCCGGAGTTGACCACATAGTCGGGTGCGTAAAGGATGCCCCGCTCGTCGAGGAATTTCTCCACGCCGGGGTGTTCCAGCTGATTGTTCGCACCCCCGCAGACGATCTTTGCGCGTAAGACGGCGACGGTGGGATCGTCCAGCGCCGAGCCGAGCGCGCACGGGGCGTACACATCGATGGATTCGCGAACCAGCGCCGCGGTGTCCGGCGCGATGACCACCTCGGGATGTGCGGCGCGGACCCGCTCGATCGCCTGCGCACTGATGTCGGCCACGATCACTTCAGCGCCGTCGGCGAGGAGATGGTCAACGAGAAGCCCCCCGACCTTGCCCACCCCGGCGATGCCCACCCGGCGCCCTGACAGGCTGGGCGTATCCCAGATGTGCTCGGCGGCTGCGCACATGCCCTGGAAGACGCCGAAGGCGGTCAGGATCGAGGAGTCACCGGCGCCGCCGTGGGACAACGAGCGCCCGGTGACGAACTCGGACTCCCGGGCCACCACGTCCATGTCCTCGACGTAGGTGCCGACGTCGCACGCGGTGACGTAGCGCCCGCCCAGCGCCTGGACGAAGCGACCGTATGCGCGCAGGAGCCCCTCGGTCTTGTCCCGGGTCGGGTCGCCGAGGATGACAGCCTTGCCGCCGCCGTGGTCCAGCCCCGCGAGCGAGTTCTTGTAGGACATCGCCCGGGACAGGTGCAGCACGTCGGCGAGGGCGTCGTCCTCGCTGGGATAGAAGTGGAACCGGGTGCCGCCGAGCGCCGGACCCAGTGCGGTGGAGTGGATGGCGATGATGGCGCGCAGCCCTGTGGGCTCGTCGCGGCAGAATACGACCTGCTCGTGGTCGCCGGATCGGAACACGTCGGTCACGGTGGTGACTCCCTTCGCACTCGATGGGCGCGCTTGTGGCGCAGCCTGCGCAGCAGCGTAGGACCCATCTGAGAACGGATGGCACGATCGGGCCGATACGTCACCAGTCAAGGATCCCCTCAAGGAGAGCACATGCGGATCACCGGAGTCGGGCACGCCGGGTTGTTCATCGAGACCGCGGCCGGCAGTGTGCTCTGTGATCCCTGGGTGAACCCGGCTTTCTTCGGCTCATGGTTCCCCTTCCCCGACAACAGCGACCTGGACTGGGACGCCCTCGGGCAGGCCGACTACCTGTACATCTCGCATCTGCACCGGGACCACTGTGACGCCGAGCTACTGCGCCGCCAGGTGCGTAAGGGAGCCACGGTGCTGCTTCCGGACTACCCCACCGACGAGCTGGAGCGCGAGCTCGCCGGACTGGGGTTCCGGAGTTTCCTGCGCACGCAGTCCGGCGTCCCGGTGGTCCGCGACGGGTTACGCATCATGATCACGTCATTGACCGGGCCCAGCGACGGGCCGATCGGCGACTCGGCGCTGTCCCTGGACGATGGCCGCACCGTGGTCCTCAACCAGAACGACGCCCATCCGCTGGATATCGAGCAGCTGCGGGATTTCGGCGAGGTGCACGGGTATTTCACCCAGTTCTCCGGCGCGATCTGGTGGCCGATGGTCTACGACCTGCCCGAAGGAGCACGCAAGGAGTTCGCCCGCCGCAAGCGGGCCGGTCAGACCGACCGGGCGCTGCGCTACATCGACGCGGTGGGCGCCGCGCACGTGTTCCCCACCGCGGGCCCACCCTGCTTCCTCGATGAGGACCTCTTCGAGCTCAACGGTCAGGGCCGTGACGGGGAGAGCATCTTCACCGACCAGCGGGAATTCCTCGCTGAGCTGAACGCGGCGCGCCCCGGGGTGGCGGCGCACCTACTACTGCCGGGAAGCGTCGCCGATCTGGACGGGTCGCACTGCGAGTTGACTCACCGCCATTCAGCCGCCGAGATCGACCACATCTTCGGCGAGAAGTCCGCCTACCTGCGGGAATACCAGGTCCGCGCGCAACCCGTCCTGGCGCGCGAGCGGGCCAGCCGGATGCCGGCACCCAGTGACCTGCTCGAGCAACTCAAGCAATGGTGGGAGCCGCTGCTCAAGCGCGCCGAGAACATCTGCACAGGGATTGGCGGCCCGGTTCGCCTGGACGTCGGCGAGCTCTCGTTAGTGATCGACTTCAATGCTCGCGAGGTACGCGAGTTCGCCGGCGAGCACTGCCGCTACCGGCTGTCCACCTCGGCGGATCTGGTCGCGACCAACCTGGCTCGCCGCGAGGTGGACTGGTCGAACAGCCTGTTCCTGTCGCTGCGGTTCCGGGCCAGCCGGGTCGGCCAGTACAACGAGTTCGTCTACGTCTTCTTCAAATGCCTGTCGCAGGAGCGCATCGACTACGTCGAGAACTGGTATGACGAGCGCAACGACGACGGCGCAGACGTCACCCTGGACGGCTGGTGCGTGCAACGCCGCTGCCCGCACCTGCGCGCTGACCTGGCCAAGTTCGGCAGTGTGTCAGACGGGATCCTCACCTGCGCCCTGCATGGCTGGCGCTTCGACCTCGCCACGGGTCGCTGCCTCACCGCGGCCGGACATCAGCTTCGCGCTACGCCGCTGACCACCTGAGACAAGGCCGATCAGCGGTTTCGCTGCCACCACCACCAGCGGATGAGCATCGCCAGGACGGAGAGCAGGCCCAGCAGGATCACCAACTGGCCGGTGGTGGAGGACAGCCCGGTGGGGTCATCCGAGGTGAACACCACATCACGATAGCCGCCGGAGATGGGCTTAACCTGGACGCGTGCGGATCACCCACCTGCGGCAGCGGATGGACGAGGAGTTCGGCTCGATCATGGCGGCCGCGCTGTCCCATGATCATGTATTCGCGGAGCTCGGTGGCCGGACGGTGAACGGGGCACTGGAAGCGGGGATCGACACCAAGCGAGTCTGGGCCGTGGTCTGCGCGGTCTTTAACGTCCCGGAAGGCCGCCGCTGACGGTCCTTCCCCGGCGTGTCGGCCCCTCCCGCTCGGTGTGTCGGCTCGTGGTACACCCCGCTGGGCGCGGCAAGCTGACACACCGGCGTGTCACCGAGCGTCTCGAACACTTGTTCGTCTAGGTTGTTATCCACAGCAGGAGCCCTGTCCACAGATCCGGCCGTGTGCCGTCGCAAAGTGTCGGTCCTACCGCCTAGCGTCGGCGTCGACCCAGAAGAACCCTAACCAGCGAGGTGGACCGTCAGATGGCATCAGCACCGGATCGGGAGAAGGCACTCGAGATCGCCTTGGCTCAGATCGAGAAGCAGTGTGGCAAGGGCTCAGTGATGCGCCTGGGTGAAGAGGGCCGCGCACCCGTCGAGGTGATTCCCACCGGCTCCATTGCGTTGGACGTGGCGCTGGGCATCGGTGGTCTGCCTCGTGGTCGCATCGTCGAGGTGTACGGCCCGGAGTCCTCCGGGAAGACGACGGTCGCGTTGCACGCAGTGGCCAACGCCCAGCGGGCCGGCGGGATCGCCGCGTTCATCGACGCTGAGCATGCGTTGGATCCCGACTACGCCAAATCGCTCGGAGTGGACACCGACGCCCTGCTGGTCTCCCAACCCGATACCGGGGAACAGGCACTGGAGATCACGGACATGCTGATCCGCTCCGGTGCGCTGGATGTCGTCGTCATCGACTCGGTAGCGGCCCTCGTGCCACGGGCGGAGATCGAGGGCGAGATGGGTGATGCGCACGTCGGCCTGCAAGCCCGCCTGATGAGCCAGGCGCTGCGAAAGATCACCGGTGCGCTGAGCACCTCGGGAACCACTGCGATCTTCATCAACCAGCTCCGGGAGAAGGTCGGAGTCTTCTTCGGCTCTCCGGAGACCACCACGGGTGGTAAGGCATTGAAATTCTACGCCTCGATACGACTGGACATTCGCCGGATCGAGACGCTCAAGGACGGATCGGACGCAGTAGGCAACCGGACCCGTGTCAAGGTGGTCAAGAACAAGTGCGCACCGCCGTTCAAGCAAGCAGAATTCGATATTCTGTACGGCCATGGGATCAGCAAGGAAGGTTCGCTGATCGATCTGGGTGTGGAGCAGGGAATCGTCCGCAAGGCAGGGGCCTGGTACACCTATGAGGGTGACCAGCTCGGCCAGGGCAAGGAGAACGCGCGCAAGTTCCTCGCCGACAACCCGGATATCGCTGCCGAGATCGAGAAGCGGATCAAGGACAAACTGGGCATTGGGGCGAAGCTGGATGCTGATCAGACCGTGCCGGCTCCGGTGGACTTCTGATGCCCTCACAGTCCACCAACGAGGAATGTCCGGATGACAACGTCGTGAGTCCGGCGGCGGAAGCGCAGCGGATCTGTCTGCGGCTGCTCACCGGGCGGCCACGCAGCCGGGTTGAGCTGGCCAGTGCTCTGCGGCGGCACGGGATTCCTGAGGAGATCGGTGAATCTGTGCTCGATCGCCTGGACGAGCTGGGACTGGTGAATGACGCTGCCCTGGCTGAGGCGGCGGTGAACTCCGGTCACAACCACCGGGGTTTGGGCAGGCGGGCGCTGAGCACTGAGCTTCGGCGCCGAGGAGTGCCTGATGAGATAGCTCGCGAGGCCGTGGAGATGGTGCGCCCCGAGGATGAGGAGCAACGGGCCCGCGTGCTGGTCCGGCGCAAGCTTCGCACCAGTACGAGGCGGGACATCGGAGCTGTGGCTCGCAAACTGGGCGCGATGCTGGCCCGCAAGGGCTATTCCGAGGAGCTTGCCTGGCGCGTGCTGCGCGACGAGCTTGGCGCGGCGGGCTGCCCCGCTGAGATCGAGTCGTGTCCGGGCTGATCGCCTGCTGGCTCGCCAGGCGAGATGAACTCAAGGCCAGCGGGAAGGCCACCCTGTGCATGAGTCTCGCTGAGCAGTCGCAATAGTGTGGCGCGAAACTCCTCAGCGGCGCGGGTCAGGCGCACGTCGGTGCGGTGAGCCAGCGCGATTGTGCGGATCGGAACGGGAGGTGCGAATGGCACACCACGAAGTTTGGGGCGATCCTGGAGAACCATGCTGGGAACCACAGCGATCCCGAGGCCGGCTTCGACGAAGCTGAGTACGGCATCCATCTCACCTCCTTCGATCGCGAATCGGGGTTGAAACCCGGCACGCTGGCAGGCTGTGAGAGTCATCGATCTGAGGTCATAGCCCTCTCTGAACATCACCAGCGGACGGTCCCGGAGGTCTTCGATCCGAAACGAGTCGAGCTCGAGATCGATGCCGCGGGGCACGGCCACGGCGAGTTGTTCGCGCAGGATGGGGACGGTGTCGAGGGTGGGATCGCCGCGGTGCGCCGGTGAGGTGATCATCGCCAGGTCGATGGCCCCTTCGGCGAGTTGGCGCACCAGGTCCCGGGATCCGCTCTCATCGATGATGAGTTGGATCCCGGGGTAACGCTCACGGAAACAGGCCAGTGCATACGCCAGCGGTCCGGTGCACAGGCTGGGGGTAGCGCCCAGCCGTAGTCGCCCCCGGCGAAGCTCAGCCAGCTCATGTACCTGCAACCGGGCCGTCTCGACGTCGGCCAGGATCCGCTTGGCGAAGGGCATGAGCACCTCTCCGGCCGGGGTGAGCGTGACGTTGCCCCGGGCCCGGTGGAACAGTTCGCTACCCAGCTCGTGCTCCAAGCAGTGGATCTGTTTGCTCAGTGACGGCTGCGCTACATGGGTGAGCTCGGCGGCGCGGGTGAAGTGGCGGGTCTGAGCGACGGCCAGAAAGTACACGAGCTGCTGGAGTTGCACGTTGATAGCCTATCGCTATTGATACCACCGCTACCATATCTTGGACCTGTGCACCGCTCCGGCTTACTGTCGGTTGACGCCACGAGAGCTGTCGAATCGCGGCGATCGTCCGGACTGCGGTGGAGCCTGCAAGCGAAACCGACCATGCCAGCCACCGCCCCCGACCTGGATCGACCTGATGACAACGACCGCATCGTCCCCGGCATCCGGGGTCACCCCGCCTGAGCGGACACGGTCCGCCCGGGCAGCAATCTCCGCACGGACCTTGCGCACAGATCGCTGGTGGTTATCCCCTCTGGTGACCGCCATCGTGTTGGGCACCTTCGTCCTTTACATCACGATCAGGCTGTTCATGCGGAGTGACTACTGGGTTGGTGCATACCACTATCTCACGCCCCTGTACTCGCCCTGCTTGAGCGCGTCGTGCGCGCCAGGCTCGTCACATTTCGGCACTCCACTGCCGGCGTTTCCGCTGGCGCTGCCACTACCTATCCTGATTTTTCCGATTCTCGCCGGATTCCGGGCGAGCTGCTACTACTACCGCAAGGCGGGCTACCGGGCTTTTCTTTTATCGCCGCCCGGATGCGCGGTGACCGAACCAGCGAAGAAATACACCGGTGAAACCAGATTTCCGCTGATAATCCAGAACCTGCACCGATATTTCTTCTACCTTGCATCGGCGTTGTTGTTGATCAATACTTATGACGTGGTGCTGGCTTTTTTTCCGGCCTCCGGCGGTTTCGGAGTAGGTCTGGGATCGCTGATTCTGCTGGCCAACGTCACGATGCTGTGGCTGTATTCTTTGTCGTGCCACGCGTGCCGGCATATCTTCGGTGGCCGCCTCAAGCACTTCTCCAAGCATCCTGTCCAGTACTGGTTCTGGACGAAGTTGTCCAGGCTCAACGGACGTCACATGCAGTTCGCTTGGACTTCGCTGATCACGGTGATGCTCACAGACTTCTACATCATGTCCGTCTCCGCAGGTTGGATCGCCGACCTGCGTCTGTTCAACTGACTGCGTTCGCCGAGCTGACAAGGATCCCCTGATGACCGAGATCGAACGGCACGACTACGACGTCGTGGTGATCGGTGCGGGAGGCGCCGGTTTGCGTGCCGCGATCGAGGCCCGCGAGCTGGGCAAACGCACCGCCGTTGTCTGCAAGTCGTTGTTCGGCAAGGCCCATACCGTGATGGCTGAGGGAGGCATCGCGGCGTCGATGGGCAACATGAACCCGCGGGACAGCTGGCAGGTGCATTTTCGTGACACCATGCGTGGGGGCAAGTTCCTCAACAATTGGCGGATGGCCGAGCTGCATGCGAAGGAAGCACCGCAGCGGGTATGGGAGCTGGAAACCTACGGGGCACTGTTCGACCGCACCACCGACGGCAAGATCAGCCAGCGTAATTTCGGGGGGCACGAATACCCTCGGCTGGCGCACGTGGGCGATCGTACCGGTCTGGAACTGATCCGCACGCTGCAACAGAAAATCGTCTCATTACAGCAGGAGGACTTCGCTCACCACGGCGACTACGAGGTCAATCTCAAGGTCTTCGCCGAGTGCACGATCACCGACCTGTTCAAAGACGGCGACGCGATAGCCGGTGCGTTCGGTTACTGGCGCGAGACCGGTCGCTTCGTCCATTTCGAAGCGCCTGCCGTGGTGCTGGCCACCGGCGGGATCGGCAAGGCTTTCAAGGTCACCAGCAATTCCTGGGAATACACTGGGGACGGGCACGCGCTCGCGTTGCGTTGCGGTGCGGCACTGATCAACATGGAGTTCGTCCAGTTCCATCCCACCGGGATGGTGTGGCCGCCCAGCGTCAAGGGAATCCTGGTCACCGAATCGGTCCGCGGTGACGGAGGTGTGCTGCGTAACTCGGAGAACAAGCGGTTCATGTTCGATTACATCCCCGACGTCTTCAAAGACAAGTATGCGACCTCGGAACAGGAGGCGGACCGCTGGTACGACGATCCGGACCATAACCGCCGGCCACCGGAACTGCTGCCTCGTGATGAAGTGGCGCGTTCCATCAATTCCGAGGTCAAAGCGGGCCGGGGGTCACCGCATGGTGGGGTCTTCCTCGACGTCTCCTCCCGGCTACCCGCTGAGGTGATCAAAAAACGGCTTCCTTCGATGTATCACCAGTTCAAGGAACTGGCGGACGTCGATATCACGGCCGAGCCGATGGAGGTCGGGCCTACCTGCCACTACGTGATGGGCGGCGTCGAGGTCGACCCGGACACCGCCGGAGCTTCGGTGCGTGGGCTCTTCGCCGCCGGTGAGGTCGCCGGTGGGATGCACGGCTCCAATCGGCTGGGTGGAAACTCGCTGTCCGACCTGCTCGTGTTCGGTCGCCGGGCCGGCCTCGGAGCGGCAACCTATGTGGACTCCCTGGGCGCGCCGCCCCGGCCGGAAGTGCTCGAAATCGAGGTCGAGGCGGCAGCGCAGCGGGCGCTGAGCCCCTTCCAGACTCAGACTCACAGCGAGGGCGCCGAGAATCCATACCTGCTGCAACAGGAACTCCAGCAGACCATGAACGACCTGGTCGGCATCATCCGCAGGGCAGACGAGATGGAACTGGCGCTGAAGAAACTCCGCGAGTTGCGTCAGCGGGCCGATCACGTCGTGGTGGAAGGTCACCGTCAGTTCAATCCGGGCTGGCATCTCGCGCTGGATCTGCGCAACATGCTCGCGGTGAGCGAATGTGTGGCACGGGCGGGGCTGGAGCGCACCGAGAGCCGGGGCGGGCACACCCGAGACGACTACCCGGGGATGAACCCCGATTGGCGAGTTGCCCTGCTGGTGTGCATGCAGGACGCCGAGGGCACTGTTCGTGTCGCGCGCAAGGAGCAGGTCCCGATGCGCGCGGATCTAGTTGAACTATTCGAGCTCGACGAGCTGAAGAAGTACTTCACCGCCGACGAGCTCCCCGGAGGGACGGACTGACATGGGTACCCAGCGACACTTCCGGGTCTGGCGGGGCGATACCGACGGCGGGGAGCTGGCCGACTTCGACGTGGAGGTCAACGATGGTGAGGTGGTCCTCGACGTGATTCATCGTCTGCAGGCCACCCAGGCGCCGGACCTCGCGGTGCGATGGAACTGCAAGGCAGGTAAGTGCGGATCGTGTAGCGCTGAAATCAACGGCAGGCCGCGGTTACTGTGCATGACGCGGATGTCCACCTTGCCGCCACAGCAACCGGTGACCATTACACCGATGCGTACTTTCCCGATCATCCGAGACCTCGTCACCGATGTCTCCTACAACTATCACAAGGCGCGCGAAATTCGCGCATTCATGCCGCCTAAGGGGACCGAGCCGGGCGAATATCGGATGCAGCAGGTAGACGTTGAACGCTCGCAGGAATTCCGCAAGTGCATCGAGTGTTTCTTGTGCCAGAACACCTGTCACGTGATCCGCGACCATGAGGAGAACAAGTCGAGTTTCTCCGGACCGCGGTTCCTGATGCGCATCGCTGAGCTGGACATGCATCCACTCGACGCCGCCGACGAGGAGGGTGTGGATCGCAGAAGGGCCGCGCAGGACGAACACGGCCTAGGGTTCTGCAACATCACCAAGTGCTGTACCGAGGTATGCCCGGAGCACATCAAGATCACGGACAATGCGCTGATCCCGATGAAGGAACGGGTGGTCAGCCTCCGCTTCGATCCGCTGGCCCGGTTGTTCCGCCGCGACCGGGGATAAGTCAGCGCAGCGTCGGGGGGTTGGGCACCGGAGTGCCCAGGTACTGGGCGTAGAGGCGAGCCCAGGTGCCGTCCTCGATCGCATGCCGCAGCACCGCGGTGATCCGATCGCGGAGCACCGGGTCCCGGGACGGCAGGCCGATGCCGTACTCGGCGCTCCCCACCTGCTTGCCGAGTACCAGGTAAGGACCGGCGCTGGCTACTGTGGCACTCGGCGCCGCGGTGATCTCGTAACCACCCAGTAAGAGATCCACCTCACCCCGACCCAGAGCGGCCTCGCGGGTACCCGTGGGAAGGGGTTTGAAGCTGGTTCGAGCGGAATCCACCGACAGATCGTGGGCTATCAGGTCGAGCAGTGCGATGTCGAAGCCGGTGTACCCGCCAGGATCTGATGAGGGCTGGGCCAGCCCAGGCACTTCGTGAATGGCGACGATGAGCTTGCGGCGTGCAGTGATGCGATCGATGGTCGGCGATCCGCTGCCCGGTGGGCGTGCCGGTGCGACGGTGCTGAGCGGATTGCCAGGCACCGCCGGCGGACGAAACAGCGAGTTGACTCCTTCGACGGCTTGTCCCACCAGCCACATGGTGCCAATCACGAGCACCACGAGCAGGCAGCCGATCCGCCTTGGTTGTAGTCGGCCAGCGCGAATGACACCCAACACCGACCAGAACCGGCTACCGGATGATCGCCTCGGAGCAGTTGGTCGTTCCACCGAGAGTTCCCGTCCCTCAAGATCCATGATGGTCGCCGATGCGATGCCCCCGATGTCCCCCGGATCGGGACTGGCTGAGTTGACCACTAGGAGCGCTGAATGTTGACCATTGCTGATCGCGTGAAAAAATAGCCGAAATTTTTTGCACTGGCGTCGCGAAGTGGTGGTACATGATGGCGGCGGCCAGGACAATCACGAGAATGCTGACGATGACGGCGCCACGGATGGGGACCAACTCAGTTCGGATGAGCTCTTCGGCGAAAGGGTAGCAGCCGAGGAAAATCAGGATAGGTCCGGCGGCCCGTTCGATGCGCTCACGCAGGCGTTCGCTGATCCAGGAACCGAGTAACAAACCGAGCTGAGAGAAGACCAGTGCCTGAATTGCGATGATGGCGATGAAGGTAGCGGGTTCGGTGAGATTGGTGCCAAGACCGAAACCGAACCCGATCACCAGTTCGTCGAGGCTGATCGACAGGGCTAGTCCGATGAGGGTGAGGCCCCGGGCGTTGACGAGCCTCCGCGCTTTCGCTGTCTCGTCATCGTCATCGTCTGCATCGCGATCCTCATCGGACCACCACAGGTAACCGCCGAGTAAAATGAGTAGGGCACCAGAGAGATATTCGGCGACTCCGCCGACCGCTTGTCCGACCGATGAGCCGAGGCCGAGACCGATCAGTGGGGTGCCGCCTTCAAAGATGGCGAAGATCATGGAGATTCGCCACCGGCTCCAACCGGAGAGCCGGTTCGCGCCCACCGCCGCGGCGATCGCGAAGGTGTCCACGCTCAGCGGCAGCACGAACAACAGAAGAGTAGGAACGTTGCCCATTGGGGGCGTTATCTCCAATCCTGGGGGTAGTCATGCTGAGCGGAGCCGCGGCAGACCGTACAGCGTGAGGGGATCCCCTCGAACGGATCACTTGAGCTTGTCGCCGAAGCGACACCGGGGCGCGTCCAGTGGTGTCGCAGCTGAGGAATGCTTCACCTGAACAGTCTAATCTGCGCGCGCTTTTGGAGCAATTACCAGACCTGCTGGCGCTGGAGATAGACCGTCAAGCGCAGTGAACTGGTTAGAATTCTCAGGTCCCGAAGAAACCCGCGGCGATCCTTCGGTCGCGATCACGCGGCATGCTCGATCGACTACATTGAGTAGGAATGCGCATTTATGCTCAACGAATTGGGCAGGACCGTGGTCTTCGTGTTGCCATTGGCTTTGGATATCCTGTCGGTCTCGACCGCCCTCGGTACCCTCGGGCTGACCGGCTGGGCGCGATGGCGGGTGTCACTGGTACTCGCTAGCTGTCAGGTCGGTGCGATGTTGATCGGCCTGGTTCTCGGCGCAGAACTCGCCGAGGTAATTGGTGAGCCGGCAGATTATGCCGGTGCCGGTGTGTTCATCCTCCTGGGCGTCGTCCTGCTGATGGATCAGGACACCAGTGAAGTCGAGCGGGTCCGCAAGCGGATGAGTGAAAACGTTCTGGGACTCATCGGGCTCGGTGTCTCGATCAGCCCGGATGAACTCGCGGCCGGGTTCGGTCTCGGTTTGGCGCACATTCCGGTGATCGCCGGCTTCGTCGCCATCGCCATGCAGGGAGTGATCGCCTCTCAACTCGGGTTGTTCGTCGGATCGCGGCTCGGCGCACGATTCCATGAGGAAGCCGGGCGGCTCGCCGCCATCGGTCTGCTGCTGATCGGTGTCTACCAGCTCGTCGAGCAGTTCATCGCCGGGTAGCGGCGGTTTGCGGCGGTTGCGGCGCTCCAGGTGACTGGCCAACGCGGACAGCGCTACGCACAGCGTGATGTAGATCGTGCCGATCACGAGTGCGGTGGGGATGATCGGGCGCCCGAACTCGGCGAGACTGCCGAAGTACCGGGCTTCGAACAAGAGCTCCTGATAGGTGATGAGGAAGCCCAGCGCGGTGTCCTTGAGCAGGACGACGAGCTGGCTCACGATCGTGGGCAGCATGGTCCGCACGGCTTGCGGCACCAGCACCGTTCGCATCACCTGGTTCTTGCTCAGGCCCAGGGCGTAGGCGGCCTCGCTTTGGCCGCGCGGCACCGACTGCACACCGGCGCGGAACACCTCGGCGAGCACCGAACCGTTGTAGATTGTCAAGCCCACCACCAGCGACCAGAAGACACCCAGCCGCAGTCCGGCCTGCGGCGTCGCGTAAAACAAGAAGAAGATCAAAACGACCAGCGGGATCGCCCGAAACAACTCGACAACCACATACGCCGGTGCGCGTAACCACCCGTGCTCGGAGAGCCGTGCGACCGCGAGCAGCAAGCCGACAGCAAGGGCGAGCACCGCTCCCACCACGAACGCCCGCAGGGTGGCGCCGAGGGCGGCGAGCAGTTGTAACTGGAGATCCTTGTAGAGCAACCACTCCCATCTTCTTCCCTCGAACTGGCCGGTCACCCAGAAGCGGTAGCCGATGAAACCGATCAGAACGACGATGCCGATGGTCACCAGCACGCCCAACATCCGGTTTCGGGCCCGAGCCCGAGGTCCAGGCAGGTCGTAGAGCACCGAGGTCATCGGGCCACGCTCCACCGCTTCTCGAGGGCTCGTTGGGTGAGGGTCAGCGGGATGACGAGGATCAGGAATCCGATCACGATCCAGGTCATCCCGATGAGCACCGGGGCGCCCCGTTCGACGAGGGTCGGGATGATCTGGCCGGTCTCTGCGACCGCGAAACCGGCCGCGACCGTGGTGTTCTTCAGCAGCGAGTTGAGCACGCTGGTCATCGGCGGCACCACGGACCTGATGGCCTGCGGGATGACCACCTCGGCGAGGGTCTGGGTGAAGGTGAGGCCCAGTGCCCGCGACGCCTCGGCCTGCCCGACGTCGACGGTATTGATACCGGATCGCACGACCTCGCACACGAACGCTGCGGTGTAGCCGGCCAAGGCGAGCACCGCCCTGGTGAAGAAGGAGACGTCAAGGAGGCCCAGCCGGGGGTAGGCGAAGGCGAAGAAGAAGAACACCAGCGTGAGCGGCGTGTTCCGGAAGGTGGTGACGTAGGCGGTGCCCAGCAGTCGCAGCACCGGGACCGGGCTGACCCGCATCGCCGCGAGCAGCGTGCCGAGAAGGAGTGCGCCGATGCCGGCGAAGAGGAAAAGTAAGATCGTGGTTCGGAATCCCGTGACGAACAGATCCCAGTTCTCGACGAGGAGATCGATCACTCCGTGCCCACGGCGGTCAGGCGTCAGTACCGATTGACGGCCGGCGGCTTCGCGTCCGAACCGGATGCACCCAGCGTGGCGTCGTAGATCCGCTTCCAGGTGCCGTCTTGCGCGGCATTCTCCAGGATGTCGTTGACCTTGGCGCGCAGTGCATCATCCGCGAGCGGGAGGCCCACCCCGTAGGGCTCCTGGGAGAATGGTTGACCGACCACCTTGAGTTGCTGGGTATCCTGCGCGGCGTAGCCCTTGAGGATGGCGTCGTCCGTGGTCACGGCATCGATCTGACCAGCGAGCAACTGGTCGACGCACTGGGAGTAGTTCTGGAACTCAACGATCTTATCGGTGAGGTTCTGCTCTCGGACCCGGCGGATGGGCGTCGAACCGGTGACTGAACAGACCCGCTTACCCTGGAGGGTGGTGGGACCGGTGATCGACTGGTCATCGGTTTTGACGAGCAGGCTCTGGCCGGCGATGAAGTACGGGCCGGCGAAGGAGATCTGTTTCTTACGGGCATCGTTGATCGTGTAGGTACCCACGTAGTAGTCGACCTGCTCGTTGCTGATGGCCTGCTCGCGAGCTGCCGAAGGGATTGGCTTGTACTCGATCTTCGTTTCGGGGTCGAATCCGAGTTTGGCCGCGATCAACCGGGCGATCTCGATATCGAAGCCTTCGTATTTGTTCGTCTTCGGATTGAGGTAACCCAAACCCGGCTGATCGTTCTTGACGCCGATGACCACGGTGCCACGCTGGCTCATTCGGGCAAAGGTGGGCGAGCCCGCAACGGCGACGTTGCGCGCCACACTCGGTGCCGCAGCGTTGGCGCCGATCCCGCTCGGGGAGGTCTCCCGGCCGCAGGCGACCAGCACGAGCCCACCGACCAGCAGGCCGGTGACGATGGCGCGCAGCTTCATCTCCTGGCTCCCGTCCCCTCGATAGTTCACCGGGCCTTCGCCGATGCCCGAAATTTTCGTCAGTGCGTCAAGATCTTGCCGAGGAAGTCCTTGGCACGATCTGAGCGCGGTGCGGTGAAGAACTGATCCGGCGCCGAATCCTCGACGATGCCGCCGTCGGACATGAACGCCACCCGGTGTGCGGCCCGGCGGGCGAAGCCCATCTCGTGGGTGACCACCACCATGGTCATGCCCTCTTGCGCCAGCGATGTCATCACGTCGAGCACTTCCTGGACCATCTCGGGATCCAGTGCCGAGGTCGGCTCGTCGAAAAGCATCACCTTCGGGTGCATGGCCAGCGCGCGGGCAATCGCGGCCCGTTGCTGCTGACCCCCGGAGAGCTGAGCCGGGTACTTGTCCGCCTGGTCGCTGATCCCGACCCGGGCGAGCAGCTGCATCGCAGTTTCGTGCGCTTCGGCCTTGTCGAAACGGCGCACCCGTACCGGAGCGAGTTCGACATTCTCCGCGATCGTTTTGTGGGCGAACAGGTTGAACTGCTGGAACACCATGCCGACGTCGGCGCGGAGCCGGGCCAGTGACCGGCCTTCCTCGGGCAGCGGTATGCCGTCGATCTCAATGCGGCCCTCGTCGATCGGTTCCAGCCGATTGATCGTGCGGCACAAGGTGGACTTACCGGACCCGGAAGGCCCGAGCACCACAACCACCTCGCCGCGGGCCACCTCCAGGTTGATGTCGCGCAGCACGTGCAGCGACCCGAAATGCTTGTGCACCCCCACCATCCGGATCATCGGTGGGTCGGCTTCCGTGCGCGAGCTCATCCGATCCTCCAGGGGAGAGGGCGTCGAGGTCATCCCTACCATGAGGGCCCATGGGGGTTCATCGTGGCCTTGGTTGTCTGAGTTACCTACAGAGGGCGGCCCGACAGCGGCTTCCGACCCGGCCTTACCCTGGAGGGCAAGGAGGGATGATCAGTCGATGACGGCGAGCACCGAGCAACCCGCACGCAGCTACCGCGTGCGTACCTACGGCTGCCAGATGAACGTGCACGACTCCGAGCGGCTGGCCGGGCTGCTCGAGGCGGCGGGATACGTTCCTGCCGCCTCGGAGGCTACCCCTGATGTGGTCGTGCTCAACACCTGCGCGGTGCGGGAGAACGCCGACAACCGGCTCTACGGCAACCTCGGGCAGCTACGCCCGATCAAGAGCGACCACCCGGGGATGCAGATCGCTGTCGGCGGCTGCCTGGCGCAGAAGGACCGAGGCGAGATCATCCGCCGGGCGCCATGGGTCGACGTGGTGTTCGGCACCCACAACATCGGCTCGCTACCGGTCCTGCTGGAGCGAGCGCGACACAACGACGCGGCGCAGGTCGAGATCGCCGAGTCGCTGGAGGTCTTCCCGTCCGCGCTGCCGGCGAAGCGGGACTCGGCGCACTCCGCGTGGGTGTCGATCTCGGTGGGGTGCAACAACACCTGTACGTTCTGTATCGTGCCCGCGTTGCGCGGCAAAGAGGTCGACCGGCGGCCCGGTGAGGTGCTCGCGGAGATCGAGGCGCTGGTGGCGGAGGGCGTGCTCGAGGTGACTTTGCTCGGGCAGAATGTCAACGCCTACGGGGTCGGGTTCGGTGACCGGCGCGCGTTCGGTGACCTGCTGCGCGCCTGCGGGTCGATCGAGGGATTGGAGCGGGTGCGCTTCACCTCACCGCACCCGCGGGACTTCACCTCGGATGTCATCGAGGCGATGGCGGCCACCCCGAACGTGTGCCACCAGCTGCACATGCCGCTACAGTCCGGTTCGGATACGGTTCTCGCGGCGATGCGCCGCTCCTACCGGGCGCAGCGTTACCTCACGATCGTTGAGGAGGTCCGGGCCGCGATGCCCGACGCGGCACTGTCCACCGACATCATCGTCGGTTTCCCCGGCGAGACCGAGGCCGACTTCCAGGCCACCCTGGACGTGGTGCGGCAAGCCCGTTTCGCCCAGGCGTTCACCTTCCAGTACTCGCGCCGCCCGGGCACTCCCGCCGCGGATATGGCCGGGCAGCTGCCCAAGGCGATCGTGCAAGAACGTTACGAGCGGCTCGTGGCGCTGCAGGAGGAGATCTCCTGGGAGCTCAACCGGAGCCTGGTCGGTAGCGTGGTGGAGGTGCTGGTCTCCGAAGGAGAGGGTCGCAAGGACGCGGCGACCCAGCGCCTGAGCGGACGGGCCAGAGACGGCCGTCTGGTGCACTTCGAACCGCGCGGTGTCAAGGTCCGGCCGGGCGATGTGGTCCTCGCGGAGATCACCTACGGCGCGCCACACCACCTGGTGTCCGAGGTGGCGTTGCAGGCACACCGGCGGACTGTCGCGGGCGATGCGTGGGCGGCGGGCCGACGCCCGAGCACGCCCGGGGTGGTGCTGGGGTTGCCCCCGTTCGGCCGGCCGTCGAGATGATCTAGCTGGCGCAGCTGACTCACCGGCTGGTAACTGCACGTTCGGCGGCGGCCAGCCATTCGCGCCACTGGTCAGCCTGGGCCTGTGCGGTGGTAGCTCTGCGGTCGTCCCCGGCGGCGCGGGCCTTGGCGGCCTGAGCCTCGTATTGCTCGACCCGTTCCCGGAACTGGGCCACCCGGGCTTCGGAATCGGGGTCGGCGTGCCGCCATTGCTGCGCATTGGTCGCCGAGCGGACCCGATCCTCGACGGTCCGTAACCGACCTTCGAGCTCTTTGACCCGTTCACGCGGGACCTTGCCGACGCTCTCCCACTGTTCCTGAATACCTCGCAGCTGCGCCCGGGCGCCCTCGATGTCTGCGCTGGGATCGATCCGTTCCGCGGCGGCGACCAGTTCCGTCTTGCGCGCAACGTTGCGCTCCAACTCCGAGTCCCGCCCAGAAAACGTGGCGGAGCGAGCGCTGAAGAAACGTTCCTGGGCGGCGCGGAAGCGCTGCCACAACGCGTCGTCGGCTTCCTTCGGAGCGCGCCCGGCCGCCTTCCACTCCGCCATCAGGCTCCGGAAGCGAGCCGCGGTGGCGCCCCAGTCGGTGGAATCGGCCAGCTTCTCGGCTTCGACGGCCAGTTCCTCCTTGCGAGTCCTGGCTCCGATGCGCTGCCGGTCGAGCTCGGCGAAATGCGCGCCGCGGCGTCTGGCGAAGGCGTCCCGGGCCTTGGAGAACCGGCGCCACAATGCCTCGTCGGTCTTCCGGTCCACGCCTTTGATCGTTTTCCATTCATCCAGGATGGTGCGTAACCGATCGCCGCCGGCCTTCCACTGGGTGGACTCGGCGCCGATCTGCTCGGCCTCCTCGGCCAGTGCCTCTTTGCGGGCGCTCGCTCGCGCTCTGGCCTGCTCCCGTGCGGCCTTGGCGCCGGCAAGACAGGCCTGCGCCTGCCGCTCCAGGTGAGTCAGGAGGGTGGTGAGCCCGTCGAGGTCACCGACGACGGTCGGCGCGCTGAGCTCATCGTGCAGGGTGCGGACCCGGGACAGCGTCTGCTTGGGATCACCTACTCCGGAACTCAGCCGAGTCTGGAGCAGTTCGGCCTCGGTGAGCAGATCGTCGAACCGGCGGGCGAAGTGTGCCAGACCTTCCTCTGCGGTCCCGGCCTGCCACGAACCGACCGCTCGCTCACCGTCAGCGGTGTGGGTGTACACCGTGCCGTCCTGAGCGACCCGCCCCCAGCGCTGTGGATTCCGGCTGGCGCGGCCGACGCTCGGTGGGGGACCGGGGGAGTCGGTCTCCAGATGGTGCTCGGTGTAGTTGTGCTCGGTGTAGTTGTGCTCGGTGTAGTTGTGCTCGGTGTAGTTGTGCTCGGTCATGCCGGCCTTCCTCGACCTCGTGCCCGCCGCCGCCTTCTGCGGGCGCCCCGCCTGCACAAGTTGTGCACCTCGACCGGGCTACCCCGAACCGTTCAGCCAGGGCCGCATTGAAGCAGTTCAGGTGCGCGGGCAGGGGAGCAGGTGCGAAGTGGGCACTAACCTGCAGCGGTGATCGTACGCGTGGCGGTGGTGCCACATCCACCGCTCCTCGTGCCGGAACTGGCCGCAGGCGCCGCTGCGGAGACCGCGCCGCTGCGCAACGCCTGCCTGGCGGCGGCGCGGGCGCTGGCGCGGGGTTGTCCGCGCTGGATTGCGGCGGCCTCCTGTACCAACCGAGCCGAGCTCCCGTCCCTGGCCCCGGCCTACCGGGGTGAGCTGCTGTACTCCGCGGTTCTGTACGGGGCGGCTCCGTACGGAGCCGCCTATCACGTCGCGCTGTGGGACGCTGTGCCACCGGAGAACCGCCCATGATTCCCCGCGCCGTCGCCGTGGTCGGCCCGACTGCCACCGGAAAGTCCGATCTTGCGATCAAGCTGGCCCTCCAACTGGGAGGGGAGGTGGTCAATGCCGATGCGATGCAGCTGTATCGGGGCATGGACATCGGTACCGCGAAACTGCCGCTCGCCCAGCGGTGCGGGGTGTGCCACCATCTGCTCGATGTCCTCGACGTGACCCAGACCGCTTCGGTGGCCGCTTACCAGCGTGATGCGCGTGCCGTCGTGGAGGAGCTGCTCGCTGCGGGCCGGGTGCCGGTGCTCACCGGGGGGTCCGGGCTCTATGTGCGGGCGGTGCTGGACGAGTTGGATTTCCCGGGCACTGAACCCGAGATCCGGGCCCAGCTCGAGGGTGAGCTGGCCGAGCAGGGGGCACCGGCGTTGCATCAACGGCTGCATCGCCTAGACCCGGTGGCGGCCGGCCGGATCCTGCCGAGCAACGGTCGCCGGCTGGTGCGCGCCCTGGAGGTCATCCGGCTCACCGGGCGTCCGTTCTCGGCTTCGCTGCCCCAACCTGGCCCGGCTCGTTACCGGGCCGTGCTCATCGGGTTGGACACCGCCCCAGCGGTCCTCGACACGCGGGTGGAAGACCGGGTGGATCGGATGTTCGCCGACGGGCTGGTCACCGAAGTCCACGGGCTGCTGTCGTGCGGTCTGCGGGAGGGCAGGACGGCGTCCCAGGCGCTGGGATACCAGCAGGTCATCGCCGCGCTGGACGCGGGCACCGACCCGATTCAGGCCACCGGTCCGACCGTCCAGGCGACCCGGCGCTTCATCCGCAGGCAACGCAGCTGGTTCCGGCGAGATGGCCGGATCAGCTGGCTGGACGCCCAGCACCCGGACCTGCTCGCGGCCGCGCTCGCGCTGACGGCCAACGGATAGGCTCACTGGCGATGGATCAGGGCATCGAGTTCCTCAAAGGGCACGGGACGGAGAATGACTTCGTCCTGCTCCCCGATCCCACCGGCGCGCTGGAGCTGACCCCGTCCCGGGTGCGGGCGCTGTGTGACCGGCACCGAGGACTGGGTGCCGACGGAGTACTGCGGGTGGTGCCCGGGGCCCTGGTACCCGACGCGCCACCGGGCAGCGCACCCGGTGACTGGTTCATGGATTATCGCAACGCCGATGGCTCCATCGCCGAGCTGTGCGGTAACGGGGTGCGGGTCTTCGCCCGCTACCTGGCCGAAGCCGGGCTGGTCGCCGGTCCCGAGTTCCGGGTCGGCAGCAGGTCCGGCCCGCGCCAGGTGCGCAGCAACTCCGACGGCACGGTGACCGTCGAGATGGGCCGGGTGCGCTGCGAGGGGATTTCGACCGTGACCGTCGAGGGCGCAGCGTTCACCGGAGTCGTGGTTGATGTCGGTAATCCACATCTGGCGTGTCTGACCGAGGTGCCGGTGGAGCACCTGGATCTTTCCGTACCGCCGGGACACGACCCGGGGGCATTTCCGCATGGCGTCAACGTGGAGTTCGTCAATGTGCTCACCGCCCGGGAGCTTCGGATGCGGGTGCATGAGCGAGGCGTGGGGGAGACCCGCTCCTGCGGCACCGGAACGGTGGCTGCGCTGGCCGCGGTACTCGACTCGCAAGCTCGGCAGACCGGCGAGGCCGACGTACAGGTGCCAGGAGGCCGACTGCACGTGGAGATCGCCGAGGACGGCAGCACGCTGACCGGGCCCGCGGTTCTCGTCGCGTGCGGTCGGTTGGCTCTCGACTGGTGGTCATCGCACTGACACCCTCTCCCACAGCGAATTCCGTTAGTCGTTGTCTGGCAGACATGTCACGATGAGAGGCGTATGCCAACCTCACCGATCTTCCCGTCCCGCGGTCCTGGCGCCACCTCCCGAGGTGAGCTGGATCTCGCGGAGCGCTCCGCACTGCGTCGCGTGCCGGGCTTATCCACCGAACTCGCCGATGTCACCGAGGTCGAATACCGGCAGCTGCGCCTGGAGCGCGTCGTGCTCGTCGGAGTGTGGACCGATGGTTCCCCGGCCGAGGCCGACGCATCGCTGGTCGAACTGGCCCGCCTTGCACAGACTGCCGGGTCGCAGGTGCTCGATGCGCTCGTCCAGCGCCGCGAGCGCCCCGACCCGGCAACCTACATCGGCTCCGGCAAGGTTCTCGAGCTGCGCGAGATCGTGCTCGCTACCGCGGCCGACACGGTGATCTGCGATGGCGAGCTCACCCCGGGCCAGCTGCGGCAACTGGAGGCCAAACTCAAAGTCAAGGTCATCGATCGAACCGCGCTGATCCTGGACATCTTCGCCCAGCACGCCCGCTCCCGCGAGGGCAAGGCGCAGGTCGAGCTGGCCCAGTTGAGTTACTTCCTGCCGCGGCTGCGCGGTTGGGGCGAGTCGCTGTCCCGGCAAGCCGGCGGTGCCGGTGGTGGCGCCAGTGGCGGAGTGGGTACTCGCGGCCCCGGTGAGACCAAGCTGGAAACGGATCGGCGCCGCATCCACCGGCGGCTGGCCAAGCTGCGCCGGGAGATCGCCGCGATGCGCACCGTCCGCGACACCAAGCGGGGGCGCAGGCGCGCCAGCGAGGTGCCGACCGTGGCCATCGTCGGGTACACCAATGCGGGTAAGTCCAGCCTGCTCAATGCGATCACCGGGGCAGGGGTGCTCGTGCAGGACGCCCTGTTCGCCACCTTGGATCCCACCACCCGCCGGACTACCACGCCGCAGGGTCAGGAGTACACGCTCACCGACACCGTCGGATTCGTTCGGCACTTGCCGCACCAGTTGGTGGAGGCGTTCCGCTCCACCCTGGAGGAGACGGCCGAGGCGGACCTGCTGCTGCATGTGATCGATGGCGCCGATCCGATGCCCGAGCGGCAGGTGGCGGCGGTGCGCGAGGTCCTCGCGGAGGTCATCGACGGACGCGAGAGGCCGATGCCGCCCGAAATGGTGGTGGTAAACAAGATCGACGATGCCGAGGAGTTCACGCTGTCGCGGCTGCGTTGCCTGCTACCGGAAGCCTCGTTCGTCTCTGCGCATACCGGGGCCGGCCTCGGCGGTTTGCTCCAGCGGATCGCCGACGCGTTGCCGCAGCCGCAGGTTGAGGTTGAGGCATTGCTGCCGTGGTCCCAAGGTGCCCTGGTTGCCCGGGTACACGCGGAGGGTGAGATGTTGGCGACCGATCACACCGAGGACGGCACCCGGCTACGCGCCCGGGTACGGCCCGATCTCGCCGGCGCGCTGGCCGAATACCTCGTCAAGTCCTGACCACCCCCGTCAGGTGGTTCACAGCCGCCGCAGCACCGCCACCACCCGGCCGAGCACGGTCGCGTCATCTCCGGGTATCGGCTCGTAAGAAGGGTTGTGCGGGAGCAACCAGACGTGCCCGTCACGGCGTTTGAACGTTTTCACGGTGGCCTCGCCGTCGATCATGGCTGCGACGATGTCCCCGTTCTCGGCGCTGGGCTGCTGGCGGACGACCACCCAGTCCCCGTCGGTGATCGCTGCCTCGACCATGGAGTCACCCGCGACCCGCAGCAAGAAAAGTGAACCTTCACCGACGATTTCCTTCGGCAGCGGGAAAACATCCTCGATCACTTGTTCGGCGAGTACCGGACCACCGGCGGCGATCCGGCCGACAACCGGAACGAAAATGGGGCTTGGGCGAGTGGGTGTGCCCTCCAAGGCCTCCTCAGTGGTATCCGGTGGAGTATCCGCCGGTCGGATCCCAACCGCACGGGGCCGGTTGGGATCACGGCGGAGGTATCCCTTGCGCTCCAGGGCACGCAGCTGGTGGGCGACCGATGAGGTGGACGTGAGGCCGACGGCTTCCCCGATCTCCCGCACGCTCGGCGGGTAGCCGAACCGCTCCACCCATTCCCGGATCACCTCGAGGACCCGGCGTTGCCGCGGGGTGAGGCCCTCATCGGTGCCCTCTTCGAGGTCGGGGAATGTGTGCATCTGTGCGGCGTTGCTGTGGTCCTCGTTGCCGCTGCCCACCTCCTGGGCTCCGGATTCGGATACCCCCGGCCCGTCGCTTCGCCGTCGTCCCACCGTTCCTCCTCGGGTTACTGCCGGACCCCGCCCGGCCCGCTGCGACGCTGACGCTAACCCCCGTCTCGCCCCAGACCAAACATTTGTTCGAGCAACACGCCGCAGGGTCGCCGATTCTGTCAGAGCGTCGTGATAGACACCGCGCAACAGTTCGATCGAACTCGCGTTCGATGGTACCCGCACTGAGGAGTCTCGATGATGGCACCGGCACAGTTGGGCAATCGGTTTGTCGCGGCGGGTGGGGTGGCGGGTGGTGAGCAGGTGGGGACGCGGAGTACCAGGCTGGTCCGGTTGACGGCGCGCACGCGGCCACTTCCGGCGCCTCCGGCGCCCGTGCCGCCTTCCGCCCCCGTGGTGCGAGGGCGGCAGGTGGCAGTTCCGGCACACCGGCAGATGCCGGCTCCCGCGGTGCGCGAGGCGGAGCTAGTGCATTCACCGGCGTTGCGGTCCGTCCGGGTGGCGAGCCTGGTCGCAGCCGTCCTGGTGACGCTGGCTGTGGTCGTTGGCCTGAGCTGGCTCAATCAGGCCACGGATCCGGGGATTCCGGCGCGCACCGCAGTGATCCGAGTGGGCGCGGGTGAGACCGTGTGGGATGTGGCGGCCCGGGTGGCGCCGCGGTCTGACCAGCGCGCGGTGGTGGAGCGGATCCGCCAGCTGAATGGCCTCGTGGGCACTGCGGTTCGGCCTGGCCAGCAGTTGCAGGTGCCCGACGGACGGTAAGCGGTGTCGCGGCTCGACTTACCAACTGACCCCATATATAGTAGTTACAGTCACGTAGTTCTCCCATAAGTTGGGGTCTGGTTGGTGCAGGTCGGCTGAGAACTCGGTCCCATCGCCTAGGATGTGAAGGGAAGGAGCGAGGAGCATGCGTTGCCCGTTTTGCCGGCACGCCGACTCCCGTGTCATCGACTCGCGCGAGGTCGTGGACCGGCAGGCGATCCGTCGGCGCCGATCGTGCCCGGAGTGCGGTCGGCGCTTCACCACGGTGGAGGAGCTGGTACTGGCCGTGGTGAAACGCTCCGGCGTCACCGAGCCGTTCAGCCGGGACAAGGTCGTGCGAGGAGTGCGGAGGGCCTGCCAGGGACGACCGGTGGATGAAGATGCGCTTGCGCAGCTTGCGCACCGGGTCGAGGAGGCCATCCGGTCCGTGGGCAGCGCCGAGGTGCCCAGCCAAGAAGTGGGACTGGCCATCCTCGGCCCCCTGCGGGACCTCGACGAGGTGGCCTACTTGCGTTTCGCCAGTGTGTACCGGTCGTTTTCCTCGATCGAGGACTTCGAGAAGGAAATTCGTGGCCTGCGTGAACTCCCAGGTCACCAGGCGCAGCGTGGTGAGGGGGAGCAGGACATGGAGTGAGGGACTCGTGGGAGCCCACGAACGCAGGATGAAGCATCCGAGGAGTTCCGGACGGGGAGACCTGGACCCGGGAGTATGCACACCGCGATAGAGAGGGACGAGGGATGATTGAAACCGTAGGGACTCCGGCTGGCACCGAGGCGAGAGCCACTGGGTCGTCGCCCGACGTAGCGCCCAAGCGCGCGCTGCGGGTGGATAGGGTCTACACCACCGAGAACCGGCATCCCTACGACGAGGTGACGTGGCAGCGCCGGGACGTGGTGATGACCAACTGGCGGGACGGCACGATCAACTTCGAACAGCGTGGCGTGGAGTTCCCTGATTCCTGGTCGGTCAACGCGGTCAACATCGTGACCAGTAAGTATTTCCGCGGCGCGGTGGGCAGCGAGCAGCGTGAGTCGAGCCTGCGCCAGTTGATCGACCGGGTGGTGACCACTTACACAACCGCCGGAGTGCAGCACGGCTACTTTGCCACCGACACCGACAAGGAGGTCTTTTCCGAGGAGCTGACCTGGATGCTGCTGCACCAGGTGTTCAGTTTCAACTCCCCAGTCTGGTTCAACGTCGGCACTACCTCCCCACAACAGGTCTCCGCGTGCTTCATTCTTTCCGTTGACGACACCATGGACTCGATTCTCAACTGGTATCGGGAAGAGGGACGGATCTTCAAGGGCGGTTCGGGTGCCGGTCTGAACCTCTCCCGGATCCGCTCGTCCAAGGAATTGCTGTCCTCCGGCGGTACTGCATCCGGTCCGGTGAGTTTCATGCGCGGAGCGGACGCCTCGGCGGGCACCATCAAGTCAGGTGGTGCGACCCGTCGCGCCGCCAAGATGGTGGTGCTCGACGTCGATCATCCGGATATTGCCGAATTCGTGCAGACCAAGGCGTCCGAGGAGCGCAAGATCAGGGTGCTCCGTGATGCGGGATTCGACATGGATCTCGGTGGCAGGGACATCACGTCGGTGCAATATCAGAATGCTAACAACTCGGTTCGGGTCTCCGATGAGTTCATGCGAGCTGTGGAGATCGACGGTGCATTTGGACTACGCGCCCGAACGACCGGCGAGATCATCGAAACGGTACGGGCCAAGGATCTCTTCCGTGATATCACCAAGGCTGCGTGGGAATGCGCTGATCCTGGCTTGCAGTACGATGGTACGATTAATGACTGGCACACATGTCCGGAGTCTGGTCGGATCACGGCTTCCAATCCTTGTAGTGAATACCTACACCTCGACAACTCGAGTTGCAATCTTGCCTCGATCAACCTGATGAAGTTTCTCCGCGATGATCTCACGTTCGATGCCGACCTGTTCGTCAGGACGGTCGAGCTCGTCATCACTGCGATGGACATCTCGATCTGCTTTGCGGATTTCCCGACCGAGACCATCGGCGAGACCACGAGGGCTTTCCGTCAGCTCGGTATCGGGTATGCGAATCTCGGAGCGCTGCTGATGGCTACCGGGCACGCGTACGACTCGGACGGTGGGCGTGCCCTAGCCGCGGCGATCACCTCGCTGATGACCGGTACGGCATACAAGCGTTCAGCGGAGCTCGCCGGGGTCGTGGGGCCGTATGAGGGTTATGCGCGCAACGCCGAGGCGCACCAGCGCGTAATGCGTAAGCATTCTGCTGCTAATGACTTGATCCGCACTTACGACCACAATGACCGTGCTGTGCAGAAGGCCGCTACGAAGGCCTGGCAGGACGGCATCCGGATAGGCGAGGACAACGGCTGGCGCAACGCTCAGGCCAGTGTGTTGGCACCGACCGGCACCATCGGCTTCATGATGGACTGCGATACGACCGGCATCGAGCCAGACTTCTCGCTCGTCAAATTCAAGAAGCTGGTCGGCGGCGGATCCATGCAAATCGTGAACCAGACGGTACCCAAGGCGCTTGCCGCGTTGGGCTACCAGCAGGAGCAGAGCGAGGCGATCGTCGAGTACATCTCCGAGCATGGTCATGTCATCGATGCTCCCGGGCTGCGTCCCGAACATTACGAGGTCTTCGATTGCGCGATGGGCGAGCGAGCCATCTCACCGATGGGTCACGTACGGATGATGGCGGCCACCCAGCCATTCATCTCAGGCGCCATCAGCAAAACCGTCAACATGCCGGAAAAGGCCACCGTCGCCGATATCGAAAATATCTATCTGCAATCCTGGAAGATGGGCATCAAAGCCCTGGCGATTTATCGAGACAACTGCAAGGTGGGTCAGCCGCTGTCAACTGGTAAGTCCAGCGCGACGGTGCCGGATAAAGCGGCGCTCGATGCCAGGCCGATACGTAAGCGGCTGCCAAAGAAACGGCCTAGCGAGACGGTGTCCTTCACCGTGGGCGGCGCCGAGGGCTACCTGACGACGGGGTCCTACCCGGACGGCGGGCTTGGTGAGATCTTCGTGAAGATGTCCAAGCAGGGTTCCACGCTGGCCGGTGTGATGGACGCATTCTCGATGGCCATCTCGATCGCTTTGCAGTACGGCGTGCCTCTGGAGACCTACGTCTCGAAATTCGTGAACATGCGCTTCGAGCCAGCGGGAATGACCGACGACTCAGATGTCCGGATGGCGACGAGCGTGGTGGATTACCTGTTCCGTCGAATCGCGCTGGATCACCTACCCAAGGACAAGCGGGACCAACTGGGCATTCTGTCCGTCGAAGAGCGGACCATGCAGGTGTCCGCCGACTATGGCATCGATGCCGAGGGGGCTGTCGATGTGGAGTCTCTGCGCACCTCGGTGGACGCCAGCACCCCCGCTTCGCCCGTGCAGAGCCGTCCGGCCCCGGCCTATGTGGTGGGCAGTTCCACCGAGCTCCTGGAACTGCAGCTGGGCAAGGCTGCGGATGCGCCGCTGTGCATGACCTGTGGGACGAAGATGCGACCGGCCGGATCCTGCTACGTCTGCGAGGGTTGTGGCTCGACCAGCGGCTGCAGCTGATGGGAGTTCACGGCGCAGCCCTACCCGGAATTGGGATGGCGGAGGGTTTGATGTTCAGCGGGCGAGCGCCAGAGGGATAGGTGCGTCGAGCACTCTGAGCCGAAGGGGCGGCGATCCCAGCCGCCCCAGCGGGCCTCAGTCACCCGCTGAGCCACCGGGTCGTGCACCGAGCAGTCCAGCCCAACCTGGTCGAGTTCGATGGTGCTGGTGGTGCAGACCCGTTGGCCTCGATCGAAGCGACTGAGATCGGGCACGAAGGCCTCGACCAGGAACCGCCCGCCGGGCGTCAGATGCCGTGCTACCGATCGGAAGCATGAGACCTGGGCTTGCTGGCCAAGGAGGGCGAACAACGTGTTGAACGCCACGAACACCAGTGTGAAGCGCCGGCCCAGGTCGAAGTCGGCGAAGTCTCCGATGCGGACCGTCACCTCGTCCCCACCTGATTTGGCCCGCAGGCGTCCCACCATGGCGGGGGAGGCGTCGATCCCGAGGTATCCCTCCATGTCCAAAGCTTGGCGAAAGCTGCATGCTCGGGCGAGCGAGTTTCCACCAGACTCACCTAAGTATGTGTTGGATATTCGGATATTCGGATGCATCATGGGACAAGGTGATCGCACTAGCTTTCGGCCGGGCCGTCCTGCTCGGCGAGGAATTGCTCCAGCTCTGCGGCGATCTCGTCACCGGTGGGCAAGGGTCCCGCGTCGGCGGACAGTAGTGGTCGCCGATCGAACTCGCTCGTGACGGCGTCGAACTGCTCCTCCAGGTTGGCCACCACCGACATGGTCTCCGGGGAGCGGGCGAGCTGCTCGTCGACCTCGGCCAGCACCCGCTGTGCGGCGGGCCGCAGGGCATCCACCGGCAAGCTCAGGCCGCTGCTGCGGGCCAGATGTTCCAGCAGGCCGCAGGCGGATTCCGGGTACTCGACCCGCGCCAGATAGTGCGGCACATGCGCGACGAAGCCCATCGCGTCGTGCCCGAGCTCCCCCAGCCGAAGCTCAACCAGCGCCCCGGCGTGACCGGGCAGCTGCATCGTGTTGAACCACCGCCGGTACCCGGAGATCAACTCACGACGCGTCGCGTGCGCGGTGACTGTCGAAGGCCGGGTGTGGGGGACGGCCATGGGGATCGCGCCCAGACCCACCGTCAGCCCTATCCCGAAGCGTTCAACCAACTCACGGACCGCGTCAGCGAACCGTTCCCACTGCAGATCCGGCTCCGGGCCGGTCAACAGCAGAAACGTGGTGCCCACAATGTCCTGCATCTCGTACAGCACCAGTTCGGGTCGCTCGTAGCCAGCCCACCGGTCCTCATCGAAGATCATGACTGGTCGGCGCGAGCGGTAGTCGAGCAGCTGGTCGATGTCGAACGTGGCGACCACCCGGTGCTCCAGGTTCGCCAGCAGATGGGCCACCGCGAGGTGCGCGGCCTGGCCGGCATCCACGAAACCGGTGAGCGCGTGCACCAGCACCATACCTGCCCGGGCAGCAGGTTCCGCTTCGATTCGGTAAAGCTCGGTGGTCACAGTAGATACAACCCGCCAGGCCGGCAGATTCATCCCTTCCGTGATCTCGTAGTCCGCCAAGTTGGCAGCTCGCGGAGATCGATTTCACAACATCACGTCCTGACGGGCAGGATCTGGCACCATGCCACTGCTCTCGCGGCACGTCGTCGCCTTCCTTGCTGCTGTTGTGCGCAGCCCAGCTACGGTCGGTGCAGTGGCACCGAGTTCCCCGCACCTGGCGGCTCGGCTGGCCGCGGTGGTACCCCGCATCGGAGAGCCGGTCGTGGTCGAGCTCGGCCCGGGCACCGGGTCAGTCACGACCGCGATCGAGTATCGGCTCGGTGGTCGTGGGCGGCATGTGGCGGTCGAGATCGATCCGGTACTCGCCGACTACCTGCGTGCCGAGCACACGAGCGTTGAAGTGCTGATCGGGGACGCCCTCGACATGGAACGGTTGTTCGCCGAGTACCGGGTGCCGGCGGTGGACGCCGTGATCAGTGGGTTGCCCTGGTCACTGATCGATCCCGACGCCCAGCGCGCGATCGTCGAGGCGACGGTGCGCTTGCTGGCTCCCTCAGGCTGCTTTACCACCTTCGCCTACCTGCCCGCGCTCCCGACGATCCGGGCGCGCCGGTTCCGCGCGCTGCTCAGCGAGGTGTTCGACGAGGTGCTCACCACACGCACGGTCTGGTGGAACCTGCCACCGGCGGTGACCTATGTCTGCCGCCGGCCGCGTGCGGTCCAATCAGGAGCCGACGGGTGATGTGGCGTGGCAGGATAACTGCATCCCCCGACATTCCGGCACCCGCGCGGGCCTGGGAGGGATGAGTAGTCCACACAACCCCCTGTAGTCCACAGCTGGCGGCTTCGTGAGGTGTCCCCGGCCCGCCGCGGGAGGACTGTTCAGTGGCATGAGCGCACCTACCGCCGGCCGTATCCGGCTATCCGATCCATCCGAGCTGATCGCCGCCGTCCCCCATTTACTCGGTTTCCACCCGCACGAGTCCGTGGTCCTCCTGGCACTGCACGGGAAGAGCCTGGGGCTGACGTTGCGCGCCGATCTGGTCGCTGCCGACCAAGCACCGCTACTGGCCGAGCAACTGCTGGCCCCGATCGCCAGGCAGCGGCCCACCGGTGTCGCGCTGATCGTGATCGGGGGTGAGGGCCCCCCGGATGGCGATCTCCCACACCGTGTGTTGGTGAGCGCACTTGACGACGTGCTGACCGGCGCGGGACTTCCCATCGTGCACGCGGCGTGGACCACCGAGACGACGAGCGGGGCGCCGTGGCGCTGCTATGGGGATCCGCTGTGCGCCGGCACCGTGGCCGATCCCGCGACCAGCCCGCTTGCTGCCGCTACGGTCGCAGCTGGTGCGGTGACCTTCGGTAGCCGGCAGGAGCTGGCCGCGCTGCTGGTCGCGGAGGATCCCGCGGCGTTGCAACGTCGAGCGATGCTGCTGGATGCGGTCGACGCCGAACACCCGATGAGCGCCCGGATGGTAGCTCAGCGCCTCGCTCGGTTGGCCGAGCTGCACCGAGCGGCGGCCGCAGGAGACCCCGAGCTTGGTGACAGCGTCATCGCCGAGGTCGCCTCCGCGCTGTGCGACCACCGGGTTCGGGATGCCTGCCTGCCCTGGTGCACGGGTTCCGGCGCGATCGCCGCAGAGCGGCTATGGCTGGCCCTCGTCCGGGCCACCCCCGCACCGGAGCGAGCCGAACCCGCGGCTCTGCTGGCGCTCACCGCGTACCTCCGCGGGGACGGCGCGCTGGCCAGCGTCGCGTTGGACGCGGCCCTGCACGCCTGTCCACACCACTCGTTGTCCGGGTTGCTCCGTGCGGCGCTGGACGGGGGCTTGCCGCCTGAACTGCTGCGCGATGTCGCCCGGGACGCTGCGGCGGCCCTTCGACGGCCGGCGCGCAGGTCACCGAAGCGCCGATCGCGAGGCAAGCGATGAGCGGTACGCGACTGCGGCGGTCAGTGGATGGTGCGCAGGATGCCGCGGGCGAAATTCCAGGCGTCCGCGACGATCACGTCGAGGTCGGAGCGCTCCGGTTTCCAGCCCAGCTCGTAGTGGGCCCGATCGCTGGAGGCGATCAGGATCGCTGGGTCGCCTTGCCGTCGCGCCGCGGACTGCGCCGGGATTGGGTGCCCGGTGACCTGCCGGCAGGTGTCCAGCACCTGCCGCACCGAGAAGCCAGTTCCGTTGCCCAGATTGTAGATCCGGTGCTCGCCCGGCACGGCCTGCTCGAGCGCCCGCTCGTGGGCGTCGGCGAGATCTACCACGTGGATGTAGTCACGAACGCAGGTGCCGTCCGAAGTGGGCCAGTCCTGCCCGAACACCATGATTTTTTCTCGGTGGCCGAGGGCAACCTGCAGAATCAGCGGAATGAGGTGAGTCTCGACGGTGTGCCGCTCACCGTAGGGGCCATAGGCGCCGGCGACGTTGAAGTATCGCAGGCTCACCGCTGCGATGCCGTGCGCGATGGCGTAGGAGCTGATGGCGTGGTCGATCGCCAGTTTCGTCGCCCCGTAGGGGTTGGTGGGCCTGGTATCCGCGTCCTCGGTGATCGGGACCGACGCCGGTTCGCCGTAGGTGGCCGCGGTGGAGGAGAACACCAGCCGAGCAGTGCCGTGCTCGCGCATCGCCTCAAGCAGCCTGACCGTGGCCACCACGTTGCCCAGCCAGTATTGCTGCGGCTGTACCATCGATTCCCCGACCAGCGAGCGGGCCGCAAAATGCAGCACACCGTCAAAGCCTTCGGCCAGCAGGGCGCCCGCGTCCTCCACGGTGCCCGCCACGAACCGGCAGCCGGTCGGCACCGCGTCCCGGTGCCCGGTGGACAGGTCGTCCAGGACCACGATCTCGTGGCCGGCCTCGACCAGGCGCGCGGCGCAGACGCTACCGATATAGCCCGCGCCCCCTGTGACGAGCAGCCGCATCCGGCTCGGTCCACGCAACGAGGACAGCCCGGTCACCGCCGACGGCCCATGACCGCATGTGCGAGTGTGCCTGTCACCTCTATGGTGGACCCGCGGCCGGAGAGCACCACAGGATGTGTCGTCCGTGCCTGGGCCGCCACCTGCACTACGTTTCCGGGCACCGCATCGACCCTGTGCAGGTCCGCCATCAGAGCCGGGTCCAGTTGCACGTGCTCGGCGATGCGTCGCACTTCGACGGTGCCGCCGCCGCGCCGGGCGACCTCGTCCAGCCGGACGAGGTCGGGTTCGATCGACGTTGCCGGCTCTCCGACTCCGAGCTCGTCCAGCCCGGGGATCGGGTTGCCGTACGGGGAGGTGGTGGGGTTGCCCAGTAACGCGACCAGCTTGCGTTCCACCGCCTCGCTCATCACGTGTTCCCAGCGGCAGGCCTCGCTGTGCACCTGCTCCCACTCCAGCCCGATCACGTCGACCAGCAGACGCTCGGCCAGCCGGTGCTTGCGCATCACCGAGATGGCCCGGCTACGGCCCTCCGCGGTGAGCTCGAGATGCCGGTCATCGGCCACGGCCAGCAGGCCGTCCCGCTCCATGCGGGCCACCGTCTGGCTGACGGTGGGCCCGCTTTGTCCCAGCCGCTCCGCGATCCGCGCCCGCAGCGGGACGACACCTTCCTCCTCGAGCTCGAAGATGGTGCGCAGATACATCTCAGTGGTGTCGATGAGCTCGTTCACACCGGTCTCCCTAGGGTTACACCTATGGTAGAACGCGACTGGGGCGACGCGGAGTACGCGTGTCAAGAAGCTGGATGGGCTGAATGTACCCGGTGATCACGCCCCACGAACTGGTCGCCCTGCTCGCCGGCCCCGAACCGCCCACCGTGGCGGACGTGCGATGGTCGCTCACCGGCCCACCCGGTCGCGTCGACTACTGCGCGGGTCACCTGCCGGGTGCGGTCTATCTCGACGTGGATGCGGATCTCGCCGGACCGCCGGGTCCAGGCGGGCGGCATCCACTCCCGTTCGCCCCGGCGCTGCAGGCTGTTCTGCGCACTGCAGGTGTGCACGCGAGCACTCCTGTCGTCGCCTACGACGCAGCGGATGGATCGGTGGCGGCCCGGCTGTGGTGGCTGCTGCGCTGGGCGGGGCACCCGGCGGTCGCGGTGCTCGACGGAGGTATCGCGGCGTGGCGGGCTGCCGGGCTGCCGATGACCGTCGAGATGCCCCGACCGCAGGCTGGCACGTTCACCGTGCGACCCGGCGGAATGCCTGTACTCGATGCGGCGCAAGCCGCGACGCTGGCCCGGGATGGGGTGCTGCTCGATGCCCGCGCGGCGCCCCGCTACCGAGGGGAGGTCGAGCCGGTGGACCCGCGGGCAGGTCATATTCCCGGGGCGACGAGCGCGCCATCGCGCGAGCTGACCGATTCGCAGGGGCGTTGGCTACCGCCGATCCGGCTGCGCGAGCTCGCCCACCGGTGGGGGGTTGCGGGTGCCGATGTCGGCGCTTACTGCGGTTCCGGGATCAACGCCTGTGCTGTGGTGCTCGGACTCGAGCTCGCCGGGGTCACGTCGTCCCAATGCCCCGCGGCGCTATACGCCGGATCGTGGTCCCAGTGGTGCACCGACCCCGACCATCCCGTTGCCACCGGTCCGGACCGTGGGTAGGTAGCAGCCGGCACGCTATTGCCCCGCCGACCGGTAGCGTCCAGGGCCGGTAGCGTCCAGGGCATGACACCTTCCCGTGCGGTGGTCATCTGGGATGAGACCCTTCTCGGCTACGACCTGGGCGGGCGGCACCCGCTCAATCCCATCCGGCTCGACCTCACCATCCGGCTGGCGCGTTCGCTCGGTGTGCTGGATGGTGTGCAGCCACTGGCGCCGGTGCTGGCCACCGACGACGAGCTGCGCACGGTGCACTCCGAGGGTTATGTCACCGCGGTGCGGCAGGCGCCGCGCGGGCGCGCAGGTCACGGCCTGGGCACTGCGGACAATCCCGTGTTCCACCGCATGCACGAGGCCTCGGCGCTGGTCGCCGGTGGTTCGCTGCTCGCCGCCGAGAAGATCCTGAACGGTCACGCCACTCGAGCAGTCAACATCGCCGGCGGTCTGCATCACGCGATGCGGGATTACGCCTCCGGTTTCTGCATCTATAACGACTGCGCGCTGGCGATCCGGCGGTTGCTCGACGGTGGGGTGTCTCGAGTGGCCTACGTCGACATCGACGTCCACCACGGCGACGGGGTGCAGGAGGCCTTCGCCGACGACCCTCGGGTGCTCACCATCTCGCTGCACCAGCACCCGGCCACGCTCTTTCCCGGCACCGGCCGCTCGGCGGACATCGGCGCTGCCGGCGCCGAAGGTTCAGCAGTGAATGTGCCACTTCCCCCCGGTACCGGCGACGACGAGTGGCTGAGGGCTTTCCACGCGGTCGTGCCCGCACTGCTGCGCGCGTTCGGGCCCGAAGTCCTGGTGACCCAACACGGCGCGGACACGCACGCGGAGGATCCACTGGCCAACCTGGCGCTGTCGGTGGACGGTCAGCGGGCTGCGCACCGCGCCTTGGCCGACCTCGCCGAGACCACGGCTGGTGGCCGCTGGCTGGCTCTCGGTGGCGGCGGGTACTCCCTGTTCCGGGTGGTCCCACGATCATGGACGCATCTGGTGGCCACCGTGCTCGGCCGCGAGATCGACCCGCACGCGGCGGTGCCGGCCGACTGGAGCGCGTATGCAGCCACCGTAGCGCGTGGCACACAGCTGCCGGTCGCAATGACCGACGGCGCCGAGCCCCGTTGGACTCCTTGGGACGGAACTGGTGACACCGAGCTGGACCGGGCGATTCAGGAGACCCGGCGCGCTGTCTACCCGCTACACAACCTCGACCCCGAGGACCCCCGTGCCTAATGGGTTGGTCTATTTACGCATGATCCTGCGCGTGGCAATCGAGCGTAACGTCGATCTGCATGGAAGCAATCATTGCTGCTCTGGATGCGCAGCAGGCCGAACTTGATGGCCTCCTCGCTGGCCTGGACAGCGTTGACTGGACGACACCATCCAGGTGCTCCGGGTGGTCGGTAGCCGATATCGTGCTGCACCTGGCGCAAACCAGCGAGCTGGCCGCAGCCACCGGCGATGATTCGTTCGGAGTGCGATTCGGCTGGTTCATGCCCGCTGACGCCCGCACGGTGGACGAGGGCGCCGAACAGGCGGTGGTGGCCGAGCGGGGGGCCGGTGCCACGCAGCTTGTTCAGCGTTGGCGGGACGCTGCGGCGGCGCAGCGGCGGCTGCTCGCCGAGTCCGAACCCGGTCGGCGCCTACCGTGGGTGATCAGCGAGCTGCCAGCTCGAACCCTCGCCACCACCCGGCTGGCCGAAATGTGGATTCACACCGCAGACATCGCCGACGCTCTTGGTGTCACGCTCGTCCCGACTGATCGGTCGTGGCATATCGCTCGGCTGGCGTGGCGCATGTTGCCTTACGCCTTCGCTCGGGCCGGCGAGGTGCTGCACGGACCTGTCGCGCTCGAGCTGACCGGGCCCAGCGGGGCGCTATGGGCGTTGAGTACCGAAGACGATCCGTGCACGATTGTTCGCGGACCGGGTCTGGAGTTCTGTCTCGTCGCCGCCCGGCGGCTCGATCCGGCTGAGACTGACCTGACCGCCACTGGGCGAGACGGGGATCGTGTCCTGGCTCTTGCGCGGACGTATGCTTGATTCGCGCTATCGGGAGGGTCAGATCTGCAACGTGGGAAGGCCGGACCCCCGACGAGCCCGACCTTCCGCGGCGCGCGACTGCCTGAGCCTGACGTCGCGTGGTCCGTGTCACGTCTTGAAGTGACAGTGCCTCCTCCAGCGCTGCGACGTCAATGCCGCCATTCGAGCGGTGACGCGCTGCAGTCAAGCAGCAGGTCAGCAGGCGTATGCGCGGAGCCGCTCGGCACGATCCCCGTGGCGCAGTTTGGCCATGACCTCGCGTTCGATCTGACGAACCCGTTCGCGGGAGAGCCCGAAACGCTTGCCGATCTGGTCCAACGTGTGCGGTTGGCCGTCGTCGAGGCCGTAGCGCAGCCGGATGACTTTTTGTTCCCGGTCTTCGAGGGTGGCCAGCACCCGACGAAGGTCGTCCTGCAGCAACCCGGAGATCACCGCCGACTCAGCGTCGGTCGCTTGGGCGTCTTCGATGAAGTCGCCCAGCGGCGCCTCCTCCTCAGCGCCGACGGGCATGTCCAGGCTCACCGGGTCGCGGGAGTAGTCCAGCAGGTCGGCTACTTTCTCCACCGCGATGCCGGACTCGTTGGCCAGCTCCTGGTGGGTCGCCTCCCTGCCCAGCCGCTGGTGCAGATCCCGTTTGATCCGAGCCAGCTTGTTCACCTGTTCCACCAGATGCACCGGAAGTCGAATGGTGCGTCCCTGGTCGGCCATGCCGCGGGTGATAGCCTGCCGGATCCACCAGGTGGCATAAGTGGAGAACTTGAAACCCTTGGTGTAGTCGAACTTCTCCACCGCACGGATCAGGCCGAGATTGCCCTCTTGGATCAGGTCCAGCAGCGGCATTCCGCGGCCTGTGTAGCGCTTGGCCAGTGACACCACCAGCCGCAGGTTCGCCTCCAGCAGGTGGTCCTTCGCACGGTGACCGTCGCGCACCAGCCGTGCCAGATCGGCCTGCCGGCCGGGCGCCAGGCGTGTCGCGGTGTCCAGGATGTGACGTGCGAACACGCCAGCCTCGATGCGCTTGGCGAGCTCCACCTCCTGCTGCGCGCTGAGCAGCGCGGTGCGCCCGATTCCGTTGAGGTAAACCCGGACCAGGTCCGCGGCCGGGCTCTGCGCGTCAAGGTCCGCCTCGAGGACGGTGTCCGGTTCCACGGTGATCTGCGCGGCGGTCATCAGGTTCCTTTCCTGCGACGGATCCTCGTGCCGACCGGCGGTGCGGTCGCCCAATCGGCGCGCGACGCTGCACGTGTCTGGCCATCGGTTACCCGCGGCGTTGACCTTTACAACGTCGGGAGCCCGGATTCCGTTCCCGGACTCTCGATCAGAACGACGAACTAGTTCGCGGTGAAGTGCCCGATCCAGCGGACCCTCAGACACTTCTCAGGTTGGTAGCTGTTGAAGGACGTCATACGTCGAGGAGGACGGTGAATGGGCCGTCGGCAACGCTGTGTACTGCCATCGGGGCGCCGAAGCGTCCGGTGGTCACGGTCACCCCCCGAGTCCGGAGCCGGGTGACGACTTCCTCGATCAAGGGTTCGGCGTGCTCCGGGCGGGCGGCTGAGGTGAAGGAGGGTCTCCTGCCCTTGCGGGTGGAACCGTAGAGGGTGAATTGGCTCACTATCAGCACCCCGGCGCCGGTGTCTGCGACGGAAAGCTCGTCGCGCAGGATCCGCATCTCGTACAACTTGCGCGCCATCGTCTCGGCCTGGGCTGCACCATCGTCATGGGTAACACCGAGCAGGACCAGCAATCCTGGCTGGTCCAGTGCCCCTACTACCTGATCATCGACAAGCACTGCTGCTTCGGTCACCCGGCTCACCACAGCTCGCACAGCCTGGAGATCCTGCCAGGCTGCCTCGACGGTTCCGATAGACAGCTCTTGCGTTGTGGTTGTTCCGTGGGGACGCTCGTGCACAGGATGGCGCCCCATCGGGTGTCTGAGCGGAGGTGGTGTTGTGACTGCACCGACTGCACCGGTTGGGTCGACTGGGTCGACCGACGACCCAGCTGACCCGATGGACGAGCTGCGCCAGGCAGCCGCGGACATCCTTTCGTCGCTCCGATCGCTGCTCGGCGTCGAACAGGCGATGGGCGGGCTCGACCCTGCCGGGTTCGGTCAGGCGCTGGGCCAATTCGCGATGTCGCTCGCCGTGCACCCGGCCGAGTTCTCCCGATCGGCGATGGAGTACGGCATGCGCAGCGCTCAGGCCACCGTGACCACGGCGCTGCGCAGCATGGGGTACCGCTACGGGGGCCCGGTCCAGCCGGAGGAGGATCGGCGCTTCGCCGACCCAGCCTGGACCAGCAACCCCTTGTTCTCCTTGGTGCGCCAGCAGCACGCTCTGCTGGCGGGTTTTCTGGAGGATCTGCTGGCTACGGCGGATCTGGATGAGGGCACCCGGCGAAAGGCCGATTTCGCTCTGCGGCAGTTGGTCGACGCCGCCGCGCCGACCAACTGGTTAGTGACCAACCCGGCTGCACTGAAGAAGGCGTTTGACACCGGAGGCCTCAGCCTGCTGCGTGGGGCCAGCAATGTGCTCCGGGACATGGTGACCAACAAAGGCATGCCCCAGCAGGTCACCCCAGGTCGGTTCCGTCCCGGTCACGAGCTGGCGGCTACTCCGGGGCGGGTGGTGTTCCGCAACCGGCTGATCGAGTTGATCCAGTACGAACCGCAGACCGAGACGGTGCACTCGGTGCCGCTGCTGTTCAGCCCACCGTGGATCAACAAGTACTACATCATGGATCTTGCTCCGGGAAAGAGTTTGGTGGAGTGGGCTGTACAACACGGGCACACCTGTTTCATGATCAGTTACCGGAACCCGGACGCGACGCTAGCCGGGCTGTCTATGAGTGATTACCTGCAGGAGGGTCTGCTGACCGCGCTGGAGGTGGTCGAGGAGATCACCGGAACCGCGAAGACGAACCTGGCGGCGCTGTGCCTCGGTGGCACCATGGCCGCGGCCTTGCTCGCCTGGTTCGCGGCTCGTGGGGAGGACCGGGTCGCCTCGCTGACCGTGATGAACACCCTGCTCGACTTCACCGTGCCTGGCCAACTCGGCGTGTTCACCGATGAAGCTGCAATCACCCGGCTGACTCGCGTCATGGCGCGCAAGGGCTACCTACCTGCAGACAACATGGCCACCACGTTCAACCTGTTGCGGGGCCGGGATCTGGTGTGGAACTACGTGGTCAACAACTGGTTACTGGGGGAGGAACCGGCGCCCTTCGACATACTGAGCTGGAACGCCGACTCCACCCGCATGCCTGCGACCATGCAGACCGAGTACCTGCGATGTCTGTACCTGGAGAACCGGTTGGTGAAGGGCGAGCTCGAGTTGGCCGGGGAACGGCTGGACCTGTCTCGAATCAGCCAGGACAGCTATTTCGTCTCCGCTGAGAAGGACCACATCGCGTTGTGGAAGGCGGTGTATGCGGGTGCCCGGCTGGTGGGTGGCACCGTGCGGTTCATACTGTCCAACTCCGGGCACATCGCCGGCGTGGTGAACCCGCCGAACCCGAAGTCCAAGCACTGGGCTGGCTCAGCGGCGACGTTGCCCGATGATCCGGAGATATGGCGCAAGCAGGCCACCGAGGTCAGCACGTCGTGGTGGCTGGACTGGACGCCGTGGATCGGCGAGAGGGCAGGTCAGCAGCGGCCTGCGCCTCCGATGGGTAGCGCGAAGTACCCACCCCGGGAAGCCGCCCCGGGTGGTTACGTGCTCGAGAAGTAAGGGTGAAACAGGCGTCGGGGCTGTTCCCGGCGCCAGGCGCGGGATGATACGAGTCATGGCGAGTACAGATGATGACGGTGAGGTGCCCAACGCCTGGCAGGCGCAGCTGGGGCCGCTGGGGGCGTTCATCCGTGCCCAGCGGCAGCTGGCTGACCTGTCGCTGCGCGAGATGGCGGCCCTGACCCGGATCTCCAACGCCTATCTCAGCCAGGTCGAGCGCGGCCTGCACCAGCCTTCGCTCACGGTGCTGCGGGCCATCGCTCAGACGCTGGGGCTGACCACCGAGCAGCTCCTGGCCAAGGCGGGATGGGCCGAGCCTGAACCCGTCGACGTCGCTGCCGACGTTTCGGCCGATCCGCTGCCCAGCACGGAGGACAGCATCCGGAGTGACCCGCGGCTCACCGAAGTCCAGCGCGAAGCCCTGCTCGGGGTGTACCGCAGCTTCATCGAGGGTAAAACGGGGAGACCTTCGAGTGCTTGACATAGTTATCACTACTGCGTACTTTGGTGATCGAAGCCGATCGATAGGGATGGGATGACGATGACCACAACGGAGAGCATCGCGGAGACGACCCGCCGCAGTCAGGAGACGTTCCTGCAGATCTGGGCAAATGGTGTGCAGACGTTCCTCGGGTTGCCACTGGCCACGGATACCAAGGAAGCCGTCAAGGCCCCCAGCCCCGAGGAGGTGGTGGACAACGCGTTCAACTTCGCCGAGAAGGTGCTCGCCACCCAGCGGGAATACATCAAGAGCTGGTTGGCCGCCGTCAAGTCGATGAACAGCAGTACCGCCTGGTTGGCGCAGAGTGCGGTCAAGGACACGAACTCGAAGAAGATCTGAGCTGGCTCTTCTCCAGCATCGAACTGATATCCAGGTGACCCCGGTGCCTCGTGCCGCGCCGGGGTCACCTGCTGTCGGCGCAGCCGTTCGGGGGACCCGCTCGCCGCAACTGTGCGCTGGCCTCGCCAGGCGCTCACACCGGCCCCTACGATGACTCTGAGGGCCGGGATCAGCCGACACATGGTCCGACCCCGATCGGTGCGCATGCACTGGAGGATGGTCAATGGGGCATATCGGGCTGCTGAGCGGATCGGCCGATCGGGCGTACCGGCTATCTGCGCTCCTCAGAGATGCGGGCGCCGATCCGGTGGTCATCACCGATCCCGCCGCGCTGCCGGGTGAGCCGGGCGGTGACGGCCTCGATTTCTACATCCAGCTGCCGGTGACCATCCATCCCGATGGGGACACCGCTGTCGCGCGGGTGAGCTCGTTCCTGTCCGCAGGCCTGTTGGCTCGGTTCAGGGCGGTCGATCGGGTGCTTCCGGTGCTGGCGCCCGGCGCGACCGTCGTGCTGGTCTCGGGCAATGCTCCGGACGAGGTGTCGCTGCCCGACGACCGGCAGTCCCGGCTGGCGCTGCTGCACCTGCTGGCGCACGCTGCCCGGGCTGAGCTCGCGGCCAAACACGTCGAGGTGAGAGTGGTCAGCAACCGGCGCAGCGACCGCGAGATCGTGCACTACGCGCTGGGCGGTGGCGACGAGGTGCCGCCCCACCCGGACTTGCGGGACCGGGCCACCGCGGCTACCGCCTACCAGGACTGGCGCGCCGAGGTAATGGGCTTGGCCGGCATCGACATCTGATCAATAGTCCTCGAGGAGGTCGTTGGTGGCCTTGATGTTGAGCCAGGACGTGCCAGCCGATGCGTTGCTGGAGCGGGACCCGCTGGCGTTGCTGCTGGCCATGCTCCTCGATCAACAGGTCCCGATGGAACGGGCTTTCGCGGCGCCTTACCAGCTTCAGCAGCGGCTGGGTCACGAGTTGGACGTTCATGAGCTGGCTGACTATGACCCCGACGCGTTGGCGGAGGTGTTCGCCACGCCGCCGGCGTTGCATCGCTACCCCAGGTCGATGGCGGCTCGCGTGCAGGATCTCTCCCGGGCACTCGTCGAGCGTTACGACGGCGATGTGACGGGTTTGTGGCGGGATGTCCCGGACGCGCGCGAACTACTCGACCGGCTGATCGCGCTGCCTGGCTACGGGAAGCAGAAGGCGCAGATATTCGTGGCTCTTCTGGGCAAGCAGCGTAATGTGAGGCCCGTCGGCTGGCGTGAGGTGGCCGGCTCCTATGGCGACGAGGGTGTCCATAGATCGGTTGCCGATGTGACTGATGCTGACTCGCTGGCCAAGGTCCGCGAGTACAAGCAACAGATGAAGGCGGCGGCCAGAGCGAAGAACTAGGGGGTCGGAAGCATCGAATCGAGGCGTGAAGGCATGCGGGATCCACATGAGCAGGACAGCCGGCGAGGCGATGCTGCAGTTCTGATCACGGCGGCGGAACCGTCTTATGCCGAGCAGTACGCCACCCGCCGGCGCAAGTACGCGATCCTGATGTCGGCTCGCATCCCGTGTCTGGTCCTGGCCGGTGTCTTCTACCAGACCTGGTGGCTGGCGCTGGCCTTTGTGGCGCTCTCGGTGCCGCTGCCCTGGATGGCGGTGCTCATCGCCAATGATCGCTCCCCCCGCAAATCCGAGCACGTCAACAGGATGGGGCAAGGCCTGGAAGACCGTAATCTTCCCCACCGCGAGCTGGAAAGTGGTGAGCACCGCATCATCGATGGGTGATCCTGTCGCCCACGGCGGCAGTGCGGCATCATGGAGTGCGTGAGCGCGCCGACCCAAACGTTGCCCGATGTCCTGACTCGACCCGAGGGGACCGACACCACCGATGACGACACGCCCAAGATGTTCCACTACGTGCGCAAGAACAAGATCGCGGAGAGCGCGGTGATGGGCACGCGGGTAGTGGCTCTGTGCGGTGAGACGTTCCCGGTGACCCGCTCGCCCAAACCGGGCTCGCCGGTGTGCCCGGAGTGCAAGGAGATCTACGAGTCCCTGCGCAAGGACAGCGATCCCGGCTGATCCGCGCGCTACCACGGCGGATCACTCAGTGGCTGAGAGTCGAAGGACGTTCGTCCTCGGCCGGGTCGTGCTCGGCGCGGGCGCGGGCCGCCAGACGCGCCATGGCCCGCCGCCGCCCGCGCCGGCGATCCCGCCGGGTGGAGTGCGCGGGCCAGATCTCCTCGATGGCGCTGTTGAACTCCGCACCGAGCACGATGGCCATCGCGATGAAAAAGCAGAACAGCAGGTACGCGATCGGGGCGGCGAGTGCCCCGTAGGTGTACCCGGTGCCGGTGACCGATGCGATGTAGAGCCGCAGCAGGGTGCTGGTGACCAGGAACACCACCATCGCCAGCAGGGCGCCGGGCAGTCCACGGTGCCAGGGCAGCTTGTTCGGCAACACCACCTTGTACAGCGTGGCCAGAACGACCATCAGCAGGACGCCGAGCCCGGGGTAGTAGAAGACGCCGATCAGCTGAGCCACGGTGGGCCGCACTGCCTCCGGCAGCAGCTGGGGTATCAGGTCCGGGCCCAGCGCGGTCAGCGGGAGCACGAACACTGATCCGATCATCGCCACCGCGTAGAGCAACAGGGCGAAGATCCGCTGCCACACCGGGTGACGGACGTTGTACTGATGGTAGGCGGCAGTGATCGAGTCCACCAGGGACGCCAGCGCCGAGGAGCCAGCCCACAAAGAGATCACGAACCCGACCGAGACGATCGAGCTGTTCCCTTGGGTGAGGATATCGGACACCGTCGGACGGATGATCTGGTTGACCACATCGGTGCTGAACACGCCGCTGGCCAAGCGCACGATCTCCCGTTGCGCGGCGGTGACCGCAGCCGGGCCGAACCAACCGGTGACGAATCCGAGGCTGCCCAGTAACCCCAGTAGCAGCGGCGGCAGTGACAACGTCATCCAGAACGCTGCCTGGGCCGACATCGAGACGAAGCTGTCGTCCCATGCCTTGCTGGCGGCCCGGGAGACCAGCCGCAGCGGCCACCGCCGGGCCTGCTGATCGGCGGCAGGCGCGCCACAGCTGACGGCGCTGGCGCCGTCAGCTGTGGGGTCGGCAGAGGTGTTCATGTCGTCTTCCAGGTTATTGGGCGGGGGTCGCGCGTGGCGCGACCCCCGCCTTGTGAGTGGCAAACGGTGCCCTGACACTGTTTGCCACTCACAAGTGCAGCGACCGGAGGGAGCGCACATGCGGCCGCTGCGCGCCTGGCAGCGCAGAGCGCTGACCCGCTATCTGGCGAGTGCGCCGCGGGATTTCCTCGCGGTCGCCACGCCAGGTGCCGGCAAGACGACCTTCGCATTGCGGGTGGCAGCGGAGTTGCTGGCGCACCGGACCGTGCACGCGGTGACCGTGGTCACCCCCACCGAGCACCTCAAGCATCAGTGGGCCGCCGCGGCCTCAGAAGTGGGTCTGGCGCTGGACCCCGAGTTCCGCAACTCGGCAGGCGCCACCTCCCGGGACTACCAGGGCGTGGCGCTCACCTACGCCCAGGTGGCCGCGCATCCGAGCTTGCACCGGGTGCGTACCGAGGGCCGCCCCACCCTGGTGGTGCTCGATGAGGTACACCACGCGGGAGACGCCAAGAGCTGGGGTGACGGGGTGCGGGAGGCGTTCACTCCAGCGGTGCGCCGACTCGCCCTGACCGGCACCCCGTTTCGCAGCGACGATTCACCGATCCCGTTCATCAGCTATGAACCGGACGGCGCCGGCGCGCTGCGCTCCGCCGCTGACCACTTCTATGGCTACTCCGAAGCGCTGGCTGATGGGGTGGTGCGCCCGGTGATGTTCCTCGCCTACTCCGGGGAGGCTCGCTGGCGGACCAGCGCCGGGGAGGAATACTCCGCGCGGCTGGGGGAGCCGCTGACCGCCGAGCACACCGCCAGGGCCTGGCGGACCGCGTTGGACCCGGCGGGGGAGTGGATCCCGGCGGTCATCACCGCAGCCGCCACCCGGCTGGCCCAGCTGCGCGCCGGCGCGCTGCCCGACGCAGCCGGCCTGGTGATCGCCACCGACCACACCGCGGCCCGCGCCTATGCCGGCATCCTGCGCAGGATCACCGGCCGGGACCCGGCATTGGTGCTCTCTGATGATCCTGGCGCCTCCGGCCGGATCGCGTCGTTCGCCGACTCCGACGAGCCGTGGATGGTCGCGGTCCGGATGGTGTCCGAGGGTGTCGATGTGCCCCGGTTGGCGGTCGGGGTATATGCGACCTCGGCCGCGACCCCGCTGTACTTCGCTCAGGCGGTGGGCCGGTTCGTCCGATCCCGGCGGCCGGGGGAGACCGCAACGGTGTTCCTGCCCAGTGTGCCGGTGTTGCTGGGGCTTGCCAGTGAGCTGGAGAAGCAGCGCGACCACGTGCTGGGTGCCCCGCACCGGGCCGAGGAGGGCTGGGACGACGATGCGCTCGCGCAGGCCAACGCCCAGCGCGACGAGCCCGGCGAGCAGGAGCGCGCGTTCACCGCGCTGGGTGCCAGCGCCGAACTGGACCAAGTGATCTACGACGGGGCGTCCTTCGGCACGGCTGCCTTCGCGACCACCGAGGATGAGCAGGACTACCTCGGGTTGCCGGGACTGCTGGAACCGGACCAGATGCGGGCACTGCTGCGGCAGCGCCAGGAGCAACAGGTGCATCGCGCAACGCGACTCGCCGATTCACCCACCCCTGTGGTGAGCCGGTCGGTGACGGTGCGGGAACGTCTCAGTCGGCTTCGCAAGGAGCTCAACACGCTGGTCGCGATGGCGCACCACCGAACAGGCCGGTCGCACGGGGCGATTCACCATGAGGTCCGCACCGCGTGCGGCGGCCCGCCGACCGCGATGGCTACCGCGGAGGAGCTGGAGAAGCGCATCGCCTACCTGCGTTCCCAGTAGGCGTTACCCGCGAGCGGCCAGCCGGACCGGCGCCCGCGCGCGAACTCTCACCCCGCTTGCGGCGCTCGCGAGATCGCCGAGCACCACGGCGATCTCGCGAGATCAAGAACGTGGGTTGGGATTAAACCCTGGGTGTGGGTATGCCAGTACGTGAGCTTCGTCTCACTAGGCCTCGCGGGCCTGGATATCGGCTGAGAGTTCCTTCAGTTTCGAGGAGTGCTCGCGGGCGTGGTGGTTGCAGAACAGCAGCTCGCCCCCGGAGGGCAACACTGCGCGGACGCGTGCGGCGGCTCCGCACCTATCGCAACGGTCGGAAGCGGTCAACTCAGGGCGGGCAAGCGTGCTGGTCATGACTCTCCCTCCGTCCTGGCCAGGTCACAGTGACCAGACCCGGTCGAACCGGCGGTGGTACTCACGGGATCCACCCGTTCAACCATCACATCGGATCCCGGGGTCTCACTGTTGCAGACGAACGCGGTGCTCGTTGTGTTCCCGAGGTGACCCGCGAGATGTCTGGAGCTAGTACCGCACTCCGCGGGCTGCGGCGCAAGGGGAAGGCAGGATCTGATCATTGCGCCGCGCTAGCCTGGCCACACGCATGATCGGGCAGGCACACAGCGGAGGATGACGAACATGCTGGATGCGGGAGCCCTGGCCTTGGACCTGGCGACCAACGGTGTGGCCGGGGTGAGCATCACCTGGGTGGACAACAACGGGATTCCCCGTTCGCGGATCGTGCCGGTGGCGGCGCTGCCACAGGTCGCCCACCGCGGGATCGGGGTCTCCCCCCTGTTCGCGGTGTTCGACACCCACGACGGAATCACCTTCGCCCACGAGGACCTGTCCACCCCCTCCGGTGACATCCGATTGGTACCGGATTTGCGGGGCTTGACGCGCCTGGCCGGGCAGCCCGCGCTGGCGTGGGCGCCGGGCCGCCAGATCGCTGCGGATGGTTCGCCGTGGCCCTACGACCAGCGCGGGGTGCTCGAAGCGCAGGTCGAGGCGGCCGCCGCGGAGGGTCTGGAGATCAAAGCCGGTTACGAGATGGAATTCGTGCTCACTGTGGCCGGTGACCTCGACGAGGGTGTGGAGCCCCGGCTGGCCTACCAGGCCCCTGCCTACAGCCCACACGCCTTGCTGGCGGTGGACGAGTTCATCGCCGACCTACTGACCGACCTGGCGGCCAACGGGGTGCCGGTCAATCAACTGCACGCTGAGTACGGGCCGGCTCAGGTGGAGCTCAGCATCGTCGCATCCGATCCGATCACTGCCGCCGATCGGCAGGTGTTGGCCCGCCAGACCATCCACGCCGCGGCCAGGGCACATGGTCTGCGGGCATGTTTCGCGCCACTGTTCACGGCCGCCGGGGTAGGCAATGGTTGGCATCTGCACACTTCGGTATGGCGTGCCGGCCGCAACCTGTTGGCCAGCGGGTCAGCTGTCGTTGACCGGCCTGGCCCCGACGGTGCAGGCTGGCTGGGAGGGCTGCTCCGCGACCTGCCGGCGCTGGCCGCGATCACCGCGCCGAGCGTGCCGTCCCTGGCCCGGCTGCGCCCCGGTTACTTCGCCGGCGCCTATCGATTCTGGGGTGTGGAGAACCGCGAGGCCCCGCTGCGCTATGTGCTCGGTACCGAGCTGCTCGGCCTCGATCACGCCAACGTCGAGCTCAAGGTCTCCGATGCCTCTGCCAACCCCTATCTCGCGCTGGCCGCGGTGATCGCGACCGGTGTGGCCGGGCTGCGCGATGGGGCCGATCCCGGCGAGCCGATTCAAGTTGACCCTGGTGGGTGGAGTGAGCAGGATCGCGCTGCTCGCGGCATGACCCTCCTGCCCAGCACACCGGCCGAGCAGGAGGAGGCGCTCAGCTCCTCCAAGCGGCTCACCGCGGTGCTCGGCGAGCAGTTGCTCGGCGCGTTCCTCGCCGTCCGCCGCTCCGACGCCGCCTGGGCCGCCGACCGCCCCCTGGACGAGGTCGTCGCCGCGCACCGCTGGCGTTACTGAGCCGGCTCCCTCGCGTTCAACGGGCTTCAGCGGGTTACTCGACCTGTCGCAACCCCGCTGAAGCGGGAGTATCGGAGGAATCGGGGGACCACGCCTGGACGAGGGATTCGGGCAGGCCCCACCAGCCCAGGGGGGTGAGGCGTTCGTGGGTGTCGAGGGCGCCGAGGAGCTGCCATTGCTCGACGACTGGGCTGAACCAGCCGGCCAGCACATCGATGTCGTCACCGTCGTCGTTGGCTCCCGCGGTGAACTGAGCGAGGTCCAGGGCTGAGGCCGGAGTTCCCGGACCGCCGCGGACCAGTGCCTCGATCGCCCACAACCACTCTTCGTGATCGAGAGCGATGGCGGAGAGCTCCTCGTCCGGGAGGTCCTCCGGTAGCTCGCCCACCGGGTTGATCACTCCTGCGGCCAACCGTACCCACAGCTGCCGGTCGTCGGGGTCCAGGTTGCCCGGATCAACTCCACCGCCGACCCGGAGAAGATCGACCCGCTGGCCTCCGCGCTGCAACGCGGTGCGCAAGTCCCGGCAGGCGGCCCGGAGCTCGGCATCCGGCCGGGGACGCTCGCCCACCTCAACCAGAATGTCCTGGAGCTCGTCCAGCGCGGCCTGCTCGGCGGCGTCCCACTCGGCGATGAGGTCGTCATCTGCCTCGTCGAACAACTCGTTCATGGGCACCCGGCCGTCGGGCAACGGTGAGGTGAGCCAGCGTTCCTGCAGGGCGCGGTACTCCTGCTGCGCTGCCGGATCCTCCATGAGGAGTTGGTCGGGGTCGATGTCGCCGGCGGTGAGGCACTCCTCGAGGTGCGTGACGAGCAGGTCGTACATTTCGTGCGCGAGCGGCGTGCGGGAGGGCTCCTCCTCCCACACGTGCAGCCCGATGATCGCGGTCGGCTCGGTTCCGGTCGCCTCGAGCCATCCATGCACCTCGCCGACGGTCGCGGTTCCGCCGGCGATCCGTCCGAGGACGGATTCGGCGGACTCCCAGAACCTGGCGGAGAGCGAATTGCGGGCCGCGAGCAGCTCGCGGCGCAATCCGGGCATTGCTGCTAGTGCCTCTACCGAGGGCACGCTGAGCATCAGGCGGGCCACATCACGCCGGGTGAGCTTGGCAGTGGGGCGGTGGGCATGCGCAAGCAGCGCACTGGCGTCAATCGTCACGCGCCGATGTTAGGGCGCAGGTGAGGACTGTTGCCGTCGAGGGGTGAGTGGCCGCGAGCAGCGCTGATACCCACCGCCGTGGCGAGGTAGCGTGGTCGGTGTGGTGAGCATGCTGGAGCGCGCCCACACGATCGCGGAGGAGGTGTTGTTCCCAGCGGCCCTCGAGGTGGACGTTCAGGGAGCTGTGCCGCGTAGTCACTTCGACCTGCTCGCGGAGCAGGGCTTCTACGGCATGGCGGGCCGGCCCGCCGATGGCGGCGTCGAGGTCGACGTCCCGTCGCTGGTCGGGATCCTCGAGACGCTCGCGAGCGGATGTCTCACCACGACGTTCACCTGGATGCAGCACCACGCAGTGGTGCGCGGCCTCACCGGCACCGCGAACGCCGGACTGCGGGACAGATACCTCGGCGCGGCCATTCGGGGAGAGGTGCGTGGTGGGGTGTCCTACGCCGGCGCGATCCCGCAGCCCCCGCGGCTGTGGGCGACGGCAACCGAGGGGGGTTGGCTGCTCCGTGGCGAGGCCCCGTTCGTCACGGGGTGGGGCATCATCGACGTGCTGCAGATCTCGGCGCGCAACACCGCGGGCACCCTGGGCACCATCATCAGCGGATTGATCGATGCCACAGCCGGTGCGGGCATCGGCGTCGAGGAGTTGCGCATGGTCGCCGCCCAAGGCAGCAACACCGTCAGGCTGCGCTTCGCGGACTATGTCCTGCCCCTCGAGAAGATCACAGCGGAGATCTCGCACCGGGACTTCCTCGCCAAGCAGGGGCTGAACGCGCGGCTGAGCGGCTGCCTCGCGATGGGAGTCGCCACCCGGTGTATCCGGATGATCGGCGCGGCAGGTCGACCCGGGACCGCGGAACTGCTGCGTGCCGAGCAGGACACGATCCGCGGGCGCCTCGACGCCGGACTCGACGAGCCGGAGGCGCTGCCAGCGGCTCGGGCCGCTGCCTCGGAGTTCGCCTACCGCTGCGCCGGTGCCCTTGTGGTGGCGGTGGGCAGCTCCGGAATTCTCGCCCAGCAGCATGCCCAGCGACTGGTCCGGGAGGCGACGTTCACCCTCGTCGCCGCGGGCCGGCCGGAGATCAAAGACCGCCTGTTGGGCGTGTTCGGCCGGGTTCATGAGTAAGCTCACCCGGGGATGTGGTCCGGTTGCGTGGGGTGACCACTGTAGTGTGATCATTACCAGGCGGCAAACAGCGGGTAAGGCGGAGGATTCTGGGATGAAACGTGGGCCGGGGCGCTCCATCGGGCTAGTGCTCGCAGCGGTGGGGTCTTTGGCCCTGGGATGTACGACCAGCACCGCGGGTGACATCGCGCAGCGGGCACCCGCCGGCGTGGTACCGGCCGGGTTGGAACAGTTCTACGGCCAGAGCTTGACGTGGACCGGCTGCTCCGCTTTCGCCAAGGCTCCCCGGGACAAGACGGCCTACGCCGATCCGGGTCTGCAGTGCACGTACCTCAACGTGCCGCTGGATTACGCCAACCCGGAGGGCCGGGTCATCAAGCTCGGTCTGCTCCGGCGGCCCGCGTCGGACCCGGCGAACCGGATCGGCTCTCTGGTGATCAACCCTGGTGGCCCCGGTGGGTCCGGGATGAGCACCGCGGCCAGCCTCGCCGAGGAGGTCGCGACCAATGAACTCGGAGAACGCTTCGACTTCGTGGGATTCGACCCGCGCGGTGTCGGCTCCAGCGAGCCACAGGTTCTCTGCCGAACCAAGGAGACACGGGATGCCGAACGCCTGATGAATCTCAACGTCGACAGCTCCCCGGAAGGCGTTCTGAAGACGGAGAATCAGGAAAAAGCCGACAATGAAGGATGTGTCACTCGTACCGGTAAAGAGGTACTCGCCAATATCGGTACCCGCGAGGTGGTTCGCGACCTGGACGTCATGCGGTCGGCGCTCGGTGACGAAAAGCTGACTTACCTGGGTTTCTCGTACGGCACCAAGATCGGTGCCAGCTACGCCGAGGCCTTCCCCAAGAATGTGCGCGCATTGATCCTCGATGGCGCTGTCGATCCGGCGCAGGACCAGGTTTCGCAGCTCATCGACCAGGGCCGAGGATTCCAGAAGGCCTTCGACGCGTTCGTCGCCTGGTGCACAGGCCGTCCTGACTGCGGTTTGGGACAAGACAAAGACCAAGCTGTCGCTAAGTTCCAGGCCCTGGTTCGCCCGCTGATCAACCAGCCGGCCGATGTGGCCGATGGTCGCAAGCTGTCCTACACCGACGCCACGATCGGCACGGTTCAAGCGCTCTACCTGTCGAGCCTGTGGCCGACGCTGAATCTCGGCCTGCAACAACTCGCTCAAGGTCGTTTGAATGCGGACTGTCAAAGTCTGAACGCTGAGGTCTCCTGCCTCATGCGCCTTGCTGATATCTACTACGGGCGAGACAAGGACGGCAGCTACTCCACCGAGATGGACGTCTTCCAGGCCGTCCACTGTGCTGACGATCCGGCTATCAAAGACCGGAACGTCGCCCGCGACATCGACGCTCAATACCGCGAGGTGGCGCCATTCCTGGACAACGGGCTGCCGCCCTCGCCGGCCCTTGACAACTGCGCGTTCTGGCCGGTGCCGCCCACCGGTGGACCGCACCATCCACAGACGCCCGGACTGCCAACCGTGATGGTGATCTCCACGACGCAGGATCCGGCCACGCCCTATCAGGCCGGGGTCAACCTCGCCAAAGACATCAAGGCACGCTTGCTGACCTTCGAGGGCACCCGGCACACCGCTTTCCTGCAAGGCAACACCTGTGTCGATCAAGCAGGGATCAGCTACCTCACCGATCTGAAGCTTCCTGACGAGGGAATTCGGTGCAAATCCCCGGCCTGACCGTGCGGACGCAGTAGCCTGAAGTCTCCAACATTGTTGATCTTCATAAGGCCTTGATTTCACCGTCTACAATTATTTGTATGCCGCAACCAATAGATGTGGGTCTCGACGACGTCAGTCTCAACGGCAGGGCCGATCCGACCGTCACGGCAGCGCACAGCACGGCGTTCACCCACCGGCAGATCTTGACCATCCTCGGTGGGCTGATGCTCGGGATGCTGCTGGCAGCGTTGGACCAGACGATCGTGTCGACCGCGATTCGCACCATCGCCGATGACCTGCACGGCTTGAGCCTGCAGGCGTGGGCGACCACCGCCTACCTGATCACTGCGACGATCTCCACTCCGTTGTACGGCAAGCTGTCCGACCTTCATGGGCGCAGGCCCTACTTCCTCGCGGCCATCTCGATCTTCATCGTCGGATCGATACTGTGCACGCTCGCCACGTCGATGTACGGGCTGGCCGCCTTCCGCGCCATCCAGGGTCTCGGTGCCGGCGGGCTGATGTCGTTGGCGTTCGCGATCATCGGTGACATCGTGCCGCCGCGGAAACGGGCTCGCTACCAGGGTTATTTCCTGGCCGTGTTCGGGTCGGCGAGTGTGATCGGCCCACTCGTGGGCGGTGGGTTCGCCGGGGCCGAGGAGATCCTGGGTATCGCGGGCTGGCGGTGGGTGTTCCTGGTCAACGTCCCGATCGCCGCTGCCGCCCTGATCGTGGTGGCCAGGGTGCTCAACATCCCGCACACCCGGCGCGAGTCCCGCATCGACTGGCTCGGCGCAGTGGCGCTGACCATTGCGGTGCTGCCCATCCTCCTGGTGGCCGAGCAGGGCCGGGACTGGGGCTGGGGATCGGCTGCAGCGATCGTCTGCTACCTGATCGCCACGACCGGGCTCGTCAGCTTCGTCCTGGCCGAGCGATCGATCGGTGACGAGGCGTTGCTTCCCCTGCGGCTGTTCCGCAACGGCGTGTTCAGCGTGACGGCGGCCTCGGGCCTGATTATCGGCATGGGCATGTTCGGTGGCCTCGTGCTCATCCCGCTGTACCTCCAGATCGTCAAAGGGGCCTCACCCACCGAAGCCGGTCTGTTGCTGCTGCCGCTGATGGCCGGAATCATGGCCAGCTCGGTGATCTCCGGGCAGCTGACCTCTCGCACCGGTCGGTACAAGATCTTCCCTGTGGTGGGCACGGCGGTGATGGCACTCGCACTGTTGTTGCTGGCGCTGCGCTTGAGCGTCGACACCTCGCTGGTCGAGGTCGACATCTACATGGCGCTGTTCGGCCTCGGGCTCGGCGGCTGCCTGCAGACACTGATCATGGCGGCGCAGAACGCGGTGCCGGCGCGGGATATGGGGGTGGCCACCGCCTCGGCGACCTTCTTCCGCCAGATGGGTGGGACGTTGGGCGTCGCGGTATTCCTGTCGATCCTGTTCTCCACGGTCGGCGGCAAGATCGCTGAGGCGTTCCGCACCATCGCGCCGACGCCGGAATTCCGGGCCGCGCTGGCTGATCCGGCCGTAGCGGCCAATCCCGCCAACGACGCCATCTTGCAGGTCCTCCGGGGCGGCAGCTCAGCCAATGCCGGCGGTGTGTTGCAGGACTCCTCTTTCCTGCAGCACACCGATCCCCGATTAGCCCGCCCGTTCCTGGTGGGATTCGCCGACACGATGGATGGCGTTTTTTTCGTCGCTGCCGGGGTGATGGTCATTGCCTTTGTGCTCATGCTCTTTCTACGGGAGATTCCGCTGCGCACCCAATCCGGCATCGAAGCTCTCGCGGCCGAGTTCGCCGCCGAAACGGGCGGGCTGCCAGCAGGGCCGAGGCCCGGAAACGACGACGGTATGGCTGGCCCTGCGGCCGGCCACGGTACTGCCGAAGGAGGCCGCGAGCTGCGGGAGGGCACCACGCATCACCACCTCTGAGATCGGCGGCGCGTGTTCAGCGGCACCGTGGCCGCCGCTACGAGCCGTGGCGGTCACTCCATCGTGGCCGCGTGGCCAGGTGATCTGGTCGCGGTGAGGGTCTTCGACTGCTAGCTTCGGAGGCGGGAGCAACGCCGCTTTACTACCCGGCCGCGCTGTGGGGAGAAAAATGACTGCCGTCCAATCGATGCAACGGCTGCCTTGGCAGGGGCCTTTCCTATTCGCAAGCGGATCCGGAAAGCGTCCCTACTATATATATACGCCGGCCGTCTACGAAGTGGGCACGAGTGTTCCGCTGCTGGTCATGCTCCATGGCTGCACTCAGACTCCCCGCGGTTGCGCGATCGCAACCCAATGGAATGATCTCGCGGACGAGCACAACATGGTTGTGGCATATCCCGGGCAGACTGTTCAGGTGCTTGAGAACGCGAAAACCGGGTCCGATGAACAGGTGACCGAGGGTCAGCTCGATCGATGTTGGAGCGATGGAAACGGCGATAATTGCTGGAACTGGTTCCTTCCGGAGCATCAGTCGCGAGACGCCGGTGAACCCGCAATCATCGCCGGCATCACACGGACGGTGATGGCCGACACCGAGAACTGGACCATCGATCCAGACCGGGTGTATGTCGCTGGGATGTCTGCCGGCGGCGGGATGGCCGTCGTGATGGGTGCGACATATCCGGACCTGTTCAGCGGGGTGGCGGTCCACTCCGGCTTGGAATACAAGGCGGCGACCGATGGTCCCGGTGCATTACAGGTATTGGTTCAAGGAGGTCCTGACCCGGTCGGCCAGGGTGAGCAGGCCTTCCGAGCCATGGGGGATCACGCCCGCTCGATGCGGGTCATCGTGATTCACGGTAGTGAGGATCGGCGCAATATCGCCGCCAACGGGGAGCTGGTCGTGCGGCAGTGGTTGGAGACCAACCGCCTAGCCACCGACGGCTACTTCACCGCGGATTTCAACCAGCCGGCGAGCGATAGCCGCTACGGTGAACCGGTCCCCGGTGGCCATCCTTATCGCGTTCGCAGATGGAGGGACAGCGCAGGCAAGGTCGCGCAGGAGTATTGGACCGTCGATGGGATGGCACACGCCTGGTCGGGTGGTTACTGGCTGGGTTCTTTTGCTGATCCGCGGGGCCCGAGTGCAACTCGCGCCATGTACGCCTTCCTGTTACGCCAATAGACGGTCGGCAGTGCCCTTATCTCCGCTGCTCCGGCACGTTGTCCGGGTGGGGTACGGCAATCACGGTCAGGTCGTCGATCCCGGCGAAGTCTGCGGCGTTGCAGGTGTAGAGAGGTAGCTCGTGAGCGACGGCGACGGCCGCGATCATCGCGTCGAAGGCCCGCGCTGCCGGTTTGCGGCCCGCGCGACGCAGCGATGCTGCTACCCGGCCGAATGCTCTGGCCGCAGAGGCGTCGAACGGAAGCGGGTCGAAGTCCGCCTCTGCTTGCTCACGTGCGCCTGGCGGGTTGCCTGCTCGGCTTCCGATGCGGCGACGAGCGGGCCGACCGAAAGTTCGGCCAGCGTAACCGTCGAAATCAGGGGTTCCTGCGGAAGGACCATCGGGTCGCTCAGCCGTGTCAGCACTATGACGGTGCTGGTGTCCAGCAGACCCTGGTGAGGTGGTGCTGCGGTCATAACGAGGGGTTGATGACCGCGTCGATGTCGGCCCGGAGTTCCCGCGGGTCGACCGGCGGCAGGTGCTTCCAACGGGAGAGTAGCGCTGCTGCTGTCAAGGGTGGCCGCGCTAACGGGCGCAGTTCTGCGACCCGCTTGCCCGCCCGGGTGACCGTCACCGTCTCGCCGCCAGCGACCCGGTCGATCACCTCACCACCGTGGTTACGGAGCTCTCGGACAGTGACCTCACCCATGAGCCCAATGTATCACCCGTGAGACGCACGAGTTCGCACTCGCTTGCCTCAATGGGGTAAGCTTGGAAAGCCAAGGCAATAGCTGCGGAAGTGGGCCCGGTTCCTCTCCGGCTGGTTTGGAACCGGGTTTCGCGTGTCCGAAGATTGCTACTGGTACAAGATCGAGCTGATCTTCGATCGCCAGGCGCCCCCCGCGCCCGCACACCAGACGATGGCGTCGGCCAACCACAACATCGGCTCACCAGTAGGATCTTTGTGCGCGTAGGTCAGGTCGGACTCCCGACTCATGGCCACCAACGCATGACGGATGTCCCTCAGATCTCGGGTTTTGCCACCCTCGTCGACCTGTTCGATGGTCAACTTGACCACCCCGAGTCCGACGAGTTGTGGCAGCAGCATGCGCCAGCATTCCGACCGAGCGTCGGTCTGCCGCCCGCGCGCGCTGACGTAGAGCGCGCGGATGTTCTCTGGCGCGAACTGGCTCAAGATCGGGCGACGGTCGCGGTCTCGCAGCTTGGAGAAGTGCACTCGTCGTGTGCCCGGTCGGACCGATCCCTGCATGCCTTTCCGGACGATCTCCACCTTGCAAGGGCACACGATGACGACCGCGATGCCGTAGCGGCTCTGCCGGAGAGTCTCGTCGGCGTAACCCAACCGATCCATGTGACCGCAGTGGAGGCACGCTACGCGGCTCACCCGCATCTTCGTGTGCGCCACGCCGGTTGCCTCCCTTCCTGTGGACCCCGGCAGTGCGAAACTCGTGGCCACTCTGATACTGCGCTCGGTGACTGCTGTGTGGCCTTCGGCGGGCCGCTTCTCGAATCACCTCGCCGCAACGGGGAGCAGCCACCGAGCGCAGCAGAGCGTAGGATAGCTCATCGTGCTTCGCAAATTACCTCCAAATATTGATGAGTGGGTCAGCCTCGCAACTGGCGGCGTGCGGCCCTACCGCTACCAGTCTCGGCTGGCTGACCACGGGCTGCCGGACGTGCTGCGGGTCCCGACCGGGACGGGCAAGGCTCGCCGCGGTGCTGCCGTGGCTGTCCCGCCGCGTGTCGCACCCAGATCTGGAAGTTCGAACAACCACCCCGCGCTGGCTGGTGATCGTGCTGCCGCAGCGCGCGCTGGTGGAACAGACCGTCACAGTGATCGAGGGCTGGCTGCGCAATTTGGAGCTCGATGTGCCGATGCACCTGCTGATGGGTGGTGAGGATCGGCGGGACGGTGAATGGAAGGCGCACCCGGAGCGGGAGCGGATCTTCGTCGGCACCCTGGACATGGTGCTCTCCCGGCTGCTCATGCGGGGCTTCGCCGAGTTCCGCAGCGCTTGGCCGATGAGCTTCGGCCTGCTGCACGCCGGGGTGCAGTTCGTGTTCGACGAGGTGCAGTTGATGGGACCGGGGCTGCCGACGGCACTGCAGCTCCAGGGGTTACGAGAGGCGATGGGTACCGCACTGGAGTGCCGATCGATGTGGATGTCGGCGACCCTGGACCCTGCCGCACTGTCCACCGTGGACTTCCAGCGCGAGCTGTCCGTCGTGGAACTCGACGAGGAGGACCGGGCCGGGGCGTTACGAATCCGCCTCACCGCTCACCGGACGGTACGGCGACTAGACCTGGGTGACGTCGACGCCCGCCGATACCCGCGCGCGCTCGCCGAGCGTATCGCCGCTAATCATCGGCCCCGCACCCGGACCCTCGTGGTGCTCAACACCGTGCAGCGGGCGACCGCGGTCTTCGACGAGGTGGCCAAGCTCGGGCTAGACGCGGATCTGGTATTGCTGCACTCCCGCTTCCGCCCCGATGACCGGCAGAAACAGACTCGACGTGCGGTGGAGGAACCGGGCAATGCAGGGAGCATCGTGGTCGCCACCCAGGTGCTGGAGGCCGGGGTCGATCTCACCTCGGAAACGCTGATCACCGAGGTGGCGCCGTGGTCGTCGGTCGTGCAACGCGCAGGTCGGTGCAATCGTGACGGCCTGGCGAGCGACGCACGGCTGCTCTGGACCAGTCCACCCGCGGGTGCCAAGAGCCACCTGCCGTATGAAGCCGTGGAACTCGACCACACGGCGAGTGTGCTGGCACGGTTCGAAGGCCGGCCTGTGACCAGCGAGGAATTGGCGACCGCGGCCACCGAGCTGACGCGACCGGTGCATCCGGTGCTGCGCCGCCGCGACCTGCTGGGACTGTTCGACACCGCACCCGATCTTTCGGGTAACGACATCGACGTCAGTCTCTTCATCCGAGACGCCGCCGATCACACCGTCTCCGTGGCGTGGCGGGAGCTACAGACGATCGGTGGAAGGTGGCGCACCAGGAAGGGCGGAGCTGTGTCCCGCTCCAATCGACGACGTGAAGAAAATGATCCAGGAGGGTCGTACGAGGGCGCGGGTGTTCGACCAGAGGTCGGGCAGGTGGGAGCCGGCGCGCCCGGACGACGTCCGCCCGACGGCGGTGATCGTGCTCGACGCGCCGCGGGGCGGTTACCTGCCCGACCGCGGGTTCGCGCCGCTCGTGCCGCACCGGTCGAGCCTGTCGAACCGCCCGATCAGGTGCCTGACGCGGTCGATACTGATCCCCACTCCGTGTTGGCGATCGGCCGTGGGTGCCGCTGCCTGAGCACCCCGCCGATGGGGCGGAATGCCAGACGCTGCTCGACGCGCTCGACCCGCGGCTCTCACCCGGCCAGCGTGAGGCGGTCGCGCTCGCGGGCCGCTATCACGACCTGGGCAAGGCGCACCCGACGTTCGTGGAGTCGCTGGGGCAGGCCGATGGCTCCGCACCGGAACACGGCGGGCCGTGGGCGAAGTCTCCGGGCCGGGCCCCGCTGCGGCACGACCCCCCTCATTTCCGGCACGAGCTGGTCAGCGCGTTGTTGCTGCTGGATGACACGACCGGCCTCCTCGACGGGGTGGCCGAACCCGACCTGATCACCTACCTGGTCCTCGCGCACCACGGCAAGGTGCGCTTGACTGTCCGGGCGCGCCCGGATGAGCCGCGGGGCGTCGTCCTCGGCGTCATCGATGACTCACCCACAGTGGACACCATGCTTCCGGTTGCCGGACTGCTGACCGCCCGGCCGGTGTCGCTGCGGGCCACCCGGTTCGGTCAGGGGTCGCTGACCAGCCGGGCGTTGCGGCTTCGCGACCGCGAGGATCTGGGCCCGTTCCGGTTGGCGTTCTGCGAGGCGGTGGTGCGCAGCGCCGACTGGCGGGCCAGTGCCAGTTACGAGGAAACGTCATGACGGAGCTGACCCTGCCCGGCTGCCGCACCACACCGCTGGGTGGCTACCTGGCCGCACTCGGCTGCGCCGTGCTGTCCCCGGCTGGTCGACGGGCTATCGGTGACGTTGGGAGCCGCAACGTTCTGATCTCCAGCCGTCGGTCACTCGATACGGTGACGGCTGGTGGACGTTCGAGGCGGAGCCTCGTCTCCCCTTGAATGGATCCGGCTTCGCGTGGCAAGGGCAAGAATGACCGCCATGGGTTATGAGATCGTCGCACAGTCTCGGCTCGCGGGCCCCCGCATGTGGTCCTCTATCCCGACCGGTGGTGGCCCTCGCCGGGACGGGGTTGGGGTGGTAAGGGGGACGATCTGTGGGACAAGGCCCGCAAGCGGGATGTGCTCGGGATGTGCCGCAACGAGTTCCCCGATCATGCTCTGCCCTGGCTCGACGCGGCGGTGGCCCTCGGCCAGGACGATGACCCCGCCTACAGCCGGCTGCTCGGTACCGGGGGCAACTTCGGCCGCCAGGACCTGTCGGCCACCTACCTGGCGCGGCTGCAGTCGGTTCTCACCGACCGCCGCTCCCGAGGGTGGCTGCACGCACTGCTCAGTGGCGAGGAGTCGACCCCTTACCTGCGGGATGCAGTCGGCCAGTTCGACCCCGGCCGGGCGGGCGGTATCCAGTCGTCCCCGCTGGAGAAGGCCGACGACAAGGGCTTCGTGAATCCCTGGGCGTTTCTGCTCACGGTGGAGGGCGCGCTGCTGTTCGCCACAGCGGTGGTACGTCGCCACGGCGCCGAGTACGCCCGGGTCGCATTGCCCTTCCAGGTCCGCGGCTCCGCCGCGGGATATCCGACCCAGGCGCCGGGGGAGAGCGTGCTGGGGGAGCTGTGGGCTCCTGAGTGGTCCGCCCTGGCCCGGCTCGATGAGGTCGCGCATCTGCTCGCCGAGGGCCGGGCCGAATGGGACGATCGCCCGGCCCGCTCGGGACTGGATTCATCAGGGCGATCTCACACTGGCGTTGACCGCGATATCGTCGCCTTCGAGCGCCACCTGTTCGTCGACCGGCTGGGCCAGAACCCGCTGGCCGTGCCGGCCGGGCGGATCGAGGTGCGCCGCAGGCGCGGGGTGGAGCTGCTCGCCGGGCTCGACGGGTGGCTGGGGCAGTTGCGGAGAACCGAACTGCCGTCACAGGTAGCGGCCCAGCTGCGGATGGTCGAGCAGGCGCTGTTCGCCCATGCCCGCTCTGGTGATCCTGGCCGGCTCGCCGAGGTGATCGCCGCAGTCGGGGACTGCCACGAGGCGGTGGCCCGATCCGGAAAGGTTCGGCAGGCCGTGCGCCCTCTGGTGATGCCGGGAGGTCCGGCGCTGCTCAAGGAGCTGCGCGAGCTGGCGGCCGAGGATGCTCAGTTGCAGATCGCGCTCGCGCTGGCCACTGCCCGGGACGAGGATTCCACTTCGAGGCTCTCGCTGCGCATGTTGCTGTCACCGGTCAGCGCCGAGCGATTCCCGCGCTGGACGGGTCGACCGCCGCTCGCACCACTGATCAGCGGCCTGGCTGCGTCGTTGGGCGAGGCGGCCCGTCGGCGCGGGTTCCCCCGTACCTTCGACGATCGGCGTAGCGTCGACCTCGAGCCCGCCGTCAAGGGCGTGCGGATCGGCTACCTTCGCGGCATCACTCGTGCCCCGGCCGTGGGCTCCTTTCAGCCGGTGAGCTGGACGATCAGCGCCTCGCTGTACCGCTCGCCGGGCTGCTCACCGTCGACTGGCGCGGCACACCCGATGCGGACTTCCGCGGCGGTCAGCAGCGATCGGACCCCGCACTGGACCTGTTGCTGCCATTCACCGGCACCAGCCCGGTCCGACTCCCCAAGGAGTACTGCTGCGGCCCGGGTCGACTGGCTCGTGCTGCTGGGCGCTGGCCAGGCCGCGCAAGTCCTCACAGACGCCTCCCGCCGGTTGCGGATCGCTGGTTTGCCCCGCGTCATCGCCCCGGCCACCGCCTTGCACAGCGGTGCCCGGCTCGCCGCCGTCCTGTTGCTGCGAGTTCCCGACTCCGACCGGCTCGCCGCCCTGCGCCGCGTCGCCGTCTTTCCCGAGCCCACCACTGAGCAGAACCAGGAGATCCCCGCATGACCCCCCGCCTGAGTTTCGACGTCGAACTCGCTCCCCTGCTGGGCAGCACCTTCCAGCCGACGGGCTTCCCCGACGTCGGCCCGGCGACCTTCATCCGGTTCGAGGTGGCCAGGAGGTGCAATGCCTGCTTGGAGTCGCTGCAGTCCATGGCCAACCGGCTGGAAGCGACGGCCTGGGACGCCGGCCGGGACCTGCCGGTGCCGAAGTAGGTCTTGTCGTGCGGGTCATCGTACCGGCACCGGTGAGTTCCTGACGTCCAGTCGGCTGGAAGCACACCGGCTGGCCTCGCCGTTCGTGCACACCGCCACGCTGGACGGCAAACCGATGTTCGACGAGATCCGGAACCGTCTCGGCCTGGCCAAGGACACCCCGCTCAACCGCGGTCACATGGCCCGAGCTGTCGCTGGATTGGACCCGTTCTGCCTGCTGCACGGGGTCTTTTTCAGTCAGAAGGACTGGTGGGGGCAGCCCAAGTTCGAGCGGGCGATCTCCGCGGTCATCGAGGCACACCACGTGCAGCGGATGGTCAGCGGCGGTCGCAAGTCCGACCGGGTACGTCACGAGGTCAAAGAAGACGCCCACGCCACCCAGGAGGGATACGGCTCAGTGCCGTTCCACCGCACCGAATGGACCGCGAAGACGATCATTGCGTCGTTCGTCGTCGATGTTGAGCTGTTGCGTTCCTATGGACTGCCGGAGTCGGTGACGGAGCTGCTGCAGACCTTGGCGCTGTGGGAGATCCGTCGCTTCCTGGCGAGTGGGCTACGGTTGCGTACCGCGTGCGACTTGGAGCAGGTCGGTGGGATCAGGTCCCGGCACGATTCGGTCCTGCCGGAACTCGACGAGCTGACCTCGCGGATCGCGGAGCTGATCCCGCAGAGCCGGGAGGTCTTCGGCGGTGGGGCACCGCTGACTGTTGAGTGGTCGGGGAAGAAGAGCTGAGATGCCGACGACACTCGTGCTGCGCTTTCCGTGGGGGCGCTATCACGCGACTCCCTGGGGCAGGCATGTCAATGAGGGGGCGGTGGATCTGCCGCCCTCGCCGTGGCGGCTTCTGCGCGCGCTCTATGCGGTGTGGCGCACCCGAGTCCCGCAGCTCGATGAGGACACGGTGCACGGGCTGCTGGCGACGTTGGCCGTACCGCCGACATTCCACGTTCCCCGGCACGGGGTGTCGCACACCCGGCACTATTACCCCGACACGGTGCACCGCAGCGGCGCGGCCAGTACCGACCGCACGCTGGACGCATTCGCCGTGTTCGAGCGAAACGCCGAGCTCGGGGTGCGCTGGCCCGTCGAGCTGACCGCGGAGCAGTTGGCCGCGCTGGCGCGGCTCGCCGGCGCGCTCCCGTACTTCGGTCGAGCGGACAGCGTGTGTGAGGGTTTCCTACCCGGAGTGGGAACCGGGGCCGCACGACACCTGGAAGCCGCTGGATGTGGCCGAGTCAGTGGCCGATGACGCCGTGGTGACGTCGGTACTGGCCCCGGAGCTGCCGTTGCAGCTTGACACGCTGCTCGCCCGGCCCGCCGACGTGCGCAAGGGCGGTCTGCTGTTCCCCGTCGGAACGCACCTGGTGGCCTACCTACGTCGAAGCGAGGCTCCCCGGCCCCGCCTGCAGCCGCGCAGGCGCAGTGACGGGGTCAAGGCGGTGCGGTTCAGCGTGTTGCAGGCGGGGCTGCCGCCGCAGCCGGACTCGCTGATCTACACTGACCTTCTCCGCCAAGGTGCGCTCAGCAAGCTCGGCGGGCTACGGGAGGAACGTGCCCGGACCCAGTTGGGTGGCCGGACCGCTGGCGATGAACCTATGGCCGGCCATGGGCATGCGCACTACCTGCCACTGTTCACTGATCGGCGGCTCAGCGCTCTGGTGGTCTGGGTGCCCGGCGGGCTGCCCGATGATGAGCTGAAGGCACTCACCGACGTCGACCGGCTCTATACACCAGCCAAGCCTGACTGGCGGCTCATCATTCGAGTCGCTGGGATCGGCACGGCCGCGCAGGTCGCACCCGAGCTGGTGGCGCAGTGTCCGGTCGGCATCTGGGAGTCGGTGACGCCGTTCACCCCGTCGCGTTATCCCAAACGCTCGGCCGGCCAGTTGGACTACTTCCGTACTGAACTCGCCTACGAGCTGCGCAACCGCGACCTGCCGACTCTGCGCGCGGTGACCCTGCTGGAGGATGAGGACTGGCGGCCCTGGCGACGTTACCGCCCGTCGGCCCGGATGCGCCGCGATCCGCGCCAGGGCCAGGCCAGCCGCCCGGCGGCGTTCCTGCGGATCGAGCTCGCCGAGCCGGTGCCTGGACCGCTGGCGCTGGGCCACCTGAGCCACTTCGGTCTCGGGCTGTTCACGCCGGAGCGTGAAGAGGTGGCACCGTTGCGCTAGGACTGCTCGCCGCTGGCTTGGGGTATCGTGCCCGGCCAGGGTTGTGCTCCCCGGTCGCTAATTCCGATCTTCGTGGTCGGACCCCTTTGAAGTTAGGCGAAGCGCTCAGCAGTACGGGTCCTCTTGATGCGGCCCGAACCGCCGACTCGTGCGCGGCTCAAAGGAGGCAGCATGTCGACCCCGCAATCGTCGCCCGCGAGGATGCCCGTCTCGCCGTCCAGGGTTTCCGATGGAGTCAGTGATGTGGTCGCCACGTATGAGCGGGGAGTGGCGAAGACGCCAGCGGCGATTCGGGACGCGTTGGATCCAGTCCAGCGGAAGCAGTTCGAGGCGGAGTACCGCGCCGCACTGCTGCGCGCAGCGGAGACTCTCGATCTTGAGCCAGTGCTCACCCTCGTACAGCGCACCTGGTGGGTGCGCGCAGTGCTATGCCTTAATCCTGAGATCCTCGACGGGGTCGCGGACGATGCGAAGCGCGTCGCCGCAGGCGATGAGTCGGTTCTCCCCGACGGGAGACCTTGACAGGCCAGGTGGAAAGGTCTCATGGCGCAGTACCGGATCCGCTACGTTTCGCACGCCGAGGAACAGCTGCGCCAGCTGCCTCGCTCCTTGCGCACTACATTCGACGCCAAGATCGAGGATCTGAAAAGCAACCCTACCGTTGCCGGTGATTACAACGAGCGCACCTGCGACTACTCCACCGCGTTTGGACCGACTGGCATCATTATTTATGCCGTCTCCGACATACTCGACGCAGTAACTATCTACCGCGTTAGTTGGCTCGTGTGGTGACGATATCCGGAGCGCTGAGCCGTGGACATTGACCTGCTACCGGCCCGGATGGTCAACGAGTTCGTCTACTGCCCGCGGTTATTCTATCTGGAGTGGGTCGAAGCCCGCTTCGCGGACAACGACGACACCCGCCTCGGCCAGCAGATACACCGCAAGGTCGACGTCGAGTCGGGCGCGGCCCCCCTGCCCGAGGAGGGGGAGCTGCGCCGGGCCCGTTCGATCACCATCAGTTCCGAGCGCCTCGGGGTGATCGCCAAGCTCGATCTGATCGAGGGCGACGGCGGTGCCGTCGTGCCGGTGGACTACAAGAAGGGCTCACCGCAACCCGACGGGACGCCGTGGCCCAGCGACGAGGTGCAGGTCTGCCTGCAGGCGCTGCTGCTGCGCGAGCAGGGCTACCAGTGTGATCACGCCGAGCTGTGGTACGCCGAGACCCGCCAGCGGGTCCGGGTGGAGCTGACGCCGGAACGGTTGAGCTGGGCGGCCGACGTGGTCGCCGACGCGCGCGGGGTGGCCGATCGGGCCACCCCGCCGTTGCCGCTGGTCGACAGCCCCAAGTGCCCGCGCTGCTCGCTGGTCGGGCTGTGCCTGCCCGATGAGACCAACGCACTGCTGTCCCGCCGCGAGCAGCCACCGCGTCGGCTGGTGCCCCGCGACCCCGACCAGTTGCCGGTCTACGTCACCGAACCCGGAGCCTTCGTCGGTGTGCGCAGCGAGCGCCTCGAGGTGACCCTGAAGAAGGAGAAACTCGCCTCGTGGCGGCTGCTGGACGTCTCGCAGCTGGCGGTGTTCGGGCGGGTGCAGATCAGCACCCAGGCGCTGGGGGAGTGCTTCGCGCGGGGGATCCCGGTGCTGTGGCTGAGCAGCGGCGGGTGGCTGCAGGGCTTCGCCGTGGGGCAGCCGTCCAAGTACGTGGAGCTGCGGCGGCAGCAGACGGCGGCGCACGCGCAGGGCGGTGCGGGGCTGGCCCAGCGGATGATCGCCGGGAAGATCCTGAACTGCCGGACGCTGCTGCGCCGCAACTCCCGCGGCGACGTGTCCTCCACGGCGGATGCGCTCAAGCGGCTCGCTGACCAGGCCCGCGAGGCGGAGTCCTTTTCGAGTCTGCTCGGTATCGAGGGCACCGCGGCTCGGATGTATTTCGGGGCGCTGCCCTCCGTGTTGGTGGGGGAGGGCGAGCCGTTCGGCGCTGAGTTCTCGCAACTGGGACGCAACCGTCGCCCGCCGCGGGATCCGCTCAATGCGCTGCTGTCGTTCTGCTACTCGATGCTGGCCAAGGACCTGGTCGCGGTCACCCTGGGCGTCGGGTTCGATCCCTACCTCGGTGTCTACCACCGTTCGCGCTACGGTCGGCCCTCGCTCGCGCTGGACCTCGCCGAGAAGTTCCGGCCGTTGATCGCCGACTCGGTGGTGATCAGCCTGCTCAACAACGGTGAGATCACTGCGTCGGATTTCATCCGGCGCGCCGGCGCGGTGTCGCTGACGCCCGAGGGGCGCAGGACCGTGCTGAAGGCCTATGAACGGCGGTTGGACACCGAGATCCGCCATCCGGTGTTCAAGTACCGGATCAGCTACCGGCGGGTGCTCGATGTGCAGGCCCGGCTGCTGGCGGCGGTGCTGGTCGGCGAGTTGCCGGAGTACATCCCGATGGTCACGAGGTGACGCGGTGGCCCGGCGCCGGTATCTGATGGCCTATGACATCGCCGATCCGAAGCGGTTGCGGCGGATCTGCACGCTGATGGAGGACCATGGTGAGCGCCTGCAGTACTCGGTGTTCCTGTGCGACCTCACGGTGGCCGAGCTCGCGGAGTTGGAGTCGGCGGTGATGGGGGTGATGAACCTGCAGGAGGACAGCGTCGTTCAGATCGATCTCGGTCCCCTGCACGCGCCCGCCGCGGTCCGCACCCTGGGACGTCCCCGGCATCTTCCGGCCACCGGCCCGCAGATCGTGTGAAGATCCGCGAGCGGTCCGGTACCACCACGACACGCCTGGACCGCTCGCATGCAGGTCAGCGCCCCTTTTGCCACCATCTCGCCTCGGAGGCACGGCGTGTCGCGGGGGCCTGCAGCCACCGCTCGCGCGGGCCGCTATACTCCCAGATCACGGGCCCGTTTTCGGGCGAGCCCTGATTCCGGCTCTTGTGGCCGGACCCCATTGAGGCGGGTCATAGACCGGGTGGTTGGCCAAGGCCGCGGCCCTGATTCCGGCTCTTGTGGCCGGACCCCATTGAGGCAGATCAACTGCGCTACCTGGTCCGTGACCGGGGGTGCTAATTCCGGCCCTTGTGGCCGGACCCCATTGAGGCAACGCCGCAGCGTCGCTCGCGGTCGTTGAACTTCTGCACGAGCTGATTCCGGCCCTTGTGGCCGGACCCCATTGAGGCGAGATCGAGCGGCCGATGTCGCCGGCCCTGCGCTAGGGCCTGATTCCGGCCCTTGTGGCCGGACCCCATTGAGGCCTCTTCTGCTTCGTCGCGGACCGATCTAGGCCCGGACATCGTGCAGATCTGCGGACGAAGTTCTGTATGCCGTGCTTGTGCTATACGTTCCGTTAACGGAGTGAGCCGGTCTCGGTGAGTTGCCGACACTCATCGTCGAGACTGTAGATTCGTAGTTGGCTGCGGGTGGTGTCGTCGAGGAAATCCAAGGCTAGGCGCCGGAACACGTAATCGAGGACTGAGGTGACAGTGCGCAGGTCGGGGTCGTCGGTCATCCCCGAACGGTTCGAAGCGCATGTTGATGTACTTGGAGACGAAGGTTTGCAAGGGTACCCCGGATTGCAGGCCGATGCTCACACTGATGGACACCGCGTCGAGGAGGCCACCCAGAGTGGAGCCTTGCTTGCCGAACTTGATGAAGACCTCACCCAGCGTGCCGTCGGCGTTGGGGTTGGCGGTGAGGTAGAAGTCGGCGCCGCCGATAGTGACCGAAGCGGTGTAGCCCTGGCGCCGTTGCGGCATCCGGCGGCGGGCGGTGAGCAGCGGTTCAGCGGTGACGGTCATGGGTGGTGTCCTCGGCCTCTGTCACAAGATCTGTGAATTACAACGGTGTGTTTCGTGATGCGGAGACCTTAGCGAAGGCCCCTGACAGTCTGGGGAACGCCCCGCCGGGGGTTCAGTAACGCCGCTGGGTCACGATCTGGTCCAGGTCCGCGATCCCGCGGACCCTGGTTAGCGCGTGGTCGACGGTGGAGGGTCCGCGGGGTCCGCGTAGCGCCACGGCGACCTCACACAGCCGCTGGACGCAGACCCGCAGGTCATCCAGGGCCACGGCGAGGCTCCCGCGCAGCGTCAGCCACCGCTGCGGGCCGTCCAGGTCGTAGCCGAACAATTCACCGGGCAGCATCGCCAGCCCGCTCTCGCGGCGACCCTGGCCGTAGTTCAGCAGTACCGCGGCGGCGTGCACCCCGCTAGTCACCTCAGGCGGGAACAGGTCCCGGGCCACCCGCAACGCGAAGTACCAGCCCCCCTGCGGGTGGTGGATCTGGTAGACCCCGGCGCCGAGGTCTGCGTTGATGCCCTCCAGTCCGGCGGTGAGCAGGGCCAGCCGGCGGCGGTATTCAGTGTTCCAGTCCTCGATCCAGCTCCGCGGGGTCAGGCACAACGCAGCGAGCGCGGACAGTTCCCCAGCCTGCGGGGCGTGCCCGAAACTGAACACGGTGCGATAGTGGGACAACGCGGCGCGCATCCCGGGGTTGATTGTGGTCACGAACGCCACCCGGGCTGTGGGCAGGGCCACCGTCTTGGACGATGTCACCACGGTCACGGTTCACTCGCCCATCACCCCGCGCGGTGCACCATCGAGATCGGCGCCATACAAGGCCCCGATCGGTTGCGGGGTCAGACCGGCGCACAGATTAAGACCCCGCATACACGTCGTCGGTGACTACCCACACCGGGTTATCCGGATGGCGCTGGTTGTACTCCAGCACCACAGTGGCGATCGAGCACGCCCTAGCCCGGGACAACACCCGCCCGTCGACGTTGTTCACCAGCGGCACATAAACGATGCGCCCACCGCTACCGCCGGTGAGAGCCAGCCACTCACCGACCGTGTCCCCGTCCAGATCCGCGACGACATCCAACCCACCACCGAAAATCGTCGGGATCAGGCGCAAGGACTGGTAGTAGCCCACCGGGGCCAGCACCCGCCCGCCGATGTGGCGCAGCCCGTCGTGCCGACGCGACGACATCACCGCCGCACAGACGCAGATCAGCGCACCTTTGAAACCACCACAGAACACCAGCACCTCACCCGGCCCCACCGCCAGCCCGAGTGCCTGGAAATACGCCGCCGCGAACGCCCGGGACTCCTCGTCATAGCCGCTGGACCCCCCGCGGTATCCACCGAGACGATGACTCCGGGTCGCCAGATAAGTCAAATAGTTCTTGGTGGTTTCCCCTTCCCGGTGCCCGGTGCGCGCCAGCAGATCGAACACCGCGCGGGTAGACACCCGTGGGCTGGCGCGGCGATCGAACTCCTCCAGATCCGCCACGCGGTATTCGTCAGCGCCCGGCCGCGCGCGGTCGCAGGCGTAACCCAACATACCCCGGCGGTGAGCGTGCACGGAGTGTCGCGGGGGCCTGCAGGCACCGCTCGCGCGGGCCGCTATACTCCCAGGTCACGGGCCCGTTTTCGGGCGAGCCCTGATTCCGGCCCTTGTGGCCGGACCCCATTGAGGCAACATCGCGAAAGGGCGAGTCGCGTATTACGCGACGCTTCCCGCTGATTCCGGCCCTTGTGGCCGGACCCCATTGAGGCCACAGTCCGTGGGGTGAGCGCGACACCGCGAGTAAGGCCCCCTGATTCCGGCCCTACCATGGGTCCGACACAGTGGCAGGTGCTGGTCCGAGCTTTGCGCCCAGCACCTGCCCGGCGTCCTGCTGTAGGGTTAGAGACAGGCTTGGAGTTGAGTGCTGCATTACCACCTGTAGTCGTACGCCACACCGCAGAAAGAAGGACTCATCATGCTCATTGCCTTCTCTCTCACCCCGCTCGGAATCGGCGAAGATGTCAGCACGCCGGTAGCCGCAGCTGTCAAGGTAGTGCGGGAGAGCGGCCTACCCAATCAGACCGATGCTATGTTCACGCTTGTGGAGGGTGGATGGGACGAGGTTATGGTTGTTGTAAAACGAGCAGTGGAAGCGGTAGTCGAGCAAGCGCCACGAGTGAGCCTCGTACTCAAGGCAGATATTCGACCTGGCGTAACTGATGGACTGACCTCAAAGGTCGCGAAGGTGGAGCGACTGCTGGCGGATGGATAACATCGAAATCTGTTCGGGCGCTACGTCGCTATCCGCCCGGCTGATAACAAACTAAGACTCCGCAAGAATCCGGCATACTCGCGCACGATAGTCATTTTCCGTTGGATGTGAGGTACATCCTCCAGTGCGGAATAGCCAGCCCGAACAAAGATATTTGCCCGATGCTCGACCGGCGATGTCATGAGAGTCTTCTGTGCTAATCCGATTCCCTGTGGAACGTCTCCGCCTCGCACTAGGTCTGAAGCTTGGTCCAGGCGAATGAGCGTCGGATCGCCAGGTACATCACGCGGATACAGGGTGAGGGCTTGTTCGTACACGCAAGTCGCCAGCTTGTGTTTTCGTAAACGGGTCAACGTCCTGCCCTGGTAGAAAAGGAAGCGGCGTTCGGAGAAACCGAAGACCGACTCAGCCTGTTGATCGACGCCGCCCTCAAAAGCGTTACGCGCCACCTCAAGTGCTTTTTTTGCCAGCGTTGAGATCGCCGCTCTGCGCGAGCGCCAGCGCCTCGATGCTGGGAGCCATCGTAGTTGCCATACTGGCACTGCCTGCTACCAAGCGGGCTTGGCTGGCCAGCTCGAGCGCTTGAAGAGGCGATCCCCAATACAACGGCAGCCTGGCGGCCAGGGTCATCACCGTGCCCTGCAGCGCTCGGTCCAGAGTCTGCTCAGCGGCCGTCCGGGCTGCTCCATACCAGGTATTGGCCGCGTAGATATCGCCCAGGACCATGAGTTCGTCAGCCATGAGTACAGCGAGACCAGCGACAATTCGGTAAAGGCGATGCGCAGTTTTTGGCGGCTGTGCCTCAGTCAGCGCCGACCCTGCGTCAGCAATGTCCAGCGCCAGCCGACAGAGCATGTCAATGGGTGGCAGGCGCACACAGTTGACAGCATGATTTGACACCGCTTCTTCCATACGGTCAAGCTGGTCCGATGTTACCGAACACTTCGCCAAAGAGCGGTCCAGGGCTATGCGCACGCCGTCTATGGCAGCCGACAGCTCTCCAGAAAGATGACGCTGGCCATCACCGCTGAGACCACCGAGCAGGACGGCGCGCAGGGACACCCGACCCTGTGGAGTTAAGAATGACACTGGCATCGCGCCAGGAAAGTTCGCATTCTCAGCCCATTGCGGGAGCTCGGCTATAGCCCGGTCAGCGGCCAGCTGCCGGGCATCACGGCAACCTTCGGTTTTAATCAGCACTTGCAGTTCCTCGAAGGAGTCAACGAGCTCTCCGTTCGCCGCCATTACCTGGTCTGCGCACTCCCAGAAATCCCTAGGCGCGTTCTGTCGACCAACCTCAATGTTGGCCACCGTCGAGCGGGAATATTTCACAAACGGCGCAACAGCGTGTTGGCTCAGACCGGCGGCACGGCGATAAGCGGCAAACTGACGACCCAAAGCACGACGAGCCGCGCGCACACTCTCTGGCTCACTCACCGACCGTCTCCTGTTCCTTCACCGCGAGAACTCCCTTCGTTGGTCCAGCCAGGTTAGCGTCTACGTGTTGCTGGCCAATGGTGCGGACCTGCCGTACATACTTGACTGAGAACGAGGTTGCGCGACGGTCGCGGATGGTCTTCGGTGACCGTGCCGACACTGTTGGTCGGTGATCGAGCGCATTGTCGGCCAGTGTGCAGATCTGCCGCAGTAACGAGCGTGCGGTACCGAGCTGCTTGACTGTCGCGGCGAAGCAATCAAAGTGCCTTCAGTGCGCGGTGAGGAGTCCGGTGGCCTGTTCGGTGAGCTGGCGGACGGCGGGGCGTCGCCGGTAGGGGGCGAGGTCGCCGACGAGCCGGGCCAGGTGCTCGACGCAGCGGGCGGAGTCAACCTCCCCGGTGAGGGTTTCCACCGCTTGGGAGGCCAAGGTGACGGCGTGGTCGACTTCGGGTCGGTCCTGTCTCAGATAGGTCTGGGCAAGCAGGATGTGGCGCAGCGAGCCCTCACGTGCGCAGCTGAGATCCTGCAGGCGAAGCGCGGTGCGCAGGTGCTGGCGGGCCTGGCTCCAGTCCTGCAGGCGCAGGTAGCAGAAGCCGGCCATGGCATGGGTTTGAGCCTCGTCGAGCCAGTAACACCAGCCCGGCTCCCCCGAAGACGAGGGAGCGTCGCCAAGTCGATCAAACGCGCTGTCCAGGGCGCGGCGACACTCGGTGACTTCGCGGTCGCAGGCGTAGGCCTCGGCCGCACGCAGGTCGCAGATCGCGGCGATTCTGGGCGTGGTACCGGTATACCCCGCCCGGGCGGTCTCGGCGAGTGTGATCGACTCTCGGAGCTGGCCCAGATCCTTGGCTAGCAAAGACATGGATCCCACCACGTTGGCCCCCAGTGCTCGGTCACCGGCGGCGTGGGCGGCGTGCAGCCCGGCGACCCAGTATCGCTGGGCCTGCGGATGGTGTCCGCTGTCGAACGAGAGCCAGCCGGCCAGCCGCATCAGCTCGCCGGCGGTGGCATGCAACCGCCGGCCCACGCTGTCGGAGTAGCGGCGCTCCTCGAGCAGGCCCAGCACATGCCGCAGGTGGGCGCGGACCAGGTGCAGCAGCGTCCCGCTGCCGAGCTGGTCGTCCATCCGCCGCAACCGGCCGGTGATGTCGTCGAGGTCATCGACCACGCCGACCGGCACTGGCAGGCCGGATGAGCGAGCCACCCCAGCATCGGGGCGGGCGATCAGCCACTCGTGGGCGGGCGCGCATGCCGCAGCGCCCAGCAGCGTGAGAAGGATCCGCCGTTCCATGCTCCCAGCGTCGGTGACCACCCGTACCGCGTGCAAGCTGCCCGCTGCGGTCCAGGGCAGCACCAGCCCGCTGATCGCCGAGACCGCCTCGACGTCAGCGCCATCCCAGCCCAGATCGGCCGGGGTGATCGGGCGTCCCAGCTCATCGGTCAGCAGCGCGGCCGTCAGCGTGGGCCAGGGGGAGCGCGGCCGGTCGCCGCGTAACCACTTGTAGGGCGTTTTGGCATGCACCCGCTCGCAGCGCCCGTGCAGGGCGGCGAAGCCGTTGAGCCGCTGGGCCAACACCGGGGGCTTCCAGCCCAGTTCGGTGAGCATTTCGGCGAGCGCGCTGCTGTTGGTCGAGTCCGTCATCCCCAGGTCCGTGATCGTGATCAGTTGGTGGTACCGCACTGTAACCCCGCGGTAGGCAGGGTGGAACGGGGCGCGGCCGGTGCCCGCCTCGGGGCACCGAAACGCACCTCGGGCACCACTTCCGGCGGGCGGTCCAGCCGAGTTGTCTTACCGACCATGAACGACGCCTGGGTTGCCCCATGACCACTTCCGGACGAGACGTTCCGCGCTGCGCCGCCGAGTCAGCCCAGCCTGCGACAGAGATGAGGGTGTGATGGGCATCGAGCCGCCCAGGCGCCGTGGGGGATGCGAGCGTGGTCGGATGGTGGCGCCGGGCCGCAGCAGTGCTGATGGCAGTAGGTGCACGCTGGTGGTGGTGCACGAGAACGACGGCTCGTGGTCGTTTCACGGCCTGGGTGTGCCCGGCGTGAAGGTCTCCGAGGATGACGCGACGGCGTTGGCCCAGGGCATCTTGACGGTCACCACGTGAGCGAGATCCGGTGGGCGCTGCACCCGGGCGATGAGCACTGCCACGCGGTAGCTCCCGGTGATCTCCGCAAGTCCGGGACGTGCGGCTACGCGGAAGCGCTGTGCGGCGCCCGCGTCCCCGGTGCCGGGTTGGAGAGTGCTGAGCGGCCGTGGGGCGTGCTGTGCCTGCCGTGCGCAATCGGCGCCACCGCGGACCTCCCCGACCCCGGCCGGATGGGCACCGCCTGGTAGCCCTACCCGGCTGAGCCGAACGGCCGAGTCGCTGCTGGCCTAGCTGCTGCCTGAGGGAGGCTGCCCTCGGTCGTGCCGCAGCCCACGACCTCACGTGTCGAACGACGTGGTGCGGGTGCTCACCGGAGCTTTCCGAGGACCTCGGGGGTCGGGCCGGTGGCGATTGCGCGGCCGTGCTGGAGCAGCAACATCCGCTCCGTGTGGCTGGCGACAATCCGCAGGTCATGGCTGATGAGGATCAAGGATAGAGCGCGCTGTTCGCGGAGGCCGGCGAGCAACGACATGATCGAATCGGCGGTCACCGTGTCCAGCGCCGAGGTGATCTCGTCGCACACGAGCACGTCCGGCTCGGCGGCCAGCGCGCGGGCGATGGCCACTCGCTGCCGTTGCCCGCCGGACAGGCCATCCGGATACCGGTCAGCCAGTTGCGCCGGCAGGCCGACGGAGTCGAGCAGCTCAGCGACCCGGCCGGCGCGCCGGTCAGGTGAACAGCGGCCGTGCCGGGTCAGCGGACGGGCCAGCGTGGCGCCGATGGTGCGCCGTGGGTTGAGACTGCCCAACGGGTCCTGCGGTACCAGTTGCAGGCGCCGACGTTGCTCGGAGTCACGGCGACGGGCGGCCGGGTGCAACGGTTGCCCGTGCAGGCTCAGGGAGCCCTCGGCGTCCGGATGCAGCCCGATCAGCACCCGTGCCAGCGTGGTCTTTCCCGCGCCGGATGGGCCGACCACAGCCAGCGCCGATCCGCTCGCGAGCTCCAGGTCCACGCCCTCCAGTACCGGAACCTTGTGCCGACGGTCGGTCCAGGCGGACAGTTGTCGCCCGCGCAGCACGACCGATCGCCCGAGGCCACTTGCTGCTTTGGCCGAAGGCGCTACCGGCGATGGAACCGGCACCGAGTCACCTAGCGTGCACACCTGGTCCGCGATCGCATCGACCAGTTCCTCGTCGTGGCAAGCGAGCACGATCGCCATTCCCCGGTCCCGGGCCAGCGTGCGCAGCAGCTCACCGAGCTCGGTGCGCAACAGCGTGTCCAGCCCGGCAGTCGGTTCATCGAGCAGCAGCAACGTCGGCCGTCGGGACAGCGCCCGGCCGATCGCCACCCGGCGTTGCTGGCCACCGGAGAGCTGACCTGGTCGCCGGCGCAGCAACTCGGCGGGTAGCGCGAGCTCAGCCAGCAGCGCCTGCACCGCATCCGGTCCCGGCTCGCGGGCAAGCTCGCGGAGCAGGGTGCGGACCCGCATCCGCGGGTTCAGCCGGCGCGCCGGATCCTGGCCGACAAAGCCGATCCGTTCACGACGCAGCGTTCGCAACTCCTCCGGGGTGGCGCGCAGCACGTCCTGTCCGCATACCTCGACCCGGCCGCCGCGCACCGCCAAGCCTGCCGGCATCGCCCCCACGAGCACCCGCAGCAACGTCGATTTTCCTGCTCCGGACCCTCCGGTGACGGCGAGGAGTTCACCGGCGCGAACTTCTAAACTCACGCCATCCAGTACCGGGGCGCCACTGACCCATGCCGTCACCAGGCCCTCGACAGCAACCACCGGTGCGCCACTCATAACCGCACCAGCCGCTCCGAAGCGCTCCCCGGGGCGAGTGCCTCGACGGCCAGGTTGACGCCGATCGCGAGCAGCCCGATGGCCAGGCTGGGCGCCACCACGGCCCATGGGTTGAGCAGGATCCCGGCACCGTTCTCTCGCACCATGAGCGCCCAGTTGGCGTCCGTGGGGTCGATCCCGACACGCAGGAAACCAGCGGTGGCGATCAGGTAAACGGCCTCCACGAAGCGCAGCCCGAGCACCGTCACCAGCACCGCGCGCAGGTTCGGCAGTACCTCGCGCCAAACCAGGTACCCGAGCCGCTCGCCGCCGGCCACACCGGCCTCCACGAACCCGGCCGAGGCGATCGGAGCGGCGGCCGCAGCGACCACGCGAATCGCGTACGGCAGCGCGAGCAGCACGACGGCGGCGAACAACGCGAGCCGGCCGGTGTCGGGCCAGGACAGCACGACCAGTAGTACCCCGAGCACCGGCGGTAGCAGGATCATGAGGTCGGCGAACCGCTCGATCACCCGCCCGATCACCGGCCGGAGCACCGCGACCGTACCGAGCAGGGCCGCCACCGCGGTGACCACGACCGCCGCCGTGGCGGCGGTGAGCAACAGCTCGGCGCCACCGGCGAGCAGCCGGCTGAGTACGTCCCGACCCAGTTGGTCGCCACCCAGCGGGGCGGACGCCGATGGCGGACCGTAAGGCACGGTGATCGGATCGTCGAGGCCTTTGGGCGCCAGCCACGGGCCGGCCAGGGTGGCCGCCACCAGGATTCCGGCCGGCACCAACGACAGCCACCGGGCCGACCCGGCGGTGCTCACCTGATGCCCCAGGTGGCCCAGGCGCGCACCCCATCGGCGAGCACCAGCATCGTCATGATCAGCGCACCGGTGACCGCGACCACCCCCGCCACCAGCGGGGCATCCCGGTCGGTGACGGCCTGCGCGAGCACCGAGCCGATCCCCGGGTAGTTGAACACCGCCTCGACCACCACCGTCCCACCCAGCACCAGCCCGACCGAGGTGACTGCCGAGGCCGCCACCGTCGGTAACGCACCGGGCAGCAGATGCCGCAGCAGGAGTCGGTGCCGGGGCAGCCCATCCAGCACCGCGGCGTCCACGTGCGGGGACCGCGACTCCTCGGCCAGCGCGGCCCGCACCAGGCGGGAGTTCCAGCCGATCTGCGGGATCGAGATGGCCAGTATCGGCAGCACCAGCGCGCTGGCCGGCACCGCGCCGCCCGTGCCGGTGATCGCCACGGCCGGCAGCAGGCCCAGCCACAATGCGAGTACCAGGACCAGCAGGTTGCCCACCACGAACTCGGGTAGCGCCAGCGTGACGGTCGCGGTGGTCGTGATCACCCGATCCAGCGCGCCGCCGGGACGCAGCGCGGCCCAGCAGGCCAGCGCGACCGCCACGGTCACGGTGAGCACCAGCGCGAGCGCACCGAGGCGGATCGTGTTCGGCAACGCCCCGAGCACCAGGTCGGCGACCGACCCGCCGCGCGCGGTGGACCCCAGATCGCCGGTGACCAATCCGCCCATCCAGCGGGCGAACCGCTCTGGTAACGGCCGATCCAGGCCGAGCTGGGCCCGGCGGGCTGCCACCGCTGCCGCCCCGGCGCCCCGGTCCACGGTGGCGCCGGCGGCATCCCCTGGCAGGAATGTGACCGCCGCGTACACCACGGCCAGCAGCACCCCGAGCAGTACCAGCCGCCGGGCCGGCAAGCTCAGCGCCGCGAGAACTACCCGGCCAGCCATGTGCGCTCGAGCTGGACCCGTCCGTAACCGGCCAGCCTCGGCAGGTCACCCACCTTCGCGCTGGCCAGGTCGACCCCGTCGGCCATGCCCCACAACAGGTAGCCGGAACGCTCGTACTGGATCCGCTGCAGATCACGCAGCGCGGCGGACCGGGCGGCCGCGTCCGGCACGCTCACCGCACGCTGGTAAGCCGCGTCGTACTCCGGATCAGCCTGCCCGGTCTCGTTCTGCCCGGCGCCGGAGACCATGGTCTTGGCCGCGAAGAACGCGACCGAGTCGTTGGTGCCCCAGTACGCGGTGTACAGCGGCGCCTTGAGCCAGGTCTGGTCGTAGAACGTGCCCTGGTCCTGGCGGACCACGTCGATCCCGACCCCGGCCTCGCGCAGTTGGGTCGCGAACAGGGTGGCCGCTTCGCCCTGGCCGGGTGCTTCCTCGCAGGTCACCAGGGGATAGCGAGCCGTTCGGTCGAAGCCGGCCGAGTCCAGCAGCGCGCCGGCCCTGGCGAGATCGTGTCGCCGTTGTGGCAGGTCGCGGGCATAGTTCGGGTCTGCGGTGCCCAACACGTCGTTGGCGATCGACCCGAAGCCGGACAGTGCCTGGGCCACCATGGCCTCGCGGTCCACCGCCAGCCGGAACGCCTCGCGCACTCTCGGGTCGGCGAACGGACCGTCCGCGACCCGCATCACGATCGGTAGCGCCGAGTCGTTGGAGCGGCGCACGATCTGTACCCCGTCCCGTCCTCGCGCTGTTCGAGCGGCCACCGGGCCGACGTTGGAGGCCACGTCGATCGCACCGGTGAACAGCGCGTTCGCCATCGCCTGAGGGTCGGTGAAGATCCGCACCTCGATCGCGTCCAGCAGTGGCGCCCCGCCGTACCACGCGTCGTTGCGCACCAGCCGGGCGTTGCCCGCGTCGAAGGACTCCAGCCGGAACGGTCCGGTGCCCGGTGCGCCGGCCACGTCGGCGGTGTTCTCGGGCAGCACGAAGGTCGTCAGCCGGATCAGCAGCGGCAGCTCGGAGTTCGGGTAGCTGGACGTCAGTATCACCGCGTTGTGCCCGTCGGCAGCGATGCCCGTCGGATCCACCCCCGGTAGCCGGGACGCCCCGGACGCAGTGGCCCGCAACCGCTGCAGTGACCACACCACGTCCTGCGCGGTGACCGGACGCCCGTCATGGAAGCGAGCACCGTCGGCCAGGATGAAGCGGTGCCGGCGCAGGTCGTCGCTGGCATCCCATTTGCCTGCCAGTCGTGGGGCGACGGGCTGTGGGCTGCCCGGCACAGTCAGCGGGTCGTAGGTGAGCGCGATGATCAGGTAGTCGCTTTCGTTGCTCTGCGTGCCGTGCGGGTCACGCACCACAGAGGCGGCTTTACCCAGCGCGCCGACTCGCAGCGTGCCGCCCGGTTGCGGCGGACCCGCCGGTGGGGCGGCGCCAGGCGATCCGCCGGCCCCATCGGATCCACCTGAACCGCAGGAGGTCAGCAGCATGCCGGCCCCCAGGGCAGCGCTCACCCCCAGTAGCCGTCGTCGAGTCAGCTCCGCAGGCTCCATGGATCCTCCGCTGTGTACTCGCACAGGTCGAGAATGATCCGCATCTGGTGACAGGAGCCTCTCAAACGCTGTGCTAATTAGGTTAGCCATACCTCATGTAGGGCAACCTTGCTTGCTACCGGAGAACCGTACGTGACGGCAGATTCCTCGCAAATCCTCTAAATAGGTGAGCCTTGCCTAAATGAGGATAGGTTAGCTTTATCTGGGGAACCTCGTAATGAGGCGCATTCCTGACACTGCGCCGCCCGACCCCGAGCCCGCCCTACGGCGGTCCGCCCGATGTCGACCGAGGAGAAACCCCATGTTACCGCCAGTAACCGTCCACATATCGGACACATCAGCCGATACGCTCCGCACCCTGTCCGAGCAGATCGCCCCCGTGCTCGCCGCCGATCCCGGGGTGGCGCCGGTTGCTCTCCCAGAGATCCCCGCGCACCTCCGAGCCGAACTGCGTGACTGCATGCCGCAATCCCACGCCGGGGTGGCAGTGGTGCGCGGTCTGCAGCTCGACGCCGATCGGATCGGGCCGACGCCCCAGCGCTGGTCGGAGGTGCCCGCCGAGCGCGCTGCGGAGTGGTCCGCACAGATGTTGTTGGTGGCCCGCGCGCTGGGCAGGCCGATCGGCTGGCATGGCCAGCAGGACGGCCGGTTGGTGCATGACATCATGCCCACCCCCGGGAAGGAGCATGAGCAGACCGGAGCCAGCAGCGTGGCCGCGCTCAGCCCGCACACCGAGGACGCCTTCCACCCGCAGCGGGCCAACCTGCTGCTGCTGGCCTGCGTGCGCAACCCGGACAGGGTGCCCACCCACGTCGCCAGCGCGCGGCACGCGAGACTCGCCGACACCGAACGAGAGTTGCTGTCCGCGCCGGCGCTGCCGATCCTGCCGGACTCCTCCTACGCCGAGTCGGACGGATTCGCCGCTGAGGGAACCGCCGCGCCGCCGGTAGCCACCGTCTGGGACACCGGCACTGGGTTGGGGTTGCGTTACGACCCGGCCTACACCCCGCTCCAGGACAGCGACCCGGCCTACCTGAATGCCTATCGCCGGTTGGGCGAGGAACTCGAGCGCGCGAAGATCGGCGTGGCCCTGGAACCCGGCGATGTCCTGATCATCGACAACGACGTGGTCGTGCACGGTCGAGAGCCGTTTCAGGCCCGTTATGACGGCACCGACCGCTGGCTGCGGCGAGTGTCGGTACGGCTGCCCGGTCGACGCCGGCCGGGTACCGAGGCCGATGAACACGGCTATGGCCAGCGGGTGCTGGACCCGTGGGCGGGCATCACGACCGGCGAACTCACAGCACGGAGGGCGGCCTCATGACCGTTCCCGGGCTGCGTGTGCTCAGCGCCACCGACCTGGCCGGTATAAAGATCACCCCGGCGGATGTCGTCGCGGTGGTGGAGCGGGCTTACCTCGCGCTGGCCGAGGGCAGCTCGGTGAACCCGCGCAAGCTCACCGTCGCCCCTGCCGACAAGCACTCGGTCGGTTACGCGATGCTCGGCCGGGACGGTTCCCGCGAGCTGGTGGCGATCAAGACGTCGTATAAACACGGGCTGCGCCGAAACCGCGATGGGCAGCGCTACTACACCACGCTGCAGATCTACGACGACCGCACCGGGTTGCCGATCGCGTTGATGGATTGTGCTCGAATCGGCTCATTGCGCACCCCCGCAGTATCAGCGCTGCTGGCCAGGACCTGCGCGCCACCGAAGGCCCGCACCGCGCTGCTGATCGGCACCGGCACTCAGGGACAGCAGGCACTGCCGTTCCTGCTGGTCACCATGCCGCAGCTGGAGCGGCTGCTGCTCTGCGGCAGCCATCCCGACGGCATCGCCGAGGTTCGTGCTCGACTGCGTCGGCATCACCCGGACCGGAATGTCGAACTGGTCCACGACGCGCGCGCCGCCGCCGCCGGGGCCGACGTGATCATCGCGGCTGCCGGTGCGACCTCCACAGTGGCCATCGGCGCGGCGGACTGCAAGCCCGGTGCGCTGACCATCCTGCTCGGCCATGGGCTTGAGCCCTCCACCCTGCACACCGCCGACCGGGTGATCGCCACCAGCGCAGCACAGATGGCGATCACCGGAACCGACATGGCCGACTCGGCGGGCAACCTGCCACCGGTGGATGCTGAACTGCCCGACATCCTGGTCGGCCGAGTGCCCGGCCGGACCGACGCCGCGCAGCGGATCTTCGCCTACAACAGCGGTCTGGTGATCACCGACATCGCGTTGGGACACCTTTTCGCCGAGCTCGCGCACCAGCGCGGACTCGGACAGGTGGTGGCGTTATGGAGCTGACCACCACTCGTAGCAGCCGAACCAACCTGCCGGCCCAGCAAGCCGGGCCGATCCGCCGGCTGCTCGGCCCGGACCGGGGATTGCTGCGCGAACTCGCCGCCGCGATCGGAGGACCGTTTCACGTGATCTTTCCGGAGCCCTTCGACGCGGCAGTGGCCGGCTTCCAAGCCGTGCTGGCCTCAGCCGGTCTGCCAGGGCGGATCTACTACGCCAAGAAGGCCAACAAGGCCACGTTGTGGCCACGTCGCTGTGCCGAGACCGGGATCGGGGTGGACGTGGCAAGCCTGGGTGAGCTGCAGTCCACCCTCGCCGAAGGAGTGCGCGGTGACCACGTTGTGGTGACCGGGCCTGCGAAGTCGGCTGAGCTGCTCCGGTTGGCCGCGCTGCACGGCTGCCTGATCACCGTCGACGCGCTCGACGAGCTCGACCGGCTGGTCGAGCCGGCCGGCCGCTACGGGGTGGTCCGGCTGCTGCTGCGGGTGGCACCGCCGCAGGGGAGCAGCCGGTTCGGGTTGATCCCGGACGAGCTGCGCGCCGCCCTCACCCGCTGCGTGGCCGAAGTCTCCTCGGTGCGCTTGGAGGGGTTCAGCTTCCACCTCACCGGCTATGCCCCGCAGCCCCGTGCCGCGATGGCCGCGACGCTGCTGGACTGGGTCTGGCAGGCCCGCGCGCTGGGTCTGCCAGTGACATCAGTGGACATCGGTGGCGGGTTCGCGGTGAACTACGTCGACGGCGCCGACTGGAAGCACTTCGCCCCCACACTCAGGGCCGAGAACTTCCACCACGCGCGGGAGTTCCCGGACTACTACCCCTATCACTCGCCGCTAGCAGGCGCGGCGATGTTACGGGCGGTATTGGACACGGTGCCGGCTGGGCGATCCCAGTCGCTGGCCGCGCTGCTGGGATCGGCCGGGGTCACGCTGCTGTGCGAACCGGGGCGAGCGCTGCTGGACCAAGCCGGGCTCACCGTGTTGCGAGTGCAGGGGGTCAAGGAGCGCGGCTACGGCATCGTCACCGTCGACGGCACCAGCCTGAGTCTGTCCGAGCAGTGGTTCAACAGCGAGTTCCTGCCGGATCCGGTGCTGGCCTCGGGCGGCGGTCCTACTCCCGAGTCCACCTGCGGCGGTGCAGTTTTCCCGGCCTGCGTCGTGGGTTCGAGCTGTCTGGAGTCCGACGTTCTGAGCTGGCGGAAGATCCCGTTTCCGCGGCGCCCGAAGATCGGCGATCTGCTGATCTACCTCAACACTGCTGGATACCAGATGGACTCCAACGAGTCGGAATTCCACCAGCTCCCGCTGCCGCCGAAGGTAGTCGTGGACTGGGAGGACGGCACAGCGAGCTGGAGATGGGATAATCATGGATAAGTCAACCGCTCCCACCGTGGTACGTCGGGTCTCGGATCTCATCGGGCACACCCCGTTGTTCGAGCTGTGCCGGACCCCCACCGGTACCCGCCTGCTCCTCAAGCTGGAGTTCTTCAACCCGACCGGTACCGCGAAGATCCGGATGGCCCATCAGATGGTGCTCGATGCCGAGCGTCGGGGTGAGCTCCGGGCCGGCGGCCGGATCGTCGAGTCCACCTCCGGCAACACCGGGCTGGGCCTGGCGGTGCTCGCCGCTGAACGCGGCTACCAGTTCACCGCCGTGGTCGACGGGCACGCCAGTGCGGACAAGCTGCGCGCGATGCGCGCCATGGGCGCAGACCTGATCTACGTGACCGATGACGGCACTGAGGGACTGGCCACCGCCGCCCGGGAAGAGCTCGCCGCACGCCTGGCCGAGGGCGGTCACAACACCATCTTCACCGAACAGCACAACAACCCGAGCAACGCCGTCGGCTACTACCCGGTCGCCGACGAGCTGTGCGCCGCGCTTCCGGACGGGATCGACTGTCTGATCGGCGCGGTGGGCACCGGCGGGTCGCTGTGCGGTACTGGACGCATCCTGCGGGCCCGGTATCCGGACGTGCAGCTGGTCGGCGTCGAACCGGTGGGATCGATCGCGTTCGGTGGACCGGGCGGGCCGTACTACCAGTCCGGTACCGGTACCCCGGTGGGCGCCGAGATCGGCGCCCTGGTCGATTTCGACCTCATCGACGACGGCTACAAGGTCTCCGACCAGGAGGCGTTCGGCACCGCGCGGGTGATCGCGCGGCGTACCGGTCTGCTCATCGGCGGATCCGCGGGTGGCGTGGTCTGGCAGGCACTGGACATGCTGGACGCGTCGCCCGCCGGATCAACGATGGTGGGGCTGATCTGCGACGGTGGAGAGAAATACCTGGACAGTGTGTTCGACGATGGCTGGATGAAGGACCGCGATCTGCTGGACGACGGCGTCGAAGCCCGGGTGGACACCCTGCTCACCAGGTTCGCGCACACCACAGTCAGCACATCGTGACCCGTCCGGCACTGCGCGAACACCGGGCGTTGGCCGCGCTGGCCGGCCCCATCGCCATCACCCAACTCGCCCAGGTGGCCCTGACCACCACCGATACGATCATGATCGGTGTGTTGGGCGCGGCGTCGCTGGCCGGCGGTGGGCTGGCGATCGTGCTGTTCAACCAGTTGCGCACGATGGGTGTCGGGCTGGTCACCGCGGTCGGCAACCAGGTGGCGGCCGCCGCCGCCCGCGCCGAAGACCATGGCGAGCCGCCGGAGGGTCAGATCCGGGACGTGCTGCGGGCCGCGTTCGCGGTGTCCACCGTCGCCGGCGTGGTGGGTGCGGCGGGAATGGTCGGATTCGGCCAGATGCTGCATTGGCTCGGGCAGGACGGCGAGGTCGCCGCGCTGGCCCGGGCGATGCTGATCGCCCTGGCACCGGGGTTGCTGCCGTGTTTGTGGTTTCAGGCGCTGCGCCAGTACAGCGTCGGCATGCGCCGGCCGCGAGCGCTGGTCTGGATCACGGTGGTCTCGATCATGGTGAACGCCGGACTGAACGCGCTGCTGGGCTTCGGGTTCGGACCTGTACCACGGCTCGGGCTGGTGGGAATCGGCATCGCCACCAGCGTTGTCTACCTGCTGTCTTTCGGGCTGCTCTACGCGGCGGTGCGCGGCGATCCGGTGCTGACCCCGAGTCTCTCGGTGGCCGGCTGGCGGGCGTCGCTGACAGAGATTCGGCGGCTGCTGCGCCTCGGCGTCCCGATCGCCGCCACCTACGGTTCCGAGGCCGGTTTCTTCTCGGTGGTCGCGCTGGTCATGGGCGGTTTCGGAGCGGCGGCGCTGGCCGCACACACCGTGGTGAATCAGCTGGTGTACACGGTGTTCCAGATCAGCGTAGGGATCTCGCACGGCTCGTCGATTCTGGTCAGCAGGCAGTGGGCAACCAGGCGGAGGGATCCCTTGATCCGGCTGGCCTGCACTGCGCTGGTTCAGGGCGCGATGGTTGCGGCGGTGGTCGCCGCCGTCTACCTGCTCGCCCCCGGCGCGGTGCTCGGGGTGTTCCTCGACCCCGGCGTTCCGGCCGACGCCGCAGCACTCGCCGTCGCCGGCCAGTTACTGGTCGTGGCCGCCGTGCTGCAGTTCGCCGACTCGGCGCAGAACATCGGCGTCGGGTTGCTGCGTGGACTGGACGACACAGCCGGTGGATTCCGGGCCACCCTCATCGGATACTGGCTCGTCGGCCTACCGGTAGCGCTGTTGCTGAGCCGGCTGCTCGGACTCGGCCCGCTCGGCATGTGGCTGGGCCTGCTCGGCGGGCTGACCACCACCGCGGCACTGCTGCTGATCCGCTACCTTCGCGCGCTGCGTTTCCCAGCCGCTGGGATGACCTCCAGCCTCACATTGCGGAGACTGTGATGTCCTCCAGTGCGAGCGGTTACCGGGCGGCGAGTTCGGCTGCGGTGGAGCGGACCTCGTGCTCACTGGCGCCGCTGGACACCAGCTTGCGGTAGCGATTGAGCAGCCGGGGGGCCTGAAAGGCCAGCACGGCGACGAGAGCGCCGTCGGCGAAGTAACCCGCCACGGTGCCCTTGATCACGCCGGGGTCGTGCAGCACCTCGACGGAACTCGCCAGATCGCTGCGCCCGACCAGTTGCAAGGTCAGCCCGTACTGGTCGGACCAGAAGTACGGCACCACGTCGGCGTGGCGGGTGATCGGCTTGCCGGCGAGCCGCTGCGCGACGACGGCGGCCTGCTCGCCGGCTGAGGTCCAGTGCTCGATGCGCGGTCGGTCTCCCACAGCTGGGTGCCGCCAGGCGGCGATGTCGCCGACCGCGTAGACGTTGTCCGTGCCCTCCACCAGCCCGGCGACGTCACAGGGCAGCCCACCTGCGGTGGATACCCCGAGCCCGGCGAGCCACCCGCCGTCGATCACGGTACCCACGCCGACCACGCCGCAATCCGCCCGCACGCTGCTCCCATCGGCCAGCCGCGCGGTGATCCCATCCTCGCTGCCGACGAACTCCGCCAGCTGTGCTCCGCAGCGCACCGTGACCCCGTTGTCGGTCTGTAGCTGGGCGCACAGCTGTCCCATCTGCTCGCCCAGAACGCGGGCGAATGGCACCGGCAGCGCCTCCAGCATGGTCACCTCGAGGCCGGCCACGCGGGCGGTCGCGGCGACCTCGGCACCGATGAAACCGGCCCCGACCACCAGCAACGAGCGGGCCCGGGAGATCGAGTCCCGCAACCCCCGGCAATCATCCAGCGTGCGCAGCACGTGCAGCTCCGGGTGATCGGGCTGGCCCGGCAGTCGCCGTGGCCGCACTCCGGTCGCCACCACCAGCGCGTCATAAGGCAGCCGGGTGCCGTCGTCGAGGTCGACGGCGGCACCGTCGACACTCACCGCTGAGCGGCCCAGGTACACCGCGATGTCCAGGTCGGCCAGCTCACCGCGGTGCAGCGCGGCCCGTTCCTCGGGCCAGCGCCCGGCGAGGATCTGCTTGGACAGCGGGGGCCGATCGTAGGGCTCGTGCCGCTCATCTCCGATGAGGGTGATCCGCCCGGAGTACCCCTCGGCGCGCAGGAACTCCACGGTGCGCAAGCCTCCCAGCCCGGCACCGACAATCACCACATGCTCCATGAGCCCCTCCCGTTTCAGGCTGTGCCGATGATCGGGCACAATGGAGTAGCGATGCTGGCACCGAGGCCGGTGCCAGCCGAGGTCGACTGTGCGCGCCTGCACGGCGCGGGAGCTTCTCCGTGGGATAGCGGGGTGGCCACGCATCAGCGGCCACCAAGCTCCAGGAGAGGAACACTCCCGCGTGTCTTCGAACCATCCCGCCCCCGGGCAGCCATGCAGTTTTCGCGAGCTCGGAGTGCGAGCGGAACTGCTCACCGTGCTGGACCGTCAGGGCCTCACCGCAGCTTTTCCGATCCAGGCCGCGACGCTACCGGACGCACTCGCCGGTCGTGACGTGCTGGGCCGCGGCCGAACCGGCAGTGGCAAGACGCTGGCCTTCGCGATTCCGACGATCACCGCGCTGGCGCACTCCGGGCTGCGCCGCACCGCCGGCCACCCGCGCGCTCTGGTGCTCGTGCCCACCAGGGAACTGGCCGACCAGGTTGCCGAGACCTTCGCCCCGCTGGCCGCCAAGTTGGGGCAGCGGATCACCACTATCTACGGCGGTGTCGGCCAGGGCCGGCAGGTGTCCGCCCTACGCGGCGGGATCGACATTCTCATCGCCTGCCCCGGCCGCTTGGAAGACCTGCTCGGCCAGGGTCACGTGCACCTCGACGAGGTCGAGGTCACAGTCCTGGACGAGGCCGACCACATGGCCGACCTGGGTTTCCTGCCGGCGGTGCGCAGGCTGCTGGACCGCACCCCGGCCGGCACCCAGCGGCTGCTGTTCTCCGCCACCCTGGACAGCGCTGTGGACGTGCTGGTGCGCCGCTACCTGAACGACCCCATGGTGCATTCGGTCGACCCGCCGGTGGCGCCGGTATCCGGGATGGAGCACCACGTGTTCACCGTGGAGCACGCCGACAAGCCATCGGTGATCCGCGAACTCGCCTCCGGCCAGCGCCGCAGCCTGCTGTTCACCCGCACCAAGCACGGCGCGCGCAAGCTGGCCAAGCAGCTGACCATCGCCGGGCTGCCCGCCGTGGAACTGCACGGGGATCTTTCGCAGAACATCCGAGCCCGCAATCTTGCGTCCTTCAGCGACGGCACCGTGCGGGTGCTGGTGGCTACCGACATCGCCGCGCGCGGCATCCACGTCGACGAGATCGGCCTGGTTGTGCACGTGGATCCTCCCGCCGAGTGCAAGTCATACCTGCACCGTTCCGGTCGCACCGGCAGAGCCGGCGCCGAGGGGCTGGTGATCACCCTGTCCACTCCGGAGCAGCTCAAGCAGGTGCGGGCGCTGACCCGGCTGGCCGGCATCCGGCCGGTGGTGGCGCGGGTGCGGCCAGGCGCCGAGCAGATCGCCGCGCTCACCGGCCCCCCGGCTGCCCTCGTGACCCCGTCCCAGGCCGCGCCGCCATCGCCGCCATCGCCGCGCCGCCGCAACAGCGCCACCGCGCCCTCCCGCCGCGCACCGCGGCGGCCCGCCCGGCGCCGGTCAGCCCGCCGCGTCGCCTGACCGTTTCCTCGCACAGCCCCGATATCGCACAGCCCCGGTGTGGAGCCATACCGGGGCTGTGAGCGGTCCGGCACTCCCGATAGGCGTCACATCGGGCCGCGGGGTAGCTGGTTGCGGCGCTGAGGTGAGGAGGGTTGCGGCCGAATGGGCTAGTGGGTGTGGCATCCGGAGCAACGTCGGCGTCTTTCGGCGCCCCCAGCGAGCCGATGGGCGCGGCAGTTCAACCCGCGTTCTCAGATCTCGGCGAGATCTCGATCTGGCTTCATAGGGTCGCGCTCACGCGGCGCCATGTGACAACCAACCTCCCCTCGGCGGAAGAGAAGGATCATGCCCAGTTCTGAGAAGCCTGTCCTCGCGGCGATCGGCGCCGTCGTCTTAGGTGTGTCCCTGGCTGCCTGCGGTGGTTCGACCACTGCTGGTGCAGGCGCGCCGGTGCCGGCGGCCGAGGTGAGCTATCTCGCGGATCCAGGCGACCCGGTCCCGGTAGACCCGGCCCCGGTCGTCGTAGAGCAGAAGGCGCCGAAGAACACACCGAAGGTGTCGGCCAACACGGCCAGCCAGGATGCTATCGCGGCTGCGCTCAAGGCAGCCGGCGTGGGTAGCCCCAAGCGGTGGGCCGCCGAGGTCGTCGAGTACCGGCCCTACGCCACGGACGACCTCGGTCTGGCCAAGTTGAAGGACAGCCTGCTCAAGTACAACCCCACCCAGCAGACGATCGACCAGATCGTGTCAGTACTGCTGCCGTGACCCCCGTGCGCCACGCGCGGCGGGCTGACCCGCTGCACGTGCTGCGCGGATGCCTGGTTGCGCTCACCGCGCTCGGCATCGCAGGCACCGCATTCGAACTGGCGAGCTTGAAACACTGGAACGGTGCCATCCAACTCGTGCCGTGGGTCGCGCTCGTCGTGCTGGCAGCTGCCTTGGCTCTGCACACGACGCGACCGGCCCACGTCCCGGTGGTGCGCGGGCTGGCGCTGCTCGTGCTCGCCGCGTCGGTGTACGGCGTCTTTGAACACGCGCTGGTCAATTACGAGTCCGGACCGCTCGACCAGCGCTTCACCGACACCTGGACCGACCTGTCCCTGTGGTCGCAATGGTGGTACGCGATCACGCGGACAGTCGGCCCGGCACCGACGCTCGCGCCGGGCATGCTCGGCCAGGCCGCCGCCACCCTGATACTCGCCACGATCGGTGCGGGCGCCGCATCCACCAACGCAGCACTGGCCAGCCGGCACCGGCGACATCCGCACCCCGGTCGCTTGCCCGACCTGACCTGCGCGGCTACCGGCTCCCCTCGCCGGCTCGGTGAGCTGGCGCCGAACAGACACCGCCGGCGACTGCACTCGTGAGTGGTATTCGGGGTGCTACAAGCACCGAATACCACTCACGGGTTCGATCGGGGGAGCGGCGAGGCGTGCGGCTGGGCGTTCCTCAGAGTGGCGTCGATCAGGTGATGGTCGGGTGAGAGCCGGCATACCGGATCGGCCCGTGCCGCGTCCCCGGTGAGGGCGAAGGCCTGGCAGCGGCAGCCGCCGAAGTCGATCTCCTTGCGCGGGCAGCTGCGGCAGGGCTCCGGCATCCACTCCGCTCCGCGAAACCGGGTGAAGGCGGGGGAGTGGTGCCAGATCTCACTCAGCGGGCGCTCGCGCACGTTGTCGATACCGAGCCCGGCGATCTGCGCGGCCGCTGAGCAGGGCAGCGCTCGCCCGTCCGGTGCGATGACGATGTGCCGGCGTCCCCAGCCGTGCATGCACGGTTTCGGGTACGGCTCGTAGTAGTCCGCGACGACGTAGAGAATCTCCAGGGTGTCCTGGTGCGCCGCGCGCGCGTGCGCGACGGCCTGCTCGGCGGCGAGCACCTGCTCACGCGTCGGCAGCAGCGCCGACCGGTTGAGCAGCCCCCAGCCGTAATACTGCGTGTGCGCGAGCTCGAGGCGCTCCGCACCGAGTGCGGCGGCGAGGTCCGCGATCGGCGCGATCCGGCCGATGTTCCCGCGATGCAGCACGACGTTGATCGTCAGCGGCAGTCCCAGCGCCGTGACCGCTCGCGCAGCGGCCATCTTGTGATTCACCACACGGGCCCCCGCCACCTCCTCGGCCGCCACCCGGTCGGAGTCCTGCATGCTGAGCTGGACGTGGTCGAGTCCGGCATGCGCCAGCTCGCTGGCCCGCCGCGCGTCGAGGCCCACCCCGCTGGTGACCAGACTGATGTAGAAACCCAGCTCACTGGCCCTGGCAACGAGCGGGGTCAGGTCGCGCCGGGCCAGTGGCTCACCTCCGGTGAGATGCAGCTGGAGCACGCCGAGCTGCCGGGCCTGCGCCAGCACGCGCAACCATTCGGGCAAGGTCAATTCCGGGGCATCCGGGACCGTGACGGGATTGGAGCAGTACGGGCAGTGCAGCGGGCACCGGTAGGTCAGCTCGGCGAGCAGGCCCAGCGGCCTATCCACGGCCCGCCACCAGCAACCGCTGCCCGATCAGATCCCGCAACAGTGCCACGATGTCCCCGAGGGCGACGTCGTGGTAGTCCTCGCCGACCGCCTGGACCACCTCGGCGACGTTGCGGTCGCCGTCGCAGCGCCGGATGACGGCCGCCGCCGTCTCGTTCAGGAAGAGCACTCCCTCGGGGAACAGCAGGATCGGCTCGTCGCTGAGTGGGTCGGTGCTGACACGCACCCCGCGGCGCAGTGCTGGCCGGTCGGTGAGCGCCAACGCGGCGGTCCAGCACCGGTATCACAGCGCCTGCCGGTATCACAGCGCCTGCCGGTATCACAGTGCCGGCCGGGAATGCTCGATCGCGTCCAACATGCTCCACAGCACGTCGGTCTTGAACTCAAGCGCGCGCACGGCGGCGTCCTGGCTGTCTGCGGACCTACAGTGCGTCAACACGATATCCAACGCATCAGCGCATTCTTGCTGGGCGCGGGGAACCCGGGCGTCGAAGTATCCGAACGCCTCGTGATCGATCCACGAGTAATGTTTCCTCAGCGCGGCGGTCCGGGTGGCCATCGCTTGTGGCGCGAACATCTCGGTCAGCGACGATGCGATGCCTTCCACCCACGGCCGCGTCCGAGCGAACGTGACGTAGGAATCGACCGCAAAGCGCACCCCCGGTAATACATGCCGTTCGTCGAGGACCTCGGCCCGGTTCAATCCGAGCGCCTCGGCCAGTGCCAACCACCGGGCGCAGCCGCCGTCGCGCTCGGTCGTGCCGTCGTGGTAGGTGATTCGGGGCAGCCACCGCCGGCGGATCTCCGGTAGTGGACAGTTCGCGACGACGGCAGCGTCCTTTTGCGGCAGGCTCCGCTGGTAATACCACCGGTTCGCCGCCCAGGCTCGCAGGTCGGCAGGATCGAGTTCACCGGAATCCATTCGCTGGTGAAAGGGATGCTTGTCCCAATAACTGCTTTCGGCGGCCCGAAGCATACCCTCGAACTCGTCACGACCCAAAGCGGGCCGGTTGTCGTACATCTGTGCTCCCAGCTTTACAGTTCGTATTCGGCACCGTCGTGCGCGATCGTTGCGCCGGCGTCGGCGAGGTACGCCCTTTCGGGTGCGTCGTCGAATAGCAGCGGATTGGTGTTGTTGAGGTGGGTGTAGACGATCTGCGTGCCGGTCAGCTGCCGGAGCAGCCGCAGGCTGCCCTGCTCGCCGTGGATCGGTTGGTGGCCCATCGATCGGGCTGTCGCGGTGCCGCGCCGATTCTGGTGCAGCTCGTCATCGGTCCAGAACGTGCCGTCCACCAGAACGAGATGCGCCCCGCGGAGCTGCTCGAGCAGACCCTCGTCGAGCGCGGCCACCGACGGCAGGAATACCGCGGTGCGATCAGTGCGTTCGTCGCGGATCCGGTAGCCGACGACCACACCGGAGCTCGGAGTGCCGCGGGGCGTAACGGGGTAGCCGACCGCTGGTGGCATCGAAAGGCTCACACCACAGCGGCGAGGCCGCGCCGTGACGGTAGTTCAGTGCGAACCTCTCGCCTGGCCGGACCTCGTGCCAGCGCACTGCCGTGTAGCTCTCCAATGTCGGCAGCAGCCCGCACTGGGAAAGCAGCCCGCGCACCGCTTCGGTGCCGTACACGTGTAGCTCGCGGGTTTGGCGAAGTGACAACAAACCCAGCGTGTGGTCGAGTTCGGCATCGGAGAGAAAAACGCCATGGATCGGTGCTGTGGAATCATCGGGAGCGGGCCACAAGGGAGGGCACTCGCGCAGTGCGATATCGAGTTCCGGGCCGGCATTACCCAGAAACCATTCCCCGTCATCGTCGCCGACGGCGATGGTGGAGGAGAGCCGACTCGTCACGGGGTGGGAGCCGGACCGCGCCGCGACGCAACCCGGGCATCCGCAGTTCCATTGGGGTACCCCGCCACCGGCGGCGGAGCCGAGGATGCGAATGCGCATCAGCGCTCAAGCCGCTATCGCTGACCTGCGTACATTGTGACTTCCATCGGAGTGTCCCGCCGATCCCAGGTCGGCGTCACCCATGGCCGACGAGCGTCCGCCGTGTTCCGACTCGACGTCTCATCTTGATCGGCGACATCCCTGACGACCTCACCGACGATGTGAGAGCGCCGATCGTCGATAACGACCATAGTCGACCTCCGCCGACTCCGAGGAGCCGTCTTGTTGGTAATGCCACGGCCTGCAGTAATGCGAGCCTACCGCTCGACCTGAGTGGCTGGTGGGTGAGGTCGTGGGGAGGTCGTGGTAGGTCACAGAGGTCCCAGTTGAATGATCGCGCTGGTAGGCGAAGACTTTACGTTATGTTCACCCCGATCGCATCCTCCGGGTTCGAGCTCCCGGGGAGCCACCCTGGTTTCCAAGATCCGAATTACCGGGCGCGCCGTGCACGGATCGCCGAGGTCGGCGCCGCCTACCGGCGCGGCGATCCGATACCGGATGTCACCTACAGCGCCGAGGAGGACGAGGTCTGGCGGGTGGTGTCCGCCGAGCTCGCCGGCAAGCACCGGCGCTACGCCTGCGCCGAATACCTCCTCGGCGCTGATCGGCTGGTCCTTCCGACGCAGCGCGTTCCGCAGCTACGGGAGGTCGACGAACGAGTCCACGGCCTCACCGGATTCCACATCAACCCGGTTCCCGGGCTCGTCCCGACCCGAACGTTCTACGGCGCACTGGCGGAGCGGACGTTCCTGTCCACCCAGTACGTCCGTCATCATTCTGCGCCCTTCTACACCCCCGAGCCGGACATCATCCACGAGATCATCGGGCACGCCAACATGCTGGCCAGCCCGTTGTTCGCCGATCTCTACGAGGTGGCCGGGCGGGCCTCGCTGCGCGCCGGCACCGACATCTCGCTCGATGTCTTCAGCCGCATCTTCTGGTTCACCCTCGAGTTCGGCGTGGTCTACCAGGGCGGGGAGCTGAAGGCCTATGGTGCCGGCCTGCTGTCGTCCTACGGGGAGATCGAAACGTTCCGCGACGCGGAGATCCGGAGCTGGGATCTGCTCGCCATGGCGAGGCAGGACTACGACATCACGCACTACCAGCCGGTGCTGTTCGCCGCAGCGTCGCTCGAGCAGATGCTCGCCGATCTCCACGCGTTCTTCTCGTCCTACGACGTGAAGGCCTGCGACCAGCTACTCAGCTCTGGCTGATCGACCAGGCCGCCCTCCGCGAGTGAGGTGCATACGGCGGGACTGAACAGGGATGTGCGGATAAACCACAGGCGCTCGAGGGCCTGGCGATGCCAGAATCTCAAAGCGTGAGGTCAAATTGATCGACCGCTGAGGCGGGAGAGCCCCCGGTGGACGCAGACGGCAGTGAGCGGGTGATTCTCCAGCTGCCGGTTGGCACGGTGACGTTCCTGCTGACCGACATCGAGGGTTCGACGCGGTTGTGGGAATCGGATCCGGAGGCGATGAGTATCGCTGTCGCTCGCCATTACCAGCTGTTGGATGCGGCGATCGCGCTGCATGGTGGGGTGCGGCCGGTGGAGCAGGGTGAGGGTGACAGTGTCGTGGCGGTGTTCATCCGGGCCTCTGATGCGCTGGCTGCCGCTTTGGATGTCCAGCGGGCGTTTCATGGCGAGGGGTGGCCTGAGGGGGCCCCGCTGAGGCTGCGCATCGCGTTGCACACGGCTGAGGCGCAGCTGCGTGATGACGGTAACTATTTCGGTCCGGCGGTCAATCGCTGTGCCCGGTTACGTTCGATCGCGCATGGTGGTCAGGTTGTGCTGTCGGGGACGACCCGCGAGTTGGTCCTGGACCGGTTACCCGAGCACGCTGAGCTCGCTGATCTGGGTGTGCATCGGTTGCGGGATCTGGGTCGGCCGGTGCATGTGTTCGGGGTGGTGCATCCCGATCTGCCTGCGGAGTTTCCCGCGCTGCGCTCGTTGGACGCGATGCCCAACAACCTGCCCGGTGAGCTGACCAGCTTTGTCGGGCGACATATTGAGCTGGCGGAGATCGGTGAGCCGTTGCGGCGGGCGCGGTTGCTGACGTTGACCGGTGCGGGTGGGTGTGGCAAGACCCGGTTGGCGTTGCAGGCCGCGGTCAACGCGATGGATCATCATCCTGATGGGGTGTGGTGGGTGGAGTTGGCGCGGGTGCAGGACGCCAGCCTGTTGCCCGCTGCGGTGATCGGTGCGTTGGGGTTGCGGGAGGTGCCGGGTCGGGCCCTGCTGGACACCCTCGTCACGCACCTGCGGGCCCGCCGGGCGCTGGTCGCGCTGGACAACTGCGAGCACCTGCTGGGTGCCTGCGCTCAGCTCGCGGAGGCTCTGCTGCGCGGGTGCCCGCCGCTGCGGATCCTGGCGACCAGCCGCGCGCCGCTGGGAGTGCCCGGTGAGATCACCTGGCGGGTGCCCTCGATGTCGCTGCCCACCCAGTCCGAGCGCGAGCCGACCGAGGTGTTGCGGACCGAGGTGTTGCGGCAGTCGGATGCGGTGTCGTTGTTCATCGATCGGGCCATGCAGGTTCGTCCGGGCTTCGTGATCACTGCGGCGAACGCTCCGGCGATCGCTCAGATCTGTTCTGACCTTGATGGCATTCCGCTGGCGATTGAGCTGGCCGCGGCGCGGGTGCGGATGATGGCGCCGGAGCAGATCGCCCGTGCCCTGAGTGACCGCTTCCACCTGCTCACCGGCGGCGCCCGTACGGTCACGCCGCGTCACCGGACGTTGGAGGCGTCGATTGAGTGGAGTCATGAGCTGCTCGGTGAGGGTGAGCGGGCGTTGTTGCGGCGGTTGTCGGTGTTCGCCGGGGGGTGGACGCTGGAGGCGGCTGAGCAGGTCTGCTCGGGTGCGGGGATCGACCGTAACGAGGTGTTGGACCTGTTGACCGGCCTGGTCGACAAGTCCCTGGTCACCGCTGATGATCATGGTCCTCAGGCGCGATATCGCCTGTTGGAGACCGTCCGCCAGTACGCCACCACACGCCTGGCCGACGCCGGGGAGGTCCAAGCGCTGCGGGAGCGCCACCTGGCCTACCACCTCGGACTGGTCGAGGCGGCTGAACCGCAAGTGCTCGGTGCCGGGCGCAACGATCCCGTGTTGCGCACTCTGGTTGCCGAGGTGCCGAACCTGCGGGCCGCGCTGGAGTGGGCGGCGGCCACCGATCCCGATGCCGGGCTGCGCCTGGTGGACGCGCTGACGTTGTTCTGGTTGTTCACCGGCCGTTACCGGGAAGGTGACACCGCCTATGCCCGCGCGCTGGACGCCGCGGGCGAGCAGCCGACACCGCTGCGCGGCCGGGTCCTGGCCGGCCGCGGAATCCTCGGCTTGTACGGCGGCGCCTACGAGGCCGCCTACGGGTGGACGCAGGCGGCGCTGGCGATCGGCGAGGCCTGCGGCGACCTGTGGACCCAGGGACGCGCCCACCACCCCCTCGGGCTGATGGTCGCCATCGGCGACCCCGTCGGCGGGCGGGCGCTGCTGGAGCGCAGTGTGGAGCTGGCCACCCAGGCCGGCGACGACTGGTGCCGGACCAGTGCTTTGCAGGCCCTCGCGTTTGGCTGGATCTTCCAGGACGAGTTCGACGCTGCCCGCCCGCTGCTCGATGAGGCGTATGCGACCGCGGTCCGGCTTGGTTACTGGAGGGGTTTCGCGTGGCACTGGTTCTGCCTGGGTTGGGAAGCGATGTACCGCGGGCGGCTGGATGAGGCCCGCGAGTTGCTCGCGCGTTCCATCGCCGCTAGCGATGAGGTCGGTGACCCGGGCTCGAGCTGTTTTGCCAACGGTCTCATGGCCTACACACGGCTTGCGGGTGGTGATACGGAGGTCGCGTACTCGCTTGCCGGCGAGACGCTCAGGCGGGTAATGGAGACCGGCGCAGGACTGAACTCTGGTTTTGCCCATCAGGTACTGGGCAGAACCGAGATTGCCCTGGGTGAGTTCTCCGCAGCACGCGGGAACCTCGACACCGCCGTTGAAGCCGACCGCCTTTCGGGGAACTTCTACCCTCTGACCTGGCATCTTGCCGTCCTGGGCACCCTGGACCGGATGGAAGGGAACCTGGAAACAGCCCTGCGGCATACCGAGGAGGCGCTGGAGATCGCGCGCCGGATCGGTAGTGGATTGATGCAATCTCAGGCCGAGCGCGTACTGGGCCGTCTTGCGCTGGCCGCCGGTGAGGTTATCGAAGCCGAACGGTACGTGCACGACGCGCTGGGCCGCCTGGTGGCCAAGGGCTTCGCGCTCGACATCCCGGAGTGCCTCGACATCCTCGCCGCCATCGCCGCTGCCCGGGACAGCTTCGAGGAGGCCGCGCGGCTGCTGGGCGCGGCGGCGGCCGCGCGGCAGCGGCTGGGCACCGTCCGCTTCCCGCCCGAGCCGCAGTTCTGGGCCTCCCTCGAGCTCATCACCCGAGCGGCGCTCGGACCCGAGGTCTACGACGCCGCGTTCACCGCAGGCACCGCACTGACGACCGACGAGGCGGTCGCTTATGTCCGCAGGGCCCGAGGCGAGCGCAAGCGCCCCTCCCACGGCTGGGACAGCCTGACCCCGACCGAGCTCGAGGTGACCAGGCACATCAGCGCCGGTCTCACCAACCAGCAGATCGGCGAGCGCATGTTCATCTCCCCGGGAACCGTGAAGGTCCACCTCTCGCACATCTTCGCCAAACTGGGCACCCCCTCACGCGCCCACCTCGCCGCCGAAGCCACCAAACGAGCATTCGATCCGGTCCCCGACGGAGGAATGTAACGCGACTGAAGCGCGGATCATCCGACCAGGTTCGCGGGCGAGGTACGCGCCGCCTGCCATGCCGGTCGAACCGCCGGGGCGGCCCAGACGATCAGCAACACCAGCGCCAGGAGCACGTAGGAGTCGCCGAGAAGGTGTTCTCCGGAGCTCCACGTGAGTTCGCGGCCGTCCCCTTTCGGGAGGAAGTTGTGCGCTCCGACGTAGTAGGTGCACAGGGTGGCCACGCTGGCGACGATCCACCCCACCGAACGGGTCCGCACCGACTCGGCCACCATCGCCAGCAGGGCCGGCACGATCCACACCCAATGGTGTGACCAGGAGGTCGGCGACAACAGCAGGCCGGCCGCACCGGTGATCACCATCGCCAGCACGGTATGAGACTGGCGCAGTGCCCGCCGGATACCGACCGCTGCCGCGACCAGCACCACGGCCGCGACCAGCAGCCATAACCCCGACTGGATGGCCGGTGGGGGGCTCAGCCGGGCCAGCGCCGCCTTGACCGTCTGATTGTTCGCATACGGCGAGCCCGAGACGCCGGCCGCGCCCGCGAAACCGCCGAACCAGTAGCGCAGCGACTCCATGGGCAGCACCGCGAAGCCGACGGCAGTGGCGAGCGCACCGGAGGCGATCGTGACCGCGGTCGCCCGGATGTCCTTGCGGAGCAGGAGGTACAGCACGAACACCGCAGGTGTCAGCTTGATCGCCGCGGCGATGCCGATCAGCAGGCCACGCGGCCAGCGCGGTTTCTCGACCAGGCAGTCGGCCGCGACGAGCGCCATCAGGATCAGGTTGATCTGCCCGAATCCGATCGTCTCCCGGACTGGCTCGAGCCACAGCGCCAGCGGCAGCGCGACCCCGCTGATCACGATGGCATGGGGCCGATCACCGGGCCACTCGCCGGGCCGAGCACTGGTCGGCCACAGCCGCCGAGTGCACAGGTGGATCGTCACGCCGAGCGCGGCGACCGCGAGGCCGAAGTTGAGCAGCTTCGCGACGCTCCATGGGATCAGGGCGAGCGGGCTCAGCACGACAGCGGCGAACGGCGGGTAGATGAACGGCAGCCGGGCCCCGTCGTGGGTCGCCGGCAGTGTGCCGTACATGTCGCCACCGCCCAGCCACTGGCGGACACCGAGCCGGTACACGTCGAGGTCGATGAACCCGTGGAAGCCGCTGAAGACAGTCACGATCCCGGCTGTGGTCAGCAGGACCACGGCGAGCAGCCACCAGCTGCGGCCGAGTCGCACATCGGCTGGTGCGAACAAGTCCTGACCACTCCCGACCGGGTTGAGGATGCCACCACCGTCACGAACAAGATCCGCGTGCCAACGTGTTCACCGGGAGCCTAGACTGGGTCAATGCTTGTAGACGATGCCCGGAGGATCGCTGCGTCGATCGAGGAACGCCTCAACGCCAGTGTCTGCCAGGGAGTCAAGGCCAGCGTCAAGGCCGACGAGATGAGCCCCAAGTCGGTTCCTGCCGGTGCCGGGCGGCCGACCTTCCGCAGCTATTGCATCCAGATCAATGACGGCGCCCGGATAGCGTCCCTCACGCTGGGTCAAGCAGCAGGGTTGCTCGAGGACATCGAGCCCGGTTGGGACTTGGAGCGGCTCTTCGGAGCGATCCGCGCCCTGGACGTGCCCATCGAGGAGATGAACTGATCCCTGACCGTCCCGTATAGGCGTCAGGCCTGCCGCGGGCCGCGTAAGGCAGGATGGCGACTACGCACAGGGAGGTAGGGCATGATCATCGAGATAATGTGTCGTATCGCCGATGGCCCGCTCGGGCCGGGCGAGTTGGAGGTCACGCAGGCGGCCGTCCCCCTGGTGAGCTGGTCGGTCAACCCTCGCGAGGGGTCGCAGGCGTGGGAGCTGCAAAGCAATGACCTGGCCATCGAGCTGCATCTTCCTGACAGCACCGTCTGGACGGGTGAGGTGTATCCGGTGGCTGATGTCGAGCCCGAGCTGCCATCGAAGGTTTATCTACGCGGTACGGGCCCACTGAGCGAGAACTCGGTCCCGTTGCATGCCGACGTGGTGATGCAGCGGCTCCGTACGATCTCGCCCGAGTCTGCGGACTGAACTGGGTAGCCATTCGCCGAAGATCTTGCCGGGTGGGCGGATGGTGAGGTATTAGTCTGCTCACACCGGGAATGTGAAGGACGTCATGCTCACCGACCATACGACGCTCACCCAGTTTTTGATCGAGGAGCGGCGCCGCTACCCGGGCGCGAGTGGCGAGCTGAACTCGCTTGTCCTCGGTGTTGCGCTCGCGTGTAAGGCGATCTCCAGGCGGGTGGCCTATGGTGCGCTCGGCGGTGTGCTGGGGTCCGCGGCGATCACCGAGGTCCAGGGGGAGACGCAGCAGGAACTCGGCCTGGTAGCAAACGAGCTGTTCCTGCATGCCGTTGAATGGGGCGGTCTGGTGGCCGGGATGGTGTCCGAGAAGCTGGCGGCGCCGCATCCCATCCCGCAGCGCTACCCGCGGGGTAAGTACCTGCTGGTGTTCAACCCGCTTGACGGATCGTCCAATCTCGATGTGAACGTCTCGGTCGGCAGTATCTTCTCGATCCTGCGGGCGCCGAATCCGGGCACGAACGCAGTCGCGGAGGACTTCCTACAGCCCGGGTCCGAGCAGGTCTGCGCCGGATACGCGATCTACGGTCCTTCGACGATGATTGTTTTGACCGTCGGTTCGGGTGTGCACGGCTTCACTCTTGAGCCGCAACTCGGCGAGTTCATCCTGACTCATCCGGCGATCCAGGTCCCCGCTGTCGCGAGCGAGTTCGCGATCAACGCATCGAACAGCAGATTCTGGGAGCCGGCGGTGGCGCGCTACGTCGACGAGTGCCTCGCCGGCAGTGTGGGCCCTCGCGGCAAGGACTTCACCATGCGATGGGTCGCCTCGCTGGTCGCGGAGACGCACCGCATCCTCACCCGTGGTGGTGTGTTCCTCTATCCGCGGGCCACGAAGGACCGGGCGAAGCGGGGCTGGCTGCGCTTGCTCTATGAGGCCAATCCGGTGGCCTTCATCGTGGAGCAGGCCGGTGGCCTTGCCAGCACCGGGCGCGAGCGGGTTCTCGACATTGCGCCGCAGGATCTGCACCAGCGCGTCCCGTTCATCTTCGGCGCGCGCGAGGAGGTCGAGCGTATCGAGCAATACCATCGCGACCACAACGTGGTCGAGTACGACACACCGTTGTTCAGCACGCGCGGCTTGTTCCGTACCAGCGGTTGAGCGAAAGGGGAGCAGGCCATGTCAGCCAAGCATCCGATTATCGCCATCACCGGCTCCTCGGGCGCCGGAACGACATCGGTGATGCGGACCTTTGAGCAGATCTTCCGGCGCGAGCACGTGAACGCGGCGCCGATCGAGGGCGACAGCTTCCACCGCTACGACCGCGCTGGGATGAAGGCCGCGGTGGCCGAGGCGTTGAGCCGCGGTGACCATGGCCTGAGCCACTTCGGCCCGGAGGCGAACCTGTTCGAGGAGTTGGAGGAGCTGTTTCGGCAGTACGGTGAGAATGGCCGCGGCCGGGTGCGCAGGTACCTGCACGACGACGAGGAGGCGGCGCCCTACGGGCAGCCCCCCGGCACGTTCACGCCCTGGGAGGATCTGCCCGCCGACTCGGACCTGCTGTTCTACGAAGGGCTGCACGGAGCGGTCGCGACCGACAAGGTGGACGTCGCCAAGCACGTGGATCTGCTGATCGGCGTCGTGCCAGTGATCAACTTGGAGTGGATTCAGAAGTTGCAACGCGACAAGGCGATGCGAGGCTACTCCACCGAGGCAGTGACCGACACGATTCTGGGCCGCATGCCCGACTATGTGAACTACATCTGCCCGCAGTTCTCCCGCACACACGTCAACTTCCAGCGCGTGCCGATGGTCGACACGTCCAACCCGTTCATCGCCCGGACGATTCCGACGTTGGACGAGTCGATGCTCATCATCCGCTTCGCCGACCCGCGCGGCATCGACTTCTCCTACCTCGTCTCGATGCTGCACGACTCGTTCATGTCGCGCGCCAACACCATCGTCTGCCCCGGTGGCAAGATGGACCTCGCGATGCAGCTCATCTTCACCCCGATGATCTGGCGACTGATCGAGCGACGGAAGCAGGCGATCACGCATTAGCTCTGATACGCGGTGTGGCACGGTGGTGCGCGCCCGGCGGGTGGCCCGCCTGTTCACTACGACGATCGGTCTGGCGATCATCATGAGCAGTTGCACCGCTGACCCCGGTCTCCCACCGGCCGGCGCCCCACCCCCCAATCAGGTCGCTCCACTCCCGGCGGAGTGCGTCGACCGGATCACCGAACCCGATCAGGCCCGTGCAGCCCTGCGGCAAGCCCGGCCCGGCAGCGTCGTGTGCTTGAGCGGCGCGGGTCTGGCCGACGCGGAGCTGGAGGTGACGACCTCCGGGACCCCTCAAGAGCCGATCACCATCGTCTCCGACGGTGCGACGATGCGCAGCCTGAACGTCAAGGCCGACTACGTCGTCATCGAGGGACTGCGGCTAGTGGACGGGGATGGTCTGACGATGTCCGGTCGCGGACTCGTCGCCCGCAACAATGTGATCTACAACGCGACCGCGGACGGCGTGGAATGCCAGGACTGCAAGGACACGATCATCGAGTCGAACACCGTCGCGCGTGCCGACGGGACCGGTATCTGGATCTCCGGGGAACGAATCACCCTCCGGAACAACATGGTGAGCGGCTCGGTAGCGCGCACTCAGGGCGACGCCGACGGTGTCCGGTTCTTCGGGCGTGGCCACCGGTTGACCGGCAACACGATCAAGGACATCAAGGCGTCCGGTTACCCTCGCGGGGGTCCGCACACCGACTGCTTCCAGACCTATGACACTCCCGACGCTCCACCCACCTACGACGTGGTCATCGCGGACAACGTCTGCACCAATGTCGATGTCCAGGCCCTGATCGCCACCAACGACGGGCGCGGTGGCCGCGGCGTTCCAGGGGGACAGGCCTCGATCATCTTCGAGCGCAACATCGTCTCGGTCAACGGTTCACAAGCTGTCCTGCTGCGAAATTTTCCTGGCGTGGTCGTGCGGGGCAACCGTTTCTCCGGTCCGGGCGACCGCGCCGTCATGATCACTGAAGGTTCCACGGACTGTACGGTCATCGGCAACACGATGACCGGTGACCTGCGTCCGTTCGAGATCGACCGGCAGTCGGCGCCTGGATTCCAGGAGTCCGGCAACACCTCGCGGTGATCCTGCGCGAGGTGTTGCCAGCCACTGTCGTTGTTGGATACTGCGTCATTGTTGGATGTAGCCGCTTCCACCGCTACCGTGCGTTGGCATGGGGCACGTCTGCGTCACCGCGTCGGTTCGGTGGGTGTGGTGACAGCGCTGGAGGATGAGACATCCACCACCACGGCTCGGGACTCGGCCACTGTCGCGGTGTGGACGCTGGTCAGCAGGGCCACCGGGCTGCTCCGGATCGTCGTGATCGGTGCGGTGCTGGGCCCCACCTACTTCGCCAACTGTTTCCAGGCCGGCTACGTGGTGCCGAGCATCGTGTTCACGTTGATCGCCGGACCGGTCCTGGCGATGGTGCTGGTACCCGGCGTGATTCGTGCCATCGGCGACGGGGGTCTGCCGCGGGCCCGGGAGGTGCTCGGCCGGGTGGCCGGATGGCTGCTGGTGGTCTCCTCCGCGGTCGTCGGGCTGCTGATGGTCGCGGCCCCGGCGGTGGCCTGGACGCTGAGCCTGGGGATCTCCGATCCCGCGCAACGGGCTCGGGGCCTGTGGCTGACCACGCTGCTGGTGCTGCTGGTCGCACCGCAGGTCCTGCTGAACTGCCTGGCTCATCTCGGCATGGCCGCGCAACGGGCGCGTGGGCGTTTCGCGCTCGCCTCGGCCGCACCCGCCGTGGAGAACGTCGTCCTGGTGCTGACGGTGGTGATGGCCGGCTGGTATTACGGAACCGGTCTCGACCTCGATCATGTACCCGTCGACCTGGTGATCGTGCTCGGGGTGGGCAGTACCGCGGCGGTCGCCCTGCACGCGGTGGTGCAGCTGGTCGGTGCGGCGCGGGTGGGTCTGCTGGCCCGCCCGTCGAAACACTGGCGGCAGGATCCCGAGGCACTGGCGGTGACCCAGCGGTTGCGGCGCTCGGTGGGAGTGGCGGCCTGTCCGGCCGTGGCGATGTACGGGTTGTTCGCGTTGGCCGGCGCGGTGCCCGGTGGGGTATTCGTGGTGCAGCTGTCCTACGCGGTGTTGTTCTCGCTGTCCTACCTCAGTGCCCGGGCGGTGTCGATGGCCGCGCTGCCCGGGTTGGCGCAGGCCGCCCACCGTGAGGACCCGGTCATTTTCGGTGCGGCATGGCGCCAGGGGTTGTCCTATGCCGTGATCGCCAGCCTGCCGCTGCTGGTGTTGCTCGCGGTGCTCGCCGGACCCACTGCCGACATTCTCGCCAACGGTGAGCTGCGGAATGCGGCTCTGATCGGTCCACTGGCCGCCTGCCTGGCGGTGGTGGCGGTGGCCCAACTCATCGGCGGGATGAGTGATCTGGGTTCCCAGGCGCTCTACGCGCGGCTGGAGGACCGGATCCCGCGGCGGGCCAGTGAGCTGGCCCTGGTCGTGACACTGGCCGCCGCCGCCGTGACCCTGCTGCTACCAGCCGACGGGTCACGACTGGTCTGGCTGGTGGTGGCCATCCTCGCCGGTGAGCTCGCCGCCGCCGGGATGGTTCTGACCCGGCTGTACAGAGCCGTCCGACCCGAGGGGTTCCTCGACCTCCGCACCCTCACCGGTGCGCTGATCGCCGCCGCCGCCATGGTCCCCGTCACCGCCGCGGTGTGGTGGATCGAGCACATCCATCACGGCAACCAGCTCAGTACCCTCACCGTTCTCACCCTGGGCGGGATCGCAGCCCTCGGGGTCTACGCCCTCGTCCTACGAGTCACGATCCCACGACGGACCCCTAACGTGTCCTGACCCGAATGTCAAGCATTCTGGGCGGCTCCTCATGCCTGATGTGCTCCCGCTTTGTTCGGGTAACGTCATCCGGCACCGCCGCGATTCACAGATCATGCCCGGTGACCTTGCAGCGAGTAGCGCTGCAGCTACCAACATGCCTGCCGGCGATCGACCCGCGCTCCGACACCGGACCCGCGGAGCTGCCGGCCGCGTGCGGCAGCGCTCGTTCCGGAGGACTGAACCCGCTAGAGTGAGCGTCGAGGGAGGCGGGCCAAGTGATTTCGCAAGCCTACCGCGTAGCTATTGAGGCAGAGGGTATCGACGCACGTCCGGCCTGGGAAGAACTGGTCGACCAGGACAAAAGCGTCGCGCTGTCGAAGACACCGCAGTGGGCCGATTGCATATGCAGCTGCGACCAGTTCTCGGACGCGACGCTGCTGTTTCGGGGCGAAGATGGACGCCGGCTGATCCTGCCTCGCCTGCGGAATACTGGAATTCCTGTTCTTCCGGGGCTGTTCGCATCGCCTCCGCGCCATTGGAATCTCGGCGCCGATGCGAGCGGTTTCCTCAGCGAGGGAGGGCCGGCGTCGCCCAGCGAGACCAGGTCGCTGATCCACGAGGTCCGCCGCCACGCCGGTCTGCGTACCCGTATCGTGGTCGGCAGGGACGAGGCCCGGGTATGGGAGTCAGAAGTTCCGAATAAGACCTATTCCATCCCCCGGACCGCGCACGTACTCGATCTACGCGGCGGTTTTTCCGCAGTCTGGTCGAAGCGGTTCACGAGCAAGGTGCGATCCAATTCTCGGAAGGCGGAACGACGCGGTGTCGTCGTGGAGTCGGACAGCACGGGCCGGCTGATTCCGGTCTTCGATGTGCTGTACCGGAGCTCGGTCGACAGATGGGCTCAGGAGCGGGGCTATCCGGTGCCGTTGATGCGTCGGCTGGCGCAGCGCCAGCACCCGCAGAGCAGATTCGCGGCGGTAGCGCGCAGCTTGGGTGAGCGTTGCACTGTGTGGATAGCGTGGCGCAACGGCGAACCCATCGCCGGTGTGATCGTTTTGACGAAAGGTCCGCGAGTCACCTACTGGCGAGGGGCAATGGACAAAGACCGGTCACGGGGCACCGGTGCGAACGAACTCCTCCATCGTTGCGCAATCGAGACAGCATGCGCGGGAGAACGGCAGAGCTACGATTTCGGTCTATCTCAGACCGATGATCTGAAGAAATTCAAGAGTACTTTTGGGGCGGTTGAGGTCCCCGTGCACATCTACTACTTCGAGAGGTTTCCAACGGCTGCTGCCGAAGCCAGGTGTTACAAGGCCGCCAAAGAGGCTATCCGAGCTGTGGCGCGGTTCGGCCGCGCCGGCAGGTGAAGCCAGCATGGTGAGCGCCGTTCGCATGCACGGTTACCGGGATGTTCCGTGCAGCGAGGATGCCTCTGCCATAGAACGTCAGCGGTACTTCGGGAGTGAGGCGGATCTCGGTGTAGTGGTCGAGCAGCACGCCTACTACGGTCCTGGCCTCCACCCGGGCCAGCAGCTGACCGATGCAGAAGTGGATGCCGTGGCCGAAAGCCGCGTGATGGCGGGGAGTGCGGTGGATGTCGAACCGGTCCGGGTCGGGAAACTCGCGTTCGTCTCGGTTGGCGGAGAGCAGCCATGGAGTGACGAGCGCATCCGCCGGGATGACTTGTCCGCCCAGTTCGGTCTCGGTCATGGTCACACGGACGATCTGGGTGAACGGTGAACGGTGAGCGGTAGCGCAATACCTCCTCAAGGGTGGCCTCCACCAGCGAGCGGCCGGAGCGCAGCGTGGACCACACCTGCGGGTACTCATCCAGGCACAGCACCGTGTTGCCCAGCAGCGCAGTGGTGGTGATGTGTCCGGCCAGGAGCGACTACAGGAAGGAGGACGAATAACGCACGGTAAGTACGCTCTGCTCGGTACCGTCTGGGTGAACTTGTATCTCTCCGTGCTCAACATCCCCGCTGCCGCTGGCTGGAACGCCCACGGGTCGGGCCCGCCCGGCTCGCCTCGGAACACCGATAATTCGAGGACGGGGTCATGATGGGTCAGTTGCTACTGGTGTGGCATTCATACCCAACATTGGCGAGGTTGTCGCAAAAACGCCTGACACCCTCATCGATTTTTCGACGCATGTCGGCGCGCTCGCTCCCGGACGAGATATGTACCGCGTGCGGGGGCTGGCCATTGGTGACTATCTCGCATTGTCCACCTTGCGCGCGATTCTTAGCGCAATCCTCCTCTGCTATCTGCATGTACTGCCCCCACGTGCATTGGGTCGAGCGGTCAGATTCGCAAGGATAAGGCGCTCGCGGTTTGGTTGCACTGTTTGTTTCATGCGGCGAAGTTGTCTTAGAATTTGGCATTAACAATAACGCGGCCACGATGATACCTGCCGCGATCAGGATCCCTTTTATCGTCATTGGCGCTCCCCTCATCACAGCCTCGGCACGATGCCATCCACACCCGAGAACATCGGCAGGCCACGATAGGGGATGCCCTAGGCGGCCTACGTGGCGGTGCCGGACGGCGAAGGGGCGTCGAAGGTGACCATGACCTGGGTGAAGCCAAGGGAGTGGGCCAGCGTGGTGAGCATCTGGCGGGTGTTCTCCTCACCGCGTCGGGCCAGGTCGCTCGCCTTGGCGGCGTCGTTGAGCTTGGTGCGGGCGAGCTGGTAGAGCTCCTGCTCGCTGGTCGGGTTGCTCTCGAACATCGAGGCAATCCGGTTGAGGAAGCCACGCTCGCGGCCGACCACGCGGCTCGCGGCCGGGTCGACGACGGCTGGCGCAAGCCGGGGGGCCGGGAGGGAGATGCTGACCGACCGGCGGTCCGGGGACACCGTCACCCGGTCGGCACCGACGCCTGCGAAGTCGACCGTCGTGTCGACTGAGCCGCGGCCGAGGAAAGTCGTGCGCTCGCCGCTGATCAGCGGCGAGATATGGGGAGTGTTGTGCTCGACGTCTACCACTACCTGAAAAGTGCCGGTCGCGGCGTGGTACTGCGACAGGTTCTGCAGCGCCAGCAGCAGCGGCGCCGGACTATGGTCCACGATCTGCTGCGCGAACGGGTTGCCCCAGTGCGGGACAATGTCCCCGAGCTGCGTACCGACCGGTACCAGGACCGCGATCCCGACGGCGGCGGCAATCAGCTTCCGGCGGTTCCGCTGACGGTTGTCCGGCCGGCCCGTGAGCTCGACAGTGTCGACAGTGTCACGCTCGAGCAGCTGGGGCATCTCCGTATCTCCAAGGTTGGTGCGACGCTTGAGGGTGGGCACGCCGGAGGATTCCTGCCGACAACACTAGCCCTGCCGTCTGGTGATTGCTCCCTTTTCCCCGATCGTGAAGCCCCTTACCGCGCCCGCCGAACTAGCAGATCGTGCTGCGGTGTGGTGCTGTGGAGACCAAGGAGACCGGGCGCAGGGACGGAGCACGATGGGGGCGTACGGCTTCGGCAAGGAGATGAGCGCGCGGCGAGACGCGCTGCGTACGCAACTCTGGCCGCTGCCGACGCTCGCGGTGGTGCTGGCCGTCGGGTTAGGAGTGGGATTACCGCGCCTGGATGTCCAGATCGCCGACGCGTTGCCCCCGTTGCTGACGGCCTACCTGTTCGGGGGCGGGGCAGGTGCGGCGCGCACGATGCTGAGCGCGATCGCCAGCTCGCTGATCACCGTCACGTCGCTGACCTTCTCACTGACCGTGGTGACACTGCAGCTGGCCAGCGGCCAGTTCTCACCCCGGCTGCTGCGGACCTTCACCCGTGACCGGGTGGTCCACCTCACCCTGGCTCTGTTCCTTGCCACGTTCACCTACGCGCTGACCGTGCTGCGCACCGTGCGTACCTCCAACAGTGACCAACCGCAGTTCGTCCCGCAGGTGGCGGTGACGGTGGCGTTCGCCTTGACGCTGGCCAGCGTGCTCGGTCTGGTGCTGTTCCTGGCCCACCTGGCTCAGGAGCTACGGGTCGAGACGATGCTGCGCAACGTTCACAACGACGCCAGCGAGACCCTCCAACGGGTCCTGCCGGAGCGTGATTCGACGGCCGCGGGCAGTACCGCGCTGCCGGTGCCACCCGCGAGTGCCGTCCCCCTGCTGGCCGGCTCGTCAGGGTTCCTGACAAGAGTGGATGAGCGGGCACTGTTGGCGGCGGCCGTCGACGCCGACGCTGTCGTGATCCTCGACCGTGTGCCCGGTAGCTCACTGGTCGCCGGGACGCCGGTCGCAGAGGGCTGGCCACGCGGCGCGGGCTCGTTCGATTCCGATACCCGCTCCCGACTCGGCGAGCGGATGGCGAAGGCGGTCTGCACCGGCTTCGAGCGCACTGCGGCCCAGGATGTCGGCTATGGATTGCGACAGCTCACCGACGTGGCCACCAAGGCGTTGTCGCCCGGGATCAACGACCCGACGACCGCCGTCCACGCGCTGAGCCACTCCGCGGCGCTGTTGTGCGAGCTGGCGGGCCGTGATCTCGGACCGAGGCTGCTGCGCGACGAGCAGGGTGAGGTCCGGGTCGTGCTGCGGGGCCCGGACTTCGCTGAGCTGCTCGAGCTGGCGGTGACCCAGCCCCGCCGCTACGGGGCCGGTGACCCCCTCGTTCTGGCCCGGCTGTCGTCGCTACTGCGTGAGCTCGCCTGGTGCGTGGAGCTGCCGGATCAGCGCAGGGAAGTCGCCGACCAGCTCGTTCGGCTGCGCGACACCATCGCGCAGCAGGACTTCGACGCCAGGGAGCGTGCCCAGCTCGCCGGGCTGGCTGAACAGGTCCAGCACGCTCTGGACGGGCACTGGACTCCCGACCCCGGGAGGCCCTCGTGAGGGTTGCCCTGGTCGACGCTCTAGCTGTCCACGACCCGCTGGGGCGGCCGAGTCTGGTTTCGGTCTAAACCTGGTGGCGGCTCCGGGAGCTGCCGCTCGTCGTTCACAGTTCTCTGGGCCAGCGCATCTGTGCTGCGGAAATGTCCGTCGGCCACCATCACCGGAGGGCGCAGGCGGCCCCCGAGGATCCCACCGATCACGGCCATTACCAGGCCGACCAGGAGCGACCAGAAGCCCGTCCACAACGTCGATGCCACCGTGAATCCGCCGCCCGCACCCGGGTAGCCGCCGAAGGTGGTGGCACCTTCCCGGACCCCGGCACGGAGCTTAGACGTCAGGTTCACCGCCTCCGGAAGGAACGTCGTCAGGGAGACCAGGAACAGCAGGCCCCAGGCGGCGGCTCCGTTGGCCAAGCCGGCCAACGTCCCGCGCACCCCGGCGAGCACCCCAGCGATCAAGCCGGCCAGTAGCAGGGAGACGGCTGCGGAACCACCCAACAGCCAGGGCAGGTTGTTACTGACCCAGCCGGTGCCTGCGCTGTATTCGATAGCCCACCACAGCGAGTTGAGCAGCGCGAAGAACCCGAGACCGATCACCACCCCGGCAATCACGGCTGCCCAACGCACCACGTCCGGAGCGCGGGCGGTGGTGACATAGATATCATGCTGCGGAGGGGTTGCGGTGAAGGCCATGCCAGTTCCTCTTTCCGTCTGCCCGGAAACGAGAAATGAATACCCGGCGCCGTGCGTCGGTAAACTCATCGAGGGGTTTCCGCGGACATTGCCGTCGCCCAGAGTAAGATCGGCGGGCGAACCGAGCGCTTGAGCTTGGCTGCACGATCCGTGCGTCACTACCGTGCGTCACTACGCAGTGCAATGATCGAATAGCTTGACGCGCTCGGCGATCCGGCGAACCCGGGCGAGATCCGCGGGGTGAAGGTCTGCTCGCTCACACGCTTCCAGGACGTCGCCCACCTTGGTTCGTACGAGCTGGGCACGCTCCGGAGCGGTTCGCAGCTCCGTAACCAGCATGCTGAGCACATCCAGGAGCACCACCACAACACCGGGCTGGTTGGCTGCCGCCTGACGAATCTCGTCGACGGCCAGGTCGAGGTAGTCACTGTGGGAGAGGTCGTGCGGGCGGACCAGTCGGCGGCCGTACTCGTCGACGAGCACTAAGGACGGCAGGTTCCGCGACAGCAGGTCCCGGAGCACCGACCCGATGTGCACGATCGCCTCCCGAGCGGTGGTCGGGTCGTTCACGCCCGGGGACAGCGCTCGCAACGCGATGTCCGTCAGCTGCTGGAACCCCAGCGCCAGGTCCTGCTCCATGGTTCGGGTGCGTCCCAGCCGTACCGCGGCGCGCGCCGTCTCGGCGGCCGCGACCGGGTCCTCGGGTTCGGGCCACAGCGTGCACAGCGGCGTGCCTTCGATCAGGAACATCCCGGCGCCCGTGTCAAGCCGCACGACGCCGCGCTCGGGGACGGTCGAGAGCAGGCAACGGGTGTCGACATGCCGGACCCATCCCTCCTGGCCGGCGCGGATCACCAAACCCGGTCCTTCCGGCATGACCCCAACCGCTTCTTGGGACGGATCTGCTGTACCGGGCGGGGGACACAGCTTGGCGATCTGGGCGCGGGTGTCCTCGGTGATGCGCCGGATGATCTCGGTGGCTTCCATCGAGTGCGCGCTGTGGTTGATGAACGCGAGCACCGCCAGGATCGTCATCATGCCCATCGCCAAGCCGAGGAAGACCGAGACATACGGGATCACCGCCTGCCCGCCCTCCTCGAAAGGCCGGCGAACCGCGCGCAATACGACCAGGCAGTAGGTGAACGTGCCGACGGCGATTCCCATCACCACCTTGTTGAAGGTGTCGCGGTAGAACCCATACACCGCCCGCGGTGAGAACTGGCTGGAGACGAGTTGGATCAACAACAGCGACACCGCGAAGGCGATCCCGGAGAACGTGATCGTCGCACTGGCCACCGTGCTCAGGACACTCCGGGCGCTGTCCACGGTGGCGCTGAGCAGCGCCGGGAGCGCGACGCCTCGTACGGTGATCTGACGATCGACCACGAGACTGCCTTGCGCCAGGACGATGGCACCGACCACGAACAGCATCGGGACAAGAAACAGGCTTGCCCGCACGGTCTCGTCCTGCGCCCGACGGCGGACCCGAGCCAACTCCTCCCGCGCCCGGCGGTGGACCTGCGCGGCTTCGATCCGAGCCCCACGACGGGTACTCACGGCGCCTTGCCTCCCTCGACGCCCGCGGACCACACGCCCGTGTCGTGGGTGAGGACGGGCTGTCGACGTGCAGGTGGTGGGCACGCACCAGGCACATCGCGCACAATATACAGTTGATCATCAATGAGTCTGGTGCGGCTACCGCGAGTCGCGCACTACGGCCTACCGCACGGCCTTTTCGGTGTCCCGCTCGCGTAGGGCATCCGCCGCGGCCTGGGCGAGGATGAGGATCAGTTCCATGAGGTCGGCCGGTTCCATATGGGTGCGCAGGGATAGCGCGGTAGCGGCAGGATCATCGAGGAGAACGGCTAGGGCACGGGGTCGGCAGCCGGCGTGGACCATCACCGGCTGGCCGGACAGTCGCTCGTCGAGCACACCGGCGCGAGGATCGTCTTGGGCTGGCCTGCCGAACTTCGCCGGCGGAGCCAGGGAAGCGAGTGGGCGCAGCGGTGCCTGCGGTGGGAGAGCAGTCTGTGTGGCCAAGGCTTCACCTGCCGGGGGTTGGGGGCATGCACCTGGTGGCAGGTGAATCGCTTCCTGATAGCGAAGCGTTACATTTTCGTCGCTAACTGTGACTCTCCGATGAATGACGATCATTGGGTAGCTGTAGCTCCCCCGTATCGAGAGCGGCTGCGGGTCCCTGACAGCCGGTCCCTCACCGTCGCACTGGCGTCTCACCTTCGGAGTTGGTGGCATCGCGGCCGTGCGGCTCACGTGGCGGACGCGCACAGAGCGGCCGGTCTGCCGGGTCCTTCGCGCCTGCGCCTGGGGCATTGTGCTCAGATTACGGTGTGCCGCAAGGCAACGGTGTGTCCGAGGACGACCGGCACAAGCTGATCACTGACGCGGCGCAACGACGCGGTCAGCCCACGCGTTGCGCGTATTTGGACTGAGGAAAATGTGGAGCAATTAATGGCCAAAGATTATTGTCAACAAATCCGGTATCTTTTGTCACGCATCTAGGTAGCCCACACCGGCCGGAACCGCCACTGGAACAGCATTCCTAGGATGTTCCTCCTGCGGAGGTGCTAGCTTAGCGGCGACACCCTCAGCGCCTTCGATCAGCAACGGTAGTGCACCTGCCACTACTCCACCGGTTTGGTTGATGCGCTCAACACCCGGTAGGATCGCTTCAGCCTGCCCGGCAATCGTTTTCACGTTCCCTAAGCAGTCGTCGAGATTGTCAGCGATACGGTTGAGTAGTACGCCGATCGCGAAGAGAAAGATCGCCAGAACGGCAATCAACGACGCGATGACGACTACTGTTAAAACGATAAGAATCATCTCTCCCCATTCCCAATTATGGTCCTGGAACGTTGACAGCGTCCAACACGCGACGGTCTATGGTTACACCAGGTAGGGTTTGAGGAGGATCCCCAGTTGTAGGGTCAGCATCCGCATCCAGGCTTGGCCCACCTCCGCTAGATCTGCCGGCTCCGGCATCGTGCCGAACACATAGTCACCGTCGGGTCCTGGGGCGATGGTGTTCAATGCGGTCATGACCCGCATCTGGACCCATCCCATGAGGGCGATGGTCAAATCAGCCGGGATGACCACATGGGGGTGCATTCCACCGCCCTTGACGTGGGCATCGGCAACTCGGGACATGTAAGAGTGGAAGTCGCCGTCCTTCGGCGTCGTAGTCGTCCGGGCCCACCACCCCTTGAGGGTCATCTTGCGCTCCGCAAGGTGTGAGGTGTCTTGGAAGTATCCGGCCGATTCTGGCCGGGAAAGCAGATAGTCGTAGGCGAGGGTGATCACGCCACCGGCGGCTGGTCCCAGCAACGGACCGGTCTTGCCCAGGATTGACACCTCTTTGCCGCCAAAACCGGCAAACTCCGCATAGGGATGGAATGCCGCGGCATCGTGACGGCCGAGGGGTCCATCGGGGTTTGTCAGGCAGGGCTCAAGGATGATGCCCAGCTGCAGCATGAACTGGTTCATCCAGGCCGCCCCGGCGGCCGACGCTGTGGTCACATCAAAGGTCTCACCCAGCGCCTTGAGGATCTGTCCCTGCACCCACGCGGTGAGAGCCAGAGTCAGCTGCGGTGGAAGCGCCACCTGCACACCCGGGAACGTCACCTCTCGTCCGGAGAGATGACTGACCCCACGAAGGAACGCGGCCAGATCACCATCAAAGGGCCCAGCGATCGTCCGGTCCAGCCACTCCTTGATGATTACCTCATTGACCGGCCGGTATGATCCCTCCATCAGGGGAGTGGACTCCGGGCGCGTCATCAGGTACCCGGATATCTGTCGTGCGATCCGCTCGGACAGCGCCGGGATGTTCTTGCCGGTTTCTTGAACAGCTGCAGCCTCGTACTCTCTGAACCCGGCAAATTCGGCGAGTGGGGCGAATTCGGATGTTACTAGCTGATCGTGCGGCTCCACCCTGTGAGCTTCGGCGGTCCTGCTGCTTATAGTCATGGCCCGTTCCCCTTTCAGGTTCTCTTGCGTCACCGACCTCTTCACGCCGACAACAGCACGACGCTCGAAAGGGGCCAGAACTTCAGGCAGCGATAAATCACACTACTTTCCCACTGCAAAATCCTAACGGGCTGATCATTACGGTGTAGTTGCATTCACGTGACTAACCACCAAGGAGAGTTAACCCTTTGTTGCCAGCTCGTGACGTCCGGTAAAATCTAGCGCCGAAGGATCCCCAGCATGGCCTCAAGACGAGTCACGATCCGCCCCGATCGTGCGCCATCATCTGGACCGGGCTGGTGGCCAAGGTCCTGAACAGGCTCAGACCGAGCTGGACGCGGTGAAGGCGAAAATCGGTAGGGGAGCGGATGTCACCGGGGTTCTTACAGGCCCGTACCTCACGGTGTGGCTGGCAACCAAGCAGGACATTCGGCCCGCTACCCGGCGCAGCTACGCCGGCCACCTCACCAACTACCTGATCCCGCACCTCGGGCAGAGCAGGTTGGACGAGCTGCGGGTGGAGCATGTCGCCGAGTTGCTGATCGGAGTTCACGGTGGCGACGGCGCGGCATCGCTCATGCTCGCGGCCGGGGTGGATCGCAAGGTGGTGCAGGAGACCCTGGGGCACTCCTCGATCACTATCACCAGCGACACCTAACACGTCGGGGTACCCGGTGGTCGCGGCTGCCGCTGCTGACGCCGCAGCGGCACTCGTACCGAGGGCAGCCAGCACCGGCGCTGTCACATCGTTGTCACGGTCGGGTACGCCCCTAAACGGTTCCAGTCAGTCAGGTGGTGCGCCGCCAGGGACTCGAACCCCGAACCCGCTGATTAAGAGTGCGAAGTCCACCCATTCAGGGGAGCACTACCTGGGCTTTTACTTGCTCTGGTTTCGCTGCAGAGGCGCCAAGGACACCCAGATAACCCGAGTTAATGGACAGTTCAATGGACAAGATCCACTATAGCTGGGTCGCATCCCGATGCTGGAGCATGGTGGCTCATGATCACTGTTGCTTGGTAGGAGTGTGATCATGCACGAGGCTGTGCACCAGGGAGGGGTTACGGGCGCTCGCACAGCGTGACGTGGCCGCTGTCTATTGGCTGCTCGTCGCCGCCGGGGTTCGCCAGCAGCAGATAGCTGAGATGGTCGGACAGTCTCAGCCCGAAGTCTCGGAGATCATGTCGGGACGGCAGGTCATGGGCTACGGCCTGTGTTCGCATCTGCGAAGGTCTCGACGTGCCGCGCGGTCTCAGACCTCCGGAGCAGCTGAGGGACACCCCCATTGACGTGGGCTTTTCGTAATCGAATTGTTCCCGAAAATACCTGAGATTCAGGTGGTTTTGGGGTAGGTTCTGTTGGTGTCCCTGACGATGATGGAACCGGTGCTGGAGGGGATGCCCGAGCCCGGGTCTCTGCGGTTGTTGACCCATGAGGGTGAGGTGGTGGTGCTGGCGGGGCGCTGGGTGCTGTTTCGGTTCGCGGTCGCCGATACCGGGATGCGCCGGCTGGCGATGGTGGCGCTGACCGAGGCCGGGCACGCGGTCAAGGCGGTGGCCGGGGTGTTCGGGGTGCACCCGAACTATCTGTCGACGCTGCGCAAGACCGCTCGTGAGCAGGGTTCGAGCGGGCTGGTCAAGGCGATGGGCCGGCCGGCGAAGTTGACTTCGGCGCAGCTGGTGCAAGCGCACCGGTGGGCCGAGCAGGGCATGACCGGTCAGGAGATCGCGCGGCGGTTACAGGTGTCCGACACCATGATCAGCCGGTTGGTGGGTGGCCGGCGGATGCCCGCGCCGGTGCAGGAGGAGCTGCCCGGGACTGAGGAGTCCGGGACTGAGCAGTCCGGCACTGATGTCCTCGGGGACCCCGAGTCGGTCGTGCCCGGGCCCCTGGACACGCCGGCCGAGCCGGTCGCCGCCGAAGGCGAGGATGCGCCGGGCGGACCGGTGGTGGGGTCCTCGCGGTTGGGGCAGGCCACCGTGGACAGCAGGTATGCGGGCGCGATGCTGTTGCACGCGTTCTTCGACCGGGTCGGGGCGCAGGCGGTGTTCGCCCCGCTCACCGGCACGGGCCCGGTGTCTGCTCGGTCGCGGCGCTTTGATGATGTGGCGTTGCTGACCGCGACCACGGTGGCGTTCGCGCTGGGTGTGGGGTCGGTGGAGGCCACCAAGCACCTCATCCGCGACCAGATCGGGCCGCTGGCCGGGCTGGATCGGCTACCCGAGCTGCGGACCTTGCGGCCCCGGCTCGGCGAGCTGGCCGAGACCTGTGATCCGCTGCGTCTGCACGCCGACCTGGCCACCGCGATGATCGCTGCGGAGGCGCCGCTGTTGGGCCTGTACTTCGTCGATGACCATTTCGTGCCGTATGAGGGTGCCAAACCGGTGGGCAAGGGCTACAACACCAAACGCCGCCACGCCCAGAAGGGCCTGGCCGATACCGTGGTCACCGATTACCACGGCCGCGCGGTGTGCTTCGTGTCCGGGCCCCCCTCGGGGTTGACCAAGACCCTGCCCGCCGCGCTGGCCGAGCTGCGCACGGTCACCGGCGACGCGAAGATCATGCTCGGGTTCGACCGCGGCGGAGCCTACGCCTCAGTGTTCAGCCACTGCCGCGCCGCGGGCGTGGACTGGATCACCTACCGCCGCGGCACGCTCGTCGACACCACCGCGCAGCCGCGCCGGTACTGGCGCGTCGACACCGCCGGCCGCGCCGAGCACGTGACCCTGGCCGATGAGACGGTCACCATCAATGACTACGGCCCGGCCCGACAGCTCACCTTGTTCGAACACGACCAACCGGTGCTGCAGGTACTCACCAGCGACCTGACCGCCCCGGCGGCGGCGCTGCTGGCCTGGCTGCGATGCCGCTGGCGCATCGAGAACGTGTTCAAATACCTCACCGCGCATCACGGCATCGACTGGCTGTGCCACTACGGCGCCGACATCGCACCCGACACCGCGCTGATCCACAACCCGGCCCGCAAGACCGCCCGCACCGCGGTCACACGAGCCGAGACCACCCTGGCCGACGCGCAACGCGCGCTGACCCGGCTCCTGCGCTCCAACGCCCCCGTCACCGAGATCAACACCGCCATCCCCGCCGCCCAAATCGCGATCGACACCGCCGAAGCAGCCCTGACCACGACAAAGGACACACTCAAGACCATCCCCGCGAAGATCCCCGCCAACCAACACGACCCGAACGCCACACGCGCCACCCTGCGCACCCAACGACGCAGCCTACAGACGGTGCTCCGGCTACTAGCGTTCAACGCCGAACAATGGCTCGCCAGCCGGCTCAACGCCTACCTCGCCGACAACTACGAATACCGCGCCACCCTGCGCCACCTGCTCCACCTCGACGGACAGATCACCTACACCACCACCACGATCACCGTCGCGCTCGACACCCCCACCACACCCAAGATCACCCAGGCGCTGCGGCTGCTACTCAGACTAGCTCAACACCACCCCGCCCCGCATCCCCGGCGACCGCCGCCCCATCACCTACAAAATCAAAACAACCTGACCGACCTCGAATTACCATCTTCATCCAACTTCCGGAGGTCTGGGTCTGATGGGCTTGCGCCTCACGATGCAGCGTTACCTATTGATAACGCGATGGAGGTAAACGAGCCCGTCAATATCGGGACGCTCCAACGGGCACCGCGGCACCCCGAGTTGCTTCGTCCATCGCGATGGGGCGATAGTCCGGCGCAGAGGACACCGTGGTGGCCACCCCTACGACCCAGTCTGTATGGCCGATGAGCGGGTCACTGATTGGGGTGCCGGTGGCCCAGATCCCAAATTCGGCACGGTGTTATCCAAGCTGCCCTCGGGTGCATCGCGATGGACGACCGTCGGGCAGCATCGCGGTAGCCACCGCCGTCACCGCGCTGGTGTGGCCGGTGAGCGGGTCACTGATTGGGGTGCCGGTGGCCAGATCCCAAACTCGCACCGTTCCGTCCTAGCTGCCGGTGATCGCGATCCATCGACCCTCCGGCTGCGTCGCTGTACGCCACCGCCGTCACCGCGCCGGTGTGGCCGGTGAGCTGGTCGCCGATCTGGTGCCGGTGGCCAGATCCCACAATCCGCACCGTGTTATCCCAGCTGCCGGTGACCAGCGACGGGTCGACCGTCGATCAGCATCGCCAGTAGCCACCGCCGCCACCGCGCCGGTGTGGCCGGTGAGCGGGTCACCGAGCGGGGTGCCGGTGGCCAGATCCCACAACCGCGCCGTGCGGTCGTGGCTGCCGGTGATCGCGATGGGCGACCCTCGTGCAGCATCGCCCGTAGGCCACCGCCGTCACCGCGCCGGTGTGGCCGGTCAGCGGGTCACCGATCGGGGTGCCGGTGGCCCGTATCCCACAATCCGCACCGTGTTATCCAAGCTGCCGGTGATCGCGATGGGACGACCGTCGGGCAGCATCGCGGTAGCCACTGCTGTCACCGCGCTGGCGTGGCCGGTGAGCGGGTCACCGATTGGGGTGCCGGTGGCCAGATCCCAAATTCGCACCGTGTCGTCGTGGCTGCCGGTGATCGCGATGGGACTGACCCTCGGGCAGCATCGCGGTAGCCACCGCCGTCACCGCGCCGGTGTGGCCAGTGAGCGGGCCACCGAAGGGGCGCCGATGGCCAAATCCCAAATTTGCACCGTGGCATCTCGGCTGCCGGTGACGCCGAGGGGGCGGCCATCAGGCAGCACTGCGGTGGTCACCGCCTGGTAGGCCAGCGCGAGGTTGTTGCGGGTAGTCAAAGTGTCAGGGTGATCCGGGTCAGCACCCGCTCGCGGTCGTCTAGGGTGGCTCGAACAGAGGAAGGGCTAAAAAAAAAAAAAAAAAAAAAAAAAAAAAAAAAAAAAAAAAAAAAAAAAAAAAAAAAAAAAAAAAAAAAAAAAAAAAAAAAAAAAAAACGCGAGGTTGTTGCGGGTAGAGAAATTTTCAGGGTAATCGGGGCCGAGCCCGCTCGCGGTCGGCAAGGGTGGCCTCGAACAGAGGAAGGGCTTCAGCCCGTCGCCCGGCATCCTGGTAGGCCAGCGCGAGGTTGTTGCGGGTAGTCAAAGTGTCAGGGTGATCGGGGCCGAGCACCCGCTCGCGGTCGGCAAGGGTGGCCTCGAACAGAGGAAGGGCTTCAGCCCGTCGCCCGGCATCCTGGTAGGCCAGCGCGAGGTTGTTGCGGGTAGTCAAAGTGTCAGGGTGATCGGGGCCGAGCACCCGCTCGAAGTCGGCAAGGGTGCGCTCGAATAGAGGGATGGCCTCGTTTAGTCCGCCTGTTGATCGGTAGGCGCCGGCGAGATCGTTCAGCGCCCTGAGTGTTGTAGTGTCGTCCGGACCAAAAGACCTAGCAAATCCGGTGGCCGCCCGCTCGTACAGCGGAAGAGCACGCTGCCATTCGCCGAGTGCCTCTAGCGTTACGGCCAAGTTTGCGACGTCAAATAGCGCCTGTGGATGGTCTACGCCGAGAGCCCTTTCGTCGATTAGGAGAGCACGTTCAAAACACTTAAGAGCGGCAGCGGAATCTCCCCGACTATGCAGGATATTTCCCAAATTTCCTAACCGGGCCGCAACGTCGGGGTGATCAGGACCATACGTCGCCTCATCAATTCGAAGCGCCCGCCTTAGGAGCGCCTCGCCGTCAACGAGGTCACCCATGTCGTAAAGGACGCTACCTAGGTTATTGAGAACTTTGGACACCTCAGGGTGGTCAGTGCCATAGGCTGACTCGTTGATAGTTAGAGCTCGTTCGAACAAAGAACGAGCGGTATCTAACTCGCCACGTTCATAGGTCAGGCCGCCAAGATTCATAAAATCAGTCGCCACCGCCGGCGCGTCCGGACCGTAGGCGGCCTCATCAATGACAAGAGCCTCCTGAAAGAGGTCCTGCGCTCCGAGCATGTCACCTTGACGTCGTAATACATTCCCCAGATTTGTCATGCTTGGCGACAGCAGGGGATCCATAGAATCAAGAGCTTTTCGATTGATGTCGAGCGCTCGCTTGAAATTTTTTCCTGCGCTTTGCATGTTGCCCAGATCATAGTACAAGCTTCCTAGGTTGCTCAGGTCAATGGCAACCTCTGGATGATTTGACCCAAAGAGTCTTTCGTGAATAATGAGGGATTTTTCGAATTCAACTCGCGCGCGAGCTGAATCCCCCAGTTCAACCAGCATGGTGCCGATCTTTCGACGGAGAGCAGCCTCATCGCTCGCCAGCTGACTTGCATCGGTGCGTCGATTTTCCAGCGCTTTACGGTAGAAGCTGAGCGCGGTATGCGGATCCCCAGCGTTCCGCAGTCGATCGGCAACCAGTTCGTAGTCCGGCAGCGCCCCTGTCGGATCGGACACGACACGCGCCAGAAGGCTACGCAGCGATCTAGTATTTATGCCGTGCTGTCTAAAATCGATAACAGGGAACCCGCGAAGCAAGAAGGGTAACGATTCATATTCACTGCCGGGCAGAAGGATCGGAACGATCTGCGAGCTACCCTTCTGCTCATATTCTCGGAGTGCCTCCTCGGCTTCAGATTACTTTTTTTTTTTTTTTTTAAAAAAAAAAAAAAAAAAAAAAAAAAAAAAAAAATTTTTTTTTTTTTTTTTTTTTTTTTTTTTTTTTTTTTTTTTTTTTTTTTTTTTTTTTTTTTTTTTTTTTTTTTTTTTTTTTTTTTTTTTTTTTTTTTTTTTTTTTTTTTTTTTTTTTTTTTTTTTTTTTTTTTTTTTTTTTTTTTTTTTTTTTTTTTTTTTTTTTTTTTTTTTTTTTTTTTTTTTTTTTTTTTTTTTTTTTTTTTTTTTTTTTTTTTTTTTTTTTTTTTTTTTTTTTTTTTTTTTTTTTTTTTTTTTTTTTTTTTTTTTTTTTTTTTTTTTTTTTTTTTTTTTTTTTTTTTTTTTTTTTTTTTTTTTTTTTTTTTTTTTTTTTTTTTTTTTTTTTTTTTTTTTTTTTTTTTTTTTTTTTTTTTTTTTTTTTTTTTTTTTTTTTTTTTTTTTTTTTTTTTTTTTTTTTTTTTTTTTTTTTTTTTTTTTTTTTTTTTTTTTTTTTTTTTTTTTTTTTTTTTTTTTTTTTTTTTTTTTTTTTTTTTTTTTTTTTTTTTTTTTTTTTTTTTTTTTTTTTTTTTTTTTTTTTTTTTTTTTTTTTTTTTTTTTTTTTTTTTTTTTTTTTTTTTTTTTTTTTTTTTTTTTTTTTTTTTTTTTTTTTTTTTTTTTTTTTTTTTTTTTTTTTTTTTTTTTTTTTTTTTTTTTTTTTTTTTTTTTTTTTTTTTTTTTTTTTTTTTTTTTTTTTTTTTTTTTTTTTTTTTTTTTTTTTTTTTTTTTTTTTTTTTTTTTTTTTTTTTTTTTTTTTTTTTTTTTTTTTTTTTTTTTTTTTTTTTTTTTTTTTTTTTTTTTTTTTTTTTTTTTTTTTTTTTTTTTTTTTTTTTTTTTTTTTTTTTTTTTTTTTTTTTTTTTTTTTTTTTTTTTTTTTTTTTTTTTTTTTTTTTTTTTTTTTTTTTTTTTTTTTTTTTTTTTTTTTTTTTTTTTTTTTTTTTTTTTCGCACGGTACGTCAGCCATTTTCGGCGAGACGCCGCGCGAATTTTTTTTTTTTTTTTTTTTTTTTTTTTTTTTTTTTTTTTTTTTTTTTCCCCGAGAGCCCTCGGATCGCCGAGCGGATCAGCGTCACGGTGTCCATGGTGGCCACCGCGTCATACAACGGGGTCGAATCCAACACCCGCCGCCGCCCGACCAACCCCTCCCGACTCGCCGCTTCCAACGACCGCCTCGAAGATCCGGTCCGGGCCGGTCCGAGCGAGCGCCAACCGGGCCCGCATGTCCACCAACACCGTGTGCACGAACCCCGGATGATCGAAATCCAGCCCACCCGCGGCGTACTTCCACCGCACATCGAACGCGAACCGGTCCACCGCTTCCCGATCCGACAAGCCCTCCAGCGCTGCAACACCATCACCACCGCCACGATCATCGGCGGCACCGACAGCGCCGACCCTCATCAGTGAACAGATCCGCGAACATCTCATCCGGGAACAACGTGAGACACTCCCGGTGCAACACCCCATAGATCGACTCCGGACAGACCCGACCCTCACAGAACCTCTCCGAGGCACACAACAGATCAACTTGCTTCGGCGTCCGCCCTAACATCACATGATCATTATCCCGCACCGCGAAACGCAACCGGGGCAGCGAAAAACACCAGCCACTAGCGAGGCTGCGCCTCGGACCGCCAAGTCTGTGGGCACGCCAATCGGTCCCTGCGGCTTCCTGAGTGCAAGCTCCCGCAGGGACTCCCGGTCTGTGTCGGCGGACCGTCGCCATCCGCTGCGCCGAGTCGGGAGACTTAAGCCTCAGTCGCCGTCGTTGTGCCACCCATCGTGGCTGGTCAGGCGGTCGAAACGCCTGTGTGGGAGTGGACGAGAAGAACGCTACGCTCTCCTGGGAACTTGACACCAAGGTGTCAAAGTTCTAGGGACCAAGGATCCCTACGACCCGTCTGAGACTGCGCTCGGAAGGGATGGCCCCTGGCGGGGCAGCTCTGAAAATGGGCGCGCGACACTCACCCCGGCGTTTTGAGCCAGATAGGTACACGCCCCTCACCCACCCGCGCATTGGTTGCGTTTACGCACGTAGACGGCACGGGTCGATCAGGTCCGACAGCCGCCTCTCCGATGGGTCGCCCTATTGTCTCCGCTGGAGACGAGGTCTCTGCGGGGCCTCCCGACGCAACGCTAGGCGCAAGATCGATTACATATCCTCAAGTGACGAGGTTGCAGTAGAGGACGAATGTCTGACTTGATCCGATGGTGTCATTTGCGCCGTCGTTTATTCCATTGCGGGCAGTGGGGCGCCAGGTCATGCTTAGGTTTCCGATGTGTCCACAGGAGGCGATGATCACTTGTGCGCTCGCTGGCAAGTGTTAAAACGCCAACGTCTAAAGAGTTCGTGCGGTGGCCAGTCAAGAAAATCGCCAGATGCTTAAATGGAGGGTGAGATGGGAAGATGTTGGGTAAGAAGGGGTGGGCGGATAATTTGCGCTACGTGTTCTGTGACCACTTGCTTTCCACTACTACTTGAGGATCCTCCGGATCAGGAGCCAGATTTTGATCATGATCAGCTTTTAGAGGCTACTAACAGGATTAACGAGATACTGGAACGAGCTGTACGTGCTCTGCCGGACACCGGCGTTGAGATCGCTTTTCTCGCAGTACGTGGCCTTACGGGACAGGATGACTGCCTTCGGTTGGCTTACGTTGATACCAGCGAGGAGATTACCACTTATCTTGATTAACGCACGTGACGGTATCTCATGTGCAAGCTCGTACTACAAATTTGCTTCTATGCTAATACTGTCATTCTTGCCGGAGGGAAATAGTCGATAGTCGACGAGGGGTCACACGGTGGATGCACAGATTGTTAGTGTCTCAACCGCTATCGTAAGTGTAGCTATAGCCGCACTAGGATTACTCCTCAGCTGGTATCGCCGAGAAGAGGATGGTAAGCAGCGCAAGAAGCGTTGGTTTTTTATGGCTACGTGCGCAGGAATAATTGTTTTCGCGGTAGCCGGTGTTGCAGCTACCTTCATGCTCGGAGTAGGCATAAAGACCTCTATCGACACTGAACACACTGGTGGGCCGATAGAGCTCACGGAAGTGCAGTATAAAGGACAGGTTGGCGCGATATGCTCGGATGCGAAGGAAAGGGCCCGTCGGATCCAGGAATTGCAGGCTCAGGAGACGGTGTTTGGAACTGCTGTTCAAATAGAGCAAGATGAAAAGGTTCAGATGGCCAAACTATGGCCACCAAATAAGCTGAGAAACGCGCACGAGGACATGATTTCTATCTGGCAGCGTCGTATCAGCCTACTTGAGTCAATATACCATCGCTTGTCACAACTCAGTGACAGTGAACTAACTGCGGAGCTGGCTGCTGCGGATCAACTCGCCGTGCAGCTAGCGGAATCGTTTAAGTCGCTCGGTGTGCCTGAGTGCATTATTTAATCGATGTCATTCAGTGTGCCTCGATGGACTGGCCATAACCGCCAACCCTGTACCGGAAGTAACCAATAGTTGTCCGGGGGGTTGGGAGACGGTCGGTCTGCTTGACACGGCTGTTCGAAGCTTGGGTCCAGCGATGACCGCCGAGTGGATGACCGCCGTACTGCCCACCCGTGACCTTGCCAAAATGTAGAAGCAGCTACGAACTTGTAGCTTATAACTGTTACCAGTAAGAGCATTACCGGCGACTGTGAGTAGTCGCACAGGCCCGTGGTCCTTCGGGGAGGGAGGCCCGTTGTAAGTGCTTAATTCCCCCGCTTTCTGGGGTTGGGCAGGGAGTCAAGCATGGCGTCGAGGTAGGTCCCTAGTCGTCTGTGTAGGCTGGTCAGGTGAGGGATGCGGGTCAAGGAGGCGGCGGGGAGAACTCCCCGTCGTCCCTGGCGCGTCCCCGATCGGCTCCCTGCCGTGTTCGTCACCTTCAGTTTGTATCGAAAGGGCCTGTGCTTCCAGGTGTGCGGTCTCGTCAGCAGGGGATGATGTAGGCGCGGGCGAAGAAGGTGCTGATTTCTGCGCGGTGGAGGTGACCGGCGATTGCTTGATCACCTTCTATGGCCATGACGGCGTGGATATGTACCGTGCCGTTGGTGATCTCTCCGGTACCGGTCATCTCGGCC
>CAVQKH010000017.1:0-147500 GCA_963712995.1 uncultured Actinomycetota bacterium | reverse complement strand
CCTCGCCAGCTCGTCGCGGCGCTGTGGGTCCCACGGAGCGCTCGCGGAGCACGGTGAACGATACCACCTAGCCCACCCCTCTCGCTACTTAACCCGGAGGCGTCTCGGTGCCCCGCTAAAGCCCCGGCCGGCCGGGGCCACCACCGTAAAATTTTCACGCCCGGTAAGCCGAGAGCCGGCTGATGAGAGAGAGTCACCCCCACGAAACTCTGCCCCCACCGCGGTTTGCGTTCCACTCTGTGGTTGGCATTCTCGTGGCTACTCCTCCACGCGCGCTAGGTACACCAGCCAGCCTCCTCACCCTCGCGCGCGTCGCGTGTGCTCCAGTTCGCGGGCCAGACATGGGTTCTGTCCTCTGCTTGTCGCGCTCGCTCACCGTCGAACTTCGCGCCCTCAGCTAATTCCGCCCCGCTGAACTTCACGTTCCCCGAGAACTCCGCCCCGCTAAACCCCGCGTCCCCGGAGAAGGCCACCCAGCCGAACCCCGCGTTCCCCGAGAACTCCGCCTCGTCGAACTCCGCGTCCCCTAAGAACCGCACCCCTTGGAATCCCGCGTCCCCCGAGAACTCCGCCCGGATAAACCGCGCGTCCCAGGAGATCTCCACCCGGATGAACTCCGCGTCCCCGGAGAATTTCGCCTCGTCGAACCGCGCGATCCCGGAGAATTTCGCCTCGTCGAACCGCGCGGTCCCAGAGAACTCCACCCCGTTGAACCGCGTTTCCCCGAAGAGCCTCACCCGGTAGGATCCCGCGTCCCCGGAGAGCTCCGCCCCGCCGAACTGTGCTTTCCTGATGCGGCAGTTGCTCAGATCGAGCCTGTAGAGTTGGCTTCGGTCAGGTCCAGGTCGATGTCAGACCAGAAGGTGTCCACCGCGCCGGGTCTGAGATGCGCGGCCAGGATACGCTGTGCGGTCAATCGAACCTGCAACTCCTGGAACTCCTGGCGCCGTTCCTCATATCGGGTGTGCGCTTCGGCGGGGGCATCCTCGGCAGGCGGTTGGCCGTCAGGCGGCGTGTAGGGCATGCGCAGGTAGGCGCAGATCACATCGACGATGGTCTGTCGTTGGTCCGGGGTGTTCTGCGCCAGCCGTTCGAGCGCGTGGAGCCCCGCCAGCCGCACCGGCGCTTTCTCGCTTCCCAACTGATCGGCTGCCTTCGTGTACAGCTCAGTGATGCGTCGTTCGGTGGCGTCACGGTCGGTGTGGACCAGGGCCAGCTCGGTGTAGCGCTGCCGGCGAGCGGTCAGCAGCAGCGCCACTGCCCCGCCGGTGCCGATCACCAGGGTCCCGGCGGTGCGGATCGCGTCGAGCTGGACCTGCGCCCCCTGCCCACCGTAGAGGCGTCGCAGCACGAACCAGCTCACCGCCGCGACAGCTACCGTGACGGCGAGCACAATCAGCGTTCCCGCCCTGATGATCCATTTCGACAACGGTCGCGGCGGGAGCGGGTCAGGTCGGCTGCTGCGTGCGGTCACACCCGGATCATCGCCCAGGGCCGGATCACGCTAACCGAGGCCACTAAAGTACGCGGTCCCGAAGATCGACGGCCTCCTTGACCGGCGCTAGTCACCCACGGGGACGCTCCCGCTCCTGGACGCCCGGGAGCCGGGCAGCCCGGCGAGCGCGGATGTCGTCAAGCGCGTTGCGCCCCGGCGTGGCCGTCTCCGCGGCCTGTGAGGCCATGTGCTTGGCCAGCTTGCGTAGCTCGGTAAGCACCCGGTGGCAGGCCGTGCCGCTGGGGATGTGGCCGACGTCGAAGTTGCGGGCGTGCTGGCGGCCGACCTCGATCAACCCGCACTCGCGGTGCTGAAGATCCTCCGGCAGCAAGCGTACCTGCCGGTTGTAGGCGCACAGTGTTTGCCTACGGGCCACGAGCACCACCCCCGGCCTTCCTCGCGGTGGGACGCCAGTGTAGACCCGAAATTGAGCAGCCAGAGCTAGCCAACCACGCCGTTCACGCGCGTAGATGCCTGATTTTCCATGATCCATAAGGGTGTGGAGATTCGCGGGGAGAGAAATGCCAGACATCAGATGTCCTAAAACCTCCCCCGCTAAAAACAACGGGACACCGTTACCAGCTACGCGATGTCCTCACCGCGCGCCGCCTGTGTGCCTTCCCTCCTCGCAGCCTGTTGCTCGCGGCAGCATTGCATCCACGGTGCCCTGCAAAATATCACTCTGCGTCGAGCGGTTAGGGGTGGTAGGTGGTAGCTACCACCCCTAACCACGACAGTCCGTCCGAGGGTCCATGCGTTTGACCAGGTAAAAACATAAATTGATCATTATCAGATAGCCTCAGCTCGGCAGCTTTTTTCGCGGGTAGGGGTGGTACCTACCTCCCTACCACCCCTTACTCTGCTCACTGACTGTTACCCGCCAGTCGGTAGCGTTTCCGGACCTGCCCCTGGCACTCGACCTCGCCGCAGATCACCTGACCGACCGCTTCGAGATGCGCCAGGCTGCGGGTAGGTGCTCCCTGGCGGCGGTGCCGGAGAGCCCTTTACGCAGCTCGCCGTGCAGCATCCACCCATCGCTGCGGTCCAGGATTCTGAGCACCGACCGCGCCACCCGCGCCGTGGCGGCCTTCTCTTTGACGCCCTCGGCGGCGACCTCGCGCTCCCCTTGGGCCTTGCCCCGAGCCCTGTTCTCCCGCGACGCCTTCGCGGCCAGCACGGCGACCACCTCGGCGCGTGTCGCATCACTGACGGCCATCAGCCGCGCAGCTAGCCGCCAGTCGTCCTCGCTAACCTCATTTCGCCCGTCGAGGATTGCGAATGCAGCGGCGACCTTCTCCTCACAGAACAGCCGGTGACCGTCCAGCGGGTCACCCTGTCTGAGCCGTCGCGCCCGTCGAGCACCCTTGACGGCGCTCACGACGCAGCCCGGCACAGTCATGGTCACCCTGCCCAAGTCAGGCGCCCATTGCTCAGCCAATGACTGCCTGGAGCCTGCCAGAGGGTCGGACACCCACCGAGGGGGTTTCCACGGCCACGGTGCGTTGGCTCAGCGGGCACTACCTGGGGAGGAGGCGTCAGCGCCGGCAGCCATAGGAATCGCTGCGGAGTCCCCCCGTCGGCGGCATTGATGAGCACACCCGCTCTGCCGGGCTGCACCCCAGCGATCAGCACGCCTCGGTAACTGTGCTCAGCGACAGGCATGCGTTTGGTCGGGTCTACGTAGAGGTGGCCAAGCCGCTCGCCCATATACAGCCGGCACAACTCAGCCAGCACCGTCGAGCCGTTCTGCGCCGCATGTCCGGTGAGGTGGTCGATCTCCTCCACAGTGAACATCACCGAGTCAGCGTGTCGCTCAACCCCAGATGTCTTGCTCATCGGGTTCTTTGGTAGGTGTGCGTAGCCGTGTGCAATGCCCTGCCCGCTGCCTAGCGAGTGCGTATCGAACCCGGCCCCCGCGCCCAGGTCGATAACCTCGTTAATGACGGCCATAGGGCCACCCTTACCATCCCCCGATTCACCGACCAGCGCAATGGACATATTCAGACTGCCTAATCCTCCGATAATCGGTGGCAGCCCGACGCTGTACAGGGTAGCTGCGATCACTGCTGCCAGCACGCAGCCCAGTTGAGCCCAGGGGACAGTTCGCGACTCTCGGCGAAATCGTAGATATGCTGGAGTACCGGACGCTCTGCCCAGAATTCAGGATCTAGACCTACCGGCGGACCCTGCTCACTGACCGCCCCGTCCGCGGCTGCCGGCCGGTAGTTTCCGAAGGAATCGACACATTCCGCAGTCACGAACCGATACGGCGTGTCCTCGCCTTTTTCGATGCCCTCCGAGATCCATTGCTCGTCGTCGGCATCCATCGTCAGCCGCTGCGGATGATCAGCGAAGATCCGCCTCATCTGCACCATGACGTTATCCGTGGTGGTACCGCGAGCGATCTCCCGGCCGGTCAGCTCGGCGGCCAACCCGAACACGTCGTTACGGAACTGCCCGCCAGACGGGGGCATGCCGTGCAGACGTTGGATCATCTTGGTAATGCCGCCGTCAACCGCATCGCGGGTCTTGAGTGTGACCTCCCCCGGCTCAGCGTTGTGAGCCCCTGCCGAGGAGTTGTGAGCCCTTGCCGAGGCGTGCTCGCGGATGTACTCCACCCAGGCACTGGGCAGCTCGGGCAGCGCCTCGACATGCGGCATCGATGTGGGACCGTGGTCGGGGTCATACCACCGCACCGGACCGACGACCTGCCCTTGACGAACGTGGATCGCCGGCTCGGTCCAGGAGAACCGGTGCCCGGTGCGGATGGTTTCGACACAGCCACCGTGGGGATGAATATCCGATCCGGGATGACCAGACCGCCAGGATGCCGAAACCACAGGCGCCGCGACGGCTGAGAGGGCCCCCGGGCGGTGAGCGAATAGGTCGATGGCAGCGGCCCTAGCAGCTCCTCCAGCGCCGCGATGGTGTCGCCACCGGTTTTGCCCTCGTAATGGTCAACATCAAACCCTGTCACGTGGGTGGGGGGACGCAGCGCCGGCTTAGCAAACTGGCCGGTGCACTCCGGTCCGCCCGTGCGGTGCAGCACGAGACCCTCCGGACATGCCTGCTCGGCGGTGAGGAACGCCACCCTGCCCGTGACGCCGGGAATCGGGGTTTGGTCATATCTGCTGCCGTCGCGCTGCTGGTGCCACTGTGTCGGCACGATCTGCCAGCCCAGCGACTCGAAGTGTTCAGCGAGGAGACGCAGCAGCGATCCATCTTCCCAATCAGTGGGATTACGCCTACTCTGGAACCCGGCTGACCTGCCGTTTCCTGCCGCCCCCTGGTCCCCACCGGGGGCGGTATCTTTTATGGTCACCCCGACGCCACCCCCCCGCCGGGATGCACTGCGGGAGCGGGCCGAAGCCAACGCCAGCCGCTGCATGCAGGCTGCCTCGGTGCGGGCGCGCAAGCAGCGCTGCGCCGGCCCAGTGAGCGCGACCAGGCGGCGCCGCACGATGCCACCCTCCCGGGCTCGCGGCCAGTCGGCCTCGGACACCACCGGCAGCACGAACACCGCGCCCCGACCGTCCAGCTCACCGAGGCCGGGGCCGGTCACGGTGACCACCTCCGGCAGCGCGGCGGCCAGGAACGGCACTGGCAGGCGGGCGACGCGGCTACTCTCGTTGCTGATCATTGTCAGGCTGTCCCAGCCCCGTCGGCCGGGCTCTCACCGAGAGCGCGCAGCAGCGCGGCCCTGGTGACGCGGTAGCTGTTGCCAAGCCGCAACACTGGGACCGGGAACTGCCCGGCCCGCACCAGCTCGTGCGCTTTCGTGCGCCCGAGGCCGAAGGCCCGGCCAGCGGTCACGATGTCCACCGCCGTGGGCAGGGCCTGCAACTCTGTCGCGGATAGCGCCTTGACCATGCCTACCTCTTGTCGCTACTGCTAAGGTAGCGATTTAGAATCATGTTAGTATCGTTCGGTCTCAGATCCTGCCGGACCTGGTTGAAGTTGTCAACAGGATGCGCTAAAGTTTCTTTTATGGAAGCTTTTTGGGATCACCTGTCGGAGACTACGGTCATCGCTAAGCGCGTCAAAGCCCTGCGCAAACAGGCTCGGCTATCGGGTCCCGCGCTCGCGTCCGCGATGAAAGAGCGCGGGTTTACCTGGAACAGAACCACCGTCGCCAAGCTGGAGAACGGCCACCGTGAGTCGATTTCGGTGCAGGAATGGCTAGCGCTGGCCCTGGTATTGGACGTGCCACCGGTATGGCTGCTGATCGACCCGAGCGGCCACACCCCGATGCCCGTAGCCGAGGGTGTCGAGCTGGACCCCTGGTCCGCATTGATGTGGATGATCGGTCGCCAAGTGATCGGCCAGCCTGCCGGGACAAACTGGAAAAGCGAGGAGTTCGACCTGTTGTCGCAGGTCCAGCGACTATGGGAGACGCTGACCGAGCTAGGTGGGAACCTGCACCGCTTGAAGACCGGCAAGCTGGATGAACGGCTTCGAGAGATGATAGAGAAACTGATCCGCGAGGATCTGGATCAAGCTAGGAAGTGCCTCCAGCGCATTGCCGACGCGGGAGCGGCTGTGCCGCAGCTACCAGCCGAGATGGTCAAGTGCGCCGCCGAGCTGGGCATCGACCTGCCCGGCCAACAGGAGGTTGCGCCGTGAAGGGCTCGACGTTCAAACGGTGCGGCTGCCTCGGCGAGGACGGTAAGCAACTGGGTAAGCGCTGTCCGAAGCTGCGCCGCAGGGATGGCAGCTGGAACCCACGACACGGAACCTGGTACGCCCAGGTCAGCTACAGGGGAAAGAACGGCAAGCGGGTGCCGTGGACCAAGGGCGGTTTCACCACCGAGCCCGAGGCGCAGGCCGAGCTGGACAGGGTGAAGGCGAAAATCGGTAGGGGAGCGGACATCACCGGGGTTTCCACCGGCCCGTACCTCACGGAGTGGCTGCCAGCGAAGCAGGACATCCGGCCTAACACTCGCCGCAGCTACGCAGGGCACATCGCCCGCTACCTCATTCCGTATCTGGGACATCACCGGCTCGATGCGCTGCGGACCGAGCACGTCGCCGAGATGCTGGCGGAGGTGGAAGGCAGCGACGCGACCCGGCAGCGAGTGCGTGCCACGCTGCGGGCGGCACTGTCCGACGCGATGCGCCAAAGCCTGGTGACCGTCAATGTGGCGGCACTGGTGAAGCTGCCGGCAGGAAAGCGCCCGAAGGCCCTGGTGTGGACCACCGAGCGTGAGAAGCGGTGGCGTGAAGCCGTGGCCGCACACATCGCGACCGGCAAGTCACCGGTCGCGGCCCAGGCCCTGATGCTCCCGCCGTCCCCGGTGATGGTGTGGCGTCCCGACCACCTCGGCGCGTTCCTGGACGCCTCAGCAGGGGATCGGCTCTACGCCCTGTACCACCTGATCGCCTACCGGGGGCTACGCCGGGGTGAGGCAGCAGGCGTGGAGTGGGAGGACGTTGACCTGGACGGCGCTGCGCTGGCCGTGCGGCGGCAGCGGGTGCAGCTGGGGTGGAAGGTCATCGAAGATGACCCCAAGTCCGACGCAGGGGAGCGCACCGTCGCGCTGGACACGGGCACCGTCACCGCGCTGCGGGCGCACCGGCGTGCCCAACTCACCGAGCGGCTGGCCTGGGGCCCGGCGTGGGTGGACTCCGGCAAGGTGTTCACCCGGGAGAACGGGGAACCGCTGCACCCCGCCACCATCACCGACCGGTTCCACGAGCTGGTCGCCGCTGCCGACCTGCCGCCGATACGGTTACATGATCTACGGCACGGCGCCGCATCGCTGATGCTCGCCGCCGGGGTCGACCTCAAGGTCGTGCAGGAGACCCTGGGGCACTCCTCAATCACTCTCACCAGCGACACCTACACGTCGGTATACCCAGCCGTCGCAGCCGCCGCCGCCGACGCCGCTGCGGCGCTCGTACCGAGGACCGCCAGCACCGACGCTGTGACCTCGTTGTCACGCTCGGGTGCTGACACCCCCTCGCAAAGCGGATAACCGCTGGTCAGGTGGTGCGCCGCCAGGGACTCGAACCCCGAACCCGCTGATTAAGAGTCAGCTGCTCTGCCAGTTGAGCTAGCGGCGCTGGCGTCGGCCTAACCGGCGCGACGGCGCAGACGCTAGCACGCCGGCGCCGGATGGTCTCAACCAGGTTACAAGCAACCGTCGAGACCACCGTGCGTCGCTACACACGGGTCGCACGCTCGTTAGGCCTGTCGGTCCGGGGGCGACAGGCTGAAATCTCTAGCAGTAGATCATGGAAATGGATGGTTCCCGTGCGGGTGAGCAAGTCGTGTCCGGCGACCGGGGGTCGGCACACAGGGTCAGGGCGAGTCCGGCGGGGTACCGCCATCACGCTGTTGGTCGTTGCCGGAGTGCTCGGTACGTTGTTGGCGGGTTGCGCAGGGCTCCACGCCCCAGCGCCGAGCCCGACGGCACACGAGGTCACCCGGGTGGTGCCTCCGCCGATCGCGGTGATCACCACCGATCCGCCGGATCACGCGGCCGGCCTCTCACCGTTGACGCCCGTCACGGTTGCCGTCGCCAAGGGCAAGCTCGGGGAGGTGTCCTTGACCAATCCAGAGGGCGTCCCGGTGCCCGGTCGGCTCGATCCGGACGGTACGAGGTGGAAGGCCACTGAACCGCTGGGCTACGGCAAGACCTACCTGATCAATGCGACCGCGGTCGGCGACGACAACCGGACGGTGAGCAGGACCTCCACCTTCACCACCGTCGCGCCGCGGACCCTCACCTACCCCTCGATCAATCCGCTCAACGGTGAGACGGTCGGCGTGGGCCAGCCGGTCTCGATCTACTTCGATGAACCGATCGCGGACCGGCAGGCAGCCGAGAACGCCATCACCGTCACCACCAGCCCGCATGTCGAGGGCGCCTTCTACTGGTTCTCCAAGAAAGAGGTGCATTGGCGCCCTCGGGAGTTCTGGGAGCCCGGAACCCGCGTCACGGTGGAGATTCACGACTACGGCAAGGATTTCGGCAACGGGGTGTACGGCGAGGAGGACCGGACCTCGCGCTTCACGATCGGTGATTCCTTCATCGCCCGGGCCGACGGGGCGACCCACCAGATGCGCGTCGAGATCAACGGCCGGGAGGTCCGCACCATGCCGATCTCGATGGGTCGCGAGAACTATCCCAGCGCCAAAGGCGTGCACGTGGTCACCGAGCGGAACGCGACCAAGGTGATGGACTCGACCACCTTCGGCCTCGCCCTCGACGCCGGCGGATACATCGCCAAGGTGCAGTGGGCCACCCGCATCTCCAACAGCGGCGAGTTCGTGCACGCCGCACCGTGGTCGCTCGCCCAGCAAGGCAACAGCAACGTCAGCCACGGGTGCATCAACCTCTCACCGGAGAACGCCAAGTGGTTCTTCGACCACGTGAAGAAGGGCGACGTCGTCATCAACACCAACACCGGTGGTCCGGACCTCAAGCCGTGGGACGGCTTCGGGGACTGGCAGGTGCCGTGGGGGCAATGGGTGTCGGGCAACAAATAGCTCCGAGTGCCCCTCACCCGGCGGCGGCGTGCTTGGCGATCAGGCGGTTGGCCCGTTCGGCCTGCTCGATGATCGCTAGGTGCGCACCGTCGAGGACTTCCAGTTTCGCGCGGTAGATCGCGGTGGCGAGAGTCTTGGCATGCGGGGCGACCGGGGTCCCGGTATCCCGGGAACCGCCGATCACCAGAGTCGGCGTGTCGATCCGGCCGAGCAGCCGACGGCCATCCCAGGTGGCGATCGCGCTGCAACACGCGGAGTATCCCTCGTCGGAGGTCTTGGAGATCATCTGAATGGACCGCTCCACGACCTCCGGGTGCGCAGCCGCCCACTCCGGGGTGAACCAACCGGCGACGACCTGCGAAGCCAACCCGGACGTACCCACCCACCGCACCGATGCTTCCTGATCGATCCACGGTCCGTAGTCGTCGTACCGAGCGGTGGTGCTGCACAGCACCAGCGCCGACAACCGCTCCGGGACGGCTGCGGCGAGCCAGATACCGACCATCCCACCCAGCGAGAGCCCGCAGAAAGCCGCTCGTTCGATACCGAGCCGGTCCAGCAGCGCCACCGTGTCGCCACCGAGATCGGTGATCGTGTAGGGCCCGGAGGGAACCGGAGATCGACCGTGCCCGCGATGGTCGTAACGCAGCACCCGGAACCGCTCGGCCAGCGACTCGACGTGCGGCTGCCAGATGTCCAGCGTGCTGCCCAGCGGTCCGGCCAGCACCAGCACCGGCGAGTCGGGCGCTCCGGTGAGCTCGTGGTGGACCTCGACGCTCGTCATGCGCGGAACTCTAGTGCCGGCTCATGAGGGCGCGAGGGTGAAATGGGGTGAGTGACGGGACTTGAACCCGCGACATCCTGGACCACAACCAGGTGCTCTACCAGCTGAGCTACACCCACCATGCGCCGGTCCCACCAGCACCTGACAATCGTAGCGGGTCGGGTGCCCTTCACCGATTGGGTATCGGCCCGCTGACGGACCGGGCCGCTGCCTGGGCTTCTTCCGAGCTGGGGCCTGATCCGGGGACGAACACAGTGCGCCGGTAGTAGCTCAGCTCACGGATGGACTCGGTGATGTCGGCCAGTGCCCGGTGTGCGAGTCCCTTGGCCGGCTGCGCGTAGTAGACCCGCGGGTACCAGCGCCGGCACAGCTCTTTGATCGAGGACACGTCGACCATCCGGTAGTGCATGTGCTCTTCGAGTTCGGTCATGTCGCGAGCCAGGAACGCCCGGTCGGTGGCCACCGAGTTGCCCGCCAGCGGCGCCGAGCGGGCCTCCGGCACCCAGGTGCGGACGTAGGCCAGCACCTGCTGCTCTGCCTCAGCAAGGCTCACGGTGGAGCGCCGGACCGCGTCGGTCAGCCCGGAGCGTGCGTGCATCTCCCGCACCACCTCAGGCATCGAGTCCAGCGTGGCGTCGTCGGCATGAATCACCACGTCGACGCCCTCGCCGAGCACTCGCAGCTCGCCATCAGTGACCAGCGCAGCGATCTCGATCAGTGCGTCCTTGCCGAGGTCCAACCCCGTCATCTCGCAGTCGATCCACACCAGACGGTCGTTCACGCCCCTGAGCCTAGTGGTTGCCGGCCACCTCATGCTGGACAAACGGTTTGAGGAGTCCCGGCACCGCCTGCTCGGCGAGGGCCAGCCCCTCGGCGGTAGCGACATCGATCACGGGATACCCACCGGTGCCGGCCGCGGTGGTCGCGATCACAGTGATCAGACCGGCCCGGCGCTGGAGAAACGACTGCGACACCGTCCAGCCGATCACTCCGGGGCGCTGCACCGCGACGGTGGTGCGGACGCCGGCACCGTGGCGGGTGACGAGATAGTGACCGGTGAGTGCGTGTCCCAGGTTGCGGTAGGCGTCCACGGCGAGCAGCACCGTCACCGGCAGCAGGCCCAGCGTCGCCCACGCCACCCAGCCCGGGACCGGGGCAAGCCACAGCGCCGCGGACACCACCAGCACCGGCAGCGCCGCCCGCACCAGCCGGCGTCGCAGAGCCACCAGCGGGTGGCTGCGCAGCATCGTGATGGTGGGGGAGGGGTCCTCGGAGAGCACCGCCCCCGACACCCGGTGCGCCTCGTTCCTCGGGGCCGGTGGCAGCAGGATGCCCCGGCCGTGACCGCGACGACCCCCCAACCCGGTCGCCACCGCGACAGTCCGCGCGCCCCGCCCGACGCGCAGCAGCGGCGACTCCACCACCGCGATCCCGCGCAGCCGGCGCTCCTCCAGCGACACCGACCGGGTGGTGAGCAGTCCCCGGCGGATCCGTAGGGTGCCTCCCACCTCACGGACCAGCTGGAAACCCCACCACGCCTCCACGAAGATCAGCACTGAACCCACCACCGCAACCACCAACACCAGCCCGGCGAAGGCAGCCACGCCCAGCCACAGCGGGGCCGTGGCCAGCCTCTCGCGGACTCCGCCGACATCCACGGCGGCTCCGACATCATTGATGAGTTCCCCGACCGCCGCCGCCACGGCGCCCAACGCCACCAGACTCGATGTCGTGAACGGGGCGAACCGCAGCCAGGACCATCGCAGCGCGGCCAGCCTGATCGCTGAGGGCCCGACCGGCAGATCTGCGCCTTCCGCGCGACCGCCATCGGCTGGGTCCAGCAACCGTTGCCGCACCTGGTCGGCGTCGGCTGCGGAAATCGCGTCGAGGGTCAGCTCGCGCGACTCGCCGCCGTCGGTGCGCTCCCCGGTCCCGATCTTGACGACGGACAGCCGGAACAGCCGGTGAGCCGGTCCGGCGGTGACATCGACGCTGCGAATCCGGTCCCGCGGCACCGACCGTGCGTTGCGGAACAGCAGGCCCGAACGCAGCTCGACGCGTTCCCTGGTGATCCGGTAGCGGGTGGTGAACCACCGCAGGACACCGGCGAGCAACACGATCAACAGACCGGCCAGCAGCGCGTAGACTCGCCCGTCGAGGTCCTGCCCGATGCCGACCACCAGGATCACCCCGATGACCGGCAGGAATCCGGCCAGCTGACGTAGTGGGGTGACCGCGAGCATCCGAGGGTCCAGGCGCTGCCAACCGGGCTCGGGTGGCGCGCTCACAATCCCACCTCCGCGAGAGCAGAACGCCAGCGGATCATGTGGCGTCGCCAGGGGTGGCCTGGGTGGTTTCGGTGAGTTGTTCGACGAGGTCGTCGGCCACTGCATGGTCCAACCCCGCCAACCGCAGCGCGCCGGCCGCCGAGGCGGTGGTGACGGTGACGGTGGCCAATCCGAACAGCTGCTGCAGCGGCCCGCGTTCGGTGTCGACGGTTTGGATCCGGGACATCGGCGCTACCCGCCATTCCTGATTGATCCAGCCCGCTGAGGTATACACGGCGTCATCGGTGGTCTCCCAACGGTGCACCCGGAAGCGCCATCGGGGCATCACCAGTAGGTAGCCCAGGCCGATGACGGCGACCGCCGCGGTGCCGGGGATCAGCCACGGCCGCGTGTCGGCCCAGATGAGCAGGACGAGCGTCGGCGGGATCAGTCCGGCCGCTACCTGCAGCGCGGCCTGGGTGGTCCACCAGGTGATGGCCCGGGGGCTCACCGGGTGGCGCGGCGGGCGTAGCCGAAGCGATGCCCCTGTATCGGGTGTCAAATCCGGGGGATAGCTCACAGTGTCGAGCCTAGCTACCTCTCAGCACACCCGGCCCAGCTCGCGACATAGAGTGACAAGATATCCACAAGGATGCCTCTATTGGATAATTAATTGAAGCCTCTCGAAGGTGCCGCGTGATTATTTGTGCACTGAGAGCCAGCGGAATGGTCTGAAGGTAGCCCATCGGTGCTAGGTTGAGTCGGCTATGCTGAATTGCACTGTCTGATTATACTGCCGAGCGTTTGAGGAGCGAAAGAGAATGGCCGACAGCGACAAGAAAGGTCCCAGCATGCTGCATTCCGGCAGAGGAGCTCGGGGGCTGGGCCGGGTCGGGCTATGTTTTGCTTGCGTCTCATCGATTCTGGTACTCGCCGGGCCGGCCTCGGCCACGGTACCCGCGGTCAGTTCGACACTCCAGGACCAAGCTGGTCACTTCACTGTCCAGTTGAGCGGCCGGGAAGTCCCTGAGGGCGGCGACCCGGACGGGCAGGGCTCAGGCCAGCTCGATCTCAACGAGCAACAGCAGAAAGCCTGTTTCACCATCGACTGGAAAGGGCTTAAGGGCGAGGTCACCGCTCTTCATCTGCATGTTGCTGCCCGCGGCAGCGAAGGCCCGCACTGGATTGATTTCTTCAACAACCAGAATTTCCCCGGGGCGGGCGGCAAGTCCTCGGCTTGCGTCCCTGCCACTGGAGAAAAAATCCGCGCGGTCATCGGCAATCCGGCAAGCTATTATCTCAACGTTCACTCGACAGCTTTCACCGCGGGCGCGCTCCGCGGGCAGCTGAATTGACGAGCTGCGCTGCCCTGGATCGCGCGTGTGTGCGGTCAGGGGCAGCGCTCCGTCCGGGGCCCGGCGGTCCCGGCTCCGGACGGAGCCGCGGTCCCCGCCCTCCCACCCGATTACGCAAAGTAATCGGGTGATCACAGAATTGTCCCTTATCGTGTGGCAACCTGAGAGACCCCTTCGGATCTGACTCGATTTGTTTTACGGATTGCCAGCAGAGGTCCGCCGCCAAAAGCCCCGATCGAGGTGTAACACCGCCCCGCCGGATGACGACACACAGATTGTCACATTTGCCATTCGCACCGGAGCGGGCGGAGCTGAGTTGGACCTGTTCGAGAACGGTAGCCCCAAAGGGACTCCCGGTTCCTGCTCGTCTTCGCGTGTGCGTTTCGCGTGACAGCTCGCAGAACGTGAAGATACCGAACATCGGGCTTATGCCGCCGACCCGTCAATGGAACGCGGAGATGGCCAACGAGGACAAGAAAGGTCCCACAGATGCAGCACAGCACAGCAATCCGAAAAATGGCGCGGGTTGGCGCGTGTCTGGCGTTCGCCTCGTCGATCCTGGTGTTCGCCGGGCCGGCTTCAGCGTCGGCGGAGGGGATCGGCTCGGCGTACCGCAACGGTCATGGACAGTTCTTGGTCCGGCTCAGCGGCGATGAGCTCAGGGATGGCGGGGACCGCGGCGGGCGGGCCGTCGCCGGTCTCGATTTCGACCCGGAACGTGAGCGGGTCTGCTATTACATCAACTGGGACCGGCTCGACGGTGACGTGACTGCCTTCCATCTCCATAACGCCCCTCGTCGCGAGGACGGCGGACATTGGATTGATTTCTTCAACGACGAGCGCCTCGATGGCGACCACAGAACCGTTGCCAGCTGTACGCACGCCAGCCGGTACAAGATCTACGCGGTGCTCGACCATCCGTCTGACTTCTATCTCAACCTGCACACGACCGCACACCGAGACGGAGCGCTCCGCGGCCAGCTCGACTGACGCATCGCTACGTAGGGCCTGCCACGCGGGAGACGGTATCCGATCCGTCTCCCGCGTCAGCCTTGCATGAGCTGATCTCGCCTGCCGGACAGCCGGGCGAGCATTCCTTCGCAGCTGCGCACGACCACTCGCGCTCGGTCGCTGGCGGCGCGATCGGACAGCGGGTTCTCGGCGCGCCGCTGCCAGCGACCCAACGCGTCGATCACGGCTTCGCGGAGCTGTTCAAGCTCCGCGTCGGGTGCGAGACCGAGCCGGTTGGGTGTGGCGGCGCCGTGCGCCCCGAGCAACCGTTCTGCCTCGGAGCGGGCCTCGATCGGCAGCGCCACGTCAGGAGCGCGCAACTCGGCTAGCAGTCGCAACTCGCGGAACTCGTGCGCGCCGGCCAGGATCCGCTCGACCTCACCGGCCAGCTGGCGGGCCTGGGGACGAGGTTGCTCATGCATGATGCGATCGAGCAGCAGTAACGCCGACCGGGCCTTGAGCAGGTCGCGGCGTTCGGTGAACTGGGTCGCCAGGACGGTGCGCAGCTCATCCAGACCGCTACGCCGCACCAGCTCCTCGGCGAGCCGGCCCGGCTCGCTGTACCCCTGGCGGATCAGCGTGGTCGCCAGGCGCAGTCCGAACAACCCGAAGCGTTCCACCAACGCGGTACGCGTTTGCGTGGACAACGTGGGGTGCTCCTGCGCCGCCACGAACCGGTCAGCTGAGACCAGCAGGGAATCGAGCTCGGATCGCGCTGACCGGGCCAGTTCGTCGAGCGCGGCGAACTCGGACTGCCGCAGTGTCCGGGCAGTCTGGGCGAGCAGGCCGGTCACCGCGACCACGGTCTGGCACAACCGGCGGATCTTGGGTTCGGCGCGGTAGCGGCGCGCGACGTGCCGCGCCGAGACCATCGCATCGAGCCGACCGGCACCGATCTCGTCGGCCCGGGACAGCACCGCCACCGTGTTGACCACAGCCGCCGGAGCACCGACCTGGTCGTAGAACGACTCCAGGAACCTTACGTCGGTGGCGTGCAGGTGACGCATGAGGTAGATGACGGCGTCCGCGTCCGATGGTGCTTCGTCGGGAGCGAGCAATGCGATGGAGCGAGCCGAGATCTGTGTTGACACCGACGCGATGCCTGGGGTGTCGATCAGCGTGGTGGCCCGCAGACTGTGGGAGGGCCAGTCGACGAGCAATCTGTCGACGTCCTCAGGTGCACAACCCTGAAGGTCGAGCTCAAGACGACCATCGGTTCGGGTCAGTGGCAGCTGCCGCGGCACATCTTTGCGGGGCACCAGGGTGACTCGCGGGCTTGCGGCGTCCCGATACCAGGTGACGACCCGGGTACACTCCCCAGCGTCGGTAGGGGCGATCTGTTCACCGACCAGCGCGTTGAGCAGCGTGGATTTACCGGCTTTGACCTTGCCCGCGATGGCCACCCGAAGCGGCTCGTCGAGCCGGTCGATCTGATCGCGGACCCGGGCCACCGTGGCAGGGCTGTCACCATAAACCTCGCTCGCCTGGCGCAACACCGCCCGGACCGCCGCGCCGATGCTGGGTGTCGGATGCCTCGGCGTGCTCACGAGGCGTCTCCCGGGTTCGTCAGCAGGGCGCGAGCGTCCCGGCGCAGGGTGTCGATCTGGGCCAGTTCGGTCGTGATCTGGTGGATCCGCGCCGCAGCGCCGGACGCCTCGGTGTTCGCGGCCTTTTCCGCGGCCTGGATCGACTCCGACAGTGAGCGGTGCAGCTCACTCGCCACGTCATGGAAATGATCTCGCAGCAGCCGTTGGACCTCACGCAACCGGTCCCGGCATTCCTTGCTGACCTGGAAGCTGACCTCGTCGACCTGTTTGCGCAGCAACATCTGAGCCTCTGCCTGCTGGCGTTTGAGGCGGTTCTGTTTGTCTTCGCGCATGGTTTTGCCACCGAGCACCAACCCGGCGGCCAGCGAGATCGGGTTGATCAGAGCCATCCCGGCTAATGTGGTCAACATGCCGAACATCAGCATGCCGCCATAAGAGCCGCGCATTCCGGTGAGTAGTTTGCCGAGGAGCTTGGGGTCCTCGAACTTCGGCGCCTCCAACTCGGGTACCGTTTCCAGGGCTGCGGTGGCATCACCCAGCCGAAGCTCGGGGAGCAGTTCTCCACCGTCTTCGGCGAAATGCTCGGCGACCTGCTGCGCGACCCATTGTGCCCGCTGGTTCGCCCACAGGAAATTGTCGGAGGTGGCCGCCGCGAGCTGCTGGCTGAGCCACTCGGTGAACTGTTCCCAGATCGCGTTAGGGTCCGCCTGCTCCAGGGCCGCCTCACCATTGCGGGTTACCTGACGCAATCGGTCCCGCAGGTCGTGTTCGATGTCTGCGTACAGATCGGCTATTCCGTCGCTGAGTGTCTGCTGCCATCGAGATGAGCGTTGATGCAGATTCTCCGCTCGAGCCTGGGCGGCCTTCAGCTCGGCCATCAGCGCCGTGTTGTTCGTGGGATTCTGCAGGGCTTGCAGCTCGGCTCGCAGGGACACCGCGAGGTGATCGGTGACGGTGAGAACGTCGTGCGCCATGCTGCGGCGGCTCAACCGGTCAGCATTGGCCACCGCGCCCAGCAGGTAGCTCACCAGTGCCGGGAAGCCGGACTCCGCATGCAGTTTCCGGTCCTCGGTGCGCATCCCGTGCAACCGCAGTGTCGATGACACCGGGAGCAGGTCCGCCTCCACCCCGGCACCGGCCAGATGGACGCGGTCAAGCTCGGCGATCCGGCGCCACTGTGGATAGAGGTCGATCTTGGTGAGCACGCAGGCCACGTTGGGACACAGCTTGATCGCTTGCCGCAAGAAATTGATCTCGGGTTCGGTGTACTCCTGAGAGGCGTCGGAGGCCAACAGCACGGCATCAGCGGTCGGTAGCGCTGCCAAGGTGCTGGTGGTGTGCGCCGAGCTCAGCCCGCCGACGCCGGTGGTGTCGACCAGGACGAGCCCGTCGGCCAGGATCTGGCGGGGAATGCCGACTTCGGCCCGTAACAAGCCCTGCCGGTTGCGAGGGTTTCCCGCCTCGGACACGTGGGAGGCGAGTTCGGCGAGGGGCACCTCGACCCGGACGGGGTCTGCGCCCTCGCCCATGCTCCGTACGACGGTTGCGGCAGGGGTCTTCGAGTAGCGGACCTCGGTGGGTACCGCGGTGGAGATGTCGTCGTCGACCGGGCAGACCGGGGCGTCGACCAGCGCGTTCACCAGCAGGCTCTTGCCCTGCTTGAACTCACCGATCACCAGCACCCGCACGGTGGGGTCGAGCAGTCGCCGGCGGGTGTGCGCCAGCCGCTGCGCCAGATCGGCCCGGTCGCCGGCCTCGGTCAGGCCGATGGCCCGGTCAACGATGTCCAGGCCTGCTGGCCCTGCTGTGCTCACTGCCATGCCCTCTCTTGCTGGAGGTCGTACACCCGGCTCGGCCGCCCAGGGGCAGGAGTGGCGGAGCCGGCGTGCGCTCGGCCCGTCGGAGGCTACTCCCCGGGCCTGCGGATAGGGAAAACCCCGCCACCCCCGGGGCGGGGAGTGGCGGGGTTTTCGATCGTGGTGATGGGTTCAGACGGTGTCGGGTGAGAGTACGTCCACGTTGTTGTCGTGGATGGGGAGATTGAGAGCAGGGCTGACATTGGCGTTGATCAGGCCATCCTGCTCAGTGCTGCTGATCGCGGAGTGATCGTTGTGGCTGTTGAAATCACGGTTCAAAGAGTCGTCGTTGAAGGACTGGCTGTTGTGAGAGTAGGTGGTGGTGTCGTGGGAGTTGTCATTGTGGGAGTCGATGCGGGTGTTCGATTCCCGGTTGTGTGAATCTTGGAAGGAATCGCTGATAGTGTAGTCGTGTGAGTCACGAGTGGATGAATCCACGCCGCTGTCATTGGTCGCGATGGCGCTGTGATCGGGGTTGGTGACGTTGCCGTCGTTGTCGCGCCCGGCGACGCCGCCGTGGTCGGCGATGTTGTTGCCATTGAAAGAGTCATGGACGGAGTTGTCCTGGGAGTGGTCGTCGCGGCGGTAGGTGTTGCCCACGCTGTTACCGTCACCGACGACATTGCCATCGCCATTGGCCACGGTACCGTCGATATCACGGCCGGCGGCAACGGAGTGGTCGGTGGCGGTCACCGAGTGATCATCGAATCGCTGGTTGAGCACACCCTCGTTCCAGATGCTCTGGTTGACCGACTTGTCGATCAGGGTGTCGTGGCTGTCGCTGTAGGTGTAGTTGTTGGTGATGTATTCCAGCTGCTGCACCGGGGTCGCATGCGGGCCGGGGTGGTACCCCTCCGGCCGGTCGTCGTGCCGGTCGTCGTGATCGTGCCGGTGGTTGCCGGAGTGCTGGGAGACGGCGCCGTTACCCAGGTTGTACTCGCGCGGGCCGACGAGAGTCACCGGGTGGTACTCGGCCACGTAGGACATCGCATCGGAGATGTCCTCGCTGCACACCTCGCTGAGTCCGGCATCAGCCAACGCCCTGTCCGGGTTAGCGATGAACGCCGCCTTGGCGTCGCTGTCACGCAACAGAGTGAGGATGAAGTCCAGCAGACTCTGCGTCATGGTCATTATCGTCGGCTCCTGTCGTCAGGCAGTCAGGTCTGTGAGGTTCTCTCAGACCGGTCAGGATCGGCCAGCCTGGGAGGTGGCCGCAAAGCTATGCCCCCCACCGCAGCCGGGCATCGGGGATCGCACCGGGTTGCGGGCTGCCGCGTTAGGGGATTGACAGCGCCTTCTCGGGTGCGGCCCCTGGGTGGGATGCCCAGGCCCGCCTGAGGGTCCCGTAAACCGTCGGGCCCTCAGGCGCGGGAGCGCCGCTGGTTACTCGCGGTATCGCTAACAGAACGCACTGTGTTCGCGATACGCTGTCGGGCCCGTTCAGACTGGCTCAAGCATCGCTCTAGGTGCCTGCGGGCGCTGGGACGAGGAGGGCACCGGAGGAATGGGCTACTGGTTGGGGATCGACTTAGGTAGCACGTTCACGGCGGCGGCGCTATGTCGGGGAGAGGACGGGCGGTGGGGGCCGCCCGAGGTGGTGGGGCTGGGCGGTCGGTCGGCCGCGGTGAGTTCTGTGGTGTTCCTGGGTGAGGGCGGCCAGGTGGTGGTGGGGGAGGCCGCTGAGCGTCGGGCGTTGACGGATCCGGATCGGGTGGTGCGCGGGTTCAAACGGCGCATCGGCGACGAGGTCCCGATGATGGTCGGTGGGGTGGCCTACGGTGCGCCGCAGATCGCCGCGATGGTGGTCCGGTGGGTGGTGGAGCAGGTCGCGGCGCGAGAGGGTGGCCCGGCGGCCGGGATTGTGCTCACCCATCCAGCTGGGTGGGGTGCGTTCAAGGTTGAGATCATGGCGCAGGCGCTGGGCGCAGCTGGTCTGGGGCAGGTCAGGTTCGTTACCGAGCCGGAAGCGGCCGCGGCGGGTTACGCGGTGCAGGAGCGGATCGAGTCTGGGCGCACGGTAGCGGTCTATGACCTCGGTGGCGGAACCTTCGATGCGGCGGTGATTCGCAAGACCGGCACCGGGGAGTTCTGCGTGCTGGGTCAACCCCAGGGCCTGGAACAGCTGGGTGGGGTGGATTTCGATGACGCGGTGTTCGCCCACGTATTGGCCTCGGTGCCGGCGTTGGCTGAGCTGGATGGTGAGGACCCCGCCGTGCTGGCCGCGAGTGCTGCGTTGCGCCGGGAGTGCACCGAGGCCAAGGAAGCGCTCTCGGCCGATACCGAGGTGACCATTCCGGTGCTCGCGCCCGGGATCCAGTCCCAGGTACGACTGGTCCGCGCGGAGTTCGAGGACATGATCCGCCACCAGGTCAGCGAGACGGTGCAGGCGCTGCGCCGCACCCTGCGATCCGCCCAGCTCGAGCCTACGGAGCTGGATGTGGTGCTGCTGGTCGGGGGTTCCTCCCGGGTGCCGCTGGTGGCCCAACTCGTCTCCGCCGAGCTGGGCCGGCCTGTTGCCGTCGACGCCGATCCCAAAGCCGCGATCGCACTCGGTGCCGCCCTGCTCGCCGTCCCCACCGCTGCCACCCCGGAGGTGTATCCCAACGCAGACCCACCTGGCCAGCACGACTCACCAACCGAAGCCGCCGTACCCGACCCGCCGATCTCTGCCCCGCCGGCCCTTGCCTCGATGTCCCTACCCGAACGGCCATCCCTGACCGCCGTTCCCCTTGACGTGGAAACCGCCGACCTCGAAAACCGCCGGACCAACTCACGGCGGGTGAGACGAATCGTCTCCGCTGGCGCGCTGGCACTGGTCACCGCCGCTGGCGTGGCATCAGTCCCGTTCCTGACCGCGCACAGTGATCCCACCCCGCCAGCCAACGCCGGAACCCCGCCGCCTGGTGCCCCGCCCGCCGCTGGTGCGCCGGAACTCGCGACCTCGAGTCCAGCTGCCGCGAACCCCGTGGTTGATGCTGGGACCGGCGGCGAGACGAGCCCGCGCAAAGCCGACACTGGCGGGGTCGTCCGCACGACACCGCCCGCGGCACCGAACAATCTCGCCGGTGTCGGCGCCAAGCCCGCTCCAGCGGCGCCCAACGGTGCGTCACCACCCGGCTGGGCCACCACCTACACCTGGACAACCACCTGGTCCAGTCCCCCTCCGACCCCCGCCCCGACCCCAAGCCCCACCCCCACCCCAGCCCCCACCACACCCGCCCCGACCCCCACGCCGTCTCCGACGCCTCCGGCGACAAGGCCGACCCCGACGCCCACCCCGGCGCCCACCCCGATCGCACCGCCTTCCCCCACCAACTCGCCCCGACCCCACAGGCCTGGTACGTGAGCCAGGCAACGGCCCACCAGCGGCCGCTTTCCCATGGCGCCGGAGTTTCGCTGGCCGGTATACCGCAGGCCCAGGCGCTGCACGACATGGTCTGCGCTGATCCGGCGGCTCCGCTCACGGTCAGCGTGGTGGGACCTGGCGGATCCGGCAAGAGTGCGCTGCTGGCCGCGCTGGACCAGGCATACCGGACTGCGGGAGTGAGCGTGGTCGGGATGGACGCGGTGCAGCCCGGACCCGTGCCGTCCCCGGATGAGGTGGTGCTGGTTGATGACGCCCAGCAACTCGAGGACCACCACCTGGACCGGCTGTGCCGCCTTGCGCTGACTGGCGAGGTGCGGATCGTCGTCGCCTACCGGCCCTGGCCGCGGAGACCCGGACTGGACGACCTCGAGCACGCGCTGGGCCAACATCAGCCGCTGGTGCTGCTGGGCCGGCTGAACCGGCGCGCGATCCAGATCCGCTGCGCGGCGCTGCTCGGTGAACTCCCGCCCGCACCGATCGTCGATCTGCTCTGTGAGCAGACCGGCGGCTTGCTGACCTTGATCGACCGGGTCGTGAGCTCACTACGCACCACCGGCGGGCTCGACGAGGACCGTTCTGAGCTGCCGTGGGACGTCGTCGACCGCGTTCGTCACGACCTCAACCGGCTGCCTGCGCAGTTACGCGCAGTGCTGCTTGCATTGGGACTCGGCGCCGCTCCCGACCCTGAGATCCTCGCTCAGGTGCTCGCGGTCGAGCAGGTCGTCGTCGTCGAGCTGTTGTCGGCGGCACAGGCGCACGGTCTGCTGCTGACCGAGGGCCGGTTGATTCCGCTGGTACAGCGGGCTCTGGTGGCCGCCGCCGCACCGGGCACCAGGCGGGTGGTCCAGCGGCTGGTACTCGCGGCCCATCGCGAACGTGGCCGTCCGGTGCTCGAACTGGCGCAGCAACTGCTCGCGGCAGGTGCCCGCGGTGACGATCTCGCGGATGTGTTCGAAACCGCTGGCGACGCCGCGCTGGCCGGCTCTGCCCTGGCCGAGTTGACCGGGTCCGACGCCGCGGCACACGCTGCGCGGCTCTACACCCACGCCCTCGCTGCTGGGGCCGACCCTGGTCTGCTGGCACCACGCCGGGCCGAGGCTGCGGCTCTCGCCGGGGATCTGGACACCGCCCTGCGGCTGACCGACCAGGCCTTGTCCGACCCGTCGTGCCCCGACCTGGCCAGGGCCGGAAAGGTCGCGGCCGCGGTTTTGGCCCAGCGCGGTCTGCTCGCTCGTAGCGTGGAGGTCTACCGCTGGGTGGGCACCGACCGGATGGGATCGGCGGCCCCCTTGGCCGCACTGGCACTGCTCGCCACCGGTTCGCTGACCGAGGCCCGCGAGGTACTGGCCGCCTCCGATAGGGATCGACCGCCGACCCTGCTGGCCGGAGCCGAGTCGTTGATGGCCACCGGAGTGCTCGAGTCGATACTCGACTCGCCGATGGCGACTGCTCTGCCGACCCCGATGGCAGCACTGTCCATGCTGACCAGGGCCGCGGCGTTGCTCGAACCCGGTGGTCGGGCGGTCCTGCTCCCGGATAGTCCTGCCGCGCTGGCAGCGATCGTGGCGCTGCATTCCGGTGAGCTCGACGTCGCCGTCTCGGTCCTGGAGCGGGCTCTGTGCAGCGGTGTCGGGGGCTTGTTCGCGCGGCCCCGGTATCAACTCCTGCTGGCCTGGACCGCAATGATCCGTGGTGACGCCGCGCCGGCCCGGCGCTGGTTGGCCCGTGCCATCCCCGAAACAGGGACCCTCGAACCCCGAGAGCAACTGTTCGCCGCCGCGCTCGCGGTCGGGCTGGCCCGCAGGGACGGCGACGTTCCGACGCTGCACACCGCCTGGGTCAGCGCTCGGGAAGCGATCCTGCGCCACCCGGTTGACCTGTTCACCCTGTTGCCGCTGGGTGAGCTGGCCGTGGCCGCGGCCAGGCTAGGGGAATTCGGCCGGGTGGCGCCGCACCTGGAACAAGCCCGGATCCTGCTGCAACGGCTGGGTGATCCATTGCTGTGGGCTTTGCCACTGCACTGGTACGGCCTGCATGCCGCAATCCTGCGCGAGCTGCCCGCAGCGGCGCAGGCGCACGAGTCGGCGCTGGCGAGGGTAGCGACGAGCAGCCACTATGCCGCCATGCTCGCCGCCGCCGGACGCGCCTGGATACACGTGCTGGCGGGAGAGGTCGACCCGTGCGAGGTGGAGTCCGCGGCCCGTGGACTCCAGTCGATCGGGCTGGCGAACGACGGCTCTCGGCTGGCCGGTCAGGCAGCGATCCGCACCACCGATCGAAAGGTCATGGTCGGGCTGCTGGGATGTGCTCGCGCGCTGCAGGCGAGCGGTCCCGGCGCGTCCGGCCCGGTGGTGGACGGTGGCGTGGGGGATGGTGGGGTAGTGGACAGCGGCGCGGTGGACGGTGGTGTGACCGACGGTGCTGTGGCGCTGACTGATCGGGAACGGGAGGTCGCCGAGCTGATCCTGACCGGCCTGACCTACCGGCAGATCGGGGAACGGCTGTTCATCTCCGCCAAGACCGTGGAACACCATGTGGCCCGGATGCGCCAGCGGTTGGACGTGACCAGCCGCGATGAGTTGTTCGCCCAGCTCCGAGTGTGCGTCGGGGCCAGCGTGGGCTGACCGGCACCGGCGCTCGTAGAGGGTGCTTCGTTCCTTGCCACTCACCACTCGGGTCAGTGGGTGGCGAGCCGGACGCGGTCGCGTCCAGCAGCCTTGGCTGCCAGCAGGGCGCCGTCGGCTGCCAGCACGAGCGCCTCGATCTCGTCGCCGTCGTCGGGTCTGACCGCCGCACCGATCGACACCGAGATGCCGTCCACCGTGACCGGCCGGTCGTGCGGACCGTCCACCAGCACGCGCAGCCGGCTGATCCGCTCCCGGATCCGGTCCGCGATGTGCTCGACCTGGATGGTGCCCACTCCGGGCAGCAGGATCACGAACTCTTCGCCGCCGAATCGCCCGACCAGGTCGTAAGGGCGGGTCTCGGAGCGCAGCTCGTCGGCCACGGCCCGGAGCAGCTGATCACCGACGAGATGGCCCATCCGGTCGTTGAAGGACTTGAAGTGATCCAGGTCCAGCATCAGCACGCCGAGCGGCTCAGTGAGCCGGCGGGCCCGCGCGAGCTCCCGATCAGCCTCTTCTCGCCAGAAGCCTGCCGTGAGCAGACCCGTCTTGCTGTCGATACGGGCGGCCTGCTGGAAGTGCGGCAGCAGCAACGCGCGGTGCAGCGGGAACACCGCCACCATGAGCACCGCGATCAGCCACGGCTCCCAGGCCAGTATCGCGGCGAGCGCGGTGGCCAACCCGAGTGAGGCTGCCACCACGACCTGTTCGCTCAGATCGCCCAGCACTTGGCGAGGTGACTGTAACGGATCTGACAGCATCACCGAACCGATCATCATCCCCACATTGACCAGCCAGAACACCGTAGCGGCAGAAACCACGACGATGAGTCCGGGTGGGCCGTGCGGGATGATCGGGTACTGCGAGGGCTGGCTGAGTTGCACGAGCGCGACAGCGGCGGCAGAGGCGAGCACCATCGTCGCGCCGTGGAAAACCTTGCGGTACATCCTGCTGGAGTTGCCCCGGTACCAGGAGTGCAGGAAGACCAACGCGGTGATGGCGAACACCAGCGGGAGCGGCACCGACAGCGCTGCCGCGAAGATCCATAAGGTGGTGAGGTCGGTGAGCAGGCCATCACCGGTCGCCCGTTCACGCAGGCTCTCGATCTGGCGAACCGCTTCCCGGTGGAGGATCGCCCCAGCCGCCAGTAGCCCGAAACGGAACAGATCACCGGGGCTGACCGGTATCATCGTGATCGCCCCTGCGGCCAGCACCACCGCCGTGATGTCCACAGCGAGGATGTAGGCGATGACGACCTTCCGCTCGCCCCACAACTTCCAGATCCGAGGATGCAGAGCCAGCACACCGCGCCGTGTCTCGGCGCGGACAAGCCCATGGCTCATGCTCACTGGACGCCCCCGATAGTGACTTTGAGCTATCTCCCTCAGCGTAATCGGCATGCGACTCTTTGTCATCCTCCGAGCGGAGTGCTACCCGGAGGGAATCTTCGTCACTCTGAGTAATGTGATGGCTCGGTATCGGGACCATATCGGGGAACGTTCTTTACGGATAGTAATCGCAGGCTGCTGGTCGCGACCGATTGGGCACCGCGTGATTTCACTCGCGGCGATCACCGCTGGTATGAAGTATCACTCAACGTTGCATCATGCGCAGGTGAGGCGGTGCCGGGGATGAGCCGAAGGGGGAGGGCGCTGCGCATGCTGGCCCTGATCCTGCTGGTGTACGCGCTGCCTATGAGCCTGCTGTCCCGCTCCACCGGCGAGCCGGCCAATTCTGTCCCCGCCGCTTCGCGGGTGGTGCCGAGTGCGCCCGATTCATCGTTATCGTCCGGTCCGGGGTCCTCCCTGCCGAGTCTGCCAGGCCCAGCCACCAGCCTGTCACCCGATATCGTGCTCGGTGCGCCGCCCACCCCGTCGCCGGTCTCACCGTTCACCGGCTTGCCCACCGACCTGGGGGCACCGGTACTCGGCGTCAAGATAGACAATGCTGCGCCCGCCCGCCCGCAACGCGGGCTTGAGCAGGCGGACCTGGTCTACGTCGAGCCGGTCGAGGGCGGCCTGAGCCGGCTGCTCGCGATATACCAGTCTCAGGTTCCGCCGATGGTGGGTCCGGTGCGGAGCACGCGAGCATCCGACGTGGAGCTGCTGGCCAACTTCGGCCGGCCTGCCTTGGCGTTCTCCGGGGCGGCGGCCTCGGTTGCAGCGCTGGTGGCGGGCGCGCCGGTAGTCGATGTCTCCGAGCTGGTGCGGCCGCGCGACTATCAGCGAGACCGCCGCAGGCGGATGCCGCACAATCTGTACGGCGATGCCGACCTGCTCCGCCGAGGCGGGGCGCCACCGCGGGACATCGGGTTCCGCTTCGGGCCCCCGCCGCCCGGCGGCACTCCGATCCAGCAGACCGGAGTCCGGTATTCGGCGACCGCCATCGGGGTGCAGTGGGTGCCCGCGGAGTCCCGGTGGGTCATCGCCATGGACGGTTCGCCGCTGACCTCGGCCTCCGGGCCACGGCCCGGCGCGGCCACCGTGGTGTTGCAGCAGGTGGCCGTGCGCGATGCCGGAGTTCGCGATGCGAAGGGGTCAGCGTCGCCTTTCGCGGCCACGGTCGGTTCCGGTCAGGTTGTGGTGCTTCGCGATGGGCTGGCTTTCCCCGGGAGTTGGTCGCGCCCGACTCCCGACGCGATCACCACTTTCACTCTGCCGGATGGATCCCCGCTGACTTTTGCGCCCGGACCGGTATGGGTGGTGCTTGTCCCGACCTAGCATCCACCCTGGCTGATACCAGGAGGGGGTATCTTGATGTCGTTTAGGGGGATGACTCAGTGGCCACGATTTGTGGAGTCGAGAGGACGGCCGTGGCGAGCTACACCAAGGACCGGGATGCGTACCTCAACCGGCTACGCAGGATCGAGGGCCAGATACGCGGGTTGCAGCGCATGGTGGAGCAGGACCAGTACTGCATCGACGTGCTGACCCAAGTGTCGGCCGCCACCAAAGCACTGCAATCCTTCGCTCTGGTTCTGCTCGAAGAACATCTGGCTAACTGTGTGGTCGATGCTGCGGCGGATGGAGCCGACGCCGGCGTCAAGGTCAAGGAAGCAGCCGACGCGATCGCGCGGCTGGTTCGGTCGTGAGGTATCGCGCAGACCACCGCAACGAGTCCGAGGAGGGCGTCACATGGGGGACACCGCTACGGTGAGCGAATACATCGTCACGGGGATGGTCTGCCAGCACTGTGTCACGGCGGTGACGGAGGAGCTCGGGGCGATCGGGGGCGTCACCGATGTGCAGGTCGACCTGGACACCGGTCTGGTCCGCATCACCAGCAACGGACCATTAGATGCTGCCGCGGTCGGCGCGGCGATCCAAGAAGCCGGCTACGAGATCGCAGGGTGAGTACCGGATGCGAGCTCCAGTGCCAGTGCTGGCGTTGCTCGCCGGTCTGGCGGCACTGTTCGGCTTCGGAATCAATTTCGGTGAGGCGGTCGTCGGTCGCGCCGCGCCGATGCCGCACAATCACGGCGGGCGCGGTATCGGCGAGGAGAATCACTCCGTAGGTCCCGGCGGCCTGGCTGTCGCCAGCCAGGGGTACGTGCTACGTCCCAGGACTACACGCTTCACCGCAGGAGAATACGAAAATCTCCGGTTCACTATTTTCGCCAGCAACGGGCGGCCGGTGACCGACTTCGCCCGGAACGGCGACCATCAGATGGATCTCGTCGTGGTGCGCCGTGATATGAGCGGCTACCAGCATCTTTATCCTCTCATGGATCCTGAGGGCACCTGGACGGTGCCAATGCGGCTCGACGAGCCGGGCAGCTACCGTATTTTCGCCGAGTTCCTCCCCAGGACCGCCAAGACACCGGTGATCCTTGGCGTGGACCTGGAGGCGCCGGGATTGGTCGAGCCCGGGCCCATATCGAAAGAATCGACAATCGCCGAAATCGATGGTTACACGGTGGTCTGGACCGGAGATCTCCTAGCCGGGTCGGTGTCGCGGATATGGATGCATGTGATGCGCGACAACGTTCCAGTCACCGATCTCGATCCCGTTCTTGGGGGCGGTGGGCGTTTGGTCATCCTGCGTGAGGGCGACCTGGCCTATCTTAATGTGGATCCCATGGAGGGTCCCCGCCGGCAAACCGCGACCGATTTCGAGGCCGAGGTGCCGACTGCCGGTTACTACCGAATGTTCCTGGAGTTCCAGCATCATGGCCAGGTGCGGACCGTCCAGTTCACCGCGCTGGCGAAGTGAGGTCTACCGCCCGCTGACCACTCAGCTCGGTAACCGTTGGGCGAGGGGTCAGCTGGGTACCAGCTCGTCGTGTCCCGCCTCGCGCAGGGCTTGGCGCAGGGTGTCTGCGGCGGCGTCCAGCGCGGCTGGGTCCGGATCGTGATCGGCGTTGCCGAAGTCGAAGTCGTCCATGGTCCAAGCGGGGAACACGTGCACATGCAGGTGCGGAATCTCGAATCCCACGATCATGAGCCCGGCGCGTGGCGCGGCGAAGCAGGTCTTCTGCGCCGTACCGATGTGCCGGGCCACCACCGTCAGATGGGTCAGCAGGTCAACGTCGGCGTCGGTCCACTGGTCGACCTCGTGCCGCGGGACGACCAGAACATGCCCAGGCCGCAGCGGCGCGATGGTGAGAAACGCTACGCAGCGCTCGTCACGCCAGACGAACCGCCCCGGAATCTCCCCCTTGATGATGCGGCTGAACAGCGTCGACACCTGACCTCCAGGTCCTAACTCGCCGCGTTCTGTTCCCAGAACGCGATCCATGAGCGTAGCTGGGCGCCGCCGTCGGCGGCGGGGTCGGTGGGGGTGATACGGGGACCGGTGAGGGCACGGGAGCGGCTTGAGGTGCCGCTGACCAGCAGGACCGGGCCGGGGTGGCGGCGCGCCAGTTGTGCGAAGTCACCGTCGCCGGTGGCTAACAGCAACGGTTGGTCCGCGGCGTGGTAGGCGTGGGCCAGCAGCAGGTCCGCGCCTTGCCAGCCACTGGCCGGGAGAACCCGGGCGAGCGGGGGCCAGTCGATTGCGCCCAGTGCTTCCTGCGCGCCGGCCACCACCACCTCAGCAGCCGAGGCTTCCTCCAGCGCCGCGACGAGCAGCCGCAGCCGGGGCACATCGAGGTTGTCCGCGTCGATCAGAACCTGCACAAGCACGATCATGCACTTAACAGGTGAGGAAGATTGTCGCGCCACACACGATCGGTTATGCGAAGCTTCACCGGTGCGGCTCACCGGACTGGACACAGCCTTCCTGTGCCTGGATCGCGATGTCTCACCGATGCATCTCGGCGCGTTGGCGACCTTCCGACCGGGTGGTGCCGGTGATCCCGGACGGGTGGCCGCCCTGCTGGCCGAGCGGACCCAGCGTCTGCCACAGCTGCGGCGGCGGGTGCAACCATCGTGGTTCCCCTTGGCGGCCGCGATGTGGGCCGAGGACCCTGGGTTCTTCGCCAAGGATCACATCCAGGTGCACCACCTCGACTACGGCGGCCTTGACGAGGCCGCTGCGTTGGCCGCCGAGTTGATGATCCGCCCACTGCTGCGAAGCCGTCCGCTGTGGGAATTCCATGTCATCGCCGGTAGGGATTGGGATCGTTTCGGGGTGCTGTTCAAGATGCACCACGCATTCGGTGACGGGTTCAACGCGCTGGAGATCGGGGTCCGGGTACTGGATGAGTTCACCCTGCGCGGTGGTCGCGCCCGGAGAAACGGCGAGGTGGGCAACAGGGCGGCAGTCGCGTCACAACCCACGGTGCTCTCGCGGCTGTGGCGGGTGCCCGGCGGATTGCGCGACGTGGTCGACGGTGTGGTGGGGCAGGTGAACGAGGCCACTGGTATCGCCGCTTCGGTATTGAGCAGCGCCCGATTGCCGGCGCCCGGCTCCCCGTTGGTGATCTCGACCTCGGGTCGACGGGCATTAGCGGTGACGGCGCTCGATCTGGAGCAGGTACGCCGAATCCGGGCCGGCTACGGCGGCACGGTGAACGATGTCCTGCTGGCAGTGGTGACCGGGGCGTTGCGGGAGTGGATCGTGGCCCGCGGCGAACCTGTCGACGGGTTGATTCTTCGGGCGTTCATCCCGGTCAGCCAGCGGGCGAGATCGGGGGAGCGCATCGGGGGGAATCGGTTGTCCGGCTACCTGTGCACACTGCCCGTCGGCGAGCCCGATCCCAGCGAGCGGCTGCTGATGATCCGGCGGGAGATGGAGCAGAACAAGGCCACCGGCGGCAACCGCGGCCCTGGTGCGATACCAGTTCTGGCTGACCGGTTGCCGCCCGCGGTGCACCGGTTCGCTGCTCCGGTGGCCGGTCAGGGCGCCTCGTTGCTGTTCGACCTGATGGTGACCAGCATCCCGCTGCCGAGCATCCCGTTCACGCTGGACGGCGCGCAGTTGGCGGAGGTGTTCCCGATCGCGCCGCTGGCGGCCGGCCAGGCGTTGGTGGTGGGCCTTTCCTGGTACCAGGGTCGCGCCTACTTCGCCCTGCACGCCGATCGGGAGGGGCTGCCGGACGTGCACCGGCTCGCCGAGGCGATCCAGCTCTCAGCGACTGCGCTGGGCAGCGGTCTTACCGAGTGAATGTGCCGGGCCCTCGGCGGCACTTCGGGTGAATGCCGGTGACTCTTTGTGTCCTGTGCGGCTAACCTGACCGGATGCCGACTTTCGACGCTGCAGCGGTGGATTGCCGGGTATCGGTCTTCGTTGAGGGAATGCTGACCTCCTTCGGCCACGACGCGACCCTGCGGGTGACGAGCCTGTCCCTGGACGTCGGGGACGACGACGGGATCACGGGCGACTTCGACCCGAGTTCGTTGAAGGTGATGGACGACATCTCGGATTCGAACCGAAAGGAAATCGAGCGCAACGCCGAGAAGTCGCTCGAGCCCCGCAAGTATCCGAAGATCCAGTTCCGCTCGGTGTCGGTGGTGCGCGATGGCGACCGGGCGCGCGTCACAGGAGACCTGACACTGCATGGCGTGACCAATGAGATCTCGCTCGACGCACACGACGACGGTGAGCGTTGGAACGCCAAGGTTGTCCTGGATCAGCGAAAGTTCGGGATCAAGCCGTTCTCCGCCATGCTCGGCGCCCTCAAGATCAAGCCCGACGTCGAGGTGAACATCAGCATCCCGCATCCCTGACGGCCAAGGCTACGCGGTGGGGCACGCCTACCGCTGAAGCTCGCGCTCAGGCGGTGTTCACCCCATCGCCGAAGGCCGCCGGGTGGCGCGGGTCGAGGGCACCGACGACCAGCCGCTTACGCAGCCACCACGGGGAGGCGGTGAACAGCGCGCCCATCGCGGCGGCGCTGCCCTGGATGTCCTCGCGGCCGGTCAGGTAGGTCCAGCGGTGGCGCTGTGGCAGCGCGAAGAACACGTCGAAGAACTGCGGCACGAGCTCTGGTGGGAAGCGCAGCAGCGACTCCAGGCTGCGCCGCCGCAGGGCGTGCACCGCCAGCGCGGCCGGGCTCCACACCGTCCGCCAAGCGGCGGCCCCGGCAGCCGCGGAACCACCGTTGCCCAGCGCCTCCGCCACCGCGGTGGCCACTCGGGGGGCCAGCCGCAGCGCGGTGGCCACGCTGTAGCCGGTGGCCGGATGCACCAGGGGGCTCGCTGCCCCGAACGGCACGATCGGCCCGCGCCAGTCCCCGGGTGAGGGCAGGGGACGGTCCACCGGGATGCGCACCCGCTCCTCGCCGTCCGGGGGGAGCGCGATGCGGTGGTGGGCCAACCGAGCGTGCAGCCGGCGACGCAGCACCGCCAGCCCGAGCCCGGGGCGCCGCGCCAGCGAGGTCTCCTCGAGCAGCACCCGACCCGGCGTCACCGGTACCCCGTAGAGGAACGTGGGCCACCCCGTCTCGCCGTGGTGTGGCCGCCAATCCATGAACAACGCGCTTCCCGGAGCCACCAGATCCCGCGCGGCGTCGGCGTCGACCACTACACCGACCGCGGTCTGCTCCGCGGTGGCGCTGCGTGGGGGCCCACCGAGCACCGAGCGCGGCGCTCCTGTCGCGTCGAGCAGCACAGCCGCCCGCTGCTGGTCGCCGTTCACGTCGGCGCTGACCCCGCCTTGATCAGGGCGGGCAGCACGTACCCGTCCCTTGAGCACCTTGACCGGCGCGGTGGTGAATCCCGCGCGCAGCGCGTCGTTGTCGAGCACCACGTAGTCCCAGCCGATCTGGTGTTCGGTGGTGCCGATCGCCGTTGCGTGCCCGGTCGCGGCGACCGCGGGGTCGACGTCGGCGGGCAGCTCAGCCCGCCAGGATCCGTAGGTGGCTCGCCACGGCCGGTCCGGCGCCGGGTCCACCAACTCGGTGACCAGCCCCAACCGCGCGCACGCCGCAGCCACCGCCCACCCCGCGGGACCGCCGCCCGCCACCAGCACATCGATCACGGACGCAGCCTACGGGGCTGAGAACTCTCCAGCCTTGACGCTACTGATCCAGGCGGTCAGCTCGGTTCCGCGGAACACCAGCACGGCTCCGCCGGGCTGCTTGCTGTCCCGGACCGCAACCCGATCACCCAGTGCCGCCACCTCGACGCACTCATAGGTGCCGCCATTGGCACCACTGCGGCTGCTCTTACGCCAGACCGCGCGGGATAGCTCCACTCGGGTCATCCCGCGCCTCCTCTCCTGAGCTACTGGTACTGGGCCAGGGTAGTGGAGATGAGGGCGGCGGACTCGGCCGGTGACAGCGCCAGCGAGCTCAATACGGCGAAGTGCATGGTGCAGCGCCGGACGTCGTCCTGCTCCTCCAGATAGATCGAACCCGCTGGTCCCTCCACGTAAACCACGTCGTGCGCCAGATCGGGCAGCGTGAGGAGGGTGAACGCCCCTTCCATCCCCGGCTGCGGACCGGCTACGAACGGCACCACTTGGATGGCCACATTGGGTGCGCCGGTCAACTCCTGAAGACGTTCCAGCTGGCCACGCATCACCCGGCCGCCGCCCACCGGGCAGCGCAGTACCGCCTCGCTGAGGATCACTTTGTAGTTGAGCGGGTCGGCACTGGTGAGCATGTGCTGGCGGATCATCCGGGCGGCGACCCGGTTCTCCAGCACCTCGATCGGCGTGGTGGGTGAAAGGGTGGTCATCAGCGCGCGGGCATAGTCGGAGGTCTGCAGCAGGCCGGGCATCAAGGCTAGCTCGAACTGGCGCACCGTAGTCGCAGCCTGCTCCAGCCCCACCATCATCTGCGTGGGCTTGGGTAATGCGCTGGACTGCCACCAGCCCTTCTGCCGAGCCTCGCGGGCCATCCGGACCAGGGCGGCGGCCTCATTGGCGGACACCTCGTAGACCGCCGCCAGGTGCTCGACCTCGGCGGGTTGCGGAGGGTACGACCGGGTCTCGATGCGCTGCAGCTTCGAGCGCGACCAACGCGGCGAGAGCTGCTTGAGGCGCTCCGCCGCATCTACGATGGTCAGCTCCATACGCTCCCGGTGACCTCGCAGAGACTCGGCCAGTTGCCAGAGCCGCAGCGTCGGGCTGACCCCGCGATCCATCACGACCATCCCCAGCCTGGTGGCAGCACTCGTTAACCCTTTCGGGGATCATGTCGGGAAACCCTTGTCAAATTTGGGTTACCCAGTCAATAGTGATGAAACCTAAGAATACAGTGGTTCGACCCGGGCTTACCTGCGGCACGCCGTGCCGGCTCCCGGACGCCACGCGAGATCCAGAAGCGGGGAGCAACCATGACGATCCACGAGAGCAGTGACGACCAGGCGGTGGGCCTCAAGCCAGCAGGTGATGAGGAGCCCCTTTGCAGTGAGGAAGAGTTCGCCCAAGAGGTGCGCGAGCTCGTCGCCGAGGAGGCACCGCAGATGTTCGCGCTGGTCGAGGAGTACGGCGAACGGGTCGACGGCCGGATCATCGGCTGGGGCGTGGCCTTCGACGACCACGTCGAGGTTCTCGGCGCGGACGGTGGCTTACGCGCGAGTTTCGACTCCACCGAGCAAGTCCGGTGCAGTTTCTCCCGTCACCGGAAGATCCGATTGGTAGAGACCAGCCTCGCCACCAGTCATCCACCCGAGCAGATCACTGCGGTCACGAATTAATTTTCGCGACCATGGTTGCTGCCCGCATCACTGCACCCATCCGCGAGCTGTTGCAGCGCGGCATCGGCTCACGAGTCGATCCGGGCGCAGTCTGGGCAGTCGCGACACCAGCGGGTAACAGGCGGGTGCTGTGCTCGGGGTACTCATCCCCTACTGACCCATCGAGACGATGACCACCGACACTGTTTTCGACATGGCCAGCCTCACAAAGATCATGGAAGTTTGGAGTTCTGGCCCGACGGCATCAAGGCATCGAGGTCCGATCCGTACGAGATCGTCATCCTCCTGTGGTGTGCAGGCGCGAGATGCCGGAGTGTATTCGCAGATCCTGTGCCTGCACACGCTAGTCGGGACGATGTGACTCCCAACGGCACGTCATGAGGTACGGACAGCCAGAACCTGCCGGACCGCGCATGTCGACCGGCCGCCTAGCACGGCGGGCAGATCGGCGAGTTGGCCAGCTTCGGCAACCAGATTCGCTACTTGGGGGGCGTGTTCATGTAGCAAGTCCAGGGCCAGGGCGAAGTCGTCCTGCCGCTGGCGGCGGCAGTGGGAGAACGAGCCGATCACGCGGATCGACCGGCGAAAGAGATCGCGCAACGGCGTCGGAAGACGGACACCGGGGTGGTAGGCGTTCTGGACGACGACGGTGCCGCCGTCGTCCACGAGCCGCAGGGCGAGGTCGATCGGCGTTGGATCGGCTCCGGTGGCCGCGTCCACCACTACGTCGAAGGTCTCGTCCATGTGCAGAGCCGCCGACGAACGGAACGCGGCGGGCACGGTATCGGCCACAGTCGAGTGACGAGCGCGCCGATCGCGGTGCACCACGGTGACCTCCCAGTCTTGCTGGTGGGCGTATAGCGCGGTGAGCAGACCGACCGTGCCCGCACCGACGACAGCCAATCGTCCGGGTGAGCCGACCGGGTTGCAGCGTAGGCCGTGGATGGCCACGGCGGTCGGGTCAGCGAGCACAGCGTGCAGACGATCGAGGCCGTCCGGCAACTGGTGCGCGTTCGCGGCGGGCACGACCACCTGCTCTGCGAGTCCGCCGGGAAGGTCCCAGCCAAGTCGCCGCAGACCGGAGCAGAGGTGGGTGTTCCTGTCTGCGCAGCGCGGACAGGTGCCGCACGGCACGAGCGGGTCGACGGCGACAACGCGGCCGGTCTGGTCCGTGCCAACAATCTCGTGGCCAGGTCGCCACGGCTCGGGAAGGGCGAAATCTTTGGGACGCTCCAATTTCGGTAGATCGCTGCCGCAGATGCCGGTGTGGCTGATGCGGACCATGGTCTCGCCCTCGCGCGGGTGAACTGATTCGACCTCGTGCAGGCTCAGTTCGCCGACACGGATCTCCCACGCCTTCACGACAGCTCCACGAGATAGGCGGGCAGGTGCTCCGCGGAATCCCGGCTGGGACCAGACCATCCGGTGTCCCCGAAGGCGAGGGCGCCGGCGGGTCCTCGGCGGCGGACGGCGACGACGACCATGCCCGCCACCAGCGCGCCGTGCGGCTCGTCGCAGATATAGCCATAGAGCCGCTGGTCGGCCTTGACTGTTCCGGTCTGGCAACTGAACACCGCCGTGTCCACCAGCGTGGCCAGCGGGCTCCTCGGCCAGGCGGCGGCGATCTCAGCACTGGCGTCGCTCAGAACGCCTAGCCGGACTCCCTTGCTGCGCAACGATTTCAGCGCATACAAGACAGAAGGGGCGGGCCCAAGGCGAGCCTGCCCAAGAGCGCGCAGCTTGTTGAAATAGCGCTCAACCGTCGCCGGGTCGCAGCCGGACACCGTTGCCAACCTTGAGGCCGGATGGGCACGTTCCTCGGGTGTGGACGCGAGGGTGTCGAACAGGTCGAGCACCACCGCGTCCACACGCGAGTCAAGACGCGGGCGTGATACGCGCAAGCCTTCGGCCGACCTTGAGGTAGAAGTCACCGGTCTGGCCATCGAGCTTGTCCTTGACCACGTCGGCCAGCGGTTCGCGAGCTTCATCGGCGCTCAGCGTCACCTGCTTTTGGTTGCCTTCCGACTCGACCACCAGGCGCAGGCCGTTCTGCTGGGCAACGCGGCGGACATCGCCGTTGCTCTTGGCAAAGCCCAGTGCCTTGACGACCTCGGTCAGGGGCTGCCCGAGGTCGTCAATCGTGGGTAGGTCTTCGACTTCGCTAAACGTGCGCTTGGAGAAGCGTACGACGAACTCCTCACGTGCCTTCATTGCCGCGTCGACGCCGTGGATGGCAGCGGTGACTTCCCCGGCGAGGATCTTCTTCAGGTCCATCGGGTGCAGCGATCCGGCCTTTACCCGCTCACCGGTGACCGTCAGCTCGGAGTCGCACCACTCCGACAGCGCCCGAAAGTACTGCTCCACCAACCGATCGGGCACGGACATGATTTTGCCGAAGATCTCGGTTGCCGGGGCGGTGAGCGGTACATAGTTGCCCTTGGATTTGGACATCTTGGCCCCGGTGCCGTCTGTGCCCTCAATGAGCGAGGTGGCTACCACCAGCTCCGGGATTTGGCCGCAGATGTCCATGACCTTGCGGCACATCTGCATGTTGAGGAACTGGTCGATCCCGCCGACTTCGAGGTCGCAGTTGGTCTCCACCGAATCCAGCGCCATGACGACCGAGTACATCAACTCGGCCAGTGACAGGCCCTGACCGGCGTCCAACCTCTTACGGAAGTCCTCGCGTTGCAGCGGCATCGAGACCGGGATCTGCGCGATGATCTCGATGATCTTCGGAAGCGCGATCTCCCGCAGCCAGTTACCGTTGTGACGGAACTGGGCGCGCTCGAAGTCGAAGAACGGGGTGACCTGCTCTCGGTAGGTGGTGAGGTTGCGGGCGATGTCTTCGTCGGTGAGCGCCGGGCGGTCGTCTGAGCGGCCAGAGGGGTCGCCGATCTTGGCGGTCATATCGCCGACGATGAACACGACCTGGTGCCCCATTCGCTGGAAGCGGCTGAGGATGAGCATCGGCACCGTGTGCCCCAGGTGCACCTCATGCCCGGTCGGGTCGATGCCGAATTTGGCGATGAACCGGCGGCTCTTCTTGTCGGCCTCGATGATCCGTTCGACCAGTGCGTCGGCGGAGGGCTGAAGTTCCTGGGAGCGTGCGGCGATCAAGGTCGCTTGCTCGGCTGGAGGCAGGTCCGACAGGTCCAGGCTGCGGCGCTGCGTGGTCTCGGTCAGCAGTTCGCGCACGGTGGCGTCGATCGCGAGGTCCCCGTCCTTGAGCAGGACGGTCGCGCGGTCAACGGACTGGCTCAGTCGGGTCATCGAAGCCTTCCTGGGAACTAGATGTCCGCATATGCTACCGGGCTCATCCGAGCCCATTCCTCCTGGTTAACGAGGCCAGAGTCTGATCAGGTCGATCACGTAGTCGGCGAACCCGCCCACCGCCCGTTGCCAGAGCGGCCCGGCGCGGAGACAGTGCGCGTTCAGGTCGAGCAGGGCGTGGGCGTCGTAGCGGGGCACCTGACACATGAGCTGATAGGTGGCCGACTTCTCGGGGATGGGCGGCTCGGCGGCGAGCAAGCGGCGCACCTCATCGGGCGGCGTGGTCACGTCCAGGGCCGAGCCATGGATGCTCTTGCTGAACTTCGGATGGCCTCCGAAACCCCGGACCATCCGGGTGTAGGCGGCGGTGAGCGCGAAGTCGGACCGAAGCGGCACGTGCTCGTCCATGCGCCCGCGCGCCTGTTGGGCGAAGCGGACATACCGGTGCTCGTCTACGCCGAGCAGGACCAACACGGCGTCGTGGTCCTGGCCCAGGGCTAGGAAATCGGCGGCCATCAGCGACAGCGACAGGGCGCGGCGGAACGTCATCGTCTCATCGACCAGGCCGCGTTCGGCGTAGTAGCCGTGGTTGTCTTCCTCGGCGGCGTCGAAGTCAGCCTGCTCGACATAGCGACCGAGCAGGTACATCGCCTCCAGGGCGGGCAGATAGCCTTCCTGAGAACGCACGATTCCGACCGCGTCGTCGAAGCCCAGCCGCAGGCTGTACTCCCGAAATCGCTCGGCCAGCTCGCGGACCTCGGTGTAGGGTTTGGCCTTGCCGTTGTAGGCGTCGAGGTCGCCGAGCACGATCTGGCAGCGCTCACCGCCGCGCTGGAGTTCGATCATCTTGAGGATGTGGGATACCGTGGCCAGGTGCGGCACGCCGGACATGCCGAACCCTGTGGTGACGATCCGCCGTTGCGGGGCGGCGTGCAGGTACTGTTCGCCGTGGTGGTGGCACAGGTAGCGAGAGTTGAGGGTGGCGGAATCCAGCCCGGCAAGGGCGAAGTCGAACTGCCGCAGGTCGAACTGGGTGTAGCCGAACTCGGCGATCACCTGCCGGTAATAGGACTCGGAGAACAGCACGGCGTCGCTCACGCAGAGTGTCCTTCCTGAGTAGCGCCCAGGGCTGCCCGCTCGCACTGTGTCGGCGCCGTCATCGCCCGCCCTCGTATAGCGTGCGGTGCGCGGCCAAGACTTCCGCGTGCTCATGACGACGGTGATCGGCAAACTTCTCGACGTCGGCGGCTTGCCAGCCGTCGTGGATCGTCGTATGAGCCCGACCCATCGCCTCCAGCAGCCGCGCCCCGTGATCGAAAGGCGCGCAATCCGACCAGTCGAACCACGCCGGCGCGGCCACGAGCCCGCGGTGCAGGGCCACTTGATCCGCCAGGAATCCGGTTCGCGCCGCCACCGGTAGCACGCCGAGGTCGAGGGCGTGTTCGAGCTGGCCGGAGTGGCTGACCCACCGGTAGGGCAGCAGAAGGCAGTCGGCGCCAGCCACGGCCTCGTTCACCTCGTCATCGGTCGGGAACGGCAACACGTCCACACGCAGCCGGGAATCGGCGGCGGCATGTTCCCGAATGGCCCGCCACACCTCGGTGTCCTCGCACAGGCTGACGCGAGACGGAGCACGCAGGAACAGGTGCAGCGTGGTCTCCGCCAGGTGGCGGGCGAAGCGCCAGCAGGCGAGCACCAGCTCCACGTCCCGGTTGCGCCTCAGCGAACCGTAGATTAGAAACCGGGTAGGGCTAGGATCGTGCCGCATCGGGCGCGTCGGTGCTCCCGGCGCGGCCACGTAGCCGTGCGGAACCACTGCCGTGTGGGCATCGAACCGCCAGCGCACCTCGGCCTCAGCGGCGGGCGTGAGGCAGACGAACGGCACGCCGCGCTCCGCGAGCATGTGCAGCCTGCGGTGGTGCGCCGCCCGTCCCCCGAAGACCGGGCTCACGTCGTGCGCAGTGAACACCACCTGCTTCCCAGCTCGCCGGCACTCCGCGAGCACGGTGCGCAGCCGCAGAATCGGCTCGAAGTCCGGATGGTGCAAATGCACCACGTCGAGCCAGGTCCACGGCCGGTACTCCAGCAGCCAGGCTAAAGTGGCGTCTCTGGGCACCGCGAACCCATCCACGGTTGTGCCGTTGAGGATCTGGATACCCTTGTCGTGCAGCTTGCGTGCGTACGGGGTCCGGCCAGGGATATGGACCACGCGGATCGCCGTCACCGACGCTCCTCGGACCGCGTCACGACGATGAGTTGGCACCAATCGATGTTGGGGCCGATCTCGACACCGATGATGTCGAGATCCGGGTTCTGCTCGCACAGGGCCACTAGCTTGCCCGCACGTCCGCACCCCGAGTCGATGACCACAGTGCGGTCATGCTTGCGGACCAGCACCAGAATCTCTGGGTACACATCCGGCTGCCGGGTGATACCCGAATTGTCGGTATCCGCGAAGTATGCCGGCGGGACGAGTTGGGCGTAGCCGCGCGTGAGGAAATACAGGTCCGCGTCGAACTCCATGCGCTCAGGCACTCCTGTCGGCCGTCCACGCAACCGGGATACTCGCCAGAACCGCGCCGCTGCGCAGGATGTCCTCAGCCATCTCCCTGCCCTCAGGAAATGACGCGACGAGGCCGCTGAGCACGAGTAAGTGGGCAGCGTTGAGGGCGACAAGGACACGGTGGCTGGCCAACCCGCGTCCAGCCAGCAACTGGCCAGTCCGCTCGATCGCCTCCTCAGATCCGTTCGGCGTCGACAGCTCGCCTGGGAGGCCAGTCGTCGCCAAGCTGTCGGCCGATTCAGCCTCGACCACTCCGACCGCCCCACTCCGCACTCGACACAAGCGCAATTCACCCGCAGGGCCGATCTCGTCCAGGCAGTGGCCGCTGGGCAAGCGCGTGCTCAGCACGTCCACATGGTCCATGCCAAAACGGCTCAGTACCCGAGCGGCCACGTCAACGCGCGGGTGCGACAGGCCGAACACCGTCACATCGCCCCGCACCGGGCTCGCCAGCGGAGCCAGCCCGAAGGAGAACGGGTTCGGCGCGTGAAACCGCCCGCCATACAGTCCGTCCAGGATCGGGATCTCCGGCTCGATCGCCACGAAGGCGAACCCCGACGCGGCCAAGTCGGCGCGCACGCCGGCTGCCGTGCGGTGCTCGCGCAGCCCAAGGGCGCGCACCAGGTCGCGTGAGCCGAGCGCCGATGAGGTAGCCGCCGAGCCGACCTTGATCACATGCGCTCCTGCGGCGGCGGCTACGAGCGCGGCGGGCGTGGACACGTTCAACGTCCGCAAACCCTTCTTGCCGCTTCCCGCCAGCATCAGCACCGGGTGGTCACCGCCGCTGATCACCTTGGCGCACTCCCGGTTGTCCACCGCGAGCGCGCTTCGCAGCAGCGCCTCCACGTCATCAGCCACCGGGCCTCGCGCCATCACCGCCGTCATCAGCGACCCGAGCACTACGTCCCGCGTCGGTGCGGGCAGATCCACACTGGCCTGGAAGGCATCGGCGAAGGCAACGGAGCCGACGTGATCGCCTACGGCGATCGAGGTCAGCACCGTATGAACGGCGGCAGGCAAGTCATCGTCGCGGGGCGTAGATCCGGTTTTCCGACCCGCAGCCGGCTGGCAATCCAGCGGGGACACCAGCCTTTCCCACGGCGTGCCCACCTGCCCCACCGATCCACGAGCGCCACCCCCGTTCCCACTCTGATCGTGTGTCACATGTTGCGTTGATCCCGTCACTGCTGCGAGCCTATTGGGTGACGCATCGGGGATTGTGATCACTCATGCTGGTGCCACCAAACGGAGCAGCGGCTGGAGTGTCCTCGGCTGGCTGCCGCGGTCGCAGCTGTGGAAAGCGTTCGCGCTGGGCAGTCGGCGACACCAGCGGGCAGCAGGCAGGTGGTGCGCTCGGGGGTACTCGACCCCACTGACCCATCACGAGCGATGACCACCGACACAGTCTTCGACATGGCCAGCCTCACCAAGATCATGGCAGTGTGGGCACCGATAGACATGCTCTGGGAGAACGGCACGCTCGCCCTGAACGACCCCCTCGCCGCGCTTGTCCCCGAACTGGACGGCTATCCGCTCGGCCACGTCACCGTCTTCCAACTCCTCACCCATACCGCAGGTGTTCCGCTGCGAGCCAACCTCAGAGCGCTCTACGGCACCGACCCCGCAGCCATCCGGCGCGGCGTTCTCCACGAGCAGCTGCACCGACCGTCGGCCGAAGCCGTCGAGTACACCGACCGGCCGCTCTCATCCTCGGCTTCCTCGTCGAACGCCTCACCGGAGACGGACTCGACGACACCGCTTACGAGTACGTCTGGGCGCCACTGGGCATGGCCGAGACGAGGTTCGGTCCGCTCCTGCCCCAGGTAGCCGGCCGGTGCGTTCCCACCAACTGGACGAAGGGACTGGCGTCTGCTTCAAGGGGGTCGCCCACGACTTCTCCGCCCGCTTGCTCGGCGGAGTGTGCGGGATCGTCGGTGTTTTCTCCACCCCCGCCGACACTGAGAAATTCCTGCGCTACCTGCTCGACCCGACAATGGCACCGACCCCGCCCAGCTTCGGGACCGCCTGGGTTACCGAATCTCTTCAGCCCGACACGGGCGATCTGCAACCGGTCCGAGGCTTGTTCTGGCTACCTGCCCCGGGCACTGACCTCGCTGAGGACATCTATGTCCACTACGGGTTCACCGGCACCGTCCACTACGGGTTCACCGCCCGCATGTGGGTCTCCCCCAAGCAGCAGCGCTGGGCGGTCCTGCTCACGAACAAGCTCTATTACAGTCGTGAACGCCAACCGATCACCGTCATCCGCGATACCTTCCGTGAGCTGGCGTTCGCCGTTTAGGAAGCCAGCTCGGCTGGTGCATCGGAACGCGCTAGCGTGCCGTGATGAGCCGGACCCGGGAGCTTGCCGGTGGTGGGCGGGCAGTGGAGGTGGAACCCGAGCGGCTGGCTGGTTTCCTGGAGCGGTTCACCGCCGGCCACGGTGGGGTCCTGAGCACCACGGTCTCGCCGCATCGGGTGGACGTGGCGGCCGCGGACGGTTGGCTGGCCTCGATCCCGGTGCCGTTCGGCCCGATCCCGACACAGCCCGGGGAGCACGCCGGTCTCGCAGTGGCGGACCTGCTCGACCATCTGCTGGTGCCGCGCACGATCGGACTGCTGCTGGTCCGCCTCGGTGGGTACAGCATGGGGATCGGCCGTGCTGGGGTCGTGCTCACCTCCAGTACCGGCAGCCGGCTGGTGCACGGTCGTTCCGCGGCAGGTGGGCAGTCCCAGCAACGTTTCGCCCGGCGCCGGGAGGGTCAGGCGCGAGTGGCTCTTCAGGCCGCCGCAGACACCGCGGCGCGGGTGTTGCTGCCCCGCGCCGTGGAGCTGGACGCCGTCATCCTCGGTGGGGATACTGCCGCATTGCGCGCGCTGGCTGCCGATCCGCGGCTGACCGCGCTGCTGGAGCGGGCTGAGCCCCGCGTACTCGACATTCCCGAGCCCCGCCGTGCGGTGCTCGACGACGCAGCTCGCCGAGCCTGCTGCGTCGAAGTCCAGCTGCGCCCGTGACCGTTACCGACGCCGATCACGCAAGGCAAGTAGTGCATCCTTCGTGTCGAGGGTGTTGGGGTGGTCGGCGCCCAGCACCCGGGTCTGCTCGGTGAGCACAGCCCGGTACTCCGCTTCCGCCCCGGCCAGATCACCCCGCTGTGCCTGCACCCCAGCCAGGCCGTACCGGGTCCACAGGGTGTCGGGGTGGTCGGCGCCCAGCACCCGGGTCCGGTCGGTGAGCACAGCCCGGTACTCCGCTTCCGCCCCGGCCAGATCACCCCGCTGTGCCTGCACCCACGCCAGGCCGTACCGGGTCCACAGGGTGTCGGGGTGGTCGGCGCCCAGCACCCGGGTCCGGTCGGTGAGCACAGCCCGGTACTCCGCTTCCGCCCCGGCCAGATCACCCCGCTGTGCCTGCACCGCAGCTAGGTTGTGCCGGGTCCACAGGGTGTCGGGGTGGTCGGCGCCCAGCACCCGGGTCTGCTCGGTGAGCACAGCCCGGAATTCCGCTTCCGCCCCGGCCAGATCACCCCGCTGTGCCTGCACCGCAGCTAGGTTGTGCCGGGTCCGCAGGGTGTCGGGGTGGTCGGCGCCCAGTATCCGGATCCGGTCGGTGAGCACCGCGCGCCCGTCCGCTTCCGCCCCGGCCGAATTCCCCTGTTGGTCTTTGAGCAGCGCGGTTTGGTGGCGCAGTGCGAGGACGGCAACCTGATCGGGTCGCAGAGTGGTCGCTACCGCGGTGGCGTGGGTGATAGTGGTTTCCGCTTGGGTGTAGAGGCCCGCTGAGATCGCGTATGCGGTGCACGCGGCGGCGGTCGTGGTGAGGGCGTCGGCCAGAGCCGTTGGGATGGCGTCGCCGGTCGCGAGTGTGCACAGGCGGTGCACATGCGAGACCGTGAGCTGCCAAAATGGCCGGTCGGCTGGGTCGCGAGGGTCGCGGTCGCGGACCGCGTTGCCGAGTTGCTCAGCGGCCAGGGCCAGGTATTCCTGGCGGTGAGCGCGCACCGCGTCGAGCGCTCGGATGGTCTCGCCGATAACCGGGTGCAGCGTCACGGTGTAGGCGCCCGGATCATCGGAGGCGATGTCGGGGGTCTGTCTGGTGAGGAGCCCGAAGTCAGCCAAGGCGTCGATGGCCCGTTCAAGGTCGTTCTCGTTCCGCAGCACGAACAGCGGGGAGGCGCCCAGCAAGGTCGGGGAGAGGACCATCGCGTAGGGGATGGGTGCGTCGGCGAAGTGCGCGAGCAGTCGCATCAGTGGTCGGGCAAGTGCCATGCCCTGGTCGGCGAGCAGGTCGAGGGTGAGCTCCCAGGTGGCGGTGACGCGCAAGCGTGGTTGCTGTGCCGGGTCGCTGGTGATCGGACTATCGACGAGCTCACCGAACCGGTCATCGAGCGCGCTCCGGTACTCCTCGAACGTGCGCGGGTTGCGGCGTGCGCCTGGCCAGGGGGCGCCGCGACGGACCTGCGCCAAATACAGCCCAGCCTGGTGCAGCATCAGTGGCGTGCCACCGAGCCGGAGAGCCAGCGCAGCCGCCTGCTCCAGGGTGCCCGCCGCGGCACCCGCCCGGTCGTGCAGCACCTGGACGGCATGCTCGGTGGACAGCTCGCACAGCGGGTGTAGCTGCACCCACTCACCCCAGGCACTCCGGCTCTGGTTGCGGCTGGTCACCACCAGCTGTCCCAGTGGTGGTGGGCGGCGGATCCAGCCGGTGCCCGCGGCGACCCGATCGCCCGCGGCGGCGAGCAGCCGCACATCGTCAGCGTTGTCGATCACGAGCAGCCACGGCCGATCGTGGCCGGTCAGCAGCTCCCACACCAGATCCGGCGCATCACCGTCGCGCCCCGACCAGGCCAGCCGCAGCCGTTCGGGCATCGCTCCCAACCGCACAGCCAGGGCACGCATGCCCGCGCTGAGGCTCTCCGCGTCAGCAGCGGACACCCGCCACACGTCGCTGCCCTGCTGGCGTGCTTGTTCAGCGACCGCGAGCGCGACCGTGGTCTTGCCGTGACCACCCGCCGCGCACAGCACGTGCGCCGAGCCGGGCGGTGCCTCCAGCAGCGAGGCCATCAACTCCGCACGGCCCCGCACCGGGTACTCCACCTGTGGCGGTGTGATGGACATGGCGCCGGCCACGCCGAGCTGGTCGCCGTAGACATGGGTGATCTTCTGGTCACGCAGCGCTGTGTAGGCGTCCCGACCGGGCCCTGGACCTCGCGGGGCGGTGCTCATGAGGGGACGGTTCTCATGAGGAGGCAGCGCCGCCATGGTGATGGTGGGTGATCGTCTGATCCCGCCCGGCGGTGTAGGAGTCCCGGCCGGCGTGCACCTCGAATCGGGCCTGTACCCACTCCTGCTGCGCTGCCGGTAGCTGGGCCTGCACCCGGCTGGTCAGCTCACGCAGCTCCGCGGCCAGCTCAGGACGCTCCTCCAGCAGATCGGACAACCGCAGGTGCCAGTCCGGCACCAGTCGCTCACGGACCACATCGGGCTCGGCTGCGCGTTCCACCTCAGCGGCGGTCCGGTCCAACCGGGACTCGATCAGCTCCCCAGACCCCTGTGCCTGCGTGAACAACCGAGCGAACCCAGCTCGGGCGGACTGCCACGCATCGGTCGCCGCGGCGGCGACCAGCGCGGTGCCACCGGAGGCGGCCAGCGCCGCCAACGCTTCGGTCAGCATGTGATCCCTTCCACAGCAGCTCCCTACCGTCGGCGGTCATGGGCGCAACGATAATCCGGGTGCGGGCGTCGGTAGTATGGGATTCGTGGTCGCGACAAGCTGATGTGCTGCTGGCCCCCGCACGCCGTGGCGCGTGGGGAAATGACCCCTGCCGGCGACCACCTTTGGAGTTTTCTCACCGTGATCACAGCCACTGACCTTGAACTGCGCGCTGGGTCGCGGATCCTGCTCTCCGGAGCTGCCCTGCGGGTACAGCCCGGTGACCGGATCGGCCTGGTCGGCCGCAATGGCGCAGGCAAGACCAGCACGCTGCGAGTGCTGGCCGGTCAATCGCTGCCCTACGGGGGGCAGATTCGCAACAACGGCGAGTTGGGCTACCTGCCGCAGGATCCCCGCGAGGGTGACCTGTCGGTATCGGCCAGGGATCGGGTGCTCTCGGCTCGCGGTCTCGACCAGTTGCTGCAGGAGATGGAGAAGTCCCAGTCAGTCATGGCCGAGCTCGCCGACCGCGACGAGCAGAACCGGGCCGTGCGCCGCTACAGCCAGTTGGAGGACCGGTTCTCTGCGCTGGGGGGTTACGCCGCGGAGAGCGAGGCAGCGCGGATCTGCGCCAGCCTCGGGCTGCCCGACAGGGTGCTGGCCCAGCCGCTGCACACCCTCTCCGGTGGCCAGCGGCGCCGGGTGGAGCTGTCCCGGATCCTGTTCGGCGCCTCGGACGGTTCGGGCGGCCGCTCGAACACCACGCTGCTACTCGATGAGCCGACCAACCACCTCGACGCCGATTCGATCACCTGGTTACGGGACTTTCTCACCGCCCACGACGGTGGCCTCGTCGTGATCAGCCATGACACCGATCTGCTCGCCGCGGTGGTGAACAAGGTCTGGTTCCTCGACGCGATACGCGGCGAAGTGGACGTCTACAACCTGGGCTGGCAACGCTACCTGGACGCGCGGGCAGCCGATGAGAAGCGCCGGCGCCGGGAACGGGCCAATGCGGAGAAGAAGGCCACTGCCCTGATGGCGCAGGCCGACCGGATGCGGGCCAAGGCCACCAAGGCCGTCGCCGCGCAGAACATGGAGCGACGGGCTGTCCGGCTGCTGGCCGACGCCGAGACCGAGCAACGCGCTGAGCGGGTGGCCAAGATCCGCTTCCCGCAGCCTGCGGCCTGCGGGCGGACGCCGCTGACCGCCAGCGAGCTGGGCAAGTCCTACGGCTCGCTGGAGGTCTTCAGCGGGGTGGATCTCGCCATCGACCGGGGTAGCAGGGTGGTCATCCTCGGTCTCAACGGCGCCGGAAAGACCACCCTGCTGCGACTGCTCGGCGGTATGGAGACTCCTGACTCCGGCCAGGTCGAGCCTGGGCACGGCCTACGAGTGGGGTATTTCGCCCAGGAGCACGACACGCTGGATCTCGACGCCACTGTGTGGTGCAACCTCCGGCACGCCGCGCCGGACGCTCCTGAGCAGCAACTGCGCACCCTGCTGGGTGCCTTCCTGTTCCGCGGCGAGCAACTCGACCAGCTGGCGAGCACCCTGTCCGGGGGTGAGAAGACCCGGCTGGCGCTGGCGGCGCTGGTGTCGTCGGCGGCCAACGTGCTCCTGCTCGACGAGCCGACCAACAACCTCGATCCGGTGTCGCGGGAACGGGTGCTCGACGCGTTGAGCCACTACACCGGTGCCGTGGTGCTCGTGACGCACGATCCCGGGGCGGTGCAGGCGCTCGGTCCGGAGCGGGTGATCGTGCTGCCGGAGGGCACCGAGGACCACTGGAGCGCGGACTACCTCGATCTGATCCAGCTCGCCTGATCGGCAACCGTCCGCTCACGCGCAGCACTCGAGGCCGTCTGGTTGGTCTTACTTGCCGCTTTTGCCGCTATATTACGCATCTGGGCCCGCTGTAGGTACCGCTCACAGATCCACCCGGAGATCGTCTAGCGGAGATCGCTAACGTGGTCGATCATTGCCGCAAGGGCCGTGACCGGCTCTTCTGGTGTCGGAAGAAAGGCGTTTCGTGGTGGCCGACCTGAAAAAAGGCAGCCGGATCACCGGTGCGGCTCGTGACAAGCTCGCATCGGAGCTGAAGAAGAAGTACGAGAAGGGCGCCAGCATCCGGGCACTCGCCGAGTCGACCGGACGGTCGTACGGCTTTGTTCACCGGGTGCTCTCGGAGTCCGGCGTTACGCTGCGTGGCCGTGGCGGCGCAACCCGCACAAAGAAGAAGTAGATTCGCCAGCGTCATCGTTGCTCCTGAGGCTGTTGACGCAGGGCGCGGAACCGGACCGGCAGCACGTCCTGAACTATGATCGACGACGTGGCTGTCAGTCCTATCCAGGCGGCATAGCGCCTCCGTAGTGCCGGGGTCGGCGGTCGCCTTGCGTCTCTAGCCGAGGTGCAGGCAGGGTCGTCAGTTTCAGGACGATCCGGCGCAACCACAGCTGCAGCAGCGACGATGCCAGGAACCATTTCGCCGCGCGCCGCGCGACCTGCTGCTTCTCTGTGATCAACGGCTGCCACAGCTGCTGGTAGCGGGCCAGTGCGGCATCAAGGGAGTCCGCACTGGCCAACTGGGTACCGAGCAGGTAGTCATTTGATATTCTCGCACTTCGTCGTTCCGGAGGTAATAAGCCGTCGCAGCAGCGGGGCGACCGCTGATGTGGTCAGTGCCGGATTCAGTGCCCGGTGCAGGATCACGCCGTCGATGGCCGCCGCCAGCACCGAAGCGGTGTCCTCGGGCGCCTCTACGCCGTGGTGGGCGAGCCACCCGGCCAGTTGCTGCCGGAACTCCGCGACAGCAGCGGTGAGTTCACCCCGCAGCGTCTCATCGCGGGTCGCAGCGAGATAAGTCTCGGTGAACAGCAACGACGTCGGGTCGGTACCGGTGTAGGCGTCGAGTGAGCCGAGCATCAGGTCTATGCCTGCGTCGAGGGTGTGGGCGTTCTCGAAGAGAGCTTCGACGGCGGACAGCAGATCGCTCATCATGCCCAGGGCGGCGTCGCGCAGGAGTGCCTGCAGGGATGTGAAGTGGTAATGGACCAGCCCCGGCGTCACACCTGCCCGCTCGGCCAGGATCCGGGTACTGACCGCATTCCAGCCCAGCTCGGCGATGAGCTCAGCGGCAGCGCTCAGGAGTTGCATCCGTACGTCCCGGCCCCGATCCACCGCTGTCCGGCCAGGCATGGCGCCATCCCCTCATCTTGTGCATTTGCCTTGTACAAACGTCCTGGTCGATTGCCCAATCATACCGGCGCCAGGCCACGATGCAACCGGGGTGGTACCCGCTACCACGCCGTGCGTCGCCAGATTCGGGAACAATGCACTGATTACAGTGTTGCAAGATGGGAACCGGGTCGTGCTACAGCGGAGGGCCACTGATGGACAACTCGTGGAGACTGCTGAACAGCGCGGTTCGCCAGGGCAACACACCGCGCTCACTCGCGCCTGGCACAGTGCGACGAATCATCAGCTTCGCCAGGCCACACCGGCCGTCGTTGTTGATCTTCATCGTATTGAGCACCGTCTCCGCGATGCTCACCGTCGCCACGCCGGTGCTGGCCGGCCGGGTCGTCGATGGCATCGTCGGACACGCTCGGGTTGGCCTGATCGTCGGGCTGGCCGTGCTCATCGCCGGGTTGGCCGTGTTCGACGCGGGGATCGGGCTGGCCTCGCGCTGGCAGTCCTCCCGGATCGGGGAGGGTCTGATCCTCGATCTGCGCCGGGCGGTGTTCGAGCACGTGCAGCGGATGCCAGTGGCTTTTTTCACCCGGACCCGGACCGGCGCGTTGGTCAGCAGGCTCAACAACGATGTCATCGGCGCGCAGACAGCGCTGACGTCCACCCTGTCCGGAGTGGTCACCAACGCGATCCAACTGGTGCTCACCCTCGCGGTGATGCTGACGCTGTCGTGGCAGGTCACCGCGCTGGCCCTGGTGTTGCTGCCGATCTTCATCTTGCCGGCGCGGGGGATGGGCGCACGGATGGCCCAGCTGCGGCGGGAAGCTTCGACGCACAACGCGGCGATGACCACCCAGATGACCGAGCGGTTCTCCGCACCTGGTGCGACGCTGGTGAAGCTGTTCGGGCGGCCGGAGGCCGAGGCCGCCGAGTTCGGCTACCGGGCCACCCGGGTCCGCGACATCGGTGTGCGCAGCGCGATGTCCGCGCGGGTGTTTCTCACCGCGCTGAGCCTGGTCTCCGCGCTGGCCCAGGCGCTGGTGTACGGGCTCGGCGGCGTTCTGGCACTGCGCGGCGACCTCGCGCCGGGCACCGTGGTCAGCCTCGCGTTGCTGCTCACCCGGCTCTACTCGCCGCTGACCGCGCTGGCCAACGCCCGGGTCGACGTGATGACCGCGCTGGTCGCCTTCGAGCGGGTCTTCGAGGTGCTCGACGTCCGACCGATGATCACTGAGCGTCCGGACGCCCGGACGGTGCCCGCAGGCGAGGTGTCGGTGGAGTTCGACAACGTGCGCTTCGGCTACCCGTCAGCCGAGCAGGTGTCGCTGGCCTCGCTGGAGGACGTCGCGACCTTGGACGCGCGGGAGGGTGCGGAGGTGCTGCACGGGGTGGCCTTCCACGCCGAACCCGGGCAGTTGGTAGCGCTGGTCGGCTCCTCGGGCGCGGGCAAGTCCACCATCGCCTCGCTGGTGCCGCGGCTCTACGACGTCGAGGCAGGCGCGATCCGGCTGAACGGCGTCGATGTCCGGGACCTGTCGTTCGCCGCGCTGCGGGACACCGTGGGCGTGGTGACCCAGGACGGGCACCTGTTCCACGACAGCATCGCGGGCAACCTGCGCTACGCCGCGCCGGACGCGCCGGATGAACAGTTGTGGGACGCGCTGCGGCGGGCTCGGCTGGAGCAGTTGGTGCGGTCAATGCCCGACGGGCTGGACACCGTGGTGGGCGACCGCGGATACCGCCTCTCCGGTGGTGAGCGGCAGCGGCTGGCCATCGCCCGGCTGCTGCTGGCCCGGCCCCGGGTGGTGATTCTCGACGAGGCCACCGCGCACCTGGACTCCGAGTCCGAGGCCGCCGTGCAGGCCGCGCTCGCCGAAGCGCTGCACGGGCGCACCGCGCTGGTCATCGCCCACCGGCTGTCCACCATTCGCGCCGCGGACCAGATCCTGGTGATCGAGGAGGGACGCGTCGTCGAGCGCGGTACCCACGAGGAACTGCTCGCCGTCGGCGGCCGCTACGCGCAACTGCACCACACCCAGTTCGCTCTCGCCTCACTCCCGGCTCGATGAGTTGAACTCAACAGAGCGACACGCCGTGCCGGGGAACCGGGCGCGACGGCTGGACGAACGGATCGGTGTAACGCTGCGGCTGTCAGGGTAACTGGGTAGCGTGGCGGGGGTTCGTCGATTCCAGGAGGTGGCTTGTGACGGAAGAGGCAGCGCAGCCTTGGATGTCAGCACCAGCCGCACCGCCCACGGTGCTGCGCTGCCGGGAAGAAGCCGAGGTGTACGTCGCCTCGGTCTGTTTCAAGCACGGGCCGCCGAGGTTGCTCGGCGCCGAGCTCGAGTGGGTGGTGCAGCACTCCGGGAACCCCCATCGCCCGTTGCAGGTCCACCACCTCGCCGATGCGCTCGGTGCACACGCCCCCCCTTCCCTGGTCCCTGACAGCCCGCAAGCCTCCCTTCCATACGGCTCCACCGTCACGGTCGAACCCGGTGGTCAGCTCGAGATCTCCAGCCCGCCCTGTGCCTCGCTGACCGAGCTCATCGTCACCGTGGAAGGCGACACCGCCGCCTTGACCCATCTGCTCGATCCCGCCGGCCTGGTACTCACCGGTTTGGGCTCCGACCCGCATCGCCCGTCCCGCCGGTTGGTCGACATTCCCCGCTACGCCGCGATGGAGACCGCCTTCGACCGGATCGGTCCGATGGGCCGGGCGATGATGTGCTCCACCGCATCAGTGCAGGTATGCCTGGACGCCGGCACCTCCGCCGACGTGGCGCTGCGCTGGGCGGCTCTGCATGATCTCGGACCGGTGCTGGTGGCGGCGTTCGCCAACTCGCCCTGGCTGGGTGGCCAGCGCACCGGGTGGGTGTCCTCCCGGATGCAGGCCTGGTTCGCGCTGGATCCGGCCCGCACCAGACCGAGCCCGGTGTCCTGGGCCCCGGGCGTGGACTGGGACCCGGCCGCTGATTGGGCCCGCCGGGCGATGGACACTCCGTTGCTGTGCCAACGCCGGCCCTGGGGCAGTTGGGACGTTCCCATCGGGGTCACCTTCGCCGACTGGCTGTCGGGGGCGTTGCCCGGCCCTCCCAGCACCGCGGATCTGGATTATCACCTGACCACGCTGTTCCCGCCGGTCCGGCCGCAGGGCTACCTCGAAGTCCGCTATCTGGACACCCAACCGGTAGGGCAGTGGCTGGTCCCGGTGGCGGTGCTGGCCGCCCTGCTGGCCGATCCGGAGGTCACCGCGGCCGCCCGGGATGCCTGCGCGCCGGCCGCTGGACGGTGGCTGCAGGCAGCCGAACGAGGACTGCGCGATGAAGCCCTTGCCGGCGCCGCGACTGCGGTGTTCGAGCTGGCCTGTGATGCGCTGCCAGCCTTGGACGGCCCGGCGGAGGTGCAGACACTCGTGGAGGAGATCACTGAGCACCGGGTGCGACGAGGTCGTTGCCCGGCAGATGATCTCACCGGCGACCTGGTCGACGCCGGCACCGTGGGGGCCAGATCGCGGTACAACGGGATCGGATCGGCCGGCCTCGTCGGAGGGCAGCTGCTGTGAGTACGCCGATCATCGAGCTGAGTACCCCTGCGCTGCGGGACCTCCTTGCCGCCGAACTGAGGCGCAGCCGCGTTCGCAGCGCCGCGCTCACCGGTGCGGTGGAAGACAGCGAGCTGATCCGACAGCACTCTCCGATCATGTCTCCGCTGGTCTGGGATTTCGCCCACATCGGCAATCAGGAGGAGCTTCTGGCTGGTCCGCGATGTCGGCGGGCGCGAGGCCGTCCGGGCCGACATCGACCACCTCTACGACGCCTTCAAGCACCCCCGGCCGGACCGGCCTGCGCTGCCGCTGCTGGACCCGACCGAGACCCGCCGCTATCTGGGCGAGGTGCGCAACAAGGTGCTCGACGTGCTGGAACGCGTCCCGCTGGAGGGCCGCCGGTTGGTCGAGCACGGATTCGCGTTCGGGATGATCGTGCAGCATGAGCACCAGCATGACGAGACGATGCTGGCCACGCACCAGCTCCGGGGCGGCCCTGCCGCGCTGCACGCCCCCACCCCGCGACCGGAGCTATCCGCCGATCTCCCTACCGAGGTGCTGATCCCCGCTGGGGAGTTCGCCATGGGCACCTCCACCGAGCCGTGGGCGCTGGACAACGAGCGACCGGCGCACCGGGCGCACACCGGCGCGTACTGGCTGGACACCACTCCGGTGACCAATCGCGACTACCAGAGCTTCCTTGCCGACGATGGCTACGACGACCCGCGATGGTGGAGCGAGCGGGGCTGGGCACACCGGTGCGAGGCCGCGCTGGTGGCCCCGCTGTTCTGGTCTTTCGACAGCGGTCAGTGGTGGCGTGTCCGATTCGGCGTCACCGAGCCTGTTCCGCTCGACGAGCCCGTCGTGCACGTCAGCTTCTTCGAGGCTCAGGCTTACGCGGCGTGGGCCGGCAAGCGCCTGCCCACCGAGGTGGAATGGGAGAAGGCCGCCCGTTTCGACCCCGCTACCGGGCGGTCCCGTCGCTTCCCTTGGGGCGATGAGGACCCCACCCCGGCGCACGCCAACCTGGGACAGAGACATCTGCAACCCGCGCCCGCGGGCAGCTACCCGGCCGGGGCGTCCCCGTTGGGAGTGCACCAGCTGATCGGCGACGTGTGGGAGTGGACGTCCTCGGGTCTGTCCGGTTATCCGGGTTTCGCGCCGTTCCCGTACCGGGAGTACTCCGAGGTGTTCTTCGGCGGGGACTACCGGGCGCTGCGCGGTGGCTCGTTCGGCACCGACGCGGCGGCGTGCCGGGGGACCTTCCGCAACTGGGACCACCCGGTGCGCCGGCAGATCTTCACCGGCGTGCGCTGCGCCCGGGACGCCGACCCAGGAGATCTGACCTGACCGTGTGTCGACACCTGGCCTACCTCGGGCCGCCGGCTGAGCTCGCGACGCTGCTGCTGGACCCCCCGCACTCGTTGCTCCGGCAGAGTTATGCGCCGTCTGACATGCGCGGCGGCGGCATGGTCAACGCCGACGGTTTCGGCTCGGGTTGGTACCCCGAGGGCGAAACCACGCCGATCTGTTACCGGCGGGCTGTGCCGATCTGGGCGGATCCGTCGTTCGCTGCCCTGGCCGGCGTGGTGCGCAGCGGTGCGGTGCTCGCCGCGGTGCGCTCTGCCACGGTCGGGATGCCCGTGGTGGAGACAGCCTGCGCGCCGTTCGCCACCGGACGCTGGTTGTTCAGCCACAACGGGGTCATCACCGGGTGGCCGGGCAGCATGGCGACGTTGGCGAGCCGGTTGCCGGTCACCGACCTGATCACCCTCGACGCACCCACCGATTCGGCGCTGTTGTGGGCGCTGGTCCGGCACCGGCTGGTGGCTGGTGATTCGCTGGGTCGCGCGCTGGGCACGGTCACCGCGCAAGTGCTGGCCGCGGCACCAGGTTCGCGGCTGAACCTGCTGGTCATTGACGGCACCATGCTCGCCGCGACGGCGGTGCACCACGCGTTGGCGGTGCGGGTCGCGGATGGTGCGGTGCTCGTCTGTTCCGAGCCCACTGACCGGTCTTCGCATTGGGAGCCGGTCCCTGACAGTCATCTGCTCACTGCGACACCGTCCACCGCGGATGTCGTGCCGATTCCTGCGACCCTTGCCGAGGAGCTATGACCGCACCTGTGCTCGAGATCTACCTGTCCGACTCCGATGCCGCTGAGAGGCTTCGGCACGACGCGCGGGTCGGGCTGTCCGCCGAACCCAAGTGGTTGCCGCCCAGGTGGTTCTACGATGCCCGCGGCAGCGAGCTGTTCGAGCAGATCACCATGCTGCCCGAGTACTACCCCACCCGCACCGAGCGTGAGTTGCTCCGGGGCAGTGTGGCCGAGATCGCTGCGCGGGCCGCCGTCGACACTCTCGTCGAGCTCGGCTCCGGCTCATCGGAGAAGACGCGGTTGCTGCTCGACGCGCTCACCGCCAGCGGATCACTGCGCCGTTTCGTGCCGCTGGACGTGTCGGAATCGGCATTGCGGGGCGCGATGGCGGCGGTGGCTCAGGAGTATGCGGGGCTCACGGTGCACGGCGTGGTCGGCGATTTCACCCAGCATCTGGAGCTGCTGCCGCCAGCGGGCAGCGGGCACCGGTTGGTGGCCTTCCTGGGTGGCACGATCGGCAATCTCGTACCGAAGGAGCGGGCCGGTTTCTTCACCGCGCTGCGCGCCGTACTGGATCCTGGTGAGTACCTGCTGCTGGGCGCCGGGTTGGTTATCGACCCGGCGGTGATGGTGCCCGCCTATGACGACGCCGCCGGCGTGACCTCCGAGTTCAACCTCAATGTGTTGCACGTCCTCAACCGCGAGCTCGGTGCCGACTTCGACGTCGCGGCCTTCGACCACGTCGCGGTGTGGGATGCCACGCACGACTGGATCGAGATGCGGCTGCGGGCCCGCCGCGCGATGACCGTGCACGTGCCCGCGGTCGATATGACGGTGCGCTATGCCGAGGGCGAAGAGATGCGCACCGAGGTCTCGGGCAAATTCCGGCGCGAGGCACTCGGAGCAGAACTGCTCGCCGCAGGGTTCGCCGACCATGTGTGGTGGACCGATCCCGACGACCGCTTCGCTCTGGTGCTCGCCGCGGCCGCTTGAGGTCGCCGCAACCCTGAACCAGGTGCTGCATCGGCGCACTCCGGGAGGCGGGGCAGCACCGGAGCGCTCCAGCGCTTGGAACGATTATCGATTTCGTTTACGCTTTTGGTGTCCGCTGGCCACGCTTGTGGGTTACAGAGCGTCCAGAAACGGAGACGGAAAGTGCGCGGATATCGAATGATGCATCGGCCCTTATCGCTCATTAGGGCAGCTGCCGTAGTAGCCGTGCTAGCCGGCGTGGTGGCGGGCTGTGCCACCGGGACACCGGCGGGGCAGAGCCTGACCGGCCAGCCGAACAGCCCGGGCGCCGGCACGAAGATTGCGGTGGTGGCCGCGGAGAACTTCTGGGGCAGCATCGCGGCGCAGCTGGGCGGAGAGCGCGTCAGCGTGCGCAGCATCATCGCCAACCCGGACGCCGACCCACACGGCTACGAGCCGACCGCAGCCGACGGGCGAGCCGTGGCGAGCGCGCACTACGTGATCGCCAACGGGGTTGGCTACGACCCGTGGGTGGCCAAGCTGGTCGCTGCTAATCCGGCGCCGGCGCGCTCGGTGCTGACGGTGGGGGAGTTGGTGGGAACCAAGGAGGGCGGCAACCCGCATCGCTGGTACTCCCCGGACGACGTGCACCGGGTGATCGAGCAGATCACCGCCGACTACAAGCGGATCGACCCGGCCGACGCCGCCTATTTCGATCAGCTAAAGCTGACCTTCGAGACTCAGGAGCTGGGCCGGTACCACCAGCTCATCGCCGACATCATGAGCAATTACCGCGGTGCGCCGATCGGCGCCTCGGAATCAATTGTGGCCGTGCTGGCTGAGGACCTCGGGCTGACGATGGCGACGCCGGAGTCGTTCCTGGACGCGGTCAGCGAAGGCGCCGATCCGACGCCGGCCGACAAGCTCACGGTGGATCAGCAGATCAAGACCAAGCAGATCAAGATCTTCGTGTTCAACAGCCAGAACTCGACCCCGGATGTGATGGCTCTGGTGACCGAGGCCAAAGCCCGAGGAATTCCGGTGGCAACCGTGACCGAGACGCCCGTCCCCCCCACCGCACGCTTCCAGGACTGGCAGGCTGATCAACTGGCCGGCATCCAGCAGGCACTCGCCCAAGCAACCATGCCATGACCGCTCGCTCAGTCAATCCCGAAGTGGACACCCTGCTCGGTAGCACCCAGCCACGGGGCGCGCAGGGGCCGGCCGGACCGGTGGTCAGCCTGCGCAATGCCGCGGCCACCCGGGGCCGCCGGCGGTTGTGGAGTGGAATGGATCTGACGGTCGCAGCGGGGGAGTTCGTCGCGGTGCTGGGCCCCAACGGGGTCGGCAAATCCACCTTGATCCAGGCCGTGCTGGGCATGCTGCCGCTGGCCGAGGGCGAGCTGCGAGTGCTGGATCAGCCCGCCGGACGAGCCAACCAGAGGATCGGTTACCTGCCTCAACGCCGTAGTTTCGATCCATCCCTGCGGGTACGGGGCCGTGACGTCGTGCGGCTGGGTCTGGATGGGCACCGGTGGGGCCTCCCGCTGCCGCGATGGTGGCCCGGCGGTGTGGCCCGGCGAGCGGCGGCTGCGCGGGTCGAGGAGGTCATCGACCTCGTCGGTGCCAGCGCCTACGCCGACCGCCCGATCGGCGAGCTCTCCGGCGGCGAGCAGCAGCGGCTGCTGATCGCCCAGGCACTGGCCCCGGCTCCTGAGCTGTTGCTGCTCGATGAGCCGCTGGACAGCCTGGATCTACCGAATCAAGCCGCCATCGCCACGCTCATCGCCCGGATCAGCCGTACGCAACGGGTCGCGGTGATGATGGTCGCGCACGACGTCAACCCGGTACTGGCGCATCTGGACACCGTGGTCTATCTCGCGCCCGGCGGTTCGAGTATCGGCCCGCCCCGCCAGGTGATCACCGGCCCGGCGCTGACCGAGCTGTTCGGCACCCCGATCGAAGTGCTCACCGCCTCTGACGGCCGGATGGTCGTGATCGGTCACCCCGATCGGTGCGAGGTTCACCCCGACCACCACACCGGGCCGGTGTCATGATTCTGCCCGCAGGACCGAGCTGGAACCCGATCACCGACCTGCAGGAGATGTGGTCGTTTCCGTTCATGGTCAGCGCTTTTCGTGCCGGAACGATCGTCGCGGTGCTGGCGGGCGTGATGGGCCACTTCATGGTGTTGCGCCGGCAGAGCTTCGCCGGTCACACCCTGTCCCTGATCGGTTTCCCCGGCGCGGCGGGCGCGGTCCTGATCGGCGTCGCGGCCGGCTACGGGTACTTCGCATTCTGTCTGGCCGGCGCCCTGGTCATCGCGGCGCTGCCCCGCACAGGGCGTGGCGGTTACTCAGCGGAGTCGGCGGTCACCGGCACCGTGCAGGCCTTTGCGTTGGCCTGTGGGTTTCTGTTCGTCTCCCTTTACAAGGGGTTCCTCAACGGCGTCAACGCGCTGCTGTTCGGCAACTTCCTGGGCATCACCACTGAGCAGGTGGCCGTGCTGGGCGCCGTCGCGGCGGTGTCCCTCACCGTCCTCGGGCTGATCGCCCGCCCGCTGGCCTTCGCTTCGATCGATCCCGAGGTGGCCGCCGCCCGTAACGTCCCGGTCCGGGCGTTGTCTGTGGCCTTCCTGGTGCTCCTCGGTGCCGCCGTTGCCGAAGCCAGCCAGATCACCGGCACCCTGCTGGTGTTCGCCCTGCTGGTCATGCCCGCGGCGACCGCGCAGGTACTCACCGCGCGACCCATCCGCGCCCTGGCGCTGACCATCGTGATCGGGTTGATCGTGACGTGGCTGGGCCTGAGCGTGGCCTACTACACCCCGTTTCCGGTCGGGTTCTACGTCACCAGCTTCGCCTTCGCCGGCTATGTGGGCAGCCAGGTTGTCCGTCGCGCACGGCTACGGTGGCGCGCCGGCAGCGGCGCCGTGCATCCTGGCCTAGCAGGGTCCGTGCCATGACCTGGCCGCCGTTCCTGCTCCACGCGCTGCTGGCCGGCACCGCGATCGCCGTGGCCGTAGGTCTGGTCGGCTACTTCGTGGTGTTGCGGGCCCAGGTCTTCACCGGCGACGCGCTGAGCCATGTGGCGTTCACCGGTGCCCTCGCCGCACTGGCGCTGGGCATCGACCAGCAGTTAGGACTTTTCACCGCGACCATCGGTGTCGGCATCGCGCTCGGCGCTCTGGGCGATCGAGGCCGCGCTGACGACGTCGTGATCGGCAGTGTGTTCGCCTGGATCCTCGGTCTCGGGGTGCTGTTCCTGAGCCTCTACACCACCCGCAACAGCGCCGGCAACGGCAGCGCCGGCGTCGAGGTCCTGTTCGGTTCGATCTTCGGCCTGAGCCTGTCCCAGGCGGTCACCGCCGCGATCGTCGCCGCGGTCATCGTCGCTGCCATGGTTGCCATCGCCCGTCCGCTGCTGTTCGCCAGCATCGACGCTACGGTGGCGGCCGCCCGGGGAGTTCCGGTCCGCGTGCTCGGTTACGGCTTCCTTGCCCTGGTCGGGGCGGCCGCTGCGGAGGCGAGCCAGGCCGTCGGTGCGCTGCTGCTGCTCGGGCTGCTCGCCGCCCCGGCTGGGACGGCCCACCGGCTCACCACCCGGCCGTACCCGGGGCTGCTGCTGTCGGCCGGGCTCGCGGTGGCCGATGTGTGGGTCGGCCTCACGCTCAGCTACACCGTGCCGGTGCTCCCGCCGAGCTTCGCCATCCTGGCCGTCGCCACAGGCGGTTATCTCCTCGCGCTGCTCGTCACCCACCGGCGCCCACTCCGCGTCCCGCGTTCGAGCGCAGCACTCGGGCTCGATGTAGCCGGATAAGAGCGCCTTGCATCGGGTGGTCGGAGAGTGAGGCGCCCTCCGACCACCCGATGCTCATCGCGTGGGAGCCGGGAGCTGGCCTGACTGGGCGAGCGCGTCGGGGCCGTGGACGAAATCCGGGTCGACCTGGTCGGCCAGATTGCATCCGGTGCGGTCGTTGGCCCATGCGGCGGCGTTGCGAAGGTGGAACTCGACGGCCTGGCGCTGGTAGGTCCCCCAGTCCTTGGGAGTGCCGTCCACCACCTCACGCATCGCGTCCAGCGTGGCCGCGTTGGCCGGCTCCAGCGCGCTGATCGGTTGGATCTGACCGCGTTCGGCAGCGCGGACGTGCGCGGAGCGACTTATCCAGCCCACCAGGTCGGCACCGACCTGCTCGCGGAGGAACGCGGCATCCTCCTCATCGGTAACCTTGTTTCCCACGACCGCGATCCGCACCCCGAAGTCGTGGGCGTAATCACGGTGCTGGCGGTACACCCCGACACTGCGCAAGGTGGGCTCGCAGACCAGGAACATCACATCGAAACGGGTGAACAGCCCGGAGGCGAACGAGTCAGCGCCAGCGGTCATGTCCACCACCAGGTACTCGTCGACCTCATCGACGAGGTGGTTGAGCAGCAGCTCCACCGCTCCCACCTTGGCGTGGTAGCAGGACACCCCCAGATCGCCCTCCGCGAACGAGCCCGTCACGGCCAACCGCACCCCGCCGACCTCCCGTACGCACGCGTCGTAGATCGGGTTGCGCTCCGCTATCCGGAGCAGCCGGGAACCCGCGCCGGGCGGGGTGGTCTTGACCATCACCGCGGCCGAGACGATCCGGGGGTTGGACCCCCGCAGGTAGTCCTTGATCAGCGGCAAGTGATCGGACAGGGCCGGCAGCGCAGCCGAGTGGGCCTCAGTCGCGCCGAGTGCGACGGCCAGGTGCTGGTTGATGTCGGCATCCACCGCCAACACCGGGCGGGCGGCGGCGACCAGGCGGCGGACGAGCAAAGCGGCCAGCGTGGTCTTGCCGCTACCACCCTTGCCTACCAGAGCGATCTTCAAAGGCGTCCTCCAATGTGGGGGTGAGTGGGAGCCAGCAGACTACTGATAACAGTTATCAGTGTCGTCCAGGGGAGGGGTGCTGCACAGGCTGGTCGAGCCCGGCGACGTCGTCAGGTTGTGCGCTCCACGCTGCAGTTCCGATGCAGTGTTCTCCGCCACTCGTGAGTGGGTTCACTGGCCGTTCGCAGGTGCGCACAACCAGGATGGCGGCATGGACCGATGCGAGCAGTGCGGCTTCATTTACGATGAATTCGTGATTGATGCGCTACCCGACGCGCTCCGCTCGCTGGGAACCGCTTACCGGTCACGGCTTGAAACCGGTGTTGAGAATACCGAGCAAGCACGCCTGCTACGGACGCGACCGGCGCCGCAGGTCTGGTCCGCGCTGGAGTACAGCTGCCATTTCCGTGACGTTCTGCTCGCCCAACGGGAGCGCCTCTACCTTGCCCTGGTCGAAGACACTCCTCGTTTCTGGTCCATCTACCGCGATGAGCGCGTCGTTCTGGCCCGATACAGCGACGACAGCCTCGAGGAGGTGGGGCGCGAAGTCGACCTGGCCGCGAGTCTCATCGCGAGAGCTTTCGCCAGGCTGGACGACGCCCAATGGCAACGGCGTTGCATCTATCCCTACCCGGCTCCAGCGCAGCGTACGGTAGCGTGGCTCGGGCGGCACACCGTGCATGAGGGCCTGCATCATCTTCGTGACATCGACGATGTCATCGGCGCGGCCAGATCCGCACCCGGACCTGGTTGATTTTTCCAGCTACTGCTGGAATGCCTATTTCGATTTGGTCACTTCCCCCTTCGTCGTCGGCTGCGGCATCCGCTTCGCATCGTCTTCAGCCTGTCCGAGAACGCGCACCAATTCATTCACTTTCTCCGACTCCAGAATCGCCTCCCAGATGAATGGAGGGTCGATGGACAGCCATACCCTGCCTTGCCGTGCGACAACGACGACAGTCGCAGGAACCCCGCCACTGCCCATGGTTAGCACCCTCCGGTGCACCGCTGGCCGCGCGTGCGGCACTCCGTTTCCTGCGTTGTCATCATGATGAGATTCCTCCGATTTACTGGTTGGGTGACGGTCCATGTTGTTCGTTTCTTGGTGGTTCGTATCCGGCACAGCGGTAGGCCCCCATGGTTCATGTTTCGTCGGCTCGGATGGCACCGCAGGTCATCACGGTGACTGTTCTCGACACGAGATCTGTGGTCCCGTCTTGGCCCAGCTAAGCTGCTCCACCACCGTGTCGGACAGCTTGTGCAGCGGGCTGCGACAATGATCGCGGAACGTGACAGAGATTGAGGAGACCATGGGCCTTGGCTGAGTCGGAACAGCTCAAGGCACACGGTGCCCTGATCCACGGCTACGACGAGCTGGAGGCGCTGGTCAGCCGGCAACACGAGCAGCGCCACACGCCACCCGGTGCCCGGCTGGAACTCGCCTCACTCGCTCAGATCGGTGAGATCCTGGTTCATCTGCGTGAGCAGTGGCACCTGCTGGTCAAGACAGACAATCTGTTCGGCCCGCGCTATGCCTTGGCTGGTGTGCTGGACCAGATCGAGATCGTTGACGCGCTGATGCGCACAACGCGGGACACGACTCGCACCGAGGTCGCCCGGCTCGCAGCTCAGTACGCGGAGTCGGCTGCCTGGCTTTATGAAGATGCTTACGACTTGACCGGAGCCCGCTACTAGACCGGTCGGGCCATGGAGTGGGCCCTGGAAGCTGACGATCCCTTGATGCTGGCCTGGACGCTTTTCCGCCGAAGCCAGCAAGCGGTCACCGCCCGAGAAGCGGCCCAGGCCATTGGCTTGGCACGAGCAGCTGGGCGGGATGGCGACCAGCTCCCAGCTCCGATGCGGGCTGCCATCCTCCAGCAGGAGGCACAGGGCCACGCCCTTGATGGTGAGGAGCTGGCCTCGCAACGGTTGCTGGACCAGGCACATGTGTGGGCCGCGACCGACGATGCTGGTGACGCTCGGCGGGGTCACGGTTCGTTCTGCACTGCCAGCTACCTGGAGATTCAGCGAGCCAAGTGTTGGCAGCTGGTCGGCAAGCCCAAGCGGGCGGCCCCGCTCTACGAGTCTGCTCTGATCGACCTGCCGGCCGTCTACCAGCGTGATCGGGGCGCCGCGCTCGGCGGTCTGGCGAAGGCATATGCCGCCGCTGCCGAACCGGAGAAAGCCGCCACCGTTGCTGTGCAGGCATTGTGTATCGCGCGCAGCTCAGGCTCAACCAGAACGCTGTACGAGGTCACCGCTGTGAGCCAAATGCTGAGTGGCTGATGCCTCCGGATAATGGCAACTGAGATCGAGTTATCCGCAATGCGCAGAGCGATCGTGCTCTCTGCCTTCGGCCTCGGTACCTGCAGCCCGAATCCGCCGGTCGGTTGTGTCATCCTCAACAGTCAGGGGCATATCGTCGGGCAGGGCTATCACCAGCGTAAAGGCGAGCCGCATGCGGAAGCTCATGCTTTGGCCGCGGCGGCGGGCCGAGCCGAAAGCGGCACGACCATCGTCACCCTGGAACCCTGTAACCACCATGGTCATACCCCACCCTGCCACCAAGCCCTGATCGACGCCGGCATCGCCCGAGTAGTCATCGCCCTCATCGACCCAACCTCACGAGGCGAGGGCGGTGCCGTCAAACTGCGAGCTGCGGGCGTCGACGTCGAAATCGGCGTTCTAGCGGACGAAGCTCGGTTGGTCCTCGGTCCGTGGTTCGATTCGCTACAGTCTCAGAGACCACACGTGACTTGGGCGTACGTCCTGAGCGATGACGCCCTGACCCCCGCGCTGGAGAGTAGTTCACCACCAGTCGCAGAAGATGTGAGATTCCTGCGTATCCAAGCCGATGTCGTCCTGCGCTCGGAGCGTGGAGTCGAAGAAGGCACGCCAGACAGTCACGGTACGGGAATATTACAACTCGGCTCGTCGTCTTTGGCCCAAAGACCACTGAGTCTACTCGCTTCACTCCACGCCGGTGGTGTTCGCTCGGTACTGCTCAGTGGCGACCTCGCCTTCGCGGCGCCCTTCGTGCAGGCCGGAGTGGTCGACCGGGTCGTCCAATATTTTTCTACCGAAGGGTCATCGTCGTGCCCGCGACCTGGTGATGCAGCCTGGTCGTTCTTGCCGCCCGGATTCAAGATTGTGAATATCGCACGTCTGGGCGGCCACGTCAAAACAATCGCCATACGAATTCGGTAAGCAAGCGTAGCTCATTGCGAATATGTTTCCCCGCTCACGAGCTCTTGCGCGCCATACCACGCAGCACGTACTGCAGGATCCCGCCGTGGCGGTAGTACTCGGCCTCACCGGGGGTGTCGATGCGCAGCACGGCGTCGAACTCCACCGCATCCGTCCCTTCACGGGTGGCGGTGACGTGTACCGTCGCCGGGCTGGCGCCGTCGTTGAGCGTGGTGACACCGGAGATGTCGAAGGTCTCGGTGCCGTCCAGACCCAGCGACGAGGCCGATTCGCCCGTTGGGAACTGCAGCGGGAGCACGCCCATGCCGATCAGGTTGGAGCGGTGGATCCGCTCGAAGGATTCGGCGAGCACCGCGCGCACCCCGAGCAGCAGGGTGCCCTTGGCGGCCCAGTCCCGCGACGAGCCCGAGCCGTACTCCTTGCCGCCCAGCACCAGAAGCGGGACGCCGGCGGCGGTGTAGCGCTGCGCCGCGTCGTAGATCGGTACCGGGCCGGCGTCGGGCGGTGCGGTGAAGTCGCGGGTGTAACCGCCGCTGATGTCCTCCAGCAGCAGGTTGCGTAGCCGGATGTTGGCGAATGTGCCGCGGATCATCACCTCGTGGTTGCCCCGGCGGGATCCGTAGGAGTTGAAGTCTTTGCGCTCGACACCCCGCTCGGCGAGGTAGTGGCCGGCCGGAGAGTCAGCCTTGATCGCCCCGGCGGGGGAGATGTGGTCGGTGGTCACCGAGTCACCCAGCAGCGCCAGCACCCGGGCACCGCGAATGTCGGTCACCGGCGGCGGTTGCACCGCCATCCCCTCGAAATACGGGGGCTTGCGGACGTAGGTCGACTCCGGGTCCCAGGTGAAGGTCTCGCCCTGCGGGGTCGGCAACGCCTGCCAGCGAGCGTCGCCGGCGAAGACGTCGGCGTAGTCCTTGATGAACATCTCCTGGCCGATCGTCGACTCGATCACTTTCTGGATCTCCTGTGGCTGGGGCCAGAGGTCGGCCAGATACACCGGATCGCCGTCGCGGTCGAACCCTAGCGGCTCGCTGGCCATGTCGACGTCCATCGTTCCGGCCAGTGCGTAGGCGATCACCAACGGCGGTGAGGCGAGGTAGTTCATCGAGACGTCGGGGTTGATCCGACCCTCGAAATTGCGGTTTCCGGACAGCACGCTGACCACCGCGAGGTCGGCGTCATGGACGGCATGGGAGACCTCGTCGAGCAGCGGGCCGGAATTGCCGATGCAGGTGGTGCAGCCGTAGCCGACCAGGTGGAAACCCAGCTTCTCCAGGTAGGGCCACAGACCGGCCTTCTCGTAGTAGTCGGTGACCACCTGGGAACCGGGCGCCATCGACGTCTTGACCCAGGGCTTGACGGTCAGGCCCCGGTCAACGGCGTTGCGGGCCAGCAGCGCGGCACCGATCATCACCGACGGGTTGGAGGTGTTGGTGCACGAGGTGATGGAGGCGATCACCACGGAGCCGTGGTCGATCTCGTAGCCCGCACCCTCGGAGGGCCGCACGGACGTCGGTGAACTGGCGCGGCCCAGCTCACCGGCCGCAGCCGAGACCGCCGGGTAGGGCGCACTGGCGCCGTTGCCGCTGCGCACTGCGGGGGCGTCGCTGGCAGGGAAGGACTGTTCCCCGGCCTGATCCACGGTGGACTGCGCGGTGCCTGCGTAGCCGACCAGGGCTCGGCGAAACGCCGGCTTCGCATCGGAGAGCGCGATCCGGTCCTGGGGGCGTTTGGGTCCGGCGATGGAGGGCACCACGGTGGACAGGTCCAGCTCGAGGTATTCCGAGTAGCGGGCCTCCCGGGTCGGGTCGTGCCAGAGATCCTGCTCCTTGGCGTAGGCCTCGATCAGCGCGAGTTGCCCGGCGGGCCGACCGGTGAGCTTCAGGTAGCGGATCGTCTCCTGGTCGATCGGGAAGATCGCGCAGGTGGAGCCGAACTCGGGGCTCATGTTGCCGATGGTGGCCCGGTTGGCCAGCGGCACTCTCGCTACACCCTCGCCGTAGAACTCGACGAACTTCCCGACCACGCCGTGCCGGCGCAGCATCTCGGTCAGGGTGAGCACGACATCGGTGGCGGTCGCCCCCGACGGGATGGCTCCGGTGAGCTTGCAGCCCACGACTTGTGGGATGAGCATCGATACCGGCTGACCGAGCATGGCGGCCTCAGCCTCGATGCCGCCCACGCCCCACCCCAGCACGCCGAGCCCGTTGACCATCGTGGTGTGGCTGTCGGTGCCCACCACAGTGTCCGGGTAGGCCTGACCACGGCGGGTCGTCACGACCCGGGCCAGATGCTCGAGGTTGACCTGATGCACGATCCCGGTGCCCGGTGGGACCACCTTGAACTCGTCGAAAGCACCCTGCCCCCAGCGCAGGAACTGGTAACGCTCCCAGTTGCGCTGGTACTCCAGTTCGACATTGCGTTCGAAGGCGTCCGGACGGCCGGACACGTCGGCGATCACCGAGTGATCGATGACCAGCTCGGCCGGCACCAGCGGATTCACCGCCTGCGGGTCACCACCCAGGGCCGTGACCGCCTCGCGCATCGTGGCCAGATCGACCACGCAGGGCACCCCGGTGAAGTCCTGCATGATCACCCGAGCGGGGGTGAACTGGATCTCTGTGGACGATGCGACACGGGCGTCCCAGCGGGTGAGCGCCTCGATGTGCTCGGTCGTGACATGCGCGCCGGCAGCGTCCGATTCGGAGCGCAGCAGGTTCTCCAACAGCACCTTCAGGCTGTAGGGCAGGGCGCGCCACTGCGTGCCGAGCCGCTGGTCCAGCTCAGCCAATCGGAACAGCTGGTAGCGCGCAGTTCCGACAGAGAGCATGCCGCGGGTGCCGAAGCTGTCTGCGCTTGTTGCTGCGTGGGTCACGGGCACCTCCGCTCGTGAGGGCGCGACTGGTGCCCCCACTTATGACTCTACGTCCGCCCACCCGCCGACCGGATCACCGCCCAAGACCGCACATCAGCTTCCCGATATGTCTCCCTGTCGGGGCACGGCCATACGCTGGGCGAGACGAGATCAGGGTGGAGGGGTGAGGACCGTGCGGGTGCCGTTGACCGTTATTGATTTCCTCGCGCGTGGTGAGACAGCGTTCGCGCAGTCTGTCGCGGTCGTGGACGAGTCCATCCAGCCGGCGCCACCGGTGGGGACATCCACCTACCAGCAGCTGGGCCGTCGGGTCCGGGCCTGGCAGGCCGGTCTGGACGCGCTCGGCGTGGGTGTGGGCGAGCGGGTGGCCGTGGTAAGCCACAACTCGGCCCGGCTGCTGGAGCTGCTGCACGCGGTCCCGGCCAGCGGCCGGATCTGTGTGCCGGTGAATTTCCGGCTCCGCGCCGACGAGGTGGACTACATCGTCTCGCACAGTGGATCGTCGGTGCTGCTGGTCGATCCGGAGCTTGACGAAGCGCTCAAGACGGTGACCGCGCCACACCGTTTCGTGCTCGGTGGCGAGACCGAGGCGCAGCTGATGCGTTTCGAGGTCGAGCCGCGTCCGTGGGCCGAGCCTGACGAACAGGCCACGGCGACGATCAACTACACCTCGGGCACCACCGCTCGACCCAAGGGCGTGCAGCTCACCCACCGCAGCATCTGGATCAACGCGGTCACCTTCGCCTTGCACACCCGGGCCTGGGAGCGCGATGTGTACCTGCATACGCTGGCGATGTTCCATTGCAACGGCTGGGGCATGCCGTTCGGGCTGGCCGGGTTGGGAGCTCAGCAGATCGTGCTCCGCAGGGTGGACGGTGCGGAGATCCTGCGGCGGGTCGATCAGCACGGCGTCACCTTGATGTGCGGTGCCCCAGCGGTGTGGAATGCGGTGCTGGAGGCCGCCCAGAGCTGGGACGGTGAGATCCCGGGCCGGGGGCGGGTACGGCTGGTCTGCGCGGGTGCGCCACCGCCGACCAGGGTGATTCACCGGGTCAGGGAGGAACTCGGTTGGGAGTTCACGCAGATCTACGGGCTCACCGAGACCTCACCGCTGTTGACGTTCAACCGCGGTGGGCCGGCCGACGACGAGCTGCCCGCCGCGGACCGTACCCGCAGGCTGTCCCGTGCCGGTGCCCCGGCGTTGGGTGTGCAGCTGCGTACGTCCGAGTCCGGTGAGGTGCTGGCTCGCTCGAACGTGGTGATGGCCGGCTATTGGGACAACCCACAGGCCAGCAGCGAAGTGCTGGTGGACGGCTGGTTCCACACCGGTGACGGTGGGTCGATGGACGATGAAGGTTATCTCAGCATCATCGACCGGAAAAAGGATGTGATCATCACCGGAGGTGAGAATGTCTCGTCCATCGAGGTGGAGGACTGCCTGTTCAGCCATCCCGCGGTGGCCGAGGTAGCGGTGATCGGAGTGCCCTCGCAGCGCTGGGGGGAGACGGTCAAGGCGCTGGTCGTGGTGGCTGCCGGGAAGCGGGTTACCGAAGACGAGATCATCGCCTACTGCAAGGAGCGCCTGGCCGGCTACAAGGCACCGACGTCGGTGGAGTTCCGCGAGGCGATTCCGCGGACGGCCACGGGGAAGATCCAGAAGTTCAAGCTGCGCCAGGAATACTGGGAGGACCGCGAGCGCCAGGTCAACTGACTCCCGCCTATACCTGCGCGCTCTACATACTGATACCTCGTCGTGGCGACAAGGAATGGGCCTCCACCAGCTCGTACAATTCACGTACCGGCTTGCTCCGCTGCCACGGTACCATTGCTCCCAGTAGTTCGGTGATGCGTTGGTTGATGCGTAACGAGGTGCAGGTAACGGCACGCGTGACAACCTCGCCGATGACCTGGCTGGCTTCGACGATCTCTCTTTTCTGGACGAACTCTTCGCCTCGAAAGAGCATTCTGAATAAATGCATTCTGAATAAATGCTGGAGTGCGCTGATGCGGCACGGTGACGCTGGCGCGCTGCAATTCGGGGATGAGCTCACCTCTCGGCCACGTACTGCGCGGTCGCCGTGCCACGTGAGCTCCGCAACTTTTACACCGTTGGCTCACCACTCAGTCGTCTTCCGGTGGGTCCTCCGCTAGCTTCGGCGCGAAATACCAGTCCTGTTCGGACAGTGGACTCGCGCAGCGCCGACACTGGTTCCGTTGCCGGCGGGCGGTGCGAACCGCCGACCATTCCTCGTTCAGCCTGCGACGTTCCTCGTTCTGCCTGCGAAGCTTCGGCTGGATGGTCCAGGTCGCTTCGAGCAGCATTCCGAGGCAGATCAGCAGTAGGGCAGCGCTCAGCACCTGGGTGGTCCCCGCGCCGAAGCTGTGCCCGACAAAGACCGATACGCCAACTGTGCCCAGTCCTACTCCGACACGCGCCGCAGCCGACCACGCCGTCCTGCTCAGCAGCGGCGCGCGGTCCCCAGAAGGCGGCGGGGTGGTGGGAACGGCTGGGGGTCTACCAGCCGCTTGAATGCGGCCGGAACGCGTGGGTCGTCGCGCTTCGTCCAGATCGGATGGTTCCGATTCCAAGAATTCCTCAACAAAGCCGAGCAGCGCGTCAGCGGTATCGCCGACCTTGTGCGCGACGGTGTCCAACTGCGGGCGAGTTTCCTTTTGCAACCGATCTGCAGGCAGCAACACTACGAGATCATCAAGGTTTTTTTCCTCGGCGGAGAGAAACCCACTCACCGTGGCTTGATGATCACGGAGGGTGACACGAAGTGCTGCATCAGCTCTGAGCAGTAGGTCGTCAAGCTGTGAATCTCCAGTGCCCTGCGTGCTGCTGGTTCTTAAGTCCGTAACCTTGGGTTCGAGTTTTTCTCGTAGCGCTTGATCTGCTTTATCGAGAAGATTGTCGAGAAAATGACTGCCCGTCCTGTCGCCCTCTGTTAGTTTCCCCTCAACGCCTTCAACACCCCGGGCTCCGAATTCGCCAAGCCCGAGTCGCAACTGTCGCAACGCCCGCGCCCGGGTGGGTCCGATGGCGCCGAGGGGGATCTCGGTGATCTGGGCGGTCTCGGCATAGGAGGGGGGATCGTCGGTGAACTGCGTCTTGATCAGGATCTGCTGGAGCGGTGGCAACTCCTCGACGAGCGCGTGCAGTATTCGTGCGATCTCAGCGTCGATGGCGCGCTGCTCGGGACCTTCCGCGGGGTCGGCGGCGAATTCTGGCGTCTTATCGGTGAGGCTCGGGCCGCGTTTGGCCTGCCGCAGGATGTGGATGCATTCGCGGCGCGCGGTGGTCACCAACCAGCCGCCCAGCCGCTCGGGGAACTGCACACGGTCGGCGTATTCGGCCAGCCGTAGCCAGGTCATCTGAATCGCGTCGTACCGGTCGGCCTCCTGCAGCCGGAACGACCCCACGATCATGTTGACGAGTTCGCCATAACGGCGGAGGATTTTGTCCAAGGCTGCCAGATACTCGTCCCCGGCTGCCAGATCCCCGTCGCGGGCACGCAAGAGCAGTTCAGTAGTGCGCCTAGAGTCCTCCAGCTGACACTGCGCCGTGACGTCAACCCCGTCTTCCGGTTCAGTCATCGCGGTTCACCGCCTTCGCATTTATCTCCTAACCCTAGGATTTCTCGTAACAATCTTCGAGCACGCACTTTAGTGCTCGTTAGGTTAGTCACTGTCATGTGAAGTTCTTGTCGAATCTCACTGTTCTCTAGACCTAGGGCGATGAGAGTCATTACGTCCCTACATCTACCATCCAGCAGGGAGATCGCATTATAAATCGCGAATCGCTCATCTTCAAATATTGCCTCGACCGCCACCGGGTCTTGCCGTGTAATGATCACTTGAGTCAAATTTTCTAATTCTTTTTCTGAAAAGAGGACACATTTTCTCTCATTGCGTCTTGCATTTTTTGAAAGGTTACGCGCGTGGTTGGATAGGATGCGCAGTGTGCGCTTATATCGTTCATCATCAGGTAGCGCACAGAGCTCATTTGGCCATTTTTCCCAGACGGTCACCGACGTTCGCGACACCAACTCATGGAGGTCGATACTGTAGCATCTCGATAGCTTAATCGCCTGCAGCTCTAGCTCTTGTCCATGTAGTTTTAGGAAGTGGGTAACTACTTCGTTGTAATCACTCGGACGTTCCTCGCTGGTCATCGCCTTAGACCCTCCGAACCGACCGAATTGCGGTGCGCTATCAACCGCGATTGAGGTAGGCGAACGACTGCTATCTCCCTGCAGCGATGGGTCCTGTCGAGTAGAAGCGTACCCGGCTGAATTGCTTCTAGTACTGCGATATAGGTGCGGCGTCGACATCGCTCGTAAAAGAATACTAATACCCCGGCGACCGCCATGAAACTGGTGAGACCGAGCCACAGTGTCCAACTGGGCGTGGCTGATATGACCGCGCGCAACGCAAGACCGACCAGTTCTGCGATCATCGTCGTCTTCGCCCCTTCCTGAACCTCTCCGCAGCGGGTCCCTACGTATATAGGTCCGCCGGGTAGGGACTTGTCACACGAGCGGGCTTCCGCTCAACCTCCACGGTGGCTGGCCACCCGCGGCACCCCACGACATCCTGACCGTCATCGCCAAGCAAGCCGGTCCGGAGCTCCCCAACGTGTCCTCTGCAACAGGACCACCCGTCCGGCCGCGGTCGACTGTTGCCTACCGCTGACCGTGCCGATGTTGGCGTCGTTGGCCGCGCGGACGACCACTGTCGCCTTGGAATAGATCATCTAGCCCTCTAGGCTCACCCCATGGTGCCCACGCACGACCTGACCCTGACTCACCATGACAGTGCAGACGCAGCTAAACTCATGGATACGCTGTGTGATGTCTACGCCGATGCGTACAGCGTGGATCCGGATAGTGAGAAGACCGCTGCTTTCCGTACGCGCGCCACGAAGGCGCTCGACCGCCCTCGCTATGGATTGCTCACTGCGCGTGATAGTACCAAGATCGTCGGTTTTGCCTTCGGTTATGCCCTGCCAGCAGGTACGTCCTGGTGGGATGGTTTAACCCCAGCACCGGTCGAAGGATTTACCAACGAGGACGGCACCCGCACCTTTGTATTGGCTGAGATCGAAGTACGTCGTGATTGGCAAGGAGAAGGCGTGGGTCGAGCGCTGAACAACACAGTGCTTGCCCAACGGCAGGAGGAGAGGGCCACCCTGGCGACTGGACCTCAAGCCGACGCTGCTCGGGCGATTTATGAAAGGTGGGGTTGGCAACCGGTCGGCAAGATACCCGGCAAACCTGGTTCGTATTTCTCTGAGTACATGCTCTATGTGCTGCCACTGTGGCGCGACAACGGGGGATAAGCTGTCAACAGTTCGTCAAGTTCGCGTACCGGCTTGCTCTGCTGCCACGACATCAGTGCTACCCGCAGTTCAGCAATGTGTTGGCCGATGCGCTGCGACCTGTTGGAAGCGGTGAGCATGACGACCTCGCCGATAGTTTGGCAGGCTTCCGTAATATGACCCTGCTGCACAAGAGCTTCGCCTTGAAAAAGCAAGGTAAAAGAATAATTGTGAACATTGGTCGGATCCGTGGTGGCGAGCGACTTCGAGACTGTTTCCAGAGCCCGCACCGGGTCGCACATGCTCAAGGAGCAACTGCTCGTCGTGGCCCAGAAAAACGACTCGTCGTAAAAATACCACCAGGATGGATCGGCGGCGTCGACCGCGATCTTAGCCACCGCAGCTTGTTCGATGTCGAGCGTCTTGCGGCAAGTATCGCTCTGGCCTTCGGCCGCAAAGGCGCGTGCTGCCACGTCAGCGGCATAAGCCTCAGCTCGCGGGCTACCCGTCTGCGAGGCCCAGGCTTGCGCCACAATCGCATGATCAAGGCCGACTCTGGCCTTACCCTGCCATGTGGCCAAATGACTCATGGTGCAGAGGACGTATGTAGCTAGTTCAACATTTTGTGCGTCGTGGGCCGCAGCGCGGGCATCGTCATAGTAGTGCGCAGCGTTGCGGTAGCCACCCATGTTGAAGCATAGCCAGCCAACGAGCTGGGTCAATTCAGCATAGTTCGACAGTGCGCGCTGCTGAAATTGTAATGGCGCTGTCTCGGCGAGTCGTTGCGCGAGGTCCCGATACCCCATCGCACTGTGCAGCGTGAGTTGTGGGCCGAGCATGTCACCTTGCCGTCTGAGAATTCCGACCATATTTTCGCAGTAGCGGAGTGTTGTCTTGTCAAAGATTGACGGATCCTGTAGCACCTGGGTGACTCGTTCATACTCGTCTGGGTCGAGAACATCGAATAATGGTGCGGCAGCCGCCAGCGCACATGCTGCGCTGAGCTTATTAAGTAGTTCTCGGCGACTTACTGCGGTGCCGAGTTTTTGCATCCACATGACGATCACCTGTGCCAATTCACTGAAGTTGGCCTCTTCGAGTCGGTGTACCAGTGACGCGGCACCTCGTGACAGGACGAACGGCGACAGTGTAGGTCGGCCGTTGCTGTCCGTCTGCCGGAAAAGCTCGGCTATCAGAGATTCTATCTGATCTGCGACCGCGATCTCACTGGCGGCTGCCAGCGTGCGGTGTGCACTGTCGACGTGACGGTAATCGGGTTGATCTGCCACAAGGTCGCTGACGCTGCATTCGTACAGGCACGCCAGCTTGCCGAGAACGTCGAGCGAGGGCTCATAACCGGTGGTGCTGGGCCAGGTCTCCCAATACGAGAAACTCTTGAGAGTCTTCGGCTCGTCCGGCCAGCGCTGGTTCCATTCCTCAGCGGCCTGCCGTTGGCTCCACGTATGTGCCAACCGGAACGCTACCCGGGCATTGACTCGGTACTTCATCCGGAAGACGGTGGCTACCTCGACCCAGGTCTTGCCCTCGCTTCGAAGATCCGCCGAGAGCCAGACCTGCTCCTGCCTGAGGCTGCGTGCCTTGTACTGCACCTGGCTTTTCTCACCCCTAACCGTTGCGCCGGCCTACCTCCGTTGGTGGCTAGACGGTACTCCGATGACGACACCGCAGGTGAGGGCGACGTTCCCCGTTGCGCCGGGAAGATCTGCCCCACAGACCACGCCGACACGGGATGGGCCGCGGTCGATGACGCGGGGCATCATGATCGGCATGGCACCGGGACGGGTGCGGGTCGTGAGAACAGGGCCGAACCCCCGTACTCCGCCCCTCACGTAAAGGCACCTCACCCGTCCCGGTGCCGTCCAGGTCGGGCAGATGGGAGCAGGTTCAGTCATGATCCGCGAAGATCGGGAGCTGCTTGCTGAGCTGGCCCGGATCAACACTGCCATGGCGCCGCTGGCTATGCGCATCATGGACGGCAGCGCCAGCGCAGCAGAACAGGCACACTACGCCGACAGGCTGATTACCGTCGGTAAGTGGTTACGGCGTCGAGCCAATGAGAGGATTGAGTTCGTCGTCGAGGGAGAGGTTGTTGCCAACGGACCGCCCGCCCTCCCAGCGCATCCCGGAGAGCCTTATCGGGAGCAGTGAGCAACGTTTGGCAAACCCGGCAGCGACTGATGCTCGAACGCCTCGAGGAGCTGGCTGACCAACTCAGAAACAAGGAGTCGACCGCGTCGGCGGTTCTCGAAGAGCAGACCGTGCGGTTACTTGCAGCCGCAGCCATATTGCTCAGGCAACATAAGGTGAACAAGCGAGGTCGATGTCAATACTGCGGGTGGACAGGTTGGGCACGGCGGCTTTGGTACGGGCGCCCGCAGTGCACGGTGTATAGGGCGTTGAGCTTCGCCCTGGGGCAGCGCCCAGAAATCTTGTGGCGGCAGTTGTATAAATGATCACAAGATGCGACCGAATTCTAGACGATGAGCCGCGGACTCCCGGTATCGCCGCCGTTCCTGCTGCATGAACGGCGGCGAGGTCGTTCCGGCTGTTCATCAGCGGCCTAACGCGGGCTGGCGCGTCTGCTCGCACTCTGGACCTACACACCTGGATGTGATTACACAGTGTAGCGACCAAGCTCGATGTGTAACACCTGTGGTGGATGTTGCGCAAGTTACGCACGAGACTATTGGTGCGCGTGAGAGGTACATGACAGAGTGCACCCGCATGCGTGCTTGACAAGGTCTGGCGGGTGTCGGGAGGGACCGGCGCCGCAGAGAGGAGCCGGGAGGAGTGGGTGTGAGCGTCCGGACGAGGCGTCAGCTGCCCGGTCGTGCGTTGGTCGCGGGCTTACTCACGGTGCTGGTCCTGGTGGGAAACCCAGGCATTGGGCATGCGGTGCCACCACCACCAGCCCAACCCCAGCGACGACGACCTCAACTCTAGCCAATCTCGCGTTTCCGCCACCGCCACCCGGGTCGGGCAACTGGCCAACCAGGTCGCCGAGGCCGAAGCGGCCCTGATAGCGCTGCAGTCCCAGGTCGAGCTCAGGCATGAACTGGCGAACAAGGCTCTGATCGACCAGCAGACCGCCGACGCCGCCGCAGCCACCGCGACCCTCGCGGCGGAGAGCTCCCGCGTGGAAGCCGACGCGGCCGCAGCGCAGATCGCCGTGGCACATCGCGACATCGATCAATTCGCGGCCGCGAGTTTCCGGCAGGGCAGCACTGTCGGCTCCCTGTCGGCCTTCCTCGGTTCGAAAAGCCCCAAGGATCTGCTTGCTCGCGCCGAGCTCCTGGATGCTGTGGGAGGCGATCAGCTGCACGCGGTGGACAACATGCGGCGCGCCCGAGTCGATGCAGCCAACAAGGACTCACAGACCCGGGCCGCGCTGGCGGCCGCCCAGGTAGCTCAGCGGCAGGCTGTCGCGGCGAAGACGGCACTCGAAGGCGCCTATCGAGCCGCGATCGACACCGAGACAGCGCAAGCGACGAAGTCCAAAGCCATGCAGGACCGCAAGTCCGACCTCGAGCGGCAACTCTACGATGCGCAGAACGCTGCCGCCGGTCTGCGCGGGCAGCGGCAGCGCTACGAGGAGTGGCGCGTAGAGCGGGATCGCGAGCAGGCTGCGGCAGCCGCTGCTGCTGCGGCTGCCGCAGCTACCGCAGCAGCAGCCGAACGCGGCGCAGCTACCGTAGGCGGATCTCGGGTTGTCGCCGTGAGTGCCCAGTCGGTCATCAATCGGGCGATGGCGCAGCTCGGAGTTCGTTACTCGTGGGGTGGCGGTAACTCTGGAGGACCCACTGTCGGAGTCCGCGACGGCGGAGTTGCCGACACCTTTGGCGACTACCGTAGGGTCGGCTTCGACTGCTCCGGCCTGATGATCTACGCCTTCTCTCGGGCCCTCGGTTATTCGCTACCGCACTACAGCGGTTTCCAGTACAACACCGGACGCAAGGTGCCGCTGGCCCAGAAGCGTCCCGGCGACATGCTGTTCTGGGGCACGGCTGGAAACATCCATCATGTCGCCCTGTACATCGGCGGCGAGCAGATGATCGAGGCTCCATACTCGGGGGGCAAGGTACGCGTCACCTCGGTGCGCTACACCGAGATCATGCCCTACGCCGTGCGGATGCTCTGATCTGTAGGAACCTTCACAGCGGTCACACCGGCGCCGCGATTGGGTCTGGCTGAACCCCGCTACCGTGATATCCGGACCTTGCCGAGGAGGACACGTGAGTGACGCCAACGGCGGGGCGCCCACACCAGCATCCAGCCTGCCCAGCCACCAGGCCACCCCGGCCAGAGACGCTGAGCTGATCGAACGGACGGTCTTTGAGATCCAGCGGGTGATCGTGGGGCAGGATCGGTTGGTCGAGCGGATGCTCGTCGGCTTGCTTGCTCGCGGTCATCTCCTGCTCGAAGGTGTGCCCGGGGTAGCCAAGACCCTCGCTGTGGAGACCGTCGCCCGGGTAGTGGGGGGTACGTTCTCGCGTATCCAATTCACCCCTGACCTGGTGCCTGCCGACATCCTCGGTACTCGGATCTACCGGCAGGGCCGCGAGCAGTTCGACGTCGAGCTGGGGCCGGTGATGGCGAATTTCGTGCTTGCCGACGAGATCAACCGTGCGCCGGCCAAGGTGCAGTCGGCGTTGCTGGAGGTGATGGCGGAACGACACGTGTCGATCGGTGGCACCACCTATCCCACGCCCGCGCCATTCCTCGTGCTGGCCACCCAGAATCCGATCGAGAACGAGGGCGTCTATCCGCTTCCCGAAGCGCAACGCGACCGGTTCCTGTTCAAGATCCTGGTGCAGTACCCCACAGTGGAAGAGGAACGGGAGATCATCTACCGGATGGGTGTGCACCCCCCCGAGCCGCACCGGGTGCTGGACCCTGCCGGGCTGGTCCGGCTCCAAGAGAGCGCAGGGCGGGTATTCGTGCACCACGCCCTGGTCGACTACGTGGTGCGGCTGGTGCTCGCCACCCGGACGCCCGCCGAGCACGGCCTGTCCGACGTCGCAGGCTGGGTGGCCTACGGTGCCTCACCGCGGGCCAGCCTGGGGATCGTCGCTGCGGCCCGCGCGTTGGCGCTGATCCGCGGGCGGGACTACGTGCTGCCCCAGGATGTGGTCGATGTCTCGGCCGACGTACTGCGACACCGCCTGGTGCTCTCCTACGACGCGCTGGCCGATGGGGTGCCGGTGGAGCACATCGTGACCCGGGTGCTGCAGACTGTGCCGCTGCCCCAGGTCTCCGCGCGTCCGTCGAGCACCGGTCCGGTTGTGGGTGATCCGGAAACGCCGGCCGGACCGGTTGGGCAGAGCTGACTGAAAGATGGGCGCAGCGATGATGGCGCACGGCAAGCGGCAGCGGTGGGCGCCGCCGGTGCTGCGCGAGGAACGCATGGAGGCCGGGCTCCGCGCCTTGGAGCTCACCGTGCGGCGCCGCCTCGATGGGCTGCTGCAAGGCAATCACCTCGGTCTGGTGCCCGGTCCGGGTACGGAACCGGGGGAGGCCCGGCGGTACCAGCCCGGCGACGACGTCCGGCGGATGGACTGGGCGGTCACCGCACGGACCACCGAGCCGCATATCCGGGACACCGTCGCGGACCGGGAGCTGGAGACGTGGCTGGCGGTCGACCTGTCGGCCAGCCTCGACTTCGGCACCGCGGAATGCGACAAGCGCGAGCTCGCGGTGGCCGCCTGCGCTGCCGTGACGCATCTGACCAGAGGCGGCGGGAACCGCACCGGTGCCGTGGCCGGCACCGGTGCGGACTTGCTGCGGATCCCGGCTCGCGGTGGCCTGCCGCACGCCCGCGGGCTGATTCGCCGCATCGCCGAGCTGCCACGAGCCGCCGAAGGTGTCCGCGGGGACCTGGCGGCGACACTGGAACAGCTGCGCCGCCCACCGCGTCGCCGCGGGCTGGTCGTGGTCATCTCGGATTTTCTCGGTCCGCGCTCCGGTGAGGTCTTCGACTGGGAGCGGCCGCTGCGCGGGCTGTCCGCCCGGCACGATCTGATCGCATTCGAGGTACTCGATCCCCGCGACCTCGAACTGCCCGACATGGGCACGGTGGTGCTCGCGGATCCGGAGACCGGGCGGCAGAAGGAGGTCGTCACCACGCCGCTGCTGCGCCGGGAGTTCGCTGCCGCGGCTGCCGCGCATCGCGACGAGGTCACTGCGGCGCTACGGCGCTGCGGCGCTGCCCAGCTGACGCTGCGTACCGACTCCGACTGGGTGTCCGACATCGTGCGCTTCGCGGTCGCCCGCAAGCGATTGTGGTCAGGAGGCGTCGGATGAGCCTCGGCGGATTCACCGCTCCGCTGTGGTTCCTGCTGCTGGTGGTGGTCGCCGCGCTGGTGATCGGCTACGTCTGGATGCAGCGGCGGCGGCGCCGGCAGGTGCTGCGCTTTGCCAACCTCGCCATGCTGGAGCGGGTCGCCCCCAAGCGTCAGGGCTGGCAGCGCCACCTACCGGTGGCGCTGCTGCTGAGCGCCCTGGTGCTGTTCACCGTCGCGCTAGCCGGCCCGACCGCGGAGCGGAAGGTGCCGCGGAACCGGGCCACCGTCATGCTGGTGATCGACGTGTCACTGTCCATGCGGGCCACCGATATCGAACCGAGCAGGATCGCGGCCGCCCAGCGGGAGGCGAAGCGATTCGCTCACGAACTCACCCCCGGGGTGAACCTGGGGCTGGTGTCCTTCGCCGGTTCGGCCACCGTGCTGGTCTCGCCCACCACCGAGAGAGCCTCGGTGATCCGGGCCGTCGACAGTCTCAAGCTGGCTGAAGCCACCGGCACCGGTGAGGCTATTTTTGCGAGTCTGTCCTCGATCGAGGCGTTCGGCGCCGTGGTCTCGGATGCGCAAGGACCGCCGCCGGCTCGCATCGTGCTGCTCACCGACGGCAAGCAGACCGTACCAACGCCTGAGGGCGACGATCCACGTGGCGCGTTCACCGCGGCCCGCGCCGCGGCCGCCGCCAAGATCCCGATCTCGGCGATCTCCTTCGGCACCGCCTACGGCCAGGTGGACATCAACGGTGAGCACCAGCCGGTGCCTGCCGATGACGAGTCGATCCGGCGGATCGCGGAGCTCTCCGGTGGGCAGTTCTACGACGCCAGTAGCGCCGACCAGCTCAGTGACGTCGTCAACACGCTGGGGGAGCAGATCGGCTACGAAACCAAGCGAGCCGACGCCGGCAAGCCGTGGCTGATCGCGGGTACCCTCGCCGCGATACTCGCCGCCGCCGGCGCATTGGCCATCGGGCAGCGACTACCGTAAGGGCCTCGCCCAATCAGCGATTCCCCAATCAGCGATTCGCAGTGCGATCGAAGGAGCGTAGGTGAGCCGTTCCGTCCTCGTCACCGGCGGCAACCGTGGTATCGGGCTTGCCATCGCCCGCGCCTTCGCCAAGCAGGGCGACCGGGTTGCCGTGACCCATCGCGGTTCCGGCGTGCCCGAGGACGTGCTCGGGGTTCGCTGCGACGTCACCGACGGGGCGGCCGTCGAGGCCGCCTTCGCCGTGGCGGAGCAGGCACACGGGCCGATCGAGGTGCTCGTCTCCAACGCCGGGATCACCGACGACACGTTGCTGCTGCGGATGACCGAGGACCAGTTCTCCCGGGTCCTGGACACCAACCTCACCGGTGCCTATCGAGTGGCCAAATGCGCCGCCAAGAGCATGCTGCGGGCCCGTTGGGGCCGGATGGTGTTCATCTCCTCGGTCGTGGCGCTCTCCGGTGCCCCTGGCCAGGTGAACTATGCGGCCAGTAAAGCCGGGTTGATCGGTGTCGCCCGGTCCATCGCGCGTGAGCTGGGTTCCCGCTCGATCACGGCGAATGTGGTCTCGCCCGGCTACGTCGACACCGAGATGACCGCGGAGGTCAGCCAGGCGCGCCGAGATGAGATCCTGAGCTCGATCCCGCTGCGCCGGCAGGCCAGCCCCGAGGAGGTCGCCGCGGTCGTGACATTCCTCGCCTCGGACGCAGCCGGGTACATCACCGGGGCGGTGCTACCGGTGGACGGCGGCCTGGGCATGGGTCACTGAGCGGGTACCGAACCAGTGCGGGTATCCATGCGGTACGACAGTGGGGGAGGAGGACACGTGACGGGGCTGCTCGAAGGCAAGCGGTTACTGGTCACCGGGGTGATCACCGATGCCTCGATCGCATTCCACGTTGCGAGGGTGGCTCAGGAGCAGGGTGCGCAGGTGGTGCTCACCGGGTACGGCCGGTTGTCTCTGGTGGAGAGGATCGCGCAGCGGCTGCCCCAGCCGGCCCCGGTGCTCGAACTCGACGTGGCCGACCAGGGCCAGCTGGACTCGCTGGCGCACCGACTCGGTGACCACGTCGACGGGCTGGACGGGGTCTTGCACTCCATCGGCTTCGCTCCGGCATCCTGCCTGGGTGGGGAGTTTCTGAGCGCGCCGTGGCCGGATGTGGCCACGGCGTTGCAGGTCTCCGCCTACTCGTTCAAGTCGCTGGCGATGGCATGCCTGCCGTTGCTCGGCCGGGGTGCCTCGATCGTCGGGATGGACTTCGACAACCGGCAAGCCTGGCCCGCCTATGACTGGATGGGGGTGGCGAAATCGGCGTTGGAGTCAGTATGTCGCTACCTGGCCCGCGACCTCGGCCCCGACGGCATCCGGGTGAACCTGGTGGCCTCGGGTCCGGTGCGCACGCTGGCCGCCAAGTCCATCCCTGGCTTCGCGACCTTCGAGAACGCCTGGAACGGTCGCGCACCGCTGGGCTGGAACATCGACGATCCCACTCCGGTAGCCCGCACGGTCTGCGCCCTGCTCTCCGACTGGCTGCCTGTCACCACCGGCTCGATGGTGTGGGCCGACGGTGGCTTCCACGCCGTCGGCGTTTAGTTGGTATGCCTATCGATGCACTGTTGCTGCTCTCGTTCGGGGGGCCGGAAGGCCCCAGCGAGGTGCGCCCATTCCTCGAGAACGTCACTCGCGGCCGGGGTGTACCGCCGCAGCGGCTCGATGAGGTAGCGCAGCACTACCTGCACTTCGGAGGAATGTCGCCGATCAATGAGTGCAACCGTACCCTGATCACCGCGATCGAGCAGGCGCTCGCCGACACCGGGCTTGACCTGCCGGTGTATTTCGGCAACCGCAACTGGCACCCGATGGTGGAGGACACCGTCGCGAGGATGGCCGCCGACGGGGTGCGCACCGCTGCGGTTTTCGCCACCTCGGCGTGGGGCGGGTACTCGGGGTGTCGGCAGTACCACGAGGACATCGCCAGAGCCCGGAATGCGGTCGGGTTCGGGGCGCCACAGCTGATCAAGCTCAGACAGTTCTTCGATCATCCGCTGTTCATTGCGGCATGCGCCGACGCCCTACGCACGGCCTGTGAGCAGGCCAGCCGGAAAGCCAGGGTGGTATTCACCGCGCACTCGGTGCCGATGGCCGCGGACGCCGCGGCCGGCCTCGTCTCGCAGGGCGGTCACCGCTATTCCCAGCAGGTCGCCGAGGCCGCCCGGCTTATCGCCGCGACAGCCACGGTGCGTAACTATGACGTCGTGTGGCAGTCCCGTTCCGGGCCCCCGCAGGTGCCGTGGCTGGCTCCGGACTTGATCGACCACCTTGACGCGCTGCACTCCCAGGCTGTGCCTGGGGTCGTCGTGGCACCCGTCGGTTTTGTCTCCGACCACCTTGAGGTGCTGTGGGACCTCGATCACGAGGCCCGGCAGCGGGCGGCCACCTTGGGTATGGGTTTCATCCGAGCCGCCACCCCGGGCACCGACCCACGCTTCGCTCAGATGGTGGTGGAGCTCATCGCCGAGCAGGTGCATGGCACGCCCGCCCGCCGCTGCTCGCAGGTCCCGGCAGCCGGCCAGGGTGTCGATGGCGCTCCCTGCACGCCGGACTGTTGTGCACCTGCGTAATAGAGCCGGAGCACATCGAATTCGCGCCACACCATCGGTCCGAGCCCGGTCAGCGCCGGCCCGCGCGCGGGGTCAGGGCCCGCACCGCTTCGGCGACCGCGGAGCGCCGGGCCTCCCGCACCGCGGTGAACAGCGGTCGCAGCACCGCGGAGCGGGCGGCCGCAACCGATGCGGACACCGCACCTCCGATGTTGTCGGTGTCGGCGGCGCGCAGGATGGCCTCCACCTCATCGGCCTGCTCGAGCACCCGCAGCGCTCGTGCCGGCGTGCCCTCGGGCCATGGCGGTCGGGTCCGGAGCTCCAGGGCCTCAGCGATCTCGGCGCGGACCCCGGGGCGGTGCCGGGCGACGCCGAGTTCCACCAGCGTGGTGGCTGCCTGGCGAACCGCTCCGCGCAGACCATGCTCAGCGTCGGCCAGGGCTGGTTCAGGGGCTGGGGGGAACGGGCCGTCGGTGTACACGGTCCAGCGCAGCACGCCGTCAGCGACGGCCGCCGGCACCGCTGCCAGCTCCGCGTCGGTGAATACAGCGACCTCGCCGCTGCCCAGCGCCGCGGAGGCCAACGATCCCTCGGGCGGAAGTCCCCGCACGTCACCGGGCACTGGTAACAGCAGTTGGCCGGTGCCCGCACCAGCCCGCCGGGCCGCGGCCAGCAGGCCGACCACAGAGGTCGGGACCTCGCCGGGCGCCGGCAGGTCGAGCTGCTGTGCGGTAGCTTCGTCGACCGCGACGACCTCATGCAGACCTGCCCAAGTGTGCAGGCCGTCGATCACAGCGTCAGGGGCGGCGCAACCGTGTAGCCAAGCTGAGGCCCATACGGTCAATGTCGCGCTGGGACAGGGCACGGAGTAGAAGCGTAGAACACCGCCGGCGGTGCTGGCGATCGGACTACCGCCGGCGGTGCTGGCGATCGGACTACCGCCGGCGGTGCTGGCGATCGGACTACCGCCGGCGGTGCTGGCGATCGGAGGGCCGACTCGCGACGGGTACACGCGGCGTGGCTGCACCGCATGAAACCGTCATCCGGTTAGCGTCGCTGCCATGACCCCGAGGAACGCTCGCGGCAGCGCACCGGGTTACGGCGCGGGACACAGGCCGCAGGCACTGCCGTCACACCGGCGCCGGGAGGTGCCGCAGCTGCTGGCCGAGCCAGGCCTGGTCGTGGAGGACGCCGGCAGCGGATTCTGCGGGGCCGTTCTGCGTTGCGAACGCGATGGGGTGCTGTTGGAGGACGGCAAGGGCCGAGTCCGGACCTTCCCGCTACGGCGGGCGGCCTTCCTGCTCGACGGTGACCCGGTCACGCTGGTCCGGCCGGTTGCGCCGGCCGCCGTGGCGGTGACCCGATCGGCGTCCGGCTCGGTCCGGGTGCTGGGACAGCGGGCCCGGATCGCACAGGCCAGCCGGATCTGGGTGGAGGGCAAGCACGACGCGGAGCTCGTCGAGCGGATCTGGGGGCATGATCTGCGGGTGGACGGTGTGGTCGTGGAACCGCTCGAGGGTATAGACCAGCTGGCCGAGCGGGTCGCGGAGTTCGGCCCGGCACCCCACCGGAGGCTCGGCGTGCTCGTCGATCACCTGGTCGAGGGCAGCAAGGAGAGCCGTCTCGTGCAGGCGGTGCGCTCGGCGGATGTGTTGGTCACCGGTCACCCATACGTCGACATCTGGCAGGCGGTACGGCCCGCTGCGGTGGGTATCTCAGGCTGGCCGGACGTGCCGCGGGGGGTGTCGTGGAAGGACGGTGTATGCGTGGCGTTGGGTTGGGTGGACCGGCGCGGGGTGGCGGATCCAGCGCAGGGCTGGTGCCGGGTGCTGGGCTCCGTAGGGGGCTTTCGCGATCTTGAACCGGCGCTGCTGGGTGCCGTGGAGGCACTGATCGACTTCGTCACGGCGCAGCCACGGTGACCTCGTGACGATCACAGCGCCAAACCCGGTCGAAGATCTGCCAATATGGACACATGGCCGCTGTGGTGTGGCTCGTCGCCGGGCTTGTGCTGATCGTTGCCGAGGTGCTCTCGGGTGGTTTCGTGCTGATGATGCTCGGGCTGGGCGCGCTGGCGGCTGCGGGATTCGCGGCCTTGGGAGCATCGATCTGGCTGGACGTCGCGGTGTTCGCCGGCACCTCGGTGGCGCTGACCGTGCTGGCCCGGCCGGTGCTGATGCGCCGGTACCGCGCTGGCCAGGTGTCGACTAACGTCGACGCGTTGCTAGGCGACAAGGCGATCGTTATCAGCACCGTCGACGCGCACGGTGGCAAGATCAAGCTTCGCGGTGAGCTGTGGTCTGCGCGAGCGTACGACGAAACCGAGGTACTGGAGCCTGGCCAGCGCGTGACGGTGATGAACATCTCCGGAGCGACTGCCGTTGTGATGGGGGAGCTTCCATGAGTGTTGCCCTGGTCGTGGTCTTGACCGTCATCCTGCTGGCGATCGTTGTCACGGTCGTCAAGGCGGTGGTGGTGATCCCGCAGGCGTCCGCCGCGGTGGTCGAGAGGCTGGGCCGTTACCGCAACACCTTCAACCCGGGCCTGAACTTCCTGGTGCCCTTCGTCGACCGGATCCGGCAGCGGATCGACTTGCGGGAGCAGGTGGTCTCCTTCCCCCCGCAGTCAGTGATCACCAAGGACAACCTGACCGTGGACATCGACACCGTCGTGTACTTCCGGGTGACCAACCCCAAAGACGCGGTGTACGAGATCTCCAACTACGTCGCTGCGGTCGAGCAGTTGGCCACCACCACATTGCGTAACGTCGTCGGCGGGATGAGCCTGGAGGACACCCTGACCTCACGAGACTTCATCAACGGTCAGCTGTCCGGGGTGCTGGACGAGGCGACCGGGCGGTGGGGGATCCGGGTCGGCCGGGTGGAGCTCAAAGCGATCGATCCACCGCCGTCCATCCAGGACTCGATGGAGAAGCAGATGCGCGCCGACCGGGAGAAGCGCGCCACCATCCTCACCGCCGAGGGCCAGCGCGAATCGGCGATCAAGACCGCGGAGGGCCAGAAGCAGGCCGCGATCCTCTCCGCTCAGGGTGCCAAGGAGGCCGCGATCCTCACCGCGGAAGCCGAGCGGCAGTCTCGCGTCCTGCGCGCCCATGGTGAACGGGCCGCGCGGTACCTCCAGGCGCAGGGCCAGGCGAAGGCGATCGAGAAGGTTTTCAATGCGATCAAGGCGGGCCGGCCGACACCCGAGTTGCTCGCATACCAGTACCTGCAGACGTTGCCGCAGATGGCCCAGGGCGACGCGAACAAGGTCTGGATAGTGCCCAGCGACTTCGGCAAGGCGCTGGAGGGATTCACCAAGATGCTCGGTGCCCCGGGTGATGACGGGGTGTTCCGCTACGAACCAAGCCGAGAATACGTCTCCGCGAGCCGACCCGAGGACGACGACGAAGCTGTCGCCGGGTGGTTCGACAACCCCACAGATCCGCAGGTGGCAGCCGCGCTCCGCGCCGCTGAGGAGGTCGCCCACAAGGAGGTGCCACCACCGGATGCGGCGATGACGCCGTCGCTGGGTGCCGACCGTGCGGAGACGCCGTCCCAGAAAGGTCCGTCCCAGAAGTCTCCGTCCCAGAAGTCTCCATCTCAGAAAGCTCCATCTCAGAAAGCTCCGGTTCAGAAGGCACCGCCCCAGCCCCCCGAACAGCAGGACAGTTGAGATAAGGGAGCCGAAGCGTCGGCTTGCCGCTATCGTGCGATGCGCTCGGGGGCGGGTTCGTTGTGGGTGTCGAGTTGCATGGTGCGCTGCAGCCGTCGACCACCAGTGGCCACCAGCACGGTGGCGAACAAGGCGGCACCGGTAAGCACGATGGTGGTACCGGAGGGCACGTCGAGGTGGTAGCTGAGGTTCATTCCGACCAGGCCGCAGAGCGCGCCGATGACGGTGGACAGCCACAGCATCCGGGCGAACCGGTTGGTGAGCATCCGGGCCACCACGGCGGGGATCACCAACGTCGCGGCGACCAGGGTGACTCCGATGACGGTCAGGGTGGCCAGAATGGACAGTGACAGCACCAGCATCAGCAGGGCATCGGTCCGGGCGACCCGCACCCCGCTGACGTCAGCGACGTCGGGGTCGAACGTGGCGAACAGCAGCGCCCGGTAGTTGCAGAAGATCACGGCGACGGCGAACGCGGTGATGGCGCAGAGCGTCCAGACATCGGCCGCCGAGACCCCGATGATGCTGCCGAACAGGGCGGCGTCGAAGCTCGGACCCTTGTTACCGAATATGGTGAGCAGCGCTATCCCGAGTGCGAAAGAGGCTGTCGTGATCACGCCGATGGCGGCGTCGGCGCCGATCCGGCGGCTGCGGGTGACCCGGTTGATCGCCAGTGCGGAAGCCAGCCCCCATACGCCGGCCCCGAGGTAGTAGTTGAAGCTGATGATCGAGCTGGCCGCGAATCCACCGAAGATGGCGTGTGAGAGCCCGTGACCGATGTAGCTCATGCCGCGCAGGGTGATGTACACCCCGATCAGGCCGCACAGACCCCCGGCGAGAGTGGCCACGATGACACCCTTGACGAAGAAGGCATAGCGGAACGGGTCGAGTAGCACGTCGATCATGTTGATACCTCGATCATGCGCTGGCCCTAACCCTGGTAGCGGACGTTGTCGTAGTGATCCAGTACGACTGGTATGCCATGGTGCTCCAGCACGTCCATCGGCGCGCCGAAGGTACGCCTCAGCACCTCCGGGCTGATCACCTCGTGCGGTGGGCCGACGGCGATGATCCGGTAGTGCAGGGCCACCAGCCGGGGCAGGTGCGCCGCGACCCCATTGAGATCATGGGTGGTCAACATGATCGCCACACCGTCGGCGTTGAGCTCTTCGAGGAGGTGGAGCATGTCGTGCCGGCTGGTGACGTCGACCCCGGAGGTTGGCTCGTCCATCAGCAGCAGCCGAGGGCGTCGAAGCAGCGCGCGGGCGATGAACATCCGCTGCTGCTGGCCACCGGAAAGCTCCCGGATGTGTCGTTGCGCGAGGTGTGCGATGCCCAGGCGATCCAGCACCCTGGCGACCTCGGCGCGTTCGGCTCGGGTGGGCCACGGCCAGGTGCGCCCGGTCCGCGACATCAGGACGCATTCGAAGACGGTGACCGGGAAGTTCCAGTTCACCGTCTCCAGTTGCGGGACGTAGGCCACTGCGACGTCCGGTGTGCGCGTCACCGTGCCTTGTTGGGGGCGGATGGTGCCCAGCAGCAGCCGCAACAGCGATGTCTTGCCCGACCCTGACGGCCCGACCACGCCGATGAAGTCCGAGGCGTGCACGGTGAGAGTCACGTCCACCAGGACGGGATTGATGTCGTACCCGAAGGTGGCCCCGGCAACCCGTACCAATTCCGCCGACGGCGCGCCGGGCGCGCTCACTGCGGGTAGCTGGCCTTGTCGGGCACCGCCGGGCTGGTGTCCAGCGCCGACAGCCGAGTGGGTTGGCCGCCCAGCCCCTTGATCATAGTCGCGTAGTCGTAGCGCATCAGGCCCGTCCAGGAGTGTTCCGGCTGGCCCGGCGTTCCAGGCAAGTCATCATCACGCAGCGTGTCCTCGTACCGGGCGCCAGTGGCACGCCCGACCTCCTCGAGCACCTTCGAGGGGAACACCTCCGAGCCGAATATCACCGGTACTTTCTCAGCCTTGACCTGGTTGATCAGATCGGCTATCTCTTTCGGTGTCGGATCCTCGAAGTTCTCCGGCTGGATCGCCCCGATAACCTTCCAGCCGTAAGTCTTGGCGAAATAGGCGTACGCGTCGTGGTAGGTCAGCAACTCGCGTTTGCCTCCGGGGATGCTCGCCTGATCGGCCTTCAGCGCGTCCGAAAGCTGCGTCGCCTGCTTCTCGAACGACGCGTAATTGGCCCGGAAGTAGTCGGCGTTGCCGGGGTCGGCCTCGGCGAGCACATCCCGAGCCACCCGCGCGTACTTGATCGCAAATGTGGGATCGGTCCACAGATGCGGGTTGGGCTTGCCCTCCTCCTTCGGGAAGGAGAAGTCATAGATGTATTCGCTTTCCGGCAGAACCATGGTACCGATCTCGACAAGCTTGGCGCTGGCCTTCTTGTTGGCCTCCGCCAGCTTCTTCGTCGGGTCCTCGAGCTTCAGCCCATTGATGAAGATCACGTCGGCCTGGCTGAGCACTTTCGCGGCACTCGGTGGTGGTTCGAAGGTGTGCGAATTGGTGCCCTCCGGCACCAAGCCATCGATCACCACCCGGTCTCCCGCCACCGCCGCGACGATCGACGTGATGGGCGCCACCGTGGTCACCACGCGCACCATCCCGGTTCCAGCCCCGATGGGTGGGGCAGCGGCGTCCGTGTCCGTCCCGCTACACGCAACGGGCCCCGACAGGACGATCACACCGACGAAGAGTGATCGGACAGCGGTTGTATACCGCGATCGTGCACGCATAGGAGTGACGTTACGGCTATACACTGCCTTCTGCAAGATAATCGCAAATGCCTATTCACGCTGTTACTCTTCGCGTCCGAATGCTCCCAGTCAGGTCGCGATCGCCACGTATTTGGTCTCCAGGAACTCTTCGATGCCCACTGTGCCACCCTCGCGGCCCAGCCCGGAGTGTTTGATGCCGCCGAAGGGCGCCGCCGGGTTGGACACCATGCCCTGATTCAGGCCCACCATGCCGGCCTCGAGGCGTTCGCAGACGTGCAGGGCACGCCGCAAATCGCGCGTGTACACGTAGCTGACCAGGCCGAATGGGGTGTCGTTGGCTGCCGCCAGCACCTGCTGCTCATCAGTGAACGAGGTGATCGGCGCGACCGGGCCGAAGATCTCCGTGCGGGCGATCGCGGCCTCCGGCGCTACGTCGACAAGCACGGTCGGGTGGTAGAAATACCCCGGACCCGGCACCGGGTTGCCGCCGACGAGCACGTCAGCGCCGCTCGCGACCGCGTCGTCAACCAGCTGCTGCACCCGCTGCCGTGCCCTGGCCTCGATCAGTGGGCCGACCTGGACGCCTTCCTCGCTGCCACGCCCGATGCGCAGCGAGCCCATCTGCCCGGCCAGTTTGTGGGCGAACTCGTCGACGACGTCGGCGTGCACGTAGAAGCGGTTGGCGGCGGTGCAGGCCTCGCCGATATTGCGCATCTTCGCGATCATCGCTCCCTGGACCGCTGCGTCGAGGTCGGCGTCGGCGAAGATGAGGAATGGTGCGTTGCCGCCGAGCTCCATGGAGGTTCGCAAGACTTGCCCGGCGCACTGCTCGAGCAACAGGCGGCCCACCTCGGTGGAGCCGGTGAAGGACAGCTTGCGAGCCCGGCCGTCCCGGATCAGCGGCTCCATGAGCTGCGCCGACCGGGAGGTGGGCACGACGTTGAGCACACCGTCGGGCAGCCCGCATTCGGCCAGGATCTCCACCAGCGCGAGCATCGACAGCGGGGTGAGACTTGCCGGTTTGAGCACCATCGTGCAGCCGGCCGCCATCGCCGGACCGATCTTGCGGGTGCCCATCGCGGCAGGGAAATTCCATGGGGTGATCAACAGTGACGGCCCGACCGGCTGGCGCATCACGAGCACCCGGCCCGAGCCGTTGGGCGCAGTAGCGAACCCGCCGTCGATCCGCACCGCCTCCTCGGCGAACCAGCGGAAGAACTCGGCGGCGTAGGAGATCTCACCTCGGGATTCGGCAAGTGGCTTGCCCATCTCCAGCGTCATCAGCAGCGCGAGGTCCTCTTGGCGCCGCATCATCAGTTCGTAGGCGCGGCGCAGGATCTCGCCACGTTCCCGGGGCGGGTACTGAGCCCACCCGGCCTGTGCCCCGACCGCAGCGTCCAGTGCGGCCATCCCGTCCTCAGCACAGGCATCGGCGACCGAGCACAGCACCCTGCCGGTGGACGGATCCTCGACATCGAAGGTCTTCCCACTACCGGCAGGCTGCCACCGACCATTGATGAACAGCCCGGTAGGCACGGCGTCGACAACGGCCTGCTCCTGATCGCGGGTACTCATCGTGGCCTCGCCTTGTCAGGGGCGGGGGAGCGGGTCTCGACGATCAACCCGATCACGCCGATCGTGGCACCGGCCAGCGAGACGGCGAGCAATGCCGGTGACGTGGACCCGGTGAGGGCGTCACCGAGCACGACCACCGCCACAGAACCGGGCACGATTCCCACGGTACCGGCCAGATAATGCCGGAAGGAGATCGACGAGAGTGCGCTGCAATAGTTGAGCACCGCGAACGGCACCGCCGGGATCAGCCGCAATGATGCCACCGCGAGCCAGCCTCGACGACGCAACCGAGCATCCACCGAACGAAACAACTTGTGATTCAGGTGGGGCAGGATGAGCTCTCGGGTCAGCCGGCGCACCAGCCCGAAGGCCAGCACGGCGGAGAGCATGGTCGCCAGCAGCGACAGCGCGACTCCCAGCACGGGGCCGAACAGCAACCCGGCGGCAAGGGTGAACATGGTGCGGGGGATCGGTGTCATGGTCATCAAGGCATGCCCGATCAGGAACACCAGTGGGGCGGCGATACCGACCGACTGCACCCAGGTCCGCATCTCCATCGGGGTGGGCACCGGCAGCATCACAACCGTGACGATCGCCGCGAGCAACAACGACGCAGCGACCAGTAACCGGATACGGGACGCAGCCGAGTCAGTCACGCCCGTTTTCCACCCTCCTGAGCGCTATGTGCTTCGCCAGACCACACGATACCCGGCCAACGTAACGGCTGGGCCGCGCTGTTGAATTCGGGAGCCTTGAGGGTCGTGCTGGGTTCAGACGGGTTTGATGTTGGCGTTGAGGTGGAAGACGTTGTCCGGGTCGTACTTGGCCTTGATCCTGGCCAGCCGCTGGTACTTGGGACCGTAGGCCGCTCGTACCCGGTCGTCGTCGTTGTCGGTCATGGAGTTCACGCATCCACTGGAGTCTTTGGCGAAGGGCCGCAACGCACTCCACACGGACCGGACCCAGGCCCGTTCTGCCCGCAGGATCTCGGGGGTCGCCGCGATTCCGGCGATGTTGACGATGTAGCGGGGTGACCGCCGGCCGCCGAAGGCGGTCTCGTCCTCGCCGACCTCCGAATAGGCTCCGTCCAAGCGGAACACCACGCAGAAACTCATCGGGGACCGTTTGGCGGGTACCTTATCCACGAGCACGGAGATCACATCGTCGGTGAGTTCGTCGAGATAGATCGATTCCTGGTAACCGAGAAGTCCCCAAGGGGCAGTCTCGTCCAGCGTCCGCTGCAACGAGACATACGGGATCGGGGTGATGAGTTCGAATAGTGGTGGGAGCGCCGCACGAATCGGAGCGACGACCCGGGCGTGTTCGGCGGCAGAAGAGAAACCGACCACAATGAGCAGATAGCCGGGGGTGAAGTGGTACTGTGAGGGAACGAATGGCGCCGGTGGTGCGTTGAGTCCGATGGCGATCTGCGCGCCGGCATTGACGGGCAGGTTGGGTACGACGTCTCGGGCCAGCTGCAGTACCTGTTCTCCGCGGTCCATCCCCCAGAAGAACAGTCCCAGCTGCACCTCCGGGCCGACCGGGTGCAGCTGGAATTCGAAGGTCGTGACGACTCCGAAGTTCCCGCCCCCGCCGCGGACCGCCCAGAACAGGTCGGCGTACTCGTTACGTGAGGCGTGCACGAAACGACCGTCGGCGAGCACCACATCGGCCGAGACCAGATTGTCGATGGTCAATCCCGCTTTGTGGGTCAGCCATCCGATACCGCCGCCGAGCGTGAGGCCGCCGACACCGGTGTGGCTGATCACCCCGGCGGGCACCGCCAAACCATGCACCTGGGCTGCGGCGTCCAACTCCGCCACGGTGGCGCCACCGTCAACCTGAGCCAGCCGAGCGCCGGCATTGATCGAGACGCGGCGCATCGCGCTGAGATCGATCATCAGCCCGCCGTCGCAGACGCCGGAGCCGGCGAACGCGTGGCCCCCACCCCGCACCGAGATCTCCAATTCTTGTTCCCGGGCGAAGTGCAGCGCCGCCGCGACATCGGTCGGCGAAAAGCAGCGAGCGATCGCTACCGGGCGACGATCGATGTCGTTGTTCCACTGAATACGTGCGGTGTCATAGTCGGCGTCCTCCGGTGTGATCACCTTCCCGGTCAGCACCGTGCGGAGGGCTTCCAGACGATGAGACGAAACTTGCATCATGAAACGGCTCCCAGGCGTGGCGGTGAGCACTCGGCACGCGCCGGTGCGTGGTTTGTCGTGATCCGGGTGGGACTACATCCAGCGTGGCCGGTGAAGACACAGTCAATCAAGGGTCGGCATCGCTCCCGGCACCGTCATCGTCACTGGCTGTGAACAACGAGGACGCGGCGCGGGCAGGTGGCGGCTCGACCTGCTGCCCGTTGCTCTCCACAAAGCTCAGCTGATCACGCATCAAAGCCTCCCCGGAAACTACCCTGGAGTGCCAGGGCGAAAACACCGCACCGATCTCTTGCCTATTCATTTTCCCATACCCTGCCCAGGTGAACCGTCATGGGCAATCAGTAGCTGCACGTAACTCTGCCCAGGTCAGGTACCTAGTCGGAGATGTTTTTCGAATACGTAGGCTGCGGCAGCGACGACGTAGGTTCACGACAGCGGTACCTAGGAGCTGGTCCGCGGCCCGCTGCTCGGGCGGGCGGGGTCATCCTATAACATATGAGGTCGCTGTCCATTCGCCCGTCGACGAGCAGGCCGATGTCCTGACGCACCCGGAACGTCCACAAGAAAATCATGATCCGTTCCACATGTGAAATAGCAGCATGAAATTTGAGTTGCTTGATCCCGTGACCCACCGCTGAGCAGACGGTGCCGTCCCAGCTGAGCTTGTTGCATCAGGTTCGGCGGACAAGGGCTTGCAGGAAGATCCATGAGATGGCTGCTGGGTCAGCCCGTCGGGTAGGGGTGGCCGGATCTGTGCAGGCATCCTCGATTGGCCGCGTGGGGCCGCGACCTGGGCATCAGCCGTGACGGCACCTGTCTCAGGGTACTGGTCGCAGGTGCGCCCGTGTGGGCATATCCTGACCGCAGCCAGGGTCCGGCGAACACGAGAGGTGAGAGCGGATGATCTTGACAATTATCGGTTGGCTTGTCTTCGGGTTGGTAGCAGGCTTTATTGCCCGCGCGCTGGTTCCAGGTAAGGACAATATCGGCTTGGTGCGAACGATCCTGGTCGGCATCATCGGTTCCGTGCTCGGCGGTTTCATCGTGGGAGCACTGACTGTCGGGATCCGCGGCTTCCACCCAGCCGGCTGGATCGGCTCGATCATCGGCGCGATCATTGTGCTGGTGATCTACAACAAAGTCACCGGTCGCAAGGACCGCGCGCAAATCGAATGAACACCAGCGGGATGGCCGTCAGCGCGGGAGTGTCGAGGACGCCGTAGAGGCTTATGCTCCCGGTGTGGGTGAGTCTCGGGGACGCAATGACGCTGACGTGCTCGTCGTCGGTGCCGGTCCGACCGGGCTGATGCTGGCCGATGAGCTCGCGGCGGTCAGTTCGGATGTCGAGCTGGCTGCCGTGTCGACGACGGTGCCGCGGTCGCTCTCGCACATCGGTCACCGACGTTGATCATTCGCGATGGCTGGTCGTGCTCGTCGTGCTGCTGATCGCCCTCGTCGTGAACGCGATCCTCGGGGCGATCGGTGCGGCGGCCAACCGGGTGAAGGCCTCGGACGAGTTCCTGCTGTGGGTGATCGGTGGAGTGATCGGCGGCGTGCTGGCCGTGTTCGGCTGGATCGGCATCATCGTCGGAGTCGGGGCCCTGGTCGGGCTCGGCGTGAAGGTGGCCACCGCCGCTGTCATCGGTCTGATCGTTGTCGGGACAGCGGGCCTGCTCGGTGCCGTGGTCAGCCCGTTGCTGGATGAGGCGGACAACGTGGTGGCGTGGTCGTCCAGCCTCCTCATCAAATGGGTGCAGTCGCCGCTTCTCACCACCGCCGGCCTCGTCGCGGCGCTGATCGTGGCGATCGGGCGCGGCACCGTGGACTTCCGCCGGGGCATGCTGTTCATCAAGGTCGGTCCCGGTGGCGGCGCTCTGACCCTCGGTGCAGTGGCCTGGACCCAGTCCGGTCGCTTCAACCCGGATCGCACCGTGCCGGACAACCTGGCCCGGCACGAGTCCACGCACAGCCGGACCGTGGCGGCGATCGGCGAGCTCGGCTTCTACCTGACCTACGTCACGATCGGCGCCATCTGGGGCTGCGTGCAGGGCGGCTCGTGGAACGACCTCAACGCAGCCGGCCACGGCAACCCGTTCGAGAAGACGGCGCATACCTTCACCGACGACCCGGTCACCGCTCCGTCCACCAACGACCGCTGATGCCGACCGGTTCTGGGGGAGTCCCAATGAGCACGCCGTCCAACCGCTCAGCCCAACCTCTGTTCGGGCGGGGCAGCTGGCAGGAGGTCGCCAGGATCGGCGACATCCTGCGCACCGAGACCGTGGGCGGGGCGTTGCTGGTAGGGGCTGCGGTGCTCGCGCTGGTGTGGGCGAATACCCCCTGGGTCGAGGCTTACACCACCGTCACAGGCCTGCGGGTTGGCCCTTCGGCGCTGCACCTTGACCTGTCGTTGGGTCAGTGGGCGGCCGACGGGCTGCTGGCGATCTTCTTCTTCGTCGCCGGGCTGGAGCTCAAACGCGAGTTCGTCGCCGGGGATCTGCGGGATCCCCGGCGTGCCGCGTTACCGGTCGCGGCCGCGATCGGCGGGATGGCGGCGCCCGCGCTGCTTTACCTCGCGATCACCGCGCCCACCGGCGGCGACGCGCTGTCGGGATGGGCGATCCCGACAGCCACCGACATCGCGTTCGCGCTGGCGGTGCTGGCGGTCATCGGCACCCACCTGCCCGCCGCCCTGCGCACGTTCCTGCTGACCCTGGCCGTGGTGGACGACCTGTTCGCGATCACAATCATCGCGGTGTTCTTCACCAGCTCCTTGCAACTGCTCCCGCTCGCGCTCTCGATGATTCCGCTGGGGCTGTTCACGGTGGCGGTACAGCGGCGGGTCCGGTCCTGGTGGCTGCTGCTGCCACTCGCCGCGGTGACCTGGGTGCTTGTCCACGAGTCGGGGGTGCATGCCACGGTTGCCGGAGTGCTGCTTGGATTCGCCGTGCCGGTGATCCGCCGCGCAGCCGGTCCCGGCCCGGGCCTGGCGGAGCACTTCGAGCACCGGTTTCGGCCGATCTCGGCTGGGTTCGCCGTGCCCGTGTTCGCGTTCTTCGCCGCCGGGGTATCGGTCGCCGGCGCAGGCGGACTCGGTGCGAGCCTCGCCGACTCCGTCGCGATCGGCATCATCGCCGGGCTCGTGGTCGGGAAGATGATCGGGGTCCTCGGCGCGACCTGGCTCGTTCAGCGATTCACCCACGCCCAGCTCGCTGAGGGGTTGTCCTGGTGGGACGTACTCGGGCTGGCGTGGCTGGCCGGGATCGGGTTCACCGTTTCCCTACTCGTGGGGGAACTCGCGTTCGGTGCCGGCACCGAACGCGACAACCATGCCAAGATCGCTGTATTGCTCGGATCTCTGCTCGCCGCGCTACTGGCCACTGTCGTGCTCCGCATACGCAACCGGCACTACCGCCGCATCTGCGCCGACGAGGAACGTGACGCCGACGCCGACGGCGTCCCCGACATCTACCATGAACGCCTGAGTCATCCGATCGCCCGACCTTCCAGCCGGGCGCACAGGGTGAGTCCGGGGGACCGTGATTTGTCATAATGTCGCTTATCGGATCCAGGGGTTCGGCGGGGACCTGGCTCAGCCCATGCGGAATCGGTTGAATACCCGGTACATCAGGTCGGTTCCGCGCCTCAGCGCGTCGATGCGGATCCGCTCGTCGTTGCCGTGCATCCGGGACATCGTGTCGGCGTCGGTGGCGTAGGGATAGATCCCATACACCGGGATGCCGCGCTGCCGCCACGGGCCGGAGCTGGTGCCTGCTTCGAACAGACCCGCGGTGACCGCAGCTTCGGGGTAAGTCTCGCGAGTAGCGGCGTCGAGCGCGCGGAAGACGTCGGTGTCGATCGCCGACGGCGGTTGGGCCATCCGTTGCGCGAGCGCATCCAGTACCTGCTGCTCGGTCTGGTCCGGAGAGGACGGGCTCACCAGGCGAAGCGTCACGCCGTCACTGGCACCCAGCGCGTTGCGTATCTCCGCGAGCGTCGCAGCGACGTCGACACCGCCGGGAACCAGTCGCAGGTTCAGGGAGGCGGTCGCCGACCCGGGCTGGACGTTGGAGCGATACCCGGCGCGCTGGATCACCGGTGTGACGATGTGGCGCATCAATGCGTTGTGCAGCGTCGGGTGGTCGCTGAGCTGGACTACCAGCGCACCCGCGCGATCCCGCTCGGCCTGTACCGTGGAGTTCAACATCAGCCGCAGGGCCGCGGCAAGCTTCGGATTGCCGGTGCGTGAAGCCCACGCTTCGAAGTACGGCCGGGTCACCTCAGTGAGGCCGACGCCGGGCTGGTAGTCAGCCAGCCGGACCGATAACCGGTTCAGCCGGGTGATCGCCGCGTCCGGCGACGGGCGGGAGGAATGAGTGGCGGTTCCCCGAACGACGAGCTCAAGCGCTGCGGACACCTTGTCCTGCCGGGTCAACGTGACCACCGTCGGTTCCACCGAGCCGGGCGGGGCCAGCGCCCATCCCCCTTCGGTGATCACTGCTCCGGCGTCGATCTTGTCGTAATGCTGCTCGGCAAGCCACCGGGTGCTGTGCGGACCGGCCTCCTCGTCGCAGTCGGAGAGGAAGATGATGTCCCGGTCAAACCGGGCGCCTTCACTGAGGTGCCGCAGCAGGGCAGCCATGAACGCGGCGTTGGCGCCCTTCATGTCCAGCGCTCCGCGGCCGTAGACCCAGCCCTCGCGTACCTCGCCGCGGTAGGGATCGACGCTCCAGCGGTCGGCCTCCACTGACACCACATCGGAATGGCATAACAGCAGCAATGGCTTGGCGCTGCCCACGGCGCTTGGCACGCGGGCAATGAAATGCGCGTTGTCAGACTTCGGGGTCGGAATGATCTCGGTTTGAGCACCGGCCGCGGCCCAGATCGACTGCAGCATCTCGGCGTGCGGGACAGTGACACCACCCTCGCCGTTGTGCGATGTGTTGAACCGGATCATGTCGATGGTGAGCTTCAGCGGATCCAGGTTCAGCGGATCGACGACGGGCATGGGACGCGGTTGAATGGCCGCGTTGCTGGTACAACCGGCCACCAGGGCGCTGGCCGCGGCCACCCCCACCGCCCGACCGCTGAACTGCAGCATCTCACGCCGGCTGTACCGGCCGGGCTCCTCGATCATGAATCCCCCCTGAGCTCGTGATTGCGTGAGAACCTGTTCCGGGCTTGCTTGATGGAGATAGCCTTCATCAGGTTTGTGTGCTGGGTCTACGGGCTGCGCAGCGGCACACCGCGGATTGAGGCGTCGAGCACAGCGACGGTGTGCGCCAGGGTGAGGTGTGCGCCAAGGCGCCGGGTGCTGGCGGCGATCTGCATCAGGCATCCGGGGTTGGCGGTGACCAGTACCGCCGCTGCGGTGGCGATGACGTTGCGGGCCTTGCGCTCGCCCAGTTCGGTGGCCGGCTCGGGATGGAGCAGGTTGTAGATGCCGGCCGATCCGCAGCACAGGTCGGCTTCGGCGATCTCGGTCAGGGTCAGGCCGGGGATGGCCCGCAGCAATTCCCGGGGTTGTGATCGGACGCCTTGGGCGTGCCCGAGGTGGCAGGCGTCGTGGTAGGCGATCGTGATGTCCAACGGATGGCGCGGTGCCACCGGGCCGAGCTCAACGAGCAGCTCGCAGACGTCGCGGGTGCGCTCGACGAAAGCCTGTGCACGGGTGCGGTAGCCGGGGTCGTCGCGGAGCAGGTGGGCGTAGTCCTTCATAGCCGAGCCGCAGCCCGCGGCATTGACCACGACGTAGTCCACTCCGGCGGCCTCGAAACGCTCGATCAGCGCCCGGGCGAAGGAGATCGCCTCGTGTTCCCGGCCGGTGTGTTGTGACAGCGCCCCGCAGCAACCCTGCCCGCGGGGGATCACCACATCGCAACCCTCGGCGGCGAGCACCCGCGCAGTCGCGGCGTTGACCTCGGGGAACAATGCGTCCTGCACGCAGCCGGTGAGCATGCCGACCACCGCCCGGCGCTGCCCGGAGGCAGGTACCCGCTCCGGGAGCGCAGGCCGTTGGGTCAGTGTCGGGATCAGCGACTCCAACACCCGCAACGTCGGGGGCAGCCGGTCCAGCAGCCCGCTCTGCCGCAGCCACCGGTCCAGCCCACTGCGCTGGTACAGCGCCAGCGGGCCGCGCAGCGCCCGCAGCCGCCGGGGATATGGGAACAACCAGAAGATCGCCCTCCGGAGGAGTCGCTCGCGGCGCGGCCGCTCGTAGCGGCGCTCCACCTGGGCTCGGGTGTCGGCGAGCAGCGTGCCGTATTGCACACCGGACGGGCAGGCGCTCACGCAGGCCATGCACCCGAGGCAGGCGTCGAAATGGCCCACCATCGACGTCGAGAGGGGCTCACCCTCCAGACCGGCCTTCATCAGATGGATTCGCCCGCGCGGGGAGTCCATCTCCTGTCCCCACAGCACATAAGTGGGGCAGGAGGGCAGGCAGAACCCGCAGTGTACGCAGTCCTTGATCAGCTCTGGCTGCGGTGGGTGATGATCGTCGAAAGCGCCCGCGCTCATGTCAGATCCCTCCCACGAACCGGCCCGGTGCCAGCCGGTGCTCCGGGTCGAACTGGTCCTTGAGTCGTCGCATCAGCCCCAGCGCGGGCACCGGCCCCCACACGTCCAGAACTGCCTTACGGTGCGGTGGCGCGCAGCGCAGCACCACGCTGCCGCCGTGCCGGATGGCGAGCTTGCGCAGCTGCGCAAGCTCGGCTCCCAACCGGTCACCGTCCTTTAGGCCAGCGGTGAGCACCCCGGCTCCGGCGCTGCCCCGCAAGGCACCGGGGGCGGCGGTGAACAGCTCCGCCAGCCCGGTCGGCTCGCAGGTGACCGTCGCGTACGGTGACCGCGGAGGTTGCCCCCACCAGTCTGGTGGCTGCTCGGTCACCGCCGCCGCGCCGAGCAGGTCCGCGACGGCGTGGGCGCGGGCCTCGATTCCCGCGCTGACGCCCTCGACGGCGACCCCCACGCTCACCCCGCCGCTGGTCGCATCGCGATCCACTTCGAGGGCGATCGGGTCATGCTGTGAGGCCCGGACCGCAGCGATGGCCGCCGCGGCGTGGACGGCGTCGAGGGCAGGCACGGTGACCCACCGGCGCGCCTCGGGTAGCGGGTGCAGCCGGAACACCACTTCGGTGATCACACCGAGAGTCCCGAGCGAGCCGGTGTAGAGCTTGGCCAGGTCATAGCCAGCGACGTTTTTCACCACCGTGCCACCGGAACGGGCGATGGTGCCGTCGGCGAGTACCACGGTGATGCCGATGACCAGGTCTCGCGGTGAGCCGTACCGGTAGCGCAGCGGACCCGCCGCGGCGGTGGCAACGGTACCCCCGACTGTGCCGGCACCGTCCAAGGCCAGCCGCTGCCGGTGTGGCGCCAACGCCTCTTGCAGATCGACCATCCCTAGCCCGGCCTGCACCGTGACGACCAGGTCACCGGCGGTATGGGCGAGCACCGCAGCCATTCGGCCGGTGTCCACGATCAGGTCCACGGCGGTGGGGGGGACACCCCAGGACAGCCGGGTACCGCTTCCCCGGGCGATCACCCGCAGGCCCAGTTCGGCCGCGGCGCGCAGCACCGCCGAGACCTCCCCGGTACAGCTCGGCCGGGCGACCCAACATGCTGGCACCCCATCGACGTGGTCGGCGTCGGTAGCCTCGGCCACCTCAGCGCACGCCAGCCGCAACCCGCTGAGGGTGGAAGTGACCATCAGAACTGCTCGGCCAGGCCCGCGGCCTGCAGCGGGTGCACACCTTTGCGCTTGCCGGGCACTTCACCACACAGCCGGGGAGTCGGGAACACCTTGCCCGGGTTGCATACCCCGGCCGGATCGAAGGCGCAGCGCAAGCGCTGCATGGTGTCCAGGTCCTCGGCGGTGAACATCAGTGGCATGTGCCGGGCCTTGTCGGTGCCCACCCCGTGCTCACCGGTGATCGAGCCACCGTAGGAGATGCACAGGTCGAGGATGGCGCTGGAAAGCTCCTCCGCAGCCTGCGCCTCGCCAGGTTTGGCCTCGTCGAACAGGACCAGCGGGTGCAGGTTGCCATCGCCGGCGTGGAACACGTTGGCCACCCGCACGCCGGTACCGGCGGACAGCTCGGTGATGCGGCGCAGCACCTGCGGCAACACCGTGCGGGGAATCACCCCGTCCTGCACGATGTAGTCCGGGCTGATCCGGCCCACCGCGGCGAACGCGGATTTACGGCCCTTCCAGAACAATGCGCGTTGAGCCGCGTCCCGGGCCACCCGGATCTCGAAGGCACCCGCGTCGGTGCAGTGCCGATGTACTGTCTCGAAGGTGTGCTCCACCTCTGCGGCCGGGCCGTCCAGCTCCACGATGAGCACCGCGCCGGCGCCCTCGGGGTAACCGCAGGCCACTGCGGCTTCGGCGGCCTCGATCGCCAGTGCGTCCATCATCTCGATCGCCGCTGGTGTGACGCCGTCGGCGATGATCGCCGACACTGCGGCGCCCGCCTCGTCCACCCCGGGGAAGGCGGCGAGCATGCAGCGCACGGACTCCGGGTTTCGTAGTAACCGCACCACGATCTTGGTGGCGATTCCAAGGGTCCCCTCGCTGCCGACGAACGCACCGAGCAGGTCGTAGCCTGGCACGTCGCGGGTGGTGCCGCCCAGCCACACCAGTTCACCGTCCGGGGTGGCGACCTCGACGCCGATGACGTGATGGGTGGTGAACCCGTACTTCAGGCAGTGCGCCCCGCCGGAGTTCTCCGCGACGTTACCGCCCACCGAGCAGATCTGCTGGCTGGACGGGTCGGGTGCGAAATACCAACCATGCGGCGCGGCGGCCTTCGTCACGTCGAGGTTGATCACCCCTGGCTCGACGACCGCACGTTCGTTGGCGATGTCGACCTCCAGGATCCGGCGCATTCGGGAGGTCACGATCAGCACGCCCTCGGCGTGCGGCAACGCGCCGCCGGACAGGCCGGTGCCCGAGCCGCGGGCCACGAACGGCACTTCCGCCTCGGCGCAGGCCCGGACCACCGCGGCGACCTGCGTGGCGGACTCCGGCAGCACCACCAGGCCCGGTACCACCCGGTACTGCGCCAGCCCGTCACATTCGTAGGTACGCAGCCGTTGCCGGTCGGTGATCACGGCGTGCGACCCGATCAGCGCGCTGAACTCTGCCGCCAGCAACCCCAGCCCGATACTCATCGTGCACTCCCCCGCCCTGCTAGCGACCTCATGGACACCGGTACACCTTCGCAGGCGCCCACCTAGGGTCACATGGATGCACGTGCACCTTCCACCCCCGGTTCCCCGTCACCAATCACGTGCGGATCCTTCGCATCTGCACGTGCACGGCTCTTCACTCGTACTGGCGATACCTTCTCGTGTCCAGATGAATACAATTATCGTTGTTATGAGTGCCCTGCGGGAAGAAGGTTCGCCATGATGGATAAATGTGGATGTTGCTCCAGCTGTACCGGCGCAAAGTGTGGCTGCTGCGACTCGTGTGGGTAACCAGGCAGACTCAGAGTCATAGGCGTTACTCCACTCGGGCAGTGATCAGGAAGCTCTCCCTGGCGCTTCCTTGGTCGCCGCTTTCAGGGGCGTGAGCTGGCAAGACATTCTCGGGGATGTAGCTCGTCGATAACGGCAATGCTGCTTACCCTGACACTGCCGCGCGGCCTGAACCCAGCTATGGTGATTCAATGCAAAGGGGACGGCAATGGCCAAGAATCAGGCTCTCACGTTCAAAGACCGTATCTTTGGTGGAAAAACTCGCTGTGCGCACTGCAGGGAGCCCTTCGACAAGGGAAGCGGGTGGCCCAGCAGAGACGGGCTGATCTGTCCATCGTGCAAGAGTACCTGGAATCAGATCAGCGACCTGTGCAAGTGACGATCAGCGCAGTCCATGTAGACTTATCGGCCACCGTAGCCTTACTGGACCGTAGCCTTACTGGCGGCAGCGACCGGGAAGCCGCACGGTTCGGCACAATGGTGCTCGTGATCCCGGTCCGGCACCCGTTCCTGGAGGGACCCTTTCCTCGTGCGTTCGCGCATCGGGGCTGGCACCTGGGCGAGCTTGCCGGCATGGAGAACTCGCTGACCGCGTTCCGCCGCGCCGCTGCGGAAGGGTACCGCTACCTGGAGACCGACGTCCGAGCCACCCGGGACGGTGTCGTCGTGGTCATGCACGACGCCACCCTGAACCGGACCACTGACCAGTCCGGCGAGGTCGAACGGCTGGACTGGGAGGTGGTGCGTACCGCCCGGGTCAATGGCCGCGAACCGATCAGCGGCCTGGCTGAGCTGCTTGAAGAGCTCCCGAACACGCTGTTTAACATCGACGTCAAAGCCGACTCCGCGGTCACCCCGGTGCTGGAGCTGTTACGGCGAACCGGGGACTGGCACCGAGTGTGCCTGGCATCGTTCTCCGAATCTCGGCTGCGGCGGTTGCGTGCGGTCGGCGGCTCTCGGTTGCTGACGTCGATGGGCGCTTCCTCGGCGGCAGCGTTGCGGTTGCGGTCAGTGCTCCCCGTACCTCCTGGCGCCGCACCGATCCGCGGCGAGATCGCTCAGCTGCCGGTGCGCTGGGGCGGGATCCCGGTGATGAATCGCAGCCTCGTGCGTTACGCGCACCTCCTCGGCATTGAGGTGCACGCGTGGACGGTGGATCTGGCTGCGCAGATGCACGCCCTACTCGATCTCGGCGTCGATGGCCTGGTGACCGATCGGCCAGATGTGCTGCGCGAGGTCCTGTGCACCCGGATGGTCTGGCCGGGAGGGCAGAGTGGGTGAGAACTTCGCCGCTTCTAGACCTTTACTGCCCGGTAGTGCCCGGACGGGGTAGTTGATACCACCCGAAAGAGTAGTGTTGTGCACCTCCGGTGAGGTAACGGGTCACATTGCCGCATCGATTCACCCAGTGTGGGCGATGCTAGTCGCACACCTGCTGCGGGGCCGACCCATCGGTTGCGTAGCGGTGAGAGAGGTCACCGGTTCGGGAACGTCGGCGCCTTCCCCGGCGTTACACCCGGTGAACTGGATCCCGGATGCCTTATGGTCTCCGGCCCGGAGAGAGGAGACGCCATGGCCGACCGCGTTCTTCGTGGCAGCAGGCTCGGAACAGTCAGTTACGAGACTGACCGAGACCATGATCTTGCTCCTCGCCGGCCGGTGGTTTATGCCTGCCCTAAGGGCCACGACTTCGCTGTGTCGTTCGCTGACGACGCCGAACCGCCGATGTCCTGGGAATGCCGGCTACACGGCAATGAGTCACGACTCTTCGACGGTGATGAACCGCAGCCGAAGAAGATCAAGCCGCCGCGCACACACTGGGACATGCTGCTGGAGCGCCGCAGCATCCCTGAACTCGAAGAGCTGCTCGACGAGCGGCTGACGGAGCTGCGAGGTCGCCGCCCCCGCTCCGCCTGACCGACACCATCCCTTGGGCTCAAGGCTGGCTGGGTTGTGTGGCGCTGCTTGGTGAGTCAGTGTCTGATCGGCCACTGCCTGATCGGCCACTGTCTGATCGGTAACGCAGGTGCGCCACGCAACGCTGCAGACCCCAGAGGGTGACCCGCCACAACGCCTCGCGCACGATGGTGGAGGTCATCTTCGATTCGCCTTGCTCCCGCTCGGTGAAGGTGATCGGCACCTCCACCACGGTGAAGCCGCGACGCACCGAGCGCCATGCCAGGTCGACCTGGAAGCAGTACCCCTGCGAGGCGACGGTGTCGAGGTCGAGGTCATCCAGCACGCGGCGGCGGTAGGCGCGGAACCCACCGGTGAGGTCCTTGATGCCCACACCCAGCGCTATCCGCGAGTAGTGGTTGCCGCCACGGGAGAGCCATTCCCGGTAACGCGGCCAGTTCAGCACCTGCCCGCCGGGCACGTAGCGGGAGCCCAACACGACGTCGGTATCGGGGCCCGGGTGCTCCTCAGCGAATACGCCCAGTAGCCGAGGAAGGTCCTCCGGGGCGTGCGAACCGTCGGCGTCCATCTCCACCACGACGTCGTAGCCTCGTTCCAGGGCCCATCGGAAGCCGGCGACGTAGGCCACCCCGAGACCCGCCTTGAGCGGGCGGTGCAACACGTGCAGCCTGCTGTCAATGGCCGCGAGCTCGTCGGCCAACGCCCCAGTGCCGTCCGGGCTCCCATCGTCCACGACGAGCGCATGCGCATCAGGCACCGCGTGGTGCAGCCGGTTCAGTACCGCCGGCAGGGTGGCCCGCTCGTTGTAGGTCGGGATCACCACGACCGTTCGACCGACACCCTCGACGTACCCGCCCCGCTGATCGGTCATCCGAGGTCCTCCTCCGCCGGCGCCGCTCGTTGCCGGTCCCGGACACCAGCTCTGCCGTACCTCACCAGGGCCGCTGCCAGGCCCGCGATACCCAGCGCCCCCAATGCCCACTCGGGCGCGGGGCCGAGTCGGGTAGCGAGCGTAGTACCGGAGCGCAGCGGGACTCGCGCCACCAGCGCATCGGGGGTGAACAGCCTGGTTTGCTGCTCGACGGTACCGTCCGGCGCGATCACCGCGCTGACCCCGCTGGTGGCCGCCACCAGCACGGTTCGGCCGTGTTCCACCGCCCGGACGCGGGAGATCGCCTGTTGCTGGTAGGTCATCTCGGAGAATCCGAAGGTGGCATTGTTGGTGGGCACGGCCAGCAACTGGGCGCCGGAACGGACGCTCTGCCGGACCAGATCGTCGAAGATCACCTCGGAGCAGATGGCGATGCCGGTCCGGACTCCGCCGAGGTCCACCGCCGCGTTACCGTTGCCGTTGCCCGGCACGAAGTTGCCCGCGAGGTCGGCGTAGGGGCTGAACAGGCGAAAGAGATCCCGGTAGGGGATGTACTCCGCGAAGGGCAGCGGCTGTTTATCGTGCCGCTGACCTGGCCCGGTGCGCGGATCCCACACGATCGCGGTGTTGGTGGTGTGCCCGTCATCAGTCAGCAGGACACCACCGACCAGGATCGGCGCGCCGATCGCGCGGGCCGCCTGATCGATCACCGCCCGGGCATCGGCGTTGCGCAGCGGGTCGATGTCGGAGGAGTTCTCCGGCCAGATCACCAGCACCGGCTGCGGGTACCGGCCGGCCGCGACGTCGACCGCCAGCTGCCGGGTTCGCGCTGCGTGATTATCCAGCACCGCGCGCCGCTGGGCGTTGAACTCCAACCCCGCCCGAGGCACATTGCCCTGCACGACTGCGACCACCGCCTGCCCATCCCCCACAGACCCATCCCCCACAGACCTATCCACCACCCCCCCCACAAACACCCCACCAACCACTGGCAAGATCGCAAACAGTGCCGGCGCTGCGAGCGCTCTGCGCCTCCCGAACTCAACAGCAGAGCTGTTCGTCGGCACTACGGCAGCGCTGCTGTTGAGTTCGGGAACAGCAGCGTCAGTAGTCCCCGTCAGGAGCGGGGATTCACGGCTTTGCATGATGCGGCGGAGTAGCTCGCCGGTGCTGAAGCCGGTCAGGATCACAGCTGCGGTGAGCAGTGGTGCCCCGCCGATCGCGGCCACCGGGAGGAACACGCCACTGGGCTGCCCGAACGCCACTCGCCCCCACGGGAAACCACCGAATGGAACCCGGGCGATCACTGCCTCCGCTGCTACCCACACACCGGCCGCCCACACCGGCGCGGCGGGGAGCCGGGAGACCACCGCGACTCCGGCGCCGGCCAGCGCCAGCACCAGCGCCTCGACCGTGGCCAGCGCCAGCCACGGCAGCGAGCCCACCAGCTCCCCCACCCACGACAGCAGCGGCAGGAAGAAGGCGAGCCCGAAGGCGAGCCCGTAACCGAATCCGGCTCGGGCCGATCTCCCGTGCAGAATCGCCCACAACACCGCGAACGCCACCGGCGCGAGCCACCACAGTTCCCGCGGCGGGGCCTCGGCGTAGAGCAGCAACCCGGCACCAGCGGCGCTACCCGCGCGCAGCAGGCTCCACCCAGGCCGCCAGGCACGGTGTGGCTCCGGGGCGGGCCGGTCGTCCACGATCACCGTCGGCGCTGCCACACCGATCAGCCTACGGTCCTACCCCCAGAGCGCGGTCCCAGTGGCCCACGAGATCGGCGTAGAGACGGTTGCCGGCCAGTAGATCGTGGTGGTCGCCGAGGATGGTGTCGGCCCCGTCCATGACCAGAATGCGGTCGGCTCGCATCGCCGAGCTGATCCGGTGGGCGATCACGATGAGGGTGCCAGGGCGCCCGGCGAATGCCTGTTCGGCCCTCGCCTCGGCAACCGGGTCGAGGTGGCAGGTGGCCTCATCGAGGATCACGATCCGGGCCGCGGACAGATAAACTCGGGCCAGCGCGATGAGCTGGCGTTCACCCGGGGACAGTGCACCCCCACCCGCCGGGACCTCGGCGTCGTAACCGCCGAGACGCGACAGGGTCTCCGCAAGTCCGACAGCGGCCACCGCGTGGTCGAGGTCAGCCGCGGTCGACTGTGGCTGCAGGTAGACCAGGTTGTCCCGGATGCTCCCGGCGAAGACATAGGCTTCCTGGGGAATGAGTGCCACCGCGCGCCGGAGGTAGCCTTCGCCGATCTGTTCGAGGGCCAGCCCCCCGAGCCTCAGCTCGCCGTGTTGCGGGGTGGCCAGCCCGGCCAGCAGGTTCGCCAGGGTGGATTTCCCCACTCCGCTGGGGCCCACCACCGCCAGGTGCGTCCCGACCGGAATGGTCAGCGAGAGGCTGGTGACGATGGGTTCGGCGTTCGGTGAGTACGCGAACGTCACACCGTCAACCTCGAGCACGTGGCTGTCGGGATGCGGTCCCGGTGACGCGGTAGCGGGTGCGGGCGACTCGTCGCTGATCTCGGCCAGCCGGGTGAGGACCACGCCCAGACTCACCACGATCGTGCTCCCGGCGTTCACCAGGATCTGGATGGCCGGCTGCAGCCCGCTGAACAGGTAGAGGACACCTCCGACGATCTGCCCGACGCTCAGCTGCTGGTGGTTGATGAACCATGGCGCCGACGCCAGCAGGGCGAACAACGGCAGCTGCGCACCCACCGTCACCACAGGGACCCGCAGCACCGATGCCCTCGCGAAGGCTCGCAAGGCTGCGGCCTCGGCCTCGATGGCCTCCCCCACCTCGCGTGCCGCCCGGGCCTCCGCGGCGTACGCGACGACGTCGCGCATGCCTTCCACTACGGGAGCGGCGACCACACCGATCTGCTCCCCGCACCGCACGACCGCCCGGTAACGCACCACCAGGATCCGCAGCAGCAGGGCCAACCCGGCCATCGCCAACACCATGAACGGGACGACGACCAGCGCCAGCAGCGGGGAGAGCACGGCCAATCCAGCGACAGCTGCGACGCTCACCGAGAGCATCTGACGGGTGTTGCGCAGCAACGCCGACAACAACGCCCGCACCGACTCGACCTGCACGGTGGCCTGCGACACACTCGATCCGCTCACGTCCGGCCCACCCCGCAGCGCCCGCCCGAGCGAGGCGGTCACCACCCCGGTGAGCAGCGAGTCGCGCAGCGGCTCGACGGTTGCGGCAAGCCAGGGAAAGACCTGTCGGGTGCCCAGGGCACCGATCACCCACAACAGCGCCAGGATCGCGAGGTAGCCGAATCCGACCAGCGGCCGCCCTGCGAGAAAGCCTCGGTCGATGGCGTTGGCGACCAGCAGCCCGGCGAAAAACGCCGGCACCGCCTCGAGGGCCGACCAGGCCGCCAGGTGGCGTAGTGCTCGGCGCTGCGGGCGCAGGTGGCGGCGCAGCAACCGCCCGCCGGTGAGCAGGCTCATCCGGGCCGTGCCGCGAGAATCGTGGTGTCGGGGTTGCTGGTGTCGTGAGTGTCGTCAACGTCCTCATCAACGGCGAACACTGCCCGGTAGTCGGGATCGGACCACAACACCTGGTGCGGTGCCAGCGCCCGGATGCCCCCGGCGTCGAGCCAGGCCACCACGTCGGCCCGAGCGGCGGTGCCGGCCCGGTGGGCGACCACCAACGAGGTCCGCCCGGCCAGCACCTGCTCGAGCGCTTGGGCCACCTGGACTTCGGTGGCGGTGTCCAGGCTGCTCGTTGCGTCGTCGAGGATGACCACCCGGGCATCGACCAGGATGGCCCGGGCCAGTCCCAGCCGCTGCAGCTCGCCTCCGGACATGGGAGCTCGGCTCAGGGGGGTGTCGTAACCCTCGGGCAGCAGCCGGATGAACCGGTCGGCCGCAGCCGCTGCGGCCGCGGCCGCCACCTCGGCTCGTGATGCCTCGGGCCGGGCGTAGGCGATCATGTCATGCACGGTCGCGCCGAGCAGGGCAGGGCGCTCGAAGGCGTAGGTCACTGCGTGACGCAGCGCAGTGAGCTCCATCCCGCAGACCGCGACTCCATCGAGCAGCACGTCGCCCTCATCGGGGTCGAGTAGTCGCCCGACCAGCGACACCAGCACGCTCTTTCCCGTACCGGACCGTCCGACGACGGCCACACTCGTACCCGCGGGAATCGACAGGTCGAGCTGGTCCAGGATGGTCCGCTGGTCCACCCGTACGCGGACAGCGCGCAGCTCGACCCGGCCCGGTCCCGGCGGGGCCGCCACCACTGTGGTCGGTGGTGGGACCGCAGGTTGCGCCTCCAGGACCTCGCCCACCCGGCCGGCCCCCACCTGGGTGCTCAGCAGCGAGACCAGCGCGTCCAACAATCCGACCGATCCCAGCGCCATGCCGGCGTAGGATGCCGCAGCCACCAGCTGACCAGCGGTGATGTCACCGGCGGTCAACGTGAATCCCCCCACCGACAGGACCAGCACCTGCAGCATCGGGGCGAGCAGCCCCAGCCGCCAGCTGGCCAGGCCTTGGGCCAACCACATCTGCCGCCCGGTGTCGTGCAGTTCGGGAAGCGGCTGCAGGATGCGGCTGATCTCGTGCTGGCAGGTCCCGCTGGCCCGGATGGTGCGAATCCCCCGCACCGCGTCGAGCAGCCGGGTGATGACCGCTGCGAGAAGTTCCTGGTAGCGGACGAACGGATTGGCCGCTGCGCTGACGAACAGCCGGACCACAGCCACCGCTGGAGCCACCCCGATCAGGAGGGTGAGGGCCAGGCGCCAGTCGATCAGTGCCAGCCCCACGACCGCACCGACCGCGATCAACAGCGTCGATGCCGCTGAGAGCAGCAGGGGCAGAAAAGCGGCCGGAGTCCCGGCGTTGATGGTGAGCCGGGACAGCAGGTCACCGGCCGGAAACTGCCGCTGGCCCGGCACCCCCAGCGTCAGCGCGCGGCCCAGCAGCCGGTGCCGCAGCTGAGCAGTCAGCGAACTGCCGAAGTAGGCGCCGATCAGGCCGTCCAGGGCATCGGCCAGGGCGCTCGCACCGATCAGGATCGCCAGCGCCACCAGGGCCCGGGTCAGTCCTCTCCCGGTGCTGGCAGCATCGATCGCCGCGGCCAATGCGCCGGGCATCAGGACCGTCGCGGCGATTCCACTCAGGGTGGTCATGACCAACGCGCTTACCTTGACCGGGGCCTGCCGCACGCTCTGTTTGAGCAGCCTGGTGCCCGAGGCACGCAGCGCACCAGCGGATGCCTGCGGTCCCGCGAACCGGACCAGCGCTCTCGACAGCTTGGTGGAGGACTCCTGGGGGGTCATCGCCGGTCTCGACCTTTGACTAGGCTCGGCTGGGCACGGAGGCGGACGCCGACCGCCTCCGTGCCCAGTTTGTCCCGATCTCAGCTACTGCGTGTTACTACTAGCAGGTTGCGAAGATGGCGCAGATCGTCTGCAGCACATTGACGGTGAGCACGAGGCAGGCCGACCCACACGTTCCGCCGAACTGAATACCGTCAACCTCGACGGCGTCGGTCTCGGGCAGGGCCTGCAACGAGCTCACCAGGTCAAAGCTGTTCATGCTGGCTATCTCCTTCTGTTGTGGATGGTTGACTTGCTCCACTTCCCAGCACAGTGGGAAGCGGTTCTAGGAGCGGGTGAGGCAGAAGCGCACCACCCGCTGGATCAATTCACGAGGCTGAGCGCGAACCAGCCCCGCGTGGTCGGTGTCGAGCTCGACGTAATCGAAATCGACACCCTCGGTCCGGCCGAGTTCGAGGAGCCGCCGTCGCAGCATTCTCGATTGCTCCACCGGTATCGTCTCGTCTGCGACACCATGCATGAGCAGCAGCGGTGCGGAAAGCTCGGCACAGGCCCGCAGCACATCTCGCGGCCCGATGGGATCCTCGATCTCCGGTAATCCGCCCAACTGTTCGATGCGAGCTTGCACTGCGGCGGTTGCGCTGCCATGAAATGATGCCCCGGAAAGGAAAGGGGCGACCGCAACGCATCCTGACCACAGTGCCGGCTCCTGACACGCCGCCAGCAGCGCCAGGAAGGCCCCGTAGCTGACGCCCAGCACGACCGGTCCCGGCAGCTGACGGGACCCTCTGTCCTGCTGGAGGCTCCTTGTCAGGTGGAGTACGTCGTCGAGATCCGGGCCACCCCAGTGACCGACCACCGCCCGCAGATGCTGCTCGCCGTACCCGGTGCTACCGCGGTAGTTCGGTGCCAGTACCGCCACGCCGTGCGCGGACAGACGGTGGAAGAGCGGTTCGAACTCGAACCGCCACGAGGACAGCGGCCCGCCGTGCAGCGCCACCACGAGGTGCTCGCACTGCCGCCAGTCGGAGCCCCCGTAGACGATCGCCTCGATGGGTCCAGCTGGGCCCTCGACCTCGACCAGCTCGGCCGGGGGCTCGCCGAGCCGGATGTCGAGCTCGTGTCCGCGGCTTGATGACCACTGGGGCTGCGGCCCCTGAGAACGCTGCGACCCCTGAGAACATAGGGAAGACAGTCGCATGGTGGCCAGCGTCGGCGGATGTGAAGGAGCCGAGAAACGAAACCGGATGACCTCCCCTGCCCACGATGCCGGAGCAGAGATCGAGCCGGGTGGGGTGGATAGCGTCTCGATACTGTCCGGCACCGGGGTGTGGATCAACAGCCGGGAGCTCGCCCCGGCGACCTCGTGCACCAACAGCCGTTCGCCGCGATCATCGAGGGCCAGTGCGTGGCGCACATAGCCCGCCCGGTGCAAGGCCTCGGGAAAGTGCACGGTCGGCTCGCCCAGGCTCGCCCAGCCCAGCCGTGGTTGACCGGATGCGTTGCTGGAGACGATGAGCAGCTTGGAATGTGGGTTGTAGAGCAGGATCTGATCACTGCTGGTGTCGGACACCGACCAGACGCGCTTCCACGTTCCTTGTGAAAGGTCAACGGTGATGCCGCTGCACCGTGAACCATCACAGGTCTGGTTGATTCCTAAGACGAGCGCCGCACCGTCGAGCCAGACGCCGCCGGTGAGTGCACCCGGCACCTGCATGATCGGCTCGGGAGCCCCCGAAGCCGGTAGCCGCCAGATCGTCGAATGCTCGAGTCCGTCGAGGGCGACGGCGAACCCGAGCTGGTCGGAGTTCGGGCTCGGCAGCAGGTGACCCCCCCACGGCGCGGGGATCGTACCCAGCCGCTGCAGGGCAAGACTGCCACCCTGAGGGTGCAGCAACGCGAGCTCGTGCCGAACAGCAGCGCTGCGCCCTCCGGTGTGGAACAGGAGGATCCGACCATCATCGAGGGGCAGCAGGCGGGCTTCCCAGCTGATCGCGAAGTCGGAGACCGACTGGCACCGGGGCTGCTCCGAGGTGAGTGTCCAGCTCTCCAGGGTCAGCTCCGCAGCGCTGGTTCGCAGACATGCGCCATAGCGGCCGTTCCCCGAGAAGACGAAGGTGGAACGCTGGGCGATGACTGGTGCGGCTACGGTGGCGGCTGTGGTCATGGGCGGTTGCCCCGCTCTAACAGCGAGTCGACCATCCACTGGCGGGGCGAGCGGTGGCGTAGCCTCAGGAAGAAGGCCAGCACCCCGCTCACGCCATCACCCCAGGACGGAGAGGGGTCACCCCGCTCGTCGGGGAACACCACCCAGCCATCCCGGTAGGCGCGGTTGGCGAAGGTGACGCGAGCCAGCTGATGGGCCATGAGCTCGTAGGGCGCCTCGTCGACCCCCTGTGCCATGTCGAGGAGGAAGTCCCCGTTACCCGCCAACCCGTGGCACTGGCCGAGCACTCCCCGCCACGAATTCTCCATGACCGCTTGGGCCGACAGGTCGGCCATTTTTCCGTAGCGATCGTCGCCGGTGGCGCGGTGCAGCTGGAGGAGGAAGCTTCCGATACCTGCGGATCCGTGACACCAGTACGGGGCGGTCGGTGGATCACCGGGTCCGGCACCCCATTGAGCTAGGCCATCGGTAACGATGGCGTTCGCAAGAAGGGTCTCACCGGCCCGGTTTGCCAGCTCCAGGCAGTCGGACCGACCGGTTGCCAGCGACATCGCGAGCAGGACGTAACCGACACCCGCGGTGCCGTGGGCGAATCCGTGGTAGCGGCCCCCCGCCAGGCGCGAATCGAATGCAGCGGGAGTGCCCCAGCTGATGCCTGATGGTTCCTCGCCGGCCGAGGCGACCAGCGCGTCGGCCGCTTGACCGGCCAGCCGGGCGAACCGCTCATCGTGGGTGCGGAGCCAGAGATGCAGGAACGTGAGGCCGATCCCGGCGGTGCCGTGAGTCAGGTCAGGATTCTGCGAGGACACCGGAAGTGCGGTGGCCAGGGTGAGCGCCTGCTCCATGAGGCGGTTGTCTCCTACCGCACGCCCGGCTTCGTAAAGCGACCACGCGGCACCGGCCTGCCCGTAGTAGAGGCCAGGGGGTCGTTTCGCATCCAGCTCCAGGCGCCGGGTCATCCAGCTGGCTGCGGCGGAGATCGCTTCGGGTAACCGACGGTCACCGGTCAGCTCGAAGTACCTCGTCAGCGTCCCGAGCACGCCGGCAGCGCCGAGCTGGATGATGCACGGATCCGGTGCCCCGTTCGCACACGACGCGGGCCACAGTCGCTCGGGGTCAGCGGGGTTCATGGTGGCCAGGAGGTAACCGACGGAACCGTCGACCACTTCCTGCCACTGTCCGTCTTCCAGCCGGTCCTCCGGTCGATCAGCGCTGCTCTGAGGTATTACCTGCGCTGGCTGTTGCAGCGCCCTCGTGAGCGAAATCCGTGCTGTTGACGCGGTCCATCGCCGCTCGGGTTCGTCGTCCATCAAGCCGAGGATCAGCGTCTGGAGCGGGGCGGGGAGCTCGATCGCCGCGCACCGCACCGCCAGCCAGTCTGCCAACCGCTCCCGCAACGGCCGGGTCTTCGGATGGTCTGCCAGGAAGAAGGGAGCAACGCCGGTGAGGACGAAACAGATGGTGGCACCGAGGCTGTAGTAATCGGCGGCGAGCGCCGGAGGCGCGCCGTCCAACTGCTCCGGTGCGCCGAAACCCGGAGTCGCCGCACGGGCCGTCTCCTCGTCCTCCTCGCCGATCATCACCGCCAGCTCCAGGTCGATGAGCCGGAGTTCCCCGTCGGGACGCACCATGATGTTGTTGGGGTTGAAGTCCCGCAGGATGAGACCGGCTTGATGCGCCACACCCATGAGCTCCGCGACGCGCCAGGCCATCTCCAGCGCCCCCGGCACATGACGGCGCCATCCCCCGTTGCGTATCCCGTCCAGCACCCACTGACGCAGGGGAATCCCGGGCACGAGCTCTTCGGCGAGGAAGACGTGCTGGCTCTGCTCGAAGAGTTTCAGCAGCCGCGGAGCAACGTTAACGGGGCCCGCTTTCTCCAGCGCTCGTGCCTCCGCGCGGAGCATATCCCGAACGTCTTGTCCCATGTCGTTAGCGGCGACGTGGGGACGGGCTTCTTTGATAACCGCGTCGGCGCCGGTGGCGGTGTCTACCGCGCGGTAGACCCCACCCTTGTTGGAATGGCGGATCGCCTCTCGGATCAGGAAGCGGTCTCCGATGAGTACACCTTGACCGTCGGTTTTATTTCTCGCTGAGCCATTGTCTTTTTGGCTCTTGTCTGCGATGACCGGAAACGGGCAGGGCGCCCACGACGGCGGCTGGTAGATCCCGGTTCTCCGGTCCTCGACCGCGTTGCCGTCCGGGTCGAAGATCACCCACGAGTAGAGACCGTCGTTGGAGAGCCGACGTTCTTCGACGAACGCGCCGTACCGGTAGTGCACCAGGCTCCCGGGCACGTACGGGCGGTCGGACAGAATACGGGGGCCGGCAAGATCCGCGGTCGCCTCGTGCAGCGCCTCGGCAAGCCGAACAGCTTCCTTGTCGGACTCCGGATAGATGGTGATGAATTTTCCGGAGTGCCCGCGGGGAGTATGCCGAGCATTGAGCTGATCTACGTGCTGCAGCGTGCTCGCGAATTTGAAGGCAGAGTTTCCGCCGAGAAGTATGGGCAGCACTCGGATGAGCACGGTCTCGGCTGAGAGGATCGTTGCCGACAGATGGAGCTTCCATCCTTGACCGCGCAAGCCGGTGCCGCGCGGAGTGAGGTTGCACCAGAAACCCTCACTGGTGATCTCCCAGCGGTCTGCCACGTCCGGCGAACGAAGTATGCCCGCGACCGCGTCGACCAGGGTTGAACCGTTAGTTTTGTCTCCGAATGTCTGGGTGAATATACTGAAACTGAATTCTGCCATTCTTCGTGAACTCCAAGGTTCAGCTTGGGGTTGAAGTGTTTCTATTGGCGCATTGGATCAGATCGTCCGTGCTCTCACTTTGTAGATCTCTGCCTGAGCCGGGTTGCCGCCAAGCAAGATCTCACTCCCTCGCACGCCATCTCGTACCGCACCTCGCGTGGAGGGGCCAGCACGTCTGAAAGGTTAATCGGGGACCTGGCCAAACTGTTACGCCGGAACGAACGTGTCACTAGGAAGATGTAACGTAAAGTGGACAGGGTGCTCGTTCTGGTCGATTCGACTACGCCATTTGACGTAATATCGTACGTCTTCGTCAAATGTGCAGAAAGTGACCAGTGTTCGCAGATTCTCGCTGGGCTCAGCCTCTACCGTGGGCTGAATTGCCGTCGCGGTCGAAGAGGATCCGGCCACGGTGAACGGTGCGCAGGCACGAGGGGGAATGGGAGCCAGGAAATTCGGCGCCGTCCCAGATCGTGTAGGACGCCGGTGCACCCGGGGTGAGAGTGCCGGCCAGCGGGTCGGTTACGGCGGCGGCGCGGTACCCGCCGTAGGTGTGCGCCGCGAGTGCCTCCATAGCGCCGATCTCCGAGCCGGGGCTGCGGTGTCCTGTCGCGGCGCGCACCGCAGCCCACGGGTCGACCGGCGTGACCGGCGCGTCGGAACCGAACGCCAGCACCACACCTGATTTCTCGAGCAGCGCGAAGCGATTCATCGCGGCTGCCCGAGATCTCCCCAATCGCAGCGCATACATCCCCTCCGCACCACCCCAGGCAGCGTCGAAGGCCGGCTGCACGCTGGCCACCACACCCCAGGCAGCCAGCTGGCGGGCCTGCTCGGGCTCCACCATCTCCAGATGCTCGAGCCGATGCCTGCGCTGCCGTAGCGCGGTGGCGCCGATCTCGGCCTCCGCCGCCGCGAAGCCGGCCACCACCGCATCGGCCGCCGCGTCCCCGATCACGTGGAATCCGGCCTGGATGCCGGCCACGGTGCAGGCCGTGAGGTGCGCGGCGATCTGCGATGCGTCGAGGTAGCACCCGCCCCGGGTGCCGGGGGCGTCCGCGTAGGGGGTGCGCAGCGCTGCGGTGCGCGAGCCGAGCGCCCCGTCGCAGAACAGGTCACCCGCCAGCCCGTGCGCCCCGGTAGCTGCGAGCACCTCGCGGGCCTGCTCAGGTGTACTGACCGCCTGACCCCAGTAGCCGACCACCTCGACCCCGTGTTGATCGACCCCGTGTTGATCGACACGGGGTCGATCAACACCGTGGCCGGTTGCCAGCAGGTCGGCGAGATCGTCGGCGCTGGAGACCTCCGGGCCCGCGCACTCGTGCACCACCGCGATCCCGCGGGCAGCGGCGTTGTCCAAGAACGCTCGTTGGGCGGCGCGCCGCTGGCTGGGTGTGATCGACGCGCGGGCGACGCGGCGGGCGTGGTGGTGTGCCTCCTGGGTCAGTGGTCCCTCGGCCGCCCAACCGGGCGCGCTGGAGGCCTCTGCGGCGCGGTCCAGGAGTCCTGAGGACACCGCGGCGCTGTGCCCGTCGATCCGGGACAGGTACACCGGCGCGCCTCCCGATGCGCGGTCCAGCTCTGTACGGGTAGGTGGGCGACCCTCCGGCCAGGCCGTCTCATCCCACCCGTGTCCCCACAACACCACGCCGGGGCGGGCCTGCTGCGCCACCCGGTCCAGGCACTGAGCAAGCGTGTCGCAGTCACTGAGATCGAGCCCTCCGGCGAGTAGGCCGGCCGAGGTCGCATGCACGTGAGCGTCCACGAAGGCCGGCGTGACCAGCGCGCCATCCAGTTCGAGTACTTCGTCGGCATCGCCGAAACAGACCCGGCCCGTGCTGTCGTCCCCCGCCCAGGCGACCATCCCGTCGGCGATGGCCAGCGCGGTGGCCCCGGCAACCGACGGGATGCGCCCATCCAGCAGCAACGTAGTGCTCATGCGCGGCAGTATTCCCGAAACCTCCGCGATTCCCGCAACCTCCGGGCCGCCGGGAACCTCCGGTCAGCGATGCTCGCCACTCGGTGAGCGCGGCGCGGGCGGATCGTCGACGACCTCGCCTTCGACCACGCCACCTGGCGGGTAGAGCGGTGGTGTATGCGGCACCGCCCAGCGCAGCATCCGTTGCCGGGCCAGCGCGCGGGTGGGCGGCAGAAGCAGCAGCAGGCCCACGACGTCGGACACGAAGCCAGGCAGCACGATGAGCATCCCCGCGATGGCGATCAGCATGCCATCGACCAGTTCTCGGTGCGGGGGCTTACGGGTTCGGACCGCCTCGGCGAACGCCCTCAGCGTGCGGGCTCCCTCGCGTCGCAGCAGGGCAGCCCCGATCAGAGAGGCGAGGATCAGCAGCCCGATGGTGGCGAGCACTCCGATCGCGTGCCCCACCGCGATGAGCACCGTCACCTCGATGGCGGTGGCGACGAGCAGGACCAGCAGTACTGGCATGACTCAGGCTCCCTGAAGCTCGGCAGGTGCGGGATCCTCCATCCCGCCCAACGCGGGAACCCCCCGCTTCGCTCCCACTTTCCTGCCCCGCCTCCCGATAGGGAGACATATCGGGGTCACGGGTACCCGATTAGCCCGATATGTCTCCCTATCGGGAGGGAGGATGGGGCTTGGGGGTGCGGAGGGAGCTGTTTGGTGAAATCCGGATGAACCAACTTGACGTGTGCACTTGCCCCTCGGTGACAGCACCCCTATCGTGATGTGACTCACGTGCATGACCAACCAGGGTCGGGAGGTGTGCGGCGTGTCCGGGTCACCCACCGGGACCGCCACCGCCGCGGAATTGTTCGAGCGGCGGGTAGCACCTCTTTACCAACTAGCTGACGACGCCTCCACGATCGCGACCGCCTGCCACGCGATGGCCGTTCGGTTCCACCGCGGGGGCACACTGGTGGTCTTCGGCAACGGGACAGCCAGCACCGATGCCCAGCACGTCGTGGTCGAGTTCGTCCACCCGGTGATCATGGGCAAGCGCGCCCTGCCCGCCATCTCGCTGACCGCGGACGTCGCGACGGTGACCGGGATCGCCGGTACGGAAGGCTTCGATGAGGTCTTCGCCCACCAGTTGCGTCACCTGGCGTCCGCGCAGGATATCGCGTTGGGTATCTCCCCCGACGGCAACTGCGGCAACGTCCTGCGCGGGCTGGCCGCGGCCCGCGAGCTGGACATGCTCACGATCGCGCTCGTCGGCGGCGACGGTGGCCAGATCGTGTCTGGTCAAGGTGCCGACCACATCGTGGTAGCCCACGCCGACGACCCGCGAGTGATCAAGGAAGTGCACGTCACCGCGTACCACGTGCTCTGGGAGCTGGTTCACGTGTTCCTCCAGCATCCGGACCTCCTGGAACCGAGGGCCGTCGCATGAGCGTTCCGGAATGCCACGGCGAGGTGTGCATCACCTGCTCGGATCAGGCCGTCGCGGTCCGCGTCGTCGAGCTGCTCCCCGACGAGTTGGCCGTGGTGGACACCGGATCCGGCCTGGAGGAAGTGAGCGTTGCGTTCGTCTCGGCGCAGATCGGGGACGAGATCCTCGTGCACGCCAAAGAGGCCATCGCAGTCCTCGGGCGCTCAGGGGGGGCAAGCTCATGAACCCGGGAACCAACGGTCATGACTCGACCAGCCGCGCCGCCCTGTCGGCCGCCCAGTCCCGGTCCGATGACCTGGCCACCTTGTACCCGTTCTTGTACGCACACTCTGACAACGTCGGTCAGGACAGCCCCGCAGCAGGAGATCTCGAGGCGGTCCTGGCCGAGGTGCGCCGTTCCACAGTGGACAAGGTGCACCAGATCGTGGCGCTGCGACGTGAGGTGCTGGCTCAGGAGAGCCAGCGGCTGGTCACGTGCGCCTCGGAAATGGCGGCGTCGTTCGCAGGCGGCGGCCGACTGTTCGCCATAGGCAACGGGGGGAGCTGCACCGATGCAGCCGACCTCGCTAGCCTGTTCCTCCATCCGGGTCCGGGACGGCGGGCGTTGCCCGCCTTCGCGCTCACCGGTGATATCGCGGTGCTGACGGCGCTGTCGAACGACGTCTCATTTGACGTCGTCTTCGCCCGGCAGATCGCAGCGTTCGGGCGGCGCGGTGACGTCGTCGTCGGGCTGTCCACTTCGGGCAACTCAACCAATCTCGTGCGTGCCTTCCAGGAGGCGGGCAGGCTCGGCCTGCTCACCGTTGGTCTGGCGGGCTACGAGGGCGGGGCAATGGCCGAGCTGGGCAGCATCGACCATCTGTTCGTGGTTCCTTCTGACTCCGTGCACCGGATCCAGGAGGCGCAGACCACGATCTACCACACGCTGTGGGAGCTCACGCTCAACGAGCTGACCACCGGAAGGCGAGATCCGGCACAAGTAGAGCGACGTGAGGTCGCTCGTGGAGTAGGGGATCATGGCTGAAGAAGAGAGCCCAATTCATATTCTCTGGATCAACTGTGGCCTGTCCTGCGATGGAGACTCGGTTGCGCTGACAGCGGCGACGCAGCCGAGCATCGAGGAGATTGCGCTGGGAGCCCTTCCCGGCCTGCCCAAGATTGCGGTGCACTGGCCCCTGATCGATTTCGAATGCGGCCCCGACCAGGGTGCCGACACCTTTATCGAGTGGTTCCACAAGGCCGACAGGGGCGAGTTGGAACCGTTCGTACTCGTCCTCGAGGGATCCATCCCGAACGAGGCAATCAACGGTGACGGCTACTTCACCGGTTTCGGGTACAACCACGAGACCATGCAGCCGATCACGATCAACGAGTGGATCGACAAGCTAGCACCCAAGGCGACGATTGTGCTCGCGGTCGGCACCTGTGCCACCTACGGTGGTATCCACGGTATGGCGGGGAACCCGACCGGTGCCATGGGTGTGCCGGACTACCTGGGCTGGGACTGGAAGTCCAAGGCCGGTATCCCGATCGTCTGCGTGCCCGGCTGCCCGGTCCACCCGGACAACCTGTCCGAGACGATCCTGTACCTGCTCTACCAGGCCGCCGGCGCTGCTCCGATGATCCCGTTGGACGAGCACCTGCGCCCGCAGTGGTTGTTCGGCGCTACCGTGCACGAGGGCTGTGACCGGGCCGGTTACTACGAGCAGGGCGAGTTCGCCAAGACCTACGACTCACCGAAGTGCTTGGTGAAGCTGGGCTGCTGGGGCCCGGTCGTGAAGTGCAACGTGCCCAAGCGGGGCTGGATCAACGGTGTGGGTGGCTGCCCGAACGTGGGTGGTATCTGCATCGGCTGCACCATGCCCGGCTTCCCGGACAAGTTCATGCCGTTCATGGACGCACCTCCGGGTTCTTTGGTGTCGGGGACCGCGAGCATGGCCTACGGCTCGGTCATCCGGTCGCTGCGCAATATCACGCTCAAGAAGACCGACTCCGAGCCCAAGTGGCGCAAGAAGGGCCGCACGCTCGAGACCGGCTACAAGCCGTCCTGGTGATCGCCGACCGGCTGGAGAAAGGCATCTAGACGATGACAAGCACCGCATCAAAGCACAGCTCCACTGGCCAACTCACCGAGATGGTGTGGGATCCGGTAACCCGGATCGTCGGCAGCCTCGGTATTTACACCAAGATTGACTTCGGGGCGAAGCGAGTGGCCGAGTGCCACAGCAGTTCGTCCGTTTTCCGTGGGTACTCCATCTTCATGAAGGGCAAGGACCCACGCGACGCCCACTTCATCACCAGTCGCATCTGTGGGATTTGCGGCGACAACCACGCCACGTGTTCGGTGTACAACCAGAACATGGCCTACGGGGTGGTCCCACCGCATCTCGGCGAATGGATCATCAACCTCGGTGAAGCAGCCGAGTACATGTTCGACCACAACATCTTCCAGGAGAACCTGGTCGGGGTCGACTACTGCGAGAAGATGGTCGCCGAGACCAACCCCGGCGTCCTCGACCTGGCCAACCGCACTCCGTGCCCGCAGGCCGAAGCCCACGGGTACAAGTACATCGGCGACATCATGCGGGCGCTCAACCCGCTCTCGGGTGAGTTCTACCGCGAGGCGCTGCAGGTCTCGCGGTACACGCGGGAGATGTTCTGCCTCATGGAGGGTCGCCACGTGCACCCCTCCACGTTGTACCCGGGCGGCACCGGCACCGTGGCCACCCACCAATTGTTCACCGATTACTACACCCGCCTCATGCGGTATGTGGAGTTCTGCAAGCGGATCGTGCCGCTGCACGACGACCTGTTCAACTTCTTCTACGACGCAATGCCTGGTTACGAAGAGGTCGGACGGCGTCGGGTGTTGCTGGGTTGCTGGGGTGCGCTCAACGACCCGGACCACTGCGACTTCAACTACAAGAACATGACCAACTGGGGCCGGAAGATGTTCGTCACCCCGGGTGTGGTGGTGGACGGCAAGCTGGTCACCAACGACCTGGTGAAGATCAACGTCGGGCTGCGGATCCTGCTCGGCTCCTCGTTCTACGAGGACTGGGACGGCCAGGAGATCTTCGTCGACAAGGACCCGCTGGGTAACCCGATCGACCGGCGCCACCCGTGGAACCAGCACACCATCCCGCGGCCGGCCAAGCGTGACTTCAACGGTCCGTACAGCTGGACCATGTCGCCTCGGTGGTTCGACGGCAAGGACCACCTCGCCCTCGACACCGGCGGTGGACCGCTCGCTCGGCTGTGGCCGACGGCGCTGTCCGGGCTGGTGGACACCGGCGGCGTCAAGGCCACCGGCAAGAGCGTGATCATCAACCTGCCAAGGACGATGACCAAGCCCGAGGTCAGCTTCGAGTGGAAGATCCCGTACGACAAGGCAGGCAAGCCGCTGTCCAACGCGATCGAGCGCAACCGGGCTCGGACCTACTTCCAGGCCTACTCCGCGGCCCTCGCGCTGCACTTCGTGGAGAAGGCCCTGGCCGAGGTGCGTGCTGGTCGCACCAAGACCTGGGAGCCGTTCAAGGTGCCCAAGGAAGCGATCAGCTGTGGATGGACCGAGGCGGTCCGCGGTGTGCTGTCGCACCACATGGTGATACAGGACGGGAAGATCGCCAACTACCACCCGTACCCGCCCACCCCGTGGAACGGCAGTGTCCGCGACATCTACGGGACGCCGGGCCCCTACGAGGACGCCGTGCAGAACACGCCGATCTTCGAGGAGAACCCACCGGCGAGCTTCAAGGGCATCGACATCATGCGTGCGGTGCGCAGCTTCGACCCGTGCCTGCCCTGTGGCGTGCACATGTATCTAGGAGAAGGCAAGGAATTGCAGCGACTGCACACGCCACACGCGTTCACCACGACTGGCGGCTGAGTCGTGCCCGCTAGTAACACATCGGAAATCCAGGTGGTTGGGGAACGGGTCGAGGCGCTGCTCGCGGAGTTCGCCTCGACCTCCGACCCTGCGACCGCCGGGCGTGCCGAGGAGCTGGTCGGCCTGCTCGTCGAGTTCTACGGTGCGGGTCTGGCCCGCATCCTGGAGTTGCTCGACGAGCAGGCGGTCACTCTGCTGCTCGCGGACAAGGCAGTAACGGGCCTGCTGGTGCTGCACGATCTGCACCCGCAGAGCACCGAGGAACGTGTCCTCGCCGCCCTGGAACGGGTCCGGCCCTATCTCGGCTCGCATGCCGGCGGCGTCGAGTACCTTGGGCTGGACCCCGATGGCACCGTGCGATTGCGGTTGGAGGGCAGCTGCGACGGCTGTCCCTCCTCCGCGCTAACGGTGAAGATGGCCATCGAGAAGGGGATCGAGGACGTCGCTCCGGAGGTCACCAAGGTGGAGGTGGAGGGGATGCTGACCGATCCCGTTTCAACCCCCGCCGAGGGAGCGACGCCGGATGGCCACACCCTGCTCCCCCTGACCCAGGTGAGCCGGCAGCCGGAGCTGCCGGACTCGACCTGGGTCGAGGTCAACGGGATCGCGGGTCTCCGTCAGGGACAGCTGGTTCCTGCGCTGGTCGCCGATACCGCGACGGTGGTCTGCAACGTGGCAGGCAGCCTGTATGCCTACGCCGACCGCTGCCCGGTCTGCGGCTCCGGGCTGACCGGCGGGGAGCTGGTGGGAGCCTTGTTGTCCTGTCCTGGTTGCGCACAGCGTTACGACGTGGTCCGGGCTGGCCGCGGCATGGGCGGGAGCAACGAGGGTGTCCCACCATCCACTGCTGGGGTGCATCTCGACCCGCTCCCGCTGCTGACTGAGAGTGGCGGGGTCCGCATCGCGGTCCCCGCCCAGGCGGTGTCATGAAGGGGGGGTTGCGGCGCTTCGTGGCGGGTGCCGCTTCCCCACCGCCGCCCGCCGAGCAACCGGGCGAGCGTTGTGAGATGTGCGCCGAGTCGATCGGTGAGTGGCATGGGCACGTGGTGAACATCGAAAGTCGTGCGCTGATGTGCACATGCCGCCCCTGCGCCCTGTTGTTCACTCAGGACGGCGCAGCTGGCGGGCGGTTCAAGGCTGTTCCCGAACGCTACCGCTACGCCGCTGATGTGCCATTGGCCGAAGCAACCTGGGACTCGATCGGCATTCCGGTGGCGATGGCGTTCTTCTTCACCAACAGCGCGATGGATCAGACCGTCGCTTTTTACCCGAGCCCGGCAGGAGCGACCGAATCACTGCTCTCACTGGAAGCGTGGAAGGATCTGCTCGCCGCGACACCGACGATGGCCGACCTGAAACCCGATGTCGAGGCGTTGCTGGTGCGCAAGTCACAGAAAGGGTTCGAGTGCTTCGCGGTCCCGATCGACGCCTGCTACCAGCTGGTCGGTCTGGTCCGCATGTACTGGAAGGGTTTCGACGGCGGAGAGGAAGCGTGGACAGCGATCAACGAGTTCTTCGACGGGCTGCGGGAACGCAGCGAGTTGGTGGCTCCAGAGATGGGATCTGCCAATGGCTGAGCTGATCTTCACCTGCCTCGACGTGAAGCCCGAGGCCTACGCCGTAGCGCCGACACTGATATTCCGGCTGCGGATCGAGGCGGAGGCCGGGAAGCGAGTGCGAGCCATCGCACTGCGCTCCCAGATCAGGATCGAACCGGCCCACCGTGGATACAGCGATCAGGAGGCCGAGAAGCTTCTGGAGCTGTTCGGCGAACGCGGACGCTGGGGTGACACGCTCAAGCCATTCCAGTTCGCCCTAGCCTCGACCACCGTCGCCCACTTCACCGACAGCATCGAGGTTGAAGTGTCGGTGCCGTGCAGCTACGACATGGAGGTTACCGCAGGACGGTATTTCCACGCACTCAAGGATGGCGAGATCCCCTTCATCCTGCTGTTCAGTGGGACGATATTCGGCGATGCGGAAAAACAGCTGTGGATCGAACAGGTGCCCTGGCATGCCGAGGCCCGGTACCGTATGCCTGTAACGGTGTGGCGCGACATGATGGACACGCACTACCCCAACAGCGGGTGGCTGCGGCTACGCCGTGACACGATCGACGCGTTCGCCGAGTTCCGAGCCGCGCGCGCCCTGCCCACGTGGGATGACGCGGTCCTCGCCGTGCTCGAGGCGGCCCGGGAACGCACTGCGGAGGGAGGCGGATGACAACCTCGATGGACCTCGCCCGCGAGGTCGCCGACGCGGTCCTCTACGAGGGTTACCTGCTGTATCCCTACCGGGCGTCGTCGCGCAAGAACCAGGTCCGCTGGCAGTGGGGTGTGCTGGTTCCCCCTGCCTACGCCGCCGCCGGCCACGGTGAACACGACACCTCACACAGTGAGTGCCTGCTGGAGCCCGGTGCTGATCCGGTACTGCACCTGCGGCTGCGGTTCCTGCAACTGCAGCACCGCAGCGGCGGGGGTGGCCCGGTACCCGAGTTCGACGAGGCCGTGGAGCACGAGGTCGACTCGGTGTTGCAGGTCTCCGAATTGTTGGACACCACGCAGGTGATCCCGGTCGGCATTCCCGGAGGTACCGAGACCACCGAGGGCGTCACGCGCGAGCGCTGGCCGCTCACCGGTGAGATCCGGTTGTCCGCGCAGCTGCTGGAGGGTCCCTACGGCGTACTGCAACTCGGCATCGAGGTCGCCAACACCGCGCAGTGGGCCGATGCGGCGGCCGAGCGGCACCTGGCGCTGCGCCATTCGTTGATCGCCGCACACACCGTGGTCGCGGTCACCGGCGGAGAGTTCATCTCCTTGATCGACCCGCCGGAGTGGGCCAAGCCCGCCGCGCAGGCCTGCCGCAACGAACGCATCTGGCCGGTGATGATCGGTGAAGCGGGGCGCCGTGATGTGCTGCTGATCTCGCCGATCATCCTCTACGACTACCCGATGATCGCGCCGGAGAGTCCGGGCGAGTTGTTCGACGGCACCGAGATCGACGAGATTCTCACGCTCCGCACGATGACGCTCACCGATGCGGAGAAGGCCGAGGCGCGGGCCACCGACGAGCGGGCCCGCAAGCTGATGGACCGGGTCGACTCGATGCCGCCGGAAATGCTCGACAAGCTGCATGGCGCAATCCGTTATCTCGGGGAGACTCCTGCCACCCGAAAAGAGCCGGACCCGATCGAGACGATCACCACCCCAGGCACCCCGTGGTGGGATCCCGCCGCGGACTCCTCGGTGGATCCGGAGACCGACAGCGTGACCATCGCCGGGGTCGAGGTGGCCAAGGGCAGTCAGGTGCTGCTCATGCCAGGGTCACGCCGGGCAGACGCCCAGGACATGTTCCTCGAAGGACGCACCGCCACCGTCGCCGCGGTGCTGCTCGATGTCGACGGGAACACTCACGTCGCGGTCACCATCAACGATGATCCGGGTGCGGAGATTTCAGCCGCGCATGGCAGGTTCCGCTACTTCGCCCCCGACGAGCTCAAACCGCTGGACATGAAGCCATGACCACAGTGACGACAACCATGGTGGCCGGAATCGGCAACATCTTCCTCAGCGACGACGCATTCGGCGTCGAGCTGGCACGACGGCTCACCGCGGAGCCGCTGCCCGACGGGGTACAAGTCGTCGACTACGGAATCCGCGGGATGCACTTGGCTTACGACCTCCTGGAATTGGCCCCGGACACGACCATCCTGCTCGACGCCGTGTCACGTGGCGGCGAGCCGGGAACGGTCTACGTGCTCGAGATCGGATCCGGCGACGTGCCGGGAATCGAGCCGTCAGCTGTCGACGCGCACGGGATGACTCCCGACGCGGTACTCGCGCTGTTGGACAACCTCGGCGGTAGCGCGGGACGGACCTTACTGGTCGGGTGTGAACCGGTCAGCACCGAGGAAGGTATCGGGTTGTCCACGACCGTCGCCGAAGCCGTCGACAGGGCTGTCGGGGTGGTTCTGGATTTGCTCACCGACAAGGAAGGAAGTGAAGGGAATGTTCCGTCTGGTGCGTCGGCTGATTTTCTGGGGGTCAGCGATCGGCCTGGTCACTGTAGCGGTGCAGGTATCGAAGGACGTGGCTCGCTACAAGCAGATTAGCGATATGTAACCTACTCCCACCACGGAGGTAAGAGCTCATGTGCCTCGGCATCCCGGGCGAGGTGATCGAGATCCTGCCCGACCAGCCCGATCTGGCCAGGGTCGATGTCAGTGGGGTCAAACGCGCGATCAATATCGGTTTGTTGACCGATGATCCGCCTGTTCCTGGTGACTGGATTTTGATTCACGTCGGTTTCGCGCTATCTAAGATCGACGAACAGGAGGCCAAGGCAGCGATGGATTTCTTGATAGGCATCGGACAGGCCTACGAGGATGAGATCGCCGCGCTGCTTGAGTCGCGGATTGACGAAAGGCAGTGAGCGGTATGCGATTCGTCGACGAGTACCGGGATGCCGAAAAGGCCCGTGCACTGGCCGCCAAGATCGCGGCGTTGTGCGAGCCGGGCAGGCATTACAAATTCATGGAAGTCTGCGGTGGGCACACGCACACCATCTACAAGCACGGGCTGGAGGACTACCTTCCGGAGTCGATCAGCCTGGTTCATGGGCCAGGGTGCCCGGTGTGCGTGATTCCGATGGGTCGGGTGGACGACGCGATCGCGCTGGCCGAACAGCCAGATGTGATCATGACGTCTTTCGGTGACATGATGCGGGTACCCGGCGGGCGAGGGTCGTTCTTCGATTCCTCGGCCGCCGGCACCGACATCCGGATGGTCTATTCGCCGCTGGATGCACTGAAGATCGCCCGGCAGAACCCCGACAAGCATGTGATTTTCATGGCGATCGGGTTCGAGACCACCGCGCCGTCGACCGCAATGACCGTACTGCGGGCGGCGGCGGAGAAGATCGAGAATTTCTCGATCTTCTGCAACCATGTCACGATCATCCCGGCGATCAAGGCCATTCTGGACTCTCCCGACCTGCGGTTGGACGGGTTCATCGGTCCCGGGCATGTCTCAACCGTCATTGGTTGCCGCCCGTATGAGTTCATCGCCTCCGAATACCGCAAACCACTGGTCACAGCGGGCTTCGAGCCGCTGGACATCCTGCAATCGGTGTACATGTTGCTCCAGCAACTGGCCGAGGGACGCTGCGAGGTGGAGAACCAGTACTCCCGGGTGGTGCCGTGGGACGGCAACACGGTGGCGCTGCGGGCGGTGGGTGAGGTGATGGAGCTGCGTCCCTACTTCGAATGGCGTGGGCTCGGCTTCATCTCGCACTCTGCGCTGCAGGTCCGGGAGCGTTACGCGACCTTCGACGCGGAGCGGCTTTTCACCCTGCCCGGTGTGCGGGTCGCCGACCCGAAGGCCTGCCAGTGCGGCGAGGTGCTCAAGGGCGTCCTCAAGCCGTGGGAATGCAAGGTGTTCGGGACCGCCTGCACGCCTGAGACTCCGATCGGTACCTGCATGGTCTCCTCAGAGGGAGCGTGTGCGGCGTACTACAACTTCGGCCGGTTCAGCCGTCAGCGGGTCCGCGAAGTGAGTATTGAGGGCAGCAGGGCATGACGCATCAGGACACCACTCAGCAGCGGGCTGACTGGGCGGAGGCCGCCGTCGCCGAGCACAGCGTTGCCAAACACGACGAGGACGCGGCGGGATACCCGGCGCATGCCACGCCCGGAACGGAGCACACCGGCCGGGAGCAGCTGGTGCTCGAACGCATCGAGCGGGCCCGGCGGGCCCGTCCCCGGGTGCGGGAGAAACTCATCACCTTGGCGCACGGTGCCGGGGGTAAGGCCACCCAGTCGCTGATCGAGGCGATCTTCCTGGATGCCTTCCGCAATCCCCTGCTGGAGCCACTGGAAGACGCCGCGACGGTGACAGCCGGCGAAGCACAGCTGGCCTTCACCACGGACTCCTACGTGGTGTCGCCGCTGTTTTTCCCCGGTGGGAACATCGGGGACCTCGCTGTCAACGGCACCGTCAATGATCTGGCCGTCTCAGGGGCGCGACCAGCTCATCTGTCGGCCGGGTTCATCCTGGAGGAGGGATTCCCGGTCGAGGACCTGCGGCGGATCGTGGCGTCGATGGCGGCGGCCGCGGCCGCCGCCGGGGTCTCGATCGTCACCGGCGACACCAAGGTCGTGCAGCGCGGCAAAGGGGACGGCTGTTACATCAATACCGCCGGGATCGGGTTGATCACCGGCGGGCTGAACCTGGGTGTGGCCACCGCCCGTCCCGGCGATGTGGTGATCGTGTCCGGACCAGTGGGCGACCACGGCATCACCATCATGCTGGAGCGTGGTGAGCTGGATCTGGAGGCCGATCTGGTCTCCGACACCGCGCCGGTGCACGAGCTGGTCCAAGGACTGCTCGACGCGGTGGGCCCGGACGTCCGGGCGATGCGCGATGCCACCCGGGGTGGGGTCGCGACGATCCTCAACGAGGTGGCCACCGCCGCGGGCGTGGCCGTGGTGGTCGATGAGGAGTCGGTTCCGGTGCGCCCAGCGGTCCGCGGCGCGTGCGAGCTGCTGGGCATCGACCCGCTCTACGTCGCCTGCGAGGGACGCATCGTGGCGATCGTCGACCCTGGTGCGGCGGACGCCGCAGTAGCGGCGCTGCAGGCGCATCCACTCGGCGCAGGGGCGAGGGCGGTCGGCCGCGTCGCCGAGGATCCGCCCGGACTGGTCCTGCTCAAGACCGGGTTCGGCGGCACTCGAATTATTGATCTGCTCGTCGGCGATCCGCTGCCGCGGATCTGCTGATTGAGCACGGTGCGAGGTGAGGTCCACTGAATCGGAATGAGTTGATCACCGAGATCGTGGCCGATTGGCCCGAGCCCGGTGAGGTTGTCTACATCGAGCGCCGGGGCGAGAGCTATGCGGTGAAGCGGGTCGGTGCCGATGGGGCACTGCCTATACCTAAGCCGGATGAGTCGCTGCCGGATGCCTGGATTTATTACGGTGGGTGGCAGGAACACCACCGCGACGATGTGTCGGCGTTCTTCGATGACCTGTTCGCCGAGATGGACGCGGCGGCCGGGGGTCATGATCGTTGCCGCTGGTCGGCGGATGACCCTTGGCCGCACGGCCACTGAATCACCGGCAGGCGAGGTCCCGGGCATTGAGTTGAGGTGCGATGGTTTACCGCATCGACGCATCCGACCGGACGGCGTTCAAGCGCTGCCGCCGGGAATGGGATTTGAGTTCGCGTAACCGGCAAAACCTCGAGCCGATCTCTCGACGCGGCTCGATCAACCTGGATCAGGCGCTGCGCGACGCGCTCGCGGTGTACTACTTCCCCGGAATGTGGGAGTGGGACAGGGCCATCGTGGCGCCCCTGGTACACCAGGCCTTGGACCGCTCGGTGCATGGCCAGACCGGGGTTGATGACCAGGTTCGGAAAGAGGCGTTGGACTGGGCCCATGCCCTGCTCGACGCCTACGCCGCATGGGCGCCTTCGGTCGACCACTTCACTCCCATCCGCGTTGCCACCGACTTCGAGGTCAACGTTCCGGACCCGGCGCGGCCTGGCGTCGATCTCCTGACCCCCGCCAATGACGAGATCCGCTATTACGGCCGCGTCGACCTGCTGGTCATCGACTCCGACGACGCATACTGGGTTGTCCAGCACCGGCTGGTCGCCGGGGAGTGGGCCGATCGGGACTTGCTTGAGCTGGATGAAGAGACGATCGCGTGGGTCTGGGCATGGCCACAGTTCTACCTCGGGATGCAGATTTCGGGCACCATGTACAACGAGATCCGGGCGAACGCCGGTGAGCTGGAAGTGCAGGCTCCCCTGCCTGCTACCGGACGCACTCAGGTGCGTCATCGCCGGATGTACGCCCGCAGCGGCACAGTTTCAGGCGAACGGTTGCACGCCGAAGGCACCGATGCGTTCCGCCGCACCCTGATACGGCGTAGCGAGGCCGAACTCGCGGCAGCTGGGCTGGACCTGGCCGCCGAGGTCCGCACTACCACCAGCGAGAACCTCGATATCTATCCCAGCCCCGCGCCGGAAGTCTGCGCACGCTGTGCCTACCGCATCCCCTGCGTGACGATGAACCAGGGCCACGACGCTACAGCCGAACTCTCCAAGCTCTACCAGCAGCGCCCACCCGAGTCGGTCCAGGAGGGTCGTCTCGGCGGCGTCACCTGGTCGATGAACCGCGGCGCCGCCCCACCATCCAACTGGACACGCAGGCCCTGACAAATGCTGCCCAGCCCCCGTTGGAGTGTGCGGGCATGGCTTGTCACGCACCGAGCCAAGCGTTACCTGGGCCTCGACTCCAGGGCCGGACTGGCCGGGGAGATCGGGCGCAGCGCGCTCACCAGGGAATGCCAGGCCCGAAACGTCGGTGCCGGTAGGCTGCCCGGTCGTGGCTCAGCCCGACGACCTGGAGACGCGCGTGGCTGTGCTGGAAACCCAAGTCCGCGAGCTGGCCGAACGCATCCGACACAGCGAGCAGGACGCCGCAGCTTATCCTCATCCTCCTCGGTACAGTCGCGAATCGACCCGCAGACAGCGACCTGGCAGGGCATTCAGTCTCGTTACGGAATGGTGAGTGGCGGCAGATCGCGCGCTGCTGGATACGCGGTGAATACGGCGATCTGCTCGCGGAGATCACTCGCCAAAGTCGCCTTGTCGAATGCTTCACCGGCGAGTGTCTGATCGATCTTCGCTATACGCTTGATGATCGATGCGGTCCGGTGCTCGCTGGGTAGTTGCAGTACCACTTTGGCATGTTCACTTGCCCCGTCCAGGTCATGGAGCGCGAGCTGCGCGGTGACGAGGTCGAGTTGGGCGATGGCAACGTTATCCGGCGAGTGCCCGCCTTCTGGAGTAGTAAACAACTCCAGTGCTTCCTGGGCTACTGAGATGGCAAGCCGAGCGTTGGCCTCACCACCCAGTGCCAGCCTCGCGTCGCTGGCGTTATACGCGGCTACACCTGGCGGAAAATAGAAATGACCCACAGGACGGGTGCCTTCGGTGGCATGATCTCGGGCATTTGTGGCGACTCCCAAGGCGCGGTCGGCCTCGCGTTCATCCCCGGTAGCGGCCAGCGCACGCGCTTCTTGACTCGCCAACCGCAAGAGATCGTTGCTCTTACCGGCGAAACTCTGCCCGCCTTGAGCCAGGTCGGCCGCATCCCGGTAGTCACTGCGCCAATACGCCACGCAAGACTGCACCCAACGGATATAGGGGCGCAGAGTGTCGTCGCCCGCGAGGTCGGCACACAGCAACGCCGTGCGCGCATGACTATCAGCGGCATCCGGCTGACCAAGCTCGAAACTCGCGTGCGCCAGCAGGGCACTGAGCTGACTGGCCACCCGATAAAGACCGGGCAGATGTGTTAGCTGCGGATGCCGGTCGATCATGTCGAAGACATCTCGGCGTAACCCCGCCAGCGGCCGGAAACTAGCATACGGCGAGCGTCGACGGTATTCCATAGCCAGCATCTTCACGTCTGTGTCGAGTTGTTCGAGCACTTCTGGAGTGACGGTGACGCCTGCCCGGCGAACAAACCGAGCCGACTCCTCGGCGGCCATCATGACCTCCTCCTGTAAGGACGCGAGAAACGTCCCGTTTTCCTGTCGAGCTTCTTGTCTCGAGATGATTTGCACAACGGATGCGGCTTTCCCCGCCGACGATACGATCTGGGTACTGGCATCCGGTGGGCCGAGTAGTTTCTTGAAGTCATGGCCCCAGAGGTGTTGTGCTACTCGTCTAGAGGCGGGGCGGGCGTTTGTCACCGCTCCGGTCATCCAGCGGCCGAGTTGGCGCAGGGACAGAGTCGCGCCTCGTTCGTTGTGGTGCCGGGCGCACCGTTCGAAGTCCTCGCAGATCTCTTCCAGAGTGCGATCACCCTGCTGGACCAGCCGCTCCAGCAGGGTCCGCGGCTCCGGGCGTTCCATGGATTCAGTACCTCCGGGCGACTCGGCTCACGTCGTGTTCGGCGTCATCTGTCTCAATCACACAGTAGGCGCCCAGCGTTCGGGCGGCCTAGCGGGAGGGGAATCTGGTGCCGGTCGGCGCGTCATCGCCGTGGCGACCGATCGACGACCGATCACCGTCAGGCGGATGGCCGCTCAGCGGCCTATTCCGTTCTCGGTGCTGACCACAAGATCACCGGCTCAGCGACAACTGGGGGGAGCTGATTCAGATCGTTGTAATGCGGCGGCGACGGCGACCTGGCCGAGGCTGATGCCGGCGTCGTTGGGGGGCACTCGGCGGTGGGTGAGGACTTGGAAACCCGCTTGCTCCAGGCTCGCCACGGTGCGCTCCAGCAGCAGCACATTCTGGAACACCCCGCCGGAAAGAGCGGCGACGTCGACTCCGGTGGCCTCCCGCAGCATCAGGCATACCCGGACGACCGCATCGGCGAGGCCGTGATGGAACCGGGTGGCGATCACCTCGGGGGCCACCCCCGCCCGCTGGTCGGCCACCACGGCGCGCACCAGGTCCGCCCCGTGCAGATGCAGCGCAGGGCCGCCCTCGCTGATCGCGGCGGGGTAGGTTCCCAGCTCGGTCGGGTCGGCGCGTTGCTCTAGCTCCACCGCGGCCTGACCCTCGTAGTTGATCGAGTCGCGGATCCCGAGGATCGCTGCGACCGCGTCGAACAGCCGTCCGGCGCTGGAGGTGAGCGGGGCGTTCACTCCACGGGCGGCCATCGCCAGCACCGCGTCCCAGTGCTGGGCGTTGCGCCGCATCAGCTCCGGCGGCGCGTCGGAGCCCAGGTAGGCGGCGGCCATCCGCCAGGGCTGCCGGATGGCGGCGGCGCCACCGGGCAGCGGGACCGGGACCAGGTGCGCCAGCCGCTGGAAACCGGTCAGGTCGGCCAGCAGGAACTCGCCACCCCACAAGGTGCCGTCGCTGCCATAGCCCGTCCCGTCGAAGGCCACTCCCAGCACGGGGCCGGCCGCACCGTTGTCGGCCAGACAGGACGCGATATGCGCGTGGTGATGTTGCACTCCCACCAGTTCCATCTCGGCCAGCTCGAGGGCGTACTTGGTGGACAGGTACTCCGGATGCAGGTCGTAGGCCGCGACCTCCGGCGTCACATCGAACAACCGCCGGAAGTGCGCCACGCCCTCGGTGTAGGAGCGCAAGGTCTCGTAGTTCTCCAGATCCCCGATGTGGTGGGACAGGAACGCGTGCCGCCCGCGGGCCAGGCAGAACGTGCTCTTGAGTTCGGCGCCGCAGCCCAGGATCGGCCGGGGCACCGGTTGTGCGAGGCTCAGTGGTTCGGGTGCGTAGCCGCGGGAGCGCCGCACCGGCAGCTCAGCTCCACGGAAGATCCGCACCACCGAGTCGTCGGTGCGCATGTGGATCGCCCGGTCGTGTGTCAGGTATGCATCCGCGATCCCGGTCAGCCGCCGGCGCGCGTCGCCGTCCTGATAGGCGATCGGCTCGTCGGAGATGTTGCCGCTGGTCAGCACGATGGGTCCGGCGGTATCACGCAGCAGCAGGTGATGCAGCGGGGTGTAGGGCAGCATCAGGCCCAGGTTGCGATTTCCCGGCGCGACAGCCGGCGCGACGGGCGCCTGCGGGCGTCGCGGCAGCAGCACCACCGGCCGCCGCCGCCCGGCCAGCACCTGCTCCCCCACCGGATCGAGCACACACAGCTGGTGTGCGGTGTCCAGATCGGCCACCATCACCGCAAACGGCTTGTCCTCGCGGTGCTTGCGCTCGCGCAACAGAGCCGTCGCGGCAGCGTCGGAGGCCAGTGCCGCGACGTGGAACCCACCGAGCCCCTTGACCGCCAGCACCGCCCCGCCGCTCAGCAACGCCGCGGCCGCGGCCAGCGGCTCACCGGGTTGCTCGGCACCGCTGGCATCGAGCAGCCGCAGCCGGGGCCCGCAGGCTGGGCAGCACACCGGCTGGGCGTGGAAACGCCGGTCCGCGGGATCGTGGTACTCGGTGGCGCAGGCCTGGCACATCGTGAACGGTGCCATCGTGGTGAAGGGCCGGTCGTAGGGCACGTCCCGCACGATGGTGAATCTCGGACCGCAGTTCGTGCAGTTGATGAACGGGTAGTCGAAACGGCGGTCGGTGGGGTCGGCCAGCTCACGAAGGCAATCGGCGCAGGTCGCGGTGTCAGCGGAGATCAAGGTGTCCCGCCGGCCGGTGGCGTTGCTGGACACGATGTGGAAACCCGGCTCCCCGGTGGGGGACAGCGGATGGGTGCGCACCTCCTCAATGACGGCTAGCGGTGGAGCCTGCGCCGGCAGCGCCGCGAGGAACTCGCTGACCGCCTGCTCGGCTCCCTCGACCTCCATGAAGACCCCGGCGGTGTCGTTACCGACCCGACCGGACAGGCCAAGACGCTGCGCCAAGCCGTGGACGTAAGGCCGGAACCCCACACCTTGCACGACGCCCTCGACCCGCACCGCAACTCGGATACAGTTTTCTACTGGGATACTGGTTCTCACTGGGATACTGGGCTGCACAGCAGGGATTCTCCCGCCCTTGACAAGATCCCCGCAGGGGGATGCACTGGGTGCTGAGCCGAGGAGGGTTTCTTCTTGCACGAGATGGCGATCACCCAGAGCGTGATCCAGGCGGTATGCGACCGGATGGGCGATAAGCAGATACGACGGGTGTGCCTGGAGATCGGCACGCTGTCCGGTGTGGTGGCCGACTCGGTCCGGTTCTGCTTCGATCTTGTCACCGAGGGCACCCCGCTCGAAGGGGCGTCGTTGGAGATCGTCCAACCCACCGGGAAGGCCCGCTGCCGGGACTGCGGCGCGGAGTTCGTGCTCAACGACCTACTCGTGCTGTGTGAGTGTGGCAGCGCGAACCGGGAACTCCTTGCGGGAGAAGAACTCAAGATCCGGGAAGTCGAGGTACTGGTCTGATGTGCGCAACGTGCGGGTGCTCCGGCGAGACCGTCATCGAAGATCATGACCTGCCATGATCATGCGCACGACCATGCGCATGGTCATGGGCACGGTCACTCCGAGACGCGAACGGTCACGCTCGAGCAGGCGGTGCTGGCTCGCAATGACGCACTTGCCGAGCACAACCGCAAGTGGTTGGCGGAGCGCAGCATCCTCGCGCTGAACCTGATGAGCTCACCGGGAGCGGGCAAGACCACGCTGCTTGAGCGGACCATCCGGGAATTGGGCGCCGACATGCGGATATCGGTCATCGAAGGTGACCAGGAGACGGTCCTGGACGCGGACCGGATCAGGGCCACCGGCGCCCCCGCGGTGCAGATCAACACCGGATCCGGCTGCCATCTCGACGCAAAGATGCTCGCCGGTGGACTCCTGACGCTCAACCCGCCGGAGGGTTCAGTCGTGCTGATCGAGAACGTCGGCAATCTGGTGTGCCCGGCGTTGTTCGACCTCGGTGAACAGGCCCGGGTGGTCATCACCTCGGTCACCGAGGGCGCGGAGAAGCCGCGGAAGTACCCGCAGATGTTCCGCGCCGCTGACCTGGTGCTGCTCAACAAGATCGATCTACTGCCGTACGTCAATTTCGACGTCGCCGACTTCCTGGACGGCGCCCGGCGGGCGAACCCAGGAGTCGAGGTGCTGGAGCTGTCGGCCACGACCGGCGACGGCATCGCCGACTGGTACGGCTGGTTGCGCGCGCGCCTCCCATAACCGGTCTCAGTACTTCTGCTTGGGCATCAGCACCCACAGCGCCAGGTAGGCCACGAACTGCGGCCCAGGAAGCAGGCAGGAGAGCACGAACAGCAGCCGGACCACGTTGGCGTTCCAGCCGTACCGCTCGGCGATACCGGCGCAGACCCCAGCGATGACCTTGCCCTCTTGTGGGCGAGTCAGTGTTGTGGTACTCATCGAATCCTCCTCCGTGCGGCTAACTCCACTGTCTCTGTGTAGAGACAGTGCCGCATCGATGAGTACCCCGATCTGACGTCGGGGACACCCGAAAACGGTGCTGAGAACGCCCGAGATCGGGCGTCCACGTCAACCTTTGACGTGGACGCCGACGTGCGCCGGAGGCCGAGGCGTCAGGCGGCCGCTGGTGCGGTGGGAAAAGCGAGATAGGGCTTGAGCAGAATCCCCAGCTGCAAGGTCAACATCCGCATCCACACCTTGCCCACCGCGGCGGCCGCTGGCGGCTCGGGGAGCTGACCGAAGACATAGCCACCGTCGTCGTCCGGAGCGATGGTGTTCAACGCCGTCATGACTCTCATCTCGACCCACCCCATGAGGGCAATGGTCAGATCGGCCGGAATGACCACGTGCGGATGCATTCCTCCGTTTTTGACGTGCGCGTCGGCCACTTTGGACATGTAGGCGTGGAAATCGCCGTCCATCGGTTTGTTGGCCGTCTTGGACCACCACCCTTTGAGAGTCATCTTGCGCTCCGTCAGATGGGAGGCATCCTGGAAGTATCCGGCCGACTCCGGGCGGGACAGCAGGTAGTCGTAGGCGAGGGTGACCACGCCGTCGGCAGCTGGTCCCAGTAGCGGGCCGGTCTTACGCAGGATCGTTGCCTCCCTGGAACCGAACCCCGCAAAATCCGCGTACGGATGAAATTCCGCGGCGTCATGACGCCCTAGAGGAGCATCCGGCTCCGCCAGGCTGGGTTCGAGAATGATCCCGAGCTGCAACATGAACTGGTTCATCCAGGCTGCCCCGGCCGCAGAGACGGTGGAGACGTCGAAGGTCTCACCCATGACCTCCAGGACCTTTCCCTGTAACCAGGCGGTGAGAGCCAGGACGAGCTGCGGCGGAAGCGGTATCCGTACTCCCGGGAAAGTGACGTCCTTTCCGCCGAGATGGCAGATCTCCCGAACGAAGCCGGCCAGCTCACCATCATATGGTCCGGCGATCGTTCTATCCAGCCACTCCTTGATTAGCGGCTCGCTGACTGGTGGGTCCGATCCGCCCATCAGCGGTGCGGATTTCGGGTGCATCATGAGGTAGGAAGTTATTGCCTCCGGGATACCGTCGATCAGACCTGCGATATCCTTACCTGTCTCTTGCACGGCCACTGCCTCATACGTGCCGAATCCGGCAAAACCGGCAAGTGTGGAGAATTCTGGCGTTACCAGTCGATCGTATCCTTCGACTTCGCGGACTTCGTCGATCCGACTTCCTATGGTCATGATCATTCTCCCTCTCGGTCAGCATTGAATGCTCGTGAGGGCAAGAACCTGGACGCAGCGCTAAGACCAGATGCCCCCTCGCCACATTCCAAACCATAACGCCAGATTCGTTACAGCCGCGTTTACTCCATGTGACCAATGGCGAATGGGGGTTAAACCTCGATTGCCGACTTCTCACCTATCCTGGGATTATTTTCCGCTAGGAGGCCGGCACGGCTCACGCCGGTAGCACGGCGAGGTCGCGCGGGCGGTGGTTGAGCCGCCTCGCACCGGTGCCCTCGACCACCACGATGTCCTCGATCCGGGCCCCCCAGCGACCGGGCAGGTAGATACCCGGCTCGATGCTGAACGCCATTCCAGTCTCGAGTACCAGGTCGTTACCGGCCACGATGTAGGGCCGCTCATGCACCTCCAGCCCGATCCCGTGACCGGTGCGGTGAATGAACCGTTCGCCGAAACCGGCGTCGGTGATCGGGGTTCGGGCAGCGGCGTCGACGAGCTGAGCGGTCGTTCCCGGCGCGACCGCCGCCACCGCAGCCTCCTGCGCAGCCTGCAACACCGCGTAGCAATCGGCAACCTCAGCATGGGCCGGCTCACCCATGCTGTAGGTGCGGGTGCAGTCGGAGTAGTAGCCCTCCGGGGTCGGCCCGCCGATGTCGACCACCACCAGGTCCCCGGGTTGCACCACCCGGTCGGAGACGTCGTGGTGTGGGCTCGCTCCGTGCGGACCGGAGCCGACGATCACGAATGCCGCCGTGGTGTGCCCCTCGGCGACGATCGCGGCGGCGATATCGGCACCGACCTGTGCCTCGGTCCGACCGACCCGAAGCCACTCCCCCATCCGAGCGTGCACCCGGTCGATGGCCTGGCCGGCGGCGGCCAACGCGGTGATCTCGGTGTTGTCCTTGCACATCCGCAGCGGCCCCAGAACCGTCGAGGCCAGCTCCTGCACGCAGTCCGGCAGCGCGGACCGCAGCGCCAGCACATGCGCCGCGGGCATCGCATCTGCCAACGCGACCCGGGCCGGCTGTAACACGGAGCTACCTAAAATATCGGCGAGCAGTGCGTACGGATCCGCCCCGTCGGGCCACTCGACGATCGCCAGACCGAGCTCGACAACGGGGGTGCCCTCCAGCCCGGGCCGTTCCAGCGCCGGGACCACCACCGCCGGATCCCCATCAGCGGGCAACACCAGGCAGGTCAGCCGCTCATGGGAGTCGCCACCGACCCCTACCAGGTAGCGCAGATCCGGGCCGGGACTGAGCAATAGGGCGTCCAAGCCGGCGCGCCGGGTGGTCTCCCGCGCCCGGGCCAGGCGGGAGGTGAAGGTGTCGATTGCGGTAGTCACAGCACAAGCCTAGGACGCGCCACCGGCGCGTGCTGGCAGGCTCTGCGGTCATGGACGCCCCCCTGCTACTTCTCGACGCCGCGAGCCTGTACTTCCGGGCCTACCACGGGGTCCCAGAGTCGATCACTGCCCCGGACGGCACACCGGTGAATGCGGTGCGCGGCTTCACCGACATGGTCGCTCGACTCATCGAGCTGCGCCGCCCGTCCCGCCTGGTCGCCTGTCTGGACCTGGACTGGCGGCCGGCTTTCCGGGTCGCGGCGATCCCGTCCTACAAAGCGCACCGAGTCGCGGAACAGACCGGGCCTGGCGGCCCCGACATCGAGCAGGTGCCGGACACGCTGAGCCCGCAGGTTCCACTGATCCTGGAGCTGTTGGCCGCCGCTGGCCTGGCCACCGCCGGCGCGCAAGGGTACGAGGCCGATGACGTCATCGGTGCGCTGGCCGCCGCCGAGCGCCGCGATCCGGTCGAGGTGGTCAGCGGCGACCGCGACCTGTTCCAAGTGGTGCGCACCGAGCCGACTCCAGTGCGGGTGGTCTACGTCGGGCGCGGGCTGGCGAAGGCGGAGGTGATCGGCCCGCCCGAGCTCGCCCACAGGTATGGGCTGCCGGAAACCGGCGCCGGCCCGGCCTACGCCGCGCTCGCCGCGCTGCGCGGCGACCCCTCTGACGGGCTGCCCGGCGTGCCTGGCATCGGGGAGAAGACCGCAGCCACGCTGATCAGCCGATTCGGCTCGGTGGAAAGCCTGCTGGTGGCCCTGGATGATCCCGGATCAGCGCTCGCCTCGGGGGTCCGAGCCAAGCTGCGGGCCGCCCGGGGCTACCTGGAGGTGGCACCCACCGTGGTGCGAGTGGCGACTGACGCCCCGGTAGCGCAGGATCGCGACGACGCACTGCCTGCCGCTCCCGCCGACCCCACGAGGCTCAGCGCGCTCCAGCGCACCTGGGGTCTGGGTACCCCGGTGGACCGCCTCGTCGCAGCGTTGGGAGCTCATCGCTAGCGGCATTCGCGACGAGCAGGCCGCTGGCTCAGCGGGTTTGATGAGCAGCGGGCTTGATGAACGCCGACACCGACGGTAAGATCCGGGCTTCAGCTCAGACACCTGCAACGGTGGCATCGCATGTGCCGGTAGTGCTTTGCATTCGTGTGCACCGAGGAGATGATCACGATGAGCACCGAGGCGCGGTCATCGGTCCGACGCTTGGTGCAGGCGGTCACGGCGCTTCTTCTGGCCTCGACTGTCGTGCTGGCAGGCGCTCCTGCTGCTCTGGCGGGCCCGGCGTGCCCAGACAAGCCTGGTGTCTGCCCAGGAGGGTTGCCCTAGTTCAGTCCCGTTGGTGCCGCTCGCGTGCCCGACCCAGACCCTCTCCCACTCTCCGGCAGGGACCGGGCCAGCCTGCGAGCTGACTGTGAGAGCTGCTTTGCGCTGTGCTGTGTCGCGCTGTGCTTCCACGCCTCGGCAGACTTCGCGATCGACAAGACGCCGGATCACAGCAACTCCAAGGCTAGGGCCACCGACGTCATGGCGTTGCTCAGGTGGGTCACACTCGGAGTGCGCGCCACCTCGGGCGTTGCCTGCGTGGAGCCGTAGCGACGAGTCGATCACGCTGCTCCAGACCCCGGTGGCGTCTTTTCAGGACCTCCACGGAGTTGTGATGCCGCGAACGCAGATCAGCTGTCGGCCGCCGCTGACCCTGGGGCGGCGTCGGGGTACCGCGCGCCCGGGTCGCAGACGTGGCCCGGGCGCTGGACTTCTACATCACCCTGGGCTTTGAGGCGCGGCGGACGGCTGGGCGCTGCTCTGCTTCGGACCGATCTCACTGGTTCTGATCCACGCCACATCCCCCATAGCCTCACCCCGCAGTCCTGCAGATCGCAGTGTCGCCATTGGTCCGGCTGAGCACGCCGGACATCCAGGCTCTTTGGCGGCGTCTGCTCGCCGAGGGCGTCCTTGCCGGGCCCAACACCCAGCCCGACGACACGCCACGACAAGAAAACGAAGTCACAGACCCGGATCTCCACCGAGTCGTGATCAGACAAACCCGACCGACGACCGCCGCGGCAAGCGGATCGGATCAGTGGTTGACCAACCGGCTCCCGGCCGAGTGTCGGAAAAAATCGGGGTAATGGCCTGATCAACCGCCCAGCGCACCCGTGAGGGCCAGGTTGGGTATCGCCGGCTGTCCCGCACAGGTGCATCGGGCCCCATTTCGGGTACTACTGCGGATATGGATGACGGCGGTGAGGACGGGGGTCCGCGCTGGATCCTCCGGTCACCTGGGGATGTTCGAGTGCCGCCGCGGGTATACGCGGTCGCGACCGCGTATAACGCCACCGTGCTGCGCCGCCAGTTCCACGACTGGCTGGCTGCCGACGTCCCCCTGACGTGGTCGAGGACCTGGTCCTGGCGGTGTATGAGGCGATCGCCAACGCCGCCGAACACGCCTATGCCGGCCACCTCAGCGGGCCGGGATTGATGTGGTTGCAGGCGCACCGGGCCATCGACCACGTCCTGATCATCGTCTCCGATCGGGGCCGCTGGCGAACACCCCACCCTGGGGGCGTCCGGGGCCGGGGTATCCCCTTGATGCGAGTGCTCATCCCAGACGTCGACACTCGCTGCGATGACCGGGGCACCGTCGTGCGCCTGCGGGTGCACGTGCCACCGGTGCGGCTGCGACCGCTGGGGAACGAGGTCGGTTGGTCCCGGAGAACGCGTAACGATCAGCAATGAGGCCTCCTGCCCTCGAGGGAGGCCGCGGGCGACGTCGCTGAGCAGTCTGTTTTCGCGACACGCCCCAGACCCTGGCGATGTCAGCGCTCGGTGACACGAGCCCAAGCGCGACTGGACGGGGTATGGCCATGGGCGTTGCCGACTGTCGCGATCGCGATGGTTGCGCCTGCCGCGCGATCACTTTCCCAGCGCCGAGCCCTGGGAGCAGCCTCACCCGACCGGTCCGCTGGCCCGATCGGGTGAGGCTGCCCGCGCTGACACGGGCTGATCACAGCCCCCCGGGTCTAGCGCCTTTGAAGGGAGACGATGATGATGACCACGACCGATCCCCAGCGTCGAGGACCGCGAACTCAGCGCGATCACCCGAACCTCACCGTCAGCGCCTGCGTACAGCAGTTGCAGAACGCTGAGCTGGCGATGGGTCGCGCGCGGCGGTGCTTGCAGGCCTGGCTTCAGACCGGCCAGGAGGACACGCTCACGACCAGCGCCAGGCGCGCCTACCACACCCACGAAGCTTTGCACGAAGCGCACCACGCCATCTCGCGTCTCATCGAGACCCTCCGCGTCGAGGCGGCGAAGGGGCGTGCCCAAGCCAGCTGCTGATCAGCCCAAGCGCGTGGCGGGGGCCGCTGGGGGTTCCGAGGGTGTGTGCGTACCGTTGCGCTGGTCGTCGGCGCCGATCACGTCCCCGTCGCGTCTGCGTTTCGCGATGTTACCTGGGCTGACGGGGGTGAGCTGGGATGAGTGGGCTGGGTGAGGGCCCGGATGGTGGGGTCGGTCAGGGTGGCTGAGCTGGGCGCGGTGACCCGCGCGCTGTTGGGTATCGCCCGCGACGGCGCCGATGACCGGGCGCTGGCCGAGCAGCTTCTGCCGGGCGTGTGTGGCGAGACTGGACATCGACGGCGCGTCGATCTCGCTGCTGACCGCGGGCGACGCGCGGGAGACGTTGTGCGCCACCGACGCGACGGCGGAATTGCTGGAAGATCTCCAGTTCAGTCTCGGGGAGGGCGCGTGCGTGGAGGCCGCGAGCACCGGGCGCCCGGTGCTTGTCGCTGACCTACACCACAGCACCGAGACCAGCCGCTGGCCGGTCTTCGCCGCGGCGGTGGCGGAGCGGTCCGAGGTCGGGGCGTTGTTCGCGGTGCCGTTGCAGTGGGGAACGGTCAACCTCGGGGTCCTGGACCTGTACCGCGCAACACCGGGTTCGCTGAGCGACGCGCAGTTGCGGGACGCGATCCGTGCCGCGGACCTGGCCGCGTTGATGTTTTTGGGCGTGCGCACCGATCCCGGGGACGGGGTGTGGGCTGGTCAGCTACAGCGTCGAGTTGCTGGCCGCCGACGCGGCCGGGCTCCTGCTGGCCGACTCCCAGCGCACCCTGCGGTGGTCGCGTCGTCGAATGAAGACGTCAAGGTGATGGAGCTACTGCAGCTCGAGGCCGGTGAAGGCCCGTGTGTGGAGTGCTTCCGCACCGGGGCGCCGGTGAGCGTGGCGGACCTGACCGACGCCGCAGACCGCTGGCCCGCCTTCGTCGCCGCGGTGGCGCAGCGGGAGGCGTTCCGGTCGGTGCATGCGCTGCCGTTGCGGCTGCGCGGTGAGGCGATCGGGGCGATGAACCTGTTCCGCCACGACCCGGTCCGTTACCCGAGGCCGACGTCGCGCTGGGCCAGGCACTGGCCGACATGGCCACCATCGGGATCTTGTCCGAACGAGCCATCCGGCGACGTGAGATCCTCACCGAGCAGCTCCAGACCGCGCTGAACAGCCGGGTCATCATCGAGCAGGCCAAAGGCGTCCTCGCCCAGCGGGGCGGCCTGGGCATGCACGCCGCGTTCGACCGGCTACGCCGCTACGCCCGCGACCGCAACGAAACGCTGTCCGAGGTAGCCCGCCGGGGCGGTCGGGTCGTCGAGACCGACCTGGCCACCGACATCCTCGCCGCACCCGCCGGACACCGGGTCAGCACACCACCAGCGGTAACCCGACTGCCGCCACTGTTGTCCGTCGTTGTTCTTGCCGATGACGCCTTCATCGGTGGTGCCGATGATTGGGGTGTGAGAAAGCCCCGCCCGGTGGTGGTGGGCGGGGCTTTGGTCGGTTCGGTGACGGGGTGCTCGGCGTGGTGACGAGCGCGGGACGTGGGTCAGTCGGCGCCGGTTTCGGAGATCGCGGTTCGGGCGGCTTTCTCGTCGACGATGGGGTTGTTGCGGGCGAATGCCGCGGTGAGGGCGTTGACGGTGAGGTTGTTGATGGCGCGGGGGTAGCCGCGTGAGGCGTTGTGGATCAGGGTGATGGCGTCTGCGCTGAATAGGGTGTCGGTGCGTCCGGCGATTTTGAGGTGGTGGGTGATGTAGTCGGCGGTCTCGGTGGGGTTCATGCCGGCGAGGGTGTAGCGCACCGATATTCGCTGGTCCAGGGCGGCGAGCACTCCGAGGCGTAGGCGTTGGCGCAGGGTGGGTTGCCCGATCAGCACGGTCGCGAACGGGGCACCGGAGTCCATGTCGTGGTTGGTGAGCATGCGCACGGCTTCCATTTGCTGGTTGTCCAGGAGGTGGGCCTCATCGATGAGCACGACGGGGCTGCGGCCGCGTTCGGCGTGTTCGGCGGCGAGTGCGTCGGCGGCTTGGGGGACGAGGGTGGCGCTGTAGAAGCTGGGGACCTGCCCGAGCGCGGAGACGATGTGGTGGAGCATGCCCCGGACTCCGACTGAGGGGTTGGGCAGGTAGATGATCACGTGCCGGGAGGGGTCCAGGGCGGCGGTGGCGGCGCGGACGGCGACGGTCTTGCCGGCACCGACCTCGCCGGTGATCACACCGAGGGCGTGTTGGTCGATGCACCAGGCGATGCGGGCTACCGCCTCGGCGTGTCCGCCGTGGCGGTGCAGCATCGAGGGGGCCAGTCCGCGGCCGAAGGGCATGGTCGTGAAACCCCAATGTGATTGCAGACGCTGAATTGTCATCGGCCGGCCTGCTGGTTGTGCTCGTCGTCGGTGCGCTCGGTGAGCGGGGGCTGCCCGGGACGCTGGTCGGGATTCTGTTCGGGATGGTGCTCGGCGCGGGAGTAGAGCGCGTCGAAGCCGATGTGGTCGTCGTCGGCGACCTGCTGGTGGTGGGTGTGGGCGACCAGGTGCAGGTAGGCGATGCCGGTTGGCGGGGCCGGCGCGGGCTCGGGTGTCTCGGGGCGGGCCTTGGGGTGGGCGTGGCGGGTGATCCGATACGGCACCGCGTGGCCGTAACTGCGTTGGTCGTGGCGGACCTCGATGACTTGGAGGTTGAACGGGGAGAACACCAGTTCCACCTTGCGCCCTACCAGCGCGGCCTCGACCTGGTAGGTGTTGCCGTGCAGTGACACGGTCGCGGTCTTGGTGACGGTGCGGTACTCGCTCCACAAAAACGCCTCGGTCAGCGCCTGCGCCGTGGCCATGATCGGGCCGTGGTCGAGGCGGTCGAAGCCCTCGTTCCAGCGGGCCAGCGGTGTCTGTCCGGTCTCGGAGTGCACCTGGTGGTGGTAGACACTCTCGACCCAGGCGGTGAACAGGGCGTTGAGCTGCAGCAGTGCCGCGGCTGGGGTGAGCCCTCGCTCGGTCAGCTCGGCGGCGCTGGTGTCGGCGACCTCGACGAGGAACTGATCTCGCACGGTCCGGAAGAAACGTTCGATCTTCCCGCGGCCTTGTGGCCGGTGTGGGGTGGAGTGGATCAGCCGGATCCCGAGCTTGGCGCAGGCCCGCAGCAGCCAGGAGTCGACGAAAGCGGATCCGTTGTCGACGTTATGCCGATACTCGGCACAACGTCGAATATGCCGAGCTGATGGTTATGCCGACCTCGGTGGGGATCCGCTGGTCGGTGGGGGTGAACGGGCCGATGTTGTCGGCATAGTTAGAGGGCTTCGAGGAAGGCGAGCAGGGTGTCGGGGGCGCGGTAGCGTCCCGGTGTGGTGTTCGGTGGGGTGGTGCGGGCGATCGCTCGTTCCTTCTGGGACATGTCGGCGTGCAGGTAAACGTTCGTGGTGGAGATCTGCTCGTGGCCCAGCCATAGAGCGATCACCGTGACGTCGACCCCGGAGAGCAGCAGGCGCATGGCACTGGTGTGGCGCAGGGTGTGGGCGCTGACCTTCTTGACGCGCAGGGAGGGGCAGGCCTGGGCGGCTGCGCGGACGTGGTGGCTGACGCGGAGCTCGATGGCGTCGCGGCTGAGTTGCCTTCCGGTGTTGGTCGGGAACAGGGGTTCGGACGCGGCGCCGTGGCGTTCGGCCAGCCAGGTGCGTAAGACCTCGACGGTCAGGGGCAGCAGTGGGGTGTGCCGCCGCTTGCGGCCCTTGCTCAGGCAACGCACGTGCGCTCCTGCGCCGAGGATGGCATCGGCGCAGGTCAAGGCGGCCAGCTCAGAGATGCGTAGCCCGGTCTGGACGGCGAGTGTGATCATGGCGTGATCGCGCCGTCTGGTCCAGCTCGACCGGTCGCAGGCGGCGAGGAGGGCGTCGACCTCGTCGTCGGTGAGGAAGGTGACCAGGTTGCGCTCGAACCGCTTGGGTGGGATAGCCAGTACCCGTTGGATCGATGCGGCGTGTTCGGGGTGGTGCAGCGCCGCGTAGCCGAACAACGAGTGGATCGCTGCGAGGCGGTGGTTGCGGGTGCGCACCCCGTTGCCGCGCTCGGTTTCCAGGTGTGTCAGGAACGCGGCCACCAACGGGGCGTCCAGGTCGGCGAAGTCCAGCTCGCACGCCGGGTTGTGGGTGCGCTCGGCGGCGAAGCGCAGCAACAGCCGGAAGGTGTCGCGGTAGCCGGCGATGGTGTGCGGGCTGGCCTGGCGTTGGCCCATGAGCCGGTCGGTGAAAAATGCCTGCAGGGTGGGGGCCAGCGCGGTCATCGCCGTTGTCCATATCGGCTGGCCAGTCGCGCCGCGGCCAGGGCCATGAGCTCGGGTGAGGCGGACAGATACCAGTAGGTCCCGGCCGGGTTGACGTGACCGAGGTAGGTCGAGAGCACCCAGAGGCGGGCATCGATGTCGACCCCGGCCTGGTGCCAGTCGATCAGGGTGCGCACGGCGAAGCTGTGCCGGAGATCGTGAATCCGGGGCCGGATGGACGCGGTGCGCAGCCCCAGGGCGGTGGTGAGCTGGTTGAAGGTTCGATGTATTTCTCCGGCGAGCAGGGCGGTGCCGACGCTGGAGACGAAGAACGTCTTCGACTTGGGCGAAGGGCACAGCCGGTTGCGAGAGCTGGCGTAGCCGGCCAGCGCGTCGGTGACGGTGGGGTGCAGCGGCACCAGCCTGGTGTGGCCGAACTTGGCCTCCCGGATCGTGAGCACCCCCTCGGTAAGGTCCACGCCGTCGCGGTCTAGCCCGATCGCTTCGCCGAGCCTGATGCCCGAAGCGGCAATCAGACCGAAGAACACCTCATAGGTCGCCGCGCGCAGCCGCGGTCGCAGCTGCCCGGTCGCCTGCAGCAGCCGCGCCACGTCGGTCGGGGACCACAGGTAGGGCGTCGGGCGGGGCGCGCTGGCGGGCAACATCCCGCGCGGCGAGATCTCGGTCGCCGGGTCAATCGTCTTGAGGTAGGTGGCGAACCCGCGAGCCGCGCCCAGGCGGTGCGCCCAGGTGATCGGCGCCACGTCCTGGGGCAGCCGCGCCCAGCGCAGCGCCAGCTCAGTGGTCAGGGTCTGGGCGCTGGCCTGCTCGAGATAGGCGGCCAGCTGGACCAGCAGCTGGCCCTCGCGCCTGAGCTTGAAGCCCAACGCGCGCCGCATCTGCAGGTAGTCCCGCACATGGTGGTCGAACTCGCTCATCGACTAGCCCCCACGCGCGGCCAAGGCTGGGCCAGCATCCGGAGCTGGTCAACATCAGCTCGGGCGTAAATGGCGGTGCTGACCAGGCTGCGATGGCGAAGCACCTGGCTGATCTCCGGCAACGGGACTCCGGCGCGGACCATCTCGCAGGCCAGCGTGTGCCGCAGCCGGTGCGCATTCACCGGTGTCACCCCGGCCCGCACACAGGCACGATGCACGATCAACGACACCCCGCGACGACTCAGTGGGGCGATCGGAGCGACCGTGCGCAGGAACACCTCCCGCCGGGTGGTTCGCGATCGCCCTCGGCGTAGGTGGGCCGCGATGGCCTCTCCAACATCGGCCGGCAGGGGTAGCCGGTCGGCGCGCTGGCCTTTGCCATGCACCACCAGCTCGCCCGCGCGCCAGTCCAGGTCCTCCAGTCTCAACGTGGCAACCTCGCTTGATCGCAGGCCCAGGCGCAGCAACATCAGCAGCACCGCGTAGTCCCGCCGGCCCGCGTCGGTTCGCCGGTCGCATGAATTCAGCAACGCCACCGCGTCGGCTCGGCTGATGCTCTTGGGTAACCCAGGCCGGCGACGACCGGTCATGCTCAACGCCGCCGCGGACAAATCGGTGGGCGCCAGGCCCTGGATGAAGCAGAACCGCAGGAAAGCCCGCAGCGCCACCACGAAGAACTGGGTCGACCCCACCGAGCCCGCGCTAGCCTCGACCAGCACGGCAGCGGAGACGTCCGCGGTGGTCAACGCGGCGAGGTTCACCTCAGGATGCCAGGTGAGGAAGCGACGAGCCCGCAACACGTAGGCCCGGGCGGTGCTCGACGCCAGCGCGCGCTCTGCAAGCAAATAGTCCTGAAACGACGCCAGCAACGCCTCGGATGCCGAGCACGGCGCTGGGGGCTCGTCAGCTGCCAGCACACCCTCCGAATGCAGCAACGCGAGCAGGACAGCCAGACTGCGCGGGGAACGCGAACCGAGGTAACCGGCCGCGCGTCGCTCACGAAAGTACTGCTCCACCCGGCCGCTGCTCAGATCAGCCGCCCTCAGCCCACGCGCGCCAAGCCAACGGCTCAAATGCACCATCAACCTCATCGAGTTGACCGCGCTCAACGGGGTGTAGCCCAGCTCCTCCAGCCTCGCCTTGAACCTCTCGGCGTACGGCGCCAACGGCCCCGCCACCACAACTTTGCTGACCTTGCTGGTCGGTCTGCCCATCGTTCCTCCTCCGGATTGGAAAAGACAGGATGAGCGACCCGGCCAGAACCGCCAGGATTATGCCGACAACATCGGCCCGTTCACCCCCACCGACCAGCGGATCCCCACCGAGGTCGGCATAACCATCAGCTCGGCATAATCGACGTAGGCGCTGGCCGGGG
>CAVQKH010000016.1:0-137111 GCA_963712995.1 uncultured Actinomycetota bacterium | reverse complement strand
CGTTCTGGCGTTCTCACCAAGACGCGCTAGCCTCGATGACCACATGGACCAGTTGCTGCGCCACCACGGGGACGTCGATGCCACACCGGGGCTGCTCGACTTCGCGGTGAACGTGCGGCGCAGCGGGCCCCCGGCGTGGCTGCGCGAGCGGCTGATCGTGGCGCTGGATGGGCTCGCCAGCTACCCTCCGCAGCGCAGGATGCCGCCGCCCGCGCCGCGGTGGCCGCTCGGCACGGACGCGACCCTGCTGAAGTGCTCGTACTCGGCGGGGGGCGGAAGGCTTCGCCCTGCTACCATGCTGGCGCCCCGGTCAGCCGCCGTGGTGCACCCGTCGTTCACCCAACCCGAAGTGGCGTTGCGCCGGGCCGGTGTTTCACTTCAGCGGGTGTTCACCGACGTCTCTTACCAGCTCAAACCAGAGCGGATCCCCACCGAAGCAGACCTCGTCGTGCTCGGCAATCCCACCAACCCGACCTCCGTGCTGCACCCGGCCGAGGTGGTGCGCGCGCTGGCCCGGCCGGGGCGGGTACTGGTGGTGGACGAGGCCTTCGCCGACGCGGTGCCCGGCGAATCCGAATCGCTGGCAGCCGACCAGAGCACCCCCGGTCTGCTGGTGTTCCGCAGTCTCACCAAGACCTGGGCCCTGCCGGGGCTGCGGGTCGGCTACGCGCTGGGCGCGCCCGATCTGCTGGCCCGGCTCGCCGCGGCGCGCCCGCCGTGGCCGGTCAACACGCTGGTGCTGGAGGCGGTACGGGCGTGCAACTCCCCGGCCGCGGTCGCCGAGGCCGCCGCCGCGGCGACGCAGAGCTCTCTAGACCGGGACTGGATGGTCCGCGAGTTGGCCGAGTTGCCCGGCGTCACGGTCCACCAGCCGGCCGCGGCACCTTTCCTGCTGCTGCACGTACCAGGTGGGGAGCGCGTCCGGGCTGCGCTCGCGCAGGCCGGTATCGCGGTCCGGCGGGCTGACACGTTCCCAGGCCTGACGCCTGATCACCTGCGGGTCGCGGTCCGACCGCCCCGGATCGCCGCCGCGCTGGTGGACGGTCTCAAGGCGGCGCTGGCATGACGGCGACCGTGCGGGATGTGGTCGCGGCGCTGGAGGCCGCCTACCCGCCGGCGCTCGCCGCGAGCTGGGACGCCATCGGGCTGATCTGCGGCGACCCCGCCGAGCCGGTGACGCGGGTGCTGGTGGCGGTCGACCCGGTCGAAGGCACCGTCGCGGAGGCGCTGGAACAGGGCGCCCAGCTGCTGGTCACGCACCATCCGTTGTTGCTGCGCGGGGTGCACGGAGTGCCCGCCGACGACCCGAAAGGCGGCCTGGTGCACCGGCTGGTGCGCGCCGGGGTCGGGTTGTTCTGCGCGCACACCAACGCCGACGCGGCCGACCCCGGGGTGTCCGACGCGCTGGCCCACGCGCTGGGATTGCAGGTCACCGGTGTGCTCGAGCCTCGCGGAGACACCGAGCGGACCGGGACCGGGCGGATCTGCGAGCTGTCTCGACCCGAGTCGCTGGAAACATTCACCGATCGGGTGCGAGCCGCGCTGCCCGAGACCGCGTGGGGCGTGCGGGCCGGTGGTGATCCACAGCTCCTCGTGCGCACGGTGGCGGTGTGCGGCGGCGCGGGGGACTCACTGCTCGCCGCGGCCACCGCCGCGGGAGTCGACGCGTTCGTCACGGCCGACCTGCGTCACCACCCGGCATCGGAACACCTGGCCGCCGGTGGTCCGGCGCTGGTGGACGTCGCCCACTGGGCCAGCGAGCACCCGTGGTGCGGCCAGGCCGCGGCGGTGCTCTCGGCCGCACTCGGCGGTACGGTCGATGTTCACGTTTCGTATCGCCGCACCGATCCCTGGACGATCGGCTCGGCACCATCATCTGGGAGGCTCCTGCGGTGAACGCCGATCCCGCCGCACAACGCCGGCTACTCGACCTGGCCGCGGTGGACGCCGAGTTGACCCGGGCCGCGCACCGCCGCCGATCGCTACCCGAACTGGCCGAGATCGAGCAGATCGACAAGGCCCTGCGGGCCGGCCGGGACTCGCTGATCGCCGCCGAGACGGCGGCGTCCGACCTGGACCGTGAGATCCGCAAGCTGGAGGCCGAGATCGACCAGGTCCGCGCCAGGGAGGACCGGGACAACGGCCTGCTCGACTCCGGGTCGATCTCCTCAGGCAAGCAGCTGGACGATCTGCAACACGAGTTGGCCACGCTGCGGCGCCGGCAGACAGTGCTGGAGGACGATCTGCTCGAGGTGATGGAGCGGCGCGAGGCCACCGACGTCGACCTTGTCCGAGGCCGTGCCGCGCTGGCTGAGGTCGAGCAGCACCACCTCGACGCCACCAGCCGCCGGGATGCGGCGCTCGCGGAGCTGGAGTCCACCGAGACGCACGGTGGTCAGGAGCGCCGCGTCCTCATCGGTGAGCTTCCCCCCGAGTTGCTGACGCTCTACGAGCGGATCCGGGCCCGCCACGGCACTGGCGCGGCATTGCTGCGCGAGGGTCGTTGTGGCGCCTGCCGGCTGGAGCTGGATCGCACCGCGGTCGGGCGCCTCCGCGAGGCGTCCCCCGACGAGGTGGTGCGCTGCGAGGAGTGCGGTGTCGTGCTCGTGCGGACCTCGGAGTCCGGTCTGTGACCCGCCGAGTGATCATCGAGGCGGACGGTGGCTCCCGGGGCAACCCCGGTCCGGCCGGCTACGGGGCGGTGGTGCGGGATGCCGACACCGGGGAGCTGCTGGTGGAGGCCTCCGGTGGGCTGGGCGCCACCACCAACAACGTGGCCGAGTACTCGGGCCTGATCGCTGGTCTGCGCGCCGCGGTCAAGGAGGGCGCGACCGTCGCGGAGGCGCGGTTGGACTCCAAACTGGTCGTCGAGCAGATGAGCGGACGGTGGCAGGTCAAGCAACCCCATCTTCAGCCGCTCGCCCGTGAGGCCGCCGCGGTGGCCCGTGAGCTCGGCGAGGTCACCTACACCTGGGTGCCTCGTGCCCGCAATGCACATGCCGATCGGCTGGCCAACGAGGCGATGGACGCCCAGGCCGGTGGCAATCCCGCGACCCGTCAGCCGGCCGTGTCGGCAGGTTCGCCGCCGCGCTGGACCGGGGTCACCGGCTCGCCGACACGGCTGTTGCTGCTGCGGCACGGGCAGACCGCGCACTCCGCGCAGGCCCGCTACTCCGGGCGCGCCGACCTGCCGCTCACCGAGCTGGGGCAGCGCCAAGCCTCCGCCGCGGCCGCTCGGCTGGCCGGCACGGACGGTGTCGCGGCGGTCGTCAGCTCGCCGCTGCTGCGCGCCAGGCGAACCGCCGAGCCCGTGGCTGAAGCGCTCGGCGTCGCGCTGCAGATCCAAGACGGGCTGATCGAGACCGATTTCGGTGCCTGGGAAGGGCTGACCTTCGCCGAGGCCAGTGCCCGGGATCCCGAGCTGCACACCCGGTGGCTCACCGACACCTCGGTGGCGCCCCCGGGTGGCGAGAGCATGGACGCGGTACACCGGCGGGTGCGCCGGGTTCGTGATCAGCTGATCGCCGAGCACGGCGCCGCCACCGTGATCGTGATCAGCCACGTGACGCCGATCAAGTCACTGCTGCGGATGGCCCTGGACGCCGGCCCATCGCTGCTGCACCGTCTGCACCTGGACATCGCGTCACTGTCCATCGCCGAGTTCTACCCCGACGGTCCCGCCACCGTCCGACTCGTCAACGACACCTCCCACCTCCCCTAACCCGGCGTGTCGTCCCCGGTTTACCTCACGAACAAGTAGATCGATACCGTCAGACCCACCACGACCACCGCGACCCGCAACGCCGCCGCGGAGAGCCGGCCAGCGAGCTTCGCGCCGAGGAAGCCGCCGATGAGGGTGGCCGGTGCGAGTAATGCGACGGCCAGCCAGTCCACCGGCGCGCCGAGGGCGAACACCACCACCGTGACCACACCGATGATCAACGAGAGCACGCCCTTCACCGCATTGAGCCTGCGCAGATCATCATGCGTGGTGAGGGCGAGCACCGAGATCAGCAACACCCCCAGCGCTCCGCCGAAGTAACCGCCGTAGCCGGCCGCAAGGAACACCGCAGGTAGCAGCACCGCGCGGCGGTCAGCGCGACCAGACTCCGGCCCGCCGATCCACCGGCCGAGCCACGGCTGCACACCGAGAAGCAGGCTCGCCAGCGCCACCAACGCGGGCACCACGGCGTCGAACACCGCGGCGGGCAGCACGAGCAGCAGGAGGCTGCCGGCCAGCGAACCCGCCACCGCGACCCCGGCCGTGGACAGCACCCGGCGCCGCTGCCCGCGTAGCTCCCGACGGCTGCCCAGCGCGAAACCCGCGTAGCCGGGGCACTGGGCCACCGAGTTGGTGACATTCGCCGCGAGCGGCGGGAAACCCACCGCCAGCAGCGCCGGGAACAGCAGCAGCGACCCGCCCCCAGCCAGGGCGTTGACCACCCCGGACACGATGCCCGCAACAACCAGCAGAGCCAGATGGCTGGAGGGCACGGGGTGCCACGCTATCCCAGATCGGGATGATCTATGCTGGAGTCGCGGACGAGCTGGCCGGGCGGTCGCGTCGGGCTCGGTGACGGGCCCGTCGAGGAAAGTCCGGACTCCTCAGGGCAGGGTGGTTGCTAACGGCAACCCGGGGTGACCCGCGGGATAGTGCCACAGAAAACAGACCGCCCCACCCCATGAGATCGACGGGGCCGGGGTAAGGGTGAAACGGTGGTGTAAGAGACCACCAGCGTCCCGGGTGACCGGGACGGCTCGGTAAACCCCACCTGGAGCAAGGCCAAAAGGCGCGCCGGTTCCGGCGCGCTGCGCAGGCGATTGAGGGTGGCCCGCCCGATGCCTGCGGGTAGGCCGCTAGAACCTGCCGGCGACGGCAGGCCGAGATGGATGACCGCCGGCCGGGACGCCGCAAGGCGCCCGGTGCACAGGATCCGGCTTACAGGCCAGCTCGTCCGCCCCCGCGCTTCGCCACCTGCGCCAACGAGGTGATGCGGCGGGGCTGACCAGGAGGGACGTTCTCGCTGCTTCTCCGTGTTTCTCAACGCTTCTCGACGTCCGACGGCCCGACGACGGCCCAGAATTCGATCTTGAACGCTGGGGTTCGTGTGGCTTCCCGTCGACCTGGCGCAGCCCGACCACGCGTCATCCCGGGGGCAGCCCTCGACGGAACCGGCGCGTGTGTCGTCTGGCTCTGCCTCCGGGTTGCCGCGTGGTAGCCCTTAGGGAGGTCGATGGGAAGCCACACCCCGCTTACCCGGCCCGCCGCAGCAGTTCTTGTGGCTGGCTATCCCGGAGATCTGCCCGCCCGGCGAGGGCACGGTTCTCCAGATTGACAGGATTTTCTGGGGAACCGAGCAAGGCTGGGGCCCAAGCCCACGTGGCGGAGGCGACGCTGACCAGTCGTGGTACTTGTTGTTGATCAGCATCGCATCGCGTTGTTGAACATCGTTTCGTCCACCGAGTTGGCCAGCAGTCGAGCCTCGATGCGGAACCTGTCGATGGTGGTGGCGTCTGCGGTGATGGGCGCAGACCTCGGGGCGTTTGGTCAGTGCTGGTGGGTTGCGGCATGGCGGGATGGGATGCTGCCGGTGTGCACCAATCGCCGCGGCGGGTGTTTGTGAGTCATACGTCGGAGTTGCGGCGGCTGCCCGAGGGATGGTCGTTTGTGGCTGCGGCGGAGCAGGCGGTGACCCGGGCTGGGGATGCGATTGTGGAGATGGCGTATTTCGGCGCTCGGGACGAGCAGCCTGCGCAGGTGTGTCGGCAGGCGGTGGCTGAGGCTGATGTGTTTGTGGCGATCGTCGGGTTTCGGTATGGTCGCCGGTGCGTGATCAGCCGGAGTTGGCCAATACCGAGCTGGAGTTTCAGGCCGCCAGCGAGGCCGGCAAGCCGCGGTTGGTGTTTCTGCTCGGCGATCAGGCACACGGGCCCAAAGATTTGTTCATCGATCGGGACCATGGTGGGCGTCAGGAGGCTTTCCGGGACCGGCTGGTCGACAGTGGGTTGACCACGGCCATGGTGAGCACGCCGGATCGGTTGGAGACGGTGCTGTTTCAGGCGCTGAGTGGTCTGTCGCGGGCTCGGTCGAGTCTCGTGCCGGTGGGGCGGGTGTGGAACGTGCCAGCCCGGAATCCCACATTTACCGGCCGTGAGCAGCTTCTGGTCAACCTGCGCAGTGCGCTGTGCGCGGGCCGATCGACGGTGGTGCAGGCCGTGCACGGGATGGGGGGGATCGGGAAGACCACCCTGGCCATTGAGTACGCCCACCGTTACCGGGGTGACTACGACGTGGTGTGGTCGGTGGCCTCGGAAGAACCTGCGCTGATCCCGGACCGATTGGCCGAGCTGGCCCGCGCGCTGGGCTTGGCCGAGCAGACCGATCCGCCGGGGGTGGCAGTGTCGCGGCTGCTGGGTGCGCTGGGAGATCGGGAGCACTGGTTGCTGATCTACGACAATGCCGAAGCCCCGGGGGTGTTGGCCCCGTTCTTGCCCGGCGGCTCCGGTCATGTGGTGATCACCTCTCGGTACCCGGACTGGCAAGATCTGGCCGTGCCGCTGTCAGTGGACGTATTCGAGCCCAGCGAGTCGATCAGTCTGCTACGTCAGCGGCTTCCTCAGCTGACCGAGGAGGACGCCGGTCAGATCGCGGATGCGGTGGACAATCTGCCCTTAGCACTGAGTCAAGCGGCCGCGTATCTCCACGCCAGCGGGCTAGCAACCGAGACCTACCTGGCACTGTTGACCGACCGAGCCAGCGCGATCCTGGACCAGGGACCGCCAGCGACCCACCCGGTATCCTTGGCTGCCAGCCTGCAGCTGGCGTTCAGCCAACTGGCCACCGACGACCCGGCCGCGCTGACACTGCTGCAACTGGCCGCGCAGCTGGCGCCCGAGCCGATCCCCTTGACCCTGTTCACTGCCCATCCCGACCGGCTACCCCTATCGTTAGTGGCGGCTGCGGGTGACCCGGTGGCCTTCGCGGGGATCACCGGGTTACTACGGCGCCGGGCGCTGGCCGGGGTAGGCCCCGACAGCCTGCAGGTCCACCGGCTCGTGCAAACCATTCTGTGCGACAGGCCGATCAGCACCTCCACCCACAACGACATGACCACGCTTGCCCGCCAGCTGCTGCGCCACGCGGTGCCGGCCGACCCGTGGAACAACCCGGGCAGCTGGCCGGCCTGGCGGCAACTGCTGCCCCACGTCCTGGCTGTGACCGACCCCGCCCACCGCACCGCTTCCGACGAGGGCGACGTGGCGTGGCTGCTTCACCGTGCCGCGATCTACCTGCACACCCGGGGTGAACCGCGGCCCGCCCGCGTGCTATTCGAACGGGCACACCAGCTGCGCCGGGCCAGACTCGGCGAAGACCACCCCGACACTCTGAGCTCGGCGCACAACCTCGCCCTCGACCTGTGGGCGCTGGGTGACTACCGGCAGGCCCGCATCCTCAACGAGGACACTTTCACTCGTCGACGGCGGGTCCTGGGCGAAGACCACCCCGACACTCTGAGCTCGGCGAACAACATCGCCATCGCCTTGCATGCGCTGGGTGACTATCAGCAGGCCCGCACCCTCGACGAGGACACTTTCACTCGTCGACGGCGGGTCCTGGGCGAAGACCACCCCCACACCCTGACTACGGCGAACAACCTCGCCCGCGACCTGCATGCGCTAGGTGATCGCCAGCAGGCCCGCCTCATCCGCGAGGACACCCTCACCCGCCGACGACGGGTCCTGGGCGAAGATCACCCCGGCACCCTGGCCTCGGCGAACAACTTCGCCTGCGACCTGTATGCGCTGGGTGACCACGAGCAGGCCCGCGCCCTGCACGAGGACACCCTCACCCGTTATCGCCGGGTCCTGGGCGAAGACCACCCCGACACCCTGGCCACGGCGAACAACCTCGCCCGCGACCTGCATGCGCTGGGTAACCACCAGCAGGCCCGCGAACTGGAAAAATTGATCAAAGGCCAACGCTGAGCGTGATCTAGCTCTAAGCCTCGTTCATGCCCGGAGCCGTAGCATGGGGTCACGTAGGCGGCAGACAGTCGGTTCTTTCTGATGATCCGTGCGCCCGCAGGGCCGGCCCGCGTGAGCACGGCCGGCAGGCCGCGCGCAGCAAGCGGGATCGGCCCTGCGGGCAACGCGAGTTGGTGTACCAAGTCAGCCACGTCCGCCGCCGTAGGCGGCTTGATCCCATAGAGGGTAATTCGGCAACACGCAGCGTGACAACGGCAAGACATAGTGGACCAGACAAGTGCCAAGCAGCGTGCTGGCGTGTTATACGGTCGTGTGCTGGTGAGTGCCGCCGAGGTCGGGGCTGTGGTGGGCGAGCTGTGCGGTGATCATCCGGTGGGGGTGGGATGGTGCCCGGGAGGGTGGTCCACGACGTGGCTTGATGCGATGTGGTGTGAGTGGGGCGGCTTTCGATGGGCTCTTCGCTGTTTTAAGTGGGTTACTCAGCGTGATGACTGCCGCAGCGCCGACCGTGTCGCGCCGAGCTGTTCGACGGTCGCGGCGAGGCGGTCAAGGTAGGGCTGTGGGGTGACGACGGTGATCGCCCAGTCCGTCCGGCACGCCGTGCACGTCCACGCCTGGACACTGGGCGGGGCGGGTGTGGATTGCACACCGTTGCTGGCGGCCCCGCAGTATGGGCGCGCCTCGTCAGTGGGGTCGGTCACTGTGGACGGGCCTTGCTCGGTCATTGGGGCGCTCACTGGGTGGCCTTCAGGATCGCCTGCCCCACCTCAACGGCCTGGGCACGGGTGAGCACCGTTGCGGTGGTCATCGTGGCATCCAACGTCACCACCACCCGGCGGGTCACCTTGCCGTCGACCAGGTCCGCTTCCTGCCACAAGATCATGGTGCGGTTACGGCCTTCGAGGTCGTGCCCAATGAGCGCAAACCGGTGGGACTTTTCGGCGGTCATCGGCGCGACCCCCTCGATTTCTGCGCGGGGATCACGGCGGCGCGGCAGGGTTCGCAGTAGCCGCTTCCGGGCTCGACCATGCTCGCGGGGATCACGTCGGCGCCGCACAGCGCGATGTAACGCTCACCGCCCAAACGGCCAGCGGCGGCGGCATCCGGTGTCAAGAGGTGGCTTTCGCTGGTACGAATGTCCATCATGTCTCTCGGCGCCTGCTGGTTCTGATGCTTTGCCTTGCTATGTCGACCCATGGGGTCCTCGCGCTTTCGATGTGATTTGGTGCCGACCGCCACCGGGAGCACTAAGCCGGGGGACAAACGCTCAACCGGTGGCGGCCGGGGATCATGGGGCCAGGGCTTGCTGCCGCTGGTATTCGCCTAGCTGCTCGTAGCGGGCCCGCCCGGCCTCAGTCAGCGACAGCGTTTCCAGCCCGAGCTGGTCAGGCTGGCCAACCGTGAGCAGCCCGACGCGCACCAGCACATCGAACAGCAGCTCCGGGATCAGGTATCGGGGCATCAGCGCCCACTGTCGAGGTATTCCCCGCGGTAGCGGACCACCGCACCGGCGTGCACCCGCGATAGCGCCATCCAGTCGACGAGTTCGTGCGCGGTGAGCATCGGGGGAAGTTCGCACTGCTCCGGGGTGTTCACCGGGCACCCCGTTGGCAATCTGGACCAGCGCTTCGGTGTTCGGGATGGCCGGTGGCCTGCGAAGATGCCGGTTGATGTTGGTCAACGTTAGTTGGTAGTGGGTAGTGCGGTTTGTACCCAATTTGTACCGAGGCAGTGGGCGGCGATTCTCGGCCAAGACCCGAGCGTTTGGGGTCCGGTCGTCGGTTCCCCATGGGTGGCTGGGTCGTCGGTGTCCTGGCTACTCCTTGTCCGAGGATGTCCAACTTGCGATCATGAGCGCCCAGGGATCAGAAGGCCCCGCTGCGGGTTCGTGGGGTGGAGCCTGCAACTGATCAAATCACATTCAGAAGGACGCCATGGCGGGCACGTCCTCCGGCGTAGCTACTCCAGCGGCAGGTCTAGGAGCGCAGCAGTAGGACGAGCACTACGATCAGTGACACCGGGCCGGTCGCTGCGGCGAGTACGCTGATCAGGCGTAGGGTCTGTGGCCATTCAGTGATCGCGACCCGGATCGTGGTGCCGACTTCTTTAGCCAGGCTCACGTTCATCACCTCCTTGGGCGTCCGTGGTTACTTATCGGGGCTCACGTTGGGGCCACGGCACCGGCGTGGCAACGGTTGCGCTCGTGTTGCCCCTCTGGACTGATGGCCAGGGCAGCAATTACCGTGCAATGTCCTCCGGTGGTCTGCTCTGTGGGTTCGCCGTGCCATCCTCGTGGATGTGACGCAGACAACAAGGAGTCATTCGCGATGCGTACGACGACACCGTTAGAACCGGCCCTCCCAGCGGGTGCCGATCCATCCAAACGTAGGCGAGACATTGAGCGGATCCGGGAGGTGGTGCAGCTCCGCGGCAGGACCGCGCTCTGCGCTCACGCAGGGACCCAACCGGTGATTCGACAGTTGATCGGGGAGGATTGGCAAATGATGCTCGACCAGGGAGTGAATCCCTGGGCCCTGACTCCCCAGTTCCTGGACCCACGGGAGGTGAGAAGTCTCCAGGACAACCCGGATCTGGCTCTGACATGGAAAATGCTCGACGAGCAGCTGCAGTTGGTGACCGGTTCGGAGTTCATGGCTACTGTCAGCGATGCCCGAGGCTGCATTATATGGACGGGCGGCAACTCTAAGTTCCGCAACGAGGCCAGCGAACACGGGGTCAGGTGCGGTGCCCAGTGGTACGACATGGGCACCAACGGGATCAGGCTAGTGATAGCGTCCGGTATCCGAGGTGAACCAATCAGGGGCGCGCAAATCTACGGGCCGGAACACTGGGTAGGTTTTCAGTTCAACTGGACGTGTACAGCTGTCGGAGTTTTCGACCCGCATACTCATCGTCTCTTCGCAGTGATCAACGTAACTGGCCCGTGGTGGAGAGTGCACCGGGACACACTGGGGTGGCTTGTTGCGATCGCACAGCGCATCGAGAACGCACTGCCCTCCACAGAGCGCCGCGCACAGTGGAAACGGCTGGCTGAGGCGGCCGGACCGCTGGAGCGGATCGGCGGCCCGGCACTGGTGATCGACGCGTACGGCGTAGTGGTGGTCACGCACGAATCGACCTTCCAGACGGGAGATCCGGTGATCCAGCCCAAGGCGGCGGGTATCGCACCCGGCCAGACGCACCTGCCCCCACTCGGTTGGTGTGTGCTAGAGCCCTTGCCGGCACGCGGGTGGCTCGTTCGGCTGCGGTCCGGCGAAGAAAAGCCGCTCATCCGGGTCACCCTCGACCTGACAGACCCCGCCCAGGCCTGGGTCAGGGTAACCGGACCAAACGTGTTCTGGCAGTCCAGCCTCAGACCGCTGCACGCCGCGATCCTGCAGCAACTAGCTGAGCATCCCGACGGCCTCACCGCAGCCGAGCTGGGCGCCGACCGCTACGGCGCGAAGGCGAACGACAGGATCCCCCCAGAGATGTGCAAGCTGGGCAAAGAACTCGGCGGATTGCTCCACCCCACCTCGTGCAAGTCCGGCGGCAAAAAATACAGGTTCCACCACAACGTCGAAATTGATAGTCAACAGAGCGCGGACCCACGGTAAATCGCCAACAAGCCAGTTTGTCGTAACGCCAACAAGAGCGACCAGGCAGACCAATCGTATGACGGAGCATGTGTGTGGGTGTTCGGCGAGCAAGATTCACCGGAGGCACGGCGTTCTCAGATCCAATTGTGCACTTCTTGTGTGAACGCTGATCGGCCGTACGTCCGCGTACCTGTGAGTGTCGTTGCGCGCCGCTGAGCTGTGGCTACGCGCCGGTGCGTATCGGGCCGTGCAGACTTGTCGTACCGCTTCGCTGACGGCTCGCTGACGATGATCCACGGCCACAGCGGTGAGCCGCTCTCCGACATTCTGCTGGTGCTTCGGCACCGCCGTGACCAGGTTCTCTGCCTGGGCGCGGGGCTCGGCCGTACGCCGGGCTGTTCAGCGGCGGCTCCAGACGACGAAGCTGCACTGGTCTGGCCGGTGCTGAGGACCCGATGCAGCTCTACCAGCTAACTAATACAAGCCAGGCGCGCCGGCGCGCCGCAGCCTGATCACCTGCCAACCAGCTGCCGGCGATCGCGCGTCGTGATCATCAGGCTGACCAGCCGGCTCACCCCGTCCACCTTTTCCCCAGCCAGACGGCTCGAGTTACATGTATCTATCCAGCTCCACCAGAACTCTAAGGACGTGTGAGGGCAGCAGGGACACGGTCGACGCCTGGCGCTAAGGTCATTCTGCGCATGTCTCTACTGTCGACGTGTGGCTATGTGGGATTCGACGATCGTGAGGGAGTCCCGCATAGCTCGGAATGCACTCTGACGGTGAGAGGACGTGGGCAATCATGGTGGATGAAGAGCAGCAGGCGGTAAGCTTTCTGACGTTCACAGGGCCAGTGATTTCGCTGGGAGTCGGGGGGAATGTCTTTTTTCAGATAAGAGACAAGGCTACCGGTCGGATCAGCAGGTTCGAAGTTTTGGACGGCAACTTTGGTGATGATACTGCAACCGTTGGGAACCGTGTCAAAGTTAACATGTGGTTCTCACTGCTACGTGAATCGCTCATTAACAAGACCGATGTGACTATCGGCACTCGCCAGTTCCCTGCGAACGTACCTGTATCACTGACAGTGGGCGAGCCGTTTATTTAATATGAGGCGCTTGTCGATAGGAGAACCCGCCATGCCCGAACTCGTCTGGCCTTCTACAGGCGAGCATATGACTCGAGATCAAATCCGTCGCAGCAGCGCACTGGGGGAGTCGAAGACAGTGCGCTGGGCCGGTTGTAGTGGCTCTTTGTCCTAGCACCGGTGCGGGTCGCGCTGGTAGTGCGGTGGGGGCGCGGTGATCTCGCCACATGTCGCGCTAACTCTTGTATACGCGCCACCACGGATGGGCGCGGCGGTCGGAGCGCTGCAGACTGGCCAGCGGATCGGCCCGGCGATCGGGGTGTTCGTGCTTAGGGCGGCGTTCTACGGCGTGGTGTCCCTGGGACGGCCACTACCAGAACGCGATCGCCGCTGCCCTGTTCACCGCGATGAGGTTGGTGTGCCTGGCGCGGCTCGTCGTGACGCGGGAGCTGCGCGTTCGCCGACGTCGGGGATCACTATCCTGTTTCCATCCTTAATGGTCGCCGCCGGAAGTCCATCGGGAGTTGACTTGACGGCAGGTCAGCTGCGCAGCGACGGTGCGCGCCGTGAACGAGACGTCACCGACATCCCGGGCGCGAAAAACGTCGGTGACGTCTCGTTCACGGCACCCGACGGACTTCGGGAGCCGACCACTTAGATTTGATAATCGCTCACCACCTGAATGATGACAGCCAAGGAGACGCACGATGACAACCACAGCCGCCCCTCAGGACCAGATTGTCCAGCTGATGCGGGTTTCCCCAGCCCAGCGCGATTTAGAGTGGATCAAGACCAGTCTCCAGGCCGCCATTGCGTTGGAGCTGTCGACGATTCCACCGTATCTGTGCGGCTTATGGTCAATTAAGAATTCAGGGGAACAGGCCGCGCAGTTGATCAGGAGTGTCGTCATCGACGAGATGTTCCACATGGGTTTGGTCTGTAACATGCTGAGCGCGATCGGCGGCAATCCCCAGATCATCGCCGCCGCCGCGTCTTATCCCGGTCCCTTGCCGGGAGGCGTGCGTCCACAGCTCACCGTATATCTCGCCGGCCTGACCAAAACATATGTCCGGGAAGTGTTCATGGAAATTGAAATGCCTGAAGCCCCTCTGGCTCTCGCCCTGGAAGAGGGGCCTCCCACCATCGGCGCCTTCTACGACGCGCTGAGCGAGGCCTTCCGCCAGGTCCAACCGGCTATCAGCTTGAACACTCAATTGAGTCGAGGGATCGGTACAAACAATCTCGCGCCGATCAGGGACCTCACCGGAGTCGAGGACTCGATCAAGCTGATCAAGGAGCAAGGCGAGGGGACCTCAACCTCACCGGACGCCCCACAAGCTGCTGGCGAGTTCGCCCACTACTACAAGTTCGGTGAAATCTTCCATGAGCGTAAGCTGCGCCAGGTAAACGGTAAGTGGGAGTTCACCGGTGACGTCGTCCCGTTCCCTGCGGTGTATCCCATGGGTGTGGTTCCCGCTGGCGGATGGCCCAATCCGAGCCCCGCAGTGCAGGGCTTGCTGCGGACGTTCAACGCAGATTACATGTCCATACTCCAAAATCTCGAGAAGGCGTGGGCCGAAGGAAATGAAGATGCGCTGACCAGTTCGATCGGAACGATGTTTTCGCTCAAGAGCGCAGCGGACGAGTTACTGATGACCCCGTTGCCCGGCGGCGACGGCTCCTACGGGCCCGAGTTTCGTGTCACGACTCATAGTTCAGTGACCGACTTCGCCGCTGCAGTGCTCCTATCAGATTTATAGGGAACATCCGCTGTTGACCACCAAGCTGGACGCGCTGGCGCGGTGGCTGCGCTACGACGAGAGCAAGAAGTCGTCGTGCACTGTTAACTTTCCGGTTTGCCCGGCGTGACCCGGGGGCGCGAGGCTGGACCGGTGGAGGCGGTCGCCGCGATCCGGTGAGGCTGCGTTCAGTGGTGGGAAGGACCGTCGTGTGTACGACTACGACCTGCTGGTGCTCGGCCCGTGGCCAGAAGGCGGCCATCGCGGCCGCCAAGCTGGGCAACGGGTGTGCCTGGCCGAGCGACGCAACATGATGGGCGGGGTCTGCGTCAACAGCGGGACGATCCCATCCAAGACGCTGCGGGAAGCTGTCCTCTACCTCACCGGTTTCGCCCAGCGGGAGATTTACGGCGCCAGCTACCGGGTCAAGTCCGAGATCACAATTGCCGACCTGCTGACCCGCACCGAGCATGTCGTGGGTCGCGAGATCGAGGTGATCCGGAGCCAGTTGCTGCGCAACCATGTTGACCTGCTCGGGGGCACGGCCCGCTTCGAGAGCCCGCAGACGGTTACCGTGCAGGGTGACGCACGCGGCGACCACACCACCGTCACCGCCGAGAAGATCGTGATCGCTACCGGCACCAAGCCCGCCCGACCTGCCGAGGTCGAGTTCGACGACGGCCATGTGCTCGACTCCGATGGCCTGCTGCGGATGCAGCGGATACCCCGCTCGATGGTCGTGGTTGGGGCCGGTGTGATCGGCATCGAGTACGCGTCGATGTTCGCGGCACTCGGTACCCGGGTGACCGTTGTGGAGCGGCGCCCGCAGATGTTGGAGTTCTGCGACCTGCGCGACCAGCAAGCGGATCGCGGCGGACATGGTGATGTACTCCGCGGGTCGCCAGGGCGTCACCGACGAACTCGATCTGGACAAGGCCGGGCTCGTCGCCGACCAGCGCGGGCGGATCACGGTGGACCGGCAGTACCGCAGGCCATCATGGGTTGCGGCGGCACGGTCACTACCTCTCGACACCTCTTCACTCCCCTCTCGGGGCCTACAAGGTCGCCGCGCTGGACACCACGAACAAGATCCGCGCGCTGGATGCGTTCACGGATGATTGGTGAGCGGAGCCGGCTACTGCTTGTCGAGGACGCCGTCAGGCGTAACGCGTTCGCTGGTGGCCGTCAACCGGACCAGCTCCTCCATCATGGTGATCGTGTGGCAGAACATGTCGATCGAGATCGTCCCTGTTCCCGAGGTCCATCAGCGCCTGCACCGTCACCGGGTCCCGCATCGAGATGTCCAGGTCCTCGGCCCAGTCCATGGCCGATCGGGAATCGGTCATGCTGGCCATCATCTTGGTCCGATCCTGCTCCGTCCGGGTCTCTCGCACCGCCTGCTGGGCGGCTCGGATCTGCGCCGGAAAGCGGAAATCGTCGACGATGCGCAGCTGCGCGGAGTCGGTCGCCAGCGACCGGGCCAGCGCATCCCGGATGCTCTGGCGAGCCTCGGCCATGCTGGGGCACAGGCAGCGAACATGAGGTACTTCGGCGATCTGCGCCGACCAGGCTTCGCCGTCCCGTTCGTACACCGCGGTGTATGTCTCGCTCACTGCGACCAGTCCCTCCCGATGCCCGACGCCAGGACGAGGCTGGCCAAGCCAGCCCAGCTGACGCCACGTAGACTACTCGGCCGCCAACGCGCGCCCAAGGGATAGCACGTACCCGGGTTCCGGGGGTCGAGACCGCCTACGGCGGTACTGCGCCAAACGGGCGGTTAACGGGATGTATCCTGCTGGCGCCCCGGCCTGCCACGGACGGTGGTACGGGTGCTGGCGAAGCCCTGATTCAGTGCGAAGATGACTGCGAAGGGTGCTTATCTGGCCGCCTAGCAGCGATGGCCTCACTCCCGTTACGCTATTTGGGTGACCACTGGGCGTGGCGAGCCGGGTACTCTCAGACAACCCTGGCATGGTCTACTCACTACCCGCCGGGCGGCCGCTCGGCGTTGAAGCATGATCAAACCCCCAGGGGGGTTGCGATGACTGTGTTGACCCTGGTCGCCCAAGGCGCCGAACTGAACACGAACAACCTGCGCACCTGGATGTTGGACAACATCGTCCCGCTGCTCCTGCTGGCCGTTGCGGTACTGCTGCTGTGGCTGGGTGGTGGCAAGGGAGACAACGCCGGGGTCATGCGCCGGGTTGGAGGTGTGATCATCGCGTTGGGTGTCGTCGGGCTGGCCGTGTCCGGAACAGGGGTGAACCTCGGAACGTGGATCGCCGGCCTGTTCAGCGGATGAGCAGGAGGTGACGCGACGTTGCACATCCGCACTGATGACGACGTCTATCGAGTAGACGCGGTGTGGCTCGGCCCACCGAAAGCCACTTTTCCCTGGCGTGCCCGGTACGTGTCCTGGGGTGTCGGGATGGTGATGTTCCTTGTCGTCCTCGGCGTCGAGCGGCAGCTCGGCATCGGTTTCGGCTTCTTCTCCACCGGCTGGGGACTGCTGATCACCATCGTGCTCACCAGACTGATCGGCTCCCGGATCAGCCACGAACGTCCGCTGACCGCGGTTGCCCTGATGTGGAGTCGCGAACTCACAGCCCCCAGGAAGCGCACAGCGACCCAAGGGGGTGCCGCCAGCGCAGCACGGATCCAGGTCGCACCCGAGCGCCCCCGACCCGGCCCACGATCGAGCCGTCGCTGGGGTCTCGGCAGGAAGGAGCACACAGGTGTTCGGGCTCCGACGTCCTCCGAGCAGCAGTGACCGCGAGCAGGAACCCGTACGGGATCATGACCGCCCGATGCCCGTCACTCCTGCTGCCCGCGTGGGCTCGAACCGGCGCCGCCACCGACTCCCCGGTGAGGCGGTGGCTCCCGCCTACACCCCGTCCATCGCGCTGCGCTCCATCGACGGGCACCTGGTGCGCAACGGGCAGGAGGTCTACGCCTGGTACCGGCTCGCCTCGCAGCGCTGGTCGTTCCGCTCCGATTCGCAGCGTCAGGACCTGATCCACGCGATCGCCGGTCAGTACGCGGAGTTGCAGGGCCGGTGGCTGCATCTGCGGGTGACGGCCCGTCCGTATCCGATCCGGATGTGGGCCGAGGCGCACGTGCGAAATGCGGTCGGGCGGCTGCCCGACACGCCCGGCGCGCTGTCCTTCGACGATTACATGATCGGTGAACAGCGTCAGCTTCTCGGCCACTCGATGGCCGAGAAGGAGGTCTATCTCGGCGTGCAGGTGCAGACCCGCTCGATGGTGGATCGTGTCGTGGAGCGGGCCGCACCGGTGTTGCGGCGGGTGTTCCCCACCGCGGTGGACGCCGAGCTGGTGGCGATCGATGCCGAGGTCGAGCACCTCGACGGCGTGATCGGCGTCGCCGGGTTGGAGGGTCGGCCGGCGACCGCGGGGGAGATGTCCTGGTTGATGCACCGGTCGTGCTCGCTGGGATTGCCCGCGCCGCGCAACCTCCCAGCGGTGCCCGGGAACAGCTGGGAGCCCGAAGATCTGGCCAGCTTCACCGACGCCGCGGATTTCCACACCGAGCCCTACGCACCCACCCTCACCGTCCGCGGCCGCACCGGGTCCAATGCCGGGACCACCCGGCAGGTGGTGGTGCTCACGGTGGGGCAGATGCACGGGTTGCGGATCCCGGAGATCGACGACCCCTGGGTGCAACGGTCCGATCGCCTGCCGACCGGCGTCGAATGGTCGGCGCGCATCTACGTGCGCCGGCCGGAAGAGGTCGCCGGGGAGCTGCAGCGGCAGATGAACAAGGTGCGCTCCCAGGTACGGCACTACACCGACGAGCACGATCTGGAGCCGCCGCAGAGCCTGATCCGGCAGGCCACCCGGGTGCTGGAGATCGACGACGAGATGACCTCGGGCTTCACCGCGCTGGGCACCCGAGTGCGGTCGTGGTGGCGGGTCGCGGTCTCGGGCCCCACCGAGCGGGATGCGCTGCGGCTGGCCCAGCAGCTCCTGGACCTGTACAAACCCAAGATCGCCATCGAGCACCCGGAGTCGCAGTACGCGCTGGCCCGCGAGTTCATCCCCGGAGAGCCGCTGTCCTCGAGTGCCTACCTGCGCCGCGGTTCGGTGATCTGGGCGGCCTCCGCGGTGCCCACCGCCACCGCGGAAGTGGGAGATCGGCGCGGCATCCTGATCGGCGAGACGTGCACCGCCACCCGGCGCCCGGTCGCCTGGGACCCCTGGATGGCTCAGGAGATCCGGGACTCCTCGGGGCTGACCGCGTTGGTGGCCGGGCTCGGTGGCGGCAAGTCCTTCCTCGGTGGTGGCATCGTGTACAAGACGCTGCGCTCGGGGGCGTACTGGACGCTGCTGGATCCCTCCGGCCCGCTGGCCAAGCTCTGTGAGCTCCCTGAGCTGCGGCCCTACGCCCGGCCGATCAACCTGCTCAACGCTCAGCCGGGCATCCTCAACCCCTACCGGGTGGTCGCCGAGCCCGAACTGGTGCACTTCCTCGACGAGGAGGATCCGGAACGGGCCTGGCGGCGGGAAAAGGCCCTCACCGCCGCCACCCGGCGCCGCCTGGTACTCGACGTGCTCACCGGCGTGCTGCCCTTCGAGGTCGCCCGGATGGCCAAGACCCGCATCGTGTTGCTGCGCGCGGTCCGCGCGGTGGGTGGGCGGCCCGACGCGCACCCAGGGCAGATCTTCGACATGCTGCGCCGGGACCCCTCCGAGCACCACGAGCACGCCATCGTCGTCGCCGACTTCCTCGATGAGATGCGTGAACGCATGTCGTTGCTCATCCCGGAGAAGGGCGCCGACCCCTACACCGAGGTGCGGGACGATCGGCTCACGGTACTCACCATGTCCGGTCTGACCCTGCCCAAGGACAGCATCGGCCGCGAACACTGGACCGACGCCGAATCGCTCGGGGTGGAGTTGCTCAACCTCGCCGCCTGGCTGACCCAGCGGTCGATCTACGAACGTCCCCGCGACCAGCGCAAGGGTGTCTGGATCGATGAGGCATTCTTCCTCTCCGAGGTGCCCACCGGCCGGGTCCTGATGAACCGTTTCGCCCGGGACTCCCGCAAGTGGAATGTGCGGGTGCTGCTCTCGTCGCAGATCCCGGCGGACTTCCTCAAGATCCAGGGTTTCGTGTCGCTGCTGGACTCGGTGTTCGTCGGCCGGCTCGACGACGGACCCGCGCAGGCGGATGCGTTGCGGCTGCTCAAGGTACCCGTCGGGGCGGGATACGAGCAGGTCGTGGCCTCGCTGGGACGGCGCCCTGGTGGCGAGCGGGTGGCCACCGAACGGGACCGGGCGCCGCGGCAGTTCATCTTCGGGGACGGCGCCGGCGGGGTGGAGCGGGTCCGGGTGGACTTCAGCGGCTCGCACCTGGAGCACTTGTGTACCGCACTCGACACCACTCCCGACGCGCTGCGCGGCAAGCCGCTGGGTGCTGAGCTGGTTGAGGAGACCGGCGGCTCCGCGCGCACCGGGATCGGTCCGGCGCCGGCCGTGGTCCGGGCCAGATCGTGATCATCCGAAGGCTGCGCGGCAGGCGGGTCGCGGCTGCACTCACCCTCCTCGTACTGATGGTGGCCATCGCGGCGCTCAGCGCGTCGAGCGCGATCGGGCCACCGGCGTGGGCGCAGGTCCCGGGGGTCGATGACTGCAAACAGCCGCCGAACCCCGAACGGCCCGGGTCCGGCATGGTCGGCGCCATCGACCCGACTCCACTGCAGGCGGGCGCACCCAACAGTGTGTACGCCGAGGTCGGCTACGCCGGCCTGGTATGGCACACCTACGACCTGGGCTGCGGACCTTCGGGCCTGCGCAATCCCAACGCGGTGATCGACACCTGGACCGGCAACCTGCTCTTCGATGTCGGTAAGGCGATCGTGGGAGCCACCAACGGGCTGCACTACGCGCTGGGCGATGGCGGGCTGCTCGCCCCCCTGAACGATTTGATCGTCTCCGGCACGGTCGCGCTGTACGACACCGTCTACGCACCCTGGTTCGGGCTGATCGCGGTGTTGCTCGCGATCGTGCTGTTCCGCTCGATCTGGCGCGGCGACCTCGCCACCGTCAGCAAACGAGCAGCGTGGGCGCTGGCCGGCATCTGGTTCGCGGCCGCCACCTACCTCACCCCGCTGCTCTACACCCAGGTGCTCGACGGAGTGCTGGTCGATGGCAGCAACCAGGTGCGCACCGGCTTCCTGCAAGGGGTCGGCATCGAGCAGCGGGATGCGCTGCCGACCCTGCTGCACGAGCAGATCATCTACCGCAACTGGCTGCGCGGGGAGTTCGGCTCCCCGGACGGCCCGCAGGCCACTCAACTCGGCCGTGACCTGGTCCGCGCGCAGGCGTTCACCAAGCAGGAGATTGCGGCCGGCGCGGACGAGCCGACCTCCGGTGTCGCGGACCGCAAGAAGCAGGAGTACAAGACGATCGCAGATCGGACCGGCAGCGCCTACGGCTACTTCCAGGGCGTGGATGGCAACCGGATCGGTGTCGGGTTCCTGGCCGCCCTGCAAGGGGTGATGTTCGGGTTGTTCCAGCTGCTGGCCCAAGCGGCCTTGCTGCTGGCCCAGGTGCTGCTGCGGGTGGTGATCCTGCTCGGCCCGGTCATCGGCCTGATCGCGATCCTCTACCACGAACTGTTGCGCGGGGTCGGTCGCGCGGTCGGTGCCGCGCTGCTCAACATCGTCGTGCTCTCCGCGCTGGCCGCGCTGCACACGCTGGTGATGGTGTGGGTGTTCGACCCCGCGCGCAACATCTCGGTGCTCGCCCAGATGCTGCTCGCCGGGATGATCACGTTGGTGATGTTGCTGGTGGCCCGCCCGGTTCGGCGGATGTGGCAGATGACCGAGCTCGCGGTCGGAGCGGTTGGAGGTGCGCTACCCGCCGCACCACCGGGGGTGTTGGCCCGGCTACGGCGGCACCGGGGAGGTGCCGAGGCCAGCCCATCGGAGCGGTTCTGGGAGGAAGCCCGCGGCAGCGATGCCGATCCCGGGGCACCGACCGCGGGGTCCATGCCTGGCAGCGTGATGCGGCCGGAGGCCGGCGCACCGGTGCTGGTCGCCGCCGAGCGGCGGGACCGCCGCGAGGGTCCTCCGGCGGCGATCCCGACGTTCGGTTCTGGTGACTCTCCCAACCCCGGCCGTGGCGGGGCGGCGTTGCCAGGCTCGAACGGGAGCGTGTCGCAGCCCGATCGGCTGGCGGCGCTGCCGGTCGGGTTCAGCGCGGCCGGTCGCGGCCGCGCCGGCGCCGGCGAGGAGCCGGTGTATGTGCCCTCAGCGATCAGCGAACCGCGCGCAGCACCGCGGAACGCCGATCTGGAGGAAGTGGCCGGGCGTCCGGTGTGGGTGGTGTACCGGCCTTCGGCCGGCCTCGAGTTGGGCGCGGACGGCGTGGAGAACGCCGGCAGTGCCCGGACCACGGACTGAGGCGGGGGAGCGCCGAGTGCCGATCCGCACCCACCGCGGTCGCGCGGCCGTCTACCGCCGTTTCTGGGGCTGGCCGGTGCGATCTCCCCGGCATCTCACCGGGACCGTGCTGGTCGTGGTGGCGATTGCGATCAGCGTCGACCTGGCGTTGCCCGAGCAGCATCGGGGTGGCACTGCCCGCGTGACGCCGACCAACCCGCGGGCCGGCGTCGCAACCCAGGCGCCCAACCTGGCACTGGTTGAGCCCGGCGGTGCCCGGGCCAACCGCCCGGCCGTTCCCAGCGCCCCGGCCCCGGCCGCTGCGCTCAGCGTCGCCCGCTCCTGGGTGCAGGCCTTCCTCACCGTCCCGAAAGGCATCACCTCAGAACAGTGGGTGGAGCAACTGCGTCCCTTCACCACCGACGACCTGTTTCCCCAACTGAGCTCGATCGACCCGGCGAACGTGCCGGCGGCGCAGATCATCGAGGAGCCGCGGACGGTCAGTGCGAGCGCTGGATCAGCCGAGGTGGATGTGCCCACCACGACAGTGGTGGTGCGCCTGCTGCTGGTCTCCACCCCGGCCGGCTGGCGAGTCGCCAGTTACGAGCGGGCGGGTTGAGCCATGCGGCGCTGGCTGGTCGCTCTGCTGGTTGTCGGCCTCCTGGGCGGGCTCATCGCGGTGGCCGCGATCGCCACCCTGCTCGGCGTCGTGAGTTCCGGCGATATGACCTTCGGCGCGCCCTGTGGCTCGGTGCTGGCGTCCACCGATCCTCGGGAAGCGCCCCGGGTGGCCGTCCAGGCCGGTGACCTGGACCCGGAGCAGCGGGCCATCGTCGAGCTGATCATCGCGATCGGCAAGCAGCGTGGGCTGCCACCGCGGGCCTGGCAGATCGCCATCCAGGCGGGGATGACCGAGTCCCGGCTGCACAACCTGAAATACGGCGACCGCGACTCGCTGGGCATCTTCCAGATGCGCCCCTCGCAAGGGTGGGGCACCGTGGCCCAGGTCACCGATCCGGTCTACCAGATCAACAAGTTCTACGACGTGCTGCTGGCGATACCCGATTGGGAGACCCGCCGGCCTGGGGATATCGCGCAGGCCATCGAGCGGTCCGCTTTCCCGACGCGCTACCACCAGTGGGAGCCACTGGCCGTCAATGCGATCAGCGTCGTGGGTGGGGACGTCACGCCATTCGTCAAGGCGTCCTGCACCACGCCACTGCCGGCACCGTCGGAGGTCGCCGGGCGGGCGATGCAGTACGCGCTGGGTGAAGTCGGTAAGCCCTACGTGTGGGGCGCCACCGGACCCAATGCCTACGATTGTTCGGGGCTGATGTTGCGGTCCTACGAGTCGGCAGGGGTGACGTTGCCCCGGGTGGCGCGCCAGCAGTACTGGGCCGGGGCTCAGCTGCCGGTGCGTCAGGCGCAACCCGGGGATCTGCTGTTCTGGGGTTATGACACCTCGAACCCGGATAGCATCCACCACGTCGCGATGTACCTGGGGAACGGTCGCATGGTCGAAGCGGCGAATCAAACGGTGCCGCTGCGGCAGCGAGCGGTGAGTTTCGACGAGCATGAACTGATGCCGTTCGCGGTCCGGCCCGGGGTGCCGGTCGCGAAGGCTTGACATCCGGAGGTGACGGTGTACACGTCGGATCCGATTCCGCGACCGGCTGATCGGCCGGCCTCGGCCACTCCGCTGAGAGATCATCTCGAGCTGGCCAAGCTCGGTGTCGACGAGGGCTATGTCGTGTTGCCCCGGTCACTGGCCGAGGGGATGCCCTTGCCGTGGCAGCAGCAGATGGCCTACCTCATCGACGAGCTCCATCGGACCTATGGTGACCGCCCCTGGCCCGTGTACCGGGTGGTGCCCAGCCGCCTCGAGCGGCTGGTCGACCTGGACGAGAGCCAGCTCGCCGAGGCTGGTTACCTGCTGGAGATCGATACCAGCGGTGAGCTGGTGTACCGCGATCGCAACGACGCCGTGGTCTCCGACCCCCAGTCCACGGAGGTCCTGGTGTCGTGTCCGGACCCGATGCGTCCTCGCCCGCCTGCCATCAGTCCGTGACGGTAAAGCTGCCGGTCTCAGTGGTAGGTGTGCTCGGGGGCTGGGTAGGCGCCTGAACGGACCTCCTCGGCGAAATGACCGGCGGCTTCTCGCAACTCGTCACCGAGATTGGCGTAGGTCTTGACGAACTTCGGCGTCGGGCCACCGGCGGGATGGAAGGCGACCAGGTCCTGCCACACCATCACCTGTGCGTCGCAGTCCGGCCCGGCACCGATGCCGATGGTGGGCATAGTGGTGGCCGCAGTGATCCGCCCGGCCAGCTCCGCTGGCACCACTTCCAGGACAAGGGCGAATGCGCCGGCTGCCTCGAGGGCTTTGGCGTCTTCCACCATGCGCTCACCGTCCCCGCCGCGCCCCTGCACCTGGTAGCCGCTCATAGCGTGCACCGACTGCGGGGTGAGCCCGAGGTGGGCCATCACCGGCACTCCGGCCTCGACCAGCGCCTCGATCTGGGGCACCACCCGGCGGCCGCCCTCCAACTTCACCGCATGTGCGCCGGCCTCTTTGAGGAAACGGGCCGCCGTTTCCAGCGCCTGGGCCGGAGAAGACTGGTAGGAGCCGAAGGGCAGGTCGGCGACGACCAGCGCGCGGCGCGCTCCGCGGACGACGCCGCGGACCAGGGGCAGCAGTTCGTCGACGGTCACCGGCACCGTCGTGTCGTAGCCGTACACGACGTTGGCCGCTGAGTCGCCGATCAGCAGCACGGGTATCCCGGCGGTATCGAGCAGCGCGGCCGTGGAGTAGTCGTAGGCGGTGAGCATCGCCCACCTCTCGCCGCGACGTTTGGCTGCGAGCAGATCCTGAATGCGGATGCGCTTGGCCTTCTGGTTCAGGTCCACCGGTCCGCCGTAGAGTGTTGGTTGAGCAGCAACTGCGGTCATCATCGACCGTCCTCCCTCGAGGCCGGCCGTGTCGCCGGTCCCCGGGTCATGCCGGATCGCTTATGCCAAAAGCCTGGCACCAATGTCAGGGACTGGCATCATCGTGCGACGAGACTCACAGCCACCGCGTGAGGTAGAGATCGGGGTCACAGCACGAGCAGCCGCACTTCGGTTGCTCGAGACCAGGCGGAGCGCTGCGGCATGGTAGTTACGGGGTCGGCGCGGTGCGGGCTTGCACCCTGCGCCGGAATTCAATACGTTCTCGCTTATTGTCGACCTTGCGCAGCGGTGCATCCGACGAAATTCCGGCCGTTTCCGAGATGCTCCAGAAACGTCTAATGGAGTCGGCGTGGTCTTGCGACTAATTGAGGTGGCGATAAATTGTCTTGCGGGACACGTTGAAGGTTTCTGCGATCTCGGTGACGGTGTACTTACGTTTGCTGTCCTCGCCTTTGTCCTCATACATCTGCCGGGCTACAGCAGTCACGCAGCATCTCTCATCGCGCCGATGACATGGAACAGGAACCGTCCCGGCGGGGTGGTGGTGTCGATGCCCTGTTTGAGCACCACCAGATCGATGCCGCGCTCAGCCAGGAGCGCGGCGATCTCGGTGAGGTGTGTGACTGACCGGGCCATCCGTGACAGGCGGGTGATGATCAGTTCGTCACCCTCACGAAGGGAGGCCAGTAGATCGTCCCACTGCGCTCGTCGGGCGAGCTTGCCGGAGCCCTTGTCGGTCCAGATCCGTTCACACCCGGCAGCGAGCAGCGCGTCGAGTTGGGAGTCGTCCTTCTGGGATCGAGTGCTCACCCGCGCATATCCGTAGCGCGCCATGCTCACAGTGTCCCGTAAACGGTGCCGCCTGAGCCTTTGTGACACGTTGTTTTCGCACGCCGTTTATTTCGGGTAGCGCAGCTTGCTTGGAAAATCTTCATCCGCAGGTCTTGGAAATTTCCTGGACACGTTTCGGTAATCTCACTGAAATAGACTAACGGGCAGTGGTTGACTCATTGCGCGGGGTGGAGTTACGTGTAACCCGGACGCACTGGCGAGCGGGATGATCACTCGCTTCGAGCCAGCGCCGCGGAACGGTCCATTGATCGACATTGATGCCTGGCGCGGGAGATCCTCCGCTCGGGCCAGAGCAGCATGTCGGTCACAAGACGCGGCGGTGCGTCCGTGGTCCAGTGGTCAAATCACCGATACATCTCGGGGAATCAGGGAGTCAATGTGACGTCACAGACCGGCCGACAGCAGTACAACGCCGATGAGGGAGGAGTCCAGAGCCAGCGCTACCAGGACGAGCGCGCTCTGGTTGACCTGACGGTCAGCGAGCTGCAGCGGGACCTCCAGCGAGTAGAGGACCAGACTCGCATCGCACAGCAGGATGCCAACAGCGCACGGCAGGGGGCGCAGCAGTCCAGGAGTTCCGCGCAGCAGGCGCAGATCCAGGCGCGGCAGGCCCAGAACCAGGCCCAGCAGGCGCAGAGCCAGGCGCAGCAGGCCCAGAACCAGTTGCAGCAGGCGCAGGGGCAGGCCCAGCAGGCGCAGAGCGAGGCGCAGCAGGCCAACCAGCGTGCTCAGCAGGCGCAGGGTCAGGTGCAGCAGGTCCAGAACCAGGTGCAACAGGCGCAGAACGAGGCGCAGCAGGCCAACCAGCGGGCTCAGGGCGCGCAGGAGCGGGCCGACCAGGCCAACCAGCAGGCCCAGCAGGCCGAGGATCTGGCCCATCAGGCGCACAACCACGCCCACCAGGCACAGACTGATGCCGGGCAGATCCGCACGAACGCCCGGCAGCTTCAGCGGGCGTGACGCTCACCGGCTAGCGCTGCCGGTGCCGTCGAGGAAGTTAAGGCAGACCGAGAGGCCACCCAACGGGTGGCCTCTCGGTCTGCGCGAGACGCCGCCGCTCTGTCCGGACCGCTATCGGGGATGAGCGGCGCCGGGACACTTCTCCGAGCAGCGCCGTGACCACGTAGTCATCACATAACCATTGCGCTGCCATTCTGTTCGTCAACAATCGGACAATGAGGAGCGCTCGCGCCAGCGGTTGGTGATCGGTAGTCGCCGGTCCCGACCGAAAGCCTTCAAGGTGATCTTCGTGCCGGGCGGGTACTGCCTGCGTTTGTACTCTGCGGCGTCGACCATCCGCACGACTCGTTCCACCAGTTCGGCCGGGAAGCCTGCGGCGACCAGGTCGCCGACACCGCGGTCAGCTTCCACGTAGCCGTCGAGTACCTCGTCGAGCAGCGGGTAATCGGGCAGCGAATCGGTGTCGAGTTGGCCGGGGCGCAGCTCCGCCGAGGGCGGCTTGCTGATCGAGTTCGAGGGGATCGGTGGGGTCTCACCCCGTTTTTCGGCCACCGCGTTGCGCCATCGCGCCAGCGCCCACACCGCGGTCTTCGGGACGTCCTTGATCGGCGCGAAGCCGCCGACCGCGTCGCCGTAGATCGTCGAGTACCCCACCGCCAGCTCGGATTTGTTCCCCGTGGCCAGCACCAGATGACCGTGCTGGTTGGACAGCGCCATCAGAGTCATCCCGCGGCAGCGGGCCTGCACGTTCTCCTCGGCAACCCCCGACAGACCGAGCCGGTGCACGAAGACCTCGACCATGTCCTCGATCGGCTGCACCCGGTAGCGCAGCCCGGTGCGCTCGGCGAGATCGGCGGCATCGGCCCGGGAGTGCGCCGAGGAATACGACGAGGGCATCGAGAGCCCGTACACCGCATCGGCGCCCAGCGCGTCCATGGCGAGCGCGGCACACACCGCCGAGTCGATCCCACCGGACAGGCCGAGCACCACCGAGCGGAAACCGTTCTTGTGCGCGTAGTCCCGCAGACCGGTGACCAGCGCGCCCCAGACCTCGGCTTCCTCCGACAGCGGCTCGGCGGCCGGCGCGACCGGCAACGGTGGGTAGGGCGGCAGTGGATCGTCGTCGAGCACGACCCGGCGGACGTCAAGCCCGGCGAAGCGGCCCACCGACCGGGCCGATCCGCCCGGTGAGTCCAGGTCACAGACCAGGAGGTGCTCGCAGAACTGAGGCGCCCGCACCAGCAGCTCACCGCGCCCGCCGACCACCATCGAGTCACCGTCGAAGACCAGCTCGTCCTGGCCGCCCACCAGGTTGGCGTAGACCAGCGGCGCACCTGCCTCGATGGCACGGCGGGCGACCAGCGCGAGCCGGGTGTCGTCCTTGTTCCGCTCATAGGGGGAGGCGTTCGGCGCGACCACCAGGTCCACGCCCGCTTGGGCCAGCGCGGTGATCGGGCCGCCCACCTGCCAGATGTCCTCGCAGATCACCATCCCGATCTCCAGGCCGTGCAGCCGGAACACGGTCAAGGTGGTGCCGGCGGTGAAGTAGCGGCGTTCGTCGAACACCCCGTAGTTGGGCAGGTGGTGCTTGAACTGGCGGGCGCTCACCTGCCCCTGGTACAGGACCGCGGCCGCGTCACGGGTGCCGTGGTCGTCGCAGTCCAGGTAGCCGACGACGGTGGCCAACTGCCCGCAACCCTGCTCGGCCAGGCGCGCGGCCAGTGCCTGCAGGGACTGCACCGATCCGGTGACGAAGGACTCTCGCAGCGCCAGGTCCTCGACCGGGTAACCGGTCAGCGCCATCTCCCCGAACACGACCAGGTGCGCGCCAGCGGCGGCGGCCTCCCGGCAGCGCGCGGCGATGATCGTGGCGTTGCCCGTGAGGTCGCCGACGCACGGGTTCACCTGGGCCAAGGCGACACGCAGCTGCGGCATGCTCTCATCATCCACGCGTGAGTGGCCCCTGCTGAGCGCTATTGCGCCGATCACTAAGATCGCCCGGATGTCGCGCCTGTTGCGATCGACCCTGTTGCGATCAACCGCCGTGCTGGCGATCGTGTCCGCCCTCAGCGGTTGCGCTGCCGCGGCCGCCGGCCCCTCACCCGACGAGGGTGCCGCGCTGGTACCCGACGGCGGGCCCGTGCCCTATCCGCACAGTGCCACCGGGCGGGTGACCCCAGGGCTCGAGCGGTTCTACAGCCAGCGTCTGAGCTGGGGTGGTTGCCGGCCGTTCGCCACCACCGACCATGACCGGGCCTCCTTCGAGGCCCCTGAGTTCCAATGCACCCGGGTGGAGGTGCCGCTGGACTACGCAAACCCGCAGGGGCGTACAGCACGGCTGGGACTGATCCGCCGCCCGGCTGACAGCCAGCCGGAGCGGCTGGGTTCGCTGCTCGTCAATCCCGGTGGACCGGGAATTTCGGGAATGAGCGTGGTTGCCTCGCTGGCCAAGGAGGTCATCGGGACCGATCTGGGCCGCCGGTTCGACCTGGTTGGTTTCGATCCCCGGGGAGTCGGCGCGAGCGAACCCAAGATCGTCTGCCGGAACACCCAGGAGCAGGACGACGAGCGGCTCGACCTCGACCTGGACACCTCACCGGAAGGGGTCGCGCAGACCGAGAACGAGAACCGGGCCTACGCCGCGCTGTGTACCCAGCGAGTGGGCAAGGACATGCTCGCCAACGCCGGCACCAGGGACGTCGCGCGGGATCTGGACGTGATGCGCTCCGCACTCGGTGACACCAAGCTCAGCTACCTCGGGTACTCCTACGGCACCCGGATCGGCACCTCCTACGCGGAGCAGTTCCCTGGCAATGTGCGCGCGATGGTGCTCGACGGTGCGCTGGACCCGAACGGCAACCTGGTGGCGAGCCTGGCGAATCAGGGAGCGGGCTTCCAGCAGTCGTTCGACGCATTCGTCGACTGGTGTCTCGGGCAACCGCAGTGCTGGTTGGCCAACTCCCCGCGCTACCTGGCCAATCAGGATTTCCAGCATCTCTTACTGCCGCTGGCGGTGGCGGCACTGCCGGTCGGCGCCCGCAAGTTGTCCTACTCCGACGCGACCATCGGGACGATCCAGGCCCTGTACACCGACCAGCTCTGGCCCCGGCTCAATCAGGGCCTCACCGAGCTGAGCCGCGGGAACGGCGCGACCTTGCTGGCTCTGGCCGACATCTACTACCGGCGTGATGCACACGGCTACTCCGGTAGCCAGGACGCCTTCACCGCCGTCCGCTGTGTCGATGACCCTCCGGTGACGGATCCGCTGGTGCTCCGGGAGGCCGATCGGCAGTACCGGGAGGCTGCGCCATTCCTCAACGACGGGCAGCCCGCTTCCGCGGCCCGGGATGCCTGTGCCTTCTGGCCGGTACCGCCGACCGGAGACGTGGAGGCTGCGCAGCTGGACGGGCTGCCGCCGGTCCTGGTGGTCTCCACGACGGGCGACCCGGCCACCCCGTACCCGGCGGGGGTGGACCTGGCTCGCCGGCTGCGGGGCAGGTTGCTCACCTTCCAGGGAAACCGGCACACCGCCGTCCTGCAGGGGGTGGCGTGTGTGGACGAGGTTGTCACCGACTACCTCGTCCGGCTGGCCCTGCCCAAGCGCTCGACGCTGTGCGTCCCCTGAGCGTCCTGCCGGGAGTCCGGACTGCTGATCAGCCCCGCACCGTTGATCAGGCCTTTATTTTTGCTGATCAACAGGGCGCCGAGGGCACCCAGAACACACACCCCTGAGGTGAGCAGGAAGATCTCCCTGTACTCGGTGCGGAGCGCGGTCATCAGGGCGAGCTGGTAGTCGGCGAGCTGCCGCTGGTACACCTGCGCGGGAACGCCGAAGGGTAGTGGGGTGTTCAACTCGGCGGTGAGCTCGCGGAAGCGGTGCAGGCCCCAGGCGGACAGCGCGGCGACACCCACCAGCATGCCGGTCATCCGGGCCACCACCACCGCGGCGGACACCACACCGTGCCGGTCGGATGGGGTCGCGCGCAGCGCCGCCGCGGACAGCGGCGCGATCACCAGCCCGAGCCCCAGGCCGGCCAGCGCCAGATCGGTGTCCAGCCGGGGCAGGGTCAGCACGCCGAGGTCGTGGCGGGCCGCCAGGACATCCGCCGGCCATCCCGCGATCAGCAGGTATGCGGCCGAGGCCAGCAACATCCCGGTCACCGCGACCGCGGTGTTGCCCACCCGGCCCGCGACCATCCCGCCGACCAGCGCCCCGACCGGCAGTGCCACCAGGAAGCGGACCAGGATCGCGGTGGCAGCGGTGGCGTCGAGGCCGAGCACGGTCTGCCCGTAGAGCTGGATGTCCACCAAGGTCACCAGCAGCGCGGCACCGGCGGTCAGGCTGACCCACAGCGAGCCGGAGAACACCCGCCAGTGCACTCCGACCGGATCGAGCAACCGCACGGTGGCCCGCCGCTCCCATAGCACGAACGCCACCCCGGTCACCGCAGCCGCACCCAGCGCCGGCCATCCCCAGGACGGCAGCACCGCACGGCCGGGATCGGGGTTGTACAGCCCGATCACCAGCAGTCCCAGGGTGAGCGCCAGTAGGCTGCCGCCGACCAGGTCCAGCTTCGTCCGCCTCGCCGATTCCCCATCGGCCGGGCGAGCTCTGGGCGGTACCGCCAGCTGCACCGCCACCATGGCGGCGAACGCGAGCGGGACGTTCACCCAGAACACGCCGCGCCAGCCGACCAGCGCGCCCAACGCGGCCCCGTAGAGCGGACCGAGCACGCTGCCCAACTCCTGGGCGGCACCCAGCGCACCCAACGCGGTGGACCGCCCGCGATCCGGCCACAGGTCAGCAGCCAGCGCCATCGACACCGGCAGCAAGGCGCCACCGGCGATGCCCTGCAGGGTTCGTCCCGCCACCAGCATTGGCATCGTCGTCGCGACCGCGGTGAGCACCGAGGAGGCCGCGAACGTGATCAGGCAGCTCTGCAGCAGCACCCGGCGGCCGAAACGATCCGACGCCTGGCCCAGCAACGGCATCGCCGCGACGTAGCCCAGCAGGAAACCGGTGACGATCGGGGTGGCCCGCTCCAGGTGGTTCACCGGCACCTGGAGGTCGCGGATGATGTCGACCAGCAGGCTGACCACGACGTAGGCGTCCAGCGCTGCGAGCAGGGTGACGAGTGCGCCGGACACCAGCGCCAGCCCGCGGCGCCGGACCGGGCTTGCCGTCGCGTTCGTCATGGCAGCCGGGATCAGGCGGGTGGGGTGATCTGAGCCGGGGCGTCGTATTCGGAGAACTGGGCGGTGATGCTGCCGGTGGTGGTCGGGAACGTGGCCTTGATCAACCTGGCGCCCTGCACAGCGACCCAGATGTCACTGGTCTTGTCCTCGGCCAACCCGGGTACCAGGGTGCCGAGCGGCTGGGCCGGGAAACTCACCTGTACCCGGTAGGTGTCCACGCCGCCGACCTGCTCGCGTTTCTTGGTGCTGGCGTCCTTGCCGCTGGCGAGTATCGCTGCGAGGCCCTTGTCCGGGTTCAGGATGGTCGACGGGTCGTACACCGCGCCTGCGAAGGACAGCGGCAGCTTCTGTACCCCTCCGGTGGGTGGCGTCAGGTAGAGATCCTGCCCGATGATCACGAACTCGAGTTCGAGGAGCTGCCTGCCCTCGTCCACCCTTGCGGTGCCCTTCGCGGATCCGTCCCGGGTGAGCTGCCCGTCGGCGGAGCGCAGCTGCACCCCCGGTGTCTCGCCCTTGACCTCGAGGACGAAGTGGGTCGTGTTCACCGACCGCATCGCGTTGGAGGCATCGGCGAGCACGGTGGCGCCCGCGGGGAGCGTTGAGTCCTGCCCGCTGCACGCCGCGACAAGCGCGATGATCAGCGACATGATGAGGGTTACTGGCACAGCGACAAGGCGCATCGCCCCATCGTAGGGGGCGGACCACACCGCCGTCACCGATAGTCCTCTACCCTTCGCCCATGGATCGCCAGCGAGAGTTCGTGCTGCGCACGCTGGAGGAAAGGGATATTCGGTTCGTTCGGTTGTGGTTCACCGACGTGCTGGGTTATCTGAAGTCGGTGTCGGTGGCGCCGGCCGAGCTGGAGGGTGCCTTCGCCGACGGCATCGGCTTCGACGGATCGGCCATCGAGGGTTTCGCCAGGGCCTACGAATCAGACATGATCGCCAAGCCGGACCCCGCTACCTTCCAGGTCCTGCCGTGGGAGAACCCGAAAGGCGAGCACTACTCGGCCCGGATGTTCTGTGACATCACGATGCCTGATGGCTCACCGTCCTGGGCCGACCCGCGGCACGTCCTGACCCGGGCGTTGTCCCGGGCGGCGGAGGCCGGGTTCACCTGCTACGTCCATCCCGAGATCGAGTTCTACCTGCTGCGGGACCTGCCTGACAACGGTTCCGAGCCGGTACCCGCCGACTCCGGTGGTTACTTCGACCAGGCCAGCCACGATGCCGCCCCGCACTTCCGCCGGCACACCATCGAGGCTCTGGAGCAGATGGGCATCTCGGTGGAGTTCAGCCATCACGAGGGTGCCCCTGGCCAGCAGGAGATCGACCTGCGCTACGCAGACGCGCTCACCATGGCGGACAACATCATGACCTTCCGGTACGTGGTGAAGGAGGTCGCGATCACCCAGGGGGTGCGCGCCTCGTTCATGCCCAAGCCCTACACGGCCCAGCCCGGGTCGGCCATGCACACCCATATGAGCCTGTTCGAGGGCGACCGCAACGCCTTCCACGACGACGACGACCCCTACGAACTGTCCAGCACCGGCCGGGCCTTCGTCGCCGGGGTGCTCGTGCACGCCCGGGAGATCACCGCGGTGACCAACCAGTGGGTGAACTCCTACAAGCGGCTGATCATCGGCGGGGAGGCCCCGACGGCGGTGTGCTGGGGGCACGCAAACCGATCGGCCCTGGTCCGGGTGCCGATGTCGGCCCCTGGCAAGGCGTCCAGCCGGCGAGTGGAGATCCGCACCCCGGACTCGGCGTGCAACCCCTACCTGTCCTACGCGGTGATCCTGGGCGCTGGCCTGCGGGGCGTGCGGGAGGGTTACGAGCTGCCGCCCGCGGCCGAGGACGACGTGTGGTCGCTGTCAGAGCGTGAGCGCCGGGCCGCCGGGTATGCGCCGCTGCCCCAGAACCTCTCCGAGGCGCTCGCCGAGATGGAGAGCTCCGAGCTGGTCGCCGAGACCCTCGGGGAACACGTCTTCGATTTCTTCCTGCGCAACAAACGGGCCGAGTGGGACAACTACCGTCGCTACGTCACCCCCTACGAACTCCGTACCTACCTCCCCGTCCTTTGAGCTCACGCTCGCCAAACCCGAGTTCCCGCAGAACGCGGGTTAGCCTGGCGGCTGTGACGACGCTGCTCGTGGTGCAACCTTCCGACGTCGCCCCCGCGGAGCGGTTGGGGGACTGGCTCGCCGCCGCCGGGGCCGATCTCGTGATGTGCCACCCTGCCAGCGACGGGGTGCCCGTGCGGCTGCGCGGCTGAGGCCGGGGGTGCGCTGCAGTGGCTGAGGACAGGCGATCCGCGTTGTCACTGGCGCGGTGGGGGTTGACTGACGAGGGCGCCGCGGAGACGGTGGCCAGGTTGGGTTGGTGGTGTGGCGGGCAGCTCCGCCATGACGTGGAGGACGCGGTGCGGGCGTTGTCCCGAGCGCCCGATCCGAACCTGGCGCTGCGCACCTTGGCCCGCCTGGGTAGTGCGTCCGGCCCGGGGTGGGCCGAGCTGGAGGCGGTGTTGTGCCAGGACCCGGGTGTGCGCGGGAGGCTGTTCGGGGTGCTGGGCTCCTCGACCGCACTCGGAGACCATCTTGTCGCCCGCCCGCAACGGTGGCATGGGCTGGCTGGTCCTGAGGCGGTCCAGCCGGGCTGGCCGGGCCGGGCCGCCCAGCGGCTGCTCAACGCCGTCGGTGCTGATCCCGCTGACCCCGCCGGCCCGTCGACCGGCGTCACGGAGCGAGCGCCGACGTCATTGACCGGCGTCACGGCGCAGCGTGCACTGCGGGCCGTCTACCGAGACCTGATCGCCGAGCTCGCGGCCGCCGATCTGGCCGCCGTGGTGGAGCCCGACCTGCCCGTGCTGCCCTTCGAGCAGGTCGGGGCGGCACTCGCCGACATCGCGATCGGCGTGCTGCGCGCCGCGCTGGCCGTCGCGATCACCGAGATCTCTCCGGGCGGGCCGCCACCACAACTTGCTGTGATCGGGATGGGCAAGTGCGGCGGCGGTGAGCTCAACTACGTCTCGGACGTCGACGTGATCTTCGTGGGTGGGTCCGAGGACGAGCTGGGTGCCGCCACCAGGCTGGCGTCCGCCACGATGCGGCTGGCCTCGGTGTGCTTCGAGGTGGACACGGCGCTGCGCCCCGAAGGCAAAGCCGGCGCGCTGGTGCGAACGCTGGACGGGCACCTGTCCTACTACCGCCGGTGGGCCAGGACCTGGGAATTCCAGGCACTGCTCAAAGCCCGTCCGGTCGCCGGCGATCCCGAGCTGGGCGCCCGCTATCTGGAGGCCGTCGCACCTCTGGTGTGGACCGCCGCAGACCGGGAGAACTTTGTGCCCGAGGTGCAGGCGATGCGCCGCCGGGTCGCCGAGCACGTGCCCGCCCACCTGCTGGAACGAGAACTCAAGCTGGGGCACGGCGGCCTACGTGACGTGGAGTTCGCCGTGCAACTGCTGCAGCTGGTGCACGGCCGCACCGACGAGTCACTGCGGGTCGGCTCCACGGTGGCGGCGCTGGCCGCGCTGGCGAGGGGCGGTTATGTCGGCCGCGACGACGCCGCGAATCTCGCGGCCTCCTACCGGTTCCTGCGGCTGCTGGAGCACCGGTTGCAGCTGCAGAAGCTGCGGCGCACCCACCTGCTGCCGGCTGAGGATGACACCGCAGGGTGGCGCTGGCTGGCCCGCGCGGCGGGAATGCGGCCGGAGGGGCTGCGGGATGCGGCCGCAGCGCTGCGCACGGAACACAACCGGCAGTCACACCGGGCCCGCCGGCTGCACCAGAAGCTGTTCTACCGGCCGCTGCTGGAAGCTGTGGCCAGGGTGCCCACCGAGGCCTACCGGTTATCGGAATCCTCGGCGACGGCGCGGCTGGCCGCGTTGGGTTACGCCTCACCGCGGGGCGCGTTGGGGCACCTGCGGGCGCTCACCGACGGGGTGTCCCGGCGCGCGACGATCCAATCCACGTTGCTGCCCGTCCTGCTGGAGTTCCTCGCCGATACCCCGGACCCCGACCGCGGGCTGGCCGCCTACCGGCGGGTATCCGAGGCACTCGACGAGACCCCGTGGTACCTGCGGTTCCTGCGCGATGAGGGGGTGGTGGCTCAGCGGCTGATGGCGCTGCTCGGCACCTCCCGGATGGTGGCCGACCTGCTGGTCCGGGCACCGGAGACGCTGCAGCTACTCGCCGACCCCGACGGGATGGCCGGGCGTGACCTCGCGGAGGTGGCGACGTCGCTGCGCACCACCGCGTGCCGGCACCACGACCTGAGCACAGCCGTGACGGCGGCCAGGGCGTTGCGCCGACACGAGCTGTTCCGGATCGCCGGCGCCGACCTGCTCGGGCTCCTCGATCTCGACGCGGTGTGCGCCGGCCTGTCCTCGGTGTGGACGGCGGTGCTGGCTGCGGCGCTGGATGTCGCGCTGCGCGCCGAGGTCGACCGTAGGCAGGCCGAGCCAGCCCGGATCGCGGTGATCGGAATGGGTCGGCTGGGGGGTGCGGAGCTGGGTTACGGTTCCGACGCCGACGTGCTGTTCGTCTGCGAGCCGCCGCCGGGTGCCGGTGCTGACACTGACGTTGAGACCGACGCCGTTCGGTTCGCCTCCTCGGTCGCCGAGTCGGTGCGGAACCTGCTCGGTTCACCCAGCCAGGATCCACCGCTGGTGGTCGACACCGGGCTGCGTCCGGAGGGACGCTCAGGTCCGATGGTGCGCACCCTGTCCTCCTACCGGGCTTACTACACGCACTGGGCGCAGACCTGGGAGGCGCAGGCGTTGTTGCGGGCCACCCCCCTTGCCGGCGACGCGGATCTGGGGGAGCGGTTCATCGCGATGATCGACCCGATGCGCTACCCCGCGGGCGGGCTGACCGCTCGCCAAGCCACCGAGATCCGCCGGATGAAGGCTCGGGTTGACGCCGAACGGCTACCCCGCGGTGCCGACCCGACCACGCACACCAAGCTCGGACGCGGCGGGCTGGCGGATGTGGAGTGGACCATCCAGTTGCTGCAGTTGCAGCACGCGCACCAGGTGCCGGCGCTGCGGACCCCGTCCACCACGACGGCCCTGCGGGCCGCCGCTGACACCGGGGTGCTGGCCAGAGTGGACGCGGAGGTCCTGCTGGCGGCCTGGCGCCTGGCCACCAGGACCCGCAACCTGCTCACCCTGGTGCGGGGCAAGCAAGTCGATCAGCTGCCCACCTCCGGTCGGGACCTGACCGCGTTGGCCAGGGCGTTGGGCTACTCCGCGGATGACGACCCGGGCCAGGTCCTCGACGAGTACCGCCGCATCACCCGCCGGGCGCGCGCCGTCGTGGAGCGCTCGTTCGGCACCTGAGCTGACGCCGGCGAACCGGCAATGCGCGGCGGTGCGGTCCGGGTAGGCGGCTAGGCTGTCGCCCGCGATAGCACGTAGCCGGCCAGTAGAGCTCGTCAGGAGGGCGGCATCTGATGCGCAGTGTGGCCCTCGTCGCGGCGGTCCTGACCACCCTCGGTGCGCTGGGTGCAGCGTGCGGGCGCGGCACCGGGGACGTCGAGGTGGGGGACTGTTTCCGCGGCGGCACCGCCGCCGCCTTCGGGTGGGGTACCAAGGTGCCCTGCGACCGGCCGCACTCGGTTGAGGTCTTCGCCGTCCGCGACGTGACCGGCAGCTACCGGGACATCCAGCGTGCCGCGCTCGAGGAGGAGGGCAACCCGGCGCGGGCGCGATACCTGGCGCTGGTCACCGAGTTCTGCGAGCCCGCGTGGTCGGACTACAGCGGGTTCGGCGAGCTGGGGAGCTCGCTGACCCCCCGAGCTGTGGTGCGGCCCGCGATCTACGGTGACATGGCGCTGGAGGCGAGTCCCGCTGCGGACTGGGACGCCGGGCGAAAAACCGTGATCTGCTATCAGGTGCTCGGGCGGCCTGGCGTGGACGGTGAGCAGGCGATCTCGGTGGATCGCCCGGTGCTGGCGACGCTGGGCAGGGCTCCGGCGGCCGTTCCGCTGCAGGTTCGCGACTGCGCACTGAGCCCCGTGGGTGATCAACGCGAGAAGCGTGTGCCGTGCGCGGAGCCGCACGACCGTGAGTACCTGGGCCACCTCGACCTGGCCCAGTTCGCCGGCCTTGTGCCCGGTCTTGACCAGGCGTTACTGGACCGGTTCAACTCTGTGACCGCGCCCGACAAGGACTGGGCTGTGCTTGACGGGTTGTGCGGGCGGATATTCGGTTCACTACCCGGTCGCAGCCGGGCGGATATCACGTTGCTGGCCCAGGTCCACACCGCGGACAAGACGTGGGGTTGGGCTCAGGGGGGTGCCTACCACACCGCCTGCTTCGCCCGGACCGGGCAGCAGGTCACCCGCTCCGTAGTGGGAATCGGTGACCGGTCGCTGTCCGCTCCCGGCTGAAGATCCCTCTGACTTACGGCTGGTCGTCGTAGCCACCACGTGATCTGGCAACGCGCCGGTGCGCGAACCAGGGTCGGGTTGCTGGTAGCACCATCGGCACCGAGGCGATGACCATCACCGTGATGCTGGCGAGCAGCCCGGCCCGGGAGATCGTCGGTGCGGCGCCGAACACCGCAACCCCGTAGAGCGCGCCCAGGACGGTGAGCCCGACCAGCGCGAACCGGGCCCAGCCACGGCCGGAGCGCATCGCGAGCGCAAGCATCAGCTGGACCAGGGGGATCAGAGCACCGGCACCGATCAAGGTTGCCACGGTGGCCCACGCCGCCTTCTCGCGAGTCGCCGCCGTCTCCAGCGGGTACTGCTGCTCGACGATCGCCAGCACGAGGGCCTGGAGCTCGCCGAAGTAGCGCAGCGTGGCGACCGTGGTGATCATGCCGATCACACACGCCCCGAACCACAACCAGTACGAGAGGTCGATGACCCGGGGCCGGGGCGCAGTGGGGTGCTCCGAGGGCATCGCCCTGGTGGCGAGGCTCGGACGTGGTGGGGGCGCGGACGGATGACGATCGCCTCGGTCTGCCTGCATCGGGCAGCAACTTACCGTGGCCCCGCGAACCGGCCGGGGACTATCCCCTAACCGGTCCCGGGGAGCCGCCCGGCAGTCCCGGTATCCGCGTGACCCGCAACCCGGCCGCAACCCCGATGGCGGGCGATCGTCGGAGCTCTAACTTTGTCCTCAGCCGGACAGCAAGTCCGCCGGAGATCCACCCAGACAGACCCACTCACGATCATCAAGGAGAGCAATCATGGCCAGCTTCAAGTCCGACACCAACTTCGCCCCCGTGCAGCACATCAACACTGACACCTCGGGCGGCAAAGGCGGCGATGGCGGCGAGAGCAAGGCGCTCGCCTTCGGGTACAACGAGGCGGACGCCGGTGACGGCGGCCTCGCGCTGGGCGGCAACGGCGGCAACGCCAGCGGTGGCGACGGCACCGGCCTCGGTGTGGGCGGGCGCGGCGGCGACTCCGAGGCCGACGCCGACGGCGGCCACGCTCACCAGCTGGGCCTGCTCAACCTGGGCCTCGGCGGCCCCATCGGTGGCGGTGCCGGCGCTGGCTCCCAGGCCGGCAGCGGTGGCGCAGGTGTGGGCCAGGGCGTGGGCGGTACCGGCGGCAGCGCCGACGGCGGCAACCTCGACGCCAGCGGTGGCAACGCCGGTGTGGTGGGCCTCACCTCGGCGAACTCCAGCTCCGACGGTGGTGCGGGTGGCGACGGTGGTAACGCCACAGTCCAAGCCGTCCAGAACAACACCCTGAACCAGAACTACAGCTTCACCGACTCGTTCAACGAGGACAACGACGTCATCGTCACCAAGGACTCGTTCAACCAGGACAACGACGGCGTCGACAACAAGGGTGGTTTGATCAACCACAGCACCGTTGCCGGTGGCGACATCAAGGACTCGTTCAACTCCGACGACGACGTCCTCATCAACGACTCCTTCAAGGTCGACAACAGCGTGCACGACATCGACGCTTCCGACCACGACTACCACTTCACCCAGATCCGCGACTCGTTCAACCAGGACAACGATGACCTGGACCTCGACCTCGGTGACATCGACATCGACCTGGGTCTGTGACAACCAGAACATCGAGCGAGCTCACGAAGCTGTGTTGACCAGGCCGGGCCCGCCGCTTTCCTCCCGAGGCGGCGGGCCGACGGCCGGACTGTGACCTGAATACAAGAAAAGAATGGAGGTGAGTGACGTGCTGACTATTTCATCGCTGATCGAATTTCTCCTGGATCTGCTGCGTGACAAGGACGCCCAGGCGGAGTTCGTCGCGGATCCCCAGGGGATGCTGGCCAGGCATGGCCTGGGCCACCTCTCCGCCCAGGATGTGTGCGACATCGCTCCGTTGGTCGCCGACCACGCCTCCGTGCATGCCAAGCACGAGGGCTATCATCCAGGTTCTGGTCACCCCGTATCATGGTGATGACCCGGTCCGGGCGATCTCGCACATTACGCAGCACTACGAGGTCACCCAGGTCTCGGTGGACGAATCCCGCGAGTACAACCTCACTTATGTCGATGATCGGGACAGAATCGTCAACGTCGACGACCGGGACACCACGTCGATTCACGCCGATGGTGATGTCAACATCGAAGGATTCGTTCAACCAGGACAACGATGTCACCACGATCGAGGACTCGTTCAACCAGGACAACGACGGTGTCGACAACAAGGGTGGCGAGATCGACCACAGCGCCGTAGCCGGTGATGACATCGAGGACTCGTTCACCTCCGACGACGACACCACCGTCACCGATTCGTACAAGGTCGACAACAGCATCTCCGATGTCGACGCATCGAGCGATGACACCACCGTGGTCCAGGTCCAGGATTCGTACAATTCGGATAACGACGGCACAGACGTCGACGCCGACGACGGTGCCGAAGTCCACATCGCCGGGTAGTCGAGTACCTGGTCGCACTCGGGGGGCGGCGCGGAGCAGGGTGTCCCTCCTGCTCCGCGCTACCCTTCCCGGTCGACTCCAGCAACCCCAGTTCATCTCAATCGTCATCCGTGGCGAGAACGAGGAGGAGCAGTGACGTCATCGGCGCCGGTACAGGCCGTGGATCTGGCGCTGGCGACGATCGCCCAGTACGACAGGTCAGACCTGGAAGCCCGGCTGGCACAGACCCGGGCCCGGCTGCTCGACGAGCAGGTCCGGGTCCTGGTGGTCGGAGAGTTCAAACAAGGCAAGAGCCTGCTGGTCAACGGGTTGGTGCGGGCGCCGGTGTGCCCCGTCCACGACGACATGGCCACGTCGGTGCCGACCGTGGTCCGGCACGCCGAGACCCCGGTAGCCGCGCTGGTTCGTTTCCTCGACGGCGGAGGGGACGCCGAGGAGGGCCAGCGGCCGACCGAGCGCGTCGAGATCCCCATCGACAAGCTCGCGGAGCACGTCTCGGAGAGCGGCAATCCGGCCAACCGGGAGCGGTGGAGTCACGCCGAGGTCGGCCTCCCGCGTGGCCTGCTGACCGGTGGGCTGGAGCTGGTGGACACCCCGGGCGTCGGCGGGCTGACCTCCGTGCACGGCGCGGCGACGATGGCCATGCTGCCCTCCGCGGATGCCGTCCTGCTGGTCTCGGATGCCTCGCAGGAATACACCAGGCCCGAGCTGGAGTTCCTCAGCCAAGCCGTCAAGGTCTGCCCCAACGTGGCGTGCGTGCTCACCAAGACCGACCTGTACCCGGAGTGGCGACGCATCGCGGAGCTGGATCGGGCCCACCTGGCGACGGTGCACATCGACGCGCAGCTGCTGGCCGTGTCCTCCACGCTGCGCGTGCAGTCGATCCGCACCCAGGACGCGGACCTCGATGCCGAATCGGGTTTCCCGGCTCTGATCAGCTACCTGCGCGAGCACGTGGTGGGCCAGGCGGATCTGCTGGCCCGCCGGTCCACGGTGCACGATGTGCTGGTGGTCACCGACCAGCTCGCCGCCGGGTTGCGCGCCGAGCAGGACGCCCAGCAGGACCCGGCAGCCGCGCACGAGGTGATCAAGCAACTGACTGAGGCCCAGCAGCGCTCCGCGGCCCTGAAGGAACGCTCCGCGCGCTGGCAGCACACGCTCAGCGACGGCATCGCCGACCTCAACGCGGACATCGACTACGACCTCAACGACCGGATGCGCGAGATCCTCCGGCAGGCCGAGGAGGAGGTGGAGCGCGGCGGCGACCCGGCGAAGACCTGGGGTCAGTTCTCAACCTGGGTTGAGCAGGAGGTGGCCTCGGCGGTGTCGGCGAACCTGCTCTGGGCCACCGAGCGGGCACGCTGGCTGGCCGCGCAGGTCGCCGACCACTTCTGCGAGGAGGAGGACCGGTTACTGCCCAAACTGCGCACCGAGGTCGCCGATGCGCTGGGTTCGGTCCGCGCCATGGCGCTGCGCCAGCACGATTCGTTCGGCCTCGGGCAGAAGGCGCTGACGGGGTTGCGAGGCAGCTACATCGGCGTCTTGATGTTCGGGATGCTGGGGACCCTCGTCGGGATGTCGCTCATCAATCCCTTCTCGGTGGGGGCCGGTCTGCTGCTGGGTGGCAAGACCCTCAAGGATGAGCGCCACCGGATCGTCACCCGCCGGCAGACCGAGGCGAAGGCCGCGGTGCGCCGCTACCTCGATGACGTGAAATTCCAGGCGAGCAAGGAGTCCCGGGACATGCTCCGGCGGGTGCAACGTGATCTGCGGGACCATTTCACCACCCAGGCCGAGGAGATGAACCGGTCGTTGGGAGATTCGCTGCGGGCTGCTGAGCGGTCGGTGAAGACCTCCACGGGAGATCGGGAACGCCGGCTGGTCGAGATCAAGGCCGAGCTGGCGCGCCTGGAGACGTTGCAGCAGAAGGTTCGCACCCTGCTACCCCAAACCACACCGGCACCGGAGACACTCGTTGAACAGTCGGCGCTCGCGGGACAGGGCCGATGAGCTCTCCGGTGCAGGCAGTGGGTCAACGCAGCCTGTCGGTGACCGTCCGCGGGGCGCTGCGCCGGGCGGTGGAGGTCTACCGCGACGAGCCGCAGACCGCGCAGTGGCTGCGCCACCAACTGGACAGGCTGGACGAGCCGCTGCGCGTCGCGATCGCCGGCAAGGTCAAAGCGGGTAAGTCGACGCTGCTCAACGCGCTGGTCGGGGAGCGGATCGCACCGACCGACGCGGGGGAGTGCACCCGGGTGGTCACCTGGTACCGCGACGGGCACACCCCGAAGATCGTGATGGACCCCAAGGAGGGACCGCCGCGGCCACTGCCGGTGAACCGGCGCAACGGGGCACTCACGATCGATCTGCAGGGCACTCCGGCCGAGGCGCTGGATCGCCTCGTGGTGCACTGGCCCTCGCCGAGCCTGCGGATCGCGACGTTGATCGACACGCCGGGGATCGCGTCGATGTCCACCGAGACCTCACGGCGCACCCTCGCCTTCCTCACCCCCGAGGACGACGCGCCCACCGAGGCCGACGCGGTGATCTACCTGATGCGTCACCTGCACGCCACCGACGCCGAGTTCCTGGAGTCGTTCCGTGACCAGGGAGTGAGCCGAGCGAGCTCGGTGAACACCGTCGCGGTGCTCTCCAGGGCCGACGAGATCAGCGGCGGCCGGATCGATGCGATGTTCTCGGCGAAGACCATCGCGGCGCGCTACCGGACTGACCCCGCGCTGCGCGGGCTGTGCCAGGACGTCGTACCGGTGGCGGGGTTGCTCGCGCAGACCGGTCGCACGCTGCGGCAGGCCGAGTTCGATGCGCTGACGCAGCTGTCCCGAGCGCCACGGGAGGAGGTGGACGGTCTGCTGCTGTCCACCGACCGGTTCCTTCGAGGTGAGTCGCAGTCCAGGGCCGGGCTGCTGGAGCGCTTCGGCCTGTTCGGACTCCGGTTGTCGGTGACGCTCATCCGGCAAGGTTTTGCCACGCCGGCCGCACTCGCTGAGGAATTGGTCCGCCGCAGCGGGCTCAACGAGCTGCAGAAGATCCTGCACACCCAGTTCACCGAGCGCCGCGACCTGCTCAAGGCCCGCTCTGCTCTGCTGGCGCTGGACAGCGTGCTGCACGGCGACCCGCGCGCGGCCGGCGGATCGCTGCTCGGGGAGGTGGAACGCATCCTCGCTGGCGCCCACGAGTTCGCTGAGCTGCGGCTGCTGTCCGCACTGCGGTCGGGGGCGATCGTGTTGCCGAGTGCGGAGTCAGACGAAGCGCAGCGGCTCCTCGGCGGGTCCGGCGGGGCCACCGCGGTGCGGCTGGGCCAGCCCGACGGCACCGGTCCCGACGAGCTGCGCACGGCTGGCTTGGACGCCCTCGCCCGCTGGCGCCGCCGGGCCGAGAACCCGGTCTCGAGTCGGGCGGTGGTCGACGCGTGCCGGGTCGTGGTGCGCAGCTGCGAGGGCATGGTCGCCCGCCTGAACAGCGCCACTTAACCTGGGGGTCAAGGTGTCGCAGGTTTCGAATCCTACCCCCGCTACCAGGTAAATGGCCCTCAGGACACTGTCCTGAGGGCCATTTACGGTTTCGGTTGGCCGCTTCAACACTTCGCGGATGAGCCTCGCTTCAAGGTTAACGTTCCGTGAGAGAACGTCTTTCGTAGCAGAAGCTGTGGGGTTGGCATGGCCGTGGCAGATCAGAATGATCATCAGTGCTGGGGGCGTCGCCTCATCGACAGCATCCAGAATCCGTTCGTGGAGTTCGTATCGGACACATGTGAACCCGAGCTCGTGGCGGGCTCATGGGGTGAGGATCAATGCTCATTGTGGGCGCTGCGTCAACAGTTCAGACACTGTGACGAGTTGGTATCCGCGGGCTCGCAGGCCGGTGATGATCACGGGGAGCGCGTCGGCGGTGCGCGGCGCGTTTGCCTGGGTGATGTGGAGCACCACAATCCCACCATTGTGTGCGTTGCGCAGCACGTTGTTGGTGATGGCGGCCGGGTCGTTGTTGAACGGATCGTCGCTGACGATGTCGTATTGGACCACCCTGCAATGGGCCGGGGCGATCGCCCGCAGCGCCCGGGCGTCGTAGCAGCCGCCGGGGAACCGGAAGTACCGAGTCTGCCGACCGCCGAACTGCGCGAGGACCGCAAACGAGTGCTCGACGTCCGCGGCCATTTGCTCGGTGGGAAGTACTCCCAGGTGGTAACACCGGGGGGTGAAGGCGAGATGGGCGTAGGAGTGGCTGGCGAGTTCGAAGAGTGGATTGGCCGCGATCCTGCGGGTGAGGTCGGGATAGCGCTCGACCCATTTTCCAGCCAGGAAGAACGTCGCGGGCGTGTGACTACGCTCCAGTTCGTCTATCACACCGACGTTGGCGTAGGACTTCACCTTTCCGGTGTCCAGCCCCCGGAGCATCGCGTCAGTCATGTTCGAATCGAAGGTCAAGGCGATCCGGAGCAGTCCCGTCGGTTCAGGCGTGCCTGTCGGACCAGGCGTGCCTGCCGGACGGGGCGTGCCTGCCGGACGGGGCAGCGTCATCGGGCCGGGCAGTACGGTCGGGCCGGGCAGTACGGTCGGGCCGTGGGTGATCACGGAACGAAGGGGGGCCGATCCAGTAGGTGTGTGCTCCTGACCGCAACTGGTCAGCACGCCGAGCACTGCGGCAAGACACATCAGGGCGGCCATACGCCAGTGCCTGGCGTGTCCGAGGGTCACCACCGAGGAAAGCTTGCCAGCTAGCCCAATCCCGTCCCGTGGCGGATCCCGCTGATACTTGGTCGGGAGCACCAGGCGCCACCACGGGTGGCGAGGGAAACCAGCCAGGCCTCGACTGACCACCGGCTCACCGGTCGCGGTATCCAGAAGCGTCCGGGCCCTCAACGTGGGCGCCGACCAGCGGGTCGGCGCTTAAAATGATCAAAAGACAACGATATGGTCGCGCCGAGTTCGGCCTGCTCCGTATCCTGCTCGCCCCTTGACCAACAGGGGCGACCTCGATCACGGAAAGTGAGCCGGATCCAGATTTTCACCTGCTGTCGACAGACCCGCGGCCACGTCGACAGGAGTCTGGCCGAGCAGAGGGGATGCCGGGGAGCAGGGCCGGTCCCCGGCGGCAAGCTGACGACATTGGTGACAACAACACAGACGACCACCTGGCACCAACAACACAGCGCAGAGCCGGGTCGCAGCGCAGATCAGATGCCGAAGAGACAAGGATTGCGTGCTCTCAAGGGGTCAAAAGATCAAACGCCCGCCGCATGTCCGTCGGTGTCGTGTCCATACGGTCTCGCAGGGATAATTTGGGTCGGTACACCGCGATCAGGAAAAAGCCCAGCCTGTCCATCGGCGCATGCACCTCGTCACGGCCCACCCCGGCGACTTCCAGGTCCACCCCGAGGGTGACGTCGTCCCAGCAGGCCAGTGTGGGTTGGGTTGCACCACCCGCGAGACGATCAACGCATACGCCAGATCCCGCTCGCGGCATGCCAGGCCCAGGGATCTGCGGGAACCTCAACTGCCGGGCCCTGAGCACACACCAGTGCGACATGCTCGTGCCCCCGAGACCCGCCTCACCTCAAGCGCTGCCTCGGACCGGACGGAAGCGCTGAGACGGCAGCATCGACCAGCGGGTTGGTCGGGTGGGATGTCGGCCGATGGGTGAGACCGTGCGGGACGACTGCGTGCCCGCTCATAACCCAGAGGTTGTTGACACCGTGCGCCGCGCGCAGAGTGTCGGGGTGATCGACTCCCAGGACCCGGTGGCGGGTGAGGGTGTCCTCACGAACTGGCGGGCTTGCTCGATTGCCCCAATGCCCAGAGGTCGGCGCGAGGCCGTGGGTGATGTCATGGTGTCGGGTGGTTATCGCCGAGCTGCGAGCGGCACAGATCCAGGATGCGTTCAAGCAGCGGCCGGGCGAGAGCGGGTTCCCCCCGGGCGAATAGATACAACCCGGCGCGGTCGAGCAGCCAGACCACCTCCTGCTCGACCGTTGCGGCCTGGCCCCACGCTGCGCACGCTAGTCTCCCCAGGCGCTCCGGCAGACCGAGCCCCAACGCAGCGCACAGCTGACGACAGCGGTGACGACAACGCAGACGACAATCCGGCACCAGCAGCACAATGCCGGGGGCCGGGTCGCGACGCAGATCGAAGGCTGGGAGCAGGGTTGCGTGCTTCTGGGGGTCAAGGTGTCGCAGGTTCGAATCCTGTCGCCCCGACAGTCAGAAATGCCAGGTCAGCGGTTTGCACCATCGGGTTGCTGGTCAGTTTCGGGCCAGTATCGGCCAGCACAGCTGCGACATACTGCAGCGGACCTCAGCCATCGAGGCCGCCCGAGCCGCTTCAGTGCTTCCCAGATCGCCCCTGAGGACGCCGACGCGGGCATGAAAATGGACGACCCGGCCCGCGGTTCCGCCCGAGCACTCGCCCGTACCTGTCGGGCCGAAACCTCGTGCTAACGTTGTCGAACCGTGGTGTTGACAACTGTAACACCCTTGTCTAATGTGGGAGTTGAGTGCACCCCAAACACCCGAAGAAGGAAGTCAACGACGCTCTCGACTACGCCGCCCAACTGGGCTTCGTGGTCGAACAAACAGCAGCCGGTCACAAGTGGGGTCGGCTCAAGTGCAGATGCAGCGCCATGTTCTCGGTCTGGTCGACGCCGAAGGTCCCGTTCAATCATGGCCGGCAGATTCGCAGATGGGTTGACCAACACAATCACGGTGACGACGAGGAGGGGTGAGGGGTAATGACTGAGTGGACATTTCGACTGACCCTCCGAGGCATCGAGCTGACCGACGAACAGCTCGACATCCTTTATGAGGCTGGCTGTGACGACGGGTCGTTCTCATTGGAACCAGACGGCACTGTACTGGGCTTCTTCGACCGTGAAGCGCAGACGGAGCAGGATGCCGTGATCTCCGCCATCATCGACGTCGAGCGTGCTGGCATCGGTGCTCGGGTGCTCCGGATCGAGGCCGACGACGACTGGCTGACGGCCAGCGAGATCGCAGAGCGGGTCGGCCGCAGTCGCCAGAGCGTTGCTCTGCTGGCACATGGCGAGCGCGGTCCCGGTGACTTCCCAACCCCAGTCGCCCGCCGACGCTCATCGAACCCACTCTGGATCTGGTCTCAGGTCGAAGCATGGTTCGAGCGCTATGAACCCCAAGCCGTGCCAGCACACGGGCCGAAGCTCTCACCTGACTTTCTCGCCGAGGTCAATGACCGACTTGACCTTCGGGAGCGTCTTCGACACTCGCCTAATGCCCCATGGCGGCCAAAGCTGAACGAAGCACTGCCACTTGGAGCCTGACGTTGCGCTAGCCAGTCCCGACCGGCGTACGTCCTCAGCTGTACAGCAGCGCACTACAGCAACGAGGCTGAGCAACACCACCCAGAACGCCCACCAGTGGCCGGCGACGTGCGGAAATAACCCCCATCGACCGACCTGCCCGCAGTTCGGGACGAAGAGGTCACCACGGCGACCCGCTTCCGACATCGCCGCGATCGATCGTGTAGCAGCCGTGTAGCAACGACCCACGACGGCTGCCATCGCATGCAACCTCCACCACCACATTGATGCAGGTGAACTACCTCCGACACACGACCGCACACGGCCTGCCGAGGTTTTGGGAGCGAGGGGCCCCCTCGCCTTGTCATTGGCGGAAAAGTGATCCGCGCTGGCCAGTGACGCGACGGACCGCGCAGGCGAAGCTAGCACCGCCGAAATTGCTGGTATCATGCATCGAAGCCAGGGAGTTACGAGTGAGAAGCTGCTGTTTGGCCGTATACATTCAGCCCGTGGGCTGACCTGGGCTGATGCGCTGCTGTCGGCGTGCTGATGCGGCGGTCGGCGATATGTGCGTGTCGATCACGCTGTGATCGGCTGGTGTGCGGTTTGATCTTCCGGTGCCCGGGCCGGAGGAGATGTCGCGCGACGAGCTGATCGTCGTGGTGCGGCGCCAGGCCGGGCAGATCACCGCGATGGCCGGGCAGCTCTCGGAGCTGATGGAGACCAACGAGGCCCTGGCGGGCAAGCTAGCCAAGCTGGAGCACCTGCTGTCGCGTAACTCGGGGAACTCCTCGAGTCCTCCGTCGAAAGACGATGATCCGGGCAAGCCCGCACCGCCGGAGAAGAACAAACGCGACAAGGGTGGGCCCCAGCGGGCGCGGGGCAAGCAGCCCGGCGCGCCGGGAACGCATCTGCCGTGGACCGAGAACCCCGATGACCGTCTGGACCGGTTCCCGCAGGGCCGCTGCGACTGCGGTGATGACCTGGGCGATGCCCGGGATCTGGGGATTGTGGACCGCTACCAGCAACACGAGATCCCGCAGGTCGCCGTGAAGATCACCCAGTACGACCAGCACCAGGTCGCAGTGCGGCTGCGGGAAGGTCCACACCGCACAGCGGCCCGACGGGGCCCGCTGCGGGTCGGTCGGGTACGGCCCCAGCCTGGCCGCGTTCGCGGTGTACCTGATGGTCGTGCACTTCATCCCCGCGCACCGCGTCGTCGCGCTGCTGGAGTCACTGACCGGCGACCGCACCCTCGGTCGGGTTCGTCCACGGCATGATCAACCGCGCGGCCGGGCTGCTCACCGAGACCCACCAGCGGATCCGGACGCTGATCACCCTGGCGCACGCGGTGTGCTGCGATGAGACCCCACTGCGGGTCGGCCCGAGCAAGGCGCCGGCGGGCAAGAAGAAGGCCGAACGCTACCTGCTGGTGGCCTGCACCGAGCTCTACACCCACTACCTGCTCGGTGACCGGTCCATGGACACCTTCAAGGCGTTCGTGGTCACCGACCTGACCAACTCGGTGATCGTGCACGACCGCTACCAAAACTATGACTCCGCCAAGCTCGGGACGCTGGTCCACCAACTTTGCTGTGCTCACCTCCTACGTGATCTTGACGACGCCGCGCAGGTCTACCCCGACGCGGTGTGGCCCACCCAGATCGCCGACGCGCTGCGCGGGCTGATCCACCAGGCCAACCTCGCCCGCGAAGCGGGCCTGCCCGCGATCGCCGCCGACATCCGCGACGCGCTGCTGCGCCGGATCCGCGACGGGATGCTGGTCGGGCTGTCCGACACCACCTCGGCCGGCACCCGCCCCGGACAACGCAAGGCCCGGCTGCTGCTGGAAGTCCTGCGCGACCGCCCCGACGACGTGCTGCGCTTCGCCCACGACCTCAACGTGCCCCCCACCTCGAATCAGGCCAAACGCGACCTACGACCCAGCAAGATCCAACAAAAAATATCCGGGCGCCTGACCAGCGTGGATCGCACCCGAGACCGCTACACCATCCTCGGCTACCTCTCCACCGCCACCAAACACGGCCTCGACAAGATCACCGTGCTACGCGACGCGCTGACCGGCCAACCCTGGATGCCCGCACAGCCCGCACCCACTTAACACGACGTCCCGACCAACCACCACCACCAGACCCACCGGACGCCAACTGGCCGACCGGCGACAACGTCATGCGCTGATCATCAGGGCTGAATGTTTGCGATCTGGGCCACCAACGCCATGACATATGGCACCTGGGAACAGGCATACGTGGCGGCTGATAGTCTTCACCGGAGGTGGACTTTGGCCGAGAAGCTGCGGATCGTTCCCCCCTCCACTCCCGCCCGGCAACGGTACTTGGAAGGATCGCAGGGCATTGGCTGATGTCACGTCGGCCTTGTTGCCCCTGTAGGGATGCAGATGTAGTCTGCGTTTTTACAGGGGCCTCTTTCTGTTTTGGCTGGACCTCTTGAGCTTAAACGGGGAAGGCCCATGTAAAAGGTAGGATTCGTGTCCGATTGGTGGCATCCCGTGTCAGGAACTGTGGGCGGTGGCGATGCCATAGAATAGTGATTCAAGTGAGCGTAGTAAGATGGGGTCATGAAAACACGGAGAGTAATTGTTTATAACTTTCGTGGTATAAAAAATGCCGACTGGATTCTGTCGAATAACCGCGTTGTTTGTCTAGTTGGCCCTGGGGACAGCACCAAGACCACGTTGGTTGACGTGATTAGTTTGACGCTTAGCCCGCGCTGGAACGTGCAATTTACTGATGCTGATTTTTACAACTGCAATATCCAAGAGCCGATCACGCTCCAGGTCGTCGTGGCTGACTTGTCGCAACAGCTTCTGCGTGATGATGTGCTCGGTATGGATCTATCTGGTGTGTTGCCATCCGGTGAACTTGTACACGACCCTGTTGAGGGGGCAGATGAGTGCGTGATTATCCAACTCAAGGTCACCGAGACACTTGAACCGATGTGGTCGGTCGTGCGACCAGGTGATGATGACCATGGGCGGCCAATCACAAGTGGATTACGAGAACGTTTTGGATTGTTTCGAGTTGATGAGCGTGTAGACACTCATCTTCGCTGGGGGCGCGGATCGGCCTTGAGTCGACTGACAAATGAACGTACTGGCGCTGATACCGCTGTCACCGCTGCTCATCGTGCAGCCCGCCAGGCGGTATTCAACATGCCACAGTCGGAACTCCACCAAGCGGCTGATGATGTAACGACAGCGGCAGCCGCAATAGGCAGCTCCAACTACACTAAGTTGCGGCCGGGACTTGATCCGACCGGAGGCTCATCGACAAATGCTCTCCTGTTGCACGATGATGCCATCCCTCTCACCCGCTGCGGTCTGGGTACTCGTCGTCTGACGAGCCTTGCCATTCAGGAGAAGGCGGTGATGGATGGTGCTATCGTGCTGATCGATGAGGTGGAATCAGGTCTCGAACCCCATCGTCTGCATCACCTGCTGCGCCATCTCAAAAAGCGTACAGAGGGCGGGGTAGGTCAAGTTATCATGACTACGCATTCTCCCATAACCGTAGAAGCCTTGCGTGCGTCGGACCTCTCGGTTGTGCGATGCAAGGACGGTAAAACAGAAGTGCGTCAAGTACCCGGCGACCTTGATGACGTGCAAGGCGCCATGCGGGCCGGGCCATCGGCAGTGCTAGCCCGAGCAGTCATCGTGTGCGAGGGCAAGACTGAGATGGGTGTCTGTCGAAGAATGCTTCAACATTGGGACGCGATGCGCGGCCAAAAAGATAAGGCTCCCCATGCGGCCCTTGGCGTTTGTCTGAGCGACGGCCAGGGAAGCACCCAAGCACCACAACGTGCCCGTATCTTGCAAGAACTTGACTACCCTACGCTCCTCGTGATTGACAATGACAACCGTGCATCCGACCAGGGAGTGATTAAGGCAACCGGGGTCGGTGTCCAAATTGTGCGTTGGCAGGCTGGACATGCCCTTGAGGACGAGATTGTAGCCGCCCTCAGTCCTGAGGGCATGGTGAGTTTTGTGGAGCTAGCTGCCGAGATCAAGGGCGAGGAGTCAGTACAAGGGGCCGTTTGTGCTCGACTGAATGGCAAGCCCAAACTGTCTGGCCTCGATCCGGCAAAATGGACTGCTGATAGCGCTAACTCCACCGATGTCGTGAAAGTAGCTGTCGCGAGAGCAGCGAAGGGCGCGAAGCTTGATGGTCAAAGCAAGGTAAGGGACCGCGCTTGGTTTAAACAGGAAGAGTCGGGCGAGCTGCTTGGAGCACTACTTGTTAACCGATGGAATGAAATTGAAGATAGTTTCCTTGGTCGCGGGCTCAAACAGCTCTACAAATTTGCTTACGGGGAAGAGTACGAGGTGGTTACGAAGGAGTCCATCCGGGATGAGGCTACGTAGATGGACCAATCGCTTCGCGCTTCGGCGGAGATGATCCGATCATCTCTGCCTTGTTCTATTGAGCTACCCGCCGGTACGGGTAAAACGCACCTCGTTGCCGCGTTGGCGGCATTAGCTACAGAGCAGGGTGAACGAACACTAATACTGACTCACACCAACGCGGGAGTTGACGCTCTTCGTCGTCGGCTGCGTTGCTTTGGTGTGCATGGCTCAAGTGTGCGTATTGACACAATCGCCAGTTTCTCTTTCGGTCTTACGGAGAAGTATCCCGTACTCTCTGGTGTATCCGTGGGGCTTCTGCCTGACTGGTCACGATCAAAGGAGTACTACGGAGGTGCAGCGAGAGCCGTACGTACCCGAGCGATGCGCAGAGTGCTGGAGGCAAGCTACGATTTTGTCATAGTGGATGAGTACCAGGACTGTGTGATCGAGCAGCATGATCTTGTCCTGGCAATCCAGGAGTCACTGCCCGTGTGCGCCTTGGGCGATCCGCTTCAAAATATCTTCAACTTCAGAGGCAATGTTACCGTGAGGTGGGCAATCGATGTAGTGCCAGCTTGGCCTGCGGTGACGCTACCGGTGTTCCCCTGGCGCTGGTATGGCCATAATGAGCAGCTTGGCAAATGGCTTCTCGACATCCGGCAAAATTTGTATGACGGAGCACCCATCGACCTGCGGAACGCACCGGTGGTATGGCGTTCCAGTGGCCACCATCGTGCGGCAATTAACGCTTGTTTCGCTCAGCCAAGGGAAGCTGGTCGTGTTGTCGCTATAGGTCAGTTTTCCTTTGACTGCGCCCATACGGCATCATTTCTCAACGGCTCCTATGGAATGATGGAGGAGTTGGAGGGAAACTTTATGCTGGACCTCGCTCGGATTGTCGACGCTGGCCAGTCGAAGCAAATAGCACTGGCTACTCTTAAATTCGCCAAGGGCTGCGCCACTCACGTAGCCGCAAAGCTGGATGCGGCCGTGATGAAGAAGATTACCGCTGGTAAGCCAGTGACTCACCTCAAGCGACCGGGCGCCGAGCCGCAACTGGCACTGCTGACCGGATTATTAACAGATGCTTCGCCTGCCCGTGTGCGTGAAGCGTTGATTGCGATAGCTCAGCTTGATAATGTGCGGATGTACCGCTACGAGGCTTGGCGTGACATGCTCCAAGCGCTCAAGCTCGCAGAGTTGGATTCCGAGCTAACTGTGCATGACGCAGTAGTTCGTGTTCGATACCACGCACGCTATCTCGGACGTCCAACTGGAAATAGGATTATTTCCAGGCCTTTGCTCATCAAGGGACTTGAGTATGATCATGCGATTGTTCTCAATGCTGACGCGCACACGCCCCGCAGCCTGTATGTCTCGCTCACAAGAGGCCGCAGCAGTTTAACAATCGTTAGTCGCGCACATATCTTGAAGCCTGGTCCTATAGCGATAGCGTAACGTTCATGATCCGACGCGGCTGGCGCCCACTGCGCCCGTAGAACGCTTGGGTGCACTGAGAAGCTTTATCACAGCCAGAAAGAACTGATAATCGGTCTGGTGGGAATATGAATGATCTTGATCGTCAGTCAAGATCTGCTAGCTTGTCACGCATGTAGGTGGCGAGGGAGGGGTTCAAGCTGAATCCTGTCACCCCGGCCACGTTGTTTTGTATGACGCGGTGAATTCTGCTGTCCTCGAACAGCCCCGTAACCATCTCGCACACCCGAATTCCGGCATTGTTGAGGATCATCAGGAGTTCGCGGTCGTCTTCGTTTGCGTTCGTTCACCGCTCGATTGTCCAGACCTGTGGATTGGCTTTCTCTAGATGCATGATCAGCTGGTCCCGGAGGAGCGGATGGGTAGCGAGGTGATCAAGAGACGGCACCACTACGTGCTGTACTTGTGCCCGCATCAGCTCTTCTGTCAGTCGGTAGAACGTGCCGTAGTACCCCGGTTGGTATTCGTAGCAAATCTCGATGAGGAAGAAGCCTTCTGCCTCGGTCAGCTTCCGGAGACCACATTCCAATTGTTGGATTTCTTCGTCGTTAAGGTATTCGATCCGCATGTAGCCATAGGCCAGCTTCATGGCTGGTTCCTCGGCATTCCTGCGTACCCCGCTGGTGGTGCTACTGGTAGTGGTTGGCTGGGAAGCCGTCGACGTAGCCGCAGTTTTCATGCTCACCGCCCCCGAGCCACAATCGCCTCACCCAGCGCCACCATGTCCGCCGCCGAGACCCGCACTCCCTGATTCCCCAATCCATGAATGGCCCAGGTCCTGTCCTGTTCATGAATCACAATCACGGTGCAGGGACGGTTATCGTCGGTACTCCGGCCTGTCATCACCACCCGAGTCCGCTCACCAGGCACCCGGTCACTCACTTGGATCACTGGCCGGCCCTTGTCTTTGGTTCGCTTGTCTGGCTCCACTTGGCACAGCTTGGGCACTGATGTCCTTGGGGGAGGTCATAGAGCGGCGTACCGCCGGATAGGCGATGACCGCAGCGGGCGATCCAGAGACCGAGCGGATGGTCGGCGTATGGGTCGATGGCATGGGCCTGCCAGTTGAGGGGACATAAGGCCCAGCGGGGAGCGGTGGTGAGAGGGTCCAGATTAGGCTTTCCCTTGCCATTTCCCTTGTCCCCATGATCATCAATTACTTGCAGGGAACTGGGGATGACGGGCCGCATAGCTGGTTCCCGGGTATGACTGGGGAGGCGCACGTCACTGATGTGATGCTGGGCTCTCTGGTCGTCGGTGGGGTGCATGGGATATGGCTCCTGCTCGTCTTAGCCCCTCAATGGGCGTGGATGGCACCCAGGACCAGGCGAGGCCATCCCTAGAGCAGCACGCGGCTTCCGGGGGAGGGGTGCCTACCGGTACAGGGGTTCTGCGCTGGAAGCGGGAGCGCTAGAGCTACCGGGCAAAGGCACCTGCCGCGTGCTGGGGATGGGGTGGTCGTCCTGGTCCTGGGGCCGTGGGAAGCAGTCAAGGGTGTGGAGGGCGTGTGGACAGCAATGATCCACCCGGCTGAACGTCCGTGAGCGTGCCGATAGGCTCAAGCCTTGCAAGAGATCGTCCGGGCTAGACGTGGTAGATGGGAGCGGTGGTGAGCCGGGTACCCCCTGAGCTGGCCGTCCTTAAGCGTGCGCTCGGCCATCAATTGGCTGCGTCGCGCCAGGCTGCCGAGATCGGTCAGCAGCAGGTTGCTCACAAGACGGGTTACAGCCGCTCATCGGTCGCCCATGCGGAAGCTGGCCGTCAGCTGCTCACCCGGGAGTTCTGGCAAACGGCTGATGTGCTGGTCAAGGCTGAGGGTGCGCTGCTGGCCACATACGATCAGGTGCAGGCGGCCAAACAGGAACATGAACGGCGAAGCCGGGAAGTGGAGCGGGTCGGGGCTTTTGCTATGGCAGGCGGGTTTCGCCATGAAGATAGCGAGCCGCTTCACGTGCCCAGCCCCTCGCCGCCGCCATCGTCTGACGCCGTGGTTGCTGCCAATCAAGATGCATGGCGCGCAGTGCGGAGGTATCTCATTCGGCACCGGACGGAACTGACCAAGCAGGCAGTCAGACTGTACGACCCTAAATGGCAGCTCATGCATACGCCAGCATTGGCACTGCCGAGTTGGCTGCCGTCCCGTCCGGTGCCCATTGAGGCGGTGACGTTGGAGTGGGTGCCGCAGCCGCCGCGTCCGGCTGTTACGGGCCATGAAGCCGAGCTACGGCCGGTGTTGCCGCTCCGCACGCCAGGACATGCCTTCCGGCAGTACACCAGCGCAATTCGCTATCTCAGCCCTCCGAGTCTTTTTGAGAACCGTCCGAGCTACCGGTTGCTGGACGTATCCTGGGAGCTTCCTGGGCAGGGGACGCTACAGTTCGGGCTATCTACATTTTTTGATAAAATTGATGTTTCCGAAGCTTTGAGTCATGAGCTCGCGGCCGCGATGATGGAGGGCGCTTCACCTACGTGGTCACAACTGCCGTTTCGAGCGCGGCTGTCGCAGCCGTTCGATCTGTCTTCGCGAATGGGTAGTACGGGTATTGCCACGCTGACTATACGTCGGAACACAACCGATGGCTCGCACACCTTCTTTTTGCTTAACCGGGATCCTGCCAAGGTAGCGGTGAGTGGCGGCCAGTATGGCGTGATTCCCGCAGGGGAGTTTCAGCCGTCATGCATTGCTCCGGCTTGCATGCAGGATGACCTTGATTTATGGCGCAACATTGTGCGCGAGTACAGCGAGGAACTGCTTGGCGAGCCGGAGCATGACGGTAGCAGCGGAGAAGCAGTGGACTATGAGTGCTGGCCGTTTTACCGTGCCATGCAACGAGCACGTGAAGCTGGACGGCTGCGGGCCTATGTACTGGGTGTTGTGCTTCATGCGCTCGGTCTGAATCCAGCCATCATGACCGCTGTCATCATTGATGATGTGGTGTTCGATGACCTCTTCCGTGAGCTGGTAACCGTTAATGCTGAGGGTCGGGTCGTTACTTCCCTCGATGATAATCAGTCGGTGTATGGGTTGCCGTTTACTGAAGCGACCGTACAACAATTTCTGGACCGGGAACCGATGGGTGGGACGAGTGCGGCTTGTTTGGCGTTGGCTTGGCGGCATCGGGAGGGTTTGATCCATCGCTAAATTGAGTGCGATCTGACTGGAAATTCGGCGTGTTGGCAATGGTCTGCGTATTCACTTTTATTGTAATTAGGATTGAGTCAGCGGTCAGGTTGAAGAGGGCATTGATCATGAATCCCCGGACTTCACGGGAGCGATGTGGCGTACGAGCATGCGCAGCGGCAGCAACGGCGGGCAGTGTTTGGAGGTGGCGGTGTTGGGCGGGGGCTTCCTGGGGGTGCAATCGTCTCTCTGGTTTGGGAGTACCCACTTGCCGCGAAGTGATTCGCAGGCGAGAACGAATACCGCTATCCAAGGCTGTCGGACGCCCACGTCCTGCCTCCTTTTGCGTGCGCCGCTGTCTTTCCGGGCAGATGATGAGAAAACGGCACTTGCACGGGACACGGCCTGGCAGCTCATGACGGTCCCTGGATCGGAAATTGCGTACATTGCGGTAGCTTACGTAAGTGATGACAAAGAACCACCGTCAATTCGATGGCGAAGTTAAGGTGGCCGATTGGACGCGCCGGAACTATTTAACCTGGCAGGCCGGGTCGATCGCTTTGATAGGTGTACTTGCTGTTGCTGTATTTGTTCACTGAATAGTGCGCCCACATGGCTCGCTTAAACTACGACGTGTTCGCCGGAGCTGTCAGTTCAGGAGGCCGATACGCCCGGCGAACTCCCGTACCTCAGAAGCATATGACGGCTTGGCTCGTTTGACGAGGGTGGTGACCATGCTGCGTGCGTTGCGTGTGTACAAAAAATCTTGGGGACAGATTTCTGCCGCCATCTTCAGATGCACGAATACGGCAGTATCGTTATTGCGGCATTCATAGCACCGGGCGACCTGGTAGAGATGGGCAGTCCGACGTTCTGAGTAGGCGATGTTTGCGATGTCTACTTCGTCGGCCATCCTGAGCGCCTCGGCAATCTCTCCAGCCTCCATCTCAACGCTCACCGTATGGATACCAAGGTTCGTAGGGCCGAAGAATATGTGATGGTAGCTTTTGCCCTCGCCTATGCGCTGGGCTGCCCGCCGGGCCGGACCACGGAGCAATTCACGCGCTCGCCATGGGTCACCCGTACGTACCGAGGCAATAGCGGCAAGCTGCAAGAGACCGCCGTACACATAGAAATGCTCAGGGGAACCCTCAGGGAGCAGCTTCTCAAATCTTTCGGCGGTCATCATGGCAATGTCAAGCGCAGTGTGGGGCATGTCATTAGACAGGGCTGCTTGACCGACATACCAGGTCGCAGCGCCGATGAGCAGCGGATCGCCGGTTTCCTCCGCACAGTGCATAGCTCGATCACACACAAATGGTACGAGATCGATCCGCCCGGCATGCTTCAACACTGCCCGCGCTAATTGGTACAGCTCCGAAGCTTGGCGACACGCTTCAGGAGAACGTTCATAGGCAGTGAGCGCATGTTCGACATCAATGATCAGGTCAGGCAGTACGCTCAGAGTGTCCGTGTACTTGTTGGGGGAGATAATCCAGGTGTCCCAGGCGGCGGTGACCCGCTGTGCCAAGTCTGGTAGCTCGGGTGGTGTATCACGGCCGCCGAGCGTCAGCGAGCGGTACGTGAACAGGGCTCGCTCCACCTCGGCGAGCCGGGGGTTGACCGGCCCTTCGTGATCTTCACTCGGTGCTTCACCGATCAGGGCGGAGGTACGCACGCCAAGGATTTTGGCGATCTTGCGTAGGACCGGCAGCGAAGGCGTCTTGGTACCGGCCTCGATCATCTCCAGGTAGCGCGCGGTGATGCCCGCGTGAGTTGCCACGTTGATCGTGCTCTTCTTCCGGTCAATGCGGTACAACCTGATGAGCTGACCAGTGGGCATGTCGGGCATGGGATGACATCTCCTACGAGGGGGAACGAGTGCCTTGACTTGAGGGTACAGAGGCGGTAGAGGGTGGCTTGGTTGTGTCTGTCCGGTTCGGTCGTGGTCAGGCGGCGCCATCTCGTTCCGCCCGCCACGCACTCAGCAACCGGCCTACGCTGCGCAGGCTGGTGTTGTGCTGTTCGGCAAGCTGCCAGCGAGGAGTACCGCTCTTGAACGCTGAGACCAGCGCCTGTACTTGCGTGTAGTCCAGTCGGTCGGCAATCGGCAAGCCGTCATTTCACCAAGTTTTGAGTTCGGGCATGAGGCGCCCGCTGGCGGTTTTGGCAACGCACTGCTGACCAAGCTGCCCCTCCTGGCAGTCCAGCAATGGCAGCTGCTATGGCCCACTAAACTTTACGATGGCACCGAGTCATCCGAGCCCCGATCAGCTGTGTTTGCACAGCTTGGTTTCGTGCAATCGTCTCTCTGGTTTGGGAGTACCCACTTGCCGCGACGTGATTCGCAGGCGAGAACGAATGCTTTGCGTCAGCTCATGACGCTCACGCAAAAACTCGATGGGCGCTGGCTCGTATGTGGCGACTTCAATACTTCAGCCTCGTCCTGGCTCGCCAATGAACGTTCCGTCGTAGTGTGTCCGAAGTCAGCGCAGCCGACGTACCCGGCGGGCAAGCCTATCGAGTCGATCGACTACTGCCTTGCGTCGCCTGATCTTTCTGTGGAGGGCAAAGTATTGCCGGTTGGTGGTTTAGATCATCTACCGCTGGTGGCGTATGCGCGGGTGCTAAACAAGGAAGAATGACTTGCCATGCGCTCTCGCATCCTGCCCGTCAAGGGGTGTTGGGGGTGGATTTTGCGATCACTGATCGCAAGCGACCGAACAGCTCGGTGCGGTTGGCGACACCGAGCCGCTGGCGAATCCTCGACATGTGATGCTCGACCGTTTTGGCCGAGATGAACAAACGCTCACCGATCTGCTTGTGGGTCAGGCCGGCGAGGATGAGCTGGCCCACCTCGATCTCCCGCTCGCTCAGGATCGATCGATCGTCCGCCGTGCTCGCGCTCGCAGCCGTCACGCTGTGTGCGTCCTCGGTGGGGGCAGCGATGGAGTCCAGTTCCGCTCCCGAGCCGGCGGAACTGTCGGAGCTGTTGGGCATACTGCCGTGCAAGGCGCGGGCGCAGGTGAGCAACGCCGTCATGGCCCGGCGGTCGGTGGTCCGGGTGGCGGCCTGCCCGGCGAGGTGGGCGGCTTCCCACGCCAGGCCGACGCTGTGCAGACCCCGCGCCGCAGCTTGCACATCGTCGGCGTCGATCTCGCCGGAGAGCACCTGCAGCCAGCTTCCCGCGGCATCCGCCAGCGCGGCAGCGTAGGGGCTGCTCGACGCGGCGCTGCTCAGCGCGGCGGCATGTCGCTGTGCCTCGGACTGGTGCTGGCTCTCCGGTACCAGAGTCTCCGAAGGCTGTCGGGTCTCCGAGAGCTGCTGGGTGACGATGGCCGCGTGCAGTTCACACCAGTGCAGCGGCACCGTCCACAGCACCGGGTTGCCCAGCCGCTCGAGCAGGCCGGCGGCCTCCTTCAGATGCGGCATGACCAGCTCCCGTTCGCCCAACCGGGCGGCGGCGATGGCGAGCTCACCCAGCGGCTGCAGGACGTAGAGATCGATCGGGTGCCGGACGAGGGCGCAGCGCGCCCGGCGCCACGCCGAACTCATCGCGGCCGGATCGTTCTCTCGACGAGCCAGACCCACCGCCAGCGCCGCAGCGACCACCTCGTCCCGGGGTTCGAGCGGGGTGCGCTGGCGGGCCGCCCAGTCCAGCGCGCGGTGCGCCACGTCCAGCTTGCCGTGGGCCAGCGCCACCCAGCCGTGCAGCAGCATGTGCCGGGCGTGCGCCGGACGGCCGCCGAGCTTGGCGGCGACGGCGCTGCGCAACGTGGCGTCGGCGACCGTCAGCTCGCCGGACTGCAGCGCGACCACGGCGGTCAGCGCGGCGGGCGTGTCGGCCAGCAGCACGCTCTCCCCAGCCGGCTCGAGCAGCAGCGCTGCCCTGGCCAGCTGGGACAGCGCCGCGGTGGACGTCCCGGTGACGGTGGCGAGCATTCCGCGGGCCATCAGGATCTCCGCGCCAGCGAGCATGGTGGCGCTGCGGCCGGTGCCGGCATCCGCCGCATCGAGCACCGCCTGGGCTTGCGTCAACTCCCCGATTCCGATCAGGGCGGGCACCGCGAGCAGGGCGCCACCCGCAGCGCTGGCAGGCAGGCTGCAATACAGCTCCGCGCTGCGAGCGGGTAGCCCGCGTTGCGCCAAGACGGCGGCGATCACGCGGATCCCCTGCTCCCGGTCGGGGGCGGCTGGGTCTGCGACGACCCGATCCGCCAGCCGCAGCGCCTGATCGAGGTTACCGGCGAGCGCGACCGCTTGGGCGTGGCGGGCTGCCAGGGCCTGCGTTGAGGCTCCCGCGTCGATGGTTGCGGCGAAGAGCTCGGCGGCCAGCGCCGGGGACTGCCGCAGCGCCTCGTCACCGGCCCGCTCCAGGACGGCGGCGACCCGGGTGCCGCTCGCGCCGGTGCCCAGCAGCTGCCGCCCCACGGTGAGCACGGATCCGCCCCGATCGAGCTGGATGGTGGCCAGCCGTTGCTGCATCTCCCGGCTTTGCAGTATCGGCATCAGCCGCAGCACGATGTTGCGGACAAAGGCGATCAGCTCACCCGCCTCGGTGAACAGACCCGTCGCCAGCGCCGCTTGCACCGTGTCGGTCAGCGTGGCCGGATCGGCGTCGAGCAGGGAGGCCAGTACCTCGGCGTCCAGGGGCGCACCGACGGCCATCGCCTGCATCAGCCGGTAGATCCCGGGATCAAGCGCCTCCAACTGGTAGCGCAGCCGTTCAGCCAGGCCGGGGGAGACGTTGACCCGCTCGGGGCGCCGGAACTCCGCCGGACGCCGGGGATCGAACCTGCCGGTGTCCTGCAGCGCCTGGGTGACGAGCCCGACCAGCGATGGCAGACCCCCCGACTGCTCGTAAACCAGGTCGATCAGCGGATCGGGTGGAGTGCACCCCACCCGCCCGGCGATCCGGGCCCCGACCGCACTGCGATCCAGGTGCCCCAGGATCACCGGCGATCGGCGGCGCGCCAGGCTCGCGCCGAGCGCGGAGAGCTCGGGAGACCGGGGCCAAGGCCGGTAGGCGACGACCAGCCGGGCGGTGTCCCCCTCCGCGAGGACGCGCAGCCCGTCGAGCGCTGCGGCGTCGAGCCGGTGCGCATCGTCCACCAGAATCGGCTCGCCGGGGTCCAGTGTGTCGATCTGGAGCTGCGTCGCGGAGCTGCCCCGCACCACCGTCGCGCCGGCCTTCTGGTACTCCCGTGCCACCGCGTCGAGCAGCACCGATTTCCCGGTGCTCCCCGGGCCGACGACCGCCGCTGTCAGCGGGGCCGAAGGGCCAGCCGCGATCTGCCGGAAGATCCACGCTGCTGATGGCGGCATGCCTGCGGCTGGAAGATCCGGCGATGCGGCGTGCGGACGAACCATGCTGAGCCTTTCCGAGACTGCTCGTTTTCGTAGTGCCACCGCCTCGATCGGTGCCGGATCTTGTCCTGTTACCTCTTACCTCGCGGATCAGCGCAACCCCCCGCCACTGAGCGGCGTCTTTGTATCAAAGGGATTTCTCGTCTCGCGATCGGGTTAACGGCCGGTCCTCGCAGAGCGATGGAGCAGCCGAGGGGCTACCGCCATTCGGCGGAACCTGGACCGTCGTCGAAGGGTTGTGGGCAGTGGGGTACGCACTGGGGGTCGATGTCGGGACCAGCTTCACGGCGGCAGCCATCTGGCGTACAGATGATCAACAGCAGCCCAAGGCTGAGGTCGTCGCGCTGAGCGGTCGCATGCCGTCGGTGTCCTCGGTGCTCTTCCTGTCCGCGGACGGTTCGGTGGTCGTCGGTGAGGCCGCCGAGCGGCGCGCGCTGACCGACCCCGACCGGGTAGTCCGGGAGTTCAAGCGCCGGATCGGTGACGACACACCGTTATTCGTGGGTGGGCGGCCGCACGCCGCACAGGACCTGGCCGCGATGATGGTCCGCTGGGTGGTGGACCGGGTCAGCGAGCGTGAGGGCGGGCCGCCGGATCAGATCGCGATCACCCACCCCGCCGCGTGGGGTCCGTACAAGAAGGAGCTGTTGTCTCGCGCCCTGGAGGCGGTCGGTCTGCGCGGTCTGACCTTCCTGGCCGAGCCCGCGGCCGCGGCCGTCAGTTACGCGGCACAGGAGCGGGTCGAAGCAGGCACCACGATCGCGGTCTACGACCTGGGCGGCGGCACCTTCGACGCGGCCGTGGTCCGCAAGACCGGCACCGGGTCCTTCGCCCTGCTGGGTTCGGCCGAGGGTCTCGAGCAGCTCGGTGGCGCAGACTTCGACGAAGCCGTCTTCGCGCACGTGCAGTCCGCGCTCGCTGGACTGGACACCGCGGGCACGCCGTGGGACGACCTCGACATCGAGGATCCGAACGTGCTCGGCGGCCTGGTGCGGCTGCGCCGGGAATGCGTCGAGGCCAAGGAGGCGCTCTCCGCGGATATCGAGGTGTCCATCCCCGTGCTGCTCCCGGGGGTGAGCGCGCACGTGCGACTGGTGCGCAGCGAGTTCGAGGACATGATCCGCCCGGCTCTCGAGGAGACTGTCGATTCGCTGTCCCGCGCGATCGGCTCGGCCGACCTCACCAGCGGGGATCTGGGGGCTGTGCTGCTGGTTGGCGGGTCCTCACGGGTGCCGCTGGTGTCCCAGCTGGTGTCGGCTCGGCTTGGCTGCCCGGTGGTGGTGGACGCCGACCCCAAGACCACGATCGCATTGGGCGCCGCGCTGTCGATGGCTCCGCAGCCTCAACCAGCTCCCGCGGTGAGTGCGCCGGTCGCTTCACCAGCGACCGATGGCGAGCCCTCCACGAGTCATGAGACACCTGCCGAACCGGGCGCCAGAGCGCCCTTCGATCATTCCAGCTCCGCGCGAGGTCATCGACGATGACGAGCCGGCCGAGGATGACGCCTCGCCGCTGCGACGGATCGTTACCGGGCGGCTTCGGAGCATCGTCGGGGTTGGCGTGCTCGTCGGGGTGCTCCTGACCTCGCTGGGCGTCGCGGCCGCCGGAGGCGGCCTGCCCGGTTTCACCGATAGTGCGGCTGAGACCGCACCGATCAGTGCCGCCCCACCGGCCGGCGAAGTCGCGGTCAGCGGCGGCGGTGGCACCGCCAAAGCGAGCAATGCCGGCTCCTCCAACTCCGCACCCGGCCGGAAAGCCACCAATGCAGTCCAGCGCACCGTCTCCGCACCGGGAGCGGCCCCCGCCGCCAATCCACCCGCACCCGCAGGCTCAGGTCCCCAGGACGGGCGCGTCACCCCACCTGTGCCCCCCGTCCCGAAACCGAACTCGGATCAGAGCCAGAACAATCCCAACCCGAAGTCTGATTCCATTCCTTCGGACCCTGATAAAACCCCGCCGAAGCCTGCTGAGGTGACTCCTTCGGACCCTGTTCAGACCCCGCCGAAGCCTGCTGAGGATACTCCTTCGGACCCTGTTCAGACCCCGCCGCGCCTGCTGAGGAGACTCCTTCGGATCCTCTTCAAACGCCCCCGACACCTGCTGACCAGACCTCTTCGGGTATGAATCAGACTCCGCCGAGCACTGACCAGATCACAAACGCGGATGCCGGAACCACACTGGGTCAAGACTCACAACTCACGCCGGCTTGAATCCAGATAAGAAGTCCTCGCATGAGATCACGGATACTGGGCCTGGTCGGCTCCGGCGCAGGCGGGGTGCACGAGTTACTTCCGCGGCTCATCCGGCCGGCTCAGAACGCCGGCTGGACCGTCGCGGTCACCCTCACGCCGACCGCTGGCCAGTGGCTTCGGGAATCCGGAGCACTCGCGGAGATCGAAGAAGCCTCGGGCTTTCCGGTGCGCGTCGACCCGCGCTCACCGACCGAAAGCAGCCCACATCCGCAGGTGGACTGCTACCTCGTCGCTCCGGCCTCGGCGAACACGGTCGCCAAGCTTGCTCTCGGGATAGCTGACAACCAGGCATTGACGCAAGTCAACGAGGCGATTGGCATTTATGACCTACCGGTGGTGGTGTTCCCACGCGTCAACGCCGCGCACGCTCGGCACCCTTCGTGGGATAGTCACATCGCTGTCCTGCGCCGGGCCGGCGTGCACCTCCTCTACGGTGATGACGTGTGGTCGCTTCATGAGCCGCGTAGCGCGCCTGGGCGCGAACTGCCCTGGTCAGCGGCGCTTGACGCGGTGAACGCGGCCGTTCCCGTCTCGCGATAGCTCTATTCCCACTACTCGGACAGTTTGTCCGGGTAGTTGCTCCCATCCCGTTGTCTCATGGTCCACCGCGCCCTACCGGAGGCGCTGACACTGAGACATCGGAGAGCAGATGTGCACTCACGGGGATAATCCAGCCCTTCGCTGGTACGGCGCCGAGCCGCCGGGCAGTCCGCTGCCGGTCCGCTGGGTGCGACGGACAGGGCTGCGGCATGAGTAGGCCTGTCTTGTCGGCACGGGCGCCAGTGCCCACCGCGGCGTGCTCGGAAGCTAGCCCGCGGCTCCGCGTGCTGGCCGCAGGGACGTTCGCCTCACCGGGCCTACCTGTGGGCACGCGTGTACAGCTCAGGGAGGGGGCACGGACTAAGGGGACCGTGATAAGGAAAATCTCATCACTGACAAAAATCCGAACGGGGGTGGCGAGGAAACCAGCCTTTCGGAGTGAGGGGAGAGGTAACGGTGACGAGCCCGCACCTGCAGCTGGGTCAGAGGATGTCCTCGACGTTCCCGAACGTGGTGTCGACAGCTGTCAAAGCGCAGGCGCGAAGTGCGTCGGCGGCATGACGGGCTTGATCGCGAGTGAGGTCCACGCTGTGCTTACGGACCGTGAGAGTGACGTACGGATCGAGATCGTTCGCCTGCACGGTGAGAAGATCCTCACCGGTCACGCTGCTGAGATGGACTGAGGCAATCATGATTCTCCCTTCTGTGCCGCAGTCGCCAGGTCGCCGGCTCTTGGTCGGGGTAGTGACATTGCCGAAGCCGTGACAGGTGGCTATCGGAGTCCGACCGAGGCCGTTCCCTACAACAGAGCCAGTCTTCCGGCCCGCTGATACATGCTCCTGCGGGTGTAGAAGGTCATCCTCAGTACGTGTGGCCTACGGAGCCCCGGCGCTTTGTGCCGCCATGATGGGGTGTCGTTGAGAGTCGCGGTGGATCCGCGCCTCATGTGATCGGGGTGCCGCCGGTGACACCGAGGACCTTGGAGGTGATGTAGCTGGATTCCTGGGAAGCGAGGAACACATAGATCGGGGCGAGTTCGGCGGGTTGAGCTGCCCGCCCCATCGGGGACTGGATACCGAAGGATTCGAGCTTGTCCTCGGGGAATGTCGCGGGTATCAACGGTGTCCACACCGGGCCGGGTGCGACGGAGTTGACCCTGATGCCCTGGTCCACGAGATTGCTGCCGAGTCCCTTGGTGAAGTTGACGATGGCTGCTTTTGAGGTTGCGTAGTCGAGTAGGTGCGGTGAGGGGTTGAATGCCTGTACCGAGGATGTCGTGATGATCGACGAGCCGGGCTTCATGTGCGGAATCGCGGCTTTGGCCAGCCAGAACAGTGCGTAGACATTGGTTTTGAAGACCCGGTCGAAGTTCTCTGTGCTGATGTCCAGGATCCCGTTTTGGTGTGACATCTGATAGCCGGCGTTGGACACGAGGACGTCGATCCGGCCGAATTCGGCGACTGCACGGTCCACGAGACGGTTGCACTGGTCCTCCTCCCGGAGGTCCCCGGGAACGCTCACGGCGGTTCGGCCGGCGTCCTGCACCAGCTGGAGTGTCTCCTCGGCGTCCTGTTGCTCGCTCGACAAGTGGGAGATGAGCACGTCAGCTCCTTCTCGTGCGAATGCGAGCGCAACCGCCCGACCGATACCGGAATCACCGCCGGTGACGATCGTTTTCTTGCCTTCGAGCCTGCCGCTGCCCCGGTATGTGCTCTCTCCGTGATCGGGGTGGACATCCAGTTCGCCGGTGGCGCCCGGATAGGGCACGGTTCGATCGCCACTACCAGGGCTGGCATGCTGATCGACGGGATCTTGCTGCGTGAACTGGTCACGACCGGTGGACATATCGCCTCCTCAACCTCGGTAACGGAGTCATGGTGATATGACGTCGGTGGATTTCGCCCCATCTTCGACGACATCGGCAGAGCTGGTCACCTGGGTTCTGTACCGGCAGCGGGGTGATCTGATTCACTGCTATGGCCGACCTGCTGGGTCAGGCGAAGGCATCGTGGCCGATTGTGTGGGTGGTGACGCGGCTGGCGTCGATGACGACCTCTGGTGGGGTGCTGGTTGTGGTGAAGTGACTCCCCGGCGTATCCACCTTGCGGCGGCGTCGGCAGAAAATCCGGTGGCGATCCACTGTGCGGCCAGCATCACCGGATGCAGCCCGATCTCGATGGCATCGTCGCGCACGAGGTGTGCGAGGGTGATGAGCTCAGCGTTCCCGGCCACGTAGCCAATGCCGCGCCGACTGCCGGTGCAGGGACTCGTCAAGGAATCACGGAACAGGTGCAACCCGTGTTGGGCTAGCAGCTCGCGCGCCAGCGTCTCGGGGGGCTCCGGTTGTGAGATGGGCACACCGGAGCTGATCCAGTCCACGAGCATCATGTGTGGCGTGCCACGCCGAAGCCGATGAAGCTCCAGTGTCCATGTGGTCCCCACCGAGCGGCACCACACGGCGGCCAGTACAGGCGTCGAACCAGCCGCATCGCCTGAGGTTGGTTGCCCGGTTGCATTCCTCGTCGTCACCGTGTCGTTGAGTGTCGTCCTGGCTTCCAGGTGGTCGGCATGCTCGTTGGTGGTTGCGTGGTCGAGGTCGCGCGCGGTCTCTCGGATAGTCAGCACGGTGTCCAGTTCGGTGATCGCCAGCACACGGCGGACCAGCCGCCCAGGACGCTCAAGGATCAGTCGACCACCGGTGTCGCGGAGCTGGTCATCAGCGCGGAGGAACACGGTCAACCCGGCGGCGCTCAGGAACGTCAGCCCGGACAGGTCGAGCACGACTTCCGGGTAGCCATCCCGGCAAAGCTGATCGAGTACCTGCTGTAGCAGGGGCGCGCTGGCAAAATCGAGCTCTCCGCTCAGCTCCACCCGACTGCAGACAGCATCCGAGCAGACCTCCACCACGAACACCGCTCCGTCATCGACCCGGACCAGACCGGCCCTCACACCCTCGCTCATCGTTGGCACCCCGTACTCGTCTGTCCGGGCCACGGGGGGCCTGAAGTGGACCACCCCGCAGGCATAACTGCAGAGGCGGCTGATGGTCCAACCTTCCTTGAGGATAGATAACCGTGCCAAGCTCAGCAAACGGACCAGGCAGGTGGCGGGTTGTCCTGGGAGGGGCGCCGGGTGACGTCGACCAGCTCGGCGGCGATATGGCGGAGTTTGATGTTGCTTTTCTGCGAGATCGCCCGCAGCCTCGCGAAGGCCTCATCGGGGCTGCAGCGCTGCTGGGCCATCACGATCCCGATTGCCTGATCGATGACCGAGCGGGAGGACAATGCGATGCGCAGGTGGTCCGAGAGTGTGACCTCGTCGTAGTGCCGCAACGCCGCGGTGATCGCGATCGCGGCCTGCCCGGCCAGCAGCTCGGCCAGTTGCCGGTCCACCGCGCTGAAGCCCCGCGGGGTGCCGGCGTAAAGGTTGAGCACGCCGACCGGTTTGCCCTCCACGATCAACGGGGTGGACAAAATCGCCAGGATCCCGTGCGCCATAGCGATGGCCGGATAGGGGCCCCAGCGGTCCTCCGAGGCCAGATCCACCGCCTCCACCACCTCACCGCTGGCCAGGGACTGCAGACACGGCCCGGTGTCGTGTTCGTACTGCTGCTCGTCGAGTTGGGCGGCTAGCGCATCGGCCGCGGCGGCAGTGATCACCCGATCGTCCTGGGACAGGGTGATCCCACAGGTCGTCACCGGCTCGATGGCCCGTACTGAGAGCTCAGCCACTCCCTGCAGCAACTCCTCGAAGGATTCCGTGGACAACAACAATCCTGCCAACTCGGACAGGGCGGCACCGACTCCCGGGGGGACGGGTTGTGACATTGCTCTGCGACCTCACCCGGCGACCGGATCGACCGGGGCACCGTGCAGCCATTCGCCAAGGAACGGTGTACGGCAAAATCCGTACTGCGAGGACGCCCTCAGTACCACCAGCCTGACCCATCCAGGTGTCCCCTGCAAGCGAGGGCTGGGAAGGCGGTCGATTCGGTGTTCGGAGTCAAAACGGCGTGGTGATTTCTATAAAAATAGGACGGCGGTCAAGGGATAACCCTTGACCGCCGTCCTAATGTCTTGTGAGCGTCACCGTACAAGATCACAACCTATGGACGGCCTGGTGGGTCCTTGAACCGAGAATCCCTCTTCAAGGGCCGGGCCGATCAGACGTCGTAGTAGAGAGAGAATTCGAAGGGGTGGGGGCGCAGGCGCAGGGGGTCGATCTCGTTCTCGCGCTTGAGAGCGATCCAGGTCTCGATGAGGTCCGGGGTGAAGACGCCACCTTCGAGCAGGTAGTCGTGGTCGGCTTCGAGGCGATCGATCACCGCTCCCAGGCTCGATGGCACCTGGGCGACGTCCTTGGCCTCCTCAGGAGGCAACTCGTAGAGATCCTTGTCGATGGGAGCGGCGGGCTCGTAGGCGTTCTTGATCCCGTCCAGCCCGGCCATCATCATCGCGGCGAAGGCGAGGTAGGGGTTGCCTGACGCGTCCGGGCAACGGAACTCGATGCGCTTGGCCTTCGGGTTGTTGCCGGTGATCGGGATGCGAATGCAGGCCGAGCGGTTGCGCTGCGAGTAGACCAGGTTCACGGGTGCTTCGTAGCCGGGCACCAGACGGTGGTAGGAGTTGACCGTTGGGTTGGTGAAGGCCAGCAGCGACGGCGCGTGGTGCAGGAGGCCGCCGATGTAGTGCCGGCCGGTGTCGGACAGTCCCCCGTAGCCGGACTCGTCGTGGAACAGCGGTACGCCGTCCATCCACAGCGACTGGTGCGTGTGCATACCGGAGCCGTTGTCCCCGAACAGCGGTTTGGGCATGAACGTGACGGTCCGCCCGGCCGCCCATGCGGTGTTCTTGATGATGTACTTGTAGAGCTGCAGGTCATCGGCCGCGTGCAGCAGGGTGTTGTACTTGTAGTTGATCTCTGCCTGACCGGCTGTGCCCACTTCGTGGTGCGCCTTTTCCACCGAGAAACCGCACCCGATGAGGTGCGTGACCATCTCGTTGCGCAGGTCGGCGAAATGATCGGTCGGGGGTACGGGGAAGTACCCGCTCTTGTAGTTGACCTTGTAACCCTGGTTTCGACCGTCCTCCTCGGCACCGGTGTTCCACCAGCCGGCGACCGAGTCGATCTCGTGGAACGCGCTGTTGGGCGTGGTGTCGAAGCGCACCGAGTCGAAGCAGTAGAACTCGGCCTCAGGGCCGAAGTACGCCGTGTCGGCGATGCCGGTCGAGGCGAGGAACTCCTCGGCCTTGCGCGCTACGTTGCGCGGGTCGCGGCTGTACGGTTCTCGGGTGAAGGGGTCGTGCACGAAGAAGTTGATGTTCAGCGTCTTCTGTACCCGGAACGGATCGATGCGTGCCGTGGCGAAATCGGGCAGCAACAGCATGTCCGACTCGTGGATCGACTGAAACCCGCGCACCGACGAGCCGTCGAAGGCCAAGCCCTCTTCGATGATATCTGCGTCGAAGAATTCCCCCGGGACTGTGAAGTGCTGCATGACGCCCGGCAGGTCGCAGAAGCGGACATCGACGAACTCGACGTCCTCATCGGCGATGAAGCGCAGGACCTCATCGGGGTTGGAGAACACTTGTCGTTCACTCCTTCGTGCGCTGTGCTGTCGGACCGGCGTGATCGGTCACGTCGCTGCGGCGAACCTAGAAGGGCGTTGTTGCGTGACCGTCACCCGGGTGTTTCACCAAGGTTAAGGGGCTGGTGGCGCGCAAGGCCAGCCCATCGTCGGCATACCCTAGTCGAGTGAGCAGATGGACTCAAACCTGGTTGTCCGGTCCTTCCGGATATCCCCATGAGAACCCGTCCGCAGGTCCTGACGGGCAGGGCTACCCCGGTCAGCGGCTTGGGCTGCCCGGGTCCGGACCGGGCTCGGCCGCCGGTTTCGGACCTCGCGTCCTGGCCATCGTCATCGACTGGCTGCCCTGCTGGTTAGCGGCTCAACTGCTCACGACGAACCCGGCGTTCTCAGCGCTGGTTCTGTTCGCGGTGATCACTGTGCTGTCCGTGGGGATCGCGGGACGCACCGTCGGGCACGCAGTGGCCGGGTTGCGGGTGGCGCAGCTTGACGGGCAGCGGGCCGGCTTCGGCGCGGCGGTAACCCGCACGGTCCTGCTGTGCCTGGTGATCCCCCCAGTGGTCTACAACATCGATAACCGTGGCCTGCATGACCGGGCCGCCCACACCATCGTCCTGCGCACCCGCTAGCGGCGGCGGGCTGAGCGTTGGATGTTGCGCATCTTGGCGCCTTGGGGCAAGGGGCCCTTGGGCACTGCGGTAGCCCGGGTACTGAGGATGGCCAGCTTGCTCTCCAAGCCGTCGATCTGCGCAGAAGTGACGTTGCGTGGCAGTTTGGCCAGATGCCGGGGAAGTTTGGCCAGCGGCACCTGGCCCTCCGCGTTACCCACCGTGACGTCGTAGATCGGAGTGTCCCCGATCAGCCGGGACACCCGCTTCTTCTCCTGGGCCAGTAGCGGCTTGATCCGGTGCGGGGCGCCCTCGGCGACCAGCACGACCCCGGGCCGCCCGATGACCCGGTGCACCGCGTCGAGCTGAGTGGTGCCCGCCACCGCGGGAGTCACCTTCCAGCCCCCGCGCAGGTTCTCCAATGCCCAGGCCGCGGCACCGGGCTGGCCCTCGGCCTTGGCGAAGACGTTGCGTTGCACCCGCCGGCCGAAGATCAGTATCGCGCCGAGCACGCCGAGCGTGAGGCCCAGCGGCAGGAATATCCACTGCTGACCGACCAGGAATCCCACCCCGAACAGCACCGCGGTGATGACCAGGAACACTCCGATCATCAACGGAAGCAGGGCCTTGTCCTCGCGGCGCGCGATGGTGAAGGCCTGCAGAAGTTGCGCCCGGCGCTGCTTGGCGGCGGCGCGACGTTCCTGCTTGGCGGCCTTCGCCACTGCTTTGTTCTTGGTCCCAGCGGCTGGTTTGGGGGACGGTTTGGCGGGCATGGCTCATAGAATACTTGGCGAGTGCCCTGGTCAGGCAAGCTATCAGCGGGCCAGCAAGTGGGCCGCCTCCTGGGCCGCCGGACCGGCCGCGGCCAGCTGCGCGAGATGCTCGGGTAGCCGACCGCCGCGGCGGGCGACGGCTTGGGCGTAGAGCCGACCGGCCCGGTAGGACGATCGCACCAGCGGCCCGGCCATCACTGCGGCGAAACCCATCAGCTCGGCGGCCTGAGCATGCTCGACGAACTCCTCCGGATGGACCCACCGGGCCACCGGATGGTGCCGCGGTGACGGGCGTAGGTACTGGGTGAGAGTGAGTAGTTCGCACCCCGCGGCGTGCAGGTCGGCCATCGCGGCGGGGACCTCGTCGGGCTGCTCACCCAGGCCCAGAATCAGGTTGGACTTGGTGACCAGTCCCGAGTCCCGGGCCGCCCGTAGCACCTCCAGCGACCGCTCGTAGCGAAACGCCGGCCGGATCCGTTTGAAGATCCGTGGCACGGTCTCCAGGTTGTGCGCCAGCACCTCGGGTCCGGCGTCGAACACCTCGCCCAGCTGCTCGGGACGGGCGTTGAAGTCCGGGATGAGCAGCTCCACGCCGGTGCCGGGGTTGTGGGTATGGATCTGCCGGACGGTCTCGGCGTAGAGCCAGGCACCGCCGTCGGGCAGGTCATCGCGGGCGACTCCGGTGACCGTTGCGTAGCGCAGGCCCATGGTCTGCACCGACTCGGCGACCCGCCGTGGCTCGTCGCGGTCCAGCGGGGCGGGGCGGCCGGTGTCGATCTGGCAGAAATCGCAGCGCCGGGTGCACTGATCGCCCCCGATCAGGAAGGTGGCCTCCCGGTCCTCCCAGCACTCGTAGATGTTGGGGCAGCCGGCCGCCTGGCAGACGGTGTGCAGTCCCTCCTGGCGCACCAGGCTGGTGAGCTCGCGAAATGATGGCCCCATGGTGGCCCGGGTCCGGATCCACGGCGGTTTGCGCTCGATCGGGGTCTGGCTGTTGCGAACCTCCAGCCGCAGCAGCCTGCGGCCGCCGGGATCAGATGCTGAGGCGCTCACGAGACCACCCTACGGGCGCACGGCCAGCACGCCGTCGAGCGCATCGAGGACGGCACGCTGCACGGCGGGCCGCACCTGCGCCACGGGTACCGGCCGGCCCAACTCGGCGGTGATGGACGTCACACCGGCGTCGGTGATGCCGCAGGGCACGATCCGGTCGAATGCCGACAAATCCGGCTCGCAGTTCAACGCGAAGCCGTGCATGGTCACCCCCCGGCTGACCCGGACCCCGATTGCGGCGATCTTGCGCTGCGGGCGGCCGGTCGCGGGGTCAGCCGCCAGCCACACTCCGGACCGTCCCGCGATCCGCCCGGTGTCCAGGCCCAGCTCGGTGCACACGGCGATCAGCGCCTGTTCCAGGCGCCGCACGAAGTCGACGACGTCGAGCGGCTCGGTCAACGCGATCAAGGGGTAGCCGACGAGCTGGCCCGGCCCGTGCCAGGTGATCTTTCCGCCACGGTCGACGTCGATCACCGGGATACCTTCGTCAGGCCGGTCAGCCGGTGTGGTTCGCCGGCCCGCGGTGTACACCGAGGGGTGCTCGAGCAGCAGCAGCACGTCGGGCCCGGTGTCCTCCGCTCGGGCGGTGGCCAGCTCCCGTTGCAGCGCCCAGGCCTGGGCATAGTCGATGGTGCCGAGCTGGCGGACCTCGACCGGAGTCCGGGCGGCCCGGCAGGATCGGGTGGCGACGGTCACGAGCGCGAGACTACGCCGGGTGCAGGACTCCTCGGCTACGCGTGCTACTCCAGCGCCGCGGTCAGCGCGGCGGACAACGTCGGGTGCTGGAACGGGTAGCCGTGTTCGCGCAACGCCCCAGGTATTGCTCGTTGCCCGCTCAGCGCCATTTCGTCGACCATCTCGGCGCCGCGGGCCAGCCGCAGCGCGAAGGCCGGCACCACGAGTGGGGCCGGACGGTGCATCGCCTCGCCCAGCGCCCTGGTGAACTCGGCGTTGGTCACCGGGTCCGGGCCGCTGAGATTGACCGGCCCGGACAGCTCGTCGTGTTCCAGGACGAAGCGGATCGCGCCCACCTCATCATCGAGCGAGATCCACGGCATGTACTGCTGCCCACTGCCCAGCCGGCCGCCCAGCCCGACCGCGAACAGTGGCTTGAGTTGGCCCATCAACCCACCTGCTGGAGAGATCACCAGGCCGGTGCGCACCCGGACCACCCGTGCCCCGGCTCGTTGCGCGGCCCCCGTCGCCGCCTCCCAATCGCGGCAGACCTGGGCGAGGAAACCCGAGCCCATCGGCGCGGTCTCGTCGACCTCGCGGTCCCCGGTGTCGCCGTAGTAACCCACCGCGGAGGCGTTGACCAGCACCGGAACCTGGTGCTCGGCGACGGCCGCGGCGAGCACCTCGGTGGGGCCGATGCGGCTGTCCCGGATGGACTGTTTGACCTCGCCGGACCAGCGCCGGTCACCCATCGCCGTGCCGCACAGATTCACCACGGCGTCAACGCCATCCAGGGTGCCGGGGTCTATCGTCGCCGCCGAGGGGTCCCAGGCCCGCTCGTCGGGGGCTCGTGGACCCCTGCGCACCAACCGGAGCACGTCATGACTTGCTTGGCGCAACAGCGCCACCAGCGCTGTACCGATCAGACCCGACGACCCCGCGACCACCACGCGCATGGGGAGATCTTCTCGCCTTCCGCGCCAACTCCGCGACCCCTGTCCGTGATTACGGTGCGGGACCGGCCTTCACCGCGTTCACGTTCGTCGGCGGAGTCTTCAAAGCGCTGGCCACAGCGTCACAACAAGTTCGAGGGTGGGGATCCTGCCGTCGTCACCATCCAGGTTCTGCGGTCGATAACTTGGGATCATGTCGGGATCGGCAGCAACTTCACCGTCCTGCATTTCGCTGATCCTGAGGTCGACCCGCCATTGGGCTAGTTCGACGGACCGCTCGGTGGGTACCTGATCAGCGACCCGGGCGACGTCGCTTCCATGGTCAACATGTTCGACTGACCTCACCTGACGCGGAGACCGCCATTCGGAGCCGAATGGCGGTCTCGGAGGGCACAGAACCGCGATTCGGCTCCGAATGGCGATCGGTATCAGCTGCGGCGGTCGAGAGCGGCGCGGATTGTGCGGACCATACGGGCCGGGTCATGGAGGAGCTGGGCTGTGACGAAAACGATCTCCCAGCCGGCAGCCTGCACTCGGTTGAGTCGATCCCGGTCTCTGTTGAGTGCCCAGAGCTGGCCGTCGCGCCAGGAACCGTCGTACTCCACCGCGACTTTGTGCTCAGGAAACGCCAGATCCGCCCGGGCTAGCCGGCCTGTTGAGTCCTCAATCCAGTACTGCGGCACGGGGTGCAGGCCGTCCAATGCGAGCCAGACCCGGACCCGCGATTCTGGCCGGGATTCTGCCCGGGCATCGGCGAGGTGCACGGCGCGGCGGGCCAGCACGATGCCCTTGTCCGAGCGTTCCTCGACCATTGCCGCGACCGCTGGCAAGGTGACCAGACCCGCTCGCAGCACGGCATCGAGATCGGCGACGGCATCCGGCAGCGGCCGGTCGAGTAGCAGGTCGAGGGTCGTCCGCAAGGGAGTCGCGACAGCGAGGGCGGACCACGGTGTGCTCTCGTCGGCTCTGACGAGGGTCCGCCGCACGTCCAGGCCGGCGCGCCGGGCAATGCGAGTGCCGTCCGGGACCACGACCTGGACGCAGTCCTGGGCGCGAGCCAGCTGCACTCCCCACAGGCCAGCCGCTGATCTGCCGGTGATCACCGTTTCCGGCGGCAGCGCGAGGGCAGCCGCTGCGCATCGCAGCTCGTGCGTCAGCGGCTCGTCCCGGAGTGCGTAGACGCCATGAAACAGTCGCCTCACCGTCGGACCCCGCAACTGGCTACGGGTCAGTGCGCCCGCCGACACCGCATTGGTTCCTTTGAACACCGCAGCCGGCGGCCTGAGTCTCAGCTCTGTTGCCATGCGCTGAACTGTGCCGCCATACGCCCCATCATCCAAACGCCCATCCACAGGCAGCCCGAACTTATCCACAGCTAGGCAGGTCTGCTCGGTGCTCTTTCCGCTATTCGGCTCCGAATGACGCTTCCCGGGCGGCTGAAACCGTCATTCGGCTCCGAATGGCGCCAGTGCTGAGCTGGCTAGAGGCCTAGGTCGTGTTCGAAGTCGGCGTCGATGAGACGTTGTTTGATGGTGTTGAGGAAGCGGGCTGCGTCGGCGCCGTCGACCAGTCGGTGGTCGTAGGACAGCGCCAGGTAGATGATCGAGCGAACCGCGATGGTGTCCCCGTCCTCATCGGAGAGCACCACAGCTCGCTTGACCACGCTGCCGGTGCCGAGGATCCCGACCTGGGGCTGCAGGATGATCGGGGTGTCGAATAGCGCGCCCCGCGAGCCGGTGTTGCTGAGGGTGAAGGTGCCGCCGCTCATTTCGTCCGGAGTGATCTTGTTCGTCCTGGTCCGAGCGGCGAGGTCGGCAATCCGGCGTGCCAGGCCGGCGATGTTGAGATCGCCCGCATCGTGGATCACCGGCACCAGCAGGCCACGGTCGGTATCGACGGCGATGCCGAGGTGCTCCGCGTTGTGGTAGGTGACCTCACCCTTGTCGGTGTCGATCGAGGCGTTCACCTTCGGATGCTGCTTGAGCGCCTCGACGCATGCCTGGGCGAAGAATGGCAGGAACGACAACTTGACGCCCTCGGTGGCCTCAAAGTCCCGCTTGGCTCGATCCCGCAGCCGCGCGAGACGGGTGATGTCGGCCTCGACCACCGTGGTGAGCTGCGCGGAGACCTGGAGCGATTCCACCATCCGCTTGGCGATGACGCTGCGCATCCGGGACATCTTCTCGGTCCGGCCACGCAGTTCGGAGCCTGGCGCCGGCGGTAGAGCCACGGGCGGCGTCGTGGTGGATGGCCGCTGGGGTGGTGAGGTCGGCTGGGGTGGTGAGGTCGGCTGGGGTGGTGACGTCGGTGACGGTTCGGGTGGAGGCGCTTCGACTGCGGCGAGCACGTCCTGCTTGCGGATCCGGCCCCCCACCCCAGTGCCTTGTACCGTCGCCAGGTCGATCCCGTGCTCGGTGGCCAGCTTGCGAACCAGGGGCGTCACGTACGGCGCGCCGCTGTGGTCCGCACCGGACTCGGTGACCGCCTCCCGCTCGGGCTGGGCAGTTGGTCGCGGTGGGATGGATGGCTCGGACTGATCCGGATGGGCGGGCGCCGGAGCGGTCTCGCGGTCACCCACCGTGGCCAGGGCAGCGCCGACGGCGACAGTCTCGTCCTGCGCAACCAGGATCTCCACGACGGTACCCGCCACCGGGGAAGGGATCTCGGTGTCGACCTTGTCGGTGGACACCTCGACGAGCGGCTCGTCCACCTCGACGGTGTCACCGACCTGCTTGAGCCATCGGGTCACGGTTCCCGCGGTGACGCTCTCACCGAGGGCGGGCATCGTTACGGACCTACCGGAGGAGGGCCGTACGGCCGATCGCTGCGCCGGTTGGCCGGCACCCTCGGGCACTGTACGACTGGGCGCGGCGTGCCGTGGGGTGGCGGGCTGGGGCGTGGTGGGCTGGAGGTGGTGGGTTGGGAAGTGGTGGGTTGGGAAGCGGTGGGCTGGGAAGCGTGGCCGATCACCGCGAGCTCCGCGCCGACCTTCACGGTCTCGTCCTCCGGGACGACGATCCGTTCCAGCACTCCGGCCGCGGGCGAGGGAATCTCGGTGTCGACCTTATCGGTGGACACCTCCACCAGCGGTTCATCGACCTCGACGGGATCACCCTCCTGTTTGAGCCAGCGTGTCACTGTTCCCTCGGTGACACTCTCGCCGAGCGCTGGCATCGCCACGGAGTACGCCATCTGGTGCCTCGACTCCTGTCCTCTTTCGTCCCTTGTGGGTTGCCTGAGATGTCGTCCCCGGCTAGCTGTGCGCGTGCAACGGCTTGCCCGCCAAGGCCAGGTGCGCCTCGCCGAGGGCTTCGTTCTGCGTCGGGTGGGCGTGCACCAGCGCGGCAACGTCCTCCGGGTAAGCCTCCCAGTTGACGATCAGCTGAGCCTCGCCGATCAGTTCGCCGACTCGGTCGCCCACCATGTGTACTCCGAGCACCGGACCGTTCTTGGCGCGCACCAGCTTGATCGCGCCCCTGGTCGCCAGGATGACGCTCTTGCCGTTGCCGGCCAGATCGTAGGTGATCGTCTCGATCTCGTGGTGGCGCTCCCTGGCCTGCGCCTCGGTGAGTCCGACCGAGGCCACCTGTGGCTCGCAGTAGGTCACCCGCGGGATGCCGTCCTCATCGATCGGAGTGGGTTTGCGCCCGGCGATGTTCTCGGCCAGGAAGATGCCCTGGGCGAACCCTCGGTGCGCGAGCTGTAGCCCGGGCACGATGTCGCCCAGCGCGTACACCCCCGGCAGGTTGGTCCGCAGCCGGTCGTCGGTGAGCACGAAGCCGCGTTCCATCCGTACCCCGGCCTCGGCGTACCCGGCCTCAGCGGTGTTCGGTCCCCGGCCGACAGCGACCAGCAGCAGATCGGCCTCGAGCTGTTCCCCCGACTCCAGGTTCACCGTGACCCCGGAGTCGGACTGGGTGGCGCCGGTGAATCGCACCCCGGTCCTGGAGGTGATGCCGCGCCGGCGGAAGGCTCGCTCCAACTGCTTGGAGCAGAAATCGTCCTCTGCGGGGAGCAGTCTGGGCAGCGCCTCGACCACGGTCACCTCGGCGCCGAAGGAACGCCAGACGCTGGCGAACTCGGCTCCGATCACACCGCCGCCCAGCACCACCACGCGATCCGGCAGATAATCCAGGTTCAGCGCCTGATCGCTCGTGATGAACCGACCACCGATCTCAAGACCCGGCAGTGACCTGGCATAGGAACCGGTGGCCAGCACGATGTTGCCCCCGGTGTAGCGGCGCCCGTCGACATCGACGGTGTGCGCATCAACGAGCTTGCCGGTGCCCTCGACGTAGCTGATACCCCGGGAGGACACCAGACCCTGAAGACCCTTGAACATTCTGGCGACGACGCCGTCCTTGTACTTGTTGACACCGCCCATGTCGATGCCCTCGAGCGCGGTCTTCACCCCGAACTGATGACCCTCCCGAGCGGAGTCGGCCACCTCGGCGGCCTGCAGCAGCGCCTTGGTCGGGATGCAACCACGGTGCAGGCAGGTGCCGCCCAGCTTGTCCTTCTCCACCAGGGTGACGGTCAGACCCAGCTGTGCGGCCCGCAGCGCGCAGGCATAACCGCCCGAGCCGCCACCGAGAATCACCAGGTCGGTGGATGTCCCCGTCGCTGAGGTGCTGGTCACTCCAGACGCTCCTCAAGTAGCCGTCGGTACTGTGGGTTTTGGCGACATACCCATCTTGTCACCATGCTCAGCCGGTCGGCGACGTGGGCGAGATCGCAGCGCTGCGGATTAATGGCGTTGGCAAGCGCGTTGCACTGACGTGATCGCCGGGAGAGCTCGGTCGAGGAGGCGACGACGGTGGGTGTACTGGAGCGGCTTCTGCGCAGGCGGCACGCAGGGACGACGCGCGCGGCCTCGAGCGCCGACATCAATCATCTCGAGCAGTGGACCGCCGCCCGTAGCGGGGTGGAGGCGTTCGTCGAGCCCCGCACCGCGGTCACTGAGACCACCGTCGTGCTCGTCGCTCACGACGGTGAGTGGACCCGGCGCAGAGTCGACGGTGCCCACGGCGCGCGGCGGTTGGGTGAACGGTTGGGGATCCCGATCTACGACGTCGTCCTGGTCGGATACCCGCAACGGATGCGAGACCACACCGCCCGGCAGCGTCAGCGCGAGCAGGGGAACTAGCCGGCGGGCGAGTCAGCCGTGTTCGGCGATGTCCGCCAGGACCGCCGCCAGGGTGCGCACCGGCACGCCGGTACCTCCCTTGCCGGTGTATCCCCACGGTGACCCTGTGTTGTAGGCCGGGCCCGCGATGTCGAGGTGCGCCCAGGGGATGTCATCGGGAACGAACTCGGACAGGAACACGCCGGCCGCGAGCATGCCGCCCCAGCGGTGGCTGGCCACGTTGGCGATGTCGGCGAGCTTGGAGTCCAGATCGGAGCGCAGATGCTCCGGTAGCGGCATGGCCCACCCGTTTTCCCCGACCTGCTGGGAGATCGTGGTGACCCGGTCCCGGAACTCGGGGGTGCCCATGATCCCCGGGGTGCGGTTGCCCAGCGCGATGATCTGAGCCCCCGTGAGCGTGGCGGTGTCGATCAGGTAGTCCGGGGCATCCTGCGCCGCGCGGACCAGCGCGTCGGCGAGGATGAGCCGGCCCTCGGCGTCGGTGTTGAGTACTTCGACGGTGGTGCCGCCGTACATGGTGAGCACGTCGCCGGGCCGGTATGCGGTGGCCGAGGGCATGTTCTCGGCCATCGGCACTGTGGCGATCACTTCCACCGGCAGTTCCAGCCGGGCGGCGAGCACCGTGGTGACGACCACGGCCGCCGCGCCGGCCATGTCCATGGTCATCTCTTCCATCTTCGCGGCCGGTTTGATCGAGATACCACCGGTGTCGAAGGTGATCCCCTTCCCGATCAGAGCCACCTTCGCTCTCGGGGCGGTGGGGGCGTAGTGCAGCCGGACCAGCCGGGGCGGCCGGGACGAGCCGCCACCCACGCCCAGGATGCCGCCGTAACCCTCGCGGCGCAGCGCCTTCTCATCGAGCACGTCAGTGCGAAGCCCCGCGGCCTGTGCCATCGTCACGGCGCGATCGGCGAACGAGGCCGGGTAGAGATCGTTGGGTGGGGTGTTCACCAGGTCCCGCGCGGCCGCGACCGCTTCGGCGATCGCGGCGGCCCTGGCGAGGTCTCGTGTCGCCCCAGCGTCACTGGCCGAGGGCACCGACAGGTCCATCTGGCCCAGCGGCCCGTTGTTGTTCTCGGAACGGTAGGCAGTGAACGCGTAACTGCCCAAGGCGCTGCCCTCCGCGGCGGCGGTCAGGTCGACCCGGGACAGTGTGGTGATCGCCCGAGCGGTGCCCGACAGCGCCCGGGATGCCGCCCCAGCAGCTCGGCGCACCTGCTCGCTGCTGGGCTGGCCGTCGACCTCGCCGAGACCGGTGGCGAGGAGTAGCGGAGCACTGATGACCCCGCGGGTGGGTATCTTGATCACCTCATCGGCTTTGCCGCAGGCGCCCAGCACGCGGAGTAACTCGAGGAGCGCACCGTCGAACGCGGCGTCGATCTCCTCATTGCCTGCAAGCAGCCGGGGACCCTCCTCGCCGGAGGCGGTCCCCACCACGAGCGCATCGACAGTCGCAGTGGTCACCGAGGCATCGGTGAGGCACAGCGTCGGGGTGGTCACGGCGGTCTCCTCGCTGATCTAGCCTGTCGGGCAGATGGCTTCGCGCTCCAGTGACGGCTGCGCGAACCTCTACCGCTGGAGGTAGCGTTCCATAGCCATGAGTACCGAGGCGCACCGCGGACCCCTGCACGCATCACACGTCGACGCCGGCGCCACTCTCGGCGTGTTCGGCGGGTGGGAGATGCCGATCAGCTACCCCGGTGGGGGCGTCGTCGCGGAACACAACTCGGTCCGTACGGCGGTGGGTGTGTTCGACGTCACGCACCTGGGCAAGATCAGTGTCACCGGCCCGGGAGCCGTGGAATTCCTCAACTCCTGCTTCACCGCCGACCTCGCCCTGGTGGCACCTGGGCAGGCGCAGTACACCGTATGCTGCGCCCAGGACGGTGGTGTGCTGGACGATCTGATCATCTACCTGATCTCTGAGCACGAGGTGTGCTGCATTCCGAATGCCGCGAACGCCGCCGCGGTCGCGCACCGGCTGGTTGCCGCCGCTCCGCCAGGGGTGAGGGTGGCCGATGCGCATTGCGAGTACGCGGTGCTCGCCGTGCAGGGACCACGTTCGGCGGACCTGCTCGCCACCGTGGGGTTGGCTGTCGCCGATCTCGACTACCTGGCCTTCGTTGATGCCGAGCACCATGGTGTGCCGGTGCGGGTGGGGCGCACCGGCTACACCGGCGAGCGGGGCTACGAGCTGTTGGCCCCGTGGGGGCAGGCGCCTGCTCTGTGGCATGCGCTGCTCGCCGCTGCCGCTGCGCTCGGTGGCCGGGCGTGCGGGCTCGGCGCTCGGGACACGCTGCGCACCGAGATGGGCTACCTCCTGCACGGCCAGGACATCAGCGCTGACATCACCCCGCTGCAGGGTGGTATCGGCTGGGCCGTCGGCTGGCGCAAACCGGCCTTCTGGGGACGGGAGGCACTGCTCGCCGAGCGCGAACGCGGTCCGTCGCGGCGGCTGCGCGGGTTGCGGGCCACCGGGCGTGGGGTGCCGCGACCACACATGGCAGTGCGGTCCACGGCTGGTGAGCCGCTAGGAGAGATCACCTCCGGGACTTTCTCCCCGACGTTGCGCACCGGTATCGCGCTGGCGCTGCTCGATCCCGCGGTGCGACCCGGGGACGTTGTCGAGGTCGACGTCCGTGGTCGGACGCTGCCCTGCGAGGTCGTCAAACCTCCCTTCGTGCCCTCCCACGTGCGCTGAACCGCCGGAGGGCGACGCCTCCCGGATGGTCGGTTCGGGATGGCCGTGGAGGGCGGCTGCGGCCATCACGGCGTCGACTACCGAGACCACGGCGCTGCGTTCGACCACGGCGAGAGCCGACCCGCCGAACCCACCGCCGGTCATCCGGGCACCCAGCGCTCCCGCGGCGCGAGCAGCCTGCACCGTGCAGTCCAGCTCCGGGCTGGAGACCTCGTAATCCTCGCGCAGCGAGGTGTGCGAGGCGTTCAGCAGCGCTCCGATGTCGTGCACCCGGCCCGACTCCAGCAGCGCCACCACCTGCTGCACCCGGGCGATCTCGCTCACCACATGCCGCGCCCGCCGGTGCAGCAGGGGATCGGTCAGGTGCCTGAGCTGCTCCCGGCGGGCCTCACGCAAGTTGGGCACGCCCAGCGCCGCCGCGGCCTGCTCGGCGCTGCGCCGGCGGGCGGCGTACTGACCGTCGACGTTGCGGTGCGGCGCGTGGGTGTCGATCACCAGTAGGGCCAGGCCGGCGGCGGCCAGATCCAGCGGCACCTGCCGCATCGTGTGGTCCCGGCAATCCAGCAGCAAGACGTGACCTGCCATGCAGCACAGTGCGGCAAGCTGATCCATCCGGCCGGTCGGTACCCCGATGACCTCGTTCTCCGCGCGCTGGCACGCCGCCGCCAGCCGCACCCGCCCGGTGCTGGTGGTGGCCAGTCCGAGCCCGCACAGCGTGTCGACCGCCAGCGCGACGGCGCACTGGAGGGCGGCCGAGGAGGCCAGCCCGGCCCCTGGCGGCACCGACTCGCCAACGAACAGGTCGAGGCCACCGGCTTGCGGACTCAGCGCCCAGACCACTCCTGCTGGATACCCGGCCCAACCTGGTGGGTGACCTGGCCCCACCTCGTCGAGATGGCCGTCCCAGGGCGGGGCATCCCGGCGCAGGGACCGCAGGCGTAGCCGGCGGTCATCCCTGGCCGAGGCGGCCACCACGGTGCGCTGCGGCAGTGCCAGCGGCAGGCACAGCCCGCCGGCGTAGTCGACGTGCTCGCCGATCAGGTTCACCCGGCCCGGAGCCGCCCACAACCCGTCCGGATCCCGCCCGAACTCCTCCCGGAAGGCGGTTCGCAATCCGGTGCTCATGCCAGTTCCCGCAGCCGCCGCGCGATCCGTTCGGCAGTGGTGTCGTTGAGCCAGACCCCCACGCCGGACTCCGAGCCGGCAAGGTATTTGAGTTTCCCGGCGGCGCGGCGCACCGAGAACAGCTGCAAGTGCAGCCGGACCAGCTCCCGCCCGGCACCGACCGGGGCCTGATGCCAGCCCGCGACATACGGCACCGGACCCGGGTCGCCCTGGTCAGAGAAGAACTCATCCACCCGCCGGAGCAACGCCGGATACAGGGTGGCGAGTTCGGAGCGCTCAGCGCTGTCCAGAGCGGCCAGGTCGGGCACCGGGCGGTGCGGCATCAGGTGGAGCTCCACCGGCCACCGGGCGGCGGCGGGCACGTACGCGGTCCACGCCGCGCCCTGGTGCACGATCCGCTCCCCGGCCCGCAACTCGGCGGCGAGGACGTCGGAGAGCAGGTCGCGGCCCGTGCTGTCGCGGTGCGCGGCCGCCCGGGTCAGCAGCCGATCAGTGCGCGGCGACACGAAAGGGTAGGCATAGATCTGACCATGCGGGTGGTGCAGCGTCACCCCCGTCTCCGCGCCGCGATTCTCGAAGCAGAACACCTGCCTCACCCCGGGCACCCCCGACAGCGCCCTGGTCCGATCGGCCCACGCCTCGATCACCGTCGCTGCCCGGTGCTGCGTGAGCTCGGCGAATGAGGAGCTGTGCGCGCTGGTGAAGCAGATCACTTCGCAGCGGCCGGTCGCCGGTTGCTGCGGCCAGAGCGGGTCCCCGTCCACCAGCGCGGGTACCGGTCCCGCGGCTGGAGCCAGGGAGGGAAATCGGTTCTCGAACACCACCACGTCGTAGTCGTCGGCCGGTATCTCGGTCATCGTGTCGTTGCGGCTGGGGCACAGCGGGCAGGCTGCCGCGGTGGGCAGGTGGGTGCGGTCCATCCGGTGCGGGGCGATGATGATCCACTCTCCGGTGAGCACATCGAGGCGCATCGTGGGCTGGGCCTGCGTCGGCTGCAGGTCGCGGGTGTCGGGCCGGGATCGGGTGGCCGCGCCTGAGGCGTAGGGCTCGCGGTCGTCGTAATAGGTCAACGCGCGGCCGTCGGCCAGCCAGGTACGAGTGATCCGTACGGCATCACGCGGCTCGGTCACGCGAGCCAGCATGGCGCATGGTTGAGTGGCGCATGGTTGAGTAGTGGGACGTCCTACCATTTCTGCTCTCGAAGAGATAGCGTGCTGGTCATGAGTGCCGCGTCAGTGTTCTCCCAGCTGCCACACCCGTCTCCTACGGCGCCGCAACGGCGGACTGAGATCCTGGCCGGGCCTGGCTTTGGCCGGTACTTCACCGACCACATGGTGGAGATCAGCTGGACCGCGGGCCGTGGCTGGCACGACGCCCAGATCGGTCCCTACCGGCAGTTCCTGATGGACCCGGCGACCTTGGTACTGCATTACGGGCAGGCGATCTTCGAAGGTCTCAAGGCATACCGGCAACCAGACGGCTCGGTGTCCGCCTTCCGCCCGCTGGCCAACGCCGCCCGGCTGCGATCCTCGGCTCGCCGGTTAGCGATGCCGGAGTTGCCCGATGAGCTGTTCCTCGGCTCATTGCGTGAGCTGGTGCGTGCCGATCTCAGCTGGGTGCCCGCTGCCGGTGGGGAGGAGTCGCTGTACCTGCGACCGATGATGTTCGCCACCGAGGTGGGCCTCGGGATGCGGCCGTCGATGACGTACCAGTACCTGCTCATCGCCTCCCCGGCAGGACCGTATTTCCGCGACGGGCTCCAGCCGGTCAGCGTGTGGCTGTGCACCGACTACGTCCGGGCCGCGCCCGGTGGCACCGGAGCTGCCAAGTTCGCCGGAAATTACGCCGCCTCGCTGGTGGTCCAGCAGCAGGCCGCAGACAACGGTTGCGACCAGGTGGTGTGGCTGGACGCGGTCGAGCGGCGCTGGGTGGAAGAGATGGGCACCAATAACCTCTGTTTCGTCTTCGGCGAAGGCAAGCAGGCCCGGCTGGTGACACCTGAGCTCACCGGCGCGCTGCTGCCCGGGATCACCCGTGACTCCCTGCTCACCCTGGCCCGGGACCACGGGCTGGGAGCTGAGGAGCGACGGATCTCCACCGAGGAGTGGGAGAAGGGCGTCCAGACCGGGGACATCTCAGAAGTCTTCGCCTGCGGTACCGCTGCGGTGATCACCCCGGTCGGCCGGGTCGCCTACTCCGGTGGCGAGTTCACCATCGGTAGCGGCGCCCCCGGCCCCGTCACTGCTGCGCTTCGCGCCTCCCTCACCGCCATCCAACACGGCGCCGCCCCCGACCCCCACCACTGGATGACCCCCCTCACCTAACCATAGTTGAGGGCGCAGGTGGTGAGGATGAGGGTGGTGGTGAGCTCGGAGGCGGCGCCGAGGACGTCGCCGGTGACGCCGCCCAGGCGGCGACGGGTGTGTGCTGAGAGTGCGATCACTGCGAGAGCGGCCAGGACGATGGCCAGCGCGCCGTGCCAGGGCCGGCCGGGTACCGCGAGCAGCCCGGCGGCGAGCAGCGTCACCGCCCAGGCCACGGGTACGGCCGGCGGCTGGCTGCCGGCCACCAGCGCGCCCATTCCTGTTGGCCGGGCCGCTGGAATCCCGTTGCGGGCGCACCAGCTGAAAGCGGCCCGCCCCGCGGCCACCGCCAACACCACGGGGAGCAGCCGGCCGGCTTGGGCGAGTGCGCCCAGCGCAGCCGCCTGCGTGATCAGCACCAGCACCAGCGTGACCACTCCGAACGGCCCGCACGACCCGCCCCGCATCACCTCCAGCGCCCGCTGGGGCCCGCCGTAGCAGCCCAGCCCGTCGGCGGTGTCAGCCAACCCGTCCAGGTGCATCCCGCGGGAAAGCCCAGCCAGCGTCGCTACCACGAGCAACCCCGTCAGCAGCGACGGCGTGCCCAGCACATGCAGCGCGGACAGCTCCCCGGCAGCCAGCAGACCCAATCCGGCGCCGACCCCGGGCGCCCAGTACAGCGCCCGCCGGGCGCTGTCCCGATCCACCTCTACGGGCATCCCCACCGGCAGGATGGTCAGCCAGGACACCGCGAGCCGCAGCCCGCGGACCATCACGTGGCCGGTAACGGAGCACCGGCCGGCCCGGAGACTCCGGCGTCGGCGAAGGTGGCCATCTCGGCGAGCACCCGGACGGCCATCTGTACCAGCGGGAGCGCCGCCACCGCCCCGGAACCCTCGCCCAGCCGCATCCCCAACTCGAGGATGGGTGTCAGTTCCAGATGATCCAGCGCCAAGGTGTGTGCGGGCTCCACCGAGCGGTGCCCGGCCACCCACCAGCGCCGCGCTCCGGGTGCGAGCTCCTCGGCGAGCATCGCCGCCGCCCCGACGGTCACACCGTCGAGAATCACCGGGGTGCGCCGCAGCGCCGCCTGGGCCAGGAAAGCAGCCATCGCGGCGATATCGGCACCGCCCGCGGTACGCACCAGCGCGACGGGATCACCCACGACCGGGCGGGCCCGGCGCAACGCGTCGCGGATCACGGCGGTCTTGCGCATCCAACCGGCATCATCGATCCCGGTGCCACGGCCCACGACCGCCACCGGTTCGGTCCCGGTGAGCGCCGCAACCAGCACCGCGGCGGGGGTGGTGTTGCCGATCCCCATGTCGCCCGCGACCAGCAGGTCAGCGCCCCGGTCGATCTCCTCGTCGGCGATCGTCACGCCAGCGCTCAGCGCCTGGGCGACCTCCGCGTCGGTCAGCGCGTCGCGCAGGTGGATCGCGCCGCTACCCCGCCGGACCTTGTGCCTGCTGACCAGCGCGGTCGCGGCGGTGGGGTCGCAGTCCACCGCCAGGTCGACCACCCGTACCGCAGCTCCGGCCGCGGCGGCGAGCACATTCACCGCCGCACCTCCGGTCAGGAAGTTGTCCACCATCTGCCCGGTGACGGCACTGGGATAAGCGGATACCCCGTGAGCGGCGACGCCGTGGTCCCCAGCGAACACCACTACCTGCGGGCGGATGAACGGATGCGGCGGGCAGGCCCCCTGGCAGGCGCTCGCCCACACACCCAGCTCCTCCAACCGGCCCAGAGACCCAGCCGGCTTGGTCAGCTGCGCATGGCGGGCAACCGCGTCCCGGTGGGCTTGCTGGTCGGGCGGGGTGATCGGGGGAAACTCCACGCGATTCTCCTGGGTGCTCGGTGTCCATCGCCTGACCCCATCCTTGTCCCATCCCGGTTGCCCTGGTGCCCAGCGGTACGCCTCAGCGCAGCGTGATGGGTAGGCCCGCCACCATCAGCACCACCTCGTGGCACACCGCGGCGAGTTGCGCGTTGAGCGCGCCCAGCTCGTCGCGGAAAAGCCGTCCAGCGCGGGTCGCTGGCACGACGCCGAGCCCCACCTCCGCGCTGACCAGCACCAACCGGACCGGGCAGGCCGCCACCGCCGACACCAGCTCAGCGCACCGGGCGCGGCAGGCCAGTACCGTCGCCGTGCCGCCCAGCCAGGCTCCCGCGTCGTCGAGCTCGCCGGTCAGCCAGGTGGCGATGTCGTCGACCAGGACCGGGACTCCACCGGCGGCCCGGAGCGCACCGGGGAGGTCGGTCGGCTCGATGGTCCGCCAGCCCGCGGGCCTGCGGGCCACATGTGCGGCGATCCTCGCTTCCCAGTCGCCGTCGCCGGGCTGGCGCCGGGCGGTGGCCAGGTAGTCCACGTGTGGCTCGCCCAGCAACCCCTCGGCGTGCGCCGACTTACCCGAGCGTGCACCGCCGAGCACCAGCGTCCGCATCGGCCAGACGCTACCGTCGCCTACCTGGGCGGACGATGGGAGCATGTGATGAGCTTGCGGTGGCGCTACCTGGATGCTGACGCCTGCCAGGCACCCGGCCCGGACGTCACGTTCGACGACCAGAGCAGCGCCGAGGAGTGGCTCGGCCTCCAGTGGCAGGACCTGCTCGACAGCGGCGTGGAAGCGGTCACGCTGCTGGCAGGGGAGTCCGTGGTGTACGGCCCGATGAGCTTGGGCCCCTAGCTCAGCGGTGTGAGGACGGGCTAGGGAACTGGATCGCCCCGGTTGAGCCGAGGCTTGGGTACCCGCAGCCGCCGTAGCTGGGTTGCCCTGGTCATGGCATAGAACCCCAGGCTCGCCCCGGACTCGGACGCTTTCGGGAACCGCTCACGGACCCGGCGGGTGATGATCCGGCCCAGCAGCACCCCCTCGATGAGGATCGCCAGGAGCATCCCCATCGACACCAACGACACGTAGGACTGCACCACTGGCGATGGCACCAGGATTACCACGATCACCAGCAGGGCCAACGGCATGAAGACGCCGGCGAGGTGCGCGCGCGAATCCACCAGATCCCGCACGTAGGCCTTCACCGGCCCGCGGTCGCGAGGCAGGAGGTACTTCTCGTCCCCAGCCAGCATGCGTTCCCGGCGCTGGGCCGCGACGGTGCGGCGCTGCTCCCTGGACCCGCGCATCCGGGTGAGGGCTTCCCGCTGCGTACGGGGCGGTGGCGGTGCCGGGCCACGCTTGCGTCCCTCCGCCTCCCGGCGACTCGGGGTGGGCCTGCCCTTGCCTGCCGGGTGGGCACGGGGGCTGCCCTCGATGGGGTCAGGCCTACCCGCCACCGCTGACTCCAGTCCGGGATCGGTGTCGTCGGAGCCGGCCTTGCCGCGCAGGAACCTCACGAGGGCCAGCCTAGGGCACCCGCCGGTGACCGACGATGTGTCACCATGGAGATGCGGAATCACCCGGCAGGTTGCGGGCGTTCGCGTAGAGTAGAAAGACCTGTCCGTGCCGAGCACAGATCCCCAGGGGAGTGTTTTTATGACCGTCGAGAACATCGTCGGCACCGAGGTGCCCACGCACGGTGTCGAGCTCACCGACGCGGCCGCCACCAAGGCGAAGGTGCTGCTCGACCAAGAGGGCCGGACCGACATGTACCTGCGCATCGCCGTGCAACCAGGTGGTTGTGCCGGACTGCGCTACCAGCTGTTCTTCGATGAGCGCGCGCTCGACGGCGATGCGAAGCGGGACTTCGGCGGACTCGGCGTCGTCGTCGACCGGATGAGCGTGCCTTACCTGCAGGGTGCCGTGATCGACTTCGTGGACACGATCGAGAAGCAGGGTTTCACGATCGACAATCCCAACGCTGGCGGCTCCTGTGCCTGCGGGGATTCGTTCAACTGACCAACAAGCCCCGGGCCTGGCTGGGACTGATGTGTCGCGCGCTGAGGATCGGTTATACCTGCACGGGGTAGCGCGGCTCGGGCACGGCAGGGGTGATTCGTTGCTCGACGAAGATGCCGTGCCAGAGCATGAACACCAGCACCGCCCAGATCCGCCTGCTGTGATCCCGCGGACCGCTGCGGTGCTCATCGAGCATCCGGTGCACCACCGCGAGGTCGAGGAACTCCGCGGTGCCCGAGTCGTCAACGATGCCGCGGGCCCAGTCGTGCAGCTCCTTTTGCAACCAGTGCCTAATCGGCACCGGAAAGCCCAGTTTGGGTCGGTTGAGCACATGCGCGGGCACGATCTCGCGCAGCGCCCGGCGTAGCGCGTGTTTGGTCGTCTCGCGCGTGATCTTCTCGCCCAGCGGGATGGTGGCGGCCACCCGGAACACCTCGGGGTCGAGGAACGGTACCCGCAGCTCCAGCGAGTTGGCCATGGTCATCTTGTCGGCCTTCACCAGGATGTCGCCGCGCAACCAGGTGAACAGGTCCACGTGCTGCATGCGGGCGACCGGATCCCAGCCGGTGGAGGTCGCGTAGGGATCAGCGGTGACGTCGGCGTGCGAGACTGCCGGGTCGTATCCGCGCAGTACCTCCCGCAGCTGATCGTCCCGAAAGATCCGTGCGTTGCCGTAGTAGCGTTGCTCCAGCGTCAGCGCGCCGCGACGTAACAGGTCCTTGCCGCGGAAACCCTCGGGGATTCGGGTGGAGAGCCGGCCCAGGCTGCGGCGCAGCCTGCCGGGCACCTTCTCGAATGCGGCGAGCGAGAGCGGTTCCCGGTAGATGGTGTAGCCGCCGAAGAGCTCGTCAGCACCTTCCCCGGACAGCACCACCTTGACGTGCTCCCGCGCCTGCCTGGCGATGAACCACAGAGGCACCAGCGCCGGGTCGGCCACCGGATCGTCGAGGTACCACACGATCAGCGGCAGTGCGTCGGCCAGTTCGGTGGCCGAGACGGTGCGGATGACGTGACGGACACCGATGGCGGCCGCCGATTCTGCGGCCACGTCCACCTCGGAGTAGCCGGCCCGCTCGAAGCCGGTGGTGAAGGTGATGAGATCTGGATTGTGCTCGCGGGCCAACGCGGCGATGGCGGTGGAGTCGATCCCGCCGGAGAGGAACGCGCCGACGGTGACGTCGGCCCGCATGTGCTTGGCGACCGAGTCCCGCAGCACCGCGGTGATCTCGTCGTGCATCGCCTGCGCGGCGGCTTCAGAGCCGATCTGGCGGGGCTGGAAATCGGGATGAAAGTAGCGTTCGGCGTTCAGCTTGCCGCCGGGGGACAGGGTGAACGAGGTGCCGGACTCGATACGGGTGATGCCGGTGTGCAAGGACGCTGGTTCAGGCACGTACTGCAGGGTCAGGTAATGCTGCAGCGCTCGCCGGCTAATCGCCGTCGGGACTCCTAACGACGGTGCCAGTTCGAGCAGACTTTTCTTCTCACTGGCGAAGGCCACCCCGCCCGGACCGGCGCAACTGAACAGCGGCTTGATACCGAAAGGGTCACGGGCACCGAAGATGACGCGGCGCTGTGCGTCCCAGATGACGAATGCGAACATTCCCCGCAGCCGCCGCACGGCAGCCGCCCCGAAATGGTGGTAGGCCGCAAGGAGGACCTCGGTGTCGCCTGCGGTGAGAAAGTTCACCCGGTACGGTTCGGCCTGCAGCTCCTCACGCAGCTCGAGGTAGTTGTAGATCTCCCCGTTGAACAGGATGGTGTAGCGCTCCGGGGCCTCTGGCGGACCCCACCGCAGTGGCTGGTGGGAGTGCTCGAGGTCGATGATGGACAGTCTGTTGAATCCGAGCACCACGTCGGCGTCGGACCAGGTCCCGGTCTCATCGGGCCCGCGGTGCCGTTGGCAGCGCAGCGCCGCGGTCACGTCCGCCACCCGCTGCGCCGCGTCCTGCGCAGCGGTCAGTAACCCCAGCAACCCGCACACCAGCACAACCTCCCATTGGGGCCGACCTCGGTACCGCGGGCTCGGGGGAGCCCGGGGCGAATCAGTATGACGCCTGGGATACCACGCCACTCGCGCCCCACATGAGCTGCGGGTGTTGCACTGGGTTAGGCTGAACTGGGTTGGGTTCGGAGTCAGTTGGGTTGGCCAGCCGCGTCGAGTCAACCAGCCGCGTCGAGTCAACGAGGAGGAACAAGGCGTGATCGGCGTGGTCGGTTCTCGAACGGTGCGGCTGCTGAAGGTAGCCGGACTGGCCGTTATGATCTCCTTCGTCTGCACCGGGTGCTCGGTCTATGAGGCGTTCGCGTTCGGCTGGCCGGAGGGGATCACCCCGCAGGCCGAGCGGATGCGCTCACTGTGGATATGGGCGACCATAGCTGCTCTGGTTGTCGGATTTATCGTCGCCGCATTGATCATGTGGACAGTGATGTTCCACCGCAAGAAATCCGACGAGATTCCCAAGCAGACCCAGTACAACCTGCCGCTGGAGATCATTTATACGGTCATCCCCTTCGTGATCGTCGCAGTCCTTTTCTATTTCACCGTGACCGCCCAGAATTTCGTCAACGCCAAGGTTGACAATCCCGATCTCAGAGTAAAGGTAATCGGTTTCCAGTGGAACTGGGAGTTCCAATACCTGCAGGAACGTCCGGGCAAGGACGGTGTTTACCAGGTTCGGCGGGCTGATAACGGTGAAGCTTTGTCCACCGTCGGCTCTGCTAGAACCATCCCTTTGCTGGTGGTTCCCACTAATCGGGTCGTGGAGTATCGTATCGAGTCCACGGACGTCCTGCACTCGTTCTATATTCCAGATTTCCTCTTCAAGCGTGACGTATTTCCGAATCCAGAAAAAAATGATACCGACCACGTTTTTCAGACCACGGTGCAGCGTCAGGGGGCGTTTGTCGGTCGCTGCGCCGAGTTGTGTGGCACTTACCACGCGATGATGAACTTCGAGCTCCGTGCGTTGTCGCCGGATCTGTTCGACCGGTACCTGGCTCTGCGAGCTCAGACCAACCCGCAGACCCGTCGCGCGTACAGCGCAGGGGAGGCGCTCGCGCAGCTCAACTGTGGCGAGGTGTGTGCCCCCGAGGCAGTGACCACCTCGCCGTTCGACACCGACCGCACGGCTCGTGAAGCGCGCCAGGTCGGGGGAGGACATTGACTTCACCCCTAGGCGTTGTTCGGCAGGCTCGAGAGTGAGGCAGCATCATGAGGGTCGAGGCGCGGATCTTTGAGCTCACCACGGCGTTCTTCTTCCTCTCCGCAGTGATCTATGGTCTGTGGTCGAAGGGCGAACCGGTCGGCACGGTAGCGATAACCCTGACCGGTGGGCTCACCCTCATCGTGGGCACTTACTTCCGATTCGTCTCCCGGCGAGTCCGGATGCGCCCGGAGGACAACGCCACAGCTGAAATCTCTGACGGCGCCGGTGAGCTGGGCTTCTTCTCACCTGGCAGTTACTGGCCGTTCGGGATGGCATTGGGCGCTAGCGTGCTCGGCTACGCTCTCGCGCTCGGCCAGTGGTGGATGGTCGTGATCGGCGCCGCTCTGGTGGTCGGTACTGTCACCGGGCTGGTCTTCGAATACCACATCGGCCCGAAGCCCCAGTGATCTCCCGCTTCGAATCGCTCTGAGCTTCCCGAACTCAACAGCAGAGCTGTTTGATCAAGTCTCGACAGCTCTGCTGTTGAGTTCGGGAGCTGTAGAGCTGTTTCAGCTATCAGTCGGTGGGCTGGTTTGGTCGACCTGCCAGCTTCCGGTCCCCACCGATGGTGTCCGCGCCGTTGCCTATGGCGGCTTCGTGGCGTGCCTGCTCCAGCGCCCTTGTCTGCTCCGAGGGATCAGGCCGGAAGATGGACCCTGGCACCGGCGAACCAGCTGAGCCCAGCTGGTTCATCCGCTTGGGCACCCGAGCACCCTGGTAGGCCAGCGGGATGGGATGGCCGTGGTCGTCGACTCCGCCGAGAGGCTGGTGGACTTCGATGAACTCACCATGGGGCAGCCGCTTGATGATGCCCGTCTCGATCCCGTGCTCAAGAATCGCCCGGTCAGCTCGCTGTAGACCGAGGCAGATCCGGTAGGTGATGTAGTAGGCGGCCGGTGGCAACAACAGCATGCCGATACGACCCGCCCAGGTAGTGGCGTTGAGGGAGATGTCGAACGTGTACGCGATGACGTCGTTGCCGCCGGAGAGTAGTAGTACGAACATGAACGAGATCGCCATCATGCCCAAGCCGGTGCGCACCGGGACGTCCCGGGGCCGCTGCAACAGGTTGTGTGAGGCGTTGTCCTTGGTGAGTTTGCGCTCGATCGTCGGGTACGCGAACGCCAAGGTGAACATGATGCCGGGGATCACCATCGTCGGCCAGAACGAGGCGGGAATCAGGTAGTCGCCCAGGTAGAGCTCCCAAGCCGGCCACAGCCGGGTGGAGCCGTCGAGCCAACCGACATACCAGTCGGGCTGCGAGGCCGCTGAGACCTGGGCCGGGTTGTACGGGCCGAAGTTCCAGATCGGGTTGATCTGGAACACCCCCGCCATGATGCAGATCACACCGATGTTCGCCATCGCGAAACCGGTGGCCTTCGTCGCAAAAACCGGCAGGATGCGGACACCGACCACATTTCGCTCGGTCCGTCCGGGCCCGGGGAACTGGGTGTGTTTCTGATACCAGACCAGCGCGAGGTGCACGGCGATGAGCGCGAAAAGGATGCCCGGAATGATCAACACATGCACGATGAAGAACCGAGGAATGATCATGTTACCGGGGAACTCACCGCCGAAGATGGCCCAGTGTGCCCAGCTACCGATCACCGGTGGCGACATGGTGATCGCCGAGATGATTCGGAGCCCGGTCCCCGAGAGCAGGTCGTCGGGCAGCGAGTAACCGGTAAGGCCCTCGATCCCGGCCAGCAGCGTGATGGTCACGCCGATCGCCCAGTTCGTCTCCCGTGGCTTGCGGAACGCGCCGGTGAAAAAGGTCCGGAACATGTGGGCGACGATGGCTGCGACGAACAGCAGCGCGGCCCAGTGATGCACCTGCCGGATGAACAGCCCACCCCGGACATCAAAGGACAGTTCCAGGGTCGACGCGTACGCCCGGGACATCTCGATGCCCCGGAGGTTTTCATAGACACCGTTGTACTTGACCTCCTCCATGGAGGGGTCGAAGAACAGCGTCAGGTACGTCCCGGACAGCAGCAGCACGATGAACGTGTTCAGCGCGATCTCACCGAGCATGAATGACCAGTGCGTCGGGAAGACCTTGTTGATCTGCCGGCGCATGCCGGCGGCCAGGTGGTACCGCTGATCCAGCTCGTCAGCAGCCTTGCCCGCGCGAGCCGCGAGGCCACCGGAGGTGGTCGGGGCGGTTGTCTCGCTCATGACCTCCGCTCCCAGAACGCTGGTCCTACGGGCTCGATGAAGTCGCCCTTGGCGTAGAAGTATCCCTCATCGTTCACGTCGATGTGCAGTTGAGGCAAGGCCCTGGTCGCTGGACCGAAGACCGGCTTGGCGTACTGCAACATGTCGAACTGCGACTGATGGCAGGGACACAGCAGTCGCGCCGTCTGGGACTCGTAGAGCGACGCGGGGCAACCCAGGTGTGTGCAGATCTTCGAGTAGGCATAGAAGTCGCCGTAATGGAAGCCGACCTGGCCTTTCCGCTGGACTACCTGCGCGGCCTGCTCCGGGTGCAACCGGATGAGCATCACTGGGCTGTCGGAAGCTCGTAGCGCAGTGTGCGCCTCGTCCTCCGACCAGGAGCGCTTGTATGGGAAGACGGTCGCGATGCTGCCGGCGGCGAGATCTTCCGGACGCGCCAGGGTGAGCCGTTCGGAGTCATAACGCAGGAACACCCGCTCCCCGTTGTCCGAGCGCCACGGAGTGACCCACAGCGCGGCCTGGTCTCCGCCCTTCCACGGATTGCGCACCAGCCCACCCAGGGCGAAGATCCCCAGGCCGGCACCGACAACGGCGCCGCCGAGCCCGGCCGCCCGCTTGATCAGGGATCGCCTGGCGATGCCGCTGGTGGTGCCGGAGTCGGCCAGGATCGCGCCGATGGTGGTCCGGTCGAGCGCTGTCGAACCGCCGATATGGCGATCCTGAACAGCGGTCTCGTGCGGGAGCAGCAGCTTGGCGTAGGCAATCGTCCCGCCGCCGATCGCGAACACGGCGATGCCGAAGAGCAGCCCGATGATCGGCGTGTAGAGCGAGTAAAGCAGGTGCCGGTTGTCCGGGCTCCCTGGCGGGGCGTATTCGAATGGCCAGAACAGGTAGGCCGCCAGGAAACCCACCCCTGCCAGCGCGGCGACGAAGAACCATCGCGCGATCTTGCGTTCGGTTCGTTTCTCGGCCCGGGTACCCGGCACCGGGAACGGGATCTCCCGGTGCGCGATGGTCACCCCGTCCAGTGCCAGGCCCAGCCGGACTAGCTCTTCGTGGCTGGCCGTCGTGGGGTCGACATCACTCGGGTCGACATCACTCGGGTCGGCACCAGCCGGGAGTTCTCGCCGGCCGGTCGTTCCGCTATGCCTGCCGCGGCCCGTCATGCTTTCGCTCCGATCCACAGCGTGACACCTATCAACGCCGCGATCCCGACTATCCACGCGATCAGACCCTCCGAGACCGGCCCGTAGCCACCGAGGGAGTAGCCACCCGGGTTGTTGCGCTCCCCCGTCACCGACTCCAAGTAGGCGATGATGTCGCGTTTTTCTTCCGGGGTGATCTGCCGGTCGGAGAACCGGGGCATGCTCTGCGGCCCGCTGATCATCGCGGTGTAGATCTGTTGGGCATTCACATCTTTGATCGCAGGCGCGTACTTGCCGGAGGACAGCGAGATTCCGCGTCCGGTGAACTGGTGGCAGGACGCGCAGTTGAGCCGGAACAGTTCGCCGCCGCGAGCCGGGTCACCGCCCGCGAGGCTGTCCTCGGGCACCACCGGTCCGCCACCGTTGGCCTGCACGAAGGCACCAAGGGCGTCGATCTCCTCCGGGTTGAACTTGACCGGTTTCTCGGCGATCTGCGCTTCTTGACGTGCCGCGGGCATCCGCCCGGTGGAGACCTGGAAATACACTGCGGCCTCGCCGACACCGATCAGACTCGGCCCGCGGTCCTGCACTCCCTGCAGGTTCGCGCCATGGCAGCTGATGCAGGCGTTGTTGTAGAGCTGCTCGCCCTGGCGCACCAGCGCCGGGTCGGCTTGGGCACGCGCGATCTGTGGCTGCGGGGCGAACACCACGTAGAGCCCCCCGGCTGCCAGCAAAGCCAAGGTGAGTGCGAGCATCCCCGACAATCGACGACGCAGGCGACTGCGTCGTCCCGGTCCTCCCCGTCTCATCGCCGGCCCCGATGATCTGGTTGGACTCGATCCGTGGGCGCCCGACGGGGCGTCAGGTGTGGCGCTGCTCATCGGTCTCGGCTACCCCCGCTGTCTTTGCTCGGCGTTCGGTGCTCAGTTGTTCGGTCCGGACCAGGGCTCCCGCGGTGGCCCTGGCTGCGGCTGACTAAGGCAAGAAGTAGATGGTGGCGAATAGACCGATCCAGACCACGTCGACGAAGTGCCAGTAGTAAGACACGACGATGGCGGCGGTGGCTTGGGCCGGGGTGAACTTGCTCAGCTTGGTCCGAAGAATGAGGATCACGAACGCGATCAGTCCCCCGGTCACGTGCAAGCCGTGGAATCCGGTGGTGAGGTAGAAGACGGTTCCGTAGGCACCCGAGGGGATCGTGACACCCTCGTGGACGAGATTGCGGTACTCGTTGGCCTGCCCCAGGACGAACAGTGTGCCCATGATCAGAGTGATCGTGTACCAGAGCCGTAGCCCGAACACGTCGCCCTGCTCGGCCTTGAACACCCCCCACTGGCAGGTGAACGACGACGAGACCAAGATGATCGTGACCACCAGTGCGTAAGGCTTGTCGAGAAGGATCGGTTCCCCGGTCTCGGCAAGCAGAGGTGGCCACGGCCCGTCATGGCTGGCCTTCACCGTGAAGAACATTGCGAACAGACCGGCGAAGAACATCAACTCGCTGGACAACCACACGATGGTCCCGACGCTGACCATGTTGGGTCTGTTCAGCGAGTGCACCCGTTGGCTGATAGAGGATCCTGCCAGGCTGGACGAGGTCACACTGAGCATTATGGCCAAAGGTGCTGCCGCCGGCTGGACCGGGGCCAACGGCGGCCGTCAAGAGTGACGATACCGATCCTGGTGATCACCGACACTGTTATGCGCGGGGCGCGATCCTAGCATGCAGGGTCAATGTCACGCCGCCTGACATCGGGAGGTGATGGCCCGTATACCATCAGTCCCGGCCACCTGCCTGGCCGTCGGGGACCCAGACAGCAGCGAATACCGACCAGCGCAACCACCACCCCCAGGACAGCCAGCCATCCCAGGACAGTGAAGGCCGCAGAACACCAGATGGACGTCCCGAGCGAAGCCACCACAGTGCTGGTATTCAGTCACCGGCCAGAGGTGCGCGAGGTCATCATCAATGCTGTCGGGTCGCGTCCTGCGGCGGATGTCGGTCGCCTGCGGTATGTCGAGGTTGGCACGATTGCTGAGGTGTTGAGCGCGGTGGACGCGGGTGGTGTTGGCCTGGCCATTCTGGACGGTGAGGCACAGCCCACCGGAGGGATGGGGTTGTCCCGGCAGCTCAAGAACGAGATTGCGAAGTGTCCGCCAGTGATCATTTCAGTGCGGCGCCGGGATGACCGTTGGCTGGCTGTCTGGTCGCAGGCCGACGCGGTGATCGTGCACCCGCTGGATCCGCTGGTCGCTGCCGAGACCGTGGCTGAGGTGCTCCGCTCGCACCGGCCCTCCGCGGCGAAGGGCTGAGGCCCCGTAGCCATGGTTGCATCGCTGCGTTCGCGTAGTTGGCCGGTGTTGCTCACCCAGTTGATCGCCGGCATGGATCTGGACTCCCAGGACACCACCTGGGCGATGGAGCAGGTGATGTCCGGACAGGCGACGCCTGCGCAGGTGGCGGCGTTCGTGGTGGCGTTGCGGGTCAAGGGCGAGACGCCGGCGGAGATCGCCGGCCTGGCTGAAGGCATGCTTTCGCACGCTCGCCGTGTCCATCTGCCCCAGCGAGCGGTCGATGTGGTCGGCACCGGGGGTGACCAAGCGCACACCGTCAACATTTCCACAATGGCCGCGCTGGTGACTGCCGCCGCGGGTGCACCAGTGATCAAGCACGGTAACCGCGCGGCGTCCTCCCAATGTGGCGCTGCGGATGTGCTCGAGGCACTCGGGGTGGCGATCGACCTCGGCCCGGAGCAGGTCGCGCAGTGTGTCGCCGAGGCCGGAATCGGATTTTGCTTCGCGCCTGTGTTCCACCCGGCGATGCGGTATGCGGCCGGGGTGCGCCGGGAGATCGGGATATCGACGGCGTTCAACTTCCTCGGGCCCTTGACCAATCCGGCGCAGCCGGGGACTGCGCTGGTGGGTTGTGCAGATCTGCGGATGGCGCCGGTGATCGCCCAGGTACTCGCCGACCGAGGGATCGACGCGCTGGTCGTCCGCGGTGATGACGGCCTCGACGAGATCACGACCACCACCACCACCTCGATATGGGTGGTTTCTGCGGGCGGGGTGCGCCGTGATCGGATGGACCCTGCTGCGCTGGGTGTGCCGGTGAGCCGCCGTGACGACCTGCGTGGTGGAGACGCGGCGGCCAATGCCGACGCGGTGCGGTGCCTGCTCGCCGGGCAACCCGGTCCGGTCCGCGACGCCGTGCTGCTCAATGCCGCCGCGGCACTGGTGGCCTACCACGGCGTATCAGCTGATCCGCTCGACGCTCTCCCCGGAATGACACAGCGTGCCGCTGAAGCTGTCGATTCCGGTGCTGCTGGTGCCCTGCTGGAGCGCTGGACGAGCCTGACCCATGCGCTGTCCGCAGCGCAGCGCGAACCCGGCGACGCTGAGTAGTTTTTTTGAGGATATGCCGCCGCGGCGTGGCGTTTCTACTTCGTTGGGGTGAAGATCCGCGTCCATTCGACGTGGAGTCCCGTTAGCCCAATACGCGGGGTGATCTCCCGCTACCAGTCACGCCTCCGGACTTTGCGGTCCGAGAATAGGAGACATCCGCGGGTGGTGTCCCATCGTCAGAACCGCATATTTCGCAGCGTGGTGGCTGGCGTTGCCTTCGCTGCCGTGCTTAGCATGCCGCCAGCGACTGCGGCCGCCGATCCAGCCCCCGCTCCAGCGCCCGATCCGGCTGGGTCTGCTGCCCAGGTTCGTGCGTTGAGTCGTCAGGCCGAGGTCATCACCGAGCAGTGGAAGTTGGCCAGCGACCGGCTACTCGCCCGTCAGGCCGACGCGGAACAGGCGCATCGTGACGTAGCGGCCGCGACCGCTATGGCCGATCAGGCCCGTGCGGCTCAGCGCGAGTTTCGCGCTCAGGTCGATCGGCTGACCAGCGCCACCTTCGAGGGCGTCCGCATCAGCAGCCTCACCGCGATGCTGATCAGCGACTCACCGGAACAGTTCATGGATCAGATGTCCGCGCTGGACGTGCTGGCAGTGAGCAACAGAGCGGTGATGGACAAGCTTGCCGCCGCTGTGGCCCGCACCGAGCAGGCGGAACTCGTCGCCACCGACGCCGAGACGAGGGCGGCCGTCGCCGAACTCGATGCCGCTCGGATCGCCGGCGATGTGACGAATGCTCGGCTCGAGATGGGCCATCAGATCAATCTGGTGCAGGAACGCCTCGGTCAGCTTACCGCTGACGAGTTCGCCCATTACGCTTCTGAAGGATTCACCGACTACCCGATCGACATGGTCGGTGACACTCTCGGGATCAGGGCTCTGCGGGCCGCGTTGACCCGGCAGGGAGCGCCGTATATCTGGGGAGCCGAAGGGCCGGGAACCTTTGACTGCTCAGGTCTGGTGATGTGGGCCTACCGGCAGGCCGGGGTCGGCCTGCCGAGAGTGGCCTTCGATCAGGCCAGGGTTGGTAGTCCAGTTGTCTCGAGCCTGTTACCCGGCGACCTCATCGCCCTGTACTGGCCGGTGAGTCACATCGGCATCTACGTCGGCAACGGGCTCTACATCAACGCGCCGCAGAGTGGCGATGTCGTCAAAGTTGCCCGAGTCCCGTGGCGTGACGTCACGGCGATCCGGCGAATCGGCTGATTGTCCCAGCAGCTCAGGAGTGGCCCGGGTCTGAACATCCCGAAATTGTCGGTGTCGCGGTCTAACGTCCGCAGTGACGAGATCACCAGCGAGATGGAGGCCGACATGATTGTGGATTGCGACCGGTGCGAGGTCCGTGGCGACGCCTGCAAGGACTGCGTCATCACCGTCCTACTCGGTGCGCCGCCTGGCGGCGTCGAGTTCGACGGCACTGAGCGCTGGGCGCTGGACACCCTGGCCGAGGTCGGCATGGTGCCCCGCTTACAGCTGGTGGATCGCCATGCGGGTCGCCGAGCAAGGCGGCCCGGAGCAGAGCGAGACGAACACCTACGAGACAGCGCTGAGCGGTCCAGGAATGAGGACGAGCGGTCTAGGTGGAACGTGGGCTGATCGGTGGAACCGAACACTGTGTCCAGTGTGGTGACGCCCATCGTGTCCAGAGGACATCTTGGCCGTATCGCTGGCGCGTCGGTGGTGACAGTGTCGGTCGACTTTCGTAACCTTCCCGAGACCTCGCGGTAGGTGTCGTCCAAACGGGCGACACCGCAGGTCACTGCTGAACCCGGTAGGCGGTCCAAGGGAAGAAGGAGACAGCCGCAACGTGTCGGCCCATCATCTGAAGCCCGGCGTTCTGGGGTCCGGTGGTCGTAGACCCGGTGGTCTTAAACGCGGCCTCTCAGTGGTCGTGACTGCCGCCACCATGGGCCTTCTGGCGAGCATGATGTCTCCCTCGGCCACCGCCGAGCCCACAGCGGCCACCGCCGAGCCCGCATTGCCCGGAGATGGCCAAACGGCACTTCAGCAGCTTGCCGAGCTGAATCGACAGGCTGAGGTGCTCACCGAGAAGTGGCACTACGCCCGCGACCAGTTGAACGCCCGTCGCGCTGATCTGGACCGAGCCAGGGAAGATGCCACCGGCGCTGTTGCCGCCGCAGAGCGCTCTCGGCAAGTTCAGGGTCAGTATCGTGAGCAAGTAGACCGACTCACCAGTGCGTCATTCCAGGGTGCGCGGCTGTCCCGGCTGTCCGCGCTGCTGGTCAGCGACTCACCGCAGGATTTCCTGGACCAGATGTCGGCGCTGGACATTCTCGCGGTGGACCACAAGAACGCACTCGATCGGCTCACTGGCGCCCTTGCCCAGGCCCAGCAGGCGGAGCGATCTGCCCACGATGCAGCGGTGCGGGCGGGCCAGGCCGAACGCGATGCCGCACAGCTCGAAGGTGAGCTGACCCGTTCCCGTGCCGACATGGACCGGCAGATTCAGGTGGTCACCAAGCGTCTTGCGGCGCTGACCCGCCAGGCGCGCGCCGTCTATCTCTCCGGCGGCAATACCCGCTTCCCGATCAATCTGGTGGGCACCGGGGTCGCGGTCCAAGCTGCGCGGGTGGCACTGGGCAAGCAGGGCTCGGCATACGTGTGGGGCGGTGACGGTCCGATCACCTTCGACTGCTCGGGCCTGGTGAAATGGTCTTTCGAGCAGGCCGGCCTGCCCGGTCTGCCGCACTCGGCCCAGGAGCAGGCGCGGATGGGTCGCAGCGTCAGCCAGTCTCAGCTGCGGCCCGGCGACCTCATCGCGTTGTACTCTCCGATCAGCCACATCGGCCTGTACATCGGTAACGGCCTCTATGTCAACGCGCCGCAGAGCGGCGACGTGGTGAAGGTCGTTCCGGTCCCGTGGCGCCACGTCACCGCGATGAGCCGGATTGGCTGAGCCCACCGGCTCTCCGGTCTCCCCAGCTCGCACAGAGGGCGTCCGCCGAGGCGAGTTCGGGTTGCAGTCCGCTGGTGCCCGCCCCGATACCGTCGGGTCGATGCCGCGGACCCTGCTGGTGAGCAATGACTTCCCACCGCGGCCCGGTGGAATCCAGGCCTACTTGCACCGGCTGGCTATGGCGCTGCCGGCGGATGCGATCGTTGTCTACGCACCGGACTGGCCGGGTGCGGAGACCTTCGACGCCGGATTGCCGTTTCCGGTCATCCGCCATCCCGGCACCCTCATGCTTCCCACTCCGCCGGTGCTCCGGCGGGCCGTTGGGCTGCTCAAAGACCTGCGCTGCGACACCGCATGGTTCGGCGCGGCCGCCCCACTGGCCCTGCTCGGTCCGGCGTTGCGCCGCGCCGGTGCAGCGCGGGTGCTGGCCAGTAGCCACGGGCATGAGGTGGGTTGGTCGATGGTGCCCCCTGGCCGGATGGCACTTCGCCGGATCGGCGCGGATTCCGATGTCGTCACCGCGGTGAGCCGGTACACCCGCCGCCGGATCGCGTCAGCTCTCGGTCCTCGGGCTGCTCTGGAACTCCTTCCACCCGGTGTCGACTGCCAGGCTTTCCGGCCGGATCCCGACGCTCGTGCCGAGATCCGGCGGCGCCATCAACTGGGGGAGGCCCCGGTGGTGTTGTGCGTGTCCCGACTGGTGGCGCGCAAGGGGCAGGACATGCTGGTGCGAGCGCTACCCATGGTCCGGCGCCGAGTGCCGGGGGCCAGGCTGTTGCTCGTCGGCGATGGACCTCAGTGGGCTGGGTTGCACCGGCTGGCGGAGTCGTGCGGCGTCGCCGACGCCGTGGTGTGCGTCGGGTCCGCCCCCTGGTCTGAGCTGCCTGCCTACTACGCCGCTGGCGACGTCTTCGCGATGCCCTGCCGGACACGGGGTCGCGGGTTGGACGTCGAAGGGCTCGGTCTGGTGTTTCTGGAAGCCGCGGCGACCGGATTACCGGTCGTGGTGGGTGACGCCGGCGGGGCGCGGGAGACCGTCCGGGCCGGCGAGACAGGTGAACTCGTCAACGGTCGTGACGTGGCCGCGGTGGCTGCGGCCGTCGCGTCGCTGCTCGCGGATCCCGACCGCGCGTCGGCGATGGGCCGGCGCGGGCGGCTCTGGATGCAGCAGGACTGGAGCTGGTCCTGCCGAGCGGATCGGCTCGCTGCGCTGCTCGTTGGTGGGTAACCGTGCCTACGGTGCGTACAGGGCTTCGATCTCGGCTGCGAATTCCTTGAGCGCCAACGCACGCTTGATCTTGAGACTCGGGGTGAGCTGACCGCCCTGCTCGGTGAAGTCGACCGGCAGGACCCGGAACTTGCGAACCGCCTCAGCTTTGGACACGGTCGCGTTGGCGTCGTCCACCGCGTGCTGCAGTTCGGCGTGCAGGTCCGCATCGTCGAGCAGGTCAGCGAGGGTGTTGGTCGGTTTCCGGTGCTCGGCGCACCACACCGGCAGCGCCTCGGCATCGATGGTGATCAGGGCGGCGATGAAGGGCTGCTGATCGCCCACCACCAGGCACTGGCTGACCAGCCGGTGGGCGCGGATCCGGTCCTCCAGCGCGGCGGGGGAGACGTTCTTGCCGCCAGCCGTGACGATGATCTCCTTCTTGCGTCCGGTGACCCGTAGGAAGCCGTCCTGGTCCAGCTCGCCGAGATCGCCGGTGTGCAGCCAGCCGTCGACGATCAACTCCTGGGTGGCCTGTTCGTCGTGCCAGTACCGGCGCAGCACACCGGGGCTCTTGATCAGCACCTCGCCGTCGTCGGCGATCCTGATCGACACACCAGGCAGCGGCCGACCGACTGTGCCGATCTTGAGGTGTTGCTCGGTGTTCGCGGTGGCGGGTGCGCTGGTCTCGGTCAGCCCATAGCCTTCGAACACCGACACCCCGAGACCCCGATAGAAATGCCCGAGCCGCTCGCCCAACGGGGCACCACCGGACACCGCCGCAACGCAGCGGCTGCCCAGCACCGCCCGGAGCTTGGCGTAGACCAACTGGTCGAATACCGCATGCTTGGCCCGCAGCGCCAGCCCGGCTCCCCCTGCGTCACGGGCGCGGCTCCACTCCACGGCGGTGGACACGGCCATATCGAAGATGCGGCCTTTGCCTTCGGCATACGCTTTCTGCCGGGCCGAGTTGTAGACCTTCTCGAATACCCGTGGCACCGCCAGTACGAAGGTGGGCCGGAATTCGGATAGCTCGGCGACCAGGTTTTTCGTATCAGGACTGTGCCCGAGGGTGATCCGCGCGTACACACAGCAGGTCTGGATGATCCGGGCGAGCACGTGCGCCAGCGGCAGGAACAACAGCACCGAGTTGCCCGACTGCATCAGCTCGGGAAACTCTCCCACGGCCGCGCGCGTCACACCGAGCAGGTTGCGGTGGGTGATCTCGCAGCCTTTGGGTCGTCCCGTGGTACCTGAGGTGTAGATCAGTGTCGCCAGGTCCTCCGCGCCCACCGAGCCGGCGCGCTCCCGCGCGAGATCGGTGGAGATCTCGGAGCCCAGCGCGATGAGTGCCTCGATCGCCGCGGCCGGGTCGCCAGTCCGCTCGATCTGCCAGATCGGGACTGGCGAGCCCAACCGATCAGCCAAGAGCTGGACCATCTCGTGGTGGGTGGGCGTCTCGACCATGATCGCCTTGGAGCCGGAATCCGACAGGATCCACTCCACCTGCTCTGGGGAGGATGTCTCGTAAATCGGCACCGTCGATCCGCCGGCGGCCCAGATCGCGTAGTCCAGCAGGGTCCACTCATAGCGGGTCCTCGACAGCAACGCGATCCGATCCCCGCGCTCGATGCCCGCTGCGATGAGTCCCTTGGCCACTCCGATCACCTGATCTGCGAATTCCCTCGCTGTGACGTCTACCCAGCTGCCGTCGATCCGGCGCCGGAAGCTGGTGCTACCAGCGAAGCGCTCGGCGTTGGCCCACACCGCGTCGGTGAGGTTCTCCTGATCATCCACCGTGGTGGTGGCGGGAACCGTGAACTCCCGCACTCCTACCTCCGCAGCTCGCTAGCTCGTCGAGTACTGCTGGGAAACGTATCGCGAGCCTGGTTTCGTCCAACAGCCCTTCTGCTCGGCGACTTGCCTGGTTCGCCAGACCCGTGCCGGCGCCCGGTAGCGTGCGGTACCGTGCGCGTCCACGTGGTGTCCGACGTGCACGGCAACGTGGAAGCGCTGGCCAGGGCAGGTGAGGGTGCCGACGCCCTGCTGGTGCTCGGAGATCTGATCGACTTCGTGGACTACCACGATCATTCCGCTGGGATTCTCGGCTCGATATTCGGGCCCGCCACGGTGCACCGGTATGCCCAGTTGCGCAGCAGCGGCGCGCCCGGCGCGGCGGCGGCGTTCGCGCGGAGGCTGTGGGCCCAGGTGCCCGACTCCCGCGAGGTGGTCCGCCAGGCCATTTCCGAGCAGTACGAACGGTTGTTCGCGGTGCTGCCCTGCCCGACCTACGCCACACCCGGCAACGTGGACCTACCTGAGCTGTGGCCGCGCTTCGCGCATGCCGGTGTGCACGTCCTGGATGGTCAGAGCGCCGAGATCGGAGGCTTGAAATGGGGTTTCGTGGGTGGCGGTCTGCGACCTGAGGGTGTGTTACCGCAGGGTGAGTCGGTGTTCAGCCCCTATCTGCGAACTCCGCGGCAATACGCGGCGGCCGTCGCGGCGCTCGGGCGGGTGGACATGTTGTGCAGCCACATCCCGCCCGCGGTTCCTGAGCTGCTCTACGACGTGCAGGCTCGGCGCTCTGAGATCGGCTCCGAGCACCTGCTCGCAGTGATCCGGCGAGACCGACCCCGCTGTGCGCTGTTCGGGCACGTACATCAGCCACTGGCCCGGCGGGTCCGGGTGGGGCGAACCGAGTGCGTCAACGTCGGGCATTTCCAGCGAACCGGGGTCCCACACGTGGTGCGGTGTTGACCACTCCCGGTGCAGGTGACCCGGTAACCTGCGCGCATGGCCGATCACTCAACCCAGTCCATCGTTATCAACGCCGGCCCGAAGGCGATCATGGATGTGATCGCCGACTTCTCCGGCTACCCGCAATGGGCGGCGGCGGTGAAGAAGGCCGAAGTGATCATTCCCGGCGAGGGCGACCGCGCGGAGCGGGTACGGTTCTCGCTGGACGCCGGCCTGGTGAAGGACGAGTACGTCCTGGAGTACGTCTGGTCGGTGGACGGGCTGACGGTGGCGTGGGAACTGGTCGAGGGCAAGCTGCAGAAGGCACAGCATGGTTCCTACGTCCTGGAACCTGCCGGCGAAGCCACCAAGGTCACCTACAGTCTCACAGTCGATCTCGCGGTTCCGATGATCGGGATGATCAAACGGAAGGCGGAGAAGGTCATCATGGACACCGCGCTGAAAGAACTCAAACGCCGTGTGGAGCTCCCCGCCTGATACTGCGCTGTTGGCGGCCTGAGCCCGTGCTGGCGGCCCGAACAGCTACAGCCGGGCCCCGTCATCGGATCCGTCCAATGGTGGATCGGGCCGCAGGCCGATCACCAGCCAACCGATCCCCGCGATGAGGGCGAGCAGACCCAACGGTGTTGCCGCGCGGGCGCCCAGACCCAGCAGGTTAGGGCTTACCAGCAACAGCACCCCGACGGTCAGCGCGAGCACACCACCCACCGTTCGTGGGCGTGGCACCGGGAACGGTGGTGGTTCCGGCGGGTCGAAGTGGTCCTCGCCAGTGCCATCTGCGGGGTCATGTACAGGGTCACGTTCGGTGTCGGGCGCGGGCCAGCGGGGTTCCTCCGATTCGGCCCGCAGGCCCGCGACGATGCGGGCGAACGTGGTGTGCGTGTCTCCCGGGTCGTCCCCCGCACCGTCTTTCGAACGGCCGGGCGATGCTGAACCGGCGCACTCCTGCTCTTCGGGATCGGGGTAGGTCAACGGACGGCACCACTCTCCGCGCTCACGGGTTCGCTGCTGCGCTGACAGTACCGGCCATCGTGAATTGCCCGCAGCAGCGAACCAGGGTCGGCCGGTGCCGCATCCAGAGGTTGCGCGGCGGCACCGTTGTGCCCCGGATACCGCGCTCCGTAGGCTAGGCGACGCTGCGGCCCGCAAAGCGAGGAGGAACGGTAGGCGGTGTTCTACTGGCTGCTCAAACACCTGCTGCTCGGCCCGGTGATGAAGCTGACGTGCCATCCGCAGGTCCGAGGTGCCGAGCATATTCCCAAGCGCGGTGGGGCCATTCTGGCCAGCAATCACCTCGCCGTCGCAGACTCGTTCTTCCTGCCACTGATGATCCGTCGACGGCTCACGTTCCTGGCCAAGCGGGAGTACTTCACCACGCCGGGACTGCGGGGATGGCTCAAGCGGCAGTTCTTCAGCGCCGCCGGCCAAGTCCCCATCGACCGCTCCAGCGGGTCCGCGGCCCAGGCCGCCCTGGACACCGGAGTGCGGTTGTTGAGAGCGGGTAAGTTGCTCGGCATCTATCCGGAAGGCACCCGTTCTCCGGATGGCCGGTTGTACAAGGGCAAGACCGGTGTCGCCTGGATGGCGTTGGAAGCCGGTGTTCCGGTGATCCCGGTCGTCATGGTGGGCACCGACAAGGTCAGTCCGGCCGGCACCAAGATGTGGCGACCGCATCCGGTGGAGATTCGCTTCGGTGCACCGCTGGATTTCACTCGTTACGCGGGTCTGGCCGGTGATCGCTTCGTCGAGCGGTCCATGGTTGACGAGATCATGTATTCGTTGATGGACCTCTCCGGCCAGGAGTACGTCGACATCTACGCAACGTCGGTCAAGGAGCGCGAAGCCGCACCACCACGGCTGACCCTCAAGGCGTCCTGATCGCTGCTGGTGCGCCGGAGCTGCGTAGGCTGGCTTGTCGTGCGGTTCTTCTACGACTGCGAGTTCATCGAGGACGGCGTCACCATCGAGCTGATCTCCATCGGTGTGGTGGATGAGCAGGGTGGCGAGTACTACGCGGTGTCCACCGAGTTCGACCCGCAGCGGGCCGGTGAGTGGGTCCGATCGCACGTGCTGCCCAAGCTGCCATCGCCGGCCGACCGAGCCTGGCGCAGCCGGGCGGAGATCCGCGACACGCTGCTGGCGTTTCTCACCGCGTCCGGTGAGCGGGTGGAGCTGTGGGCCTGGTTCGCCGCCTATGACCACGTCGCCCTCGCCCAACTGTGGGGCCCGATGCCGGCGTTGCCGAAAGCGCTTCCCCGCTTCACCCGGGACCTGAGGCAGCGTTGGGAGGACGCCGGCAAACCGGCGTTGCCCCCACCGCCCGGTGACGCCCATGACGCGGTGGCCGACGCCCGATACAACCTCGCCCGGTGGCGGGTGATCGAGCAACACCGCATGGCGCAGCAGAGCAGGTCCCGATGACCTCTCGCTTTGGTGTATCAATCCTCCTCGTGAAACGCTCTCGCCGTCAGTCCGGTACAGCAGTGGGAAAGGCGAATCGATATGCGCATCGGCATACTCACGGGAGGCGGTGACTGCCCCGGGCTCAATGCGGTGATCCGGGCGGTCGTCCGCAAGGGCATCGAGACCTACGGGCACGAGATCATCGGATTCCGGGATGGCTGGCGGGGTCCGATGCAGGGCTTGATCCAGCCGCTCGGCCTGCCTGACGTGGAGCACATCCTTCCGCTCGGCGGCACTATCCTGCGCACCTCGCGCACCAACCCCTACCGCGACGGCGGTGCCGATCAGGTCAAGCAGACCCTCGCCGAGCACGGCGTGGACGCCCTGATCGCGATCGGCGGCGAGGACACCCTCGGGGTGGCCAGCCGGCTGAGCGAGGACGGGCTTTTCGTCGTGGGCGTGCCCAAGACCATCGACAACGACTTGAGCGCCACGGACTACACCTTCGGGTTCGACACCGCGGTACACATCGCGACCGAGGCGATCGACCGGTTGCGGACCACGGCCGAATCGCACCACCGGGCCGCGGTCGTCGAGGTGATGGGTCGCAACGCGGGCTGGATCGCGTTGCATTCCGGGATGGCCGGCGGGGCGAATGCGATCCTGATCCCGGAGCGCCCGTTCTCCGTCGATCGGGTGTGCCAGTGGGTCCTGCGCTGCCTCGAGCGGGATGACGCCGCGATTGTCGTGGTGGCCGAGGGCGCGATGCCAGAAGGCGGTGCGGGGCAACTTGCTGCCGCGGAGGTCGACGCCTTCGGCCACAAGCGCCTCGGCGGTGTGGGCAACTGGCTGGCCGAGGAGGTCGCACGTCGCACCGGGGCCGAATCCCGCGCCGTCGTGCTGGGCCACATCCAGCGTGGTGGCAAGCCCACCGCCTACGACCGGGTGTTGGCCACCCGATTCGGGGTGCACGCGATCGACGCGGTGCACGACGGCGAGGGCGGCGTGATGGTCGCGCTGCGTGGTACCGATATCGTCCGGGTGAAGCTGGCCGAGGCCACCGCCGTGGTCAAGACGGTGCCGCAGGGTCGCTACGAGGAGGCCGAGGTCTTCTTCGGCTGACAGGCCCGGTTCCCAGGCCCCGCGATGGGCCCACTGGACCGGCAGCCCACATCACCCCATACGCTCAAGCACCGTGAACTGGACCGTGGACGTTCCGATCGACACGTTGCCGGAGTTGCCACCGCTGCCCGCTGATCTGCGCGTCAAGCTCGATGACGCGCTGTCCCGGCCGGCGCTGCAACAACCGAGCTGGCCTGACCCGGACGCAGTGCGCAACATCCGAACAGTCTTGGAGAGTGTCCCCCCGATCACCGTGCCCCCCGAGGTGGACCAGCTTCGGGATCAGCTCGGCGCGGTGGCCCGGGGCGAGGCATTTCTGCTGCAGGGCGGGGACTGCGCCGAGACCTTCGCCGATAACACCGAGCAGCATCTGCGGGGCAACATCCGCACGCTGCTCCAGATGGCGGTGGTGCTCACGTACGGGTCGAGCCTTCCGGTGGTGAAGGTGGGCCGGGTGGCCGGGCAGTACGCCAAGCCGAGGTCCGCGGCGCTCGACGCGCTCGGCTTGGCGTCCTACCGCGGCGACATGATCAACTCTTTGCTGCCCACTCCGGAGGCGCGGGTGCACGACCCGTCACGGATGATCCGGGCCTATGCCAACGCCGCCGCGGCGATGAACCTGGTGCGGTCGCTGACCCTGGCCGGCATGGCGGACCTGCACAGGGTGCACGACTGGAACAAGGATTTCGTGCGCCGATCGCCGGCTGGGGCCCGCTATGAGGCCTTGGCCGGCGAGATCGACCGGGGCCTGCGTTTCATGTCGGCGTGCGGTGTGCAGGACTCCTCACTGCACTCCACCGAGATCTACGCCAGCCATGAGGCGTTGGTACTCGACTACGAGCGTGCCATGCTCCGCTTGGACTGCTCCGGCCCGGAACCCAAGCTCTACGATCTGTCCGCGCATTTCCTGTGGGTGGGGGAGCGGACCCGAGCGCTGGACGGGGCGCACATCGCCTTCGCCGAGCTCCTGGCCAATCCGATCGGGCTGAAGCTGGGTCCGCGCATCACGCCGGATCAGGCCGTGGAGTACGTCGAGCGGCTCGACCCACAGGGTGTGCCGGGCCGCCTCACGCTGGTCTCCCGGATGGGCGCACAGCGGGTCCGCGACGTGCTGCCAGAGATCGTGCAGAAGGTCACCTCCACCGGACATCAGGTGATCTGGCAGTGCGACCCGATGCACGGCAACACCATCGAGTCGTCCAGCGGGTACAAGACCAGGCACTTCGACTGGGTGGTCGATGAGGTCCAGGGCTTTTTCGAGGTGCACCACTCGCTGGGTACACATCCCGGCGGGATCCACGTGGAGCTCACCGGCGAGGACGTCACCGAGTGTCTCGGCGGTGCCCAGGACATCTCCGATGCTGATCTGTCCGGCCGCTACGAGACCGCCTGCGACCCACGCCTGAACACCCAGCAGGCCTTGGAGCTGGCGTTCCTGGTCGCCGAGATGCTGCGCTCGTGAGCGCGACGGTGTCGTTCAAAAAGACGGTGCTGTTCAGAAAGACGGTGGCGGTCAGAAAGTCGTGAGCGCCACCGTTGCCCCGGGCCGGACGGGTTGGCCGGCCCGGGGCGATTGCGAGATCACTTGGTTGGAGAAGCCACCCAGGAAAGGTAATCCGCCCAGCGATCCGCTGACCGTGCTGTTCAGCCCCGCGTCAGCGAGTACCTGACGGGCCCGATCGACGGGCAACCCGACCACATCGGGCACCACTGGCGCGGTGCTGACCAACAGGACGACCCTGGTTCCGCGGTCCGTGCCGGTACCGGCTCTGGGGTCGGTACCGATCGCGTGCCCACCGGCTACCTGGTCGTCGAGTTGGCGCCGTACCTGCACGATCAGGCCGGCCCGGCCGAGCGCGGCGACCGCGTCCGCCTGACGCATGTCACGCACGTCGGGCACGGTGGTCGGGGCCGGACCCTTGCTGACCACCACGGTGACTGGTGCGCCGACGGTGAGCATGGTGCCCGGCGCCGGCAACAGCCCGATCACCTCGCCCGCCGGGACGGTGTCGTCGAAGCGCTCGGCGTCGGGATCCGTCCGCGGGTTCAGGTCGGCCTGCTCGATCGCCTGCTCGGCCTCCTCGACGGTGCTGCCGGTGGCCACATCGGGCACCACCGGATGACCCAGCGAGATCACCACAGTGATGTCCGAGCCGCGGGTCGCCCGCTGGCCCGGTGCGGGGTCGCTGCGGATGACCAACTCGCCGGGGACGGTGTCGTTGTGGTCGTCGATGAGGGTGGCCCGTAGGTCCGCGGAGGCCAGCGCGGCCGGCACCGCTGCGCGGGGCAGACCGGTCAGGTTGGGCACCACGGTCCACCGGCCGCTGCCCAGCCACCACGCGCCTACGCCGACCGCGCCCGCGAGCATCAGCACGATCACCATCCAGGTGATGAAGGCCCGGCGGTTGCGAGCACGCTCGCGCAGATAGGGATCCGGATGCGAGCCCAGCGCCGCGGCCCCGGGAGAGCGCGACGCTCCAGCGGGGCGTAGATCCGGTCCACCCGTCGCAGCACCGGTCCTGGTGAGAGCTCGGGTTCCGCGCGGTCCCAGCTGGGGTGGGCCTGCTGGTGCGGCCCCGACTTCTGCGGTGGGTACCGGCACCGGTACCGGTACTCGATCGATACCCAGGTCCGATCGCAACGTCTGCAGCGCGTGCAGGAATGCCGCTGCGTGCGGCGGGCGGACCGTAGGGTCGCGGCGGGTGGCCTGCACGATCAGCTCATCCAGCGGCGCGGGTACCGCGGCGCCGGCTGTGCTCGGAGCCGGCATGTCGTCGTTGACGTGTCGGTAGGCCACGGACAGTGCGGTATCCCCGGTGTAGGGAGGTTTCCCGGTCAACATCTCGAACAGCAGTACCCCGGTGGCGTAGACGTCGCTGCGGGCGTCGGCCGCTCCGGTCGCGACCTGTTCGGGTGAGAGATAGGCGACCGTGCCGAGGATGACTTCGCCGGTGCTGTTGCTGGCCTCGGCAACAGCGCGGACAAGCCCGAAGTCGGCCACCTTCAGCACACCACCAGGGCCGATGAGCACGTTCTCCGGCTTGATGTCGCGATGGACCAGCCCCTCATCGTGCGCTGCGGCCAGGGCCGAGAGCACCATTTCGGCCACCGAGACCGCCAGCGGCACCGGCAGCCTGCCGCGCTGGCGCAGCAGATCCCGTAAGGTTCCGCCGTTCACCAGTTCCATCACGAGAAACACGTGGTCACCGGCGGGTGAGGAGTCGATACCTTGATCATGGACCCCGACCACACCAGGGTGGTGCAGCCGCGCGGCGGCGCGCGCTTCGCGCCCGAAGCGCTGCAGGAAGGCCGGGTCGGCGGCGAACCGGGGGGCCATTACCTTGATGGCGACCGGACGTTCCAGCCGGGTGTCCGTGCCCCGGTAGACGGTGGACATGCCGCCACGGGCCAGCACCGGACCAACCCGGTAGCGCCCCTCCAGCAGGGCACCGACCAGGTTCCCGTCATGCTCGGATCCCTGCCCTTCCACAGTTCGAGGATCGTAGGAGACTCGCCGCGCTCCCCGAACGGCGGAAGGGCCTCAGCTGGCGGGTATGGCATGGTGACCACTGTGAGCGACCTCCCAATCGCCCCGGACGTGCTCGAACCCGAGGTGGTGGTGCTGCCGCTACCCGATGTGGCGCAACGGCTCGGACTGCCGGTAACCCGGGTGCATCAGATGCTGCGCGACGGACAACTGCTGGGAGTACGCCGTCACGGCGTCGTGATGGTGCCCGCCGAGTTCCTCAGCGACGATGCGATCGTCAAGGGACTGGCCGGCACAATCACGTTGCTGCGCGACGCCGGCTACTCGACCGAGGAGATCCTGCGCTGGTTGTTCACCGCGGAGGATTCGCTGCCCGGCACCCCGATCGGCGCCCTGAGAACCGATCGGGGTCGCGAAGTGAAGCGTCGCGCCCAGGCAATGGGATTCTGACCGCCACTTCGTCAGGGAATCCTGACCGGATGATCCTGACCGGGGGTTTGTGGCCGTTTTTCTCCGACCATCCTCCCAGTCCCGATCCGGTCGCGGTATCCTCGCCACTTCGCGGTGATCTCGTGGGACTGTGGCCGGTCAAAGGGAGGAAAACAATGCTGGGGAAACTGAAGAGGCTTGTGGTTCTGGTAGGGGTTATCGAAGGCGCCCGACGTTTCGCGAAGGCCAACCCCGAAGCGGCTGCCAAGATCGCAGTGCAGGCCGCCGGCCTCGTCGATCAGCTCACCAAGGGCAAGTTCCATGACCAGATCGAAGGCGTGGTGAGCAAGCTCCAGGGCAGTGAGGCCTGAGGCAGCCTGACGCAGCCGATCAGGCCGGGGCCCGGTCAGCGTTGGAAGCCAGGCCCGTCGGACCGGTGCACGGTGGTGGACCGTTCGACGGGCCTGTGCCTGGGGTGGTCAGGGATGCGGTGCACGCCCGCACCACTGATGAATACTTGCAGGCATGGCAGTGAACTCCTTCATGGTCCCCCTCGGCACACCCGCGCCGCCGTTCGCGCTGCCGTCTCTCGACGGCCGGATCGTCAGCTCTGACGATCTCCCCGCCGGTCGGCCGCTGCTGGTGATGTTTCTGTCCAACCACTGTCCCTATGTCCGGCACCTTGAGCGCCAACTCGGCTCGCTCGTCACCGAACATGCCAGGGACGTGGCCGCAGTGGCGATCTGCAGCAACGACATCGACAACTATCCCGACGACGGTCCGGCTGGGCTGACCGAACAGGTCCACCGGGCCGGGTTCGGCTTTCCCTACCTGCTCGACGAGACCCAGCAGGTCGCGCTGGCCTACCGAGCCGCCTGCACCCCGGATATCTTCCTCTACGACGCCGACCGCAAGCTCGCCTACCGAGGTGAGTTCGATGAGTCCCGGCCGCGCAACGACGCTCCGGTGACCGGTCGGGCGTTGCGGGCAGCGCTGGAACTGGTGGTGGCTGGACAGCCGGTAACGCAACCGCAGATGCCCAGCGTCGGATGCGGGATCAAGTGGAAGCCGGGTAACGAACCGGCCTGAGGCGACCTCCGTCTTTATCATCGGCCAGAAGTAACCGGGCAAACACCCCCTGTTACCACCCGTTCACACCGACGTCCTAATGTGCCGCGCCGTGGGCTCAGAGCACCAAACAGGGGGACATCGCTCCACCGACGATGTCGTGGTCGGCCTTACCGGTGCCCGGTTCGGTGGCGCGGCGGGACGCCGCAGCCGGGCGATTCAGCAGTCGGAGGAGGAAGCCGGTGGGACCCGCCATCAGGGTGACGAACGGCCGACCGGCGCCCGGTTTCGATCGCTATCGAAACGTCGGCGGCCGAAAAGAGGGGATCCGGAGCGCCCCGAATCGGCACCGTCGAACCCCGATGGTTCACCGAACACCAAATCGGAGAACACCGACTCGACGATGACCACTGGCGTGGCGCCGTCACCTCACCAGGAGCAGCCTGCACCAGCGTCGGCGATCACCTCGCCGGTGGCTGAGTCCTCGTGGGTTGACGGTGCCGAGTGGGTCGACTGGTCAGATTTGGAGGCCGTCCAGGAGACCGGGGGCCTGGTGCGGCCCTATTTCTGGACCGGCGGACGGACCGCCTCGCGCTACGAACTGTCCTTCGAGACCTTGATCTCGGCAACCGGTCAGCCGATGGATCCCACGGCCCCACCGGAGCACCGCACGATCCTGACACTGTGCGCAGCTCCGCGTTCGGTCGCAGAGCTCGCCGCGTTGATGTCGATGCCGCTGGGGGTGGTTCGAGTGGTGCTGGGAGACATGGCCGAGGTCGGCAGTGTTGCGGTGCACCGCACCGCCGGTTCCGCTGATGCCGCGCCGGACCTCGTTCTGATGCAGCGGGTGCTCAACGGCTTGCAGCGGCTGTGATCGGGGCAGGCCCCTACAGTCGCTCCACTGTGCGCACCCACAGCACGGCGATGCCGGCCTCGTCGGAGGCGGCCAGATCGACCTCGGCGTTAATGGCCCAGTCGTGGTGGCCGGCCGGATCGTCCAGGATCTGCCGCACGATCCACTGGCCGGGTTGGTAGTCGATCATCAGTAGCTGCGGGCCGCGAGCGTCCGCGCCGGTGCCGATCTCGCGGTGTTCGGCGAAGTAGGGCTCCACGGCCTCCCGCCAGGACTGCGCGTCCCACCCGGCGTCCGTGTCGAGCTCACCGAGTTCATCCCAGCATTGCCGGGCAGCCAGTTCCACCCGGCGGAACAGTGCGTTGCGCACCAGCACCCGGAAGGCCCGCGCGTTCGCCGTGACCGGCGGCGGCCGGTGGTCCACCGGTGCCGTTACCGACTGCTGAGCCTGGGGATCCCGCAGCTTCTCCCACTCGTCGAGCAAGCTGGAGTCGACCTGGCGGACCAACTCGCCGAGCCACTCTTCGAGGTCGCGCAGCGCGTCGGTCTTGGCCTCCTCCGGAACCGTGCGTCGCAGCGCCTGGTAGGCGTCGGCCAGATACCGCAGCACCAGCCCCTCGGAGCGGGCCAGGCCGTAGTGGCCGACGTACTCGGTGAAGGTCATCGCTCGCTCGGCGAGATCCCGGGCCACCGACTTGGGCGACAGGCGGTGATCGGCCACCCACGGGTGGCCCTGCCGGTAGGTCTCGAACGCGGCCTCGAGCAGCTGCGCCAGCGGCATCGGGTAGCTCACGTCCTCGAGCAGGCGCATCCGCTCCTCGTACTCGATGCCCTCGGCCTTCATCGCCGCCACTGCCTCGCCCTTGGCCTTGGACAATTGCGCACCCAGGACCTGCCGCGGGTCGTCCAGGGTGGCTTCGAGGATCGACAGGACCTCCAGCGGGTAGTCGACCGAGTCCGGATCCAGCAGCTCGATCGCGGCCAGTGCGAACGGTGACAGCGCCTGGTTGAGCGCGAAGTCGAGTTGCAGGTCCCCGGTCAGCCGCACGGTGCGGCCCTCGGCATCCGGGACCGGCAACCGCTCGATGACACCGGCGGCGAGCAACGCGCGGTAGATGGCGATCGCCCGGCGGATGTGCCGACGCTGCGCGGGGCGGTCCTCGTGGTTGTCAGTGAGCAGGTGGCGCATCGCGGTGAACGCGTCGCCGGGCCGGTTGGCGACGTTGAGCAGCATTGCGTGGCTGACCGCAAAGCTGGAGCTCAACGCCTCCGGCTCGGCCCCGACCAGCCGCTCGAAGGTCCGGTCACTCCAGGACACCGATCCCTCGGGGGGTTTCTTGCGGACGATCTTGCGACGCTTGCGGGCATCGTCGCCCGCCTTGGCCACCGCTTTGGCGTTGTCCACCACGTGCTCGGGAGCCTGCACGACGACGGTGCCTGCGGTGTCGTAGCCAGCCCGCCCGGCCCGACCGGAGATCTGGTGGAATTCCCGGGCGGTGAGGTGGCGGGTGCGCGTCCCGTCGTATTTGGCCAGCGCGGTGAGCAGCACCGTCCGGATCGGCACGTTGATCCCCACACCGAGCGTGTCGGTACCACAGATGATCTTCAGTAGGCCGGACTGGGCGAGCCGTTCCACCAGGCGGCGATACCGGGGCAACATCCCGGCGTGGTGCACCCCGATCCCGTGCCGTACCAACCGGGACAGCGTCCGCCCGAAACCGGCGGTGAACCGGAACTCGCCGATCAGCTCCGCTATCGCGTCCTTCTCCACGCGGCTGCAGACATTGATGCTCGTCAGCGCCTGGGCCTGCTCGGCGGCCGAGGCCTGGGTGAAGTGCACCACATAGACCGGCGCGCAGTTGGTCGCCAGCAGTTCTTCCAGCGTCTCGTGCAGTGGTGTGCTCACGTACCGGTAATGCAGCGGAACCGGGCGTTGCGCGGAGCGCACGACCGCGGTAGGTCGGCCGGTGCGCTGAGTCAGGTCCTGCTCGAAGAAGCCGACATCGCCCAGCGTCGCGGACATCAGCAGGAACTGGGCTCTCGGCAGCTCGAGCAGCGGTACCTGCCATGCCCAGCCGCGATCCGGGTCGGCATAGAAGTGGAACTCATCCATCACGACCACGCCGACGTCGGTGTCCGGCCCGCTGCGCAGCGCCATGTTGGCCAGCACCTCAGCCGTGCAGCACAGGACGGGAGCATCGGCGTTGACGCTGGAGTCACCGGTGGCCATGCCGACCTGATCGGCACCGAAGACCTCGCACAAGGCGAAGAATTTCTCCGACACCAGCGCCTTGATCGGAGCGGTGTAGATGCTGCGCCTGCGCAGCACCAGCGCGCTGGCGTGAGCGCCGGTCGCAACGAGGCTCTTACCGGATCCGGTCGGAGTGGCCAAAATCACATTCGAGCCTGAGACGATCTCGATCAAGGCTTCCTCCTGGGCCGGGTACAGGACCAGGCCCTGCCCCGATACCCAGGCCGCGAAGGTGTCGAACAGGTCATCGGGCCCGGAACAGCCGGGCAGCGCCTCGGTGAGCGTCATAATGACCACGATGGTGCCCGGAATCTGCGCTCCGGGGTGAGCCGGGCCCCCGTCGGGCTGGCGCGCCGACCCCACCACCGGGCGGTAACCTGGCTCCCGGTCGAGGGACCGGTCGGGGACGCTGTGTACTCATGAACACCTGTGTACTCATGAACACTGTGTACCCATGAACACCTGTGTAGCCATGAACACCTGTGTAGCCATGAACGCCGCGTATCTATGAACACTGTGCACCCATGCGGGGCAATCAGAGGGAGTGACCGCATATCGACACGGGTCAGTTGATCGCCGGCCACTACCGGGTGCTTGAGCGGATCGGCAGCGGCGGCATGGGGGTCGTCTGGCAGGCCATGGACGAGCGGCTGCAGCGGGTGGTCGCAGTCAAACAGCTGCTGCTGGCGCCGGACCTGAGCCCCAGAGCCACTGACGAGGCCAGGGCTCGGGCACTACGGGAAGCCCGCATCGCCGCGCGGCTACAGCACCCGAACGCCATCGTCGTCTACGACGTGGCCGAGCACGAGGGCGAGCCCTGCCTCGTGCTGGAGTACCTGCCCTCGTGCAGTCTCGCTGCGGTACTCGGCGAACGGTTCTGCCTTCCAGCGCCCGAGGTCGCCTCGATCGGCAGGCAGATCGCCTCGGCGCTCGCCGCCGCACACGCCGCGCAGATCGTGCACCGGGACGTCAAACCCGGGAACATCCTGATCGCCGACGACGGCACCGCCAAGATCACCGACTTCGGTGTCTCACGCGCGGTGGGCGACATCACGGTCACCCAGACCGGAATGATGGCCGGCACTCCGGCCTACCTGGCTCCTGAGGTGGCCCGTGGGCAGCTGCCGACGCCGGCCTCGGACGTGTTCTCGCTGGGTGCCACGCTCTACGCGGCGCTGGAAGGGCGCGGCCCCTTCGGTGACAGCGACAACCCGCTGGCGTTGTTGCACGCGGTGGCGAACGGGCAGCTGACCCCACCCCGGCACGGCGGCCGGCTCTCCGCGGTGCTGATGACGCTGCTGGCCACCGACCCCGCGGCGCGCCCGGACATGCACCGCGCCAGCCTGGAGCTAGCCGCGGCACCGACCAGCCGACCGGTTCCCCGGCCGGCGCGGGTGCCGAGGTCAGCCCCCGCGCTGCCGCCGACTCAGGTGACTCGGCGCTCATCAGCCGGTTTCCCTGACGATCCTGATGGCGGACCCAGGGAGACCGCAGGCCTCACGGCGGGGACCACCCCGTCGCGCTCGCGGCAGCGACGCGGCAGGGTCGGTGTATTGATCGGAGCTGTTCTCGTACTGGTCGCCTTCGCTGGGGGTGGGGTGCTGCTGTCGCGAGGGCCCTCGGGTGAGCAGGCCGCGTCCTCGGGTGGGACGGGCCTCTCCTCGGCACCTGCGGCGGTGCCGGCAGCTCCCGCGGCACCCCGGCTACCGCAGCCGCAGGTCGAGCGCGTTGACCACGCGCAGTCGATCGCTTGGCGCGACGCCGGGCAGCTCGTGATCGACTATTACAACGGGCTGGGGAACGTGTCCTCTGCGTGGCTGCAGCTCTCACCCGCCGCGCAAGCAACCTTCGGCAACGAATCGGGTTTCATGTCGTATTGGGCCCAGTACTCATCGGTCAGCGCGCGCAACGCCTTCGGGGTCACCGACAATCCCGACGGCTCGGTACGAGTACCCGTCGATGTCACTTACACCAAAGACGGCAGTACCCAGGTCGTCAAGCGGGCGCTCCGGGTGACCCGGCTGAACGGCCAGCTGCTCATCGATTCGGATCCTCGGTGAGGGCCGCACCGGCCGGGCCCGGACACCTGCAGACGTAGGTCATCGCCGGCGGGAGGTGTCGCCACATGGTGCGGGTGGGCAGTACCTCGCCGAAGACCCGGCTCAGTTCATGGCGAAACCGGCGGGCGGCTGGTGTCCAGTAACCCAGACTGTAGGCGGCGGCGGTGAACACCCCGTCGGTCCGCAGCGCAGCGGCGAAGATCGCCAGGAACTCACGCTGCTGCCGCGGTCCGAACAGGGTCCACGGCAGCACCGAGACGATCACATCGGCGCTGTCCACGCCGTGGTCGGCGAGGATCGCCGGAAGCGTGGCGGCGTCCGCGGTGACCACCTGGACACCCAGGTTGCGGGACCGCAATCGCTCGGCGAGCTCCGGGTCCTTCTCAACCGCGATCACCACCGTGCCCTGCGCCACCTGCTGGGCGATCGCGGCGGTGACCGCGCCGGAACCGGCACCGACCTCCACCACGACAGTGGGTTGCCCGCCGCGGCCCGCTGCGGGTATCACCGCAGCCAGTTGCCGGGCCAGCTCTGGTCCGGAGGGGAGCAGCGTCCCGACATCGCGGGGAGATCTCATCGCCGCGGCGAGGAAGGCGCCGCGACCTCCGGCGAGCGCGCGCGGCACGGGATCCTGCGGATGCGAGGCGGACTGCGAGGTCATGGGTCACAGTGCACACCACCCGGTGCAGCGCCGCACTACCAACTCGCAGGTGCTTAGGTTACGAGTCGAAAAATGGCCCTGGATGACGACCACGGAGGGTGTCGATGGCTCCGCTGAGCAATGACCGCTACCTCGACGCGGTGTCTGCCCAATCTGCGCTGTTCGTCGAGGCGCTGGCCGGTGCCGACCTCGTGTCGCAGGTGCCGACCTGCCCGGATTGGACGCTTCACGTGCTCGCGCAGCATGTTGGGCGGGCTCATCGAATGGTCACCGGGATCGTCACCAGCCGCGCCACCACCCCGCCTGATTTCGCCATGTTGAAGGTGGCGGCCCCGGAGGACATCGACGGGCTGTGTGCCTGGTTGCGCGAGGGTGCCGGGGAACTCGTCGCGGCGATCCGGTCGGCCGATCCGCAGGCACCCGTTTGGAGCTGGTCCGACGACCAGAGTGTCGGGTTCTGGGCCCGCCGCATGACGCACGAGACGGCGGTACACCGGGCTGACGTCGAGCTGGCGTTGCGCCGGGAATTCGCGCTGGAGCCCGACCTCGCCGCCGATGCGATCTCCGAGTGGCTGAGCCTGCTCGGTTTGCCGCAGACGATCCAGTTCCGGCCCGAGCTCGCGCAGCTGCGCGGCGAAGGCCAGATCCTGCACCTGCACTCCACCGACCCGGGGTTGGGTGAGGCGGGGGAGTGGATCGTGCGTCGCACCCCGTCCGGTCCGGTGTGGGTGCCTGGCCACGCCAAGGGCGACGTCGCGGTCCGGGGTGCGGTGGTGGACCTGCTGCTGCTCCTGCTGCGCCGGGTCCCACGTGATACGTCACCGGTCACCGTGCTCGGCGACGCGGGCGTGCTGGACCATTGGCTGGCACACACCCGGTTCTGAGCCTGGGCAGGTGCCCCGGCTACCCTCCCGCGACGTGAGCTTCGCGCGATACGACCTCGTCGTCGTCGGTTCCGGTTTCTTCGGCCTCACCATGGCCGAGCGTGCCGCTACCCAGTTGAACAAACGGGTGCTGGTGGTGGAGCGGCGTGATCATCTCGGTGGCAACGCCTACTCCGAGCAGGAACCGGACACCGGGATCGAGGTGCACCGCTATGGTGCGCATCTGTTCCACACGTCGAACAAACGGGTGTGGGAATACGTGAACCAGTTCACCGGGTTCACCGGCTACCAGCACCGAGTTTTCACGGTGCACCGGGGTCAGGTCTACCCGTTCCCGATGGGCCTGGGGATGATCTCGCAGTTCTTCGGTCGCTACTTCACACCCCACGAGGCTCGCGCGCTCATCGCGGAGCAGGCCGCCGAGATTGACGGCGGGCACGCCACAAACCTCGAAGAGAAAGCGATCTCCCTCATCGGCCGTCCGCTCTACGAGGCATTCGTCCGCGATTACACCGCCAAACAATGGCAGACCGACCCCACGGAGCTGCCGGCCTCGACCATCACCCGGCTGCCGGTGCGCTACAACTTCAACAACCGCTACTTCAACGACACCTTCGAGGGCCTTCCGGTCGGCGGCTACACCGCGTGGCTCACCGCTATGGCCACCCACCCGAACATCGATGTGGTGCTGAACACCGACTACTTCGAGTTGCGCGACGATCTGCCGGAGGGCATACCTGTTGTGTACACCGGTCCGCTGGACCGGTACTTCGACTACTCCGAGGGTTGGCTCGGTTGGCGCACCCTGGATTTCGAGCAGGAAGTTCTCCGTGATTGCGGTGATTTTCAAGGCACCCCGGTCATGAACTACGCCGATGCCGACGTCGCGTTCACCCGGATCCTCGAGTTCCGGCATTTTCATCCGGAGCGGGACCACTACCCGACCGGCAAAACCGTCATCGTGCGGGAATTCTCCCGGTTCGCCGGGAAGGAGGACGAGCCGTACTACCCGATCAACACCCCTGACGACCGGATCAAACTGGGACGCTACCGCGAGCTCGCCAAAACCGAGACCGGGTACCGGAATGTCCTGTTCGGGGGTCGCCTGGGCACCTACAAGTATCTGGACATGCATATGGCCATCGGCTCTGCGCTGACGATGTTCGACAACAAGATCGCTCCGTACTTCACGCACGGTCGAGCGCTCGATGGCGCTCTCGACGACTAGCCCGGAGCAGCACGGCCGTCCAGCACAACTCCGACACCGTACGGTGTCGATGAGGTGATGCGCGGTGTCCACCAAGCGGCCGAACAGTCCGGTGCGGGACCCGGTCGACCGGCTGCTCACCGTGCCCAACCTGCTCAGCCTGCTCAGGCTGGCCGGTGTCCCGCTGTTCCTGTGGTTGCTGCTCGGCCCGCACCACGATCTGCTCGCGGTGCTCGTGCTGGCGGTCTCGGGCCTGACCGACTGGCTGGATGGCAAGCTGGCCCGTTTGCTCGACCAGTCCAGCAGGCTGGGTGCGTTGCTCGATCCTGCCGTCGATCGGCTGTACACGCTGAGCACCCTGCTCGCCTTCGGCCTGCGGGAGATCCTGCCGTGGTGGGTGATCGCGGTGCTGATCGGCCGGGATCTGGTGCTGGCCGCGATGCTGCCCGTGTTGCGCCACTACGGTTACGGTCCGCTGCCGGTGCACTACATGGGCAAGGCGGCAACCCTGTGCCTGCTCTACGCCTTCCCGTTGTTGCTGCTGGCCCACGATGTGCACAGTGGGGTGGGGTCGGTGGCCAGGGCATTCGCGGTGGCGTTCATCGGCTGGGGTGGCGCGCTCTACGTCTGGTCGGGCGTGCTGTACCTGCTGCAGGTTCTGCTGGTGGTGCGGGCGGTGCGCGGTGCGCATCACCGATGATGGCTGATTCTGGATTCCGGCGCCCCCGACATCCGGCTCGGCGGCGTCGGCCGTGGCAGGGTAGGTTGTGGTCCGATCAAAGGAGACCACCCGCGAAGGAGAGCCCAGCGTGAGCACGACTGACGGGCCCGGCGTACCGCCAGAGCGGGGCCCGGAGCAGACCTCGACGTTCCGGGCCGACTTCCTCTCCGAGGTCGAGGGTATCGAGGCACCGGCGCCCCCTGTCACGGGTATCGATGCGTTGCCTGCGGGCTCGGCGTTGCTGGTGGTCCGCCGTGGCCCCAACGCCGGTTCCCGGTTTCTCCTCGACCGCGCTACCACGAGCGCGGGCCGGCACCCCGACAGTGACATCTTTCTCGACGACGTCACGGTGTCCCGCCGGCACGCGGAGTTCCGTCGCGAGGGCGGCGAGTTCGTGGTAGTGGACGTGGGCAGCCTCAACGGTACCTACGTCAACCGGGAGCCGGTGGACACCGCGATGCTGACCAACGGTGACGAGGTGCAGATCGGCAAGTTCCGGTTGGTGTTCCTGACCGGTCCGCGCGCCGGGAGCCGAGGGGCTGACCAGGGGCCGCGGTGAGCGCCCCAGGTCATTCCGGTCGTCCCGGGGCCAGCATCGGCTCGGTGCTCACCCAGTTGCGGGCGGACTTCCCGGACGTCACCATTTCCAAGATCAGATTCTTGGAGTCCGAGGGGCTGATCCAGCCAGAACGTACGGCTGCTGGTTACCGTCAGTTCTCCGCCACGGATGTGGAACGGCTGCGCTACGTGCTGGCCGCCCAACGCGACCACTATCTTCCGCTGAGGGTCATCAAGGAGTATCTGGACGCGCTGGACCGGGGCGAACCCGTACGAGCCCCGCAACGGCTCCCCGAACGATCCGCCGACAGGCTCAGCGCCCGGCGTTGGGCGGCGCCACCGCGTCAGCTCATGAGCGCTCGCCCCGACTCGGCGGCAGCACCCGATGGGTCCGAGCTCTCAGCGGTGCCGGAAGCCGCTGATACGGCGCGTATGACCCAGGAGGAGCTGCTCGGCGCGGCCGGTATCAGCGCGGCTGTGCTGGGCCAACTCCAACAGTTCGGCCTGGTGAGGCCTGGTCCGGCCGGCTTCTACGACACCGATGCGGTGCTGGTGGCTAGGACCGCGCAGGCAATGACCGATTTCGGGCTGGAACCCCGGCACCTGCGTGCCTTTCGCTCCGCGGCGGAGCGGGAGGTGGGCCTGCTGGCGCAGATCGTCACCCCGGTGAGCCGGCAGCGAGATCCCGATGCGCGGGCCCGTGCCGACGAGGTGGTGCGGGAGCTGGCCGTGCTGTCCCTGCGGTTGCATGCGCTATTGGTGAAAATCGGGTTGCGGGGCGTCATCGGGAGTTGAGCCCGGCGGCAGGCCACGGCTGAGTCCAGACCGGGATACCGGGGAATTTGGGCTCTCGCAGGGCTCGGCATCGGGACGGTGCCCCGTGTAGCGTCTAAAGGGGTAGCGAGGCACGACGATCCTCGAGGCACCCCGACCATGGGATGCGGCGGGAGGGAGGGCGCAACGCGATGAGCGAGATGCGTGTCGTCGGCGTCCGGGTGGAGTTACCCCAGAACCAGCCGATCCTGCTGCTGCGGGAAACCGAGGGTGACCGCTACCTGCCGATCTGGATCGGCTCGGGGGAGGCGACTGCCATCGCACTGGAACAGCAGGGTGTGCAACCCGCCCGCCCGATGACTCACGACCTTCTCCGAGACGTGATCCGGGCGCTGGGTGGGAAGCTGAAACAAGTCCGGATCACCGAGTTGCAAGAGGGCACCTTCTTCGCCGAGCTGGTCTTCGACGGCAACGTCCGGGTTTCTGCCCGACCGAGCGACTCGGTCGCCCTGGCATTGCGGGTCGGCGTACCGATTCATGCCGAGGAGTCAGTGCTCTCCGAAGCCGGCTTGGTCATCCCGGATGAGCAGGAGAACGAGGTGGAGCGGTTCCGTGAGTTCCTCGACTCGGTCTCCCCGGAGGACTTCCGCGGAGCGGATACCTGATCAGCGCTGTCGCGGAGCGGTACCTGATCACCTGATCGACCTCGATCTCAAGTTGAGGGTGAGCCTTCGCCGCGCGTCGTATTGACCGGCCACCCGGCTGCGCCTACCGTCAACCCTCACAGCGAGTCGCGCCGGTGTGATTCGCTCCGAACTGCCGGAAGCACTGCCAGCGGGCCCCTATCTGATGGGCCAGCGGCGCTCGGCGTGGGAGGCATGGGTGGTCGACGGAGCACGCGGCTCGGCGGACACTCCGGCGGATGGCCTCACGTGGGCAGGAGCTGGCGATTCCGCCGATCAAGGCACCCTGTTCTCCGACTCCGACCTGGCTGACCCGCATGGAGTCACCGATCATCTGGTCGGCTATCGCGGTCCCGCGGCATGCCAGATCGCCGGTATCACCTACCGCCAGCTCGATTACTGGGCACGGACCAACCTGGTGGCGCCCTCGATCCGGGGAGCCTCCGGTTCGGGTAGCCAGCGGTTGTACTCCTTCAAGGACATCCTGGTCCTCAAAGTGGTCAAACGGCTGCTGGACACCGGGGTCTCGCTGCAGAACATTCGCGTCGCCGTCGAGCATCTGCGGCGCCGCGGGGTACACGACCTCGCCCGGATCACGTTGTTCAGCGACGGCACCACGGTCTACGAGTGCACCTCGCCGGAAGAAGTGGTGGACTTGCTGCAGGGTGGGCAGGGCGTGTTCGGTATCGCTGTCAGCGGGGCGATGAAGGAGATCGCCGGAACGATCAGCCAATTCCCCCCGGAGCGTGCCGATGGCGGCCACGTCGAGACCGCGCCGGAAGACGAGTTGACCAAGCGACGGCGGGCCCGCCGAATCAGTTGATGTGCAGAAAATCACGGGTGTAGCACGTCACAGTGGCAGGTCGGCGGCGCCGGATGGTCGCCGTTCCGCGTAGGCTGACCGGGTAGTCGCCAATACCGCGCGGGAGAGTTCCCGGCCATAGCTGTCCGGGCACCGAAGGAGCACAACCCCTCCCCGGAATCTCTCAGGCGAGCAGGACCGCGTGGACCGGACTCCTCGGGAAAGCGGTTGTCGCGATGAACACTGCTGGCTGGCGCTCCTTGTCCGAGCTGGAACACGGCACACCCTTCGCCGACCGGCACATCGGGCCGCGCCCTGCCGAACTGGCTCGGATACTGGACGTCATCGGCGTCGAGTCGCTGGAGGAACTCGCACAGCTGGCGTTACCGCCCACTCTCGCCGATCCGGACGCCGTCCCGGACCTGCCGGCTCCGGCCACCGAGGAGCAGGCTCTGGCGGAGCTGCGCGAACGGGCCGCCCGGTGTCACCCGAAGGTTCCGATGATCGGAATGGGGTACCACGGCACGGTGACCCCGCCGGTGATCCGCCGTTCGGTGCTGGAGAACCCGGCCTGGTACACCGCCTACACGCCCTACCAGCCGGAGATCTCCCAGGGCCGGCTGGAGGCGCTGCTCAACTTCCAGACGATGATCTGCGATCTCACCGGTCTGCCGGTGGCCAACGCCTCACTGCTCGACGAGGCCACCGCAGCCGCCGAAGCGATGACCCTGCTGCGCCGGGCGAGCCGAACCGCCGCATCGCGTTTCCTGGTCGACACCGACACCCTGCCGCAGACGGTGGCGGTGCTGGCCACCCGCGCCGAGCCGTTGGGTATCGAGCTGGACGTCGCAGACCTCTCCGGTGGCCTCCCGCCCGGCGGGTTCTTCGGCGTGTTGCTGTCCTACCCGGGCGTGTCCGGCGCGGTACGCGATTATGCGACGCTGATCGAGCAGGCGCACCTGCGCGGCGCCGCGGTGGCGGTCGCGGCTGATCCACTGGCGTTGACCCTGCTGGTACCCCCGGGTGAGTTCGGCGCCGACGTGGTGATCGGATCCACCCAGCGTTTCGGTGTGCCGCTGGGATTCGGCGGACCGCATGCCGCCTACCTGGCCGTCCGTCACGGCCTGGAGCGCCAGTTGCCCGGTCGGTTGGTGGGCGTGTCCCGCGATGCCGACTCCGCACCGGCGTTGCGCCTGGCGCTGCAGACCCGCGAGCAGCACATCCGCCGGGAGAAGGCCACCAGCAACATCTGCACCGCGCAGGTGTTGCTGGCCGTGATGGCCTCGATGTACGCCGTCTATCACGGACCCGAGGGGTTGCGCGGCATCGCCTGCCGGGCGCACCGGATGGCCGCGGTGCTCGCCGCCGGGTTACGTGGCGGTGGCATCGAGGTGGCACCGGAAGCGTTCTTCGACACGGTGCTGGCCAGAGTGCCCGGTCGGGCCGCCGAGGTGGTCCTGGCCGCGCGGGCGGCCGGGGTGGATCTGCGGCTGGCCGATACCGATCACGTCGGGATCAGTTGCGCGGAGACCACCACCCGGGAACACCTGCGGGTGGTGTGGGAGGCGTTCGGCGTGGCGGGGGCCGAGCCGGACATTCTCGACCAGGAGATCCCGGACGCCATTCCTGTCGCGCTGCGGCGGAGCACGCCGTTCCTCACCCACCCGGTCTTCTCCGCCTACCACAGCGAGACGGCGCTGCTGCGTTACCTGCGCACCCTGGCGGATAAGGACATGGCGCTGGATCGCAGCATGATCCCGTTGGGCTCCTGCACGATGAAGCTCAACGCCACCGCCGAGATGGAACCGATCAGCTGGCCGCAGTTCGCGCAGCTGCATCCGTTCGCGCCGCCGCAGGACGCGCAGGGCTTGCTGGAGGTGGTCGATGACCTGCAGCGCTGGCTGGCCGCGCTCACCGGTTACGACGCGGTCAGCGTGGGGCCCAACGCAGGAAGCCAGGGTGAGTTCGCGGGCCTGCTGGCGATCCGCGCCTACCACCGCAGCCGTGGTGAGGCTGGTCGCGACGTCTGTCTCATCCCCTCCAGCGCGCACGGCACCAACGCGGCCTCGGCGGTGATGGCCGGGCTGCGGGTTGTGGTCATCGGGTGTGACGGCAACGGCGACATCGACCTCGGCGATCTCCGCGCGAAGATCGCCGAGCACGGCGCCGAGCTGGCCGCCATCATGATCACCTACCCGTCCACGCACGGGGTGTACGAGCAGGGTGTGACCGAGGTGTGCGCGCTGGTGCACGAGGCCGGCGGGCAGGTCTACGTCGACGGGGCCAACCTCAACGCGCTGCTCGGCCTGGCCCGGCCGGGACATTTCGGTGCCGACGTCAGCCACTTCAACCTGCACAAGACGTTCTGCATCCCGCATGGCGGCGGCGGGCCGGGAGTGGGGCCGGTCGGCGTGCGGGCGCACCTGGCGCCGTTTTTGCCCGGCCACCCTGCGACGGCACCTGATGCCGTGGTCGGCCCGGTGGCGGCGGCACCGTGGGGCAGCGCCTCGATCCTGCCGATCAGCTGGGCCTACATCCGGATGATGGGGGGCGGGGGACTGCGGCGCGCCACCCTCACCGCGGTGGCCGCCGCGAACTATGTCGCTGCACGTCTCACGCCGTACTTCCCGGTGCTCTACGCCGGCAGGAATGGGCTGGTCGCCCACGAGTGCATCCTCGATCTGCGGGCGATCACCAAGGCCGCCGGCGTCACGGTGGAGGACGTCGCCAAGCGGCTGGTCGACTACGGGCTGCATGCTCCGACCATGTCATTCCCGGTCACCGGCACTTTGATGGTCGAACCCACCGAGAGTGAGAGCCTCGCCGAGCTGGACCGCTTCTGCGACGCCATGATCGCGATCCGGGACGAGATCAACCGGGTAGCCGAGGGGGAGTGGCCCGCCGAGGACAACCCGCTGCGCTGCGCGCCGCACACCGCGAGCTGCCTGACCGACAAATGGGACCACCCCTACAGCCGGGAGCTCGCCGTCTACCCGATGGGTCGGGCAATGGCCAAGGTGTGGCCTCCGGTGCGGCGGATCGACCAGGCCCACGGGGACCGGCACCTGGTGTGCTCCTGCTCGGCGGTGGGCTCGACCGGGACGTTCAGCTCCTGATACCGGGATCGATGTTCTGGTTCACCACCAGTGCGGCGAACGGCCCCCGTGATCAGCTCTCCCGCTCCCGAACTCAACAGGAGAGCTGTCCGAGCTTGGGCAGAACAGCTCTCCTGTTGAGTTCGGGAGGCTCAGAGCGAGCAGGCGCGTGCTGCGCACACCTATGGGCGCGGTGATTGACCACCCTTCGCTGTGGGGGTGTGACCGAGATACGCGTCAAAGGGGCAACGGGATGATCTTGAGGCCCTGAGCGCCCGGCCCGTCGCCCGTTCAGCGCAGTGTCGTTGGTGGTGATGTTGAGCGTCGTCCGGGGTCCTGGGGTGGGTTGTGACATCGTTCGAGCGGACCGCGTATCCGCGGTTCAAGCGGCTGATCACCGCGCACGAGCTGCATCTGTTCTTCTCGCCGACTCGCGAGGAGCTGGAGTGGGCGGCCGACGCTACCGACTCCGATGAGCATCTGCTGGCCCTGCTCCTGATGTTGAAGTCGTACCGGCGTATGGGGTGTTTCCCCGCGCTGGAGGACGTCCCGGAGATGGTGGTGGACTTCGTACGGCGGGCGGCGGAGCTGCCGGAGGGCACGCTGCCGGTGTACCGGGCGGAGAGGACGGCCAAGCATCACCGTGGCCTGGTCCGCAAGCGGGTCGGCGTGACGTACGACCAGGCCAAGGCCAGGGGGATCGTCGAGCAGTCGATTCGCAAGGAGGCGGAGGCGAAGAACCGTCCGGCGGATCTGATCAACATCGCGCTGGAGAAGGTGGTGGAGGCCGGGCTGGAGCTGCCGGGGTTCTCCGCCTTTGACAAGATGGCCTCGAAGATCCGCACCGAGGTGAACGCCTCGATCCGCGCAGGCATCCACGACCGCATGAGCGCTGCTCAGCGGGCGGGGCTCATGCGGCTGCTGGAGGAGCGCGACAGCGACGGGACGACGCTGTTCAACCGTCTGAAGAAGCCCGCCAAAGGCCCGACCTGGTCGCATTTCAAGAACCTGACCAAGCGCCTGGAATGGCTGGACGGTCTCGGCGACACCGATGTGTGGATGGATGGAGTCGCCGCAGGGAAGATCACCGACTTCGCCGGGGAAGCGGACGCGGCGGATGCCTCGGAGCTGCGGGACTTCGCCCCCGTCAAACGCATCGCGCTGGTCGCAGCCCTGACGCACAAGGCGAGGATGCGGGTACGGGACGACCTCGCGACGATGTTCTGCAAGCGCGTGGCCACGAAGATCAAGAAGGCCAAGGCGGAGCTGGAGGAGATCCGGCTCGCCGAACGGGAGATCGTCGAGGCCCTGATCGGGAACTACCGCACGGTGCTCAAGCACATCGACGAGGGCGGCCCGGCCCAGGAGGCGCTGGAGAAGGCCGCGGCCATGACCGCCGAGGCCCGTCAGGCGCTGGAGGGCCTGGACGAGGAGGCGTCGGTGGACGAGGTCGCGAAGCGGCTGGAGGGCCGAGTCTCCCCAGCCGTCCTCGCCCTGGTGAAGGCGCAGATGGTGCAGGCCGGCGGGTTCGGCGCGGTCACGCGGGCGGTGGAGGGTTTCGGCGGGTTCGCCAAGCAGTACGAGCAGATCGAAAAGGTCTCCGCCCACCACGGCAACTTCTGGGAAGTGCTGCTGTACGGGCAGATCGGCCGGGACCGGGCGGTGATGTTCGACCTGGCTGCTGCCGAGACCCTGGAGTTCACCGCGACCAGCGAGGACAGCCGGGTGTTGGACGCTCTCGCGCACGCCCAGCGTCACCAGGCGGCCCGCGGCGAGTACATCACCGCCTTCAACGAGGAGGGCGATGAGGTCGACATCTCCTTCGCCACTCAGAACTGGCGTAAGGCTGTGGTCGACAAGACCCGGACCGGGCAGTTCGTCCGCAAGCACTTCGAGGCGATGGTCTTCACCGCGCTGGCGGAGGAGCTGCGTACGGGCGACGTCGCGGTGGTCGGCTCGGAGGAGTACGCCGACTGGTCCGAGCAGCTGCTTGACTGGGAGGTCGTTCAGGAGACGCTGGGGTCCTACCTGGTGGAGGTCGGCCTGTGCGAGGCGGGCGAGAGCGCAGAGTTCGACGCGAAGTCCTTCCGCCGGCAGCTGGAGGACAAGCTGCGAGGCGCTGCCGCGGCGGCTGACGCCGGGTACCCGGAGAACGAGGGCCTGGTCATCGATCCGGAGACGGGCATCCCGTCGCTGAAGGCGTTCCGGGCTGACGGTCAGCGGCCCTCGGCGAAGCGGCTGGAGCAGGAGATCAAGGCGAGGATGCCGGAGCGTTCCCTGATGGGGATCGTGGCCCGGACCGCGTACTGGGTGGAGTGGTGGCGCCGCTTCGGCCCGCCGTCGGGCAACGAGCCCAAGCTCACGGACCCCTTGGGCCGCTACGTGATCGTCACGTTCGTCAAGGGCACCAACATGGGCCCCTACGAAGCCGCCCGGCACATCCCCGGCGTGAGCGGGCACGAGCTGTCGTACGTCGCCAACAAGCACTTCTCGATCGTGCTGCTGAACGAGGCGGTCTCCGATCTGGTCAACGCGCACGCCCACCTGGACATCTCCCAGGCATGGGGCGACGGAACCGCGGTGGCGGCGGACGGCACCCACATGGACACCTACCTCGACAATCTGCTCTCCGAGACGAGCGTCCGCTACGGCAAGCCGGGCGGCATCGCCTACCACCACGTCTCGGACACCTACATCGCGCTGTTCACGCACTTCATCCCGTGCGGCGTGTGGGAGGCCGTCTACATCATCGAGGGCCTGCTCAAGAACACGAGCGAGGTGCAGCCGACCACGGTGCACGCCGATACGCAGGGCCAGAGCTTCCCTGTCTTCGCGCTCGCCCACCTGCTGGGTTTCGACCTGATGCCCAGGATCAGGAACTGGAAGGAACTGACCTTCTACCGGCCCTCCAAGCAGACCGAGTACGTCCACATCGACGCCCTGTTCGGCGAGCCTGGCAAGAACGTCATCGACTTCGACCTGATCGAGTCCCAGTTCCGCCACCTGATGCGCGTGGCCGTCTCCGTACGCGAGGGAGCCATCTCCTCCTCCACGCTGCTCAAGCGCCTGCGCTCCGGGTCCCGGAAGAACGCCACCTACGCCGCCTTTCGCGAGGTCGGCCGCGTGATCCGCACCGTGCAGCTCCTTCGGTATCTGTCGGATGCGCCGCTTCGCCGACGGGTGACCGCGGCGACGAACAAGGTGGAGTCGTTCAACCGGTTCTCCCAGTGGATCGGCTTCGGCAATCGCGGCGTCATCGCGGACAACGACCCGATCGAGCAGGAGAAGGCGATGAAGTTCAACGCGCTGCTCACGAACGCGGTGATCTTCCACAATGCCCTGGACATCGCGGAGATCGTCCGTCAGCTGCTGGAGGAGGGCTGGGAAATCGACCCGGAGGACCTGGCGCACATCTCGCCGTACCTGACCGAGCACATCAACCGGTTCGGCGAGTACAGCACTCACGAGCTCGGCATCCAGCCCGAGGCGTACGACCCGAAGCTCTACGTCTACTTCACCCCGCTTCGCGAGCAGGACCTGACCGCCGCCGGCCTCTACCAGGCCGCCTGAACCGTGAGGTGCCTAGCTGGTGACGCCCCTTCAGGGGGCCGAGCCGTATACGCCAGAATCCTGCCGCTAGGTCAGCCTCCAACACCGTGGCCTGCGCAGGTGATCCGATAGCGCTGCCGTGGGGCGGGTTTTTGACGGTTCTTGTGAGCCATCGCCGTATTTCAGAGGGATATCCGCGCTGTTCTTCCAGCGGTGAACCGCGGCCCGACCGGGCTCGACGATCACTAAAGTCCAGTCTCATGACGACGATTACAACGCGCACGGTCGAGTACCCGGCCGACGGTCTGACGATGATCGGGCACCTCGCACTCCCGGCCGGCGTCGACCGCCGGCCCGCGGTGCTGCTCGGGCCAGAGGGCATGGGGCTCAGCGACGTCGAGCGCCGCCGGGCCGATGCTCTCGCCGAGCTGGGATACGTAGCGCTGGCCTTCGACCTTCACGGCGGGCGCTATTTGGTGACCCCGAGGAGATGCTGGCCCGTTGCATGCCGCTGCTCGCCAACCCCGACCGGATGCGGGCCTCGGTCATGCGGCGCTTGACATGTTGCGCGCCGAACCGCGGACCGACCCCGACCGGATCGCCGCCATCGGCTACGGCACCGGGGGCGCCGTCGGGCTGGAACTCGGGCGCGACGGCGTCAACCTGAGCGCGATCGGGACAGTCAACGCGCTGACCACGGGCCGACCGGGCGAGGCGGCGCGCATTCGCTGCCCGGTGTGGGCCGGGGTCGGGTCGGAAGACCCGATCATGCCGCCCGCGCAACGGGGCGCGTTCACCGCCGAGATGCAGGCCGCGGGCGTCGACTGGCGCCTCGTGGTCTACGGCGGCGCCTTGCACGCCTTCCACCACCCGCCGGTCGACCACCCCGTGGTCCCCGGCGTCGGCTACCACCCACGGCACGCGCAGCGAGCCTGGCGCGACGTCGTCGACCTGCTCTCCGAGTGCCTGCCCGTGACGGAGGATCTGGTCAGTCCAAGCTCGGCCACCCGCTGACCAGCGCTTACCGGTCACTACGGCACATTTCTGGCGTGTTCCGGTCCCGTCCCTTCCTTCAATGCCGCAGGACGCCGACGACGCGCTCTCTGCCCAAGATCGGGGCCTCCACGCAACCTTCGGGGTGACGAGGGGGTGCCGACCCACTTGGCGGAGCTCGGGAACGTCGCAAGCCCGCAGATGAGTCGCCGCCATGATCAGTTCAACAACGGAAGGCATCCTCGGTTCCGCCGACAGGCCAGACATCGGTGTTTCATAGGTGGGTCGCTCATGAAACACCCGGCCGGGCGGTCGTCCACCTGCGGCGATCATGTTTCATGAGTTGTTGCAAATAACTGGACATCTGAAACACCCTCATGAAACAGTCCGGGGTCGTGAGCGACGACTTCAAGCGTGTGGAATCGCACGACTGCCCGATGTCCACCTGCGCCGCCCCGGCGGGCTCCCCGTGCCGGACCGGGAAGGGCAAGGTGGCGATCCAGTACCACACCGCCCGCTTCCGCCTCGTGCCCCAACTCGCCAAGGCCCTGAGCGTGCCGACTCCCGCCGTACGCAAGCCAGGCTCGGCGTGGACCGAACTACCCCGGCCCGTGCGCGCCGGCGCCGAACCGGTCGGACACGTCCGCCTCGGCTACGCCCGCGCCTCGACCGCCCGGCAGTCCCTGGACGCACAGCTCGACTCGCTCGGCGAGGCCGGGGTCACCCGGGTCTTCTCCGAGAAGATCTCCACCCGCGCCACCAAGCGCCCCGAGCTGGAGGCCGCCGTGAAGCTCGCCGGGGAGATCCGCTCCTCCGGTGTCGCCGTCACCCTCGTCGTGCACGAGCACAAGCGGCTCGGCCGCGGCATCGAACTCGCCATGCTCGCCGAGGAGCTGAAGGCGAGCGACGTCGGCCTGGAGTTCCTCACCGGAGAACTGAAGGGCTCACACGACCCGTCCGGCATCGTGTTCACCGTGCTCGCGGCCATGTCCGGCATGGAGCGCGAGTACATCCGCGACCGCACCCTCGAAGGCCACGAGTCCGCGCGGAAGCGTGGCAAGACCATCGGCGGCGCCGGGGTCACCGACGACGACATGCTGTCCATGGCGCTGCACCTGCGCGACCAGGAGATGAGCCTGCGCGACATCACCAAGCGCCTCGTCATCACCACCGGCGCGAAGAAGGGGCAGCACCCCTCGCCCGCCACCGTCATGAGGATGCTGCGCGAGCACGACGAGCAGACGACCTAAACGCTCAAGATCATGTCGTTGCCCCTTTGACGCGTATCTCGGTCACACCCCCTGTGCGGCTGGGCTCGGGCGCTGCAGGTCACCGTGATGTTCGGGACCGCTCGCCCGCACGACGGCGTGAGCCTGGCGGCTACCGCGCTGGAGACCGCGCGCCCCTGGGTACGGCCCGCGCTCGGCGCTATGAAGCAGGGTGTTCGGCGACCCGGAACTCCGCACCGAGGCCGTGGCTCGGCGGCTCACTCACCTGGGGCGCGTGCTGCGGTCAGCTCGTTACCGAGGTGCTGTTGAAGCAGACCGCATTGAGGAGGCGATCGACGACTTCACCGCGCACAGCCTCTCCGCAGCGCACTCCGGACGATAAGGCAATAATCTCTGGTGCGTGGGCATGACCGTCTTCCTCGCGCTGGCCGACGTTCTCGACAATCCGGATGACCGCGCTGTGCTCGAACGGACGTTCTCGACGGTCGTGGTCGCGCTGTCACCGAGCTGACCGCGCTCGGTGACAGCGTTGACGCAGCCATCGTCGGGGTCAAGGAACGCATCGACGCCGACGTCGTGGCGGCCTTGCCCAGGCTCAGGGTGATCGGCTCGCTGAGTGCCGGCACGGATCACCTCGACCTGGCAGCACTCTCCGCTCGTGGCGTGGCAGTGGTCACGACTCCCGGCGTCAACGCGGTGTCGGTTGCCGAGCACGCACTGATGATGATCCTCGCGCTCGCCAAGCATGCGCTACCTGCGCACGCCGCGGTGGTGGCCGGCCATGACCGAGCTGGAATGAGCGAACTCCCTGTTGAGGTGCGCGGACGCCGCGCCGGGGTGTTCGGTGCTGGCGCAACAGCCCGCGCGTTGATCCCGCTACTGCGGGCGCTCGGAATGGAGGTGATGGTGTGGACGCGCCGCCCAGACCATCACCCGGACCTCTCCAGGGCCGAGCTACGCTGCTACGCCTGCTGCCACCCGGCGCCCTAGATGATCTATTCCAAGGGGTAGAGGTCGGCGTGTCGTGATCGGTTGATACGCGAAGGGTGTCCAAGATCGGCGTTTGTCACCCAACGTCGAACCCGGAGGTTCTCGTGGACGCCGATCTGGACACCCTCGCGACCGCACTCTACGTCAAGACCGATGACCTGTTGCGGGAGCGCGCCGCAGCGTGCGCCGTGGCGTCCGGCGATCGGTTTCAGCCCGCAGATCTCCGATGCGGAGCTGGTGACGCTGGCGGTGATGCAGGCCCTGCTGGGGTTCACCAGTGAGTCGCGCTGGCTCCGGTTCGCCACCGCTCACCTCCGGCACCTGTTCCCCTACCTGCCCCAACAGTCGGGCTACAACAAGCGGCTGCGCAACCTGGCCGCCACGATCAGCTGGCTGATCGTGATGCTGGCCCGCGACACCAGCCTATGGACCGATGACGTCTGGGTCGTCGACTCCACCCCGGTGGAATGCGCCCGCTCCCGTGAGGCCGTGCACCGCAGCGAGCTGGCCGGATGGGCCGAGTACGGCTACTGCGCCAGCCACTCCCGCTACTTCTGGGGACGGCGCCTGCACATGCTCGCCACCCTGCACGCCCCTGCCCGTGGGCT